>CAZMNY010000015.1:0-56174 GCA_964567745.1 uncultured Pirellulaceae bacterium | reverse complement strand
ATTTTTCTTACCCCCCCGCGTCTGGCCCCCCCCCCGCCGCCTTCCCCCCCGCTACCGCCGACACAAGACGGCGCGAACGGGCTCTCAACTTTCTAAGGCGTAAGAACGATCTTGCCGGCGATGCTGCCGGCTTTTTGAAGCGTGTTGTCCTCTTGCAGCTGATGTGCTTGAGCGGCCTCGGACAGCGGCATGACTTTCGCAATTTGCGCCTTCAACCGGCCATCGTCGAGCCAAGTATTGATGTCGGTCGCGCAGGCTCGGAGTTCATCGGGCATCGCCTTGAACATGACGAAACCGTGTAGCGAACATTGCTTGACGTAGAACGGGCCAACGGGAAATTCGGGGCGGGCATCGCGGCCAGCCATTAGCACGATGTGCCCGCGATCGGCCATGTAGGAAACAATCGCATCGAAGTCCGGCTCGCGTTGCGTTTCCCAAAACACGTTGACGCCGTCGGGGGCGAATTCGCTGATCGCCTCGGCAACATCTTGGGTTTTATAATTCACGGCTGCGTCGGCACCGAGTTCGAGACAACGTTGAACCTTCTCGTCGCTGCCCGCAGTGGCGAGCACGCGGGCACCGACCGCTTTGGCCATCTGAATCACCATCGAGCCGACTCCGCCCGTCCCGCCTTGCACGGCCACCGAATCGCCGGTGCCCAATCTGGCTTCTCGAAAGAGCCCCAGATGCGCAGTGATTCCGACGAGTGCGCAGGCGGCTAGATCTTCATCCGACGTTTCCTCAGGCGAATGGTAGAGCCACATTTCATCGATGGCGGAGAGCTCGGCAAACACGCCTTGGCGTCCAACGAGTCCTTGATTGGTCGCCCACGCTCGGTCGCCTACCTTGAATCGCTGGACATCGGGGCCGACTGCTTCGACAACACCCGCGACATCGGACCCGATTATGAACGGCATCGGCAAGTCCCAATAATTGGCGCCGTTTCGGATGTAGGTGTCGACCGGGTTAACGGCAACCGCGCCCGCGCGAAGCAACACTTCTGATCCGCTGATTTCGGGCGCGGGAAGATCACCGTACTGAATCACGCTGGCAGGTCCGGTTTCTTGGATGTAGGCAGCCTTCATCGTCATGCATTCCTTGAAAACGAGTAGTCAAACGCAATCGCGCGGGCAAAGTTTCATGGCACCGGTCAATCAGTTTCGACCGATCGCCTCATGGTTTCAACCGGAGGGCCGACGAATTGCTTTCCGCTCACTTACCAGTCCAAGCTCGCACCTCGTTCAGCACCTGTTGCATGGCGTCCAACGAGCTGGCGTGTTGGGATTCAAATCGGCGACCGCCGCTCGGTCGATCGACATGACAGATGAATCGATAAACTATCTCCTCGTCGCCATACTGCTCGAGCAACATATACGTGGCGCCCAACAGTTGTAACTCCGATTGAATCTGCTTGCTCCGCTCCGATGTCACCGTGACCGTTTTGGTCGAGGTTTGACGAGAACCAGACTCCAGCGAGTCCAACTGGCCCGTGTCGGGCGGCGACAAGTCGAGCTTGGGAGCGGCGCCGATGACGTCCGAAAACAGGTCGCCGACAGCGGGAACGGCGAAGATGGGCGGCGCGATCAGAAAGAAAGCGACAACCGCCAAGCGGAATCGCGTCCAGGCGCCAGACTCGACGGTGCGCTCGGCCGCAGAGGATTCCGCGTTCTGTTCTGGCGTACTTGTTCGCACATCGGAGTCCTGCATCAGCGTCATCCACCAACTTGCCGGACTGCAGTGGAAACGAGCTGGGCGGCTCGTTCCATCTCGTCGATCGAATTCATGCAGCTCGAACTAAATCGCACCGCGCTTTCCACGAGTGCTTGGTCGAGCTGCATCGCGAGCAGCACCGGCGATGGCTCGCTTGAACCGCTTGCGCATGCTGAGCCGGTCGAACAAGCGACGCCGGCCATATCTAGCGACATCAACAGGGCTTGGCGATCGACTCCCGGAAACGCGACGCACGAAGTATGCGGCAAGCGTTCCGATTCGCCGCCAATCACAACCGCATCTCGAACTTGCTCAAGCAGCATCGTCTCGAATCGCTCTCGCATGGCTCGCATTTCAGCTCGGCGAACTTCGGCATTTGCCAAGGCGTCGCCGACGGCGCAGTTCATTCCTGCGGCCAAGGCGATCGATTCCGTGCCGGGGCGAACTCCCATCTGCTGAAAGCCGCCATATAGGATTGGCTCAATCGTGACGTTGGAGCGGACGAGCAGACCGCCGATGCCGCGCGGCCCGTGCAATTTGTGGGCGTTGAACGTCATCGCGGCAACTTGCGAGTCAAGGAAGTCGACGGGGATCTTGCCAACGGCTTGGACCGCGTCCGTGTGCATGGGCACATTGGCTGATTCACAGATGGCGGCGATCTGCGAGATGGGTTGGATGACGCCCGTCTCATTGTTCGCCCAGATCACGCTGACGACCGCAGTCGGCTCGGCCAGCAATTCGGGGAGCGAATCGTAGCAAGTGACGCCGCCCGAGTTGGCTGGCAGGCGGACGACGTGTCGGCCTTGCGATTCTAGCCAAGCAGCTGAGGCCGCGACGCTGGGATGCTCCAGGCTCGACACAATGATCTGACCGCTTCTGGCGGCGGCCAGGCCGACTAAGGCAAGGTTATTCGATTCGGTCCCGCCGCTTGTGAGCAGCAAACGATCCGAGTTCATTCCGGAGGTTCTGCCGCCAACGAGCCGAGTCAGTTGGTCGCGATGGTCTTCCAGGCAACGGCGGGCAGCGCGTCCTTGCGAGTGAGCGCTGGCGGCGTTGGCCCAGCCCCGTAGATTGCATTGATGCATCGCCTCCGCGACTCGGGGCGACATCAATGTCGTTGCGTTGTTGTCCAAATAGATCGACGACATAACACCGCTTGGCCAGGGGCCGTTCTGTAATCGCGTCAGGCCACTGTGCACTTGCGTGCGTTGACGCGCAATCGACAAACGTCCATGCAATTTGAGCTCTTTTCGAGCGAAAAATCTAACCCTGTTCGCATATCTTCTGGCCTTGTGTCTCGCGGCGGGTCCCGGCTACTCTGTCCTTCTTGTTCGTGCTTGCTCGATTCACCGCCGAAAAACCCAAATATTGAATCCCAATATGTGGCGCGAAACATTTGCCATGGCGCGATGCCCGACGATACGCGGCGGACCGCCTCGAATTCGCCGGCGGAACGGTCAAGAGTTTGATTGGTGGTTGGGGCTGCAACAGCCCGAATCGGAATCGACGCCGCAAAATGAAAGCGGCAAAATCCAGCGACTCGAAGCCGTATTGTTTGTTTCGCGCGAACCCTTGCCGAGTCGAAAGCTGAGCCAGCTGGCCAACTTGGCGGACGGCACAGAAGCGCGTACACTGATTCGCCGGCTCAACCAACAATATGACGACGCGGGCCGATCATTTCGAGTGGAAGAGGTTGCGGGCGGCTACCAATTCATGACGAGGAAGAATCTGGCTTCATGGGTTCGACGCCTGCAGCACGCTCCCGCCGAAATCCGATTGTCCGCGCCCGCAATGGAAACCCTTGCTGTAATCGCCTACCGACAACCCGTGATGCGAGCTGACATAGAAGCAGTCCGTGGTGTAAATTGTGGAGAAATCCTGCGACAATTGCTCGACCGTGATCTGATTCGGATTAGTGGCCGAAGCGACGAATTAGGTCGACCCTACATCTACTCGACAACCAAGACATTCCTACAACTCTTTGGCCTCAAGAACACCGAACTGCTGCCGAGGATTGAGCAGCTGCGAATTCGGTCGTTCGATCCGAAACAGAATAGCGACATCATGAAATCGAGCGACGATCGTCTGAAGGAGGATGCTGATATGAGTGTTTCCACTGAGACCGCAAGCCTAACCGCTACCGCGCCCACAGACGAACTCCCGCAAGACACCGACGGTCTCAAGCAAGCTCTCGAAGACGACGACTACGGCGATGAGTTAGAAGACGGCGATGAGTTAGAAGACGACGATGAGTTAGAAGACGGCGATGAGTTAGAAGACGGCGATGATGATGATGATGATGGCATAGAGGATGACGGCTGGGAGGAAGTCGAGGACGACGACGAAGAAGAGGACGACGACGACGAAGACTGGGAGTCCGAACTCGACGACGAAGAAGAGTACGACGAATTCGGAAGCGACGACGAGGATGACGACCTCGAGGATGACGACCTCGAAGACGACGAAGAAGAAGACGACGAAGAAGGCACCGACGTAGACGACGATGCGGAAGACGACGAAGAGTACGAAGAGGACTGGGAATAAGCTCCTCAGCGACTCCGTTTCTTAGAGCTTGAACAGTCGTCTCAGCGCGTCGAGCAGCCCGTGCGGCGTGCCATGCTCCGCCTCCGCTCGCAAACTTTCCAGCGGCGGATGAAGTATCTTGCCAACGAGCCGATCGGCAAACCTCTCAATTTCGCGTTTGGCGCGTTCATCGAGATCGTCGAGCTTGTTCAGCAGTCGCGAAAGTTCATGATCCTTCATCTCATGAGCTTGCGTCGTGAGTCGCCGAATCGTCGGCCCTGTCGCGCGATGATTTAGCTCAGCGACGAATTGTGTCGTTGCATCGTCAATAATCTTCTCGGCCTTGGGCCATTCGCGTTCACGGGCTTCGCGATTACGTCGACACGCTGCGGAGAGGTCATCGACCGAGTAGAGGTAGATACCAGCAAACTGTTCGATCTCTGGATGGAAATCGCGAGGCACGGCGAGGTCGAGAATGAACAACGGCCGTTGGTATCGTTGTGGATGAATCGCTGCGAATTGTTCGCGAGAGACAATCGGATCGGTTGCCCCAGTTGTCGAAACGACAATGTCGGCGTTGATAAGGCAATCAGCCAGATCGGCCCAGTCACCTGCTTCTCCGGCGGTCCGTTGGGCGAGTTCTTGCGCGCGTTCGACCGTCCGATTGATAATCGTGATTCGCGAGGCGCCGGCGTCGATGAGATACCGAAGCGTTTCCTCGCCCATTTCTCCTGCGCCGATCACGAGCACGTTCTTATCATCAAATTTCTCGAAGAACTGCCGAGCGTAGTCGGCCACGGCAACGCTTGGCACACTCACTCGCTTTTCGTGAATCGCCGTCTCGGTGGCGACGCGTTTGGCCACGCGGTTGGCCGCTTGAAACGCCGCATGCAGCAAGGCACCGGTCGAATTGCCTTCCCGGGCAAGTTCGTAGGCTTGCTTGACTTGGGAAAGAATTTGCGGCTCGCCGACAACCATACTGTCGAGACTGGAGGCGACTGAAAAGAGGTGTCGAACCGCATCACCGCCTGACCAATCAAACAACTCATCGAATATCTGTTCCGCATCAACTCCGTGAAACGACGCGACAAATTCGACTAGTTGTTCATGGCTCGGACAACCGGCGGGCGAACTTGACGCGAGGTAGATCTCGACGCGGTTGCAAGTCGACAAGACAACCGATTCCGACTGCGGAAAACGTTGCTTCAGTGACTCCATCGCTTCACGAGCTTGCTCGGGGCTAAAGGCCAGCCGCTCGCGAATTTCGACGGAAGCCGTGTGATGGCTGAGCCCGATCATTTGCAGGTTCATTGCCGACCCTCCCGCTCAGCAAGCCGAGAAAGGGCCGGGGTTCGCCAAGCCGTTTCGGCTTCTCCCGCTGCATGACGGCCTAACAAGACGGTGGCCAGAACGAGTGCGAGGAAAACAAAACTTGCCAGCGTCAAATACGCGACTTTGCGCCCAACTCGAGCCGGCTTGTATACGAGTTCGAAAATGGCGGTAGCGGCGAGCCAAAGGAAGAGTAGTCCCGAACTCAGTATCGTTGGATCCGTCCAGGCGATCGTCGCCGCATCAGTCGCGGCGGGCTTGATGTTGAGAGCAACGCCGGAGAACAAGCCGATCCCCAACAACCCGGTCGACAACCAGAGGGCTTCTCGATTAAACCGCTGCAACCATTCCAAACTCGGCAGACGTACTCCGCGCCTGGGTGGCGGTAACTTTTTCTTGAGCCGATTTGATTGGATTAGGTACATGATGCCGGCCGCAAAGCCCATGACAACAGAAACCGTGCCCAGCAAGAGCGAAATGCCGTGAACCGACCGCCACATGTTGAGAGCTTTGTCGGGCGAAAATGGGGGTGAGTCCTTGAGCTGCAAAGCCAAGCCGATCATCGCCAACACAAGAGGAAGGAAGAAGACGCCGATCGCCGCAGCCGACCTTCGCACAGTCAGTCCCAAGTAAGCGGCAGCGACAATCCAGGCAGCCATGAGAATCCATGAGTACCAATCACTTAATGGAGCTCCAGCCGCTTGTGGCTCTTGCACAAGAGTCCAGATGTAAACCGAATGGGTAAACAGGCCCGCCGCCCCAAAAACAACAGCCGACCAAAACGGGATCTTGGCTCGCGTGAATAGGCGAAGGAATTCCAAGACCAGCGCTGCCAAATAGCTGGTAAAGAAACACGTCATCGTGATGCCGCTGAGTATGCCCATCTATTCCTTCTCGGACTCCAGTTGGTACTCCTTTAATTTCTTGTGCAATGTGTTCCTATTAATACCTAGTTTTGTGGCTGCTCGCGTCTGCACATGATCGCAGGCTTCCATCACTTGGGCAATCAATTCTCTCTCGACGCGATTGACGACGAGCGAGTGGAGCTCCTCGCAATCCTCGCCGTTTTCTTGCATCCCTTGCTGCACGAGCTCGTAAGCAATCGAGTCAACATCGACGCCTCGCAACCGACCACGCGGCCGTTCGCTCCCTGTGACGAT
This sequence comes from uncultured Pirellulaceae bacterium, assembly GCA_964567745.1. Lineage (GTDB taxonomy): Bacteria > Planctomycetota > Planctomycetia > Pirellulales > Pirellulaceae > CAZMNY01. The sequence goes on along the minus strand of CAZMNY010000015.1, from coordinate 49,452 downwards.
TCCAGGCAACAGATCCAATGTGAGTTCGTCGCCTTCGGCCATCACAACGGCCCGCTCAACATAGTTTTGCAGCTCGCGAACGTTGCCCGGCCAGTGGTAGTCCCGCAGTGCGTCGACCGCCTCTTGTTGTATGTGGACGACATACCTGTCGTTGGCTTCGCTATAAATCGACAAGAAGTGGGCGACCATCGCGGGGATGTCTTCACGCCTCTCGCGGAGCGGCGGAATAACGATCGGGACGACGTTCAGCCGCCAATAAAGATCCTCCCGAAATCGCTCCAACTCAACTTCTTCAAGCAACTCGCGATTGCTTGCCGCGATCACTCGCGTGTCGACTCGGTTGGTTTGCGTGTCGCCAACTCGCTCGAATTCTCTTTCCTGCAAGACTCGCAGCAATTTGACTTGCAGGAGCAACGACGTCGAGTTGATTTCGTCGAGGAAGATGGTGCCGGTGTGGGCGGCCTCAAATCGCCCGGTGCGATTGGCCACGGCGCCGGTAAACGCGCCTCGCACGTGTCCGAACAATTCGCTCTCGAGCAAGTTGTCCGCCAATGCCCCGCAGTTCACTTTGACAAACGGACCACCGCCGCGATCACTCAAGCGATGAACGGCCGTGGCGATCAGCTCCTTCCCCGTGCCGGTTTCGCCGAGCAACAACACAGATGCATTGCTGCGAGCGACTCGGCGAGTCACTCGATACACTTCCTGCATCGCTGGCGAATTGCCAATGATGCTGGGAATCGGCGGTCCAGTCTCGGCGGGGTTTCCGAACGACATCTTTAACAAGATCCGAGATTCGAAAGGAGACGACCGAAATAAGATCGAAATAACCGACGACTCAATGCGACTCTCAACACAGGGCTCCCCATCATGTAGCTACTCGACGCTTGGCGAAGCAGGTTCGGCTGGTTTCGGCGATTCATCAGCCTTCGCGGCCGCGATCGGTTTGCCTTGGAACAAGTTGAGCACTGCTTCCTTCATCCGCTCGGACACACGATCAGTCAAGGGGGCATTGTGCAGCGAGACCTGCTGTTCGCGAACTTGAACATTGGTCAGTTGCAAACCGCGAAGTTTAACCGCGGACTCAAACGCGGCAAGCGCCGCCTCGCGCGATTGATCCGCCAAAGCTGAATCCAATGTCATCGTCAAAAGTGTTTGTTGAGCTCCGGCTGTGCCGAGTAAGCCGAGAACACGGGAAGCTTGCGAGGCGAGCGAATCTTGTTGGGTGGCCGCGACGACGGACTCCTCAAGTCGAAACACCTCATAGAAAGGATACGAATCTCGGTCCGACGCCAGTTTGTCCAGCAATCGCAGCGCGGCAAGGGCCTGGATGATACGACTTGCATGAGGCGTGACGTCGCCTCGTAAAGCATCGAGCCGACTCAAATGAATGGCTGCGCCGCCAACCGAGTGCAAGCGTGGCATGGCGATTGTGCGATCATCTTCTTCAGCGATCCTTTCGGCAAACTTGATTTCGTCCGCCACCGCGTAGATACCGATCGGCAGCCGCGAAGTCCGAGGGTCCTGACGCAGCAACTGCAACGTCTCTTTGGCGCCCGGTCTTGTCAGTCGGGACGAGATCAGAATCGTCTCGACATCCGGATTTGCCTGGGCGAACCGAATCAACTCGCGGCCAATTGTGAACGAGCGGCCAGAATAATCCTGGGCGGAAATCAGTGCGACCATCGATTGTGCTTGAGCTCGATTGGGGTTTCCAACGAGCACTTTGCGGACGCCGCTGCTGCGAACGAAGTACTCGATTGCGTTCACAAAATCGGACGAACCCGCGTAAGGCGTCTTGGGATCGAGCGCCATAATAGCCCGGAGGGCCGCGTAGCGAATTCGACGGTCCTCGTTGACCAAAGCCCGAGCCAGCGGTTTTGGCCGACCATCGACAGAGCCGAGCAAGTCGAGGTCGCCGCTTGCGCCGAGCGCCTGGAGAGTCGCCGTGGCGGCAGGAGTCCACTCTCGCTTGACAGCTTCGACCAGAGCCAATTCAAGCTGCTCGGGCCGTGTGCTCGTCGCGAGTTTCCACGTCGCGGTATCGGTCGGTAGCGGTTGATCTGCGCCGGCCCGAAGCTGCGCGTCTTGCAGTTGAACAAGCAGCGCACTGAGTTGATCGTCGTGTGAATCAGATAAAGCGGCCAAGTCGCGAGACAGTTGTGCGGCGGCGCCATACACCGCGATCGGGATCGGCGAGTGAGACGCGACCGCTGTGTTCGATTCGTTGTCCCATCGATACGTTCGAATCCGTCCATCCAGATCGGGCCGCGCCGGCATGTCTCCGCGGCGAAACGCGTCGATTTTTCGGCGCAAGAAAATGATTGCTTCCGGCTTCGTCGGGGTAACACCAACGATCCGCAACATCGCCTTCTTAGCATCGGGCATGGACGGATGATCCGTATCGAGCGAAAGGCGAGCTAAATAGGGGATCGCGGTGCTGGCCTTCATCAAACCCAACGCTTGGCAAGATTGAGACACGACGGCCGCATTGTCCGATTCCAACGCCGAGATTGCCGGCGCGATCGCGTCTTTCTCCATCGCCATCAATGCAGTTCGGAGCCGAGCCAATTGGACATCATTCGAGGCACTGGTCATTGCGTTCAGTAATACAGGCGCGGCCGCATCGCCGCCCTTGAGCATCTCAACGACAGCAGATCGTCGAGCAACCTCGTCGTCCGACTGAGCTTGCACGGCCAGCTGCCGCAAGCGGTCGGTGCTCTTCGAGTAATCGCCAACTGCATCCAGCACCGACTTCGCATAGTCAGATAGCTCTTGCCCATATTTCTTGACATCATTCAGCTTGATGAAGATCGGCGATCCCATCTTGCGGTGCAGCGAGACTTTGCCGGCCGCGTCGACGTTTGCGGCCAACAATTGAGTCGCATATTTCTGCACAATGTCTTCGCGGTCGAATCCCATCGCCACTTGAATTGCAAACATCAACTGCTCGGGCGAGCGGGGGTCTGACTCCTCCAACGCAATGATGGTCGGGTTCGTCTCCACCGCCGCATCTTGAGCTCTTGCCAAATTGGGCGCAAGCATCGCAAACGCGGCAAGCAGCAGGGAGAACTTCGCCAGCCACGTTTTACTCGCCGACGGCGGACGGTTCGCTTTGATCAATGTTGCTGTCTTCATCATAGGTTGCCATTATCAAGTGCTGATCATTCGGGTTTTTCGCGGTGCTCACGGCGGTTGCTGCGCCGGTCTAACGAACACCGCCATCACTAGCGGAAGTCGTGCTTTCTCACTGACACATCGACATCACGTCGATTGGGCTACTCGCTCCTTCCAGCTTTCGACTTGGGAAGAGACTTCGCTCGGCGCAGTCGAACCATAACTCTGAAACGCTCGGACCGCGTTTTCCACTCCCAACACGTCGTATACCGTTTCGTCTAACGTCGAGTCGAGCTGCTGATATCGCTCCAAGGGAAGGTCAGCCAATCGCACGTTGTTGGATAATGCTTCGCCGACAAGTTCGCCGACCATGTGGTGGGCCGTTCGCTGCGGCACGCCGCGCGAAATCAAGAATTCCATGAACGTCGTCGCGTCCAAATGCCCGCGATCAAGTCGCTCCGCAATCGCCTCACGATTCAGTTCAGCTCGTTCAACCAGCAGCGCGGCCAACTGCAAGCAAGCGGTCACGGTATCGAACGAGTCAAACAGCGGAGGCTTGTCCTCTTGTAAGTCTCGGTTGTAAGCCAGCGGGAGGCCTTTAATTAATGTGAGCAGAGTCTGCAGGTTGCCTATTACCCGAGCCGTCTTGCCTCGAGTCAATTCGAGCACGTCTGGGTTGATCTTTTGAGGCATGATCGACGAGCCGGTGCAGAAGTCTTGTGGGAGGCGGATGAAATTGAATTCCACAGTCGACCAAAGGATCCACTCTTCCGCCCAAGTGCTCAGGTGCTCGGCAATCAGAGTCAAGACAAACGCTGTTTCAAGAACGAAGTCTCGGTCGCTGGAGACGTCCAGGCTGTTTCGAGCCACGCTGTCGAAACCGAGCCGCTGGGCGACGTCGTCTCGGTCGATCGGAATCGTCGTGCCGGCCAGAGCCGCAGATCCGAGACTACAGACGTTGACGCGACGGCGGCAATCGAGCAATCGCTGGCGATCGCGTTCGAACTTCTCGCAATAGGCCAACCAATAATGCGGCGCAAGCACCGGTTGGGCTCGTTGCAAGTGGGTGTATCCCGGCAGAATGACGTTTTGATCTCGATCACATCGCGAGACAAAAGCTCGTTGCAAGTCGCGGAGCAACTCGTCTGTCTTGTCAATTGCGTCGCGCACCCAGAGTCGAAGGTCGGTCGAGACCTGATCGTTGCGGCTGCGACCTGTGTGCAATTTGCGGCCGACATCGCCCAATTCATCGATAAGAGCCCGCTCGATGTGCATGTGAATGTCTTCAAGCTCAAACCGCATCGGAAACGACTCGCTACCCGGGAGAGGGTCGTGGTCGGCGACGGCTTCACCGATCTGCTCGCCGATCCGAGACAGCGTCGAATCGATGGTTTTGGCTTCATCTTCTGTCAACACGCCTTGGCTAGCGAGCATTTGCGCATGGGCGATCGAGCCCTGAATATCGAAGGGATAGAGGCGGTAGTCGAAACTAATGCTCTCGCTGAATCGCTCGACGCGCTGATCCGGCCCATCGGCGAAGACGCCAGATCGTGATGGTGTGGTCACCCTTGCCTGGATTCCTTACATGTTTCGGGTCAGTACAGAATTTAACCAACATATTCATACTAAACAGCTTACGTCAAAACGTCAACGGTCTGCTTCGACTGGTGCCCGCTCAGTAACCGGCTGGCGCCTATGCACTAGGCAAATCCCGCACAGGCCGTGATTTCGGCCTTCCCCGAGCCCCAAAATCGGCCTGGAACGGCCGGATCCGCTCGAATTCTCGCGGGCGTTTTTGAGCCAAGCCAGTTCGATTCGCCCCATGACCCCTCACATCGAGGTGCCGCCGGTGGTCGAGCGTTTCCTCGCCATCAGCCCATCAAGTCACAAGAAACGAGTATTTAGCTTGATGATCATCAGCGTAAAGCGTCCGAGCCCCGGCTGGCTTGCGACATCTCGAAGGCGAATCGAGAAGATGGTTGCTGGTTGAGGTCGAGACACCCCCGATTGGCGGCCGAAATCGTTTTGCCCAACCTGATTCCTGCCCCTTGAACTGATAGCCGAACGGGTGGTAACTTCGAGGGGTTTTTAATCGGTCGCGCGTGTTTGGCATGCGCCGCCCACCGCCCTAGGCAGCTTTCCACCCTTGTCTGATCAGCTGGAGTTCCCGTGCCACGTCGCGACGATTTACACAAGATTCTGATTATTGGCTCCGGACCGATCGTCATCGGGCAGGCGTGCGAGTTCGATTACTCGGGCACCCAGGCGTGCAAAGCGCTGCGGGAAGAAGGCTACGAGGTCGTGCTGGTCAATTCCAATCCGGCCACGATCATGACCGATCCTAGCACGGCTGAGCGAACTTACATCGAGCCGCTTACGTGTGAGGCGGTCGCGAAGGTAATCGAAGCCGAGCGGCCGGACGCCTTGCTGCCGACCTTGGGCGGCCAAACCGGGCTCAACCTGGCGATGGAGCTTGATGAGCAAGGCGTGCTTGAGCAGTTTGGCGTGGAGATGATCGGCGCGAATGCGGCCGTGATCGCGAAGGCCGAAGCGCGAGACCAATTCAAGGTCGCGATGGACAAGATCGGACTCGAATGCTCGCGCGGCGAAACAGTAAAGACGCTCGAGCACGCTCGTGAAGTCGTCGAGACGATTGGCCTTCCCTGCGTGGTGCGGCCTAGCTTCACGATGGGCGGCTCCGGTTCGGCCATCGCGTACAACCGAGACGAGTTTGACACGTTGATCCAGCGCGGACTCGATCAGTCGCCGGTCCACGAAGTCCTGCTCGAAGAATCTGTGCTCGGTTGGAAAGAGTACGAGATGGAGGTGATGCGCGACTTGGACGACAACGTCGTGATTATCTGCTCGATCGAGAACTTCGACCCGATGGGAGTCCACACGGGCGACTCGATCACAGTGGCGCCCGCGCAGACGTTGACCGACAAAGAGTATCAACGGATGCGAGACGCCAGCATTGCGGTCATTCGCGAGATCGGCGTCGAGACGGGCGGATCGAACATTCAGTTTGCGATCGATCCGGAGAGCGGGCGGATGGTCGTGATCGAGATGAACCCTCGAGTCAGTCGTTCGAGCGCCCTGGCATCGAAAGCGACCGGTTTTCCTATCGCCAAGATTGCCGCCAAACTGGCCGTCGGTTTTCTCTTGCACGAATTACCGAACGACATCACGAAAGAAACGAAGGCTTGCTTTGAGCCGACGATTGACTACGTGGTCACGAAGATCCCGCGATTTGCCTTTGAAAAATTCCCGGAAGCTGTCGACACGCTGACGACTCAGATGAAGAGTGTCGGCGAGACGATGGCGATCGGGCGGATCTTCAAGGAATCGCTGCAAAAAGCGTTGCGAGGATTGGAGGTCGGCCGGTTCGGACTCGGTTGCGACCACAAAGATCTGTGGGGAAAAGAAGACCAACCGAATTTGGACGAGATACGTCCCAAACTGACTCGACCCAACGCCGATCGAATCTGGTATATCCGTTACGCGATGAAAGCGGGAGTCAGCCAAGAGGATCTGCACCGGCTAACATGCATCGATCCTTGGTTCCTGGATCAGCTGAGCGAGCTCGTTGAGTTTGAGGACACGTTGAAGTCGGCTGGCGGGTTAGCCGGAGTATCCGACGAAGTTCTTCGCCGATCCAAGCGGCTTGGTTTCTCCGATCGTCAGCTCGCGGACATTTTCGAGACGGACGAAACGGGCGTCCGCGAATACCGCAAGTCTCGAGGCATTGTCGCGACGTTCAAGTCAGTCGATACCTGCGCGGCTGAATTCGCGGCGTACACCCCGTACTACTATTCAACCTACGAAGAGGAAGACGAAACGCCTCCCAAGAGAGATAAGAAGCGGATCATGATTCTCGGCGGCGGGCCGAATCGAATTGGCCAGGGCATCGAGTTCGATTATTGCTGCTGCCACGCCAGCTTTGCGTTGCGCGAACTGGGGATTGAGTCGATCATGGTCAACTCGAATCCCGAGACGGTGAGCACGGACTATGACACCAGTGATCTCTTGTTCTTCGAGCCGTTGACGACGGAAGATGTACTGAACATTTTCGATCGAGTCGAACCGGATGGCGTGATCGTGCAGTTCGGCGGCCAGACGCCTCTGAATCTAGCTCGCGCGCTCAAGACGGCGGGCGTCCCGATCATTGGGACCAGCGTCGATACGATTGAGGCGGCCGAAGACCGCGAGAAGTTCCAACAATTGCTCGACGAATTAGGCTTGAAGCAACCGGCCAACGGCATTGCTCGCAACATGACGGAAGCGCGGGCCAAAGTGCAGGAGATCGGCTTCCCCGCACTCGTCCGGCCCAGCTTTGTGCTAGGCGGCCGCGCCATGGAGATTTGCTACGACAACCAGCAGTTCGAGCTTTTTGTTCGCGAGGCGTTCATTGTCGCTCAGGGTCAGCCGGTGCTAATCGATCGGTTCCTGGAAGACGCGACGGAAGTTGATGTCGACGCGGTGAGCGACGGCGATGATGTCGTGGTGATGGGAATCATGGAGCACATTGAAGAGGCCGGCGTACACTCCGGCGACTCGGCGTGCGCCATACCGCCCTACAGTTTGCAGGGGCCGGTGGTTCAGGAGATTCGCGATGCAACGCATGCCTTGGCGAAGAAGCTGAACGTCGTTGGCCTGATGAACATTCAGTTTGCAGTCAAGAAAGAAGCAGATCGTTTCAACGTATACGTGTTGGAAGTGAATCCGCGAGCCAGTCGTACCGTTCCGTTTGTCGCCAAGGCGACCGGGGTACCCGTCGCGAAGATTGCCGCGAAGGTGATGGCGGGCGAAAAGCTGCGCGATTTGGGAATCGACTCCGAGCCGATTCCGAGTCACGTGTCGGTGAAAGAGAGCGTCTTTCCATTCCGAAAATTCGCTGGCGTCGACATTGTGCTCGGCCCGGAAATGCGCAGCACGGGTGAAGTCATGGGGATCAGCGAACGGTTTAGTATCGCATTCGCCAAAGGTCAGCTCGCTGCGGGCGTCGTGCTTCCGGACGAAGGCAAGATTTTCCTGAGCGTCGCAGTGCAGCACAAGAAGAAGGTAGCCAAGCTGGCCCAACGATTGGTCGACATGGGTTTTTCGTTGCTCGCAACCGAAGGGACTGCCAAGCGATTGGCCGATGCGAATGTTCCGGTTGAAATCGTCAAGAAACTGGCGGAGGGCCATCCCAACCTGCTCGACTTCCTCATCGATGGCGAGGTGGCGTTGGTTTTGAATACGCCCAGCGGAAAAGGTGCCAGAACGGATGAGGGAAGAATCCGAGCTGCTGCGGTGCAAGCGGGTGTACCCTGTATCACGACAATCCAGGCGGCCGAAGCGGCCGTTCGCGCGATGGAGGCGATTCGCGAAGAGGGAATGACAGTCCAGGCCCTGCAAGATCGATTCGCCGTGACAACATAGCGCTCTCATAAAAGCGCTCGCAAGATCACCCAGCGTTTCAATTCCCAGTGCGATACGGCGGCGCCATGAATTCAAGTTCAGCTTCATTGGCTCAGTCGCTTGGCGAATTGGACGTGAGTGAGTCGACTTATGCGATCCAGTTCGTTGACCAACTTCTCGCCAGCGCGATCGAGCTCAACGCGAGCGATGTTCACGTTCAACCGGTCGAAAGCGGAGTCGAGATTCGCTTGCGGATTGACGGAGCTTTGCAGCCCATCGGCGTCTTCCCGACGGGCGACTCGGCGGACGTTGTCGCTCGGCTCAAAGTGCTTGCGGGGCTTCTGACCTACCGCGCCGATACGCCTCAAGAGGGTCGTCTTCCAGCGGACTCGGCCGGCGTGGAGATGCGAGTGAGCACGTTTCCGACTCTTCACGGAGAGCGGGCGGTCGTTCGATTGCTGGCGACACAACACCACTTTCAGTTGATTTCCGACCTAGGGCTAAACGAGGTCGATTCCAAACGGCTAGCGAACTGGCTGGAGGCACGGTCTGGCGCGATCATAATTGCCGGGCCGGCTGGGAGCGGCAAGACGACGACGGCATACGCTTGCTTGCGCGAGTTAGCTCGACGCTCGAGCGGTCAACGCTGCATTGTGACGCTCGAGGATCCTGTTGAGGCCTCGATCGAAGGCGTGGTGCAATCGCAAGTCCGGCCAAGCGTCGGGTTTGATCTGGACGTCGGCTTGCGGTCATTGGTGCGTCAAGATCCGGAAGCGATCATGGTGGGCGAAATCCGAGACCCATTTGCAGCGGAAACAGTGATCAACGCCTCTTTGACGGGTCACCTTGTAATCACGACTTTTCATGCCGAGGATGGGGCGGGTGCGATGAGTCGCCTTTCGGAGATGGGGGTGGCGCCCTATTTGATTCGCAGCGGCATTCGAGCCGTGATCGCCCAGCGACTCGTTCGGCGATTATGTGATTGCGCGGCTTGGTCTGAGGATGACGCGTCGCGGTTAGGCCTTCCCGTTTCACGCTGGAAAACGGCCGCCGGCTGCCCCTCCTGTCGAGGAACGGGCTATTCCGGCCGACGACTTTTGGCCGAGTTCTTTGTGGTCCAAGACGCCGGCGTGCGGGCCGCCATCCTCGCCCAAGAAGACCAGGGAATCATCAGTGAAGCAGCCGAGTCGTCGGGCATGACGCCGCTGTTGACTATGGCTTACCAGGCTGTGGAGGCGGGCGAGACGACTCCGGAAGAAATACTCCGAGTGTTCGGTTTTTTTGATCCAAGTGATGGCAACCGGGAATCGGCTTTGTAGAATGGCGGCTGCGGACGCCTGGCCGAGGTAACACGCGAGTCATCATTTTCGCACGGTATTGCGCCGCCTCTTTGGTGCTTGAACGCTTGAATTCTCAAGTACGCAGTGGAGTTCAGACTCAGTGGAGTTGAGGACTTCAGGCCGCATTGGCGACAGGCGAATCGGCTGCAGGATATCGGGTGCAGCACACTGCGAGGCAACCTTGGTTAGTCATCAGGCTTAGCTCTTGAATACACTGCACGCTGACGATTTTGCTGCATTGAATGACGAGATCCGCGCACTCACCCGTGCGGGCGTCTCGCTGCCGAGCAGTTTGCGCGCGGTGGGCGCTGAGTACTCAGGGCGAATCGGCGCCGTCACCCAGTTGATTGCCGAGCGAATTGAGCGAGGGGAATCGCTGGCCGATGCAATGGTCGCCGAGTGCGGATTGCCATCAGCGTACGCCGCCGTGGTTGCGGCGGGGGTTCGCAGCGGACATCTCGCGTCCGCGATGGAAGGCATTGCGACCACTTCGCGGCGAATCAGCGACCTGAGACGGTTGATTCTCGTCTCGCTTGCCTACCCAATATTATTGGTCGCCATGGCCTATGGGCTGATGGTGTTTCTGCTGGCTGATCCCAATCAGTTGCTTGTCACCGACGTCTATTCTGATTTCGGCCTTGGCGAATCGCCGTTCGGGTTTTATCGAACGTTGCAGCAAACGTTGCCTTACTGGGTGGCCTGGCCGCCGTTGGTTATGGCTGCGTTGTTGGGTTGGGCCTTTTACAGTTTGGGTCGATCGAATTCGTTCTCGCTTTTCGGTCGCCGAACCGGGATTGCCAACCTGATCGCCTCAAGTCGCACGACGGCTTTTCTCGACTTGTTGTCGCTGCTCATCGACTCGGATAACCCGCTAGACGAATCGGTTCGGCTCGCCGCAGAAGCGTCGGGCGATCGAGCGATCGCGGCAACCGGCTCGGCGCTCGCCGACAGGATTGAAATGGGTCATCAGTCCGCCGATGAATCGATCGACGGTGCCTCGACGCGCGCGATTCCTCCGATGGTTCAATGGGTTCTCACCAGCAAGTGCAGCAAAGGCCAGCTGCTCAAGTCGTTGCGGCGAAGCGCGGACGCCTATCGTCGGCGCACTCAACGAGCCGGCGAGGGAATGTCGATCTACATTCCTCTTCTTTTTTGCGGCACGATTGGCGGTACGGCCACTGTCGCTCTTGGGCTGTTCGTCTTGGGTCCCTGGTTTCACCTCCTTGTGCGGTTGGGGGCTTCGATTTGACCGATCATTTTCAATACACCGGCGCCGACCTCGAGGGCCGCATCGTCGATGGAATCATCGCCGCGGATGACGAGAAGCAGGCGCGAGAGAAGCTACAAACAAAAGGGCTGTCGCGAATTCGGTTGCGGACGAGCGATCGCCCGTTGCAAGGCGCAGATGCGGACGAATTCGCAGGAGCGATTGCCGAGGCGGTCGAATCGGAAATGCCGCTAGCGGCGGCGCTCAAGGCGGCCGCAATGGAGACGGAAAATAACAAAATTCGCGACGCTCTCTCTCGCTTGGCGACGGCCATCGAGGACGGCAACACATTGGAATCGGCCCTGGTGCGACTCGAGAACATAGTCCCGCCTCACTTGGCGGCATTGCTCTCGGCTAGTGTTCGAACTGGCGCGATCGCCCACGTCATACCGGAGATTATTGAACAGCGCAGAACAACACGGCAGATGTGGCGCGAGGTCTTGCTGATGGTCGGCTACCCGATGGTGATGCTGTTCGTCTCGATGCTGTTGCTATCGATGTTCGGAATCTTCGTCGTCGCTCCGTTCAAGCAGATGTTTCAGGACTTCCAATTGGAACTGCCGCAGATGACGCTTTTGCTGATTTGGTGGCACAACGTTGGATCGTGGGCGCTGTTGTCGGCCGTGCTTTTGCTCGCGACAGCCGTGCTCTTTGGGCCGATCATTCTCTCGGCGTCCCGTCGACGACGCATTCTCGCTTGGGCGCCGATCGTGGGGCCGATCGTGCACTGGACGAGCGTCTCCGAAATGGCGAGCCTCATCGCGCTGATGATCGAAAGCGGCGTCGAACTTCCCGACGCTGTGCGTTTCACGGGGATGAGCGTTGAGGATGTGGAGATTCAAATCGCGTGCCGCGGGATGAGCGAATCTGTTGAGGCTGGCATGCTTCTGTCGGACGCGATGCAAGCGGCCCACGTGCTACCGCCAACCATCGTTCCTATGGTTCAGTTGGGCGAGCGAGAAGGCAGACTGCCACACGCGCTGCGGTCTTATGCGCAATCGATTGCCCACCGAGTGCGAGCTCGCGGGCATCTCGCTCGTTTGCTCCTACCGACGTTGATCATGGCAGTGGTGGGGCTATTCATCGTGGTAAGCATCATTTCGTTATTCCTGCCATTGATCAGCTTGATCTCGGGGCTCAGCTAATGACTTGGGAAACAGGACTGTCGCTCGCAGCGATCGGCGTGGTGCTGGTCGCAATCATGCTGTTCTGGAATGCGGGACTTGCCTGCTATCGCTACGACAGTCCGGCGCGACGTCGACTGCGGATCACCTTGTTGCTCGGCGGCGGCGGATCGCTGCTTCTGGCGGGCAGCCTCGTCTTGGGTGTCGTGTTTGACGGCAACGTACTGGGTGTCTTTATTGTGTTGTTCATCGTGTTGCTGTTCGTGGCATTGGCGTTTCTGCTGAGCTGGCTGCAATTCCGGACCTCGCGCCGCCAATCGCTGGTCTGGGTTTTGGCGGCCGCGGCGGAAAGTGGCGTGCCGTTGCATGACGCTGCTCACGCCTTCGCGGACGAGAACGCGGGCGACAAGCAGTCACGCAATCTGTCCATGTTGTTGCACGCCGGCGCGCCGCTCCCGGCCGCGCTAAAAATGGCCAACGTCGCTTTGCCAATCGACTCCCAGATCGCCGTCGATGCAGGTCATCGGTTGAACTTGTTGGGGCCTTGCATGCAGCGGTTGCTGGCCGACTCGCACGGCGCTGAAGACCTAGTTCGTGAGGCGATTGAACGCATCTGGTACGCGTTGGCCCTTGCCGTTTTCACCGGCACCGTCGGCTTTTTCTTGCTTGTCAAGATTTACCCAGTCATGGCGGTGATGTCCTCTGAATTCGGCATCGCGAATTCGAGTGCGACGTTCTACGCGGGATTCTCGGAATACTGGGTTTGGCCACTGCTCTTGCTCGCAGCTGCCGCGATGCCGTTGATGGCTCTCTCGTTCGTCGGTGGTCTCTATTACATCGGGCTCTTGCCTCCAAACTTTCCCGGCGTCGGCGTGCTGGCTCGGCGACTCGATAGCGCTCGACTACTGCGAGTCCTCAGCGTCGCGTCCGACAACAAGAAGTCGCTCCAGGAATCGTTGCGAGTGCTGACGCTCTTCTACCCACGACTCACCATTCGAGCTCGGCTGCACCAAGCGGGAATGATGGTTTCGGCAGGCACCAACTGGATCACAAGTTTGAAATCGCAAGGTCTGATTACCGAATCCGACGCGGCGGTCATGGAATCAGCGCAACGGGCCGGCAACCTGAGTTGGGCGATGAACGACCTCGCTGCAACATCGACGAGACGATTTTGCTATCGACTCAAGATCCTTTCCTCGTTTGTCTTCCCCATCATTGCTTGCTGTGCGGGCATGGTGGTTTTGTTCTTTGCGCTCGGAGTTTTCGGTCCCATGACCGCTATCCTCGAGGCCCTAATCTGATGTCAACAAAGAGAATTCGACAACACAAACGATCGGCCGGCGGCATCTTGTTCGAGTTGGTGATTGCCTGCGGCCTGTTGGCGGTCATTATCGCCGCCGTCGCGCAAACGGGGGTCGCCTTTATCAATCAACAGCGGCGAGCGTCGATGCATGAGTACGCTGCTCGCGAGGCTGCCAACTTGCTCGATATCGCCTCGGTTGTGCCCTTCGATCAATTGACCGCCGAGGAACTACAAAACACGGCGCTACTGTCGAAGATGGCGGAGAGCGTTCTCGGTGGAGACGTCGAGTGGCGGGTGGACGACGTGAGCCGAGCGCCTGAGGGGCTTGTCGGGCGTCGAGTCGAAGTCGCTTTGAATTGGAATTTTCACGGGTTGCCTCGGACCACCACATTGCGGATTTGGCGATTTGACAACGCGTCGAGCGGCGAGGCGGAGAAGCCATGATCAAACCCTCTCGAAAACGAAAACGCGGCCTGACACTCGTCCATATTCAAGCCGCCATTGCGGTCTGCGCCATCACAGCCGCTGCCGTCGGAACCACGATTGCGACCATGTATCGCATCCAGCACTCGACCGACGACATCCGACAACGCGACGCTTCTATTTATCGATTTGAACGTCAATTCCGCGACGACGCCCATCAAGCGCGCTCGGCAATCTACTCGGACAAAGTGCTGAAATTCGGCGGGCTGCGGAGCGACGTGAAGTACACGATTGAAAGCGGACGTCTCGTTCGCTCCAGCGATTTCAATGGTTCGCCGTCGCATCAGGTGCTGTACGTGCCGGACGACATGACCGCGAGATTTGGCGCCGACACGGAATCGCAACGTGTCTCTTTTTCCTTGGTGCCCAAAGTGAGCGGACTCGGACAGGGCGGTTACCGCGTTGAATCGGTCGTGGGTCGATTTGCGGCAACTCGAGACCTAGTGAAAGTCGCAGAAGAGAATTCGGTGCCTGCAGCTGATCCGAGCGTCAGCGGAGACGCCGATTCGGGAGGTCAGAATAAACAATGAAAACTCGAGCTAACCAACGGCGCGGCTTCTTTGCGGTCGCCGTTATCGTTGTGCTGATCGTCCTCGCCACACTGTTGATGGCGTTCACACGATCGATCGTGTCGCAATCTCGGCAGTCGCGAGATCGACAGTATCACCGCCAAGCGATATGGCTCGCCGAGTCTGGCATGGAGCTCGGTCGGGCGAAGCTACGAGCAAACAGTGACTACAAAGGCGAAACCTGGACGCTGCCGCCGGAATCGATCGCTGGCGGAGCGCACGTTGTCATCACAGTAGGAGAGACACCCGACTCGGACGCCGATGCGAGCGAGTCGAAAACTATCGAAGTCATTGCCAAATTCCCGCTCGACGTTTATTCACCTGCGTCGGCGGAGTTAAAGCTGAATACTACCGAGTCTTCAACGGGAGACGGAGCATGAAAACGAAGAGACACGGATTCACCCTAGTCGAGCTGTTAGTCGTTATCGCGATCATCGGCATTCTGATCGCCTTGCTATTGCCGGCGGTCCAAGCTGCTCGCGAAGCAGCTCGGCGAATGCAATGCACGCAAAACTTGAGCCAGTTGATAATCGGCGTGCACAGTTATGAGATGTCGCATCGAGTTTTCCCTTACGGGACAATCGACAAAGCGGCTCAAATCGATAACCGTCCGGTTGGCTACCACCACAACTGGATCACGCAGATTCTCCCGCAAATCGAGGAGACCAATGCGTTTGAGGCGATCGACCGCAAAGTCTCGATCTATCACGCCAACAACGTGCCCGTACGAACGTTGCACTTGAGCCTCTTGATTTGTCCGTCGACGACGGCGGCAACGCAGGGACACGGGAACTACGCCGGAGTGCACCACTCGACTGAAACGCCGATAAGCGCAACCAACTCAGGCTCGTTCATCCTGAACAAGGCGATTCGATATGAAGACGTCAGTGACGGTTCGTCGCAAACGATCTTCCTCGGCGAAAAGCATGTTGACTCCAGCTTGGGCTGGATGTCGGGCACGCGGGCGACCTTGCGCAACTTCGGTGCAGGAATCAACAACTCCGCCACACCCCCGGTAGCTTTAGCGGCGATGGCGGCCCCGGTCGACGGGATGGGCATGGCGGATGGTGCCAATGCGGATTTCTTGGCAAGCAACGATTGGCATTTGTCGGGGTTGCCTGCAAACGCCAAAGAGCTGATTGATCTCCAAGCGAAGGGAACGCCCAAAGCGGGCGGCCAAGATGGAGACTCATCGGGCGCCGGCGGAGCTGACGGCGATGCCGCTGCAGAAAAGAAGGCCAAGCCGAAGGGAGCGCCTCAACTGTTCGTGGGAGGCTTCGGAAGCAGTCACCCGGGAGGCGCAAACATGGCCTATGGCGACGGTCACGTAACCTACGTCTCCGAAAACGCTGACATCGTTGCGTTGCAGCAGATGGCCGACAGGGCCGATGGAAAGTTGCTTCGAAAAGGTCGATACGGATTCTAGCTGGGGTAACGATGGCCAGCGGGTCAAATCAAGAGAGAACGACGCGGCCAAGTTGGACCGGGCCGATCATCGTGATCGCGTCCGGCGTGCTGGGCATTGTCGTTTTCGGTTCTCTCGCCTATTACCGAATCGCCTACGGATGGCCAGGAGACGTTTCGGAATCTGATGAGTCGGTTATGGTCGTCGCCTCCGACGTCGAACCATTCTTGGCGGATCTAGCTATCCGCCAGGATCAAGAGCAATGGTCGAAGACTTTTTTTCCCGGCGAGCGTTGCCAGATCTCTTACGTCTACGCTCATCCCGACTCGGAGCGCGAATTGCGAATCGAGTCCTACGTCTATACCGAAACGACTCGCAAACACAGCTTTGAAAAATGGAAGATGCTTGTTGCGACTTACCAATCACGCTTTGCGGCGCTGGTGCCCGACGCGAAGTTCATGAACCGCGACAAAGAATTTCGCATGTCGGATCAGTCACGCTTTGGTTCGTTTAACGTCGGCGATCGACCCATTGCCTATTTTTTCGCTCGAAGACGCGGGAAACATCTCTTCTTCGGCTTCGTGCAATCCTCCGAGCTCGACGACGGAAGAATTGGCGAAATATTCGACGACCCGTCGACACAGATGACCGAATGGACTCCAACACCCTAAACGACTTCGTCGCCGCGACGGTAGCTGGTCTTACGCTTAGCTCTCGAACCTGATTCACCAGCACGAGGCAAGCGCGCGGTGTCTTTCACTTTGCACCTGGAATTCGCCGGTTGAGTGTCGTTAGATTCAGCGCTAAGAAAACTCCACTGCGGCAGGATGCCCCGGTCACGTGTCGTTGGAGTCGGTGAGCACGCGGCAGGAAGCATCCTCTTCGGCGTCAATGATCGGTTCGGCTCGATATGCCTCGAGCAATGCCGGGAAACGGATCTAGCGCCACGAGCGATATGCGTCTCCCGAACAGCACGGGTTGATATCCGATTTGCATTGCGCAAATGAAGCCGAGCACAAACTGCACGAGGGCGGTGATGGCGACGTAGAGCACAAACGGCTTTCGCGCGACGATGGCCACTTTGGGTTGGTCCTCGTCATCGATCGTGCTATCCGAGTTCTGTGGCTTGCGTCGTTTCAACGCGCGAGCTAACCGTTGGAAATCGCGATGCCGCTCGGCGGCGATCGGATTCGGCAGCGGAGCCACGAGCGTCCTACCGGCGACCATGCCTATCGATTCCCACTGATCGAGCGTAATCTCCGGGCGGCTCGCTTGAGTTTTCTCGTCAGCTTGTGGATTGAAGCCTGTTCGGACCAGGACTTTGGCGCAAGTCGTCAGCACGAGCAATATCGAGGCCGCCAGAATCAGCGCGATCTTCTTTCGCTTATTCCTGGCGACTCGGAGTCGTCTTCGTTGGTCTGACGATTTAGGCATTTTCGCAGGTAACTCAGGCATCTCGTTGCATTTGGCGACACATCCAAGCGCAGAATTCCAATCAAGCGTAGTTTACGAACAACAGGCGAATCTCCGATCCCGTCACCGCTCAGACGGCCGTGGCGACGGCTGTTCCGATTGCGACGAAAGCACCGATTAGTCCGTCCCAATAAGCTGGGGCGTTAAATCGCTTGGCGATGGGGAGGTTTCACGGGCTTCTGGCGACGCGGGCTGCGACAGCGTAGACAATGATGCTGAATGTTTCGCTTCCGATTGATAGAATGCTGACGTGATTGGCGAGCTCGAGTTGGCAATGGCCGAGTCGCTGGCGCTTCTCAACGCGGCGTTTGCCGCCAAGACAGAATCGAACGGTGCGATGCTCTCGATATTTGGCGGATTGAGGCGAAGCTGTCGGGGCGACTTGAGTCGGCGGCGGATCCTGCAAGCTGGGGGCGCCGGTCTCTTGGGTCTGAATCTGCCGAAAGTCCTTCAAGCTGAAGAGACTCAGGCAGCGCCTTTGGCGGGCCGAGCCAAGTCGGTAATCTTCATGTTCCTGTTTGGAGGTCCCAGTCAGTTGGAGACCTTCGACATGAAGCCGCATGCGCCGTCGGAGATTCGCGGCCCATTCAAGCCGACCACGTGCAAGACGCCCGGCCTCTTGATGAGTGATCAACTCGAGCGGTTGGCGAAGGTCTCGGATAAGTTTTCCGTTATTCGTACGATGTCGCATGAGTACAACGATCACAGCGGCGGCGGTCACTACATTCAAACGGGACACCGCTGGACGGTTCCCATTGGCGGCGGTTTCAACGTCACTCCAAACGATTGGCCGTCGATGGGGTCAGTGGCCAAACACTTTGCCATGCAACAACCGCAAGGCAGGACTCAGCCGCTGCCCCACTACGTCGTCGTTCCGAATTCGCTCGGGCGACTGCAAGAGTACAAAGTCCAACTTCGGCGACCGGGCGAAACGGCCGGATGGTTGGGGCGAGCTTACGATCCGCTCAATACTCGAATCGACAAGCGGGATGCCAAGGACAACCCGTACTGGCGAGATTGTAGCGATGAAGAATTGCGATTCGAGGTAGATGGCCTGGCTGAACTTCACGGCTTGTCGATCAACCGAATGCAACGTCGCGGCAGTTTGCTCGCGCAACTCAACGACCAGCGTCGCCTGATGGATGACAGCATCGAAGCTTACGACCGATTCCGACAGCGAGCGATGGCGCTCGTTTCTTCTGAGCAGACTTCGAGAGCATTTGATGTGCGTCGAGAGCCCGGCGCGCTGCGCGATCAATACGGGCGCAATCTGTTCGGCCAGTCGACGCTGGCGGCAAGACGACTGGTTGAAGCGGGCGTTCGTTTTGTCACAGTCCACTATGATTGCGTCGATGGGTATAGCTGGGACTCGCATCGAAACAGTGACGATGTGAAGAAACATCTGTTGCCGGGATTCGATCGTGCTTTATCCGCCTTGCTCGTCGACCTCGAAGATCGTGGCATGCTCGACGAGACATTGGTCGTCGCGATGGGCGAGATGGGTCGAACACCCAAGGCCAACAAGCAGTGGGGGCGGAACCATTGGAGCATGCTTTTTCCGGCAGTGATTGCCGGTGCGGGAGTGGTCGGAGGAACCGTTCATGGCGTAACGGACAAGATTGCCGGCCATGCGGAATCTCGACCGACGAGCCCGGAAGATTTGGCGGCGACGATCTACCACGCTTTGGGCATCGATCCGACATCCCGGATCTACGACTCGCTCGAACGACCTCACCCACTCTCCGACGGCCGCATCATGAGTGAACTGTTTGGCTCGTAAACGCCCTTTTTTGCGAAAGCCCCCCGCTAGCGGCGGAAGTCGTGGATGGCGGCGATGGTCGCGTCCCAATCTCCGTTGAAGTGAATAGCGCGATCATCGACGTAGACGTGGGCTGGCGGCTTGTGCTCGCAGATTTCATCCACCTCGATGCCATGCAATTCAAGCCAACTCGCGATCGCTCGGCGCCCCGTTTCCGTGCGGCAGCGAGCCGAGTGAACGACGACGTGAAAACGGCTCCGCAGTTTCGCGATGGCTCGATCGGTGCCATGTATCGGCGGGTCGGGGATTGATTGTTCACCTTGCCAGCCGGAACGATACGAATTAATCACGCCGTCGAAGTCCAGGCAAATGGTCTTTCGCTTGGGTTCGATGTCGTGCCGTTTCGCCAAGTCATCGGGTGTGGGTTGAGTGTGCAAGATTCTCTCGATTGCTTCGTCGCCGACGAGCCATTGTTCATCCGCACCCGGCTCGTCATTCCAAACTCGCGTGTAGTGTCTGCGAGTATGGTGGCGTCCGGGCAAGCGCAGCCAACTGCCGTAGTGGTGGACTCGGCCCTTGCTGGGAAAAATCTCCGGTGCGCTATCGAGGCCTCGGAGGGCAAAGTCGGAAACCAGTTTGGATCCGAACTCGTAGACGGCGCGGCTGTACATTGGCGAATCAAAAATCACTAACAAGTGAAATCCGCCGGCGCCGTTACTTTCCATCAACAGCGGATCGAATCCCATTTGTTGAAGCTTGCTCCACCAGTAGTGGGCGGCGACGAAATTTCCCTCGGGCGTTACGCTCAAGTCGAATTCGTCATGCAAATCGATGTCGATTCCCAACCAACGGGACGACCAATCTGCGCCGACGCTATGCAGACCTAAAATGCCTCCGCCGTGAGTCGCCTTGTAATGCTTCTCGAGCGACGACTCGGCTAAAAAAACTTTCCCGCGTTCGTCGCGAAACGGAGCGGTGATGGCGTTGTTCGCGCGCCCGTCGGCAGTCGGCTTTCTGTTGCGCTCATTCAGGTAGCGACCCCAAACATCGGTCCGGTTGACCAAGTGGGCCATCGTCCATGCAGCCAAGTCGGGAGCTCGGCGGCGCCAATCCTGCGCTATCAATTCGTGATATGCTGTCACTTGGATGGGCCCCGCGCGGCGGGCGATGGACGAAGGCGAGTCGATGAGAAGCGAAAACGGAGACGTTGGGCACAGAACCGAGTCTGCATTTTGACGATCGCCTAGCGGAATCCATAGCGTGGATTGTCGCGACGGAAATCGTTGTCGGTTAGACCTACATTAATCCGAACGTTGCGGTACGTATACTGTTCCAGCAAAATCGGCTCGCCGCCCTCTTCCTCAGGCCAATCAAAGGCCTCGTAGTGAATCGGGATTTGCAATTCCCGGTCGATGAACACTCTCGCCAGGAAGAACCTGGAATCTTCGCTTTCCTCGCGAGCTTGAACTTCAATTCCAATGCACTCGCGACCGTCGACTTTCGCGCCCTTAAAATATTTGACGTCGCTTCCGTCGGAAATAATTTCGTCTCGTGCGACCTCGACCAGTTGGGCGATCAGGTTCTCGAAACCGATTTGCGTGATCGGATAGCGGTTGTCGCGCAAAGCCAGTGCGCTGTCTGGTTTGATGGTCGTTGTGATGAAGGCAAACCGCTGCCCGCCATTGCGAGCGACAATCTTGCCGTCGTTTTGACCATCGACGTACAACACCTCGCGACCGACGACGTTGTCAGGCGAATAGAACTTGAGGTAGACGCCAAACGGAACGTCGCCGCGAGCCGCGCGACGGGCGTGGCGAACCTTGGCGAACATGAACTGCCTATCACCGAGATGACCGTCCACGCGTTCGCGTTTGATGAGCAGGCAAGTGTAGTCCTTGATCTCTCGCTGGATTCGCTTTCGCCCGTCAACCGCCCACTGCAAGGCAGCCTTAAGCGGATGGGCGTCCTGCGCCAGCGCGCGAGCGACCAAGTCTTCGGCCCCCATCGGACGAGCTACACTAGCCACTAGCACCAAGGCGATGCCGCACACAGCCAACCGTCGCTGATCGATGATCATTCGGTGCTCCTGTGCGGC
This sequence comes from uncultured Pirellulaceae bacterium, assembly GCA_964567745.1. Lineage (GTDB taxonomy): Bacteria > Planctomycetota > Planctomycetia > Pirellulales > Pirellulaceae > CAZMNY01. The sequence goes on along the minus strand of CAZMNY010000015.1, from coordinate 28,117 downwards.
AAGTGGAAAGGGGATCGGCGAGGTCTATCGCCGATGGATGAAGCGGCCCGGCGATCTCTTCAACCGCAACGCCGACCTTCATTAATTCAATTCTGCCGACTCGGTCAAGTGAAGTTGGGCAAAAAAAGTCTGGCTGGCCCACTTTGGACCACATCGCATCCAAGAACCGACGATTGGGTAAACTTGTTCGCCGCCGCAGTCCGCGTGCCCACAAAACTCGACAGAACCCTAGCTCAAATCATCATCATCTCTCGGCCAAAGATGAGGACCTAAAGAGACAACTCGGCCTATATCCCCTAAATTCCGCGATCGGAAATCACCGGAACGAGAGCTGTGACTGTGGCGTTCGTCCGTGGCTGGGGCATCCTGCTGCATCCTGCCGTCGTTGTCGACTCGTTGCGAAATCGCTGACCGGTGCGCAGAAAACTCCCCACAAACCGTCAATTTGAAACACAGCTTCGGCCACTGCGACTGGAAGCCCCAGCCACGGGCCGTGCGCTGAGCGGCGCGCAAAAACTCCGCCACAAACCGTCAATTTGAAGCAAAGCTTTGGCCACTGCGACCGGAAGGCCCAACCACGGGCCGACCTCTATTTGGCCTCGTCGAGAATCTGATCGATGTCGGTTTTTAAACCGCGCATGTAACTTCGCCATTCGATCTGAAGGGCGGGAATGTCCGGTCCGAAGACGTCGTAGAACAACTCTTTGAGCAATGCGGGATTGAGCTTCACGTGGGGCGGCATTTGCCCCATTCGGCGATAGTATTCGATCAGCTTGTCGAAGTGCCTCTCCATCAGAAAATGAGTCAGAGCCCACGCCTGACCGTAGCCGTGCAAGGTGCTCGAGTTGGTTGCGGCCAAGTCGAAGATCTCATCCGTCATGATGAAATCCATGTTGGAGTGCTCTCGGTCGCTGGCGAGTTCCTTGTAAAGGTCGAGCCGTTGTTCGTTGACTGCACCAACTCCGCTCCAAGACGCATCGTTGGGTGTTTCAAAATAGGTTGCCAACCCTTCATGAGCCCACGTCGGCGCCATAACTTGTCTCGGCAGAAGACCGGTGTTGCCCGCCATTTGGTGAGTGCATTCGTGGCTGACGACTTCGATGTCCTGATTCTCGCGCGAGATCTCGATCAGCAGAGAAATCGTATCGGCCATGCGCACCAACTCGCGAGCGCCGGGCGAGCGATCTTTGATGGCTTGCTCCTTTTGCTTCAACAGCGCTTTCGCGAGTCCCACGAGCGGCTTGAAACTCTTGTGCGTCCCCTGATCGTAAAACACCGCCACATTTGTGTCGCCGCTCCAGAAGCCAGACGCGCTCGAGAGCGTCGGGCTGAGCGCCGTCGCGTAGTCGAGATAGTCTTGATACTCGGCGAACAAGACGACCATCAATCGTTCTTTGGGAAGTTCGAGTTCGATTCCTTGCGAGTAGAATCGAAGCAGAAAACTCTCATAGACTTTCTCCAACAGCTCCAGCCGCTCCTGCGCTCTCGGCAGTTTGCGATTCTTCTCCGGCCTATCGGGCGTGTCGTGCATCAAGATGTAATGCTTGCTCTTGCTCGTTTTCATTCGAGCAAAACTGGGCGTTCGCCGTAGAAATTGCTCTTCCTTCCCAGTGTCCTCGAGCGGCATGTCAATCTTTCGCTTGAGTTGCTTGACTCGCAAAGCACCCTCGTGATTCGGATCCAATTTGAGCGCGCGGTCGACGGCTTCGTAGCATGCATTCAAGAGACCGTTTCGCAGCGCCCACCGCGACGCGTCCATGCAATCATCCGCCATTTTCGCTCGCCCCATTCGACGTGTGAACAGGGCCGCATTCGTCGGGGCTCGAACAATACGCGTCTCGCGACTCTTCATACCCAAAGTCAGCTTGCCAAACTTGGGGTGCCGATAGCTGATTGTTCGACCTGGGTTTACGGTCGCTTTGCCTTGTAACCGAACGACAATCGGGAGTCCGGGCACTTGATAGAAGACGATGTCGCCCAGCGCGTTTGATGTCAAAGCGACAACGAAGGCAAGCGTGAGTAACGGGCGTGTTAATCGCTTTGCAAGGCGACGATTCGAAGTGTCTTGAGTTGCCTGTCCCATTGAGTTGCTTCCGTTGTGTAGCGATTGAAAATTGGAAGAGCGAGGTGTTGACGTGACGAATTCCCCGAGCGGCCGAGGCTCGCTCCGCGCGGCGCGTTAGCGGCGTCCCGTTGTCTTCGACGTGCGAGTTCGCGGCACCAAGGCCGGTCCCTCTCCCACTTTGAACGTGGTCAATGGCTCGCCTGCCTGCGACACGTCGACCGTCTCGGCGCCGTGGATCGTGCACAACGCTCTCATGACCTGCGGATCGATGTGGGACGAGAGGAATCGGACCGAGCCGTCGACCATCGTTGCCGCCGAGCCCGGCTTCGATTCGTTGCCGACCGAGCCGAACCCGGTCAGTTTGTCGAAATAAGGCTCCCTCGCTCCGCGAATCGTCGCGCCGCCGCCTTGGACCCAAGGTGAAGCGATCTTGCCGGCGCCGATCAACAGAATCGTTTGGCTCTCGCCGTCGGTGATGTCAGATCGTTTCGCAACTTTGTCGTAACCAAAAACTCCCGCTCGCGGGTCGCTCCGAGGCAACTCGCCAGCCACCACGGTTCGGCGATCTTCCACTCCCGCCATCCCGACAAAATGAGACAGCCCCATACCGTCAAAGGGATAGCCTTTCCAGACTTTGCGATCGTCTGACGGATTCTGAAACTGAGGAATGACCGCTGCGGAAAAGGCGAGATTTCTCTCGTCGAGCCACGGCTTGGTTTGATCGATACGCCCATGGAGTTTCTGATGTCCGAGATGGGGAAGCAGCGCCGTCATCCAGCTGTACTGAACCATCAGCGGCCGATCTTCCATCACCGTGTGAATTCCCTTGACCTGACCGGAGCCAAGCCATTTTTGGGACGCGACAAAGAGCCGGTGAGGTCCGCTGCTGGCGTTTGATGACTGGCCCGTCAAGTTGGTCTCGGTCGCACTAGCCGTTTCGCCCGTGTTCTTCGGGCCGCCGAGTGGATTCGCCGCCAAGCCCCCGCCAGGACTTGCTGAACCATCACCCGCTAGACCGCCGGACGGCGGAGAACGGAGTCCGCCCAACCCTTTTAGCGAGCCGCCGGTGGGGCCGATAGGAGGCGCACCGGCCGTCGGTCGGTTCGGCTCGGGCTGAGCGCCGCCTGGTTGGATCGTACTTGCCGCGTTACCGGATGGCTCGACAGAAGCGGGTCCTCCCGTCTGAGCCGAACCGGATTCTGCTGAGTTCGAATCACCTTGCTTTCGTTCGCTCGGATCGTCATCAACTCGAGCCAGGTCACCTCCGCCTTCCGGTTTGTCGTCGCCGAAAAAAACGCCGGCCAAGAACAAGCCGACGACGGCGAGCAGAACAACGGCGACGATTCCGCCAATCGCAGCGGGCACAACCATCGATGATTGGCTCGGTTTCTTGGCGCGAGCGCCCGATCCGCCGCTCGTCTGCGAGCCGCCGCCCAAGTTGGATTGCAGCGGACTCGAGGCGCCAAGAGCGGATGTTGACTCGAGTGGAGACGAAAATGCGCCTAGCGGATCCGAGTTTTGGACAGGTGCCGAATTCGCAAGCGGGATCGAAAGCGTGGCGCTACAGTTGGGACAGTTGGCGTCTGTACCGGCAAGCCTGGCGGCCGCCATGAATTTGGCGCCGCATCCGCACTGGACGTTGATCACTCCTTGCTGGCCCGATCCAGCCGCCGAAGCCTGTGTCGAATTCTGAGAATTGAGATTGGGAATGAGAATGGCGAGCGGGCCGCCGCAGTTTCGACATTGCAGTTGTTTGCCAGCCAAGTGATCCTCGGCTTGAAACTGCATTCCGCATGCGCATGAGACAGGAAGTGGCACGAGATTTACCCCTAAGTCGCGTGAAACAGAATCGAAGAGGCAGTCATACTACCACCACGACCAGGGGGATGTTTGTCAATTCCCATGTACGACCAAACTATTTGCGTTCGGCGACCGGAATGAGTCGCCGGCCAGATTCGTCCTTTCGCCAATGCGGCGAGGCGCCGGTGAAGACAATCTGTGCGTTCCCTCGCAGCTTGTCGGCCGCCCAGGTGAACAACCAGCGGCGGACGGCGTGATCCAGTTCGTCGCGCGCATCAGTCCAATTCGACTTGCCCGGTTTCAACTCAGTGCATTGAATTAGATGAACACCGAACCGTGTGCTGACCGGCTGGCTGACATCGCCCGCTTTGAGATCGAAGGCGGCCTTCGAAAACGACTCGGGCATGGTCTGCCGCCGATCCAGGAAGCCGATATCGCCTCCATCTTCTGCCGTTGGCGACTGCGAATATTTCTTGGCGGCTGCGGCGAAGCTAATCTCTTTCTTGAGAATCGCCGCCCTCACCTCGCTCGCCTTGATTCGAGCCAGCGCGAGTTCTTTCGGGTCGGCGGTCTTCCAAAGTATGTGTGAAGCTCGCACTTCGCTACCGTCAAAATGGCGGCGATTTCGTTCAAAGTACTTCTGCAGATTGGCTTCCGTCACGTAGTTGTCGAGAAAGGAAGACCAACTCAGCTCCCAACGCGCCTCGTGTCGCCAATGATCCAAATTGCGAAAGCCCTTCTCCTTGAAGTGCTTTTCAATTGGAATCGCTCGCTTCGCCAGTCGCTTCTTCAAGCCGTCCCAATGTTGCTCCACCTCGGTATCGCTGGCGATATGCTTGGTGGTTTTCAAAAGGGCCAGAACCAATTCACGCTCAACCAGTTTGTGCAGAGCGGATGCTTCCAACGCGGGTCGCGTCGGTTTGGCGATGGGTCGGCCGCGGGTGCTAATGGCCAATTCACGTTGAATGTCATAGACGCGAATTTTGTGGCCGTTGACGGTCGCCGCCACCGGCGACTCGACCGCCTGATTCGGTTCACCCTCGGACGAGGCCGTCTCGACTTGGCTGAGAACTAAGGAAACGAGCAATACTAACATGAGACAACGACTCCTCCGCTCATCGCGGCACGCGCCCCCGCGTCTTGATTGTCATGAGGCCTGCGCTGGCCAGTTGTGGGCTTGCACGCCTCGCCGGTTTTTCAGACCAGCGAAACGAACCATTGTGACGGACAAGCCCTTCGACTCGACCTAGGGCAGGTCGATGTCCTTGAGTTCAAATTTGACAGGCAGCTGAATGATAAGCGCCGGCGTCTCGTAACGGAAACGGCAGCCGTCAAGACCATCGTCCCGGTCGAAGTAGTAGGCGATTCCAACTTCGTTGTCTGACTGCAAAGTCGTTTCCAAACTCGCCGGAACGATTTTTTCGCCACCTGGCGCCACCAAGTACGCTTCATTCCGCAAGATCCATCCGCGATACGATTCGAGCGCGTTCGACGCGTCATCGAATTTCACGCGAATCCAAAACTTATAAAGCGCTTCGGCTTTTCGCACTCGCTCCAGCGTCACGGTCACGCCCGCTCGGCGCTGATCTTGATTGCTGGCGTTTTGCAGACGAGTGAATTCGAACCGTTCGACTCGGCCCGGCAACATGGCCAGCATTTCGCCTTTGAGCGACTTGATCTTCTTGACGTTTCGATCTGGCAGCGGGAAAGGCAGCTCGACTTCGACGCGCGACATCCCAGGATTCACTGCGACATCCTGGCGTCCCTCGGCGGTCAACTCGATTTCGTCGCCGTTCTCATCCGTCGCTGTGATTTTGTCAAACGGCTGCGAAAGTGATATCGGAGTCAGCCGCGGCTCCCAGGCGACGCCAATGGCGATGCGCATGTTCTCCGTATCGGGATTGATCAAGTCGCGCACCGACTGAATTCGGATCGCTTCATATCGAAACAGGCCCGCGTAGTCGGCTCGGCCCACTCGATCGATCTGGCCGTCCGGCTTGGCCATCACGGTCAGGATGCCGCTGTCTTGGCTGAACGCGTTGACCGTCAGCCCGGCTTTGTCGAGCACCTCATCGAGCGCTTGCCAATACGGCTTTTCCTTGAATTCGACTTCGACGTCGCTTGTGACGTCCTCGAAGCCAGCGACTCGATTGCCCGTTTGCTTTTCAAGTTCGGCGAAGACATCTTTGAGAGCGAACTTGCCCTCGAGCGTAACCTTCTTAGACTCCACAGACTCTTTCGCCGCGACGCTTTCGACTGCCTGCAACACGCGAGCTAACCGTTGCCGAACTTCTGCCGGCGTTCGCGATGAGGTTCGCGGCAAGTAAGGCAGCACGGCGGGGCCTAATTTGACGAGCGCTTGTTCGGCCGCTTGTCGCTCTTTTAGCTGAAAGGCGTTCAGTTGCAGGACTAATTCGCTGACCTGCTTCTTTAATACTGCCTGCTTCAACCCCGCGTTCGGCGGATTTGGCGGCTGGATACCTGGTTGACCAACGACCAAGGCGCTGATGATCAGAATGGATCGTAACACCGGTGGCTTCTCCCTAATAGAAATGCCGAGCGAGTGTTTTTAGGGTCGATTCATTCGGATCGTTCCCGCTCGGACATCCGCATTCTACTGAATTGACGGGCGATGAGTCGATTATAGGACGCCGGATTCCGCAATACCAACGTGTTGCCAAAACGCGACATGTCGAGTTTGTCCGCGAGCCTCTGTTTTCCCTGACCATTGGCCGAGGAACCGCAATCTTTTCGACCGCTCGATTCGCTTTCTTGAGCTAGGTTTAAGAGTGTTCCAGGCGCCGCCGCGGCTTGGAGTGCAGATTCTGCGAATGGACCGTTTCGTCTTCATCGCCGATTGACGAAGCTGTCGCCGCAGCGCCCCATCTCGGAGACCCACAGTGCGAAGTGAAGCGCTGCTGTTTTTTGCCGTCACCCAACTGGCTATGCTCTTCGGTTTCTCGCCCGCCGCATTTGCCGGATTGGTCGTGGTCGCGGCGTTCGCCATCAGCGTAAAAGCGTTGGCGGAAAAACGCGAATTCGACCCGGTTTCCTGGGCCACGATTGGCGCTGCGGTGGCCTGCGCATTCTTTGTCCCCTGGGCCATCGAGACCGAGGAGGCTTCGGGCGCCGAATTCATGGTCGAAGTCAAACTGGATGGCCAGCGAGTTGAAGGTCGAGCGCTCAAGTGGACAAAGCAGCGCGTGATGATCTACGGCCGCGACGGACAACTCTGGGACTTTCATCCTCGCGAAGGCGACGACTTTCGTAAGACCGCCGACCGTTACTCGCCGCTCTCCCAAGCTGAGTTTCGAGCTCAGTTGATGCTCGAGTTCGGCAAGAACTTCGACGTCTCTGGCACGGGCAACTACCTTGTCGTGCACCCCAGCGGCCAGAAGGACCGCTGGGCTTCGCGCTTCGAAACGATCTACCGCGCGTTCTCCCATTATTTTTCGACACGCGGCTTCGAGATTCGAAAACCCAAATGCCCGCTCGTCGCCGTCGTGTTCCCAAGCCAAGGTCAGTTTCTTCAGTATGCAGCCAGTCACGGCGCGCCGGTCGGTTCCGGCGTGCTCGGATACTACTCGCCACAAACAAACCGAATTCTGCTTTACTACATGGGCGCGGCCAGTGAGAAAGGTGACGACTGGCGGGCAAACTCAGAGACGATCATTCATGAGGCGGCCCATCAGGCTGCATTCAACACGGGCGTTCATAGCCGAATTCACATGCCCCCGCGTTGGCTGGCCGAGGGGCTCGGCACGATGTTCGAAGCGCCCGGCGTTTACGGCTCGCGACGACACCTCCATCTCAAGGATCGCCTCAATCGCGCGCGATTCAAACGCTTCAAGAGTTACTTGCCGCGACGTCGTGACGGCATGTTGGCCGAGTTCATAGCTTCGGACCGTTTGTTTCAAATCAATCCGGATCAGGCCTACGCCGAATCCTGGGCGCTAACATTCTTCCTGGCTGAAACCCGGCCTCGCGACTACGCTCGGTACATGGCCAAAACGGCCAAGGGCGAAGGCGGAGTTGACGCCTCCCAACCGGCACGGTTGCGAGTGTTTATGGACGTTTTTGGCGGCGACCTGAAAATGCTGGAAGCTCAGTATCTTCGCTTCTTCCGCGATCTCACTCTTTGAGCCAGCGTCGACTTCTCGTGCTTTTGTGGCTCGTCTTTCCCGCTGCGATTGAGGAAACCTAGCAAACGAAAGAACACCATGAGCCTCAGCGCGGCAGAGCCGCAACCGAATCTTCAAAGCCGTCAATTGGCAGCCTTGCCTGCGGCAACCGGGTAATACGAATCCGCTTCTTGGCGCCAAAAATTTGCGGGCGAGTTCATTTCACGCGGCGTTCAATCCTAGGTATAATCGGCGGACTAAGACGGTACTGCCGTTGATTTCCCACCTACGAGAAGATCGACTTCATGCCTCTATTCTCGCATGCTCCCAACCGAGCCCGTTCGGCCGATACTCAGTTCGTCCATCGCGATAGTTTCCAATCGAGCGTTATCGGCGCGCTGCACTACTCGCTGTTCTACTCGCTCGCTTGCATCGCACCGCTGAGTAGCATTCGCGCGGAAGAGAAAGCTCACCCGAAACCGCTGGAGATTGCCAACGCTTCCGCAAAGACCCAAGAGGAGATGAAGCCCTATACGGAATCGATCGAACACTCGAGCAAGAAAATCGAGATGGTCCCGATCCCTGGCGGCGAGTTCGCAATGGGTAGTCCTGCGGGCGAGAAAGGACGCAGCAGTGACGAAGGCCCACAGCACCGCGTTTCCATCGACCCGTTTTGGATGGGCAAGTACGAAATCACTTGGGGTGCCTACGACATTTGGGCGGCCGACTTGGATATCTACCGCCGCGACGCGTTGGGAATTGACGCCAACGTTCGCGACAAGTTGGCCGAGCCGTTTCAGGTGTCGAAGCCGACAGAGCCGTATACGGACATGTCGTTCGGAATGGGCAAGCGACGTTACCCGGCCATCTGCATGACTCAACATGCCGCTCGAACTTATTGCCAATGGCTGACCGCCAAGACGGGACGATACTATCGCTTGCCAACGGAAGCGGAATGGGAATACGCTTGTCGAGCTGGTTCGAAGACCGCCTACTCGTTCGGCGACGACGCGTCCAAACTCAATGATTACGCCTGGCACCTCGGCAACAGCGAGGGAAAGTACCAGTTGGTCGGTCAGAAGAAACCAAATGCATGGGGACTCTACGACATGCATGGAAACGTATCCGAGTGGGTGCTCGACCAACATTCGGAGGAGTTCTATGGCGACAATCGGGCGAGCGAGCCGAACCCGCTGGCGATTCCGAAGACGCTGTATCCTCGCGTCGTTCGCGGAGGCGGATGGGACAACAAGCCCTTGAATCTGCGCAGTTCCGCTCGCATCGGTTCGTCAGAGGATTGGAAAGAGCAAGACCCGCAAATCCCTCAGAGCATTTGGTATCATACGGACGCTCGCAGCGTTGGGCTCCGCATCGTAAGACCGTTGCGCGCTCCGACTGCCAAAGAGCGAAAAGAGAAATGGGACAACTCGCAGCCAGTCCAAGTCGATTTGGATTAGCGCATGCAAATAGCTCGGCATAACAACGGCGTTGACGAACGGTTGACGCATAGTCCGACTCAACAACCTCCACTGGCCAACGCAAATCAATCGAGGACCCGACGATGAACACGAGCAAAAACTCTAGCGACTCGAACCGCCGCAGTTTCTTGAAGAGCTCCGGCGCGATTGCGGCCTCGGCGACGCTGGCAAGCGCCGCAGCGAAACAAGTCCACGCAGCCGGCGACGACGAAATTCGTTTGGCGCTGATCGGCTGTGGCGGGCGAGGAACGGGCGCCGCATCGAACGCCCTCTCGGTTCCCAACGGCCGCACCAAGCTAGTCGCCATGGCCGACGTGTTCGAGCACAGACTGGCGGCGAGTCACAAGAATTTGCAGCGATTCGGCGACAAAGTAGAAGTCGCAAAAGATGCACAGTTCATCAGTTTCGACGGTTATCGCCAGGCAATGGATTTGCTCAGACCGGGCGACATTGTCATCTTGACCACGCCCCCCGCATTCCGCTGGGTGCACTACACCTACGCCATCGAAAAGGGACTCAACGTCTTCATGGAAAAGCCGGTCACGGTCGATGGCCCGGCGAGTGTGCGGATGTTGGAACTCAACAAGAAAGCCAAAGCGAAAGACCTCAAGGTCGGCGTTGGCTTGATGTGTCGTCACTGTCTCGCTCGCAAAGAATTATACGAGCGAATTCAAGACGGCGAGATCGGCGATATTACTCTGCTCCGAGCCTACCGAATGGCTGGCCCGACCGGCTCCGCCGCAACCGGCCCCAAGCCGGGCAACATGAGCGAGCTGATGTATCAAATCTCTCGTTTCCACGCGTTCCTGTGGGCGAGCGGTGGCGCGTTCAGCGATTTCCTCATCCATAACATTGATGAATCGTGTTGGATGAAGAACGATTGGCCCGTGAAAGCGAAAGCCAGCGGTGGGCGCCACTACCGTGGAAAGAACATCGATCAAAACTTTGATTCCTACTCGGTCGAATACACGTTTGCCGACGGAACCAAGTTGATGCTCGGCGGACGCACGATGCCGGGATGCCATTCCGAATTCGCCAGCTACGCCCACGGCACCAAGGGCTCGGCCATCATCTCCACTGCTTCCCATATCCCGGCGAAGTCGAGGATCTTTAAGAGTCACGATTTCAAAAAGCCCAACCAGACGTGGGCGTACGGCAAGCCCGAGCCGAACCCGTATCAACTCGAGTGGAATGACTTGATTGAGGCGGTCCGCGAGAATAAGCCTTACAACGAGGTCGAGCGCGGCGTGAAGGCCAGCTTGGTCACATCGATGGGACGCATGGCGGCTCACACCGGTCGCATCATCACCTACGACGAGATACTCAACTGCCAGCATGAGTTTGCACCCAACGTCGACAAGCTCACCATCGACGGCCCGTCGCCGTTGCAGGCAACCGATGGCAAGTATCCCGTGCCGATGCCCGGCATCGAAACCGATACGGAATATTAATGGTGCCCAACCGTCCGCAATCCAAAGACCTCATCGAGGTTGCGGACTGTTGATTCAATCGTTGCGCAACCACTTGCCGCCTCTCCCCGACGCGTGAGGGTCTGGGAGAGGCCGAAGCGCGCCATTTCAAAACGGGAATTGGGAATTCAATACAGCAAGGCCCCCAAGACGTAACCATCTTCGACGCGTCTGGCTTCCAGCGTTTCCAGTCGCAGGTCAATGGGCGACACGCCGCGTGGACACCATCGCCTAACTGGGCGATTCTTCGACGCGAGGCTAAAACAAATCCACTGCGGCTGGAAGCCCCAGCACGAGCGTCCTCGAGCGTGTGCCCTATCTTCTGGCGAAGCCATCTACGACGCAGTTGCTGTACGCCTCGAAACAAATTTTGACTTTTTTCTCGAATGATGGCGGGTCGGCGGCATCGATTGCGAGTTAACAGGTAGCGGGCAGATTCTTACCTGGCCATGCCATCGAATGATCATTCAGTTTCCCGTTGGCTACGACAGGTAAAAGAGGGTGATAGTAGCGCCGCCCAGAAACTCTAGGATCGCTATCTTTTTCGCCTGACAAGTTTAGCCAAACGTCAATTGGGTGATTCACCACGTGGCGTTGAGGATGAGGAAGACGTTACCGTCGAGGCCTTTAGGCTGTTTCTAGATGGTGCCCTTCGTGGTTCATTTCCACGACTTCAAGACCGACAAGACCTTTGGCAGGTCTTGGGGGCGTTGACCTCACGAAAGGCAATCGAGCAACGCCGCCGCGTTCACGCGAAAAAGCGCGGCGACGGCCAGGTAATCGATCAGCTGCAATTCGCGGCTGGATCCGAACCGGCTCTTGCCGACGTCGTTGCCCATAACAGCCCTTCTCCGCAAGAGGCAGCTGAGTTGCAAGAGCAGCTCGCGATGCGGCTCGACGGTCTCAACTGCCCTATTGAGAGACGAATTGCAGCTGGCAAGTTGGCAGGCTTTACCAACGTAGAACTCGCCGAAGAGTTGAACATTAACCTGCGGGCCGTCGAGCGAAAACTCAACAAGATCCGGGCTAGCTGGGAAAAAGTCTGCCATGAACAATGCTGGTAACGACTCTTCGTCGCTACTGGCTCGCCAAAGCAAGGTTGCGATTTGGCGGCTAAGCTGATCCCGCCTGCCTCGTGCTGCTGAATCGGGTTGAAGAGCTAACGCGCCAATACGCTGCATGGCCCGATGTGACGATTGGTCATCTCTTCTCTTCGTCGATTCTCGTGCTTTTCGCGGCTCGTCCCTCTCTCGTCAAACGAGTTGTCCACGAAAAGCACTTACAAGACACGAAAAGAATGACGCATAGAGGACAGCTCTTCCGGACAAATCGTCACCCGCGCCACGGTGCCACACTAAGGCGTGCTTACATGGCGCCGAATTTGGCGACCAAGTCGGCGGTGCGGCAGCTGTAACCCCATTCGTTGTCGTACCAGCTGACGACTTTCGCCATGCGGCCGGTTCCACCGAGCACTTGGGTGAAGTCTGCGGCGAAGATTGAGCTGTGGTCATCGTCGATGATGTCGGTCGAAACGATCGGATCCTCGGTGTAGGAGAGAACGCCCTTCATCGGCCCTTCGGCGGCGGCCTTGATCGCTTCGTTGATGCTCGCCTCGGTCACGTCTTGCGAGAGATTGACGACCAGGTCGACGACGCTTCCGGTCGGCACGGGAACTCGCATCGCGATACCGGTCAGTTTGCCGTCGAGCGCCGGGATCACAAGACCGACAGCCTTGGCGGCGCCGGTCGAAGTCGGAATGATGTTCTGAGCCGCCGAGCGAGCTCGATACATGTCGCCGTGCGGCATGTCCTGCAGACGCTGGTCGTTCGTGTAAGCGTGGACCGTTGTCATCAAACCCGATTCGATTCCGAACGAATCGTTGAGCACCTTAGCGACGGGTGCCAGGCAGTTGGTCGTGCAACTTGCGTTGGAAACGCACTTCATGTCGCCAGAGAGTTGCTCGTCGTTTACTCCCAGAACGACGGTCAAGTCGGCGCCATCTTTGGCCGGTGCGCTGAGAACAACTTTCTTAGCGCCGGCTTGCAGGTGCGAATCGTAACCCGCTCGATCATCGGTGGCTCGCGCCGTAAAGATGCCTGTGCTCTCGATGACGACGTCGACGTCCAAGTCGCCCCAAGGCAGCTCGGCAGGACTCCGCTCGGAGAGGGCGAGAATATTTTGCCCGTTGACGATAAGATGTTGGTCGTCATGGCTGACGTCGGCCGCGTAACGACCGTGAGTGCTGTCGTATTTGAGCAGCGTGGCAAGCGAGTAGTTGTCGGTAAGATCGTTGACCGCGACGACTTCGAATTCGTCCGAACGGGCCATCAAGTTACGGAACGTTAGGCGGCCGATTCGGCCAAATCCGTTAATTGCTACGCGTATTGCCACGACAGTTTCTCCTCAGGCGTTTCTGACTATTCATTTGAACCCCAGATTATAAAGTTGCCCCATCACGGCGCCTAGGCGGAGCGAAGGCAATTGGGCGAGCAAGCCGGCGTTGAGCAGGCAGAACGTGCAGTTGAGTTTGCCTGCGAGAGAGAAACAATCGCGAGCGATTCCTTTGAGGGTAATGAGACAACCGAAACGGCCAGACTAACGCTTGCGATTCACCCGCAACAAATCGCCTACCTTTCCGACTCTACAACTCGAGTTGTTCAATCCAAAACAAATCGCCCCACCATCGCCCTCCCGCCCAGTGGCAACATCCGCAAGGGATGACCCGCGGACTTTGGGACTATATCCACAACGACGCGATTGCTGAGGACTACGACGACTACTTCGCCCACAACAGCCTCTTTGATTTCGACGAGCCGCTTGTGCTCGACGCGATACGCAGCGGGCAAGCCGGCGGGCTGGTGGCCGATTTGGGCTGCGGCACGGGACGCGCTTTAGTGTCGCTTTGCCGCAACGGTTTCCGCGGCCTGGCGATCGACCTGTCTCAGTCGATGTTGGAGATTGTCCAAGAGAAAGCCGATCTCGACGAACTCGACATTCAGTGCCTTCGAGCCAACTTGGTTCAGCTCGATTGCCTGAGCGACTCAAGCATCGATCACGCGATGTGCCTCTTTAGCACGCTCGGAATGATTCGGACGGCCGCCGCGCGTCGACTGGCCCTGGCCCATGTCGCTCGCACGCTTAAGCCCGGAGGTCGGCTGGTGCTGCACGTTCACAATTTTTGGTTCAACCTGTACGACCATCAGGGCATCCGCTGGGTGCTCCGAAGTCTCTTATGGCGACTGTGGGATCGCGAATTTGAAACAGGCGATAAGTACTTTCATTATCGTGGCGTCTCGAACATGTTCCTGCATGTGTTTCGCAGGCGAGAACTGAAACGCGATTTGGTGGAAGCTGGTTTTCAAGTCGACCAAATCATCCCCCTCGCCTTAGCTCGTGATCGAGCCATTCGAGCCCCGCGACTCTTCCCTTCGCTGCGAGCCAACGGCTGGGTCGCCGTTTGCACTCGGCCGTAACCTGTCGCCGACTGCGGGAAATGTCGATTGTCGGACGGCACCAACGTCAGCATGCGGAGGACCGCGAAAAAAGAGGAGACAGGATCGACAGGATAAGAATGAAGGCGGTCTTTCGTGGCTGGGGCTTCCAGCGCTTCCAGCCGCAGTGGAGTTTCTTTTAGCGTTGAATCTGATTCACCGAACGAGCAAGCTCGTTGGTGCTTCACTCGAGCCGTTCGACTCGTACGGTGACGCCGCCGAGATTGTCGTTGCGTTCGGCGGGCGAGTCGTTGAGTTGAAGGTAGAGATCGCCGTCGCGATCGGGCGAAATCAGACCGTCGCTACCGAGGCGAATCGGATTGACTAGAGGCGTCGGTTCTGAGCTTCGTTCGTTGCTGTTCAGAACGGTTCCGAGCAGACAGCCCAGCGGGCGTTTGCGATGGTAACGAATCGTCACGCCGTCAGCTTCCGACGGCCAGACGGCGGAGTCTTTGGCGATTTGAAATTGGCCGCGAGCGGTCACGCGATACTTGACGCCAGCCTTCAATTCGAAACCGCTCGATTGCCAACCTTGTTCGGAAGAAATCTGAACTTCACCGCCAGCATCCGGCAGCGGCGCCGATTCGCGGAAGTCGATTGCCGATCGTGCCACATCGTAACCGTACTGCATGTCATCAATGTAAACCTGCCACTCGATGTCGAGCTTGGCGCGGTCGCGGCCGATTTCGTGGACGAACTGTTCGTTAAAGAAAGGACCGTTGTCGTTCGCATGTTTGGGCATCGCACGAAAGCGAGCTTGATACGAGGGATGTTGATCAAAGAAACTCGCCGCAGCCCAGGACCATCCGTACGGTTCAACTTTCAAGTGGGCTCGCGGACCATAGGCCAACACCTCGTCGACCGGCAAACCTCGACCCGCTTTGTAATCGTCCTGAACAATGCGGACTCGAGCCCAGTGCGGCGCCTCTTCGCGCGAACGAGGCGAATACCGACTGGTCAGCTTGCCGTCGCGCCACTGGTGCGTCGCAAGCAACTCCGCCATCCCTTCCATGTACCACGGCGGCCCGCAACCGCGGAAACGCCAGTTCATGAACCCGTGGACGCCCTCGTGCAACAACAAGTGCCGGCGATAATAGGTCGTCGGCTGCTCGTACAACCAGAGTTCGCTTCCTTGTTGAAAGCCATGTAGGAAAGGAGGCAGCTGCACCGGCAGCAAACTCGCTCGAACGAATCGCGCTTTGTCGACAATCAGCGACCCGATCAGCCGCCAGTCCTTCGCCTCGTCGACCGGCGTTTGAAAATACTTGCACCACTGAGGAACGGCGAGGTCGAACACATGCGGCAACTCATCAACCGTCGGGTGTGACGGCAAATCGGTGTAGAGAATCAGGTGCTTGCCATCTAAACGTCGCAGCCCCAACGCTGTCGCCTCGGCGGCCGACAGGGGCGGTTCCGCTCGAGGCGCTGGACTTGTTCGCTCTGGCCCGAGGCCCTGTTCTGAATCCGGCCCTCCGCCCGTGCCACTCGGCTCCGCCTTTCCATCGTCTGGAAACGCCTCGTCAAACTCAGTCTTGCCTGACGTCTTCTCTTGCTGCTTCGGCGACGTCGTACTAGACGCTTGCTTTTTCTCGCTTGGTTGGTTCGCCGACCTGGGCTTCTTGGACGAGTTATTTGCCCCGCGGTTTTTCGGACTGCCCGTATTCGCGGGTTTGGCTGCGGTCTCTGGCCTTCGGCCTCCGCTACAGCCGCCAAGCGAAAGCGAAACAACGGATAAGATGGTCCAAACGGCAACCACTTGATACGGCGTGAATCGTCTCCGCCCCCATCCGGTTGCCTGGTCTCTCACAGTATTGCTTTGTGGGGCCATCGAATTCCTGTCTCTTGAAATTTCGTTTAACCCGTTGCCGCAGGCGAGGCTGCCTGGCGGCACGAATTCGGTTGGTCGGTTGCCTAGTGCCGCGTCAACTCTAAAAATGGGGGTTGGCTTCGGCGTAACTTGACTTGGCGGCGTACGATACAAACACTGGGATCCTAATTCTTAGTGTTGACGCTGCACTAGTTTGTCATTGCCGGAGGTGCCCTGAGCGGGAACTACTTGTCATCATCTTCCGCGCTTCGATCTTTAGCGCGCCTAGCCTGCGGCACACTTGTTAAACGAAAACAGTGGCTAATGGTCGTCGGTAATTGGCGCGATCAAATTACTCGCGCCGAGCCTGCGGGCTCAGTTGTCGGCCGGAGAGCGAAACGTCTTGCGCACAAAATCGGCCGCGGTGTCCCATTTGTCGGCCGCGGCTCGAAAGTCGACCTTCATCCATCGTACCGTTTCGCCGGTCAATGCGCGCGAAGTCTCGGTAGCTTTCGCCCCGAGCGGGATTTGAGCGCTGGCCCCAACCGCCAGCCGGTTCTCGATTTCCGGCGTTAACAGGTGGTCGACGAGCCTTCTCGCTTCGAGCGGATTAGGGCCGCCTTTGATGATGCAGATCGTGTTGGGGATCAGAAGCGCACCCGGCTCACCTTCGCCTTGATCCGGAAACACAAACGAGACGTCCTGCCCATTGTCGCGTTCAATGATCGCGTCGTCCGTATCGGTCAGCCCCCAGGCCAGTTGCCCCGAGCCGACCTCCAGCGCCACCTGCTTGTTGCCGGAGAGAACTTTCGCATTGGCATGCACGTCAACCATAAACTGCTTGGCCCGCTCGTCACCAAGTTCCGAGAACAAGACAGCGGCGTGGGTCGCTGTTGTGCCGAACAGCGGGATCGCCAAGCCGCACTTGCCCTTCCATTTCGGGTCGGCCAAATCGCGAACTGACATTGGCCGCTCGTCAATTGGAACGAGTTTATTGTTGACGATCAGCACTCGAGCACGAGCGCCAATGCCAACCCAATGATGACTCGGCGAGACGAAATCGGTTGGATAGTCAGCCGCATTGGGCGACAAATATGCGTCCAACAATCCCTCGCGCGCCAGCCGTAGCGTGTTGAGAATCTCGTTGTTCCAAAACACATCGCATCTCGGGCGATTTTTCTCGAGTCGAATACGATTGGTCAGGCCGACCGACTTTGTCGACTCGATGTCGTAATTATCCAAGACGTTGATCTGAGTTGCGGCCTGGAAATCGTCCAGAATTGGCTCGGAAAACTCCGCATCCAAAGCCGCGTAGACTGCGACCTCCGGCCCGCTTGAAGTCCAGCAGCCCATGCATAGGGAAAGAACGCAAAGCGCGATCCAGAGATAGACGGTCGATCGCGTTGCCGCTGGCCGAATAATGAGACTCCGCATGTCGTTTCCCTCATATTCATGTCGGCCAGGCATTGAGTTGTTTATAGCAGTTAGGGCGACTCCGGTTCAAAACGGTAGATACATTGGCCGTTGAGCGCAGCGACGAAGTAATAGACCTCGCCATTCTGATCTTCGCCAAACGCCAGCACAGGTAAACCATTTTCGCGCAGTCCATAGTTTGCGACAGCGCGGCCCGTCTTCGAATCGATCTTCAGCGCCCAAATCCGCCCCGACACGTAGTCGGCGTACAGATAGCAACCTTGTAGTTCGGGTAAACGGTTGCCGCGATAAACGTATCCACCGGTGATGGACTTTCCGACGCGATGGTCGTATTCCCAAATCGGCTCAAGCGGTTTGGCGCCGGTGTTCGGTTTGTTGTTATTGAATCCATAGGCGGCCTCGCGAATGCTCCAGCCGTAATTGCCTCCAGCCTGCACAATATTGATCTCTTCCCAAAGGTCTTGGCCAACATCGGCGGCCCAAAGGTCGCCCGTCTTGCGATCGAACGAAAGACGCCAGATGTTGCGAAAACCGTAGGCGAAGATCTCCGGCTTCACACCCGGCTTGCCAGCGAACGGATTGCCTGTGGGGATCGAATACCTATTCCTCTTCGACGACTTGTCGACATCGATTCGCAGGATGGACCCCATCCAAGATCCCAAATTCTGCCCGTGGCCGAGCGGATCGTTCCGACCGCCTCCGTCTCCCAATCCGATGTAGAGGTAGCCGTCGGGACCGAAAGCGATCGAACCGCCATTGTGATTCGCATAGGGCTGAGGGATCACCATCACGACCTCTTCCTGCGGGTCAGCGCGATCCGGGTCGTCTTTCGAGACTCGGAAACGCGACACGATCGAGGTGCGGGGTTTTTCCTTCGACGAATAGTAGACGAAGCATTCGCCGTTCTGTTTGAATTTCGGATGAAATGCGAAGCCGAGCAGGCCCTCTTCATTTTTGCTCGACCAGGGCATAACTTTCGAGCGCAGGTCCAAATACACTTTCGACTTCGTGGCGTTGTCATCGAACGGCAAGACGTGAATGTCTCCGCCTTGCATAGCCACAAAGACTCGCTTGTCCGATTTGTCCGAATAGGTCAGCACCATCGGCCTCAGCGGCCTGATTCTCCCGGTCTCTTCGCCCGTATCCCAGTTGGCCCATTTGACGTTGGGAAACGCCACGGCCGATTTCAGCTTTAGCTGCTGATCGATCGGATTAGCAACGCTCCCATCCGCGGCAATCTCACGCACTTTGATATTGCGGTAGGCGACTTGGTTGCCGTGATCCTGCAAACAAATGTGGCCCTTTTCGTTCTTGCCGAATTTCGGAAATTTCGAAAACTTGCTCGCAGCAACGCGTTTGTTCCAGTCGTCGCTCCCCTTGTGAAAGTAGTAATAGCTGACGCCATTGACGACCACTTCCGACTGGTCTTTGCAGACTCGCAGATAGACATGATTCCATTGGCCAGCGGGTCGAGTTGCATCGACGATTTCCGGCGACGTACGGCCTACTTGCTTCTCAAACCGCTTGGCCCAATTCGGCTTGTAGAGCTGATAAAGCCATCCGGAAAGCTGAGGGTCATGTCCTTTGACGTTGTCTTGGATTTGAATTTCCGGCCCTGTGTGCCAAGGGCGATTGGCGTCTTCCGTGACGTGGAACATGATGCCGCTATTGCCGCCGGGCGAGATCTTGTACTCCAGCGACAATTCGAAGTTGTCGTACTGCGACTCGCTGACAATGTCCCCGGCGCCTCTGCCCTTCCGAGTCAGCGCGCCTTGCTCGACGCCCCAACCGTCCGAGATGGATTCCTTCTTGTAGTTTCGCCAGCCGGCCGTCGTCTTGCCGTCAAATATCGCTCGCCATCCGCCTCGTTTCTCGGCGTCGGTCAAACCGTTGATTGGCGGATCGCCCAATGCGACGGAGGCAGAAGCGAGATAGACAAGTCCAAGCAGGACGGCGTAGATCGAACGAACAAATTGAAGAGATCCGGAGCTGGGTTGCGCAAGATATGACATGGTGCTAACATCCTCAATCATCTGCGGCGCGGCGTCTCGCGCATCGGTGAAAAGGCCTTCAAGAGAATCGACTGTTGGCGCCCAGGATACCACAACACCGCTCCGCCTTCTTCGCTCTTTTATGCGCCTCGTCAGCGACATTGCGCGGATGGGTCGGTCAATGGTATGGCACTCGCCCACCAATTCGCCTCCTTTTCTCGTGAAACCGCCCTTGAATTGGCTATCACAAAAGCCGATTGCCACTCCAGAATGCAATGGAGGGCCGTTGTCGGATCGACGGCTATTGCAACCTAGTAAGGAGACGCCAACGATGTCATTTCGCGAGAACGAAAACAGCAGCAATCGGCACGGCAACTCAGATGGAATGTCCGATCAGAATCATGATCAGCCGGCGTTCGAGTCCGCCTGCGGCGATGGCAGCCTCGACGATATCGACCAGAGGATTCGGATCAACGAACTGCGGGAGCGGGCCAGAGAAGTTGGCGGCGGCGAGATGGACGACTGGACGGCCGAGGACTGTCCTTTGGATCTTCAGGAGGCGTTTTGGGAGAGCGTCTTGGCCTGGGAGTCGGCGCCTGAGATGACGTATGTCTCGCTCATGGCCGATAGAAACGTCCCGACGCCCGCGCCGGAAACGCTCAATGACGACGAGCTGCACCAAGTCTTATGGCGAGTGATTCGTGGCTTGGCGAGCATCAACGTCTTCCTCTCGCACACGGACCATCTCTGCGACCGCAGCCTGTACGGATTACTTTGGGGCGACATCATGAGGCAGCCGGTCAAACATGTACCCACCTCGGAATTGTGGCATTGCGAACTCGACCTGCTTGGCGGTTGCTCCCGCGAAGACCTGATTGCATTGCAGACCTACTATCCCGACGATTGGTGCCTCGGCGATTGGGATTCGGCATTCCTCGGCCCCAAACCGGAATCGGTCAAACCGGAATACGATCGCGATCGCCGACTGCCGCGGGACTCGCGCGAGGCGTCCTAGCGAAGTCGGGGCGAGTTGCGTCAGAGAGGGGCGACCCTCTCTGACGTGTCCGGAATTGTGGGTGTACACTCGTGGTTGGCCTCACTGTTGACGACCGCAGGAATCGCATAGGAGTGGAAACCAAATGTCAGAAGTACTGTTGCGCAAGCACACGCGCCGCGAGTTTCGTCAGCGAATGGAATCGGGCGAGTTGAAGGCCTGCATTATTCCGATTGCCGCGATCGAGCAACATCTCGAGCACCTTGCCATGGAGCACGATTGGCGAAGCGTACAGCATGTCGCCACGCTGTTGGCTGAGCAATTGAAGCCGCATGTCTTGGTCGCGGAAGGAATCATGGCGGGGATCAGCGAGCACCACATGAGGCATGCCGGCACGGTGACGATTAGTCCGGGCGCATTCATTGCTGTTTTGAACGACATTATCGACAGCATGATCCGAGCCGGCTTTACGAACATTCTTGTGCTCAACGGGCACGGCGGCAACATTGTGCCTTTGAAAGGGATCTGGGACCAATTCGTCCGACGCCACCAGATTAACCTTCAGTTCATGTCGTATTGGGATGTGTACACGGCGAAAGACGCCGAGGAGATTCTCGACAGCGGCAGTCGCCTGCCAGACGATTTGCCAGGCCACGCGCAAGAGTTTGAAACTGCATTCGCACTCGAAGTCTTCCCCGAAAACGTGCGAACCGATATGTGGACCGATCAGGAAGATCCGAAACCTGCGATGGCGACGGCGGCCAAAGGCCGTGAATTCATCGACCGAACGATTCCTCGCCTCGTCGAAAAACTGCAGAACATGATCGACGGGAACGCCGTCGCCGAGATGCCGCACTTTCACTAAACCATGTCGCAGCACCCGCCTATTGAGCCTTCTGCGAAGTGAGCCTCAACGGTTTGTGACTCTGGTTAAACAACGTTTGTTTTATCGATGACTAATCGAGAGATGTGACTCGTGAAACTACTCATTCACCCAACCGTTGATGAAGCGCGCGCGAATGCGATTCGAGAAACGGCTGGCCAGATGAAAGTCGTCAACGCGGACTCACACGATGAAGCCGAACATCACATCGTGGATGCGGATGCGTTCTTCGGCAAACTGACTCCGCAATTGCTCGCCGCCTCAGAGCGTTTGAAATGGGTGCAAAGCCCGACGGCCAGTTTGGAACACTACGTCTTTCCGGAACTGATTGACCACCCTTTAGTGCTGACCAACATGCGTGGGCTGTTCTCTGATGTCATCGCCGATCAAGTTTTCGGCTACATACTCTGTTTCGCACGTAACTTACACAGCTACATTCGTCAGCAAGAGCAGCGGCTTTGGGCACCGATCGGCGGCGAAGAGTCGCGAGTCGGATTCATATCCGGGCCGGGACAAGTCAGCGACATGGACCGCGCCCACCGGCACATGTCCGACCAGACGCTCTGCGTCGTGGGCTTAGGCGCCATCGGCAAAGAAGTGGCCCGCAGGGCGCTGGCTTTTGGAATGCGAGTTTGCGCGGTCGACCCGCATGGCGCCAATCCGCCTGAAGGCGTTGAGCGAGTGTTTGCCCCTGACCAACTCAATGCCGCCTTGGGCGATGCTGATTTCGTTGTTGTTGCCGCACCTCATACGCCTCAGACGGAGGGGATGATCGGTCGGCAGCAATTCGAGGCAATGAAACCCGACTCGTTTCTCATCAACATCGGGCGCGGCGCCATTGTGTCGCTCGATGACCTAGACGCCGCGTTGGAAAACGGCCAAATCGCCGGCGCCGGCTTCGACGTATTCGAGGTCGAACCATTGCCTGCTGAGCATCCGCTTTGGACTCGAGACAACGTCATTATCACTCCCCATGTCGCCGGCGCGAGCCCCCGAATTGCGGAACGGCATTTGTCCGTTCTGCTCGAGAATATTCGCCGATTCGTCGCGGGCGAATCCCTTCTCAATGTGGCCAACAAATCTCAGTGGTATTGAGTTCAAGTCTCAACTCGATGCGATCGATTCTTGCCGGTGCCGTGGGAGGCTCGAGCCGGACGCGACCTCGAAATGTTCATGGCGGCGAACCGGTGACCCTCGTGCATTCGCCAATCCGCTGAGATAGGATATCGGGTAGCCCGATTGGCTTGGCCTTGCATGCAAAGTCAGGTCGTGTCGCGGTAACGCCAAGTGAACACGCCCCAAAACACGCCTACGTTTCACGAACGATGTGACTCTTTCCAAAACATGCTTCTCATCGGAACGCCCTCATGACTCGAACAATTATTGCAACTCTCGTTGTGCCGGCTCTGTTGACCTTCGTCACTGCAACTCAGGCCGAAGATTGGCCTCAATTCCGTGGCCCGGAAGGACAAGGTTTCGCGACCGGCGCAGCGCCGGTCGAGTGGAGCAAGAAAGAGGGTGTGAAATGGCGAGTTGCTTTGGACGATCCGGGGAACGGAAGTCCGATCGTTGTCGGCTCGAACGTCTTGATCTGCTCGGCGACGAAAGACGGTAAGACGCGATCGCTGATTTGCTTTAATCGACAATCGGGCCAGCGAGTATGGGAGCAGTCGGTCAAGTTCGCTACGGAGGAAGAAACTCACAAGACCAACCCGCACGGCGCAACCACGCCTGCATCCGATGGCGAACGCGTCGTCGTATCTCACGGTACGGCTGGGCTGTATTGCTACGACCTCAGCGGTCGAGAAATTTGGAAGATCCAGCCAGGCGTGCTCAAGCACATGTGGGGCTATGCGACATCGCCCATCATTTACAAAGACCGAGTCTTTGTGAATTGGGGACCCGGCCCGTCGATCTTCTTTGCCGCCTACAGTTTGAAGGACGGCTCTGAACTGTTTCGCACCGACGAGCCACAAAATGGAGACGGCGAGAAGAACTCCGCGAACAAACCGATGGGATCGTGGTGCACGCCAATTGTCACCGACATCAATGGTCGAACAACGGTCGTCTGCACATTTCCAACTCGGGTCAACGGCTACGATCCCGATTCGGGCGAACTGCTTTGGCACTGCGAAGGTATTAGCGGCCGCAAAGGCGATCTCGCCTACGCTCAACCTCACATCGACGATTCGCGCTGCGTCGCCATCGGCGGCTACCAAGGGCCGGGCATCGGATTCGATGTCGGAACGGCGAGCGACCTAACAGACAGCCGTTTGTGGCGACTCGAGCGGAACCCGCAGGCAATCGGATCGGGCGTGATTGTCGACGGCAAGTTGTATATGGGTTTCGCAGGCCCCAACCTGATCCAATGCATCGACACAGAGACGGGCAAGACGCTTTGGCGCGAGCGAAGTTCCGCCGGCGCGCATTGGGCCTCTGCCGTGATCGCCAACGGGTTGATCTACGCGACCGGGCAAAACGGCGAGACGATTGTGTTCAAGCCGAATCCGAAGAAGTTCGAAAAGGTCGCGGCCAACGACCTGGATGAGACCTGCAACGCGACGCCCGCCATCGCCCATGGTCAGATCTTCATCCGCACCTACGACGCCCTCTACTGTATCGAGTAGCGTCAAAGAGTCGCCCCTACTCAACCTGCTCAGTTGAGGAAGTCGGTCGTGCCGCGTTACGCGCAAAGACAGAGCCTCCCTCGCTGATGCAGTGATGATGGATCAGACGCGACCAACAGATCTCACTCCATTGCGGACAGCGAACCCGTTGTCGAGCTGCTCGTGTTTTTTGTGGCCAGTCTTCTTGCCTGCAGTCATCCAGCCGATCGCGAGCGTGACGATGGGCTCCGGCCTCGTTGAACCGACGGGTTCACTCGATTCCTCCGCCCACGCGCTATCGCAATAAGGAATTCAAGATGCGTTACATTATCATTGCCGTGCTCGTTTGCGTACTCTTGATGTCCGCCATCTCGACTCAGCAGCGCGGCGACGCGGCTCGGCAAACTCGTCAAGCAGCGAAGTCGGTCTTGACCGTACATAGCTTCGGTGCGATTGGCGACGGAAAGACCGACGACACGGCTGCGATTCAGCGCGCGGTTGATAGTTCAGTCGGCGAGATTCGTTTTCCGCGCGGCGTCTTTCGAATCACAAAGCCGATTCTGATTCCGCTAGATGAAGTCGGGCCGACTTCGATTGTGGCCAATGGCGTTGCTCGAGTTGTCATGGGGGGCCCCGGCCCGGCGTTCAAGTTTTTCGGAACCCATGGCGGAACGGCGAGCCCGCACACAGTGAAAGCGAATGTTTGGGAGCGGCAACGCACGCCGATGATCGACGGCATCGAAATCGTCGGCGACCACGCTGAATCGGTCGGAATTGAAGCGACCGGAGTCATGCAGCCCATTTTTAGTCGCGTTACCGTTCGCAATGCGCTGCACGGTATCCGACTTACAACTCGCAATCGCAACGTCATCGTTTCCGAATGTCATCTGTACGATAACCGCGGCGTCGGCTTGTTCCTCGACGGCCTGAATTTGCATCAGGTCAACGTGGGGAATTCACACATCAGCTACAACAAGATGGGTGGCATCGTTGTCCGCAATAGCGAGATTCGCAACCTGCAAATTGCCAACTGCGACATTGAAGGCAACATGGGCGAGTCGAATGATCCGACCGCGAACATTCTGATCGACACCACCAAAGGCTCGGTTCGGGAAGGCGCGATTGTCGGCTGCACGATTCAGCACTCTCACAACGCCCCTGATTCGGCCAACATCCGGTTTATCGGCACAAGCCGCGAGGTCGCAAATAAGGTCGGCCACTTTTGTATCAGCGATAATGCGATGAGTGACGTGGGGACCAACGTCCACTTACAGAACGCTCGGGGAGTCGTGATTACCGGCAACACGTTCTGGAAGGGGTATCAACACAACCTGCTCGTCGAAGGTTCGTCGAACATCGTGATCGGGCCCAACTTGTTTGATCGCAACCCTGACTACGGCCCCAAAGGAAGCACCAATCGACTCGTCTTCCGCGACTGTCGCGACTGCACTCTCAACGGACTGCATGTCAACAATGTTCAGGACGCGCCCGCCGCCTTGCTGTTCGAAGGCTGCCAATGGATCAACGTGAACGGCTGTTCCATTCTCGATTGCGACGGCGTCGGGCTGTTGCTCAAGAACTGCACTTTCTGTCGCGTCTCGAACTGCAATGTTCGCAGCGAACGCTCCGAGGACGCGAATTTTGAGCCAATCTCGGTCGAAGGCGGAAGCAAGAACCACGTGGAACACAACTTGATGCTAACGCTCGACTAGAATGACGCTAAATGAAATGAAACGAACCTCTCGCCACAACGAGATTATGATGAGACGACCTGCTCAGATTCTCTACGCCACCTTGCTCTTAAGCGTCTGTCTGTCGACATCGGGCCTGCTGGCCGCGGACGACGCGAGCCCCTGGTACGAGCGCAAGACATCGTGGCGCGAGTTTGATCAGTTTCATTTCAAAGTCGGCGACCGCCCCGCCTATCTGGTCACGCCCAAGAAGGCTGCGACGGGCAACCCCTGGGTCTGGCGAGCTCGATTCCCTGGTTACCACGCGGAAATGGATGTCACGCTTCTAGATCGCGGATTTCATGTTGCCTACGTCGATGTGGCGGGGATGTTTGGGAGCCCCAAAGCGGTTGAGATTGGCGACCGATTCCACAGGCTCATGACCACCGAACGCGGCTTGGCGAAGAAGCCGGCACTGGAAGGAGTCAGTCGAGGCGGATTGTTTGTCTACAACTGGGCTGCCAAAAACCCAACTCGAGTCGCATGCATCTACTGCGACACGCCTGTTTGTGATTTCAAGAGCTGGCCCGGCGGTCGTGGCAGTGGACTCGGCTCAACTGCGGCGTGGGCTCAGTGCCTGAAAGCGTATGGCTTCGGCGAAGAGCAAGCTCTTCAGTACAAGAAGAACCCTGTCGACAACTTGGAAGTGATCGTCAAAGCCAAGATTCCGATTCTGCATGTCGTCTCGGAAAACGATCGCGTCGTGCCTCCCAAAGAAAACAGCTATGTGCTGAAGTCGCGTCTCGAAACAGCTGGCCATTCGATGCAAATTATCTCTGTGCCGGAAGGATCCAAGAAGTCGAACGGACATCACTTCACCCATCCGCAGCCTCAGAGCGTTGTCGACTTCATTGTTGAGCACGCAAGCAGCGCCAAGTCGAGCCGACTCGGCTTGCTCAATAACTCGAAGCGCATCGTCTTCCTGGGCGACAGCATCACCTACGCCGGACACTACGTCGCCTATTTCGATGCGTGGCTCTCAACCCAAGAACTGGGGCGGCCTGTGATCATTAATGTGGGCCTTCCCAGCGAAACGGTTTCTGGTCTCAGCGAAGAAGGACACGCGGGCGGAAGATTTCCAAGGCCTGATTTGCATGAGCGATTGGATCGAGTTCTCGCGGTCACGAAACCAGATCTCGTGTTCGCCTGCTACGGAATCAATTGCGGCATCTACCAGCCGCTCGATGACAGTCGACTTCAGAGTTATCAAGACGGCGTCCGGAAGCTAAAACAAAAAGTGGAATCAGCGGGCGCACAATTCGTGTTCGTAACGCCGCCGTTCTACGACGACCAACGGGCTAAGAAGTCGTTCTCGTACAATGCGGTTCTCGATCGCTATGCGGCATGGCTGGTCGCTCAGCAACAAGAGGGCTGGAGCGTCATCGACTTGCATAGTGCGATGAACGCCGAGGTCGCTGAGAGAAGAAAAAGCGACGCCAAGTTCACGTTTCAACCCGACGCGGTCCACCCGAACGAAGCAGGGCATTGGTTCATGGCCAGTCGGTTGATCAGTTGGTTCGGAGACGAGCGGTCCGCTGCGGCCAAATCAGCCGAAGCGATGCTTGCCGAGAGCGGCGCTAAAAGCGGCACGTTGGGTCTTGTCAAACGAATCATGGCCTTGCGAAGAAACGCGCACCTGTCGGCCGCCGGTCACAAACGACCAGGCATTCGCGCCGGCTTGCCGCTAGACGAAGCGGAACAAAAAACTCAAGAACTAATCGGGCAACTTAGGCCTTAACGCTAAGTTTTCACCGCGCAATCCTTCAAGACTTTCCTGAACGCGGAGATGCCTTTTTCGTTACGCTCGTTCCGGGCAATTCGAGCGACTTCAAATTGGCCAATCGAGTCAGGTGTTCGAGGCCAATATCGGTCACGTTTTCCAAATAAGAAATATTGAGCTTCTCCAAAGTGGAGAGCTTGGCGATATGTTTCAGGCCTTCGTCGGTCACTTCTTCACAGCTCATGATCGACAGCTCACGCAGGCTAGCGAGATTGCCAAGCTGTTTGAGCTCCGAGTCGGCAAATCCGTCAAAGTAGATGGCCACTAAGCAGCTTCAACACACACAACAAGACCCCAACGAGCTTGCTCGTTCGGTGAATCAGATTCATGGGCTCGGAGATCGTCCAGTTTTCAAATACCGGCGCTTTTGGCTCGTGAGTCTTGACGGGCCTGCGCGTTACCCGAAAGGGGCTCAACATAACAGCCCAGGGGAAGTCTTGAGGCGAAGCCGCAAGCGCCGCCCTGGGT
>CAZMNY010000014.1:0-160426 GCA_964567745.1 uncultured Pirellulaceae bacterium | reverse complement strand
GAGGGATGCGTGGTCGACCAGGTTGGCGTTTGTTGCTGGAGTCGAACTTCTTCGCAACCAGTTTCCGGTGCCAGTAATCGACGCTGATTGTCATGCAGCAGCAGACGCTTCTTTCCGAGATTCTTCAGCAGTGTTTCTATCTGTGCATTCTGGAATTCGATGATCTGTTGCTGTCGCTGGTTCACCATGCCGCAGAGTGAAGCGAGCAGGATCTGCCAAGTCTGGAGCAGGAAGGGCATGTTCGGCGCCAAAATCGATCAGTTTCCGGTGGCGAGACGTGAAATCAAGCGGCGGAGTTTTTTGACCCTACACGAACCAAAACCGGCCACCAAAAACGCGGCGACAAACCCGCGGAATGTTGATTGGAAGATTATGCACATATGCTGAGTTACCAGGAGCCTCGTCCGATTGCGGATGACATCCACCAGTTTCGACGTAACGGTGCATTCAGCAAGGTGAAGCAAAGAGGCCATCGTCATAGATGTTGCCCTCTGCTCAATTATTCTGGAACGACTCGCTGAGTACGATCAATCGAATCAGATCACGCAGGCCGCCGTTTGTCGCGCGAAGCTCGGTGAGAATCTCACCGATCCCGGGCCGGTCGCCCACTTCCAGCTCTCGCCCCAGAGCGTAGGACATCAGTTTTTGGGTCAGGCAGCGTTTGAACTGGTCGTGTCGATCCACAAGGAGTCTTCGGAATTCCGTAACCGTCCGAAACGAATCTCCGCCCGGGAGCTTTCCGGCGGAATCGATCGGAGTCTTCTCCTCATATTTGTCCCGCCAGCCTCCGATAGCGTCGAAGTTTTCCAGCGAGAAGCCGAACGGATCGATCTTGCGATGGCACTCCGCGCAGGTTGCGACTTCCCGGTGCTTTTCGAGTTGCTCTCGGATCGTGACCGCGCCGCGGATGTCGGGTTCGATTGCGGGAACGTCGGGTGGAGGGGGCGGTGGTGTGTAGCCGAGCATCTTCTCCAATACGTAGATGCCACGCACGACTGGCGACGTGTCGACTCCGTTGGCTGAGGCGGTAAGGAACGCTCCCTGGCCGAGAAGACCTCCTCGTTTACTGCCCTTGAGTGAAACACGGCGCAGCTTGTTGCCTTCGACGCCTTTGATGCCGTAGTGCAAAGCGAGTTCGCGATTAAGAAACGAGTAGTCAGCATCCAGAAACTCGCGCGGTGACAGATTTTTGTAAAGCACATGACGGAAAAACGTTTCCGTTTCTGCACGCATCGCGGTTTCAAGGTTGTCGCGGTAGTACACAACAAAGTCTGCTGATGGAGGCATCGTGCCGATGTTGTCCAGGTCCAGCCAACGACGCACAAAGTGTTTAACAAATCGATCCGACCGGGGATCAGCCAGCATTCGTCTCACTTGTGCTGATAACTCAGACCGCAATTTCCCGTCGACTGCCAGCTTTAGAAGCGTTTCATCGGGAGGCGATGACCAAAGGAAATACGACAACCTCGACGCCAGCGCGACTTCGCTCAGCTCTCCTTCATCGAGGTTTAGATACAGGAATCCCGGAGAACAGAGAATTGCCTGGCAGCCAAGCTGGAGGGCATGCAATTGCTTAACGCCTTCGTTGAGTTTGCCGGCCACGAGTTGCTGGATCGGTTTCAGCTCTCCTTCAACTGGCGGACGTCGAAATGCCTTTTCGGCGAATTCTTCAAGTCTCTGAGCAATTGTCGTGGCATTCAATTCGTCGCGTGTCAGGTTCCCATACAACGCGCGATGACCGGCGGTCGGCCAGGTATCAATGTGTGGGCCTTCGAGTTGAATCTCCCAGATCCGCAGACGTGGTCCCTTGTAAGCTTTGAGTACTCCGTGCCCTTTCTCAGTGCCGCCTTTCATGCCGACGAAGGGTTTGAACTCGGGTTTGTCGGCGGCCTGAGTCGTCAGAAGTCGGACCATTCGCTTGGCCGCCAGCGGTCCATTGCGAAAGCGGACTTCCGGCTCGTAACCCGCTTCCATGTAGACGTTCCATTCGAACCATTGTGGTTCTTCGTTCGTCAATTCGATGCGTTTCAGTGATGTCATCCTTGAGACGTTTCCAGTGCTCTCGACGCTGCCTCGGCGATCCACTGCGGCGATTTCCATCACCAGCGGATCGCCGTTTCGAAAGTCACCCAGAGCTTTGCCATAGTCATGAACCCGGCCCACGGCTGCGGCTCGCACACGAATGGTGTAGATGCCGCTGTGTGCGACGCCGCCCTGGCGAACCAGTGGCAGAAATCCGATGTGTCCGCCGCGATAGTGGCGTCCGTACAAATCGGTGTATGGTGTATCGGGAACAAATCGAAAGCGATCGACTTTGAAGAGCTTCGGCAAATCGGTGTAGTCCTTGCCAGCGAAGTAGAACGGTGACTGTTGAGCATACTTCGTGGATGCCGGGCGTTCTCCAAACTGCGTGGCCCGGCGGATCGCTTCTTCCGCGGCGGCAAAGTAGTGGTCCAGCAGCATGCCGGAGGTGACCAAACCTTCTCCGTTGTTGTCGAATCCGTCGACTTTGACCTCCGGCGGAAAGTCTTCGGCTGGATTCCACTCCTCAACATTGAGTCCCAACAGATCGCCAATCGTCTGGCGATACTCCCAAGAGTTGAGTCGCCGGAGAACACTGTGCCCGCCCGAAGAATTTAGTTCGCCGTGTGCGACAGTGATCTGTCGAGTCAGGCGCGAGATGACCTTGGCACGCTCTTCTGCTGTCGGCTGCGGCTCGCCTTCCGGTGGCATATTCTCAAGATTGAGCTGGTCGACGATTTCCTGGTATCGCTCCAGTTCGTCGAGGCTCCTGATCTGCTCAGGAAGTGTGTCAAATCGACGATCAGCTTTATGTTTCTGGCTGCCGTGACATCGGATGCAGTTTTTCTTGAGGAACGCAGAAGTTGGTTCGTTGGCTTCGGCGACCGAGTTGACCGCGATCAGGAGTAATGCTCCAGTTTGGATGATGGTTTTCATGACTCGCCCTATCCGATTTCCATTGGGGAGAACGTTCCCGTACTTCTGCCGAACCGATCCGCGTCGGAGCCAAACCAATGCAAAACGGAGAGCCATAGATTTGACAGTGGAACTCGTTTGTGTTGCTCGGCGGGGCAGACAACATGTCCCCGATGCTTGAGCCCGCCCCCGGCCAGCAGCACGGGAAGGTTTCGGTTGCTGTGGATCGAACCGTCGCTCATACCGCTACCGAATACGATCAGCGTGTCGTCGAAAATCTGTGCTTCCTTCAACCGGGTGATGAAGTTGCTGAGCTTCGTGGTCAGAAAGGCTTCCACGATTTGAAGCTGACCGATGCGATCTTCTGACTTACTGTGATGAGAAAGGCCATGGTAACTGCCTAAATGCAGCTCGGCTGTACGAAACCCCAGCCCGGTTTCCAGCGTCGCGACGCGTGTGGAATCCGTCTGCAAAGCCAGAGACATCAAATCATAAAGTAGAGCCACTTCGTCGATATGTTGTCGCTCCTCGTCGAGCACTTCATCAATCGGCGACTCTGGCTTGCGACGATCGAGCCACTCCCTCGACATCTGCAACCGCCGCTCAACATCCCGGATCGATGTCAGGTACTGATCCAGCTTGTCGCGGTCAAATGCGTTGAGAGTGCGGTTCAAGGCTCCTGCGGACTCACGGAGAGCGTCGAGTACACTGGCCCGATGCTTCAGACGCGTGCGTTCCACTTGGCGTTCGCCTTGACGCGAATTAACGAAGAGACCTCGGAACAGCTTGGCGGGATTGTTAATAGGCGGCACATGAATACCGGCACGGGTCCAACACATATCGGTACCTCCTTCGATCCCAGTGTTGATCGAAGGGAAACGCGTGGAGCTGCCGACATGCTCGGCAGCAGCCTGGTCGAGTGAGATATTCTTTTGAGGAAAACCAGCCGCTTCTTCTTTCTTGATACTGGTCAGAAAGCCATGAACCGCCTTATGCCCGCCATTGAGTTCGTGATCCAGATGCGAGAACACCGTCAGATCGTTGCAATGTCCAACGAGCGGCTTGAGTGTCGACGTCGGGACATAGTCCTTCCCGGCTGCATGTGGAAAGAAATTGCCAGGATAAAAGCCCAGGTGATTGCCGACGCAGACTAATCGCCGCGGCGAGTTCTCGGCGGTTGAAGTGCCGGACGCAAAGCTCTCGAAGGCCGGGAGCGACAGAGCGATGCCGGTGCCGTGCAGAAATTGGCGGCGGTTCAGGTGTATCCGTTTATTCATTATCAATGACTCACTGAGTTTCTAAGTTGTTATCAGTAGCAACGAGTACGCGGATCTGGTCCACGCCATTCTTGACATTCAAAGCAACGTGAAGCACACGGCGATCGGGACTTAACGTGACCACATCGGCGTCGTTGATTCCCCGGCGAAAGATATTGCGAAAGTCGGTTTCAGGAAGAGCCAGCTGGGCGTCGGAAGAATCCAACAGATCTTTTTGCAGGATCAGGGCGACGATCGGGCGATCAAAATGCAGTTCGCCCTGAAACTTCTGATTCCTAGACACACCGTCATCGTGGCCCGGATTGTATTGCAATATGAAGCTGTCGACTTGAACGTCTTTCGTCAGCTTCACGGTGTGATTCCGGAAGGGACGCCGGTAGGTACCTGGTTCCATTCCATCGACCACGTAACCGTGCTCCAGGAGCGCATTTTCGCGTTCGGGAAACAGCAGCAGCGAATCGCTGTCTCGGGCCAGTCCCGGTGAATGTCGCTCGTCGGGTGATGCGACACGGACATCGCCGATGAGCTGCTCGACTCCGAAGGAAACCCGCCACGTGTCCAGGAACTGGCTGATGGCGTAAGGGATCTCGCGGGGCGATTTTTCAGTAGCCGTGAGCGCGATCGACTGTCCGCCAACAATTCGCCGGCGGTCTTCCAGTTCGATCTCGCCCTCGAACACGGAGATCGCCGTGTCGCCCGTGGTGTCCACATCGACGCCGAACGATGTTCCCAGGTCTGTCACTCGCTGGTGCGGAGTAACCAGGACGAATCCTTTGATCTCACCAGGAACCCGCACCGTCGCCACGCCGTGCTGAAGCTGCGCCGAATTTGGCCCCAGCAGCTTCAATTCCGCCGGTGCCTGAATCGCAAGTCTGGCGCCGGACTGAAAGTTGATTTTGACTCGCCCGTCGACAAGCTTCAAAACCTGTCCGGATCGCAGTTGGTCGCCCGCTGTAACCTCTTGTACCTTGCGAGCATTTTGAACCGTTGCGATGACTTCGCCGTGATTGGTGTCGAGTTGTATCGGCAGAAAGACACACAACGCAATTACCGCCGCCACAGCGGCCGTTGCGATCCACCACGGCACCCACTTACGGAGCGACAGATTCGATGGCTCGACATCAGCAGATGAATCCTGAGAACGATTTTCAATCTGCTGCCGCACGTTCTGCGAGATGTCGATCTCAGAATCGGCTTGCCTCAAGCTGTCTTTTACAGCCAATGGAAGGCGACCGGACTCCATCACATGCAGTGCTGCCAACGTGTTGCCGACTCGCAGTTCACCGGCAAATGCCGTCACGCGTGAATCGTCCTCCTCGAACCACTCCATGAGTTCGCGGCAGTCGGCCTCGCTCAGTGCGTCGTCCTGAAAGTCTTCGAGTAGTCCTTGCAGCTGAGATTCGTTCATGTTGTTAGCTCTTCACCGAGACGACTCTCGATGCACGCGCGAAGAACCTTGCGGGATCGGCTCAGCGTGCTGGTGACCCACGTCACAGTCCGATCAAGCGACTCGGCAATACTCCGACACGACTTTCGCTCTTCGTAGCGGAGCCGCACGACCGAGGCTGCTTGCGTCTGCAGATTCTTGAGACATTCTCGCAATGCCGAGAGAGAGTCACGCTGACCGTCGTCCGCAGCGCTGACCATCTCCTCGCCGACACGCAGTCGCAGGGTTTGGCTGAACTTCTCCAGATTCCGCGATTCCCGCCGCTGGCGTTCCAGCTCGGTCAGGATGAAGTGCTTGCAGATTACACACAGCCAGATACCGAAATCACGTTCCGGCTGGTACGCGTTCAACTGCTCATACGCCCGAATGAACGTCAGCTGAACGACTTCCTGCGCGACATCGATATCAGGCAACCGATTAGCCGCGTACCCCAGCAGCATGCCCTGGTATTGCCGGATCACCGCTTCGTACGCGTCGAGGTCTCCACCTAGTATGTTTTCAATCGTTGCCTGCTGCATTCGGCCATCTTCCGAAGATTGAGTCGTTTTCGATAGTAGGGTCGAATCCGGAGATTGTCACAACCGTTCTGAATTTTTCTTGTAGTCTCTCCAAGGAGACTCGGCGCTAGTTGGCATGTGTCATGCGGGTTTGCAATCTTCCGGATGCTCAAATTCAGAAATCGGCTCGAGCCTGTTGAGCACTTGCGTGACTCTTGCCCTGCTCACACCGAGAAAGCGAGCCAATTCGGCTCTCGTTTCAACCTCGCCGGAGGCGAGAAGCGACTGGTAATATCGAGCCCGTTCCATGCCATCCGGGCGAGGCTTCTTATCTTCGCATTTGGTCTCTGGAATAGCCGAAATGGGGTTCCACGGATAAAAGTCGATTTTCGGCGATCCACGAAACTTCTTGATACGAAAGGCATCTGGCCCGACGAGCCCGTCGTTCGGATGGAGACCGCCTCGGGGCGGTTTTCGGTCTCGGCAGCTCGGTTAGAAGTCACGCGGCGTCGAACATTGACTCCATAATCACGGCTGGCCAGTTGTCGAATTGCGAGCCAAAAAGTTCTAACCGTGTCTGGTTGCCCCGACTGAGAATAAAAACAGCTCGCCGCATTAATTTGCGGCGAGCTGTGTCTCGTTTATCGCCAGTGGTTTCAACGTCCATCATACCCCAACCGCGCTGGTTCAAACGGATGCGAGAATCCAGCACCTATCCAGAGCCACCTGCCGGAACTTCTTGCGAGACATCGGGTTGTTGAGTTCAAATCCCATTGCCACTTTCGCGTAATTACTGACTTCCTAGTACTTTCAACGATGGTATTCTTGAGAGAAGCATATTGCCACAATATGATGCAGCGATAATCGACTTTATGAGAATTCTGTTCGCTGTCGAGTGCGGTGATGAAAAGGCCGCGGATCTGCTGCTCCCATTGGTCTATCAGGAACTCCGCAATCTAGCCATTCGTCGACTTGACGAAACAGAGAATTAGTTCAGTGACATCGCAAAGAGCCAATGAAAATCGAAAACCATTATCATGAAGAGAATAGTCGTATCTCCGCTTCTGGTAGCAGCGTCCACAATTGTCGTTTCCGTAGCGCATGCCGGTCCAGAATATCGTCCCAACATCATTGTCTTTGTCACTGACGATCAAGTGAAGGAAGAGCTCGCCTGTTATGGCGGGAAAGTGCTCACTCCTCACATCGATCGCCTGGCCCGCGAAGGGTTGCGATTCGACAACGCGCATGTTCCATCGACGGTCTGCACTCCGTCCCGCTACTCGCTTCTGACCGGCCGCTTCCCAGGCAATTCGTACTTCAAACCCTACCTGGCCGAGCATCCGCGCAACCGCCAAGGTGACCCGGGATTCAACATCGGCCTTGAAGAAGACAACATGAACATCGGCAACGTTTTGCGCGAGGCCGGCTACGTGACCGGTCTGGTGGGCAAACTCCACGTGGGACAGAAATTGAAGAAGCGGGAAGACTTTGAAGCCCTTGGTCTTTATTATCCCGATACGGATGCGGATCCTGATGCTCCGGAGACCATCACCGGTTGGCAGCGCAATGAGCAGTGGTACCGAAAATGGGTGAAGGGCAAAGGTTTCTCCTGGGCCAAGCACAACTACTGGGGAAACATTAAAGCCCCTTACGGCCACCACAACGGAGAATGGACCCTCGAAGCGGCACTCGAGTTTATTGAGGGAAACAAAGATAAGCCTTTCTATCTCCATTACACCACCACGTTGATGCACGGTGGGGGCAAGGCGTGGAGCGAATCGATGAACCACCCCCTGGATTCCGGCGCCGGCAAAATGGACAAACTTCCGAAAGTCATTCCTTCACGTGATGAAATTCGAAGGAAAGTGGAGGCCTCCGGCTTCAATGCCAACACGGTTGGTTTCACGTGGATGGACGCTACCGTGGGAGCGATGCTGGAACAGTTGGATCGCTTGGGGATTGCCGACAATACACTCTTCGTTTTCGTGTCCGACCATGGCACCGAAGGCAAATGGACGCTCCATGACCACAATGGCACTGCAGTTCCCTGCATCATGCGCTGGCCGAAAGTGATCAAACCGGGATCGGTCAGTTCCAGCCTCATCCAGACGACCGACTTCGTCCCGACCTTCTTCGACATTGCCGGTGTGAAGAAGCCGAGAGGCTATCGGCTGGACGGCGTGAGTTTGCGCCCCATCCTTTCCGATCCGGCGAAAGCGGTTCACGACCACCTCTTTTTCGAACTTGGAAATGCTCGCGCCGTCCGGATACGCGATTGGAAGTATATCTCCATCCGCTACGACGCCGAACACTTCCAACGCATCCAATCCGCCAATCTCCGACGGCTGCCCCGCGCCCTCGCCTACATCGGTAACGACAAGACCCTCTCGAATCAACTGCGCAGGCGACCCCATTACCTGGAATCCGATCAGCTCTATCATCTCGCCAAGGATCCGCTGGAAGCAAACAACCTCGCCCGCAACGTGAACCATTCCAAACAGTTGAAAATGTTGAAGAAAATCCTGACGAAAGAATTGGAATCCCAGGCGAGACCGTTTGGGGAATTCATTCCCGGTGACGACTCTGTGCCGGTCGCGAAGATCCAGCCGTATCTCAATCGTATTAAGGCGCTTCGTCCAATCAGAAAGGGATTTGAAGAGGTTCGCGGCACTCCAGTCAAACCGGAGACGGAGTCGGACGTCCCCACGACTCGCGAACAGCGTCGCAAAGCACGTCTAAAGAGGAAGGCAGAACGGGAAAAGTGAACGACCGAAAAGTCACCGGACTGGGCGTGAAGGGCAAAGTAGTTGTGGACGATCTCCATTATTCAGTCGAAGGCTACAAGATTCTGGGTAAGCGCTTCGCGGACGCGGCCGGATTGCTTGTCAAGAAATCCGGAAAGTAACCCGTACGCGCCTGCAGCAACTTGTTGGTGCCGCCGGCGTCTGCGGCGGTGCCCTTCAGGTCGGTCGCGTGGTGCCAGACCTTGTAGGCGTGGAGGTGGGCGTCCGTCGGTTTCTCTGCCGCAAGCGCCAAGCTGCCGTGGAGAGTCGTCATCAGCAACGGAAGAAGAACCGCGAAAGGACTGTTCGACCGAACGGACATTGGATACTTCCGGTGAATTAAGTCGAATGGCAATCGGTTCATCAAGACGATGGCAGGAATTGGTACGCATCGCTTCGATCCTGGCACAGGAATCGCAAATTTGGTGCCAACGGACGAGCGAGTGAATTGCCGCCGCATTCGCCGTATGCCCCAGGACAGAATGCTCTTATTCGCACACGTGTGCGAACTGGACCAAACGCAAATTCAACGGCGTCTTTTTCTCAAGTGTCCGCTGTCAGCACGTTGTCACTTTGACGTCGATTAGAGGCAATCATTGGCCTTGAGCATTCACGGTGCTAACAATCCCTTGAGTTGTCGAGACGGATTCGATGCCGAGTAGGACAAGAGAGGGAATGGATGCTTTCCAAACTGTCGACGTATTCGTTGTTGGGGATTGAAGCGGAGCCGGTTGAGGTTGAGGTGGATGTTTCTCGTTCGCTGCAACCTAAAACGCTTCTTGTTGGATTGCCCGAAGCCGCCGTGAAGGAGAGCACTCATCGAGTTGCTCGGGCGATTGTGAATTCGGGCTACGTCAGGCCTCACGATCGGGTGGTGATTAATCTCGCTCCAGCAGAGCTGCCCAAGCAAGCG
Organism: uncultured Pirellulaceae bacterium; assembly: GCA_964567745.1. GTDB lineage: Bacteria > Planctomycetota > Planctomycetia > Pirellulales > Pirellulaceae > CAZMNY01. Next base: position 150,572 of record CAZMNY010000014.1, on the reverse strand, counting down.
GCTTCGTTTGACCTGCCGATCTCGCTTGGCATGCTGGCGGCCAGCGGACAAATGGCCTCGGATCGGCTCAGTCGTTACGCGGTCGTCGGCGAACTTTCACTCGAAGGCGGAACGCGACCAGTCCGCGGCGCGCTGTCGATGGCGATTGCAGCATCGCAACAAGAGGGACTCGACGGATTGCTAGTACCTCGAGCCAGCGCGGCTGAGGCCGCTGTGGTCGAAGACATCGATGTGATTCCGGTCGAGTCACTCGCTCAAGCCGTCGCCTTCTTCTCGGGCATGGTCGACATCGATCCCACTCCGTCACGCTGGGACGAACTCTACCAACAGTTTTCACAGTACGAAGAAGACTTCGCCGACGTGCGAGGCCAAGAGATGGTGAAACGAGCGATTACGATTTCGGCGAGCGGCGGGCATAATCTGCTCATGCTAGGCCCGCCGGGTTCGGGTAAAACCATGCTCGCCAAACGAGTGCCGACGATTCTGCCGCGTCTTGAACCCCGCGAGTCGCTGGAGACAACTCGCATCTACAGCGCAATGGGACGCTTGCGCCCGGGCCAACCGCTGATGGCACAGCGACCTTACAGATCACCTCATCACACCATCAGCGACGCTGGACTGGTCGGAGGCGGGAGCGTACCCGTGCCGGGAGAGATTTCGCTTTCGCACAACGGCATACTATTTTTGGACGAATTCGCTGAATTCAATCGACGAACATTGGAAGTCCTGCGACAGCCGCTCGAGGACGGGGTCGTAACGATCTCTCGAGCTCAGCGCAGCGCCACGTTTCCTGCTGACTTCATGTTGGTCGCGGCCTTGAATCCTTGTCCGTGTGGTTTTCGGAACGATCCGCGCCGGGAGTGTAAGTGCAAGGACATTCAGGTCGAACGTTATATGAGCAAGATCAGCGGTCCGTTGCTGACAAGTTATTGCTTTTCAAATAGATGATGCCGTGGTCGATTCTGTGCTTGAATCGCTTGGCCGTCCAGCGTTCCGCCTTCGTGGTGACTTTGATTTTTTCGACAGCTTGGCGCAGGAATTCTCGAATCAGCGTAGGGTCTGCTTTGGCGACCGCATCTTGTAGTCGCGTAAACAGGCTCATGGCTGCCTCGACCGCATCGTCGGCGTCCTGCCTCTTTTCTCGCTTCGTCCTACCGGCTTGCAGAAGTGTGGCAGTCAATGCGTCACGCTGGTCTTGCAACTCGCGGATGTGCTCTTGAACGTGGCCAAGCATGTCCGCATCGACTTCTACTAGTCGTCGTTTTACCTTGACCAGTTTGGCGTCGATGTCTGCCACTTGTTTCCGCACACTGGCGGATGAGTCGCGAATAGTCCGTTCGTCGACTTGCCTTCTGCATTCATCGCGAAGCCGCTGCATGGTATCTCGGTTGAAGTACTTTGCTTCCAGCTCGTCCATGATGATGCTCAACATTTCGTCTTGCTTGACGTCGTTTCTGTCGCAGAAGTCCGCCCCTTTCTCGCGATAGCCGCCGCAAGTGTACGATTGAACGCCATTCGCGCCATCGCCAGCGAGTCGATGACCGCACTTGCCGCAAACGAGTAACCCTGAGAGAACGAACTTCCCGCCGTTCTTGTGTGGGGTCGTCTGTCGCTTGCCCTTTGCGAATCGACTTTGGACAGCGTTGAATTCGTCGCGGTCGATAATCGCTTCGTGATTGTTTTTGTGGACGATCCAATCGGCCCTAGCGTTCTCCTTTTCTGGTCGGCCTTGTCGCTTGTATTTGGACGGACAGCGACGATTCCAAACTAGGTCGCCCACATAGACGGGATTCTTTAAGACGCCTGAGAGGCCGGTTGCGGTCCATTGAGTGCCCTTTGGTGACGGTTGACCGATTTCACTAGCAATTCCGCGAAGTGACTTTCCAGCCTTGTATGACTTGAACAACCACCGGACAAACTCGACATCCGCGTGCGGTCCAATATGCAATTCGCCGTCCGTAACCACGTATCCGATTGGCGGCTTTCCTCCTGGCCATTTACCTTGGACTGCAAGTGCCGTCATTCCGCGCGTAACGTCCTTTGATAGGTCGATGAGGTATTGGTTCTTTCCCTCTTGCTTGATGGCTGACATCATGCGGCTCGTAAAGTCGGACCAATCAACCCTTCCATCGTCGAGCGTCACGAGGCATACGCCAGCCTTACGCAGTGGATGAATCCAATAGCCAGCTTCGACAGAATCAAATCGGCCGAATCGAGCTTGGTCCCAGCAAAGAATTGCTTTGAATTCGCCACCGTTGGCATGACGAATCATCTCTTGGAATGCAACGCGTTTTTCTGTCTTGTCACCGCTGATGCCTTCGTCAACATACTCACGCAGTATGTGGTATCCGTTCGCCTTGGCGAACCGCTCGACGGCGGCTCGCTGGTCAGCAATCGACGCCTCTTGCCGATTGGTCGACATTCGATAGTACGCAACCGCTGCAACGCTAGTGCCGTTGCGTTTAGAATTGGCGTTAGCCATGGCGTGTCCTTGCACTACAAAGGATACGTTTGGTTAGAGTCGCCGCGGGTGTTTCAGCACCTCGGCGGCTCGTTTTATTGTATGGGTGATGCCATTTCGCGTGGATGCCCTATTTGAGGATTTTTGAACAATTTCTTTGCCAGCGTTAAACGCAAGACAATCTGGAACTGAATACCCGCAATCCTTGATCCGGTGTGAGTGAGAGAATCGGAGTCAAAGCCGCCGCGCCGATGAACAGTTGAGCCGCCACCTGATTCAGCCGTCGTGTGAATTTGACAGAGTGTCACAACCGTGACAGTGTGTCACATTCCGTCCAACGTGATTCCCATGTTCAACCTCGCTTGCATAACTAGCCCTTTTCTCGCCTCGCCGCTTTCGCATTACGGTGCTTCACGAATCGTTCTGCCATCCGATTACCTAGATTCGGATTCTTGCCGTTAGCGATTTCATCAGCCGTCCTTGCCTTCTCAATCTCGCTTCTGGCCCAAACGCCTAAATCCATGACCCAGCGCAATTCTTCGGGTAGGTACGCCCAACGCAGTCGATTGCACTGCACACAGATTGCGAGCAAGTTGTTGTCGGCTGTTTTTCCACCATGCGAATGTGGCCGCACATGATCGATAGCCAAGTTTTCTTTTCGTTGTTTGGTCCCGCAGACGTGGCACTTGTAGGCAGTCTTTTTGAATATCGAAAGACGCTCGCCACCCGAAACATTTCTTTGTCCCGATTTCTTGCCTTTCTTGGCTAGTCGCTTTTTCGTTCGCTGCTCATGCAGTTTTCGTAGTTTCCGTTGGAGATTTTCGGCTTTCAATTCTACTCTCCGTTTTGCGAGATCTTGCTTCCAGGGGTTAACAAGTAATCCGATGCAATCTAGCCATCGAACTAATTTGACCATTCATTTCCGCAGTTCTGGCAGATCCACGGCGCCGCTCAACGGTGCAATGCGCGAGATTGTCCTGCGGGACTAGCGTCAACTTGGTAGCCTCGATTAGCAGTTGTGAGGAAGGTACGCTACTTCTTGATAGGCAGATCGAAAATGAAAATGGCTGCTTACTTTGTCGATTTCGGAATGTGCATGTTTGATGTTTGGAACAACGCGTTGCGACGCGTGTACGAGATATTCGCAAGAGTCGTGTTTTGAGATCGTCGGTTAGGCGGCGTCCTGCAGCTCTCCGTTGACGAATTTCTTTCCTTCCAAAAGCGAGATGATTCGCTCGTGTCCGTTTAGTCGCCGCCATCTCTTCTCGGCGGATTTGGCTAACTTGAACATCATCGTGAGGCTGGCCCGCCTGGTTCCGCATCCTTTTGTGCGGCGATGACGGAGCCGAATCGTTGCGAACGTCGACTCGATTGGGTTGGTTGTTCTCAAGTGCTTCCAGTGCTCGGCTGGGAAGTCGTAGAACGCGAGCAGTACTGTCGCGATCTTGCTTCAGGCACTCGCAGGCTTCTGAGTACTTCGCTGCGTATTTCTCCACAAAGTGATCGAACGCTTTGTAGGCCTCCTCGCGCGTTTCGGCCATCCAGATCTGATGAATGTCCGACTTCGCTTTCCCATGAATACTCTTGGGCATTCGGTTGAGGATATTGCCTGTCTTGTGGAACCAACACCGTTGTTCGCAGGTCTCGCCAAACACTTCACGCAACGCCGCCCAGAAGCCCAGCGCGCCGTCGCCCACCGCAACCTTCGGTGCAGCGGTCAGTCCGCGTTGCTTGAGATCAAGGAGCAGCTCGTACCAGCTCTGCTTGCTCTCGCGAAATCCATCGACAACAGCCACGAGTTCTTTGCGGCCGTCGGAGGTCGTTCCCATCAGTACGAGCATACATTGCCGCTTATTTGCCTCATCTTCCAAGCGAACATTGGCATGAATGCCATCCGCCCAGAGATAGACATATTCCTTCCCTTGAAGGTCGCGGCGGTTCCATTCGTCGTACTCGCGCCCCCATTTTTCTTTGAGACGAACGACAACATTGGCGCTCATGCCTTTCGCGTCTTCTCCTAGCAGCGACTGCAACGCCTCTTGGAAATCACCTGTCGAAATTCCTTTGAGGTAAAGCCACGGAATCAAGTCATCGATCGTCTTGCTGCGGCGCAAATAGGGCGGCAGAACTGATGGCGAGAACGTGACTCGTTTGTCTTTGTCGCCAGTATTGTCACGGACACGCGGCTGCCGCACTTCAAGCCGCCCTGCGCCGGTAAGCAACTCTCGCTCTGGGTGATACCCGTTGCGAACCACGAGCCGATTCCCGTTCTCGTCTCGCTGGCCAGCGTGCTCGACCAGGAAGTCCGCGACCTCCGCGTCGATCGCCGCTTGAAGCATCTGTTGCGCGCCGGATCGCACGATTTCATCCAGAGGGCTGCGTTCATCGAACTGTGCGCGGAACGCAACGACCTCCGGATCACTAGCCTCTGGATTTGAACGCGCCGCTGTCGTAGTCTTCTTCATGGCGTACTCCTAGTGCCCGCGTTGGGCCGCTGATGATTGCTAAACCAACAGCAGGATACGCCGCCTTTTTCCTCAGCTCAAAGAACACGACATTCGGTTATGTCTCATGGAAAAAGTGGCGACTCAATCTGATCGGAGAAATACAAATGCAGGATGGTTTTTCTCCATGCGATCGAACACTCCCAAATCGCGAGATTGGCTTGTGATCATCTTCGCTGCGAACAGGCTTTTTAAGGCTACAGCTTGCTCCGGATCTGAACCGTAAGCAACGATGGTTTCTGAAGGGAAATTCTCAACACCTATCTCAATTAAGATGTCAATAGACTTGAACGTCGCGTCCCTTGAACAAATATCCTCAGCAGACAATATCGTGCCCTCCTCTCGAACACTAATATGCTTTGGAATAAGCACTCGGCACCCCTTCATTGCAGCGCGGTAGCGGTCCATGAGAATCGGCGCATTTTCGTTCAGCGCTGCGAGAAATACTCCTTCGTCGAAAGGCTCATGGTGCATCCGATTGCGAGCCGCCACTATCTTCATCAAGTCGGATTCGTCAGCCATGACATCGAGCAAGCTAGAGAAACACTTGAGAACGCCACCGCCTTTGAGGGAAACGGCGATCTCTCGCTGCATATCAACCATAAAACCATCAGATGTAGGCTTGTCCGTAAGTTTTTCAAGTCGGGAACTTCCCATTTCATGACCAAGCCCAAGTAGTTCTTCAACAACAAAGTAGAGCGGAACCTTCGCCAAAACGCTCAAAAGTCGTTGCCCGGCTTTAATCTTTCGGATGTGATCATCTTCGCGAAAGTAGTTTCGGTATGGATATTCCAAGAAGAAAGGAAGCGGGCTTCTAATAGCTGTGATCTCGTCTAGCAATTCTCCATGTAGGCACTTTGCGGCTTCAGTGCGTTTGCGATACACGCTCGAAATTTGAACAAAAGGTTCGCGGACATTCATAGCATTTTTCAAGTAACTGAGATAGCCTCGCCTAGCTGCCCTGCGTTCAATCGTGTCTGCAATTTGTGCGGCCTTTGTTGAAGGAGTTTCGATTGCGATGTTTTGCAGCCCCTTGGGGAGGTACTTCCATCCCAAGCATATTCTCTGAATAAGCCCATCTGCTTCTAAGGCGTGTTTGAAGTAGTCGAACAACCACATCAATGAGGCACTTTGATTCGGTCGGAGAACTAACCTAGGATCAAATCCAAACGTGCTATCCGCTTCTTGGTTGAGCATTCCTCCAAACGCAATCTGTCCTCGTCCAGTGATAACCAAATCACCATGTTGAAGTTTCACCGAGTTTGAAAAGAGGCTCTTCAAATCGAAAATTTCCGGGTAGTTCAGCCTATCAATCTCTGACCAGTCATTTGACATCCACGCTTCTACCGTTTCAGCTAACTCTGAATGAACATTCGCAAGATTAAGGCCCTTGAGTGGAATCAGCATGGTGTCCTGGAACGAAGTCGACGACTCGGGTAGCACAAGAAAAACTTGCTCCACTAAGTTGCCAAGTTTTTTGGACACCAGTTTCTTTTCTTGAATTGAATCAGCCTTCGTTGACACGAAAAACGCAAGCAATTCATTGAACTCATCTCCTCCCTCCAATGAAGTCTCGATGAATACCCCATCGTCATCACCTTCCCGAAGAATGCACTCGCCCGAGCTTGAAATATCAATGCCGATATTTGCTTCGCTTATATTCCCTTCAGATTGGTCCCAAGTCTGGCTATCCGAGTCATAAACAAGAAGGCCATGTTTCAAATCTGGAAGGAACGAGAGGAACATAGTTTCTTCGCCACCACCTCTGGTTGTTGTGTCACAACCACCCTGCGCTACTGCAACGCATTTGAGTAATGGGCTAGTTGGGTCAAAGATCTTCATTGAATTGTTCTGGGTGTCAGGGGGCGCGTTAACTTCGGCCAGTTGTGGGCGCGTTAAAGTCGGCCAGGGGGTTGGTTGTTAGTTAACGGATTTGGATTGTTTCAGATCGGTTGTTTTGACGCCAGAGCCGGTGGGCGCGTTTGGCTGGTTTTCAAGTTCGCGAACATACTTCCCGACGGTCCCGCGATCGATCCCCAACAGCCGAGCGATTTCGCGGTTCGAGTGCCCTGATTGATGCAACGTCTGAATTGAATTGACTTTAGCCATTGAAAGTCGATTTGCCATACTGAGTACCTCCAAGCACCCATCGTGCTTGAAACTCTCAAAGCAAATCGCTCCTTCAGTGGCCGATTTTCACGCGCCGCTCAGTGGCTGGTTTTAAGCGCCCCCTGACAACAGAGATCGTGGCCTATCGGGCTCCTGGAAAAGCATCTCAGTTTGGATACTTCTATACCAAACCGGGCACGTTTTTGGATCGCGTTGGCGTCGACTACGTGACGAAACCGAGATTGCCGAAGGGCGCGCAGGGACCGCAGCCGCTCGTCTCGCGGGAATTCGTTCGCTATCGTGTGAAACGAGGAGTAGAGGTGATGCGTTCGACATCTAGCGGCGTTCGGGCTCACGACACAAAGGCGCCTGTGCCAGGCGGCGGCACTCAGTACTTTATCCCGCGTTCATGGGAGGTGTTGGAAGTGATTGATTGACGGGGCACCGCATAAAGCCATACGTCGTGCCACCAGTCGCACCCGAAAACGATAAGAGCAACGACTAAAGCAAGCGGCTATTGGCTGCGGAGATGTTGAGACGGCTCGTTGGCTTGTGATATTATTGCTCAGGAGTTTTGCCCACCTTGGTCCCAAAAGGAACGCGCCCCAATGCGAAAAGCCCTCGTCGTTCTTGGCTTGCTAGTTGTTGTCGGGATTGTGGCTTTTCGTCCCATCAAAGACCTGGTCACCCGAGACGTATACTGGATCGCAAGACGGCTTCCCTCAGGAGCCACGAACATTCAAGCGAAGATCTATCCCGGGTCGGACGCCGACTCGTATTCTATGGCGATTGTTCGAGCCGATATTTCCAGTGAGGGCTTCCGCAAGTTTTTATTGAGCGATGTTGGATGGGGCTACAATCCGTATACTCCAGAGCCTGATGAGAAGGAAGAGAGAGCACGCCTACTCGCAAAGTTCGTTGAAACGTCTCGAGAAATCGACGCTGATTTCTGGGACTTTCCGGAGACGTTTGAGGGTGAGATCCACAGCGGTGTCGACCACTATCAAAACGGTTTTTCATTGAGCGCGTACGTCGATGGCAAAGTCTATTTGATCGTCAGGCCCGAGCGTTGGCTGGACCTCCGCATCGTGAAGCCGTCGAGCCCATGAAACTCAAGCGTCCATATTAAAGAACGCCACTTCGCCTTGAGTAGCATCTGGTGCTTCGTGGACCCGCCCTTGTCGAGATGAATCGGCCCAACCTAGTCGCGCTTGTACTTCTTTTTATCAAGCAATTTCCACTCCCAGGCGGTTTTGGTTACCGGCCCAAATAATCCTTGCCGTGTCACCATCCTCTTTTTCATTGCCCGTCTTTCTTCAGCTTCCTTGGCCTTTCGCGGCGCCTGGAATGCCTCATGGCGCGCCTTGCGTTCACGGTCAGCCTTAGCGTTTTCGGAGTTCCTCATCTTCTCCAGTTCCTCGTCTGAAAAGAATCCCATTCTTCGCTCCTTAGTCAACGTGTTTGAAACGACGACCTGAGTCTATCGCGAAGGATCGGAAGCTTGGGGGTAATCAATGTCCAAACAATGGGTAACTATGGTGGTGGGGCGCCGACCGCTAGACGCGCCGCAACTGTGATGAAGTCACCGCCGCGATCACCATTTTCCCGAGTGACCAATCCCTCGTCTCGTAGTCTCTTCAGGCGCGTGCCCACGGTCTTCCTGTCGCGGTCGGTGTTTGCGGCAATTTCAACCTGGAGGCTCGATGCATCTTAGCCTCGGCGCCGACATCGGCACGGTCAGGAAATCGGGGCCTTGCGACTTTTCCTTTGGGCTAGGCGATTCGACCGTCTCGTTCGCTTCCAAATCGATCAAGATCTCTTCAATTCGTGAAACGCCAGCCAAGTAGTCGTCATCTAAACCATCAGCTTGAGCAGATCCGCTGTGCTGGTCATCAACTTCAAGGCGCTCGAAAGGCGCATCCAAGTCGACTTCGACTGAGTCATGTCTCAAGTCAACTGTGTTGGAAGGACTCACACCAATTGGTCTCTCTTGCGATCCACCGTCGTGAGCCTGAGGCGGCTTTGTGACAGGCCTTTCAATGTTCGGCTTCGCGGCTTGGGCTCTTGTGGCGTCGTATTGCCTTTTCTCATCCACATTAAGAAGGCAATTTGAGGCACGCGCGACCTCACCCAGTAGCCGGTTGCATTCACCCGCACATGGGATAACACGCATGAGCCAGCGCTAACGCTAGTACTACGGTTCCTGGGTTGTGTCCCAATTCTGATCCGAGTCGCGCGTTTGACCGATTCGCCGCGCCGCGTAGAAGGCGATTGCGAAACCAACCCATGGTTCTTCCCGGTTCTATTGGTAGTGGTGGCCCAAGGGCAAGGTTCCAACTCTAGGCCAAAGATTCTTGGCACTGTTTGCAACCTTTTTGTAACACGATAGGGCACCGTCCGCAGTTGGATTTACTGACACATTCGATCAAGATCTTGAATTGTGGCGGTGCCATAGACACTCACGCGAAAATGCCAAATCGGCCCAGTAGCGAGTCCAAGTCGGTAGAGTTTTCTTCAAAAAATCTTCGGGCGTGTATCTAAAGGTGGTCAGTCGCCGGCTCGGGCGCCCCTCCCCCCAGTTTTGTGTTCGGTGTCGTCACTGGACATTGGCGCGTCTGAACCTCGGCACCATAGCTCGCGTAATGCCCTGCTCGCGCCGCAAACGAGCCAAACGCAATAAACACGCAGACGGTCAACGCTGGATCGCATGCCCACCGATCGACACTGAGGGGCTCGTGTGGTGTCTTGGTGCCATCCACCGTGTGAGACGATCTATCTTCGGCAGGACATCCGGACTGCAATTGTCTTTTTTCTGTTAGGGGTATTGGTAGCGTTGTGGCTTCCCATTTACATGGGCGGCTGACTCTACCGAACCTTGTCATCGCTCGGGCGCGACGAACATTCGTGTCTTGATCGAACGCATCCACCAACTGTGCGTAAGAGCGGTGGTGCGCTAGCCCACTTCTGGCGGAGAGGCTCTCGCCCTAAGGGGCGACCGTGCCGAATTATGGTCACGCGAGCAACAGTATTTCTCTCAAGATTCTTCCTCGAACGCAAAGCCTTTTCAGAAAAGGGGATAGCGTTGTTCAACAACGATGCGTGCCGAAATAAGCCTAGACCATGATTCGTTGGGCTCTAGAATTCGAGAATCACAGCCGAATGCACGTTGACGAGAATTCAGCATTTGCAAGAACTACTGCCACCGTCTCGCAGGTGTAAAAAGTGAACCTCCCCGTCAATCGTCGCCGTAAGCCCTGAATTCTCAACGGCCGGATCGAGCGTCCAGCTGTCAACTCTGAAGTATAGTTCAAATCTGACACCCCGGCGGAGTCCAAAGCATGTCCGAACAAAGAGCCGTTGCTGTCTACATTCGAGTGTCAAGCAAGAAACAAGACACGCGAAGTCAGAAAGTCGACTTGGAACGATGGGTTGCCGCCTTTGTCGATGACTCGCCAGTCCGATGGTATGAAGACAAAGCATCCGGCCAGAGCATGGATCGCCCCAATTGGAAGCGGCTCGAAGACGATATTGCGACCGGCGCCATACGCAAAGTTGTCGTCTGGCGCCTCGATCGTCTCGGACGAACTGCCGCGGGCCTCACTGTTCTGTTTGAGGACCTGCAAAGGCGTGGTGTGGGCTTTGAGTCGATTCGAGACAAAGTCGATCTAGCGACGGCTGCGGGACGCCTAATGGCTAACGTATTGGCAAGCGTGGCGGCGTATGAGAATGAAGTTCGTGGCGAACGAATCAAAGCGGGGCAGGAAGCAGCGAGGGCCGAAGGCAAGCGATGGGGTGGAAGCCGAGTGGGGCGCCGCTCAGCCGCCGTCTCGGAAAAGCAGGAAACGGTTCGGCAGCTTTACGCGAATGGAATGGCGGTGGCAAAGATTGCAAGAACCTGTGGAATCAGTCGCCCGACGGTCTATAGTCTGATCGAATCGTGACGTCACGGACGTTAGATACAAACACCAACCGCTGCCTAGCGAGCGCATTCATTGGTGCTCATCCGGGGCTTGAGATTCGACGCGTTCAACATGCCATCCGGCAGCTGCCAGCATTTGGGCAACGAACTCAGGCCGATTCTGCGCCCAAGTTTCAAAATCGGCACTCAGCAACTCGGCAACTTCGTCTTCATTGAGGCCTTCTACGTCGAAGGATTCCATCATGCGTTGTTCTTGCTCCGCAATGTGCCGCAGAAGATAGATGATTGCCATGTATGAGCGAATAACGAGGTGGTTCTTGTTGGCGTGCTTGGCCGATTGGATTGCCGAGTACCACGCTTCGGCCACGCGCTCTGGACTCCCGAATTGCAATACGAGCCCGTCAATCACGCGAACCACATTCTGGCGTCGCCCCAAATAGAAATCCCTGTTCAATTGCTGCGAGACCTGGTGGAAAGAACCGTCACGAATCGATTGAAGCCGCTCGCTTTCGTTTCTGTTGTGGCACTTTCGGCAGGTGCCTTTTCGCGGTTGATCCTGGTTCTTTTTGACTCGTCGGTACTCCTGAATCGGTTGTTCGATGTCGCACTTGATACAGCGTTTGGTGGCTGCTGAGGACTGCTCTGTATGCATTGGTCCGCCCCTGGGATCATCTTGCCTCAGAATAGCTTTGGACCTGTATTATATGCGGATTTGGCCATTGAATTCGATAGAAATTTCATGGCTAGGCGGACGACAGTTGTGCCGTCTACCATTGTCATTTGAAGCCTCAATCGTTGTTGTGGGTAGCTTGTTGAATTCGATCGAAGCTTTGGTCAGCCAATCATTCGCGAGCTTGAGCATCATTGAATTTCAAGTCCTAGTTGCAGCTTGGAAGCGTCTTGGCAAGGCTCAACTTAAACCCCGATTCGGTGAAAATCTCGTCAAATACCTCTTCAACAAATTCGATGCGATCGGGTGTCGCATAGATGGCGTCATGCAGTGTGACGACAGGCATGTTTGCATCTACTTCAAACAGTCGAGCGCAAACGGTTTCTATCACGACAAAGGACTCGATCCGCTGCAACAATCGAATCATGTTTTCCGGGCGTTGTCCGTCGCAATTCACCTTTCGGATGTAGCTATGCACGTCCGGAAAAGCCTCACTGAACGCGTTTTCTACGATCGAGTTATACGAACCGCGTTTCCCGAATACATCAACGAGAATCCTGTGTTTGAGATCATCTCTTGGCATCCCAGATTGCATGCGGTCACCAATGTGCTCATACAGTGAGCCGTCAGTAACATGGGATAAATAGGAAGAAAAGGAGCTTTGCCCGCAAAAAGAGGGCAGGGAGGGAAAGGAGGGGCAGAAGGAGCCTCTTCCCCTTATGTTGTGGGTTTTTGGAAATCTGAAATTGCCAGTCACGCACTGGATTAACAGCCCTAGAAGAGCAGGCTGAGCACACCTAATGTCAACACTTGCGAGAGGATGCCCATTTATTGTGAGCATTTTCCGCAACTCGCGGAGCATCGATGTGATGTTGTTGTACACGCGGCCTGTCCTGCCGATAGTGAGCCGAAAATCACGTTCTTCGATCCTGCTTACGAGTCGGCCTTGAGAATCGTACGGATTTCGACCCGGCACCCTAGAGAGCAAGTCGCGTGAACTGTGCCCGTGGATGCGAAGGTTGAGTTCCTGGCTTCGAGCGAGCGATTCATGAACAGGCAATCGCCATTCAGTTTGAATTGCGGCTAACTCCGCTTTGCGTGATTCGATACGTTTTCGCATCGGCTTGTTCGTGACCGGGACCGACACGAACTGGCTGTCGATGAATCGTTCGTTCAACACATAGCGATATGACTGCTCGCCAACCTTGTAGCTCTTGCTTCGGTCAACGGCGCCACCGTCGATCAGTGACTTTACTATCGACGCATAATTGTCTCCCATCATCCGCTTGAGGTAAGGAGAGTACATAGTCACCGGCTCGCAATTACCCGAGAGAATCATTCGATTCCTGAGCGAATCGACAAAGTAATTCGCGTTGTGTGAATGCCGTCGCAAATCATGAGGCAAGAAGTCCTTTGCGTTGAAATCTGAGGGCAGTGTGAAGAAGTAGTTGGCTTCCGGCGTCTCGAGCTTCATTCTATCGACCTGCAATGGGAATATTCGACGACTCGCGCACGGCCAATTGGGCCAGTTGGCCATCGGCTTGCACTCAATGGGCACAACCACCGACAGCCCCGTCAGGATCCTTTGAAGAAAATCTCGACGCCTGCGAACCGCCATAGTCATCGAGCCGATGTTTGGCAGTCCGAACATCCGGGGTAGATTCGCTTGTCCGATCCGAAGCGTTCAACAACAGCCTGGCCAATGCGGCGATAGCGTCGTCAGACGGTTCGCCAGCGGCGACAACGTCGAACTTGATGCGGTCAGATTCGGACACAAGAAAACCTTTTACTGCTTTACGGTGTTTTTTAGCCGTTCACAACAGTCGAAAAGGTAACCCGCCTGGCGATCCGAAAGCGGCAGTTATGCGGTAATTTAGCGGTCGTTTACCGGCGGCTTGAGAGAAGCCAAGAACTCGTTGCCGGATTTCGTAATTGATAACTCGCCACGTGTTCGACCTTTGGGTCGCGCTGAATAACCAGCGTCAAGAAGGTATTTTACAATCGAACGGACCGTTTTTTCACCAATCCTAGTCTTGTTTGCGATATCCACGATCCGCAGCCGCCGCGGAGTCGTGTTCTGCAAGCAAGTCAGAACGAGTATTCCGTCGTCGCTAAGGGTCGGCAACGGCTCATCGCCATTTAACGATGGAGCATTTTCGCCGGCTCCTGCTTCGCTCCCAATGTTCGCTATTTTTCCATCGGCTTCGGCCATGATCTTGTCGACTCGCTCGCCTTCCCATGTTTCCTGAAGAAAGCGCGAATCATCGTCGTAGGCGTTCGCTAATCTGACAATATTCTCCGGGTCGAATGGCTCCTTGACGATCATGTCCATTATCTCTGTGGCGTCATACACCTCCCGAAGTACATCGCGCGTACCAATTTCAACCGCAACCCCATTGATGTCACCGTTGTTCAGAAGCAGCCGAATACGTTCAGCCTGTGCTCTTAGAGTTTGGCGGGAATACGCACACGTCGGATTAGACGCGATGTCGCGCATGCATTGCACAGCATCGCCTAATTCGGTTGCTACGGATCGCAGGTCAACTGGAACTAATGCCATCGTGAATCACCTTGGACGAGGTGCGGACGACAAAATCGCGGCAGCCGGTGTCCAGCCGGTTTTCAGGGGCGACCCTAGACGCGAGTACCATGGCTATTTGGAAACCTCACCTGTACCGTCATTCTAACTCAAAAAGAATCCCCGCCACTGGTCATAGCTTCGATATCGTCGGCCAGTTTGGCGACGCGTTGAAGAGCGGGGAGAAAGTGGTGGAAGCCAACGTGCTCAAGCACGAAACTGTAGGTGACGTCGATTACGTTTTCGCCTTGCACCTGATCGAGCACAAAGCCGCAGAGTGAGGTTGCGTCATTCAGCTGAATCAATTCGCTAACGATGCGATGATCCGCGGCCACGCACGCTCGAGATTGAAGTCGCAATAACTGAAACTTCCCGTACCGACTTGGCGTGGAGAAGACCCTCACAACTTGGTGTCGATTGGGAGGGATTTGCATGGACACAAGCATTTCTTCACGCTCGACCTGGAATTCGCATCCTGGCGGGCCGTGTTCTCGCATCCACTTGTGAAGCTCGTGTATGTTACTGGCCATTTAGGAATTACGCCAAACTTGATTGAACCGCGATCTTGAGGAGTTGTGCGGCCATTACACGAATGATCTTAGCGTAGTGCGCTTCATGCAGTGTTGAGTAAGCACGGCAGTCAATCAGGCAAAATGTATCGACGCCATTGAGCTCAGAGACGCAAATACGCCCGAATTCTAGCTGTCGGTTCAACATCATCGCCTTCGGGAACGCATCACGGTGTGCTGGGCCGATGATCATACGAGTGCAAAGCGCCAACTCGCTGAACTCGTCGACGTCCAAACCGATATGAAATGGAGGTTGCGTAAGATTCGGGTCCGCCGATGGCAATCGCAACTCGTATCCGCCTTCCACAATCCGAAGTCTCGCGCTCAAAATTCGGCTAGCCGGTGGCACGATGCAACGGTCGTCGGAAAAGTGGATGAGTCTCGATGCCGCAAACGAGTAAAACTGTTTCGACAGCGATTCCCGAAGCGACCTCGGTTTACCATTCCAAAATGCGTTGAGGCTGCGGGCGATGAATGGTAGTGCGCCTTTTTTTTCCGTCGGCATGCTGCAGGGAAATACTTTGTCGTTGGCCGCGCCCACGCAAGCGTTGTATTGTCGAGCCTTATACTCAAATCCAACCTGGAACGCGTGCGACGCGAGGACCTCCAATCGTACGCCAGTCAACCGCCGTTCGGAAGTGTTCTCGCTCGTTGGGATTTCGGCAAGTATCCTGCCAACATCGGCTTGAATTGGAAAGTTTTCAAGTACGCCCAACCCGTCCGTTCCCAGGCTCGTCAGACCAACAGGGTCTTTCCACGTCCAAGATTGACAGACGACCGCGTCGTCGATCAAACGGTCCATTGGCAACTGCCATTGTTCCGCCATCCATCCACGTGACCGAACTACCGTTGAGGTTGCCGTCTTGAGCTTCCACTCGGTCTTTAGACGGCCGCACCCGTCACAATGCTCGCACATTACCGCGCCAGTTGCGCTACAACGCGTACATTCAGCCTGACCGGAAGTGTCGCAATTGTGACACGTTACGTGGCCGTAGCCTTTGCACGTACTGCAATTGACATTACGCCCTCGCGCGTTGATCATCGCCCCTGATCCGCTGCACTGCGCGCACTGAGCTTTATGAGTTCCGCCACATTGAGCGCAAGACACGGTTGTCGAGCCACGGCAATACGGGCATAGGACGGAGCATGTCGCGTTGCATGTCGGGCAAGCTTCGATCTCCTCTCGGCCTCGTAAATTTACCTCCGTCCGTTCCGCTGGCTCAGGAAAAATAGCAGGATCAAATTCCGAGAGCTTAAAAAGATCGTCCGATGGCCAGGATGAGTCATCAATTCCCCCCCCTTCGTAAGGCGTCTGGACAGCTTGCAACGATCGATCGACGAACTGAATGTGTACGCGGACGAATCCGATTGGCTGGCGCACCACCTTGGTGACCCCAATCATCCGAGCAAAGTCGATCGGCAGGCTACTTACCTGCCCTTTCGGCCGAGTCTTGGCCCAATAGCAAAGAACATTGGTGAACGTATGCAGGATGACTGGATCTTCGGTTTCCGAAATCGGCTCCGATAGTGTACTTAGATCGGTGGACATGGTGGTTGTGAGATTCGTTCGCTGAACTAATCTGTTTGAGCGTGAGTTAACGGGGCAAGATCGTCGCAACGATCGCCACCATCCCTAGAAAAATGGCCGCGAACCACACCAACATCGACCAACGGAATGCGCTTAGGGCGCCGAACTTGGCCTGTTTGCTTGAGTCGACAGCTGATTCGACGACGGTGTAGATAATTATGGAGGTAAGGGCAAGAATACAGACGGTCAACAACACGCTACGGGGGAGAATTCGCGACGCCGAATTTCCAGGCAACAACGCGACGGCTCCCAAGTAAACACTAAGAACTCCAGAAAGAAGCGCCAGTATGCGTAGAATCTTGATTGGCCCAACGGCAATCCATGTGGAATTCCAACTCAGCCTCGGCCGGTTCCGTTGCTCGCCTTGACCAGAATTTGGTTGCGGCGTCTGCCGTGCGACAGGCGGCGGCTTAGGCTCTGGTGGCTGCAGCCCCGGCAAATCGTCCGAGATCACCATTGACGCCGATGGCGGTAATTCCATTCCCGCCGATCTCATTGCAAGCAGCAAGTCGTTGCGGGATTGATCTGTCGTCAACAATTCCAGCCACCGGGCCAAGACGCCCGTCTTGAGCCACTCCGGTCGCAATGCAAGAAGTCCACTCAATTCGCTGGATGCGGTACCAGAACACAGCGCTAGCTGTACGTGCCAACCCGCCATTCGCAACCAAGTCTCTCGGTCATCAATGATCTTAGCTTGGTTCCGCAATAGGGGAAGGCAAATCGCGTCACGTAATTCTGTGTCAGAAGGGTGGGCGAGAGCCCAACTGCAGACACGGTCGAGCGACACGAGATTTGCAATCGATGACTGCAATCCGCGGCTGATACGGGTGAGAAGCGATTGACGTCGATTCGCAGGACAGGCAAGTACTAGTTCACGCCAGGCCAATGCCGTGTCTATATTTGGTCGTGAAATGTCAAGCAGGTAATCTGCGAGTTGATGATCAACGACGCTGCTCGTAGAATTCGCAATCGCAGTGGAGACGAGGTCTTGGTTTCCCTCTATCGCGGAGCGAACTTCCGCCACGACGCTTGGGTTTCGCACCAGGTCCCGCGAATCATCCTGCGAAACCAATTGTCGAAGTTGTATCGGGTTGCCAACTGCCGTGAGTATATTGGTGCGTGCAGCGTCGGGCCATCGACCATCCTCGAGAATCGCCTGCAGCGTGATCCATTTCTCGGCCTTTTCGGATTCGAGCAGCGAGTCGACATAATCACAAGCGGCCCGCGTGAGAAATTCGTGGACGCGCGGTTGCTCGGCACAAACGCCAAATTGTTCAGCAACTCGCTGAACATCGGCGTCCCCACGAGACAAATCTGCCGCCAGTTCGTGGCACTTGATGAACGAAGTCAATCCGCCAGCTGAGATGCCGGATCTCTCGATTTGCTTAACACATTCGTAGAGTTGCTTTTGACCTCCTCCGCTCCACGCGTCGGCCAATAGGCTGGCATACGTCGACTTAGGTGGATCGGGATCCAGGTCCTCGATGTCAATGATCCAAGGTTGGCGATCGTCTTGTCTGTCGAGGCAGTGCTTTAGGAAATCCGAGTCGCGGTACGTGACTCCAAAAACCGCGTCTCGCAGCCAGTCACCTCGGCTTACGACATGAGTTTGAAAGACCATCGGTCCATCCGATGACTGAGGGACCAATCCGATGATGTCGCATAGAAGGAGGAAGGCGCCGTTCGTTTGCGCACTCGGAATGCAGAATACAACGGGTTTACGAGTCTCGCGGTACTGAAAGATCGCATCCGCGACGGCAAACAAGATTGCGGGCGGAACTCCCAGATCATTTGATGGGAATGGATCAGCGCCATCAAACTCCACTTGAGAGGGCGGCTCGATCCAGCGCGGCGCTTCGGTCCAGCGGTCTAGAAAAAGGGGGCGAACGGCCGCGAGCAACTGCTCAATCTGATAGGCGCCTCTAGAGTCTGCTCGCCAATCGAAGACCATGTGATGCGCTAACGGCGTCGTGCGGCCGGTGTGATCCGCGCCAGCTGGCACGACTCGACTCACAAGCAGGAATCGATCGGTTGAACTTGGCAGCTCGACGATGAAATTTGGCGGTTGCTGTTCAAGTGGTAGGTCTAACAAAGGCGTGAAGGCCCGGTGTGCCGTCGTTTGATTCTCGACACCCTTGGGGAAATCTCGAGTCTTGGCGACCACGCCAAGGTTACCCGACGAGTTCTCCAACAACTTTGCAGCCGAAGTGTAGATCTGTTCGTGGTACTGCATTGTTTCATCCAGACCAAGGCCGCCAGCCTCGCTTCGATTTGTCTTTTCGCCGCTCTAGTCGCAACTTCAATGAATCGGCCTGCGGCACCTGGTCGTCTTTGGGTTGTCCAATTGAATTGTCAACGACCGGCGTTCCGCCGCTTATCGCAGGAATCCAAATCACTTCGCCATTGTCTGGAGCGACGATCAAACCTGAAGCGAAAGAGGCTTCAATCTCAAGCGACGCCCCACTGGTAGGCAACTGAACATGGATCCGATCATTCCCGGCGAGTTGCACGCTCGCAGCTGGGTACATCCGACTCAGGTCTTGCCGGTGATTCGTGTGAGGAATCAGACGCATTCGATTCAGTAGCCAGAGCATCGGCGCCGTGACGCGAAATGGCGCGATGGAATTGGGTCGGACCTTCAGGAACGGAGTGTCGTTTTCAACCGGTACCGCGCGCGTATCGTATTCGGGGCTTGTTCCCAGCGCGCTAACCGGAAAATATCGCACGGTTTCAAAACTGGCTTCGGCAATACGGACAAGCTGGGGATTAAGTTGCGCGCAGTAACGGCGAAGCATCCACGACATCATATTCAGGTTGTTGAGATCGATCCCGCCGGCACCCTGGCTTCTGGAATAAACAACGGGATCCTTAAAGATTGGATTCGTGATGCGACCGTCATCGCGGCGAATATCGTTACTCGGGCTCCACATTTGGCTGAGGCAAGATTTCCAAACATCGTACTTTTGAACACAAATGCAGAGAGGAGTCTTGAGCCGTTGACCGTCAGGCGTATTACCGTGGCGCCGGATTCTGTTGACAACCTCTTGAAGATAATACTCCTGTCGCGTTGCATGGTGGGCAATCGTCACTTGCGGATCGTCGGACATCGAGTCGAGGTTATGCCGTTTTCTTGGTTCTTGAAGCGGGTCATAAGCAAAAAGCACTACGTCACTTTCGGCCAGGTGCTGAGTGACGCGACTGTTTGACTGAAGTTCCTTAAGTAATTCGAATGACTCGCCCGCGTTGTCATAAACGACGATGCTTCGAGGCCCGCTCGACCATTTTCGAGTTCGCTCGTTCAGCGGGCGCATGGAGAAGATGAACGGTTTCGGCAGCAACACATCAACGCCTTGGATCCTCGGCCTGTTGTAGAGCTCGCCTTGCTCCTCGGTTTTGTTCAAGTAGGTCAGTTCGTTTGGGTCGTCAGGATCGAACAGCCTTCGTTCATATTCCAAGAAGGCTTTTACGTCGTGGCTATCGCTTTCGATGAGCGCGTACCCGAAAATGTCGTCCATCTGATTGCGAAGCGAATTGACCAACGACGTGAGAAAATACGTTTTCCCGGATCTTGGTGCGCCGACCAGTGAAATAAAAATCGGCCGTCGGCTCAAGACGTCCGGCGGAATCTGAAGATGACAGACTGGGCATGCCTGCTCGGTGACCTTCCCTCCTTGAGGGTCGGACATTACTCCGTCTCGACTCCAATTCACTTCCTGTTTCGTGAGTCGACGATGAAAAGCGTCGCCAAGCACGTCGTCGCCGTAGAGCTTCGGATGCGTCGCAATATACTTGGCTTCGTCCTGATAGAAATTTGCCCAGCAATGAGGGCAAACGATCTTTGGCTCGGCTAGGTGGCTCGTTTCTCGTGTTGAATTCATTGCGCCCCGCGAGGATGCATTGCTCAATCAGTCCGCGAAGAATTCTAGCAGGTAATCTGCACGTATGGTCCAAGAACTCAGCCAGCCGGTTACTCAACGTGTTCGTGGCCGCGAGTTTGGATTCTACTAGAATCGAAAGAGCGTCTTTGATTCGATTGGCTCACCCGCCACAGATTCCGCAGGCCTTGCCATCGTCTTTTGAGCAATTTCGCCCTGCCTTGGTCTTTGCGAAGTATCGACAACCGGTGTTATGTCGGATGTTGCTCTTTGTATTGAGCCAGAACTTAGCAGCGGGCCGTTGATTACCTTTGTCTGTGGTCTCGTCGGTTTGCTTCTCCCGACTCTTCAACGTGTGGGCCGAAACTCCCGTCGCTGCGGCTACTCGCTCATCGGCCGTCAGTTTTCTCCAATCCCATGGAGCTATCGGAGAGCGCTCGCGCCAAAGACCGGCCTTTTTTCGTTTCGCCGCAATCTCCGCAACGGCTAGGCTCTGGTCCGTCGAGTATTTCCCATAGTGCCAAGCTACGCCCTGTTGAATTAGCTCTTTGTTAATCCACGTCTTGCCAGCGTAAATATGGCCGAGTGTTCGAGAATACTTGTCGCGATCGCTCCAGCTGATTTCGACCTGCTTTCCAAAAGCAAGTTTGCTCAGCGCCGACTTGGCGTTTTTCCCAAATGGCTGGCCAAGCTCGGGGGTGTCAATTCCCTCGAGCCGGATCTTGTGCGACTTCCGCTGTGCGTCAAGTACGGTCAGCGTATCGCCGTCAGTTATGCCGATGACTTTGCCAGTCAAAACTCGGAATGTCTTCGGGATGTGACCATCGACGATAAGCTGCTGGCGATTCGCCAGCGAGAGACGGTGGACCGGAACACGAATTCGCTCGCCGTCCCTTTCAAGCACAACCTCCGCGCTTTCGACTCCAACAAGCGACGCTCGCGTTCTGAACTTGCCCGTCGTGTCGGACCACTCACGTTGAGACGGCGATTGGGCAATCGCCAGAAGAGCCAAAAGGACGGCTATGACAGGTTTGGCCACCGGTGATACCCCGCTCAATTGATAGTTACCAACGGATAGTATGGACGTTGACGATCGAGCACGCAATTCGATCATTAGAAAACGCGGCAGCCGGTGCTCGGGGCGACCCTAGCCGCGACTCCATTTTTTGCGGAATTCGAGGCTAGCTCAAGCGATATGCAGCCCTCCAGTGGCATTGTTGTACAATACGTGATAGTGATTGCCGTCGAGCACAGTAGAACAGGAAGGCCAATGAAGACTTCAATGACTGAATCCGACTGGCTTTCCGACTTCGAGGATTGGTCGCGCGGAACCTGCAATTCGACTGCCACACTTGCGATCTACAAGGCCCTTAGGGACGCGGGCGTTTTTGAAGTAGCGTATTCAAGAACGAAGTTCCAATCTCGGGCACATTTCTTGATTCCTTGGAAGCAACCTTGTTTCGAGCTTGTCCGTGCCACTATTCACACTCACGATCGACATTATGAAGCGTGGATAAGCAAGAACCGATGGGCGGAATGGCCAGCGGATTGGACGGCGGAATTTGAGCAATTGACTGGTTTCGAGCCATGTATGGGTGAAAAGACGATAACGTGGTGCCTATCGAAGGAAGGAAACACTGAGAAGCTGATTGCATGGTTGCAGTCGAAAGCAGAAAGGCCGTCGACCGCGTAATCGTCGACTCTCGAATCGCATTCACTAGAGCCGCGAAATCCTCCAGTGCCAGGTATATTTTGGAAGAACAACGGGTCGCACGAGTCACGACACCCGCCATGCTGCGCGCTAGCCGGAAACGGGGTTATGACCCCCATCTTTGTTAGGTCCGTGTAGAGCGCGAATGCGTATGCACCGGCGACTATCATCCGATCGACTCTATCGTCAACTTCGCCGCGTCGTTCATATTCCGTACAGATGAGAAGATGCTCTTTTGTAGTTCCGTCAGCATTAGCTAACCGTCCTTTCACTCACCATCCCGTGGGACGCTACTTCTTCCTAGGCGTGTACTTCCAAAGGTGTACATGCGCAGGTCTTTTTTTTGACTTATCACGGAGGGCTTTAACGCGTTTTTCAACACACTCGTAGATTGTCGCTCCGTGCTCGCTCTCGCCTCTCCGAGTTGCCTCATCAAGGCAATATCGGCCATACATCAAAACACGGCGCATCTTATACGTTACCGCCGATTTCTTGATGCCATTACAGAACGTACATGCTGGCAACAGATTCCAATCCTCATCTGGTCCACCGCTATGCCGGGGTACAAGGTGGTCGATATGCCACTTGTCATCCCACTTGAGTCGGGCACTGCATAAGTGGCAATGGCCCTCCGTCCTATTCCAAACTCGTGCCCGTTCGTTGTTCTCGCCGCGAAGTCGTTTCGACTTCACCTTCTTTTTCGCCGGCATTTTCGCACCTTGATTCTCTGGAAATTGTCATTACGCCGGTCATTCTAGCTGCTCATCCAGTGCGTCGCACGAATTCGATAACTTGTACGGAACGGTGGGCCGTTGCTCGATCGAATTGACATTCACATCGAAGCGCCGGCCGTTCCCTATAAGGAACTCGCTGATCGCAGGACGGGCACGAGCAGTGCATTGATGCGAGAGGGCGTGGTCGTAGCTCGTAACCGGCAACGAACTCGATTTGAGAACTCAAAGTGCAACTTGAATGGCCGGATGTCCTCAAGGCAAGTCAGGGAATTCTGTCAACTGAGCAAAGAGTCTCAGGCACTTCTCAAACAGAGTGTGCAAGAGTTCGGGCTCTCTGCGCGAGCCCACGACAAAGTGCTGCGAGTCGCCAGAACCATAGCCGACCTCGACGCCATCGAAACCATCCGCGTCGAACATATTCAGGAAGCGGTCAATTATCGACTACTCGATCGGTCTCCTGCCGGCGCTACATAACTTGGTCGTGAGCAGACACTGACTGCCGGTGTTTTGTCTTGCAGGCCCAGTCACTACCGATGCCTTGCGACCGGCACGCCTAACGGCCAAGCAGATCGCTCTTCTGCGTCGACTTCGTTGGCTCTTTTGGCTGGCCAAGCCCCTCCGATTCAGTGGTTGGGCGGCCGACTCATCGATCGATTTGTAACAGGGCCAACGGACGAAAAACGCGCCAGTGGTATCGCCGAGTTCGCTGCCAAAGATGCTGGAGATCCTGGAGAGTTACCCCGGTAGCGTGTTGCAGTTGGATGAAGCTCACGCGAGCGGCGCTATCGGCAAGTCGGCGGAGGGATATTCGATCATTTCAACACCCTGCCGCCAGAGGCGATAGATCGCGGAATCAACCCGTTGATCATGACGACGTTTTCAAAGTTCGCCGCGTCAGCCGGCGCCGCCATCAGCAGTCACTCTCACGACTTTATCAAACTGTTGAACATTCAGCCAAGTTCGATCTGCACGGCTTCGGTGCCGCCGCCAACTACGGCGGCTGCTTTGGAAAGTATTCGCGAGGTGCGACAACACTCCGAATTGGTGCGAACGCTACAAAGCAACACTCGCTATTTGTGCGTCACTTAATCGAGTCGTACGGCATGTGGGTGTCGCCTGTTTGGTTTATCGCCGGGCCGCGATTGTGAGTGACCGTCAATGCTCTGCATACCAAGCAAGAGATCGACCATTTTGTCGACGCGCTGATCGGAACAAGATCCGCCTTTACCCGCCGCGCGACGGCCTCTGGCGCCAAGGGCATCACTTCGCAGATGGACGACGCGAATAAGGACCAGAATGCGACTGGCATGGAGACGTTGGGTCTCGACCGACCATCGAATGACATTGGCCAAGTCTCCAATTAGGGTCACAAAGCGACGATTACGCTCATCGCTTCGATCCTGTCCAAACCGCGTGGCGAAAACGGTTTTGACAGGATCGACAGGATGACTGCTCAGCGGCACCCTCTTCTTCTTGCCTGTAAGAAAAAGACAGGGCGCACGCGAAGACGCGGAGCACGCGGAGACGGATGCGCTGAAAAAATCTTCGCGCGCTCAACGCCTCAGCGTGCCATCGTTCTTTCTTCTTTTTTCATTCTGTCAATCCTGTCGATCCTGTCCAAATTCAGGCTGCAATGCAGCCATTCATCGAGTGCGTCTGGGGAAACGGGATTGCCGGTGAACCATTGTCCAAGTAGGCTGTCCAACATGATGCGGCGTCAGGCAAGTAGCTGAGCCGCCCCCGCCTGGACGATATTGCCCCACCTTCGTCCATTCAGAAGTAGCTGAGTCGGCGCGATTTTGCGCTGTTCAGCGCGTGCTCCAAGCAAAGTGCGGCGCGACGCGAATGCACTGGCTAATCCCATACCAACTGATCACACTCCATGACACAAGCCGCCGCCGCCGAAAGCGAATCGCTTGAGCCCGTACGGCTTGCGGCCGACGAGCCGCTATATGACAAGTCGTTTGCGCTTTCCTTCGCGGCCCAGACTTGCTTCGTCCTAGCAAACACACTGACGACAGCCCATTTCGCTCGTTGGGTCGTGCACTTAGACGGCGGAAAGTTTGACGCTGGTCTGATTTCTGGCGTCGGTATGGCTGCCGCTCTACTTTTGCGTCCTTGGATCGGCCAGTGGATCAACCGCTGGGGAGCACTCAATGTTTGGCTATGTGGATTCTGCGTCTTCGGCATTGCCGCTGCCGGAAATGTATTCGTTCACTCACTCGGCCCGCTCATATACGTTCTCCGCGGCCTGCTGGCGCTCGGTGCGGCTCTCGTTTTCGCGGCGAGCCTGACGTATGTCGTGCAGTGTTATCCGCGCTCGCGTCGAACCGAAGCCATCGGCGTGCTCGGCGCTGGCGGATTCCTTGGGATGATCATCGGTCCTCAACTGGGAGATCACATTCTCGGCGCCAGTCAACGATCTCGAGGTGATTTCCTCTTCCTGTTTGTTGCTTCCGCCGTGGCTCTACTGGCACCCTTGATCATGTTGTCTCTGGTTCGACGGCCCGACGTTCAGCGGGTAAAAGGCTCGGTAAGTCTCAGTGAGTTTGTGCGGACCTCAAGGGAGCATTGGCCGGGCGCTATATTGTTCGTCATCATTTGCTTTGGCCTCTGTATGACAATCCCCTTTGTGTTTCTCGCAAGCTTTATCGACGACGAGAAAATTGTTGTAGGCCAGATGTCGCCGATGGGCGTCTTCTTCTACTGCTACGCCGGATGGGGATTGACGGTGCGATTGACGTTGAGGCGATTGCCGGAACGCATCGGTCGTCGGAAAGTACTGCTTGCGGGGCTGCTTTGTATGGCGATTGGAATGGCGAGCTATCTCGCCGTTAGCGGCGAGCGTCCTTGGATGATCCTCGCCCCAGGCCTCATTTGCGGAACGGGCCATGCACTGATGTTCCATACCATGACGTCGCTCGCACTCGAAAAATTCCCGCCTCAAATGCGAGGAACAGGTTCTGCGCTCGCCCTGATGATGCTCGACCTCGGGATGGTCGTCGGCTCACCGATCCTCGGTTGGATTGCCGACTACTTTGGCTTCCCTTTGTTATTCATCGCGATCTCGTCTTGCTGCTGGCTCGCCTTTGGCGTCTACCTCCGCGATTCGATGGCGGTTTGGCGAGATCGATCGCCGGCAGCAGAAAGCGTCTAGTCGGCACGCGAGCTTTTCGCGTTCAATAGAGTTTCGTCGAACGTAACCTTGCGCGCATAAAATAAGGCGGCGACTCGCAATGAGTCGCCGCCGAGTTTGACTCGTGAGTTGGGTTACCAATCCCACGCTGGATCGAGATCCAGATCCAAAGAGTTGACTACCGGAGGCAGCCAAGCTTCGTTCTGAGCGACTGCTTCGTAGTTCCGACCGTAACCGGCTCGGACTCGATGAGTCATCTCGCTCCAACCTCTGCGAATCTCCGCACAACGGTTTTCAATTTCCGTCGGCGCAGGATCGCGCGCAATCGACCTACGTCGTGCCATGGTACACCTCTTTCTCTTTGCCTGTTCCGAAAAGGGTGAACACCCCTGAGATGTGACGCCGCATTATGACACTATTTGAAATGAATCGCCAACAACAATCGGAACATTTTCAGGCCCTTTCAACGAATTAGATTGTGAAATCTCGCACGAAGTGAGCCATCGCGAGACGTCGAATTTGACGAAAACGGCGATTATTCCTGCAGTTGCAGCCAGCGTAGATGAGCCTGCCTAAAGGTAGCTGATAGTCGATTCCACCCGCAACGATTAGGATAGGGTGAGAGCTTAAAAAATCCTTTCGACTAGACACTTTTGCTCGAACACTTTTGAATGGACCGTCGACAGTTGCTTTTTCCGCGATTTACTAGCATCTCGATTGCGATTTCCGCAGCCACTCATGTCGGCGCCTTGGCCGTGGTGACTCTCTGGTCGATATCGCTTCCGGACCAAGTCACTTTTCACGGAAAGCAGACAAGTTCGCCTTTGACACTGCAAGCTTCCTGGCTCGAGCCGCCGACACCGACTCCGATTGAGGTCGAGTTGACGCCGATGAAAATGGCGAGCGTTGAGCCGGTCGCGACCGCGTCACCGACATCGCAGTTGGCGTTGGCGACTCGCGAGCGAGCCCAACAAGTGGTCGGAAGCAAGCCAGAACGAGTGGAGCCGGCAGTGGACGAGGCTGTGCCGGAAAGCCGTAGTACTCGACGAAACGACCAGCGAGATTCGGCGGAGGCAGAGCCGGCAGCCGCCAAAATCGTAAAACGCAGACGCACCGCGCGACCAGTGGTTGTGCGAGTCAAGCCGCCTCAGCGGATCGGCGTCGACGAGCGAACTCCGCCAAACTTCTCAGTCACTCGAGCGCCCAAGTATCCGCCGCAGGCCCATGCGTTGGGTCATGAGGGCGAAGTCGTACTGCGGCTTTACGTTTCTGCAAAGGGTGTCGTCGAGCGAGTGGAAGTCGCCGAATCGACGGGGTATGCCGAGTTGGATCAGGCGGCGGTGACTGCGGTGTCAAGTTGGCGCGGGCGCCCCGCGTTTCAAGGCGGCCGCGCAGTGGCGACAACAGAGAAGCTCCGAATTAGGTTTCGGATTCCTCGTCAATAAGTCGCTCGATTCTTTACCGAACGCCGTTCGAGTTCTCCGCCGCGCTCTCACTCCGTTACAATGACGGGCTTTCAATCCAAGTTGAAACGCCTCAGTTGGTCATGGGAGTGATTGTGAGAACTCAAGCATCAAGTTTGCTTTTGTCATTCATAGCCCGGCTGGCTTTTTGTCTGGCAGCGGTCATCGTCTTCGGCACGTCCATGACAGCTCACGCGAAACGGCGAATTCTTCACAAGGAAATGACCCATCTGCGAAGCGGTGATCGGCGCGAGTGGTCGAGTTTCCCTGAGCGCGCCAACGGCTCGAAGTTGATGATTCCATTTACCGCGGAGCCCAACACGAAGCCTTGGACATTGGGTTTGCGCCGAGTCGATGTCAAAGAAGCATGGCAGGTCGTGCTCAACGGCAAGCGGCTCGGCCGGTTGTTCAGCGATGAGAATGACATGGTGGAGGTCTGGGAGTTGGCGCCGGGCGCAATTGTCGCGGGCGTCAACCGACTCGTGATCGAGGCGACTGGCGAGCGGGGCGACGACGTGCGAATCGGAGGCGTTTGGATTGACGATCGCCCTCGCGCGGAATCGCTTGGCGAGTCGCGGATCACCTTGATCGCCAAAGACAGCGAGGGACAGCCGATCCCATGTCGATTCACAATATTGAACAGCGCAGGATCGCGGTCGGCGATAGGCGCACAATCGAATGACCATTTGGCGATTCGGCCGGGCGTCGTCTACAGCTCGACCGGGCGAGCCGAGATCGGATTGGCGTCCGGAGACTACACCGTCTTGTGCGGTCGCGGCTTCGAATACGACTTGTCACGGCGCGCGATAAAGATGGAAACCGGCAGTTCGACCGAGTTAATGTTTCGGGTCAATCGCGTCGTTGAGACAAGCGGGTTGGCGGCCTGCGATACTCATGTGCACACGTTCGAGGTTTCGAGGCACGGCGATGCGTCGTTGGCCGAGCGAATGATTACGCTGGCGGGCGAAGGCATTGAGCTAGCGGTGGCGACGGATCACAACGTTCACGTCGACTACCGACCCTATTTGAAACGGTACAAAGTCGCTTCGTATGTAACTCCCATCATAGGCAATGAAGTCACCACGAAATTTGGCCACTTCAATGTCTTTCCGGCAACGGCGACCGCCGAGCCCTCCAATCACAAGGCTCCCAGTTGGGAGGCGTTGTTCAAAAGCATCTACGCAACGCCCGACGTTCGCTTTGCAATCATCAACCACCCTCGAGACGTGCACTCCGGCTTCACGCCCTTCGACCCAGAGAACATGATCGGCGCGACAGGCACGCGTTTAGACAATCGAACACTGCAGGCCAATGGGCTCGAGCTGATCAACTCCGCCGCTCTACAGTCGGATCCAATGGTTCTGTTTCACGATTGGCTGACGATAGTCAACGGCGGCCAGGCAATCACCGCGATCGGTTCGAGCGATTCTCACGAAGTCGCGCGGAAGATCGTTGGCCAAGGTCGATCGTATGTCTACGTCGACGATACAAAGCCCGGCGAAATTGATGTGGACGATGCCGTGTCGAGCTTCATTGCGGGCCGAGTTCTCGTGAGCCTGGGGTTGCTGGTCGATATGAAGGTGAATGGAGTTCGATCGGGCGGAACTCTGAAGCGCAAAGTCGGGACCGATAGCGACGGACCTTCAAAAGAGGCCGTCGAAGTTGAAGTGAGGGTGCAGGGACCAGCGTGGACAACGGCCGAGCGTGTCGATCTTTTCGCCAACGGATGCCTAATTCGAACCCGCGAAATTCCCGAACAACGGCGCCGTATTGCGGGCGTCAAGTCGACGGTGAAGTGGCGACTGGGCCGGATGAGTCACGACATTCATCTTGTCGCTGTCGCCCGAGGGCCCGGCGTTCGCGGTTTGCACTGGCCGGTCGCCAAGCCTTATCAACCGAGCTCAACCGAGTGGCGGCCTTTCGTTTTCGGATGCACCGGCGTCGTTCGCATCGATGCCGACGGGGATGGGCAATGGAAATCTGCTCGAGAGTTGGCGCGCGACGTGATGAGCAAGACAGATGGAAAGCTCAAGCCGCTGCTCGCGGAACTTCGTAATTACGACCCGTCAGTGGCTCTGTTTGCCGCCGAGCAATGGAGTCGTGCAGGGGGGAGGATCGGCGGTCCAGAGGCAACAGGTGCGCTTGCCGTTGAGAAGCTATCGACCCTCGACGCGTTTATGAAGTTCGCTCGCTCCGAAGGCGAATCACTTCGGGCACAAGCTGAGAGATAGCGGCAACGCTGTAGCTGATGAACCTGATTCAAGGACACGGGGCGAGCACGTGGGGTCTTGGCGGCTATTCGCGTCGCCCCTCGCACCTGTTGGCCAACGCCTACCTCAACGTAGCCTACGGGCAACGCCTTAGGTTTGAATGCTATAAGCCCGTCTTTCACATAACGTCTCGTGCGTCGTGGGAGAGGGGGCTCGTTGGTGGTCGTGACCTGAATAATTAGGGTCGAGACTGCGACCTCATGAACGCGTTGCCGAAGGCCGTCTGATTTTCGATTTGGCAGCTCTATTGCGCCAGCGCACATCGGCTTCGTCTGGGCTATCATAGTGCTTCACTTGCCATAATAAGGACCCCTCGAATGATCCGTGCTGCGTTGTTCGTTGTGTTGCTGACCTCCTCGATCGCGTTGGCCGCCGAACCCAAGACGGTTGCTGAATCTAGCAACTACCAAGCCACCTCGACGTC
Organism: uncultured Pirellulaceae bacterium; assembly: GCA_964567745.1. Classification (GTDB taxonomy): domain Bacteria; phylum Planctomycetota; class Planctomycetia; order Pirellulales; family Pirellulaceae; genus CAZMNY01. The sequence goes on along the minus strand of CAZMNY010000014.1, from coordinate 120,561 downwards.
CCAAGACGTGTCGCAGTTTGCCGCTCAGTTGGCAGAACAGGTGCCTCACGTTGTCCGCTCGCGTGCTGGACAAACGGTTGAGGCTCGGGACATCGAATTGCTGATCGTCGCCAACCCGCCGGTGTCTGAGCCCAGTCAACTTGCCGGCGATGCGCGGCTTGTCGTTTTATTGCTAGGCAATATCCACTCGGGCGAATGTGCCGGGAAAGAGGCCTTGCTCGAGATTGCTCGAGAGTTGGCTTTGGACGCCGAGCACAAGATGCTTGAACACGTCGTGTTTCTTATTGCTCCGAATTACAACGCGGATGCGAATGACCGAGTTGGCAAGGAACATCGTTCGAGACAAGCGGGGCCAGCAGCCGGTTGCGGTTTGCGCGAGAACGCTCAGGGGCTGGATCTCAATCGCGACTTTACCAAGCTCGACGCGCCCGAAACGCGTGGGCTCGTCAAGACAATCAACGATTGGAATCCACACCTGTTCATCGACACTCACACGACCAACGGTTCCTTTCATCGATATGACCTGACGTTTTCCGGGCCTCGCAATCCGCTGGTTAACGAAGACTTGCGGTCGTACGTGAATGACATTTTTCTTGGCAACGTTAAAAAGCGTTGTTTAGATCGCAATGTGGCTACGTTTGAGTACGGAAACTTTGATCCGGCTCACAAAGTCTGGACAACATTCGGGCCCCAGGGTCGATACAGCACGGAGTACGTTGGGCTCAGGGGACGAATCGGCATCCTTAGCGAGGCTTACGCCTACAAGACATATGAGCGGCGGATCGAGGCGAGCCGCGTGTTTGTTCGCAGCTGCATTGAGACTGCGATCGCCCGCAAGGATGAGCTTCGTAAACTGCTTGATAACGTCGCGGAGAATGCAAGTCGTCAGGAAGGCGACGGCAGTATTTCATTGCGTTCCAAACTGAAAGCGCATGGTTCAGCCTCGGTCGCGGGTTTCAAGCCGAATTCGATCGATATGGATCACTACAAGCAAACGAAACTGGTAAAGGGTGAGCCGCAAGACTTTCCGGTCAAGCTGATGACGCGCTACGAATCCTCCGAATCAGTCACGATGCCGAGAGCCTACGTGCTGCGAGGCTCTGAGGTTCGAGTTGCCGACAGGCTGTTGATGCATGGCATTCAAGTCGAACGAGTTCTCGAGGATGCAACGGCGAAGGGACACGGCTACACGATCAAGAAAGTCACGAAGCAACGAAAAGCTTTTCAGGGTCGGCGATCCCAGGACCTGGAAATAGATCGCAAGGCCACGGAACTCGAAATCCGCGAAGGCGACTTTGTCGTGCGTTGCAATCAGCCACTTTCGCCGCTCGCAGCCTACTTGCTCGAGCCTCGAAGTGAAGACGGTCTTGCCCATTGGGGATTTTTTGACGGGCTTGCGAAAGGCGTCGGCTATCCAGTGCTGAGTGTTACCGATGGTAAAGCCGTGATTTCTCAGAGAATCGAGAGAGTCGTTCCGACAAAACGTCTCACGCTCGACATGATTTACGGTCCCGAGAAGCGTCGCAACTTCAGTGGCGTCTTTCCTACCGGCTTGCAATGGCGAGAAGGCGAGGCTCGATACAACCGAAATTGGGCTGGCCGCAAAGTGCAAGTCGACGCAGCCACCGGCGCGCAGACTCCGCTCAAGGAAGAATCGACCGAGAAGCTTGAGCAAGCTCTGCTGAAGCTCGAGAAGATCAGCAAGAAAGATGCAAAGAAGATGGCCGGCGGCGGGACGAAGAGCCCGCAAAAGGACGCAGTTCTGATCAGCCACGCCAACGACTTGTTCTATCACCGCACGGGGCAAGAGTCGGCTGTGCGTTTGACAAACACGAAAGGGTCCGAACGATTTGCTACGTTTAGCGCGGACGGAAAACAAGTCGCGTTTGTACGTGACCAAACCCTTTTCGTCGTCGATGTCGAAACGGCAAAAGAGACGCGGCTCACCGAGAAGGGCTCGACCGAGCGTTTGTTCGGGCAGCTCGACTGGGTCTACCAAGAGGAGATTTACGGTCGAGGCAAATTCAAAGCGTTTTGGTGGAGCCCCGATTCGTCGCGCATCGCCTTTCTTCGCCTCGATGAAAAACCGGTCGGCCGTTACACCGTCGCGGACAACATTCCGGTTCGTCAGAACCTCGAAGTGACTCGCTATCCCAAGTCGGGCGACCCGCTTCCCCACGTCGCATTGGGCGTCGTCGAGATTGATGGCGGGAAAACATGGTGGATTGAACCGGAGAGCAAGAAGAGCGACGAACCGCTTATCGTCCGAGTTGGATGGGATGAGAAGGGCGGCCGGGTTATCTATCAGACACAGAATCGTCGCCAAACCGAGCTCACTCTCTTTGCTGTCTCAGCGACAGGCGGCGAACCGCAACGCTTGATTCACGAAGACGCCGGCGCCTGGGTCAACGTGCTTGGCGAGCCGACTTGGCTTGAAGACGGCGCTTTCCTCTGGCTTAGCGAAAGAAGCGGTTACAAGCACCTCTATCACGTTTCCGCTGACGGCGGGCAAACTCGGGCCGTGACGAAAGGCGATTGGAACATCGAACGACTGCTCGGCGTCGACAAGGCGGAGGAGTGGGTGTATTTCACTGGCGGTCCGGATTGGCCGCGCGAATCCCAAGTCTATCGAGTGGCGTTGGCTGGCGGCGAGCCTCAGCGGTTGACCGACAAGAAGGGAAATCACGCTGGCCGGTTCAACGACGATTTCACATTCTTCTTCGACTATTACAGTCAGGCAGGGCAGCCGACGAAGGCCGACCTGCGCCGCGCCGACGGCACGTACGTACGCACGATTGAACCCAACTTGACCGACCGGTTGTCGTACTACGAGGTAAGCAAGCCGGAATTCTTCACCGTGAAAGCGCGAGACGGCGTGTCGCTCAACGCGACCGTGATCAAGCCGCCAAACTTCGATCCGTCCAAGAAATATCCGGTGCTGTGCTACGTCTACAGCGGCCCTCAGGCTCCGACGGTCCGCAATCGATGGGGCGGCTCGACCTACCTTTGGCACCAAATGTTGGCTCAACAAGGCTACGTCATTTGGAGCTGCGACAACCGATCCGCCGGCGGGACGGCAAAGCATGCGTGGCCGATCTACGGTGACTTGGGCAAGGAGGAGCTGAAGGACATTGAGGACGGACTCGGCTGGCTGAAGCAGCAATCTTGGGTCGACAACGGGCGCATCGGAATCTGGGGCTGGAGCTACGGCGGTTACATGACCAGCTACGCTCTGACCCATTCGAAGTCGTTTAGCGTTGGGATTGCGGGGGCGCCTGTGACCGACTGGAAGAACTATGACGCCGTCTATACCGAACGGTATATGGACCTTCCGCAAAATAACAAGAAGGGCTACGAGAGCAGCTCAGCTGTGCGAGCGGCGAAGAATTTACAAGGCCGATTGTTGCTGTTGCACGGGACGATTGACGATAACGTGCATCTAAGCAATTCGCTCCAATTCGCGTCGGCCCTGCAAAACGCTCGACGTCCATTCGAGATGATGTTCTATCCCAAGAGCCGGCACAGTGTGCACTCTCCGAATTTGTCTCGGCATTTGAAAGACCTGATGACGCGTTTCATTCTTGAGAATCTTTGATTGAGAGGCTGCCGCGAGTCGCTTTGAGTTTTTTGTTCTGGAATGAAGCAACTCGCGCTGCCTGAGCAACGCAAAGCGTGACCGGGCTTCCAGCCACAGCTAGCGTGTTAGATGGAGCCTACAATGTTGCGAGAATTTGTGCTGTCGTTGTTTCTTGTTGCGTCGAGCCTGACGAATCTCCTCGGCGAAGAGTCGAGTCACGATCTCGTCATCTATGGCGCGACGAGTTGCGGAATGGCGGCGGCGGTCCAGGCCAAGCGGATGGGATTGTCGGTCGTCGTGATCGAGCCGACAGACCATGTCGGCGGACTCACAACAAATGGCCTCGGCTACACCGACACAGGCGACAAACGAGCGATCGGCGGAGTCGCGCGCGAGTTTTATCAAGAGGTCAAACGACACTACGATCACGACGCTGCGTGGACTCACACAAAGCAAAGCAGCTTCGCCAAGTACCGCGAGTTGGACGACGCGATGTGGACGTTTGAACCCCATGTCGCCGAGGCGATTTTTGAGCGTTGGATAAAGGCAAACGATTTGCGCGTCGACCGAGACCGTCGACTCGATCGCTCGCGCGGCGTCGTCAAGAATGGCAACCAAATTGTCTCGATTCGTTGCGAAGGCGGTGCGATCTATCGAGGCAAGATGTTTATCGACGCGACCTACGAAGGCGACCTGATGGCCGCGTCAGACGTTTCGTACAGCGTGGGACGCGAAAGTAATTCGCAATACGGCGAGTCGCTCAACGGCGTGCAAAAAGCACGAAACACCCACAACCATCGCTTCACGAAAGACGTCGACCCCTACGTCGAACCTGGCAACCCGTCCAGCGGGCTCCTGCCCGACGTCGCTGCTCAAGACCCTGGCAAGGACGGCCAAGGAGACAAGGGACTGCAAGCGTTTTGTTACCGCATGTGCATGACTCAAGTCGCTGACAATCAAACTCCTTTCACGAAGCCAGACAAGTACGACCCGCTCAAGTACGAATTGTTGTTGCGCAACTTCGAGGCGGGCGATCTGCGTTGGCCGTTGGCGCCTGGCATGTTGCCTAATGGAAAAACGGACACGAACAACAATGGCGCCGTGTCGACCGATTACATCGGAATGAATCACGATTATCCCGAGGCGAGTTACGCCGAGCGCGAGAGAATTCTCAAAGAACACGAAGACTACCAGAAAGGTTTGATGTGGACGCTCGCCCATCATCCTCGCGTGCCCGAGGAACTGAGGCGGTTGACGCAGAGTTGGGGCTTGGCGAAGGATGAATTCACAGGCAACGGCAATTGGCCGAGACAGATTTACGTGCGCGAGTCGAGGCGCATGGTTTCGTCGTATGTGATGAGCGAGCTCGATTGTCGTCGAGTGCGGATTGCGAAGGACTCGATCGGGCTCGGCTCCTACAACATGGATTCGCACAATGTTCACCGTTATGTCGATGCGAATGGCTTCGCCCAAGACGAAGGCGACGTGCAAGTCTCCCCAGGCGGAGCGTATCTCGTCAGCTATCGCAGCATTACGCCCAAAGAGCAAGAGGCGTGCAACTTGCTTGTGCCGGTCTGTTTGTCCGCGACGCATATCGCATTCGGTTCGATTCGCATGGAACCGGTTTTCATGGTCCTTGGACAATCCGCGGCGACAGCGGCCGCAATGGCGCTTGAGCGCGATGGAGTCATCCAGCACGTGCCCTACGATCGACTTCGCAGTCAGCTTGTCAAAGATCGCCAAGTGCTCGACCTGCCGAGCCCGACTGCGGCAAAGCGTCTCATCTCTGCGAGCAAGTTGCCCGGCGTTATCGTTGACGATTCCAATGCTGAATTTGTGGGCACCTGGTCCGAGAGTAACTCGACGCCGTCATACGTCGAACTTGGATACCGCCACGATGGCAATCTTGAGCAGGGTCGCAAACGCGCTATCTATCGAGCGAAACTCGCGCCGGGCGACTATCACGTTCGCGCCTCGTATTCGGCTTTTAGCAATCGCTCAAGCGAGACGACAGTTGTCATTCGTCATGCCAAAGGCACGACGACCGCCATTCTTGATCAGCGTAAGAAGCCAACCGTAGACGGTCTTTTTGAGCCGCTTGGAGTCTTTTCGTTCGACGGTCGTGGCGAAGTGGAGATCAACAATCAAGGCGCAAACGGTCACGTCATTGCCGATGCCATACAGTTCGAGCCGGAAAAGAAGTGAGCGCCTTCGACCACACGGGGATTGACTTTCTGGCGGCATTCGCTGCTCGCGGCGAGCCTCGAGTCTTGCCGCCGCTACGATGCAAATCGTTCGCGCCCTGTAGTGCTCAATTCCTGCTCGGATTCCACAACCCCATACGGTTGCAAGCCTCGACGAGCCGCCGTTTGGCGCCGAACCTCGTAGCCCGGTTGCGTGTCTCACATGCAAGTCAAGTTCAACCGCAAGCCCCAGTTCACAACCAGACGAGCTCCACACTGCGTACAGTGGACGCGAAAGCGACAGCCGATCGGAGGATGCAATGTCGACCGCGGCGATTCTGACCGAGCCAACTTTGGTGCTCAACCGAAACTGGCAGCCTGTTCATGTGACGTCCGTGCGACGCGCCTTGATCATGGTCTGCAAGAACTCGGCGTGCGTCGTCGATCCGTTGAGTTATCGGTTGTTCGGTTGGGAGGATTGGCTCCGCGAAAGCGATAACGGGCCAATTCGCAGCGCCAGTTTGTCGATCGAAGCGCCGGAAGTCGTCGTGCTTGCTGGATTCGACCGTCTGCCGAACGGCGCGGTCACGTTCAGCAAACGCAATGTCCTGCGCCGCGACCACTACACGTGTCAGTATTGCGGCCAACAGCCGGGCATCGACGAGCTGAGCATCGACCACGTTGTGCCTCGAGCATCCTCGGGCCCGACGACATGGGAAAACTGCGTCGCCGCGTGTATCGACTGCAATCACCGCAAAGCGGACCGTTCTTTGGTGCAGAGTGGACTGCGATTGCGGAAGCAACCGACACGGCCTGAATGGCAACCGCTGTTCAGCCGTAGCCGCCCGCATCGGTCGAGCTGGGCGCCGTTCCTCGGAGCGGCAAAGCAACCGAGCTGAGAGCTGAACGGCAATCTTGCCATTCATTCGACAGCGTTGGCAATTGGAAAACGGCCCGTCTGGCAAAGCGCCAAACGGGCCGTTTCGTTTTTCTTGCGACCGGCAGTTGCAACTGAGCCTGCTCAGTTGGGAAATACAGCGCTTTCGAAAACCTGGAACGGCTGCCCCCCTCGATTGCTCGGCGGCTTGTTCGGCTGCTGCGGCTGCTGAGGATTGTTTGGCTGCGGCTTGCCTGATTGCTGAGGCTTCGAGTCGAACGACCTGAGCGTCTTGCGGACGCCCTCTACGTTGAGGGTCTCGCGAATGGTCGAGACGCTCGACTTGGTGGCCAAGCCAGCTGCAGCTGTCGACGTCGTGCAGCTGAAGGAGGACTTGCTGAGCTCCAACGACAAAGCGCTTCAACCGAAGCAAAACGGCAACGGGGGTCGGGGCGGACAACAGCAGCACCAACCTCGAAGCAGATTCACCACAAAGGGCAAACTGTCCATTGGATCGGATGACATTTCGCGCGTGATGATCGTCTCGTGCGAAGGCGAAAGCCTGATGGAGATCGGCATGCACGACAATACTGTTGCGACGCGTGTTGGCGACAACTTTCACTTCAATCGTCTTCGCCGCGACCGTTTTCGATGCGCCGGCCGACGCTCGACTCTGAGCGGCTCGCTGCACCTGTTGAATCATCGCCTTTTGCATCTGCTGCATGCTTGAAGACGAAGGTCGTCCACCGCCGGATGATGATGTCGATAGGCCGAGGAACGCTTTCAGTTCATTCGCAACAACATCAGACCGAGTGTGCTCGAGGACAAATTCGCGAGCCAGTAGTTTTCGCCGTTCGGGAGATTGCTATTCCTGAATGGCATTGTAGATCTCACGCAAATTGAGCACAGTATCGAGCGCTTCAATATGATTGGCGCCAGGCATCGGGATCAGTTTCCCTTGAGCACTCTTAAGAGTCTCCAATTCTTTGACGGCATCGGTGGCGATGAGCCACTGCATGTCGAAGGAATCTTTGGCGAAATCGTGAGGTTGTCTTGCCTCGAGTTCTTCGGGTTTGACGCGAGGTACTTGGGCTGGGTTTAGCTTTTCAACTTTGACAACCGTGAAGCCTTCGGCTTGCATCAGGATCGTGTAGCCGCGCGTCAACAGGCGTTGGTTAATCAGGTCGCGTGTCTCTTCGACTGTGTAACGGCGACGAGTCGTCAAGTTGAGATAGTCGTTTGGGAGTTCTTGCCAATCGAGTGACATTTGGGATATGTCGGCAAGCCATTCCAATACGTCGGGCCATGCCTGACCTCGAAATTGAAAGCTGACCTTGCCGTCGTCATCGGGCCGAACTTTCAACTCGTTGGGATCGGCCGGCTCAGCGGGCTTGTCGGGACGAGTCGTCGTGTCGCCCTTCTTCTCATTCGGTTGCTTGCCATCTTTGGTCTCTTTTTTACCGTCCTTGCCCGGCTCGGTCTTCTTGCCATCCGGTTTCTTGGACGGCTTGCCGCCTTGGGCGGCGTTCCAGGAAGAGGAAGGCGGTGCTGAAGGGACGACGCCGGGAGGCGGTTGAAAGGGCGAAGCGCCCTTTGACTGGATGATCCGTCCTGAAAGGCCTTCCTCGACGACAATAACGTCCTGGCCGTTGACGGTTGCCGGGGCGGCAATGAGCCCTATGAGCACGAAACGAAAAGCGAAACGCGGATAAACCAGACTCATAGACGAGATCCCAAACGGCGTAAAAGCAATATTTTTCGGCCGGCCAGGCGCGTCCCCCCATTGTCGGTGGTGGCGACCTCTCAGCAACATGTTCTCGGTGATTCGCAGGATGGACCGATCCTCTTTAGCTAGGAATCACCAGGAATAACGACGAAACCCGCTCGCTCGCGGTTTTCGAATTCGCGAAATTCCCAGGAAGAATTGTCGCCAAAACGACGCCATAGGCAACTCCTTCTAGCGCAAAGTTGAGCCCGATTGACTTCTCCGACTTCCGGAGTTGCGCCGGTGCGCGTCATTGACGGCTAAAACGTCTGTGCCAAACTGAGGAAGTGTGTATGGTTCAATCGAAGGCCGCGGCGCCGGTCGTTTCGCTTATTTAACTTTCCAATTCACCCAACTGACCCTTATGCCAATAGCTGTTACCTGCCCAAGTTGTCACAAACGGTTTCGCGTGAGTGACAAGTTCGCCGGCCAGAAGGGGCCATGCCCCAAATGCAAAAAAGAGATCACCGTTCCATCGAAAGAGGATGAGGTTGTCGTTCACGCGCCCGAGGTCTCGGGTCCGAGCGACTCAAAGGGGCGGGCCGTACTCGAACCGCTCCAACGAACCGACTCGTCATTCTCCGTCGTAACGGCAGTGGCGTACGGCGTGATGGCGATCATCGCGGTTGTCGTCGCTCTCGTGATCCGCGGTCAAGACGAAGGCGTGGCGAAACAGGCGATTCTGATTGCAAGTCTGTTATTCGTCGCCATACCCGTCGTCCGCGCTGGCTATGGATTTATCGCGGACGACGAATTCGAATTGTTCTACGGCCGGGAGCTGTGGGTGCGGACGCTAATCTGCTCATGTGTTTACGCGTTGCTGTGGATCGTATTTGACCACCTGATCAAGGGCTACGTTTTTCAAGGTGCCGAGTTGGAGCTTTTTCACTATGTGATCGTCGTTCCGGCGATGGTCGCCGCTGGTGCCTTCGCTGGTTTGGCCTGCTTTGACCTCGAATTCACCAATGGACTTGTTCACTATGGCATGTACTTGTTGGTAACCGTTCTGCTTCGGTTGCTGATGGGCATGTCGCTTTAGTACCGTTCGAGCCAAGACGCGCTCAACTCACCGTCGATGACGAATCACCGCTGCTCGAACGCTTGCAAAAGAATCGGCGTCGGCGTTACCCACCGCTGTTGCGGCCGTGATTGGCGCGTCTCGCTATTGTTCGACGTGAGGAGTGCGGCAAGATGAGCCAAGGCCGAACTGAGTTGGTCAATTGAGCGGAAGGAGCCGTAAATGGACAACGACATTCGAGACATCCCCGAGATTCGAGGATTGGATGAGCGAGTCGGGATGATTCGAATCCCTCCGGAGATCGACGTCCCGCTGACCGACCGGGTTAAGCAGATCATCGATTCAACGGAGTTTCGTCGGCTCTCGCAGATCAGCCAACTCGGGTTAGTCGGCATGGTCTATCCGGCGGCGCAACACACGCGGTTCGAGCATTCGCTTGGCGTTTATCGAATGTCGCTTCTCTACTTGAAGCGGCTCTCGTACGACGTCCGGTTTGCTTCGATCATCCGCCGCGAAGACGCCGAGATGTTAATCGTTGCCGCTCTCTTGCATGACTTGGGGCACTGGCCGTTCTGCCATCCCATTGAGGACATCCATTTACCCGGCGTTCCCGAGCACGAATTGTTCGCCAATAGTTTCCTGCTCGAGGGTGAAATCGCCGACGCTTTGCGAGACGATTGGTCGATACAGCCTCGCGATGTCGTGGCACTGCTTTCGGAGAAGCCGCGAAATATTCGCAGTCGGATTCTCCAAAGCATTCTCTCTGGCCCGATCGACATCGACAAAATGGATTACCTGATGCGTGATAGTCTTCACGCCGGCGTCCCCTACGGGCGAAATTTCGATCAACAAAGATTGATCGCCAGCCTCTGTCTCAACGAGGCGGGAGACGAACTGGCGATCACAGCAAAAGGCCGCACTGCTGCCGAGATGATGGTGTTTGCTCGATACGTGATGTTTGGCGAAGTCTATTGGCATCACGCCGTTCGCAGTGCGACATCGATGCTGCAAAGAGCGTTCTATGACCTGCATGGGCAACTCGACCTCGATTCCCTATTTCGCTTGTCCGAGTCGGCGATGATTTCCGCACTCTTCGAAGCGGCCGGCAACGGGCCTGCGAAAGATCTGCTCTCCGGTTTGTTTGGTCCAACACGCCGACTCTACAAGCGCACCGAGCAGTTCACGATTCTCGATGAACCGGAGCTCCATCAGAAACTGGCTCGGCGCCCATTTCCTTGGCTGGTCGCTTGCGGCGAACGTTTTGCCGACTTACTGAGTCGACAATTGCGGCGTCGAGTCGCGCCGCATGAGGTGCTGTTTGACGCCCCCCCAGTTGGACTCGAGGTTGAATTCAATATGGACGTCTACTTGAAACGCACCGACACCTATCGCCGACTTGGCGACATCTCACCTGTCGTGCGAGCTCTGGCGAGCCAACAATTTGACGACTACGTCAAACGAGTTCGCGTATTCGTGCACGATGACCTCAAGGCCGACATCGATCGCCTTGACGGAGTTCAGGAGCTGGTTGCTGAAGCCGTTCGAGAGACGGACTAGGCGGGACGATCTGTATTTTCAGCTGTTTCATTCGTCGATGTCGATCGCCTCGGCAACTTGACTCGGACTGTCAGCCACGCGAAACTGAGGGTAGCATTCAGCGATCGCGGTGGCCGGCGCGTACTGGAACGATCATGAGGATTTTCAAATGGTGCGTCGCCATTCTTTTAGAAGTATTGCCCCTCGGCGGCATTCTGATTCGAGAGGCCGCAACGGCTTCACCCTTATCGAGTTCCTCATTGTCTGCTCGATTATTGTTCTGCTGATCTCGTTGTTCTTTCCAGCGATCAATTACGCTCGCCGCGCAAGCCGCAAGATGCAATGCAGCAACAGCATGAAGCAAATCGCGATCGCCTTGCAGAATTACCATGACACCAAGGGGGCGTTCCCAGCTGGCTGGATTTCTCATGCGGGAACCAAAGGATCGCCCGGCTGGGGCTGGATGACCGCGACTTTGGAGTATGCCGAGCAGACGGGCGTGGCGAAGTCGATTACGCAATCCGAGAGCATTGGCAATCCGGTCAATACCGGTGCCGCGTCCATCTTGATGCAGGTTTACCATTGCGAGGCGGATCGAGGACTTGACGTCGTCAAGATTCGTGTCCGCGACCTCTCAAATGAAAAAGGTCGTCTGCTCGCGACAAAAATTCAGCTCGGTCCGTCGAGTTATGTCGGCAACTTTGGCTCGTACCGATTCGACAAGTGCGACACGTTTTCGCCCGACCAATCGTGCGACGGCGATGGCATCTTTTATCGCAATAGTTTTGTGCGAATTCGAGACATCGAGGATGGAACGAGCCACACGATTCTTGTCGGTGAGCGTCGCAGCGACGGCGTGAGGGGCGTCTGGTCCGGACTCCTTCCGCTCGGCGAGCATGGTCCTGGTCGTCTTGTGTCTCATGCCGCTGTGACTCCCAACGACGACTCGGACAGATACGGCTTTAGCAGTTTTCATCTGGGCGGCGTCAATATGGTCTTTGGCGACGGCGCCGTTCGATTTGTGCGCGACGAAGTCGATCCACAAGTCTTCCGGGCGATCGCGACGAAGAACGGAGACGAACTTCGAACTCAGTTTGGTGTCAGCCAGTAGCGACGACGCGCAACGGCGGCGTTTGGATCTGAGCGGAGCTTTGACGCAGAGTCTGCTCGAGTGATCGGCTGATCGAGCTGATGAGCGGCGGCGTGACTGTGCCCGTGATGCTCGTCTCCCCCCGCAGGCGGAGTCGTAGGATGGGCTGCTTCCGATTCCAATAGCCCCAGCCCGTAGGCGCTCGCGAATCCGAGCAAGAGAGCGGCGGTGAGTTTGAATCGATCATGTGAGTGAAACCTCACCTCCGGCAGCAGGTCGGCCAGCGCGACGCAGACGAATACGCCACCGGAAAATGCCAAGGCGGCGCCGATCGCCAGATTTCCGTTATTCTGGAAACCCCAGACAAACGCAAGGACACCGATCGGCGCCGTCGTCGCAAAGGCGAGATTGACAATGCTTTTCCACTTTCTTCCTGTCGGGTGGGCGCCGACAACGGCGGCAATCGTCAGCGAATCGATCGGTTTGTGAAGCATGACAGCCAAAAGAATCGCGGGGGCGCTCAGCCAAGCTGTCGATCCATGCGACGCATCCGCGAGAATTCCGGACGCGAGCGCGACGCCATCGAGCAAGCTGTGGATACTCATGCCTAGCAAAAGACCCACCCAGCTCAGCGGCGACTTGTGCTGGTCGCAATGATCGACGGCATCGATGTCGTCTTTGCCATGGGTGTGGTCGCCGCCGTGCCCGCTGCAGTCATGTTGTTCGTCACTATCGTGGCTGTGGCTCGAATCAGGCGCATCGCCGCTCGCGGTCGCACTGTGATGATGAACATGAAACCAGCGAATCAACAAGAACACGATCAGCAACCCAATGGCCGCCCACATCATCGTGACGTCAATGGACCGAGTGTGATGATACGAATGCGGAATCAAATGAAGGAATGCTGCGCCCAACATCAATCCGCCGACGAAACTCATCGTCAGTTGGAGGCGAGTGTGGGTCATCTTGAGCAGGGATGGAATCCAACCGCCAAACAGCGACGCGGCCGCGATCAGCGCGCAACAGAGGCTGAGTTGTATATAGATCCACATCGATGCATGACCCGTTGTTGGCGTAAAAAGAGAACACAATCCTAGGGCTTCATGGATGATCCACAAGGGGCGACCCTGCGTGACGTTCCGTTTCACGTGAGCCTAGCTTGTTTGACGGTCCGAGCCAATCCAGTTGACCCCCGGCGAAACACGGGATGATGCGACTGCCGCGCCGCGATCAAGTTCGTGGCTGCTCAGGGGCGAATCACGCTGCCGTCGGGACGCCGAATTGCCGGCCATGCACCATTGAAGGGGTGATCCGGATAGGGAAATCGGCCCGCCAGTTCTTCATCAAGATCAACGCCCCAGCCTGGGCCATCGTTGGACCACAGCATCCCTTCCCGCGTTTCCGGGCAACCGGGAAAGACATCTTGAGTCGCTTGGTTACACGGAGTGAATTCTTGAATTCCGAAGTTGGAGACAGACAAGTCCAGTGCGAGATTGGCGGCGTGTCCGATCGGCGACGTATCGCCGGGGCCGTGCCACGCCGTACGGACTCCGAAGAATTCGCAAAGGGCCGCGAGTTTTCTTGCCGGAGTGAGTCCGCCGACGTGTGAAATGTGGACACGTATGAAATCGATCAGCTGATCGCGGATCAACGGTAGATGATCATTGACGTTCGTGAACAGTTCACCCATCGCGATTGGAACGTGAGTCGCAGATCGGAGACGACGAAAACTGCCAATGTCCTCCGGCGGCAATGGGTCTTCAAGAAAGAACAATCGAAACGGCTCAAGATCCTTAGCCAATTGAATCGCCAGAGGCGCGGGCAGACGTTCGTGAATGTCGTGAAGCAGTTCGACTTCGTCCCCCAGGGCATCGCGCGCAAATTCGAACAGCCGTGGCGCGAGCCTCACGTAGTCGGCTGGTTCAAAAATGTTCTGCGGCGAGCAGGGACCATCAACTCTCGCGTGCGTCTTGAGGTCCGACTTGGTTCCATAGGTGGCTTGCCCCGGAACTTCGACCTGCATGCGGATGTGGCGAAACCCTTGAGCCATCAAGCTCTCCGCATGTTCAACCACCTCGGCGAATTCCCGTCCGGACGCGTGAAGGTAAACAGGCGCGGCTTTGCGGCATCGGCCTCCCAGCAATTCATGAACCGGCATTCCGGCCCGCTTCCCCTTAATGTCCCACAAGGCCATGTCGACCCCGCCCAAAGCGTTGTTGAGCACCGGGCCTTGGCGCCAATAAGAACTGTGATAGGCCGCTTGCCAAATGTCCTCAATCTCGTCGACGTTTCTTCCTTGCAGGAATGGATTCAGGTACGACTCAACCGCGTCGATGACAGCGCTTGGCCGCTGAGTAAACGTTGCACAACCGAGCCCATACAGTCCGTCGTCGCTTGTCTCAACCTTGACGACCACGAGACGGATGCCCGCCGGCGCCGTGGCCACACAGCGAACTCTTGAAATGGTAACAGCCATCTTGCTCCCTCGGCGTACTATAAAAACCTTGGCAAACTGAATCCCGCCGGGATGTCTTAAGCGACGGGTCGCGGGGATACGATCGTCGCGCGACAAACGCTATGCTCAATGGTTCGGCGACGAAGCGACGTTGTTCGTTCCGAATGTCTGGACCGCTACTTATAAGGACATGCCCATGAAAATCGAATCTATCGAACGGATTTGGGTCGACCTGCCGTTGAAGGACGTTCCTTGGCGCAACATGGTGCGTGAGATTCCGCATTGGTCGCTGTTCGAAATCTGTAAGGTCACCTTGATCAACGGCGTTGTCGGTGTTGGCGAGACGATGCCCTACTATACCTGGGGCGAAGTCACCGACGAAGCGGTCGATCGGGCGGAAGGCCAAGACGCGGCCACCATCATGTGGGACGATTCGCTCGGCGCCGGCCTACAGATGGCTCTATTCGACGCGGTGGGAAAGTCGCTCGAAACGCCTGTCTGGGCACTGCTTGGACGCCGAGTTCGTACGCATGCTCACATTGGTTGGTGGGCGATCGATATGCCGGTCGAAGATTGGATCAGCGAATGTGCTGAGGCGGTCGAGCATGGATACACAACGTTCAAAACAAAGGCTCGCCCTTGGTTCGATTTGGAAGATCAAGTTGCCAAGCTTTCCGCCGCCGTGCCCGACTACTTTCGTTTGGATATCGATTTCAATGACTTTGGACTCGATCCCGCTGTCGCCCGGCCGCTCTGCAAACGGCTGGAACGATTTGAGAAGGTCGCGATTTGGGAGAGCCCGATCGCGCAGGAGGATGTCGAGGGCAATCGAGCCTTGCGAAATCACCTCAGCGTTCCGATTGCACAACATATCGACCGACCACCATTTGAAACTCAAATTCGCCGCGACACTTGCGACGGTTTCGTCATGGAAGGCGGCGCTGGAAACGCGATGAATCGAGGCCAGACGTGCGCGGAGTTTAACAAACCCTTCTGGCTGCAGTGGGTCGGCTCCAACCTCGCGGCGACTTATTGTCTTCACGTGCAAGCAGGACTCTCGCACGCGCGTTGGCCTGCCATTCATTGCAATCACATGTACGCGGACCAGTTTATTGTCGAGCCGTGGAGCGTATCCAACGGGATGTGCGAGATTCCCGACAAGCCTGGCATCGGCGTCACGGTGGACTGGAGCGTTGTCGACAACTACCGGATCGAAGCCAAGGAAAAACCGTATCCATATCCCGGCCTGCTACTCAGACTCGATTGGCCATCAGGAACGAAGAGTTGGTTCACCCACGCTCAGCAATTGTGGGACACGTTCAAGGCAGGCGACTTGCCGGCCTTTGTGTCCGGCGTCAATCTGACTCGAGTCGACGACGATGGCACGGACGCTTGGCGCGAGTTATACGATCGCGCGACGAAGTCGCCCGTGCACGATCCTCAGTAGCAGCCATTCGTTTGACCCGCTGCCGCAGGCAAGGCTGTGACTTGGCGGGAATGAGATAATTGCAGATATTGCGTGACATCTTTGCTAAGCAAGGCACTCGCCATTTTCGCGGATCGAAAGGCACCGCCGCGCATCGCTTATTGACTTTGGTCGAGTGAGTTTGTGCAGTCGATGAAGAGCCAGCAGGCCGCGCTTGTCAAATACATGATGCCCACCATGAAAAAGACGGGTTCGTAGTGAGTGACCTGGGCCGCTTCGCCAGCGATCTCCTGATATGTGGCGTAGTGATTGAGCAGGAATCCGCCTATCAAGGGCGTCACGACTCCGCCCGCGCTGCCGGCGCTATTGATGATGCTGAAGACCGTCGCCGAATAACGTCCGCCCATGTCGGTCGACGTTCCCCACACGGTCGGTTGAGTCCAATCGCTGAAGAACTTGGTTGCAAAGAGCATCCAGGCGCCGACGAGCGGAACGGAACGAGTGATTGCCACATAGAGGCAACCGCAGGCCAATGCTTTGCCGGAGAAGCCGACAATCGATCGCGACAAACGCCGGTTGCCGGTCAGTGCGATGAGTCCGTCGTTGATGAAGCCGCCCACGATTCCTCCCAGCGCCCCGCCCCACAGAGGCAGACTGGCGAGCAGTCCAAGAACGAGCTTATCTTCAACACTTCGCGCTTCCATAAAGTAGCTGCCCATCAAAGCGGCATAGGGGTAGTCCGCACCCGCGTTTATGAATTGCTGGAACGCGAAAATCATCAGGCTCGGATGGCGTATGGCCTTGCGCCACGGCAAGACTCGCTTCTTCTTCGTCTCCTTGTCCGTTAGCTCGACATCCCCCTCGCGGATCAAGTCGAGTTCAGCTTGATTCACGGTCGAGTCTTCTTCGGGGCTGTTTCGGCAAAATCGATAGAAAAGGACGGCGAACATGATGCCGACGGCGGAAAGCACATAAAGAGAGGATCGCCAGGAAAGGCCTATGCCGAGCATGAAACCAAAAACGACTGTCGACATGGCGCCGCCGCTGCGGCCGAAGAAACTGGCAATCAGCCCCTGAAGAATCGTGCGGCCTTTGAGTGGAAACCAGAGCCGAGTTACTTTGGCTAGCGATGGATAACAACCGGCCTGCGCCGCACCGAAGGCCAATCGAGACGCGCCAATTCCGTTGATGCTACCGGTCAACCCCATTGCCGGCATGGCGAGCGACCACAGAGCGATGATAATCGCCAAGAACATGTGCGGTCCGAAGAAGTCGCAAATAATGCCGCTGGGAATTTGTCCAATGGAATAGGTGACATTGAAGAGCGTATAGAGACCGGCCAACTGCTGGTCGCTGAAACCGAATTCCTCTTTGATCTCCGGCCGTATCATCGACCAGCTATATCGGTGAAGATAAAGTATGAAGGAAGTGCCGGCGGCCAGGTTGAAAATGATCCACCGACGCTTCGTGGGGACCTTGGCCGAAAGAGTTTCAGTTTTCAAAACCCAATCTCCACTTGAGGCTTTGCCGCTGGAATCACTCTTACTGAGTTTTTCGCAGTCGCGTACGCCACCACGTTAGAACAACTTCATGAGAATTGCATCCATTCGGACCTACATTGTGGGCGAGGTTCGCCCTTTTCTTTTTGTTGTCGTCGAGACGGAGTGCGGAATTCGTGGAATCGGCGAAGCCGGGATCACATGGCGAGAGCAGGCTGTGGCTGGGTTTATCGAATCGCTCAAGCCGTCTCTGGTCGGCCAGGATCCCCGGCGCATCGAGCATCTCTGGCAGGTGATGTTGCGATGCGGGTTTTTCCCCGGAGGCAGGATTGGCGCCGCTGCGATCAGCGCGATCGACATCGCTTTGTGGGATATCAAAGGAAAATCGCTTGGCGTACCTGTCTACGAGTTGCTCGGCGGACTTGTCCGCGACCATGTCGCTTGCTATCCACACGTTGCCGATGCAGATCGGGATGAAATGATTCGGCAAAGCAAAAATCTTGTCGATGCCGGATGGCGATTCGTAAGATTCAATCTGCCTTCACAGGGCGATCAGCTTGCGCCAAGAGAGTCCGTGCGGCAAGGCGTCGAATTGGTGGCTGGAATTGCCGAGTCGGTTGGACCCGATGTGGGCATTATCATCGACGCCCACACTCGGCTCGATCCAGTCGACGCCGTTTCGCTCTGCCGTCAACTCGAACCATTCAACCCGTTCTTTGTCGAGGATCCCGTTCGCTGTGAGAACCCCGCCGCCATCGGAAGGCTAAGGCAACACACGAGCGTTCCGATCGCGATGGGCGAGCAATACGCGACGAAGTGGGAGTTTCGCGAGCCGATTGAGAATGACTGGATCGACTACTGCCGTGTCGATGTCTGCAATGTCGGAGGACTCACGGAAGCGCGAAAGATCGCAGGCTGGTGCGAGACCCACTATGTCGCCATTGCTCCGCACAATCCGCTCGGTCCGGTCTCAACCGCAGCTTGCCTCCATCTCGATCTGGCGACTAGCAATTTCGCCGTGCAAGAGTGCGCGCGGATACCGGGCGAAGTGCTGTCTGAGTTGTTTCCGAAACAAGTCGCCTTTGAACGAGGATGTATGTTGCCGACCGACACTCCGGGGCTTGGCATCGAGTTCGATGAGTCGGCCGTTTCGAAGTACCCGGTAATAGAAGGCGATTGTCCTCGACTGCATCGAGCTGACGGGACGTTTACCAATTGGTAGTCGAATTATTTCCGCAGTCTTTCGGCGGCCTTATCGAAGTATGTTTGCTCGTCTTCGAATCCGTGTTGTTTGCAGAATTCGGAGAGTCGCTGCAGCCGACGGATGGGGTTACCGTTAATGGCCCAGCAAACCTTGGCATGGCATTCGGGGCAGAGATAGAGCGGTAGTCGATCCGATTCCACGCGATTATTCGAACCGCACATGTTGCACTCATACGCCGTGCAGTGGCGGATCGAAAACATGTGCCCGGTTTCGTGTGTCGCTGTCTTGACCGTTCGACGCAGGCAGAGACGAAAACTCTCTTCACTCACCTCCGGATCGCCGTTGCGGGCAATCGACCAGACTCCGACTCGGTCACGTAGCGACGCCTGACCAAAGACAAAGTTCCAGCCGCGTCCCGGCCACAGGTCGCTCGATGTAAACGCGATGTAGACGGCCGCGTCGCCGGGGAGTCTCGGCTTGAGCACTTTGTCGAGAACATGGGTGCTGAGAATCTGTTTGACTTTCCATTGAGGATGAACTCGACGAGCCGAGGCGGGGACAGTCGATGGAGGAAGCGTCTTGAGGATCTTGACTGGCCGCCCAAAATAGATCCCGAGGAATTCCGCCGACAACTCGACGATCTCAAGTTGCTTGTCTGAGAATTCACCCAACGGCTGAACATAAACGGTTGTTCGTTTTCCGGTCGGCGTCACCGGTCTCGCGTTAAGGTATTGGCGAAACGTCTGACCAGGTTCCTCGTGTTGATCGAGCCAATCGCCTGGCTTTGGCTTACCTAAACGCGTGTGAATCGGTTTTAGCACGTCGATTGTCGCCGCCAATTCCGCTCGATTACCAACGCGCCGAAACGAGCTCGCTTTGGCGGCCGTTCGGATTGTTTTGACGACCTCCGGAGTCTTCCGTTCTTCGGCTACGCAGATCTGGCTGCACGCCAATGCCCACGCCAAGGGCAAGACAGCTGCTGGCAGGCGGCGTCGGTGCGTTGTATTCATGTTGAAAATCCCTTGAATGGCTGATTTGCGTTGAGCGCACTGTCAATATAGCCGCCCGCATTGTGCGACGTCCAAAACGGTATCGTCGGCTCCAATTGAATTTGCCGCGGTATTCTGTGGTTCGCCTTGCGACAGGTTAGAGTATGCTCGGCGGCAGCGACAACGATTGGACTTTTTCTGGGAGACAACCCGATGAGAATTGAGCCCAGTTGCATAAAGAGCGGCGCCCTATTGTGCATGTCCATCATCGTGTTGAGTTGCACTTCGGCAGCCAACTCGGCTCGATCGAGCGACGTGCTCGTTTGCCAGCGAATTAACGCGAAACAACTGCCGCAAGACTTCAAGGTCGACGCGATGGCGTTCACCGGACCGTCCGGCGACGGCCGCCGAGGATCCGCCGGTCTTGTCGTGCCGATCGAGGTTGGCGAGGGGTCTCGATTCGCCTTTACGTTTCAACGTGACGCGTCCGACTACGGATTTCAGGCGATCCATCCGCTCGGCAAAGGCCACGTCCTGGTTTCAGTGCACTCGCGAGGCGTGACTTTGTATCGCGGCGGGTCGTGGGGCGCGATTGGTTGGGGAAACCCCGCCACGAGCGAACCGCTTGAACTTAACGCCGACGCCAAATCCCTTTTGCCGCTCAACTCCGATACGACGTATCCGGTCGTCAGCCAACTTTCAGCCGACGGGGAATACCGCCTGTCAATCGATGGCAAGTTGCTGTGCCGTCATACGCTAAAATCAACAACGCCACTCGTGCTCGAGGTGCCGCAGCACCAATCGGTCTGGGGCGGTTCGGGTTACGACCGCAAGCAATTTGCCGGTGCCGCGTTTCAACCGAGACTCAAGCAAGGCGACGCCGGATTGATCCTCGGCCCGATGGATGGTTCGGGACCAAAGCAGAATTTTCAAGACATCAGGCTGACGCAGCTTCCAGGCAATGCGCCGGTGAGAACAGCTCCTTACGCAGGCTTCGAAGCGCTCTTTCAAGCCGTTGACAACGCTGGTGAGAATGGCAGTCTGGTCAAATCCAAAACGGCTGACGGCAACGGGGGCGGCATGTTCGAACAGAAAATGATTGAGCCGACATTGCTGGTCGGTTTCGACTATACGCTTTCAAGATTCTACGGCGGCCATTTGACGATCAAGTCGTTGCGGCCCGTCTACGCAACGCCGCAAGGCGAGAAGCTCGGCAAGTGGTGTGGCGTGCCGCACGGCACGGTCTATCGCGAGGCGGCGAAGGAGGGCTATGTGGTGACAGCCATGGTCGCCAAACATGGACACCGGCTCGACGGAATGCGCCTAATCTACATGCAGGTGAGAGGTCGACGCCTCAATCCCGACGTCACGTATCGCTCGAATTGGCTCGGCGGCAAAGGCGGCGGCGAAGAGACGCTGTTGGCGACATACTGTAATCCCGTCGTCTCGGTTTTCGGTCGTCGAGGCCATGATCTTGACGCGATCGGTTTTGTGTAGCTGCCGCAAAGATAGAATGATGAGGAGCGCTATGCCGCTGAGGTCTCGAATCGCAGCGCGCAGTTTGACGCGAGGTCGCTTGGAGTGACTGCGACTATTCAACGCCGCCGAATTACGAATTAGAAGCATTGTGGAAGGAAACCTGGAAATGAGAACTTTCGCCGCCGCAGTCCTATTCATGCTGATCAGTTCAACGTCAATCGCCGGAGCGACGGCGAATGAGCCAAAGGAATTGAACAATTTGCCGCTCGTTTTTCGGGATAACTTTGACGCTGGACAAGGCCGATGGGAGTTGACTGACGACAAGGCTTGGACGTTGCGCGAGGTCGATGGCAATAACGTCTTTGGGTTGAATCGGAGAAAGAGTGACTACCAACCGAAAGTGCGAAGCCCGCACAATATCGCGCTGATCAAGGGCCTCGAGCTGTCTGATTTTGTGATCACTTTCAAAGTGCGCAGCACAAAGGACACAGGCAATCATCGTGACTGTTGCGTCTTCTTCTGCCACAAAGACGCGACTCACTTTTATTACTGCCACCTGGGAGCTCGCCCGGATCCTCACAGCGGTCAAATCATGATCGTCAAAGACGCCCCTCGTTTGGCGCTAACGAAGAACAAGTCGCGAACGCCCTGGACGGACGATTGGCACCAAGTGAAATTGACTCGCGATTCAAAAACCGGTGCCATCAAAGTCTACTTTGACGACATGAGCAAAGTGCACATGGAGGTCAAGGACACGACGTTCAAGAAAGGGCGAATCGGTATCGGTTCGTTCGACGACATGAACGACTTCGATGAGATTCGCGTCTACGGAAGATAACGAGTCCAGACGTGCGTTCTTCAAACGAAATCTACGGCGTCGCCTTTTTTGCGACATGGCCGGGGATATCGCAGCGAGTCGGTTGTCTGAGCGTGTTGTCGTGCGAGAGGATGCCAGTTGCGCCGACGAAATAGTTGTTCACGCCATCGACAACGAGATTGTAAACTTCGGCGCCGGGCCCTTCGCCAACCGCCTTGACCTCGGCCGCTCCGCGCACCGAATGAAGTTTGTCGCCCGGCTTGATGGTCCTGGCCATCCGCCAACCTTTACCGATGACCCAGATGGGATGACCAGCCGTTGCGACGATATGCTCGTCGGCCAGCTCGAGTCGAGTCGTCTCTTCGGCGGGGCGGACGGTGGTGTTGAGAATATGGCGGTACTCGATGGCACCGCTTTCGGGGTCGCAAGTCAGGACGCGGTCGCCCGCTCGCAATTGTTGAATCGGGCGCCGACCGTAGTCCGTCCAGACAAGCGTGCCAGCAAGGAAACATTCGCAGGATCTTACCGTCACATTGCGTTGCTGATAGGTCGAAATCTGCGGCTTCGCATCGGGAATGTAGAGGTCATTGTACTCGGCCCACCAATCCCACCAGGGCTGAGCTTGATCTGGGAGTTGTTGTTGGTCGGTCGTGGCCCGCAGCGTTTGGAATAGGCGTTCGTTGAGTGCTCGTCCCTGTTCGTTCGTCCGCGCGGCTCGCTCCTGAGCCCGCCTGAATTGTTGTCCAATGCTCGCAACCGCTCGATTTTCCTGACTTCGCCGCGCTGGATTGTTGGCTCGAGTCGGTCGAGCCGGGTCGGAAGCGCCATACAACTGGTGGACATAGTCCGCCTCCGGACCTTCTCGGCTCGTCGTGATTGAGTAGACCAATCCTTGGCGAAGTCGAGAAACATTTCCGGTGACATGAATCGGCATCGTCAACGCACCCAACATTTGCGGAACGAATTCATGGACTGGGCGAGACTTCAACGCGGATGTGGCGACATGCCGAACAGCGACGTTAGGTGAGAGCACTGCGTGGCGAGCGAGCACGCTTGTCGCGAACGAGTCGCGAATTTCGCCGACGGCCATCATCGCCGCCACGTCGGCGGCCGATTGAGTTGGACGCGAGGCGATGCGATGCAAAGACGGAATCGCCGCTACAGCTCGGATGCCCGCCAATTCGGCCGTGGCCTTTTCGATCTCGTCGGCAGTTGATCGCTTGGATTCAATTGCCTCCGCCAACTCGCTGGTCTTGATCCGCCAGTCCTCAATCTTCGTCTTGCGTTCTTTGAAGGATGCAATCTGTTCCGCCGTCATTAACCGGCCTTCGTGGACGCGTAGCGACAGAGCTCGAATCGCCTCGGCGTTGCTTGGCTGAATGAGCAGCACCATTCGCCAGTGAAACCGCTCGCGGTCAGCGAAACCGTGTTTGGCGCAGTACTTGGCCAACATCAACTGGCCGGGCAGTGATCCTTCGACTCGTAATCGAAGCCGTTGGTAACCAATGACTTTCCGATCTTTGAGCGTGTTGGCGACTGCGGCCTCGACGTCGACCCAGTCACGGTCCGTCTTGATTTGGCCGAGCATCGAGCGAGCCAAAACGTTGTCGGGGTTTTTCGTCAACGCCTCTTGCAGCATCGCGTGACGACTCGAGTTGTCGCCAAGCGACTCGGCGTCAAAGGCGCTTGCGATAAGCCGAGCGTCCTCACGATCAGCCGCTGTCGAGATTGTGCAAAACAACACCGCGGCAATCATCGATGTTGACACGCAGAAGTACGATCGTGTGGATTTCAGCATCGTAGTTGTCCCTTCGAGCGTTTTACGCAGCGTAAAGAAAGCGAACCCGACGACCATCACCGTCGCTTCTCACTTTAGCAAATTGAAGTCCCCGCGCTCAATCGTTGTTACTCAGGCCGGTTGTAACTGGGGTTTCTATAGCTACGACGAGGAACCGAGCAACGAGAGTTACTTCGAAACAGCAACCGTCGATTCGCCTCGATACGGCATCCAAGCCCACCAGTTTCGAAATTTCGAGGGCAGTTTGGGGTCTAGCACCTGAGCGATGGCGCAACGGAACGTATCCTCGACGCACGGGTCGACGCGATCGTCCCAACTCTGCTCGAGACGTTCGCACATCTCGACGGGATCGCCCTTCTTGAGCTCCTTCAAACTGTGAAATCCGAGCAAGATGAA
Source organism: uncultured Pirellulaceae bacterium (assembly GCA_964567745.1). Classification (GTDB taxonomy): domain Bacteria; phylum Planctomycetota; class Planctomycetia; order Pirellulales; family Pirellulaceae; genus CAZMNY01. Next base: position 96,452 of record CAZMNY010000014.1, on the reverse strand, counting down.
GCAGCGAGCGACCGCAAGGCCTACTGAGTCGAGCGTTTGAAATTCCGCCAATACGATCAGTTCACGGCATCGGTTGATATCCAAGCCTGTCGCTGACGCGAGTTTTTTGGCGTCTTGCGCCGCGATGTCTCGCAGAAATATCTTGGCTTGCCTAAGCGAAAGGCGTTCCGAATCGGTCAACTCCAACTTGGGCGATTTGGCCATCAGCTTTTCTCACTGTGATGATGAGTCCTGAGGCGGCGGATCGGACGACGTCATCCGCGACTCGTGTTCCTCAGCATCGACGTCAACTTCTAGTTCTCGAGTTTCCGACTCGGACAAGGCGGAGCAATTGGAGTCGCCTGGCTCGGATTGTGCTTCACGATCATCGACCGTAACCAATCGTTGTCCGACGAGTATACTCGCCGCGAACACAAATCCCCAAAATGTGCCTTGGCCGCCCGGCCACCATTGGCTTTCAGCCAAGACTTTCCAAAACGAAATGTGAATCAGCACGGCGCAAAGAAACACGGGAAACCGTCTCGGGCTCAACCGGTCAGCCAACTTCAACGCAGCCAATCCGATAGCCGATATTGTGGCGATCGAAAGACAGGCCTGCCAACCCAAGATGGTGCCGATCGTGCTAAACGCTCCCATGATGGCGGTGCGATCCATTGAGCTTGCGCGTTTGGGAAACAGCAGCGGGCCCAACGCCGCTCCTGCAACGGCGCCGGCGATAGGCGTCGCCATACGCAAGATGACTGGATGGATTCCCGCAATCCAGTTGGGGGCGGAAGCCAGCCAAGGTTGAGGATGGAAACTCGAATCGATCAACGAAGCGCCGACTCCCACAAACAGGCCAAAGCCGATGAAACGGTGAGGAGTTGACGATCGGTCAATCTCCATGAGTCGCCACACGACAAGCATGCACAGCATGACGACGTGCATCAATGTGAGCGAGATCAACTTCCAGTCCGGCGTGAAGATCGTGAAAGCAATGCCCGATTGTCGATGAGGCTGCGCGCCTGGCAGGTTGGCGCCGCCGCTCAACAATTCCACACACGCTAGCCAGAGCACGATAAAGCCCACGGCCGCTTCCACTTTTGGATACCGCGTTGCGATAGGCAGATGGCAGGCGCGACATCGACCGCGGAGGCCGAGCCAACCGAACACGGGAATATTGTCGCGAGCTTGAATCGGCGTTTCACAGTATGGACAGCGCGATGCGCTGGAGACGATCGACTCGCCACGCGGCATGCGAAACGCAATGACGTTCAGGAAACTGCCAAAGGCGGAACCGACGAAAAAGATCCAACAAACAAAGAACGTAATCACCGAGCGACTTCGCATCGTCTCAAGCATGCTCAGGCCAGGCGTTGAAAAACTGGCTGACTCATCGTGAGGCCAAAGCGATTGCTCGAGCGCCGGCATACCGAAGGCATAAAGCAAGAAAAGCACCGCGACGGCCAGATAGCAAGCCTGAGCCGGATTGATTCGCCAACGGCGCCGCTTTGTCATTCGTTGTCACTCATGTTTCACGTCGGCAGCGAATCTTAGGACGCGACGCCGTTGTCTTCCGGGACCTGAGCTTCCTTCGGATCTTGCGGGATTCTCTTCGAACGTAGCGGCCAAGCCAAAACGAGGCCGACAGCGCAAGTCGTTCCCGCTGCAGCGAGCCAGTGTAATGGGAGGTGCGACTCAGTGGCCATGTCCCATCCGCTCGCCTTTAATTCATCACGGTAATAGGCGACCGAAAGGAGCAAGCCATTATGGATCAAGTGAGCCAAAATCGAAGGCCACACGCTGCCGCTACGATATCTCAGCCAACCGAGAAATAGTCCGATAAACGCGCTGGGAAGTAGTCTTTCGACGGCCAGCACGTTCCCGGCAACCACGTGAAAAACGCCAAATAGAACGGCGCTTATCGCGATCGTCTTCCAGGCTGAGAAACTGCGCTGCAACGCCCCAAACAACATTCCTCGAAAGAACAACTCTTCGAAAACGGCCGGTCCGGCAGCCAACGCAAGAAGAATAGCCCAAATTGGCAAGAGCCGCCAAGCTTCGAGCATCGACTCGATTCCCTCGAACTGTTTGGCGTCAATGGTGCCAATGCCAACCGCCTCGGCAATCAAAACAATCTCGTGGGCCAGCGGCCACATGGCAACGCCAAACGCGAACGCGGGAAGCAGAGCCAACAGTTGAGGCCGACCGAGTGCGAATCCGCTCTTGAACGACACACGGTTCCACCAAGCCAGGGCAAATGGTATCACGCCAAACAGCAGCGGCGTCGCAAGACCAGCCAACAGGATTTTGGCCGACATGTCGTTGCCTGGGAGGCGAGACAGCAGGCCCACGATCAAGTAGAAGAGCGGAAAGATGATGGCCAGGCAAAGCGTTGCTGTTGAAAGTTGAGCGACACGCGCGCGCTCGTTCAATTCATTCGTTGGGTCCGGCGAGTCGGAACTCGGTCGACGAAATGTGTCTCGCCAGCTTCCCTGGGCGCCGTACAAAACCGCGTCTCCTCCGAACACGTTGGCCGCAAATGCAATCGCCGCCGCCGTGTAGAGTAGCGTGGCGCTAATGGCGACAGCCGCAAGCGCCAAATCGACTTGGCCGTTAAGTAAGTCTCGTGTCACCAGCACGATGTTGACGAGCGGAGTGATCGCGAGGATGGCGTTCAGCTCTAAGCCGGGCATGACGCCGAGGATGCCTGGCGCCAGTGATATCAACATCAACGGAACCAGGTAGGCCTGCGCTTCTTTGAAGCTCTTGGCCATGCTCGTCAGCGTCAGCAACACGGCGGAGAAGAAGGCCGCGAACAAAGCGAGCAGGGCGAACACCTCGAAGAACAACAGCGGCGACAAGCCGCCAGAACCGAATATCTGCTCACCCAAACCCGATACCAACACCGTGGTCGTCATGGCGACGAGATTGATCGTTGCCGTCATCAGCGCGACCGATAACACGGCCGTGTACTTGGCGAATAGCAGCCCCATTCGAGGCACCGGGGCCGCGATTAATGTCTCCAACGTGCCCCGTTCTCGTTCGCCTGCGGTCAAGTCGATGGCCGGATAAACGGCGCCGGTGATCGTCATCAGTATCAGTATCAGCGGGGCCACGGTGGCGAGCGACATCCCTTGCCCCTTGGCAATCTCAATCGCGCGTCTGCGAAACTCGGCGGGTGGCTTTGGCGCTTGTCTTTGCCGGCCCGCAAGTCGTTCAACAAGTCCTTGGTAATAGGCCTCGTTGTACGCAGTCAATCGGTCCTCAACGTAACGCTGAGTCGTGCGACTGAGCGCCGAATCGGCTCGATACAAAACTTCCAATGTCATGCCTTGAAATCTCGGGTCGACCGACTCGCGACCATCGGCTGCCCTTGTTCGCGGCGCAATCACGACGCCGACATCGACCTTCAGTTCACGCACCGCATTGGCCACGTCATCCGCCGCGATGATCCGCAGCGTCGGCTGTGGCTCACGTTCCGCTGGCGGAGTTCCGTCCGGCGAAGTTCCGTCCGGCGAAGTTGATTCGCCCGAGTCTGGCAATGGGTCGGGCAAGAGATCCCCGCCGCGATCCAGAATCTGTTTCAGGATGGGTTGGTAAGGTGGGTTGACAGCGACAACCAGCTCAACATTGGCCGCATTGGGCATCGCCGTCAGCAGGAATCGATTGAACACAAGGCTGAGCATCGGGTAGACGAGCAGCGGCATCAGGATCAACGTAATGATCGTCCGGCGATCGCGCAAGATTTCGCGCATCTCTTTGATCGTCAAGCGCTTCAATCGCTGGGCGGTTAGCCGGCGATCGATCGTTGGATCCGGAGTCGTCATTGACCGTCATGCTCCATCAATTCGGCTGCGGCAGCGGCGGCGCCGGTCAGGTCGAGCAACTGCAAAAACATCTCGACCAAATTCGTTTGATTCGTCCTCGCCTGGAGCTCAGCCAACGATCCCTCGGAGACCAGTTTGCCGCCGAGCATCATTCCGAATCGGTCACAGACACTTTCGGCCTGCTCTAATCGATGGGTGCAGATAATGACTGCTTTGCCTTCTTCGCGCAGGTGCCGGATATAGGCAAAAATGACTTGGCTCCCGACCACGTCCAGCCCGCGAGTCGGCTCGTCGAGAAGCATGATTGGCGGATTGTGAATCAGCGCGCGAGCCAACACGACGCGTTGTTTTTGCCCCGTGCTCAGCGTGGCGCAACGCTGATCCACGAATCGAGTCAAGTCGAGCACGCGACTGAGCCTTTCCAGTTGGAGCTCAGCTGCCTCGTTGTCGATGCCATACGCGTCCGCAAAGAACAGCAGCAATTCGCGAACACTCAGCCACTGATAAAGTCCTGCGCCGGCCGAGACAAAACCGATTCTCGCTTTGACTTCGTCGGAAGAAGTCGACGAGCGGAAGCCGGCAACTTCCGCGTAGCCGCTGTCCGGTTTGAGCAAACCGAGAATCATTCGCAGCGTGGTCGTCTTGCCAGCTCCGTTCGGCCCCAAAAGCCCATAGACCTCACCAGGCACGACTTGAAACGATACGCCGTCGACAGCTCGCAACGGGACCCCGTCGCGAATAAACCGTTTTTTCAGATCGACGACGGAGATCATGGGAGCCATTACGCCGTAAGAAGGAACGGTGACACGGTGAGTACGCAACTCGAAGAGCTGCAGGCAGCAAAGACGTGTTTTTCTCGCGTGAATACGTACCGAGCGATTCGACGGTTCACGGCCCGACGACCGATTTTTGGTTCAGTCGAATTTGAATGTGAAGTGAGTTTGACCGGCCAGATTCTGAGTCGGCATTATAGTCCGGCGTCGATTGCGGCGGAGCGACGCAAGCTCGATTTCTCTACGATTTTTCGATTCAACCTGCGGCGCGAACTTTTTCGAATGCCTGAATTGCCTGATCGAGATCCTCTCGTGAATGGGCGGCGGAGATCTGTGTGCGAATTCTCGCCGCGCCTTTCGGGACTACGGGGAAGGAAAAGCCGATCACGTAAACGCCTTCACGCAACATCGCATCGGCTGTTCTCGAAGCCAGGGCGGCATCGCCGTACATGATGGGAGCGATCGGGTGCTCGCCCGGCAACATGTCGAAGCCTCGCTCGGTCATTTCCGAACGGAAGTAGATTGTGTTCGATTCAAGACGATCACGCAACTCGGTCGACTCGGTAAGCAATTGCAAAGCGCGCACCGACGATGCCGCGATGACCGGGGCGAGCGAATTCGAAAATAGATAAGGACGCGAGCGTTGCCGCAGCCAATCGATGATCTCTTGACGACCGCTTGTGTAGCCGCCGCTGGCGCCGCCCAATGCTTTGCCCAACGTACCCGTCAGAATGTCGACCCGTTCCATCACGTTGTGGTGCTCATGGGTGCCTCGGCCTCGCTCGCCCATAAAACCGACCGAGTGAGAATCATCGACCATGACGAGCGCATTGTACTTGTCCGCCAAATCGCAAATGTCCGGCAAGTTGGCAATGTAACCGTCCATCGAGAAAATGCCATCGGTCGCGATAAGCCGAAATCGCGCGGAAGCCGATTCCTTGAGGCAACGTTTCAGATCCGCCATGTCGTTGTTTTGATAGCGAAATCGCTGAGCCTTGCAGAGTCTTACACCGTCGATGATGCTCGCATGATTGAGTTGATCGGAAATGACCGCGTCCTCTTCGCCCAAGATGGTTTCGAACAGCCCGCCATTGGCGTCGAAGCAAGACGAGTAGAGGATCGTGTCCTCCGTGCCCAAGAAGACCGACAGCGCGTTCTCCAATTCTTTGTGGATCGCCTGAGTGCCGCAGATGAAACGCACCGAGGCCAGTCCGTATCCCCATCGGTCGAGCGCCTCCTTGGCGGTCTCGATGACCGTCGGATGTTCGGCGAGGCCAAGGTAGTTGTTAGCGCACAGATTCAAGACCGTCGATCCGTCCTCAACTTGAATCCGGGCGTCTTGCGGAGTGATGATGATACGCTCTCGCTTTTCCAAGCCAGCGTCCCGAACCTGATTGAGTTGGTCTTGCAGATGTTCCTGCAGAGCTCCGTACATTTCCGTTCTCCCAATTCGATACACAACAAAAAGTTCGGTTTCCGCCTGATGACCGCCCGAGCATTCAAGGAAGCCCGAATCAATCGCAACTACTCACTCCAGTCCAAAACAACCTTGCCCGATTCTCCGGAGAGCATGATTTCAAAACCCTCTTGGAAATCGGTGTAGTGAAGCCGATGCGTAATGATCGGTTCAATATTCAGTCCGCTTTGCAGCATCACTGTCATCTTGTACCACGTCTCGTACATTTCACGACCATAGATCCCTTTGATCGTCAGCATGTTGAAGACAACGGTATTCCAATCGATGGCGATCTCCTCGGAAGGAATTCCCAGCATGGCGATTTTACCGCCGTGGCACACATTGCCAAGCATGTCCCGGAAGGCGGAAGGGTTGCCGGACATTTCCAGGCCGACGTCGAATCCCTCGGCCATTCCCAGTTCCTTCTGAGCATCCGCGATCGATTGGGTGCGAACGTCGAGCGCCAAGGTGGCACCCATCTTTCGGGCCAAGTCCAATCGGTATGGATTGACGTCGGTAATGACGACAAATCGAGCTCCCGCATGTTTCACGATCGCGGCCGCCATGATTCCAATCGGGCCGGCACCCGTAATCAAGACGTCCTCGCCGAGCACGGGAAATGAGAGCGCTGTGTGCACGGCATTGCCGAAGGGGTCAAAAATCGAGGCGACGTCCTGGTCGATGTCGTCGGCATGGTGCCAGACATTCGTCATCGGCAGCGAGATATAGTTTGCGAAGGCGCCTGGCCTGTTGACGCCAATCCCTTGCGTGTCGGCGCAAAGGTGACGCCTGCCGGCCAAACAGTTTCGGCAGCGCCCGCAAACCACGTGGCCTTCGCCGCTGACAATTTCGCCGGGAAAGAAGTCGGTGACATTGTCGCCAACCTCGACGATTTCCCCGACAAACTCATGTCCCACAATCATCGGAGTTGGAACCGTCTTCGCGGCCCACTCGTCCCACTTATAGATATGGACATCGGTGCCGCAGATTCCCGTCTTGTGAACTTTGATCAGCACGTCGTTTCGGCCCGGTGAAGGCTTTCCGACTTCGTCCATCCAGATTCCGGGCTCGGGCTTCTGTTTGACAAGGGCCTTCATGATTCGCCTCCACGGTCTGTTGACGCTTTGTCGGTGTTCTCTATGACGGATAGCTGGTACAGTATGTTAGACGTCTGTGATCCTGTTTGCAAGACGCCGCGTCCAGTATATGGGAGGACGTCAGATTCGCTGAGGGTGCTTCAGTCAGTGAGGCCGGCGGAAGGTGAGAGATGGCGGGACAACGAGGAGGTCAGAAAGGAAAGGGAGGGCGCCGCGATGCGGCGATGGATATCGCCGCGCGAGCCTGCCATCGAATCGGCGAATTGCGAGCTCAATGGGGCTGGTCGCTCGAGCAACTTGCCGACGCGTCCGGCGTGAGTCGATCGATGCTCAGCCAGATCGAACGCGAGCAGGCAAACCCGACCCTCGCTGTCACTCTGCGCATCGCGCAGGCGTTCGAGATGTCGCTTGGCGAATTGGTTGAGGTCGACGAGCACCTGCGGCCGATCGAAGTGATTCGCGCAGGCGACCCCAGCTCGCTCTATCGGTCCGATGACGATTGCGACATCCGCACTCTCTCGCCGCTCCATTTGGAGAAGGACGTTGAGATGTACGAGGTCAAGCTGCGGCCCAATCGAACGCTCCACAGCGCCGCCCACTTCGAGGGAACTCGCGAATTCCTCACGGTTCAGCAGGGGCGAGTTCAAATTGACAGCGGGGACACGAGTGAAACGCTCGCCCGAGGCGACTCGGCCAGCTACCGCGCTGACGTCGAGCATTCCATTCGAAACTTGGCACGATCGAACGCCACGATTATCCTGGCGGTCATCTATGCCTAGCCGGCGGCGCGGCTTCCGTTAAAGCTTGAAACGCCAGTCGGTTAGGCAGCTTACATAGGGTTGGCTAGGCGCGATTGGTTCGGATCACTGTCGTGCTCGAATAACAGACTGCAGCGAACGGCCGCGACGGTTTCATCCATCGATTGATCGTTGCATTCGACTTTGTCAGGCGATCTTGATAGAAATGGCAGGTCGATACGCGCGCGAAATACGAGAGCTAATTCGTGGAAACACCTTCGATAGACGCATATCATCTTTGGCTTGGGATTCCGCCCAGCGAGCAGCCGCCGGATGCGTATCGTATTCTTGGCGTCAGCCAGTTTGAAACCGAACCGAAGGTGATCGAGAACGCGGTAAACCTGCGACTGCGGCATTTGGCAACGCACCAGTCGGGGCCTCACGGCGCACGCGCTACGGAGTTGATTCAAGAGGTGCGGCAGACGGGCGTTACTTTGCTCAATCCAGAATCTCGGACCAGGTACGACGCTCGACTGAGCCAGCACTTGGCAACGCAGCTCGCATCGGTTCCCATCGCACATTCCCCGACAGCTGTGCAATCGTTACCGGCTAAGGCCAATTCGTCGGTCGGTGGTCGCGGCATGATCGTGCTCATAGCCTGCGGCGCGGCAACGTTGCTCGCGGGCGTCCTATGCACGGCGATTGGATACTGGGTTTTACGCGGCGGTGACGAACAACGGGCCTCGCGAGAGACGGCTGCTGAGGCTTATGATCCGCCAGCAATTGACGACGAGCAAGCGAACCATCAATTAGAGTCGACGTCGCCTGACGCGCTCGGCTCAAAAACGTCTCCGTCAAACGATGAAGCATCCGAGGACGGTCAGCCTCTCGCTCCGCCGGCCACCAACAATGAAGACACGGACCAATCAGCGAGAATCGGGCAAGTCGGGTCCAACGTGCAAACGAAGACCTTCACGCCTCCTGCAAAGCCCATTGGCGGCGGACTTGGCGGTTCGCACAACATCGCTTCCACTCCGACGGACTCGGTGAAACCAGCAGCTCCTGACAAACCAGTCAGTGTTCCGACGACGCCAACGACGCCGACGACGCCGACGACGAAGCCGAGTGTCAGTTCTGACGCGGATCCCTTTACGACTTGGCCGGTGGCGATTGAACTGCCGTCGCTGCTCGACAAGAAAGCTCGAAGTCTGGCTCAGCTCACCTCGAACGCGAAGATCGAATTAGAACTGAATAGCGAATTCGCCAAGCTTGAGGAGGGCGAGCGAATCGTGGCGTCGCCAATTGACGGCGACGAGTCACGGTGGCGAATCCTGTTAAGCGATGAGAAGTCGGGAGACAAGAAGACGGGAGACGAGGACAAGGCGGGCGTCGAGCTGGCACAACTAGCTCATCGCGAGAACGAGTTTCAGTTTGTTTGGTCCGAGGGCGCTCCGGTTGCCAAGACGTTGCAAGTGAAGAACTGCGTTTTGAACATTGCCAGCCAAAAACATTCGCGAACGATCCCGCTGCGAAAACCGCTTCGCGAGTCGACGTTTACGATCTCGCTGGAGAAAAGAGTCGACACGCGAGTGCTCGACGTAGCCAACTTGCCTAAGACCGACGATCTTCGGCTTGAGGTTGAATTGTTGAATCAGTTCCCAATGACGGCATACTGGAAGAATGACCAACGCAAAGCCGGCAAAGGCAAATATTTGGCGGTGCAATTGAAAGATTACCCAGGCACGGAAATCCGTTTCAAAGTTGATCGCAAAGGGCGTGAGGAGATCGCGGTCTACGTGATGCCGGTGTACAACCCTAACGCTCGAATCAGTTTTGACCTCTCCATCGATCGACTGCAAAACATGGAGAAAGGCGCTCAGCGAGCCGTACTTGGAGCTCGACGCGATCTGACCCGTGCGGAAGCAAGGCTTCGCGCGCTCAAGTCGAAGCAGTCGTCGATCAACGCTCAGCGGACCAATAACGTCTTCCAACAACAAGCCAAAGCGGCGGCGCAGTTTGGTGTCACACGCGACTTGAATTCGACGAGCAAGAAAATTGCCACGTCGAAACGAAGGATCGTCGAATCCGAAACGCTACTGAAGAAGTTGCCCGAGGCTCAAGAGCTTATCACGAAGCTGCACAACAAGGCTCAAGTGAAACTGCGAGTCTTCGTCGAGGGCGAAGAAGCTCAGTTGCCGCTTTACATCGCCTCGGACAGCTAACGCACGATTCGCGCGACTCTCATTTTGCACTTTGCACTGAACGAGCAATGTCCTTTGCGGCAGCGCAGTGCAGTATTTTCGGCGAGTCATTGATGGGACGCGAGCTAGAGCGGAAAGCGAAGGATCAACAAGTTCGAAATTGATGCGGAGGTTTTCGCAGATGTCGATCAGCAGGTCGAGCGTCTTTTGGTTGACAACGGAAAACAGCGCGTGCTGGTGTTTGGCGTCAATCTGCCGAATGGAGCCGCCGAGCGTTTTTTGGCCTGGGGCTAGCGACAAGTACAGCGTACTTCGAACGCGATGCGCTGCTCTCGATGTTGGTGCAGTCGACTCATGCCAAGGGACAGTCTTGTACCGTCAGGAGTGGCCGTTGGGCTCGGGATCGGACGATGCGCGAGTAGGCGACAAAGGATCCAAAGCTCATGACGCGGCGAACTCCTTAACCGAAAAAATCCGCACGCCGCGTTACATTACGCGACGTGCGGTTGTAAATCCCAGCGGCTTGTTTAGCGGTAGACCTTCTTGGTGCTGCTGTTGAACCGGTAGATGCCGCCATAAGGCGTGTACTGGTAGTACTTGTATCCCGACTTGGCTTCGCTGGCGTAACCATAGTACGTCAGGTAGACCAGGTTTCGGTCAGGATAGCGATTACGCTCGAGATAGTATCGCTGAATCGCTTCGTTCAACGAGGCTTGGTTGTGCTGGTCGAGCTTCTGTTTTGCTTGGCTCGTTGTCTTGCCCAATTGCGACACGCCGAGCGTCGCCACGATCGCCATGATCACGACCGCGATAATGATTTCCATCAACGAAAAACCGCGCTTGCGACCTCGCTTCATCTTCTCTTCTCCTCAACTAGATTCATGCGAACACAAGCGTGCTCACGCGACGATTATCGCAAGTTCGGGAGTGGAACGGGTCCCCAAATGGCGACGACAAAATAATTGACTCGTTGTAAGTTGAGACCGGAGTATCAACTTAGTGATTGTGTCCAACGACGTGGCGCGTGCGGGGGTCAAGCCGGTAGGCCGAATTGTCCACAGGGCATCGTTGCGGACGGTCGGAGAAATACTCCGTGAGTCCAGCGATGTCGGACAAATTGGTTTGCGGCCAGCGGCCCATGTTGCGGTAGTACCGCTCAACCTGCACTTCGATTTCAGCCTTCGTCAAATGACACGTATTGACGCGGGCTTTTGGCATGCTGTTGAGATATTGCTGTGACGCCATCGTCGACATCATGGCCACGACCGCCAGAGCGACCATGATCTCCATGAGCTAGAAGCCAGCTCGCTGTTGGCGATGTGCTTGCTTCATGTTTGTTATCAGACCCGTGTGAGCACCCACATTCCGTTCGAATGAACTTTGGGAGAGGGGAAAGATGCGGGCTCATTAAGAACATAGTGCGCATACCTCGATAGGCTGGAAAAAAACCGAATCCTCTCGTGAAAATCCTGCAGTTTTCCACCTGGCGAAAATGCAACATGCGGCGTCGCCGCGACACGCCGAAACCGCGCGTGTTTCGCATCGGCATCAAGGTTCGTCGTCACGAATTCCGTAGCTGAATTCTTGCGAGACCGAGTACCGTGAGCTGCTTGTCGATGATCGACTGAACTCGCTCCACGTCGCGCGGCATGAATCCAACTTTGTGCAGATTGAAGACCTTGTTGCCCTCGTCGAGCAGACGAAGCACGACCTACTCGCCGCCAACCGTTGGGATATTGCTGACTCGGAAGATGACTTTGACGCCGTCTTCATGCAACCCGAGATGCCCGTTTTGAGGTCGTCGAGTTTCGGTGGTGTCCATGTCCGCCATGACTTTGATCCGCGCGACCACCGCCTCTTCGATGTGATTGGGGATCGTCATCACTTGCTGCAGCTCGCCGTCAACGCGATACTGCACTCGCATTTCTGGCGTGTGCGGTTCGAGTTGAATGTCGCTCGCTTCGACGCTGATCGATCCCATTAAGATGGATTTGACCAGTCGGATGAGTTGCAACGGCTCGCAAAGAGACATAGGTTGATGAAGCGGACCAGAGTCGGTCAGCTTACGGTCACGATGAGCCGCAAGTGCGGAGCGTATAAAACTCACCCTAAAACGGGACTAACTGCTATGGGAATCCGAGTCCTTTCGAGTGTAGCGCTGACGCTTCTGATGACTGGCGTCGTCATGGCGGAAGACAAACAACAAACGAAGCCGGTCCGCTTGTTAATGGTTAGTCAGAGCGCCGGTTTTCGGCACGGCTCGGTGACTCGCAAAGATAATCAGCTCTCGCCGGCCGAACGCGTCGTCAAAGAGATGGGAGTGACGAGCGGCCTGTTTCGCGCCGATTGCACTCAGGATTGCGCGAAGGACTTCACCAAAGAGAAACTCCAGCAATACGATATCGTGCTGTTTTACACGACGGGTAAACTGCCGATTAAACAAGCGGACTTGGACTACTTCTTCAATGACTGGTTGAAGCAGAAAGGTCACGGATTTATCGGCACGCATTCGGCCGCCGACACCTTCAAGAATTACAAACCCTATTGGGACATGATCGGCGGCACGTTTAACGGCCATCCCTGGGGCGCAAATACAACCGTGACGATTACCGTGCACGATACGAATCATCCGGTCGCAAAACCGTGGGGAAGCGAATTCACGATCAAGGACGAGATCTATCGTTTTAAGAATTGGCAACCGGAGAAAGTTCGGGTTCTCATGAGTCTGAACATGGCCAAGACGAAGCTCAAGCAGCCGTACCATGTGCCCATTGCCTGGGTCAAGGAATATGGCAAGGGTCGTGTCATGCACATGAGCCTTGGACATCGTGAGGATGTCTGGGCCAACTCGACGTATCAAGAGTCGTTGTTGGGCGGAGTCCGCTGGATCCTTCACAAAGCCGAAGGCGACGCGACACCGAACCCCATGCTATCCAAATCGCAGGAAGCCAAAGCAAGAAGAGACTCCGGGAAGAAATAGCCTTCTCGAGCCAACCCGACGCGTCAGCGAGCGCCCGCACGAGACCAGAATCGTCAGCGACGGTTCAACCCCCGCGTTCCCTCTACTGGGTGCTCGTGCCGTCGTCGCGCTTGGCGACCGAGGTTTTTGAAAGTCCGAGCGCGACGATCGATTCGTCTTTCAAGAAGTAAGGCGTTTCGGCGACAACCGAGATGCCGGTCGGCAATTCACCACGGATGCGCTCATAGTGAGTGCGCGTTGTGAGTACATAGTTGTCGTGACTTTGCTGAAGGTATTGCCTCACTTCATGTGAAGCGTGTCGCACCCAGACCTGTCCGCCTCGCTTTCCTTGCTTGCCGGGCGCGTCGCTCTCGCCGACATGAACCGGCTCGATGGTCGACTCCGCGTAAAAGACCCAGCTCGGTTCAAGCACTTGATAGTGGGCTAATCGCGGGTTTTCGCTCCGTGACCTGAGTTGGCTGAGCAGTTCATGAAACCGTTGAGTCGAGTCGACTTGCGCGGAGACGAACGAAAACGAGACCCAAACGAAAAGGAATGCGCCGAGCGCAAAGGATCTGGCTGCCGCGTCGGCTCGCTTGAGTCGCATACAGATGAGCGAAATGGCGGCGGCGACGATTGGAATCAAGCCGACGGCACCCAGCCATTCCAGTCCAGGAAGGTACTGCTGCGCCGCAACGGGAAGGCCGACCAGGAGCCCCAGTCCGACGGCGGCCCAAATGGCCATGGCGAGTCGAGGCCAAATCCACGAGACGAGCGTTTCGTTTCTCGCCCAACGGTCAACGTAACTTCCAACCAGGAGCGCGACTGCGGGATAGCAGGGCGTGATGTAGCTTGGCAGTTTCGTGCTAGCCAGCGAAAACAAACCGACATAGACGGCGACCCAGCAGAGCGCGAACAAAAGGCCGTTTCCCTCTCGATCGCCGCGGCGCATGCGCCGATAGGCGTCCAGGAACGTCGGAATGAAAAACACCGACCAAGGTGCAAAACCGAGCATGAGTGCGACAGGATAGAAATAGAACGGAGATCCGCCATGGCCCTCCATCTGCTGCATCGCGCGGCCCAGATTGTGCTCCAGGAAGAAACCGCTGAGCCATGCGCCGTCGGTTCGCAATCCAACCCAGACGTACCAAGGCAATGCGACGGCGAGCACAACGCTCGTCGCCCAGTGGACTTTCATGCGCAAACAGACGCCAATGAAATAGCTGATCGGCCGCGTCAATCGCCAGACGCCTCGGGGCGCCCCATAGGTTGTGCTGAAACTGCGGATGAGCAGGAAGACGCCGATAACCGCCGATGGCAGGATCACGCCGATCGGGCCCTTGGCCAATGTCGCCAGGCCCATGATCGCGTAGAGAATAATGACAGCGAATGGTTCGATAGGAAACAGCTCGGTGCTTGGCTCTTCGTCGGCGCCGGCTTTTGTTTCTTGGTCGACAGTTCGACTGGGGAAGGTGCGTAGCACGAACCACGTCAGCGCCGCCGTCGCGAGAAATATTAACACTGAATCAGGCGTTGCGGCTCGCCCAGCGACGTCGAACATCATCGTGGTTGCGAGGATAACGGCGGCCCACAGGCCGACTCGCGGACTGAAAATTCTTCGACCGATGGCGTAGACGCACAGACACGAGCCGACAGCCAAAGCGGCCGACCAAAACCTTGCCGAGAATTCGCCAACGCCGAGCACCGCATAGGCGCTCATCATCAGCCAGTAAAGCAGAACAGGTTTGTGCGACCGCAATTCGCCGTTAAAGACCGGCACGACCCAATCTCCGCGCAACAGCATTTCCGCTGCGCAACCAGCGTTACGGGGCTCATCGCGATCCCAAAGCCTTGGGCCACCCAGATTCGTGAACAAGACAACCGAAGCGACAACCAAAATCGTCGCCACGTGAGCCTTCCATGACATCAACCGACTCCTAACCTGAGATCGCGCTGGTTCCATCACAGCGCGGTTTCGATTCCGCAATTCGTCGCGGAAAATCTGGTGGGAGTCTACGCCGCTTTAGGTCTCTAGCTCAACGCCAATAGTTGCTCCAAACAAATCCGGGCTAGGTCGGTTGCAGGCGGTTTGGTACGCTTCGCGCATGGGATCTGACTGCTTGCATCCATTGAATCAATCTCGGCCAAAGTGGCGACGTTGGAGTCTGCTTGGCCTGGCATTTATCGCCATCGCCCTCGTGGCGGGCTTGGCCGATGCGCCCATGGCGAATTGGATGCGGTCCGAGCCATTGCCGGGCGACATTGAGAAAGTCGTCCTGCTCGCTGAAGTGTTTGCCCACGGCCTCGGCGTATTGCTCATCCTGATCACGGTCAAGTCGCTCGATCCAAGGGGATGGCGCGTAGTTCCGCGTCTTGCCGCAACTGCCTATCTTGCCGGGCTGGCGGCGAATTGCCTGAAGGTGATGTTGATCCGTCGTCGCCCTAACCAATTCGTGGCGATTCCAGACGGCCCGCTCGAATCGTTCGAAGGGTTTTTCGCGCCATTGACGCTGCCGATTGGCGAGGCGTTTGAGTACGCAACGCAGTCGTTTCCGTCGGCCCACACTGCCACCGCGTTTGGATTGGCGTTGGGACTGGCGCGTCTGTACCCTCGGGGCGGCCGGTTGTTTCTGTTCTTTGCGATTCTTGCCGGTGCGCAGCGAATGGTGGTTCAGGCTCATTTTTTCAGCGACGTTGTCGTCGGCGCTGGCGTGGGACTTGGCGTCGCCTGGTATTTGCAACGTCAGTCGGCATGGACCGAACAGCTATGGTCGAGCTGGGAGAAAGAGCTCAACGTCGGTGACGACGCTGGCAATTTGAAATCATTGAGCGATAGGGATCTAGACGATACATTGAATGCAGCGGACGGGGGCAACGTCCAGCAGGAACAGAGGGAAGAACATGGGAGCCTTAGTTCTATCGATCTTGACCGTCGTCGCGCCGGGTGACGCCCCGGAATTACGCAAGTTTTACGACATCTCACAAGATGTGCGAGCCGTGATTCGCGACGAGGCACGCGCGGAATCGAACGAGGAGAAGGCGGCGGCGATCCATCGGATGGCCTCCCTTTATCTCGAAATCAAACGCGATCCCCGACTCGGCACAAGCGACTCGCTCAAGTCTTACAAAGCCAAACTTTGGAGCCGGATGACGTCGATCAAGAAACGACTCATCCGCGAATTCGATTTGCCGTCGCGTCCCGCGCTCCGGCGTGGAGCTCGTCGAGCTCCATCGTTAGCCGGAGGCTCGCCGAAAGCAACGCGGAAGCCGAATTCGGAAGTCGACGAATTGGCGAACGAAATCACCGGTTCGCTCGCCGATCAATTGGGGGTTGTCGGCGGCTCGATGGGCGGACCGGCCCAAGTTTATTCCAATGATTCGAATGAATCGTCCGCACGCGGCGGCGGAACGAAGTTTGACTACGGCCCCACTTTGGTTGATTTGATCGAACGAACGATTCAGCCCGAATTTTGGGACACCAATGGCGGGCCTGGCAGCATTTTCTATTACAAACCGCTGCACGCTTTGGTCGTGACCGCGACGTCGGAGATTCACTATTCTCTTGGCGGAACGCTTGATGGCCTTCGCGACGCCATGAATTAAACAGAGGGAACGTGACGCCACGAATGAGTCAACGGACTCGCGACAGCCGTCCGTTGACTCTGGTCGGTTGAATCTGGTGCCTATCGAACCTCAACCCAGGATTCGATCTTAACTCGGCGCTGGTAATGTGACTCATAACAGCCGATGTCATTCGCAACGCCTAGTGGGCGGCTGAGCCCCTCGATGTCCAGCGATGTGCTGTAGGCCGATGAGGATGAGGCGGCGTCGATCGCCACGGAAGTCTTGGAGAGATGGTAGTCCGATTTCTTGGCGTAGAGAAATCCTGGATCGACCAACAGCGAATTCTTGCCCGCGATCACGCCTGCAAAATTGCGCGTGTTGGCGAATACGATATTGTAGTCATGGGCCATGAGTCCTCGTCGGCCCGAGACGCCAGCCTCGCGATTGGCACAGAAAATATTGTTGTAAACAATCGTCTTCTTGTTCTGACGGAAAGCGTCGATGCCGTCTCGCCTGTTGCCGGCAAACGTGTTGTGGATGGCGGTAACCGGGCCATTGACCACACGCAGTCCGTCGCCCCCGTTCTTTTCGAGCAAGCAATTGACGAGAGTCAAGTTGCCGCCGTAACAATAAACTCCGTCACTGCGATTCGACTCGATCGTGCAACGGCTCACAGTCAGTTTGGAAGTGGAGGACCCGTAGGCGTAGACGCCAAACTGCTTGCCTTTCTTGATCTTGCAATTGCCAACCTCGCGCCGCCCTTGAATTCGACCAGATTCCTGTTGATCCTGTCCTTTTTCCGTCCCCGTTTTTCATTTAGCTGGGCAATCTTTCAATAACCGCATCGGCGAATGATTTGGTGTCGAGGTCGCCGCCCAGATCGCCAGTCCTGCAGTCGTCTCTGAGCGCCTGGTCGTAGGCCTGGCGGATCGCGCTTGAGACGGTAGTGCAGCTCTCATCGCGCTCGGTCGTCGCCAAGTGATCGAGGAGCATGGTTGCGGACATGAGTAGGGCGAGCGGATTCGCGACGCCTTTGCCGGCGATGTCGGGGGCCGATCCGTGGACCGCCTCAAAGACCGCCGCCTCGTCTCCGATGTTCGCTCCGGGAACAACGCCCAGCCCGCCGACAAGTCCGGCGCAAAGGTCACTCACGACGTCGCCGTAGAGGTTTTCCAAGAGCAGCACATCGAACTTGGTCGGGTCTTGCACGAGCTTCATGCAGCCCGCATCAATGATCCACTCTTCGTAGTCGATATTGGGGTAGTCGCTACGTTGCACTTCGCGCGATTCGCGAATGAACAGCCCGTCCGTCAGTTTCATGATGTTGGCTTTGTGCATGACCGAGATCTTCTTTCGCTTCTGCTGAGTGGCGAAGCGAAAGGCCCAATGGGCGATACGGTGGCAGCCTGTCTTCGTCGCAATTTTCATGCTCATCACGACGTCGTCGGTGAGTCGGTTCTCCACTCCGCTGTACAAGCCCTCCGTGTTTTCTCGGATAATCACCAAGTCGACATCTTTGAACCGCGTCTCGACGCCTGGAAGCGAGCGGACTGGCCGGACGGCGGCATAGAGATTGAGGTTCTTCCGCAATTGCACATTGACCGATGAAAAACCTTCGCCAACCGGCGTCGTGCAAGGGCCTTTAAGTGCGACTTTCGTCCGTTTGATCGCTTCGATGGTCGACGCGGGCAGAACGCATTCCTGGCCGTCATCGAGAGCCGCGATACCCGCCTGGTGCTCTTGCCAAGTCAATGGCGCCCCGGCCGCTTCGAGGATTCGAGTCACGGCAACCGTCACTTCCGGACCAATTCCGTCGCCGGGAATGAGTACCGCGTCATATTGCGCCATGATTGTTCCTTCTTGTCTCGCAAATCCATGTTGGCCGCTGGCGGAGCCTGTCGCGACGGCTATAAAAAAGGGCTTAGAAGTGAATCTACATCGTCCCGTCACTTTCGCCTACACCCGCCTTTCCGCCGGATTCGTGCACGCTATGCGATTCGCCACTCTTGGAACCAGCCCAGAAGCTCGCCGAGTCGCGCAGACTTTGGTCGCACTCGGCCACACGTGGACCGCAGCGGTTGGCTCGGGCACCGGCATGATCGACGAGACGCTTCGTCCAGACGAGAAGCTCGATTCATGGGAAGACCTGTTCCGCTTCAGTCGCATGGATGTGATCGTCGTTTCGGGCGGCGCGGATCAAGACCAAGATGAACCGCTGCGAAAACTGGTCCCGTCGACCGAAGCGCGGCTTCTGTTACTGCACCCGGTTTGCGAAGCCGTCGTGGCCATCGAATTGGAGATGATCCGCGACGATGTGGAGTCGGTTCTTGCCAGCTATTGCCCGATGAGAGAGCATCCGGCGTTTCTCACGCTGATCGAATTGCGCCAACAGCCGCCCGCCCACCTGGGTGCCATACAGCAGATCGTCATGGAGCGGCGTTTGCCCGAGCGAACCGATGTCAACGTGATTTGGAATCTTCGCCGTGACTGTGAATTGCTGCGAACGCTGGGTGGAAAGATTCGTCATGTCAATGGAATGGGCGAGTCGGGGAAGGGCGCCGGTTTTTCGAGGCTGAGCGTCAACATGACTCCAGCCGACGACGACGTCGTACTCCATTGGTCGATCGCACCTGGGGCGCCATCAGCCAAAATCACGCTACAAGGTGAGAACGGAAAGGCCGAACTCGAATTTAGCCATGCCGAATGCACCCTGCAAACTGGCCGCGAATCAGCGACGTTCGACGTGCACGAAGGCGAGCGCGAATCGCTAGCGTCGCTCCTAGCGTCCGAGAGGCCCTCGCCGGATTGGAGCGACATTCGTCATTCGCTCGAAGTCGCTGAGGCGGCCGAACGCAGCGCCGTGAAGGGCAAGACGATCGAGTTGTACGAGGAGACGTACACAGAAGAATCATCGTTCAAGGGACTCATGGCCATTAGCGGCTGCGGACTTCTGCTTTTGACTCTACTGTTCATCTTCGGCTGGTCCGTCGTCGAGAGCATGCGGTTTCCCTATTTGCGGAACGAGTACGACCGAGTTAAAGCGGAAATGCAAGAACGAGAAGAACGACCGGACGAGCAAGTCGCGCCGAGAACTCACTTGCTCATTCGACTTTGGCCTGTCTATCCATTCGCCGCGTTCTTGCTGCTGCAAATGTTGCGGCTCGTGTTCTATGACCCCGATAAACAGACTGAGGCCGAAGGAAATTCGGCCGAAAATGTCGCTGAGCCAGACTGAGCCAGGCTGAGCAAGGCGAAGGCGTCTGAGTTGGTGCGATAGGGAGTCGTCGCTGACGCTTCGGGTCTCGGCGGCGCGTCGCGTTGGCACCCTGGGCACCATCGATGCTAGAGGCGCTAGCGTAAAGGGTTGTTAACGAATCTCAGCTGAGTTCGGGTGTCGGAGGAACTCGTTGCTGCGGAAGCAATGGGACCGATCTCTTTCGTCTCGGTTACTTCGCGAATGTCTAGCGATTCAGGTTCGGCTTCTTCATCGACCTCCGAACGCTCTCGTTCGGAATCCCTTACGCCTTGGACGTCTTCGGCCGGGCCAGTTCCCCCCGGGCCATAGAAGGCTGGTTGGACCTCGTAGGGAGCAAACACTGGACGTGTCGGCACCGGCATGAACCGTGGAGCCGGTGCCGAAATCATCGGCGGCGGAGGAGGCCCTCCCAAGGTCGGCGGACCGCCAATGGTTTGAAAACCGCAAGGCGGTTCGGCGTAAGGAATATGGGCTGGCGAGTCGCCTAATGCCTCCACCGGCTGGTCAAATCGCACGGAACATAGCCTCGCGCCGCAACAGCCTGTTCCAAGCAGACAGGCGGCCATGATCGCCAGCAGTTTTGCGGTTGCGAGTCCTTGAGTCATCACGAGCATCCGTTGCGTAGGTCCGTGTATGATCCTTCATCGTCCCGCCGGGCCGCAGACTTTACGAAATCCGCAAAGTTTGCCTAACCGCGCCAATTCAACAGCTAACTCGAAGCGTCAGCGACGACTCCCTATCGCACCACGTCACACGCTCGCCAGCAGCGCGTCAGCGACGACTCGGTATCGCATCGGCCCTCGCACCAGCGCGTGCGCGACGACTCGCTATCGTCGCGGCCATCACACTCCATTACACCCCGATGGCGCCTAGCAAGGCGCGGGGATTTGACCGTCGAACACGCAACCGACAATGTATTGTCGCCGGCGATTCCAGAACCCCTCCTGACATCGCACCACTTGCGCCGTGACGTAGTAAGCGTCTGCGTAAGCCCCGACCATTAACACAAGCGTGTCAGCGTCCGGCGGCTTTGGCGAAAAATACGAAATGCCTGTACTGGATATGTCTCGACTTTGCATGGCCAAGTAGTCCATGCGTTCCGGCTGCATGACGCCGTCGTAGTTCGCAACTCGCAGATCTAGGTTGCACTGAATGCGCCGTTCGTGACGGCGATCCTCGACCGCCAGCTTTTCCTCATTCGTAATTTCTCGGACTGTCTGGCTGTTCTGAGCCATTGGCGCAACCCCCGATTAATCGGCCGCGAACGACTCACCGATGCACGCCATGCGTTGACCGGCGCAGGCGATGAGTGCGGCAAACCCCTGAACCATAGAATCAGACGCAGCAACACGATTGCTACCTCCAATCACAAACGTAGGTCAAAATGACGTTAAGTCAAACGAAACGAGCCGAGGAAGGCATGGGGTTAGTTCTTCTTCCGCAGGGTCGTCAGGTACTCGACCACATCGATCAATTCCTGCGGAGTAAGTATCTTCTGCAAGTCGGCGGGCATGATCGAGAGCTTGCTCTTCGCGACCTCTTCCACTTCGTCCAATTTATAGACGCGGGTAATAGCGTCCTCGGTCTTGATCGTGATCGACGTGTCTGTCTTGCTGACGAGTACGCCTTTGACGACAATCCCGCTAGCCAGCGCCAGCGAATAAGTTTCGTAGTTATGGCTAACTCCGGCGCTCGGGAAGAGCACGGATTCAAAGAGCGCTTGGCGGCTGAGTTTCCCGCCGATCTCCGAGAGGTTTGGTCCCACCTCTTTACCCTGTTTGTTCACGACGTGGCAATTGGCGCATTGCCCCACGGTTGCGAACGCCTTGGCACCTCGCGCGATGTCGCCTTTCGCGTTCACGAGCTGGGTAATGGGCGGAAGCGGCTTGCCTCCCTTGATCGGCGGCAGGGGAAACAACTTGGCAGCCGCTTCTCGGATGTTCTTATCGGAAGAAGCATTCAAATGGAATGCCGCGGCGCTAAACAACTCAGCGTCAAGTTTTTGATCCTTGGCCAACTGAATAAGTCGCCGTCCGCCATTCTGGGTGCGAGCAACTGCGCGAGTCGCTTGCCTCCGCAATTCCAGATCGACGCTTGAGTTTCGCACTAGCGGCATCAGCAGCGAAAACGCTCGTCCGTCAGCCGAATTGCTGATCGCTTTCGCCGTCTCCGCCGCCAGACCAACATCGCCGCTTTGCAGTGCGGACTTCAACAAATCGCCTTGGCCCTTATCGAGCAACGCTCGAATCGCATTGACTCCGTCCGTTGTGTCTGGGTTTTGTTGCGCAATGGTCAGCAAACGCGGGTAGCGACTACTCACGCTAAACGTCTTCACCAGGAATATGAACTGACTGTTGTCATCGATGGAGTCGAGCAGTTCGGTCAGCTCCTTGGTGCGTTCAGCGTTTCCGGAGAGATCGTATCCATCGAGTCGTTTGAGCGATTCGCTCATGATCAGATTTCGCGACTGTTCGTTGGCGCCGGCCTTGGAGAAAGCAACGTCAACCAATTCGACTTGCCCGGCGTCCTTCGGCAGAAAATCAAACGCGCGAAAGTACCGATCCAACTTCGACTCGTCGTTGCCGCTGATGATAATCTCGGCCAACATCGCCGGTGAATCGACGGCTCGGGAACGCCAGACGATGTCTCGCCCCGAAGCCGTATTCCAACGGCCATTAACGGCTTTGATATAGGCCGGGAGCATTTCGTCCCACCGTCCCTTGGCGGCGATTCCCAACGCTTCCAAGTACCAGCGGTCCTTTCCATCGTGTTTCAGAGCGAGCTCAACCCAGAGCGAGACCGCGTCATCTTTTGTGTAGAGCCGCAGCGCCACGGCGCACTCGCGTCGAACGGCTGCGGATGGGTCCGAGACGAGTCGTCTGAGCAGTGACGAAAGGTCGTGTCCGTAACGTCGAGCCGCCCGCAATGCCGTGATCCGGATATCACTGTTGTTATCCGACGCAGCCAAAGCGACGTGCTCGGTGCCCGAATCAAGTTTCGCGAGCAACCAAAGCGCGCGAGCTCGGTGTCGTGGGTTGGCCGAAGTTCGATACATCTTCAGCAGCGCTGGCTGAGCTTCATCGCCTCGAGCCGCAAGCGAGGTCCACGCCATGTAGCGGACCGAGTTTGCTGGGTTCCGCAGTGCTTCGATGCAGCTTGCGATCTTATCGTAATCGTATTTTGGAACTTGATAGCGATGACCGGGAGGCGCGACGCGAAACAGTCGGCCGCGCTGAAGGTCTTGCATGTTGTGCCCGCCTACGCCGGGGTCGTACCAGTCGGTAACGAACAGCGAGCCATCGGGCGCGACGCAAACGTCAGCAGGCCGAAACCAGTTGTCGCGAGCGCCGTGGAGAATGTTCTCGATCGACGCCCGGTAACCCGCACCATACGATTCGGCCGGATAAGCACGAACCACGTTCGGTCCCGCGTCACAATGAATAACTTGATCCCAAAACACCTTCGGGAGCAAACGCCCCTCGTAGACCGTAATACCAGTGGGTGAACCGGCGCCCGTTTGCAGCAGATTCGGTACAACGCCCGGGTCTCGCAAATGCCAGTGCCGCAACGGCACATCCTCGTGCATGCCCGTCCGTTCGGAACGCCAACCGGCGCCGTTGATCTCATCCTTATAGCCGTAGTTGCCGTGCTCCATCACAAAGTTAATTCGCACCCCGCGATTGCCGTCGTCATCGTTGTCGGATTGCCATAGCGTGCCGAACGAATCAACGGTGACCTCATAGTTATTTCGAAAATTGTGAGCCAAGACTTCGAACTCGGAGCCGTCCAAGTTGCAACGAAAGGGCATTCCGCCATAATACGGTTTTCCGTTATCGACGACTTGGTTGCCGGTGATGTCAGTAACCGGTTTGCCATCGGCATCGTGGACAGCTTTGCCCGTGTTGCCAAAGTTCCAGTAGAGTTTGCCATCGGGGCCAAATAGAAATGAGTGTGCCGAGTGGTCGTGTTGCGGCTGTCCGGTCTTGGAGAAGAGTATCTCCTTCTTGTCCGGCTTATCATCGCCGTCCTCATCCGTGAACACGATCACGTTTGGCGAGCTGGAGACGATCACTCGATTACCCAGGACGCAGATTCCCATCGCCGAATCGACGTCACGTCCTTGATAAAAGACCTTGCTTGTATCGACGACGCCGTCTCCGTTCTTGTCCTCCAGAATCATGATCCGATCGCCTTCCGGTCGCTTGTTGTTGTGTTTGCGATAGTTGACGACTTCGCAAACCCAAATGCGGCCTCGATGATCGATATCCAGATTCGTCAAACTCAACAGAGCCGGCTCGGACGCGGCAAGCGTGGCTTCGAGTCCATCGGCAACATCGAGACCAGCGACGGCATCCTCGGGACTTCGGGACGCGTTGGCTAAGTTGGTGCCTGCGCTCGGATTAAGATCCGGTTTTTGCGTGAAGACTTGGAACTGAATGGAGCTGTCGTCGCCGCAATTGGCCTGATCTGCTCCGCCGTTGTCGAGTCCCCCAATCGCCTGGAATCGCGTATAGCCAAGCGGAAGATCGAACGCGATCAGCGAGTTGGCGTGTGTTCCGATGCCAAAGGGGACGCTGACGCCGTCGATGGTCATCGGGCCGCCGCCGGCGTTTCGGTCCTTGTGGACTTGGCCGAATCCGGTTGAAGCAGATTTCCAACTCAAGTCGGTAAGTCGCATCTTACCCGTTGGACCGACCAGAGTCGGCTCGGCCCAGTCGGCCCAATCACAACTGTAGCCGTTGCCGCCGTCGGTAACGACCAAATAGAGTTCTTTGGCGCCGGTAATGTCGACATCGATCTTGATGGCGCGCTTAGGCGTCATGGACGTGACGATCTTGCTGCTGAAGAGCGGCTTCGCGCGGCTCGCGTTAGTTGCTTTTCGACTTACCTCGCCGCTTTTTTTTTTCGGGTCGGCCGCTGCCGTCCCCGGAGCGGGCAAATTCGCTCGTGCTCGAATGCCCTTTTCATCCAGCTTCTTTGGAGCGGGGTAGTCTTGGTTCTTCTTCAGCTGTTCGACGGTTGGCCGCTTTGAACCAACTCCGCCTTCGGGTACTTCGCCATGCGCCGTCCAAACGATCGCGTTAAGTACGACTTTTCGGAAATTGTCGTCGGCCCAATTCCAGTGAAAGTGGCCGCCGGTGAAACCGAAGCCTCGTTCGCTCTTTGCATTTTCGGAGGCCCAGGCGACATGCTGCGGCTGACCGACTTTCTTTCGAACGTGCGGGTTGCCGCTATGGGCACCGTCCGGTCGACTCAACGTCGACGCTGGCGGGATGGCGGTCAAGATCGGCGTGACGTTCTCCATCCCTTCTCGAAATCGCATGTGGTAGTACCACTCGTCATTGATCTGAAACGGCTTGACGCCTTGGGTGATCGCGTGTTTGGGAATCGTTCTAAACTGCGCCGTCCAGTGCGGATTCACCGACCAATGCGCTTCGAAATAGCCGCCGATCCAGTCGAGCAGGCTATTGCCCGACTCTCCCTTGGGCACCTCCACGCCGTAATGAATGCAGACGACACCGACGCCCTTGTCGGTCAATTTCCGCAGTTGCTTTAGGTGTTGATTGACTGGGTGTCGGCCGCCGCCGTCGCAATACATCACGATCGTATCGGCGTTTGCAAACGCGTTGGCGTCGGTCGGCCATCCGTTGCGGTAGACGACGACATCGTATTCGGGCATGTTCTCGCGAAGCGCTGCCGCAAGCAATTGACATCCGGCGAAGTGCTCGTGCGAACCGTATCCGTGACTTTTCTTGCCGGCCATAAAATAGACCGTCTTCTTGGCCTTCTCGGCTGCGGTCGCGCTGGCGACAAAGCAAGAAGTCATGGCAATCAGGAAGGCGCCGGTCAAGGATAGGGCTGTCAGCGGTTGACGCATGTTTACGTACTCTTACGATCGAGGCAGTGCGATTCGAACACAGTCCGACACGGTATTCTGGCCACCAAAATACCTGCCGACGCAGCAAGCGTCAAACATCGTCGGGAAATTCGAGTAACGAGCAAGGAGCAAGGAGCGACGAAGGAGGTACGCAAGCAATAGGGACTCAAGCGGCGACGCGGAGAGCGAAGACTTGTGCAGGAAGAAGGATTCGTTTAGCCCGTCGCCGCAGGCAAGGCTGGCAATAAAGCCGTAGGAAAGATAGAGCGGAGTGGGGAAGGAAAGAGACGAAAACGATAACGGAGCATCGTCTTCTATCTCCTCCTCTTCACGGCCTTCGTGTCGTCGTCTGCCGTCGTTTGGTCCGTCAGCGTGACTCAAACCGAATCGCATGTTACTCGGACGCGGCGCCAGCCTCAATTGACGCGGCACGACTCGGAGCCGTGCTACTGGCGATGGTCTTTTGAAGTAACTTGCGAGTCATCGGAAAGGCGGAGTTGAGCGTCTCGAGGTTGTCTCGGTCGGACCCGCCCCCGAAACGATTTGCGAACAATTCCGCAAAGGCCTCTCGGGGCCCGCTGGGCGCAGCTTGCAAGTAATAGGCGAGCTGGCTGCGGACCGCCGGCGCCATCCGTTCGATGTCTTCCGAGTAGCATCGCCGAAACTCGGTGGATTCAGTCAACTGCTTTCCGTTGCTCCCTCGAATCGTGTCGACAGCGTGCCCCAATTCGTGGCGTAGCACGCCAGCCACACGATTTGCCTCAACGATGTCGCCACGAGTCGTTTGCCGCTTTTCGGCAATGATGATCCATCGGTACTGAGGCAAATGCACTCCATCCGTCTGCTCCCATCCCGTCCCCTCTGGCCAGCCGCGAGGATGGCGGCCGCGTAGAAATGGCGCCGCGTCGACAACGAACTCGGCCAACTGAATCGACCAGCCGGCGTCATCGACCTGTTTCCATAACCCGTTCGGGATCGAATCGTGCGCCTTTCTGGCCTTTTGCAAGAAGTCTCCGTCCACGTTGCCGACGACATGCAGTCGCTTTGGGTTCTCGGCCAGCACCGATCCCGATGGCATGACTGCTGCGAGCAATACAAGCAGACGGAAAGCGCAATGAGTCGCAAGGGTCGACCCCGACAACGGCGCTTTGAACGGCGGTTTCAATCTAGACTTCCCCCGGTGAAGAACGGAAGTTTTGCCGACCGAGTTGAAGCGAATACTGTCTCGGCTGCGCCGACCGACAGCTGCTAAGCGACTCGAGGCGTACGCTCCATATTAAACCGACTGGTGGGGAAGTCGAGTCGGTTCGGGAAGAAACAACGATTGTAGGAATTAGCCGATCATGCCACTTGAATCAACCTTCGACGTCGTTCACGACGCCGCGACAACCGACACCGTACCTCCGTCGACGATTCGCGTGCTGCATGTCGTCAACGGCGAACACTATTCGGGCGCTGCTCGAGTGCAAGACTTGCTCGCCGGAGCTCTCCCGCGTTTTGGCGTTGAGGTCGGGTTCGCATGCGTCAAACCGAAACTCTTTCCGGAAATGCGGACGTCGCAGGAGACGCCGCTGTTCGAAACGCCGATGTCCCACGGTCTCGATATACGACCTGCTTGGCGGTTAGCCAAACTCGTTAAGTCCGGCGACTACGACATCGTGCACACGCATACGCCAAGATCGATCTTGATTGGCAGCCTCGCGTCCATCATGACGGGGCGGCCGATGGTCTACCACGTTCACAGTCCAACCTCTCGCGACTCATCCAGACCATTTCAAAACTGGGCCAACGACAAGCTCGAGCGGCTGGCTTGCGCTCGCGCGACCAAG
The DNA here is from genome assembly GCA_964567745.1 of uncultured Pirellulaceae bacterium. Taxonomy (GTDB): domain Bacteria; phylum Planctomycetota; class Planctomycetia; order Pirellulales; family Pirellulaceae; genus CAZMNY01. Next base: position 68,893 of record CAZMNY010000014.1, on the reverse strand, counting down.
TTGATCGCGGTGTCCGCCAGTCTGGGCAAGCGCATGCGATCGTTAGGGTTTTCTGAGCGATCGATCGAAGTTGTGCCTAACGGAACGCCATGCCTACCGGAGTTCGACCGCGTCAGGCCGCAGGGAGTCTGGACGATTGGTGCCGTCGCCCTCTTCCGGCCCCGCAAAGGCTTGGAGGTCTTGCTCGACGCCCTCGCGGTCTGTCGCGACAAAGGCCTGCCAGTTCAACTGCGAGCCGTCGGGCCTTTCGAAACGCCGGAGTACGAGAAGACGATTCACGAACGGGTCGCGAAGCTGCACCTTCAAGATCACATTAACTGGGTGGGGCTCTCTCGCGATGTACCGGCTGAGTTGAAAGAGATCGACCTGTTCGCCTTGCCAAGTCTCTATGGCGAAGGACTGCCGATGGTCGTTCTTGAAGCCATGTCCGCCTCGACCCCGGTCATCGCCAGTTGCGTTGAAGGCGTTCCGGAAGTAGTTCGCGACGGCGTTGATGGACTACTCGTCGAGCCCAACAATCCGCAAGCGTTGGCTGGCGCCATCTCGGACTTTGTCAGTGGTGAAGCTGATTGGGACTCCTGCAGCTTCCTCGCTCGCGAGCGACACAACTCCGGTTTCTCAGACATTGCCATGGCGGAAGGCGTTGCCAACGTCTACCGGCAAGTGCTTGAGGAGCGGTCGAAGGGTTGAGCATGTCACGGCGTGCCGACGAGTGCCGCCGCCAAACCTTGCCTAACTGGCCAAAGTCGTCAGCCTCAGCGAATCTCTCGAGCAATCCTACAATTCGGTGCTTGCAATTCGGTTCGCCGAGCCATTTAATGGGTCGTAAGGATTGTCGAGCACGTCGCAGGGAGCCCAATTGGAGACAGGCGCCTGCGCCGCGGAGTTCTTGATGAACCGGCACGACTATTATTGCCTTCTTGATGATGAGCCGAAATCTCGCCAATACCATGTTCGCCTGACCTATGAGTTGGAAGGTCACGATCCGGGCGACTGGACCACGCCGCCTTGCTCCGCGGAGTTCCGACTGGCGGAACTCGTGGTTCTGCAAGCTCGCGAATTTGATAGCCAGGGCAACATCGCTGCACTGGAGCTGCAAGACTCAGCCGCAGCCCATCACGATCGCGCTTGGCAGCTTGTGCACGAGAATGCGGAGCTTCTCGATCGACTGGAAGAAGCGAAGCTCTAACTTCCGCCTCGCTCGATCGTCTCCCAATCGAAGGGTTGGTTCACATCGACAGAGGGAAGATCGCAGGCAAGAACTTCCAAGTACTTTTGAGACGCGCCGGTGTTAAAGATCACGACTTTCTCGTCGGGCGAAATCCAATCCTGCTGAATCAGGCCTTCAAGCGCCCCGACGCAAGCGGCGGATTCTGGGCAGAGCGAAATGCCTTCATCCGAAGCGGTCCAACGCATCCACTGTTTGATGCGTGCTTCCTCCACCGCCACCGCCTTACCTCGACTTGCTCGCACCGCGTCGAGAATCATAAAGTCGCCGACGGCGGCCGGGACGCGAATTCCGCTGGCCAGCGACGCGGCGTTCTCGAATAGCTCGGCAAATCTTTCGCCCTCATCAAACGCTCGCGCGATCGGCGCGCAGCCGTCGGACTGAACCGAAACCATTCGCGGCAGTTGATCAGTCTCGAGCCAGCCGATGCTCGCCAGCTCGGCAAATGCTTTCCACATGCCGATCAGACCAGTGCCGCCGCCCGTTGGATAAAGAATGACATCGGGCAGATTCCAATCGAGCTGTTCCGCCAACTCGAGTCCCATCGTCTTCTTCCCTTCAATGCGATAGGGCTCCTTGAGCGTCGACAGGTCGAACCATCCCATTGTCTCCTTGCCCTCGCGTACGATGCGACCGCAATCATTGATCAATCCATTGACCGGGAACGTCTTGGCGCCAGCCATCACGCATTCATACTGATTGATGATCGGCGTGTCTTCGGGCATGAACACAAAGCATTCCATTCCCGCTCGCGCCGCATAGGCCGCCGCAGCTCCGCCTGCATTGCCCGCGGAAGGCAAGGCGACCCGAGTCACGCCGAACTGTTTTGCCATGGTGATGGCCATCGCCAATCCACGGCTCTTGAAACTGCCGGTTGGCAACTGCGATTCGTCCTTGATCAGCAAGTCGGACGCGCCCAAGCGGGCGCCAAGTTTTGGACAGGCAAGCAGAGGACTCATGCCCTCGCCAAACGAAACTATCTCGGCGTCATCAGCCGGAGGCAACAATTCACGATAACGCCACATCGACGCATCACGCAGCGCGACAGCGTCCTTGCTCATCGCTCGCCCGGCCGCTTCCAAGTCGTATCGCACCCACAACGGACGGTCTCGGTGTAGTGTCTGAAGTCGATCGGCCGGAAGTTCGGTCCCATCGATTGCGGATTCGAGGAAAGTCACGAAGCTCATAGTGCTCACTTACAACGTAGAAGGCGGGAACATCGTTGGGATCCGTCGGGCCGTCGAGATCGAACCGGCTTGCGACCTGGATTTTAACGAATGTGAATCGGAAGGGCAGGTGGGTCAAACGCAGCCTACTATCGACTGGTTAGCTGCGACCCTGATTCTAACGTGGCTGGGGCATCCTGCCGCAGTGAGAGTTTTTAGCCTTCGCCTTGACGTTGCGATCACCGTGGTCATGATCTCACGGAGGTGGTGTCAGCGAATTGCCTGTGACGAAGGCAACAAATCACGACGAGTGCAAAGTGTGGAGTGCAAAGTGCAAAATGGAAGGTGGGCGAGATTGCGCGCCGCCCTAGAAGAGGTCTCGTTGAATGTCACGTGGCGTGCGTTCGTCGGATGAGGACGCCGGGTCGACTTTCCGATTCTCCGGTGGATCCGGCTTTTCTTGCTCCGCATTATCGGCTTCGGGATCGCTCGGCGGCATAGGGACGACGCTGTCTAACGAGACGCGGGTTGGCTGAGGCATCGGACGCGAAGTTGGCGGCACCGCGATGGGCATCGCTTCGGTGTCGCGGCTCTGCAATTCGATAACGGGAATCCCCAGAGGTCGAGCAAGCTCGATCGTGCGTTGGTGGCAGGTGAGGAACAGAATCTGTTTTCCATCCGAGAAGTTTTGGAGCGCGGCGAGCGCGCTGGCGGCTCGGTTGTCGTCGAAGTTTACGAGAATGTCATCCATCACCATCGGCAGCGGCTCAGATCGCTGACAGTATTGCTGGACGTAGGCCAAGCGTATGGCCAGGTAAAGTTGTTCGCGGGCGCCAGTGCTCAGCTCAACGGGGGTGCGAAAGTCACCGCCGCGCGTCTTTACGGCCAGCGCTTGTTTTTCGTCGATCCGGCGAACGACGTCCACATAGCGACCGCCAGTCAATTGTTCAAGCAATTGCGCGGTCTCGCGAAGCAGTGCCGGTTGATGCTCGCGTTCAAATCGTTTCATCGACATTTCCAACAGCCGACCCGCAAAAGCCATTGGCGCCCAACGATCAACCAGTTGGGCCAACTGAGCGTGATCTGAGGCGAGCTTGCGAGCTCGTTGGGTCGCCTCTGTCGACTCGACAAGACGCTCTATCGCCGCCGTTGCAGCGCCGGCTTTTCGCTGAGCTTGCTCGATCGCGTCCTCAAGTTCTTTGATTCGCAACCCATCGCCCTGAACTGCCTCTCGCATCGGCTGTTCATCAGTCTGTTCGAGCTGTCTCTGAAACTCGTCCACGTCGGCAGCCTGCGCCCGGCCCGCAAGGTCGGCCAGCAGCTCTTTTGACTTGTCGATCGATCGTTGCACGTCGGCTCGTTGCTTGACCGCTTTCAGACGCAGCGTCATCTCGGCTTCATCGGAAGCGTCGAGCCTCTCTTGCAACTCGCGGATTTCACTTGCGGTTTGCTCCGACTCTTGCCGACGTTGCTCAAGTCGGCGGGCCGCGTCGTCTCGTTGTGAGGTGAGCAGGCGCTTCTGCTGTTGCCCGTTGCGTTCATCTTCAAGGGACGTGTAAAGATGAGCGATGCGAGCATCGACCGGCATACTGCAAACCGTAACGCCTAGTCGCTCGACTACCGCGTTCACTTCAACTTCGGCGGCGTCAAGCTGCTTCTGCATGTCGCTCGCGCGCTTGCTCAGCGAAGCCGATGCTTTCAGCCGGCTAGTCGCATCGCCCAATGTTTGGAAGACTCGCTGGACAAGTTGAGGCTCCCAATGGGGTGGCAGCTCGAGTTCGATCAGCAATTTCGACCAGGACTCAGCCCATTTTTCCAATTCCGCTTCTTTGCCTTGCAGGGAATGGCTCGCGGCCTCGAGTCGCGATTCGGCGTCGGGCAATTCGCGGTGAGCCACTTCGCGTTGCTGAATCACTTCGGCTCGTTCACGCCACCAGGCTACTCCGGCCGTCGCGAAACTGGTTGGCGCCTCGTTTTCGAGCCGATTAGAAACACCGGCGGCGCTGAGCAGATCGGCCCATTGGCTTTCGTAACTATCAATCCGGGTCTGCAGCGAATCTCTCTTCGCTCGCAATCGCAGGACCGAATCATTCAGTTGAGTCCAGTGGCGATATTCGCCAGCCCATGTTGTCATTTCGTCTGGCGTCAGCGGCTCCAGACCACAGGGCGCCCACGCTTCGCGCCAGGTTCGCTCGCCTGCCGCTTGATTCTGTGTTGACTCCCGGTCCTGTTTCGCGAAATCCTCGATCTGAGTTGTCGCGAGCTGAATGTCTCGATCGAGCTCCTTTCGTTGAGCGACGATGTCGGCCGCATCAAGCAACTCATCTGCAACGAGATCTGCGCCTTCAATTGCGTTGCGAATAGCATCCCAACTCGCGGCGTCATCATGGCCGCCGGTCCACTCCCGCCACCGCTGGAGGGTGGACTCGTCGGGTGATTCCAATAATTCTTCGAGCAGACGCAACCCGTCGTCGCGGCGCTTCCGGACTTGAGCTAAGACGTTGACATCGGGGGCGTCTGCCGATTCATTCAATTGATCGAGTTGGCGTTGAGCCTCGGTCAGTCGCGTTTGAGCCCTAGCCATTTCCGACTGGATCTGATTTGACTGTTTTGCCAACTCGGCGCGAGTCATCTTAGCGCTCGCCACGATCTCGTCGCTTGGCATCGCGGAGGGGAGCGTGGCGTCTTGCCATTGTGGAATTCTGCTGAGCGACTTCGAGCAGTCGGCCAGCTGCTGTTCGGCAAGCCTCAGTTCGCTCAGCACGTTTTCGTTCAGCCGAGTTGAGTTGACCTGGTGGTCGGTATACTCACTGGCGAGGCCCGCGGCGGTTTCGAGTCCTGACGTGTCTTCATTTTCGGTGTCGACAATCTTGCGCCAATGCGCGGCCTGTCGGCGCAGTTCCTTCATCTGCGATTTTACTTGTGACCGTTGACTATCCAATCGAATTCGAGACTCTGAAAGCGTCTGCACTGAATTGCGTTGTTCAACTCCCATCTGCAGGCGTTGCAGTGAGTCGTCGGTCCAATCGGGGTGGATTTGCTGTAATTGGGCGAGCACCGCTTCGCGAATCGATTCCGACTCTTGATACCGTCTCGGTTGATCCTCGCGATAGCTGCGAAGGTGCGCGACCTGCTGATAGAGCTTCTGAATCGTTTCGGACTCGGCCGAATAGGTGCCATCGGGCGGTAGCGACGCCACCTCGGACTCGCAGCGTTGAATCGCCGTCTCCAACTCGGCGATTGCTTTCGCATGTTGCACCGCTTGTTTTCGAAGCCACTCAAATCGTTTTGGCGCGTTTTCGTCGACGGCGGCAGCGGGCAAGTTGGCGAGTTCTTTCGTCGCTTTCAGCAGCTGCCGGTGAATAGCGAGGGCGTCGAGCTGGCAACGGCGTTGATTGGCTTGCTGACCGAGTTCCTTCCGTTGCTGCTTGAGGGCATCGACCTCTTGATCCGCGTTGATCTGATCGGCCAGCATTTCGCGATGTTGGGCGGGCGAAACTTGAGCGTTGTGCCAGTCTTGTTGATCTTCATCGATCTGTTCGAGCAGCCGGCGGATTTCGCTTTTGGCCGAGCGGGTGTTGAACAGCCGCTTCGTCTCGGAAGCCAGGCTCGATCGAACTCGTTGCACGTTGGCGATATTGCCAATGCCGCCCCCGTAGAGGGCTTCGGTCAAGTTGGCGTCTCGCAGACTCTCCGTGCCATCGGCCAATTCTTTGAGCGAGAAGCCAAAGACGTTCTTGTAGAGTTCGCCCGTTGCTTTGCCGAGCGCCGCAGTAAGCCATCGTTGATCGACTTCGGTCACGCGGCGGTTGTCTTCAATCTCTCCCGCAACTCGATCCGGCCTTCCCTTGCGCCGTCGAAACCAGACGCGTTGTCCGTCGGCCATCTCGACCGTCGCCTTTGCGCACAAAGGGCCGTGATGATCGTTGATGGCGTATGCGTTGCGATGCGGGAATCCGAAAAGGAGCTGGCGAACGAGCTCCAAGAGCGTCGTCTTGCCGGCCTCGTTCTGCCCATAGACGATTTGCACACCAGGTTCGAATTGAAACTGCCGGTTGCGGAAAACGCCGAAGTTCTCAATCTCGAGTTCCCGTATTCTCATGAATCCGACTCCCAGAGTTGGGAGACCAGCGCCGTCTCGGCTTGCTCCAACCACTCTCTGAGTTGGTCTGGCGAACTCCAGCCAACGTCGGCATTCTTGAGCTGCAATGCGGCGCGTTGGGTGAGTGGGTCGAGCGAAGCGCTGAGTTCCAATAGCGCGTCATCGTCATCGCGAATCGAGTCGATAAGTCGGAGCAAGTCGCCGACGAGGTGATCGCCGTCGCGAATCGCGTTTCGATCGGTAACGGGGCGAGTCTGAACTTGCAGCTTCTCGATCCAGACGTGGTTTTGACATACGTCCAAGTGCCTTATTTCTTGCTCCCATTCGTCTCGCCGAGCCAGTTCGGTCCAGTTGCGGTGGGCTCGACAAGCTCCCGATATCGTGACGCGTACTGCGAGTAATCGATCCTCTAAGTCGTCGCACATTTGTTCCAGCTGAGTTTCCAAACGATCTCGCAGCGCATCGGCGTCATCGTTCTCGTCAGCCTCAACGACACAGTGGTCCCAGCGAACGACGTCGGTCGCATGGAACTCGAGCTTGTCAACTTGGCCATTTTCGACATGGACGACGTAACAGCCCTTCTCACCCGGTTCGTTGATATGCCGGGCTTGCGTATTGCCGGAATAGACGATGGCGGGATGTCGCTGTTGGACAATACGTCGCTGATGAATGTGTCCCAGCGCCCAGTAGTCGTAGCCTTTTGAGGCGAGCACGGCGGGCGACGTGGGTGCATACGGATCGTGAAGCGGGTCGCCAGCGAGACTCGTGTGGAGCAAGCCGATGTTGAACAAGCCTTCGACCGGCGGCGGGTAGTTGCCGGCTAAGTCGTCAGGCGCTTCTCGACGTGCGAAACTTTGTCCGTGAACGGCGGTCTTCAGCGAATCCAAAACAACCGTCTCAGGTTTGTCGGCCGACAGCTCAAACACGTTCGAAGGCCAAGGCGCTGTCGAGGCGATCTGGCTCTTCGCGTCGTGGTTTCCTCGAATCAAGAAGACAGGAACTTCGGCGTCGCGAAGCCGGCGAAACTGGCTGGCGGTCCAAGCCCCAGTTGTTGCATCGGGCCACGGTCCATCGAAGATGTCGCCCGCCAACACGACGAAATCAACTCGCTCGCGCAGCGCCGTATCGATCAGCAGCACAACGGCATCCCGAGTCGCCGCGCGGATCCGCTCCGCCGGGGCGTGGCCCAGGGCGTCGAGCCCTTTCAGTTGGCTGTCGATATGCAGATCAGCGGCATGTAAAAACTTCATCCACAAACTCCGTTTTGCGAGCACTCAGCTGCACTCTGCAGATTGCACTCTTCACTTTGAACTCTTCAAGTTTCGCCGCGTTAGAGGTCCTTTACGATCCCGGCGCCGACGAGCAGCAGGCGAGCGGAGATTCGGTTTCGCTCCAAATTGAACATTTTTGAGACCGCCTCACAGTACGCCTCTTGCTGCGGCCGATAGTGTTCGACGAGGTCGTCGAGACGGCCAGGGTCGTCAGGCGCCACCCAATCCGTTTTGTAATCGATCACTTCGGCGCCGACCAAATCGTCGTGATCGTACATCATCACGAGACGATCGATGGCACCCGAGAGCATTCGGTTCTTGTCGCGTATTGCGAACCGCTTTTCGTTGTGCACTTCAAGCCGGAGTGAGGCGACCGAGCGAACTTCGTCTTCCCGGTATGAGCCGCGGCGGAGGGCGGCGGCTATGTCGGGGTTCTCCAACATGTGATTGAATTGGCGAATGATTTCGTCAGCGTCGAGCGATGTGTCGGTGAGAGCGCTAATGACCGCGTGCCGCAATTGCTCTTCATTGGGCTTGCCGTCGTCGAGCCAATCGATTTGTTCGAAGCAAGCGTGAATCGCCGTGCCTCGCGCCATGGCACCTTGATTGTCGATGCGGAGCAGATCGCCGACTCGCGATAGCTCGCCGCCCTCGAGTCCCGACGGTGCGGCGCGATCGAGGCCGTACTTTCTGCCGTCTTGCATCGTCGCCAATTTGATTAGGCGCTTCCTGGCGGGTTGTTCGACCTGGCTGAGCGATGTTGTTCGCGAAGGCGAATGCGGCGCGTCCATCCAGTTCGCATCACCGTGCTCGTACAGTAGCCGCTGCGGTTCGGCCCCTGTATCATCCGACTCGTCGGCAAGGGCGGCTCGAAGCAACCCGGCAAACGTCTTGTTTAGATTGCGCTCGTTAGGCGCCGCGGGCGCGATGATCATATGCAATGCATGCACGGGCCGAGTTACCGCGACGTAAAGCACACAAAGCGCCTCGACCATTTCCTGCCAGCGTTTCTGCTGGAACATCTCCTTCAATTCAGCTGGCAACATGTCGCGAATATCGGAATTGCGATGGAGACAAACTCGATCGATCGGTTCGGTCGGGTCGGATTGTCCGACGACACAAGCGCCGGTTTGGCCGATCAGATTCGCATCCAAGTCGGGCAGTACGACGATGTCAAACTGCAGTCCCTTCGCTTGGTGGATCGTCATCACTCGAACACGGGAAGTTGTCGGATCCGAGATCCGCTCCGCGTCGACAAAATCGCTGAAGTCTTTGACTCGCAACGTGGCGATCGGTTGATAGCGATAGGCCAATTCGACCAACTGATAGAGCCGGCTGGCGTCGCGTGCGTCGCATGACGGCAACAACATGTCCACCCAATGCTGGATTGCTGGCCCATACCCGTCGTCGGAGAGACGTTGACGCACCTCTTCGGAAAGACAGTCGGCGTCTTCGTCGTGATTATGGTCGGTCCAGCCGAGCTGTTTTCCGAGCGGCGAATGGCAGAGATGGAAGCGAGCAACTCGATCGCCCGGATGATCTCCGATTCGCAACAGGGACATAATGTTTTGCACGGCCAACGAGTCGGTTAGCGGGTTGCCTCCCTCTTCACTCGCCGGCACTCCTAGCCGCCTCAATTCATAGATCAAGCGAGCGACGCATTTGTTGCGGCGGACGAGCACGCCGATCGTGGCACCTTGGCAGTCTCCCGCCAAATTAGCCACTCGCTTGGCCGCATAGGGAAGCGTCACGTCGAGTTTCTGCTCACCGCGTTCTGGCTGGCGCACGGTCTCGAGCGTCGCGTAGCCAGCCAATTCGGTCCTGGCGGTTGAGTGTTCGCCAAAGCCCGCTTTCCATTTTTCGATCGCGGGCGAAAGGTCGCCCAAGTTGGAGTGCTTGTCGATTCGGGCGAACAGTTGATTGACCGCTTCAATAATCGGCGGAGCGGATCGAAAACTCTTTGTCAATGAAAGGTGTTTTAGTTCGTCGAGATGCGCTTCCAAGGCGTCGAAGATCTCCGACTTGCCGCCTCGCCAACCGTAGATCGCCTGCTTCACGTCGCCGACGCAGAAGAACGACTGTTGTCCGCCGTCAAAGAAGAACGACTGCTGTCCGGCTGAGTCGGTGACTCGTTCGGCAAACGGCCGTACGACTTGCCACTGCACTAGCGACGTGTCCTGAAATTCGTCAAACAGCAGATGGGATAGTTGCGTATCGAGTCGGTGTTCGAGTCGATCGATTTGCTCAAGATCGCCGCGGCTGGCAAGCACTCGCGTCACATCTTCGAAACACATCGCGCGAGATTCGAATTTCAAGCGACGGTAATAGCCGTCGAATCGTTCGAGCAATTCGTAGGTCGCTTCGGTTTGGCGAGCCAGTTGCGTGATGATGAAGTCGCGGGCGTGAAGCGAGAGTCTTGTGTAGGCTTCGTGGACAGGCGGCTCAATTTCTTTCTTGTAATACGTCTCCTTGTCTTGCAGCACGGCCTTGCCGAGTCCACTGCTGACGAACTGTTCCCAGTTCCCCGCTTCGGCGGCCTCGATGGATCGCAAATTGGCTTCGCTAATTCGCCGATCGGACGGCAATTCCAAGTTGGCCAGCGAATCGATGGCGGCTCGCAATTCTTCGCGATCGAGCAAGTCTGTCTGGGGAAACCTTCGCCATGCCTCGGGACCCGTTTCAAGGAACAGCGAATACAAATCGTTCACGGTTGCTCGCACCAGCGCGCTAACCGAGCGATTGGCGTCGCCCTTGGTCATCAAACTCAGGATGCGGCCCACGGCATTGGACTCGGGATCTCTCAGCAGACGATCGATGGCCTCTTTGCGCAGCTGTTGATCATGTATTTGCTCGATGATTCGCCAGCCGGGCGGCAGTCCAAGTTCGAGAGCAAAGCTGCTGGCGATCTGTGAGAAGAAACTGTCAAGCGTGCAGATTCGCAATCGATGCAAGTTTGACGTCAGCTGTTTGAGCAACAACAAACATCGAGCTCGGCTGAGCGTGTCGTCATCGAGAAACTCAGAAAGCTGATCGCATTGGTCGTCGTCGACGGCGGCTTCGGCCAATCGCTGAATCACTCGATCCAGAATCTCGCCGGCTGCCTTTCTCGTGAACGTCGTGGCAAGAATTTGATCGAGCGGGGCGCCGCTGTTGAGCAGACCCAGAAAACGATTCGATAGCTGGAACGTCTTGCCTGTTCCCGCGGAAGCACGAATCAAGATGTTGTCGTATCGGGTCATGCTTCCGCCTCCGCCGGGGCGTAGTGTTTCTCGTAGGCGGATTCCTGGCAAATGACGCTGTAGTCAGTAAGAATATCGGGGGCCGGATCAGCGGGCGGCCAAAACTGTCCGCCAAGCACTTTCTCGGCAATCTCCAGAGTCAACGCGTCTGCCTTTTCAAGATCGTATTCGGACCACTGCGCGATTCGCTCGCCTGTACGATCGACATCCTTCGGAAGCACGATGTAACCGAGCTTCACCTCGCCTTCAATGTCCATCGCTGAGGCGAAGCGTCGGTAAAGCGGCAGCTGCAAATCGACCCATTCGCCGCTGCGCATATGAGTCTGTTCGGGCCTGGAGTCGGTGTCGGACGTCTTGTAGTCGAAGACAATCCACTCGCCAGTTTGCGGGTTCTTGTCAATTCGATCGACGCGTCCACGCAGCGCTAAGCTTCTTTCGCCGATCTGCATCGTGACCGTGTCGACCATTTCCGGCGATTCGGCGTAGGCGATTTCCCATCCTTGATTACGCCAATCGGCTTGCCAGCGAGCGAACGCTTCCAGCCGCGAAAGCACCTGGGCGGCCTGCACATTGACCGGCGCCAACGGACGGCGCCCGAAACGCGACCGCATCGTCTTGCGCAGGGTGTCCTGCAAAAAACTGCGGATATGATCGGCGTTGTTCGAATCACGCAAGTTGCTGCGTCCGAATACATTGAGCACATCGTGAACCAGATTGCCAAACGTCGGCGCGTTGAGTTCCTCGGCGCTGTCGTCGACCGATTCCAGACGCAGCACGTGGCGGAGGTAGAAGCGGTAGGGACAGGCGATGTACGAGCGAAACGACGTGACACTCATCGAATCGACCGGCAGCTCGGGGTCGGGGCGAGGAATGCAAAACTCGGAGTAATCGCGATCCAAATTGACTTGCGGAACGGCCGGTGCCGCTGTGTCTGCAACTTGAAAGAAGCGACCGCTGCGTTTGGCGATCTCTCGAAGGCTAGCCGCGAATAACAGCCGGCTCGGCGTCAACGGCTCCCCCTTGGCGTCGCGACGGGCGACAACCAATCGAAGTTCTTTTCGCGACGCGGCAAGCATACTCAAGGCATAGGCGTCTCGAGCGTAACGGCGTTTGTTGTCGAGCATCCCCAGCTTTTTCCGCAAGCTGTTTGGGAGGAATAGATCGGAGTTCATCGACGTTGGCACAACGCCCTCGTTGAATGACGTGACCACCATCGCCGACGCCGTGTCGAGCGGAAGCTCCAACCATCCCAACATCTCAATCGCATCGTGATCCATCGGCGGCGCCATGTCCGCGCGCGAGAGCTGGTCGAGCAGCATGCGAATCGCCTGAGTGGCGGCGATGCTCGGCGTGATCTCGGCCGGCGCCGACTTTTGCTCAAGCAGTCCTTGTTGGATCGCACGTATCGCATGAAGCGTGTAATGGTCGGTTTCATCGCCTCGGTCGAGCGGCCGCTCACCGTAGACGTTGACGATCGTCTCGATGATCGGGTTGCCCCAGTCCGCCAGTTTGCATCGACCTTGCGCGAGTGGCCGAACGAGCTCTTCAATCCACTCGTGAATCGTTCGAATCTGATCCGACTCGGCTTCTTTGCCGAGCCACTTGCCGAGGCGAGGCGGAAGGTGTTTTGCGTGATATTCGTCGAGCTGAGTTAGCCAGCCATTGGGCGAATCCAATCGCTCAGTGATCCAACGCGAGACATCGGAATGTCGGACGAGCGCGGCAAATTCATCGAACCGTCCGCGGTCTAGATAGTCGGCAAGCGCTAAGAGCAGTCGATACGGTGCCGACTCGGTTATCTTGCGCCCGACGACAAATCGACTGGAAAGGTTGCATTCGTTGAGCCGTCTTTGAATCTGCGAAGCCGCGGTCGGATCGGGCGTGCCAATGGCGATCTCATCCGCTCGAAATCGTCCGTCGAGTTCGGCCAGCCAGTTGACGACGGCCTCGGCTTGTTCCGCTGGACCTTCCGCCAGCTCCAGACAATCGTCATTTAGTTCGATCTCGACATCGGCCCAGGCGTCGGGGTCGATACACCCATGCCGATCAAAGCAGTCGGCTAGTTCGGACGGCGCATAAATGAACGCGGTCACTCGATCGGCCACTTGATCGAGCATCAGCCGAAAGGCGCGATTCATGTCCGAGGCACCGACGAGCACGATGTCGACTTCCGCTCGGCACTCTCGATGCTCGATCGCGAACAGTCGCGCGGTCTGCATGTCCCAGAGTTCGAAGTGGTCGAGGATGTCGAGGTAATGACGCTGAATCTCGCCAAGCAGTTTCCAGCGGTTCTTCTCCTTTAAGCCGCTTCGTTGCCAACCACTATCGACAACGTGTTGGAAGTTGAGTCCCTCGGCCGCCATCTCTCGGTGCTGTTGCCAAAAAATGCGGCCCAGATCGAGCCACCGCGGCACGTCGTCTTCGTCGGGCAAAGCGGGCATGATGCGCGACAGTTTGCGCCGCCCCTCGGAACGCAACGCGTGCACCCATGCCAACAGTTGGACAAGATCCGACGCGAAGGGGCGCTGAGGTTCGTAGAGCAATTCCGGCAGCTGCCCGACCGTCTTGATCGCTGGGGGAATCAGCACCAAGGTCCGCTCTTCACAGTAGCGGACGAGTATTTCGAGAAAGCGGCGACCAGCCCGGCTTCCGGGAAAGGCGATGACCGTTTTATCGAGGTCGACCAATTGGCCTCGGCGGTATTTCTCCACCAACAGCGCGACCGCAGTCTGCAGCGCTGGCTCGGACCAGTCGAGGAACTTCCGTGTAATGCCCATTATATCGCTATCCGTCGGTTGTTGGCTGATCATCAGGATACTGCGACGAGTGAATTTGGGCAAACGGAGAGCCGGTCGATGGGCGCCCACAAAGCGCGGACGGCCGCCCTGGAAATGAGGGGCTATTCTGATCATCGCCGGCGGCGTGACACGTCTGGTCACAGACCGAGAAATAAACTCGCCGCGTCAGCGAGGGCTCGAGTTGAATCGAACATCGGCACTCGCGCAAGCTAATGGCCCCAAGAACCAGTGGCCCCAGAAACCAATGGCCCCAAAAACCAGGGAGTGTCGAAATGCCAGGATTCCAGAAAGCCACAGCACAGAACCGCGGCTTGAAGCGGCAGAATGCCCAAGTTACGAGGTCGTGCTCGTCAGGAATTGTCGCCAACCGCTCTGTCGAGCAGGTTTTTCGTCATCTGCTGAACGCGAGCGTCGGGGCCGTGGGGACGGCTCCAGTGTGACCAGGGGATGATGTGGCCGGGCGGCGATGCGAGTCCTTGTGCCCAAAAGATGGTCGAGGCATTGAATACGAAATTGCCTTTCGGTCCGGGATAAATCGTCGCGGCGTAGTGGCCTTCGCGAGTTCCTCCGGACCAGATCGATCCTTCCGCCAAGACACGAAGCCCGTCGCGATCCGGATCGGGCTCGCCGTGATGCTCCCAGCCAACGAGTCCCGGAATACTTTCTCCGTTCTTCATACCGGTTCCCGCGAATACCCAGTGGTCGGCCGATGTGCAGGTCCAATCGCCGCCGCCGTTAAAGGGAACGACACTGCGAGCGCCGATGATGCGACGTTCGTCGGGGCCGAGCTGAGTCAAGCCGGCGAACAGGCTCTCATACGAATCCAACTCGTCCGCTCGCATTTCGCCGAAGCATCCCTTGCGCGTAATCTTGCGATTTCGCTCGCCGCCACGGTTGGGGCCGAACGGCGAGACGACGAAGACCGAGTTGCCGCAGAGCCAAAGCACGTTGACTCCACGATCAATCGCTTGCTCGAAATTGCGATATTGTCGCAGGTCCCAATACTCATCATGCCCAACGCTCAACAACGTTTTGCAGCGAGTAAGAAAATTGGCGTCGATCGAGTCGGCGTTCGAGCCGTACGTGACGTCGTAGCCATGTTGTTCGAGCCAGTAACCTAGCGGGTATTCCCAAAGCAAGAATTCGCCCGACCCAATCGACAGCGGGTGATCAAAGATCTGCACGTACTTGCCGTAAGGGCGATCAAAGCTGACAGCGACGTCCGGCGCGTGCGCGCCGTCCGGGTGAGTGTAAAGCGACTCATTCGCCGGCCATCGATTGTAGGCTTGCCAAGTATTGTCGCTGCATTGAAACAGAACGTCGGCCGGTCTCTCATCGCGCACGATGAAGACAATATAGCTCTGCCAATATGGCTCCGATTTCGACTCCGGTATCGTCGTCAATTTGCCCAAGTAAACTCCGCTCGTCCAATCATCAGAAATGACCAACTCGGCAGTCGGTTTCCATTGGCATTCTCGAAGACGTTCGGGCGCCGCGGTCATTTCTGGCGTCGGCTGAGTTGTCACGGGCAGCGAGGCAAAGGAATGAACTCGGCGAGCCCCAGCGCCGTTGTAGTATCCCATTCGGTAGATATCGACGTTGCAGAGTCGCGCAGGATCGGCGCTCAGATAGAGCCGTAGTGTCTCGCCGGACGCGATCGACTGATGCGAACAGAAGCCCTCGACCAACGTCGTTCGGTATTTACCCTGGTTAATGCGAACTCGCGTCAGCTGCCAATCGGCGTCACCTGTTTTCGCGTTCTCCTCGGCGATGCGGTTCTTTCCGCGCGACGACGTCTTCTCGACCGATGCCGATTGCGACGGCATACTGCTCGCCGCCAACACAACCGGCGAGGCAACCGCGCCTCGCAAAATCCCTCGACGGTCAATCTTCCCCGAATCGCTCGTCTCGGCCATCAATGGGACTCCCGCAAATTCAGACACTCGGCGTTACAGCTTGAGACGCAACGCGTTTCGACACGTTTTATTTTAGGAGATCAGCGACGACCGTGCACAAGATCGGCCGCAAACATCTAGCTCGGTCAGCGCGCTGCCGAGCCCACTTGTTGAGTTGCACTGGCAAGCCAGTGGCACCCAGATTCCTTCAAAGAAAGCACGCGTAGTGAATCAGACCACCACGTGCTCGCCTCATCCTCGTCAATCAGGTTGAAAGGCTAGGCGGCACTGAGCGCCCTTCCCGATGTGTCGATTGGCATCTCATTTCCTCATCGATTCTCGTGGTTTTCGCGGCTCATCCTTTCTTGCCAGTTGGATTTGGCCATAATGAAGCACTAAAAGGCACAAAAAAGGAATGCTGGTGGCCGTCAGGCCCCGCAGGCGGGTCCTCGCATTCGGCAACGGTTTAAACGAGATTTGCGCGGCAATTTGCACTGCCGACGGATGACGATCATGCGCGACATCGCGCGAGACTGTGCGGGTTCGTGCGAATTGGCGCGGCAACGGACACATTGGTTGTCTCATCTAGGACGCCGCGCAAAAAATCAGCTTAGCGAGCGGAATAGACGACTTCGCAATCGGGCATTTGCTTTTGCAGCCGCTTGGCGCCGGGCTTCGTGATTAAGGTGCGCACCACGTTGAGGTCGCGAAGAGTTGTCATCTTCGATAGGTCATCAATGCACTCGTCGGTGACATCGGTGCTGCCTAGCGTGAGGACACGAAGTTTGGGCAGCGAGCAAATCGCCGCAATCGTCTTGTCGGTGATGTCCGTCCCCGTCAAGAGCAGCCGGTCGAGGTTTACCAAGTTTTTGAACTCCACCGCGCCTGAATCCCCAACGGGGCAGTTTCCGAGTGTCAGCGAAGTTAGATGAGTCAGACGCCCTATACCTTGGGTGCCCGAGTCGGAAACTTGCGAGGCCCACAGTCGAGGTGCTCCAAGCGAGTGGCGATGGCTAGCCTTCGCGTCGTTCGATCGCCAACTTGCGCGCTCGACAGTTTCACTCGCTTCAAATACATCAAGTCTCGTATTCGACTCAAATCACTGTCAGCGATCGGCTTGCCGCCGCCCGAATACTCAATTGCAGTCACTCGATAGGAAAAATCATCGAGCCAGTCGAGTTCGAGCGAGGGGTCGCCTGCAAAAGGCGTTGCCGTATTGGAAGCTCCGCCCTCATGAAAAGTGGTTACGTCGCTTTTGATGAGGTCTTTGACAGCCAGTTTCTGAATTCGGCCGCGACGAATGCTCAAGGCGATCCATCCGAGCATAAAGCTGGACAAGACAACGACAACGAGAAACGTTCTCAAGCGGAACTGAAAAAAGTAAGACGCTCGAGACGGCCTAGTGCCGCGTCAACTCTAAAAATGGGGGTTGGCTTCGGCGTAACTTGACTTGGCGGCGTACGATACAAACATTGGGATCCTAATTCTTAGTGTTGACGCTGCACTAGTCACAAAAAACCACCCCTCGTCCTTGTTGAAATGACAGCAATTTTCGGCGACGTCCAGATCGCGTCGATTAAGCCATGATTTGACGGATCGGCTGGCCGTAGTCGATGTCGAGCCGTTTGTGCCCGGGCACTTCAAGTCGACGGGCGTCGAGGCCCAGTCGATGCATCAGCGTCGCGTGGACATCAGTTACGTAGTGCGGATTCTCATCGGTATGGAATCCAATTTCATCGGTGGAACCATGCACGACTCCGCCCTTCAATCCGCCGCCGGCCATCCAAACCGAGAAAGCATAGGGGTGGTGATCTCGCCCATTGCCGCTCTGCGATCCGGGCGTTCGACCGAACTCGGTTGCAAATACGACGATCGTCTCGTTGAGCAAGCCTCGTTGCTTGAGGTCCTTCAGGAGACCGGCAATTGGCTTATCGACAGCCAGCGCGAGTTTGCTGTGATTGGCTTTCAAGTTGGAGTGGGCGTCCCATGCGCCTGCTGCTCCGCCGCCGTTCATGATTTGAATGAACCGGACGCCCTTCTCGACGAAACGTCTCGCCGCTAAGAGCTGCATGCCGAACGATTTCGTCTTACTGTCATCGAGGCCATAGAGTTTTTGTGTCGTCTCGGTCTCGTCGTCAAAGTTGATCACATTGGGGACCGCGCTTTGCATGCGAAATGCGAGTTCGTACGACTTGATTCGAGCTCGCAAAGCCGCGTCAGCGGGATAACGCGATTGGTTGAGGCGGCCCAGTTGATTGATCAGATCGAACTCGATCCTCTGTTCCGCTGGAGAAAGGTCGAGTTCCGGGTTGGCGTACGGGAGCGGATTCTTTGGGTCGATTTTTAAGGTAACCGCGTCGTATGCCGGGCCAAGGTAATGTCCATCGCGTTTGTTGAAGAAGCGAGGCCCCATCGCGATGAACTGCGGCAAGTTGTCATTGAGCGAACCGAGTCCGTAGTTGACCCAGGCGCCGATTGTGGGAAACCGCCCATCGAGCATGTGACGGCCGGAATGGAATTGCACTTGGGCGCCGTGGTTGTCGTCGGTTGTCCACATCGAGCGAATGATCGAAATATCGTCAACACAAGTTCCGACATGAGGAAACCAATCGCTCACCTCGATGCCACTCTGCCCGTACCGCTTGAATCCAATTTGCAATGGGTAGAGCTTGTTGCGCTGTTGACCGTTAGCGTCATTGACGACGACAACGCGTACTTTCTTCAGCCGTTCAGGATCCTGTACGTCGCTCCAAGGCGTCTCGGCGATCGTCTTGCCGGCATACTTATCCAGCATCGGCTTACGGTCAAAACTCTCCAAGTGACTGACGCCGCCGCGCATGAAGAGCCAAATCACGTTCTTGGCTTTGGGAGTGAAGTGCGGCCTACCGTCTGGCGGCCGATGTCCACTCTCTGACAAGCTCTCTTTGGCAAGCAGCGAAGAGAGCGCGACTCCGGCGATGCCCTGTCCGGCCGCGGACATAAACGTCCGGCGTGAATGGGCTGCCTCGAATTGGCCTGCCGCGGGTCGACCCATCATGAACGTGGTCCTTACTTGCCGTCGCTAGAGGCGTCTAACGAATTGTGACGAAATCGTTGTGATTGATCAAAGCATGAACCAAATCGGCGCGGGCCCGCGACGCGGGGCTCGCGTGTTTCGCGGCGAGCAGGACTTGTTTGGTTCTCGAGACTGCGTCGAGGCACGCGGCGGTTTCAGCGTCCGTCGGTTCTATCGCCAGAATCAATCGAAACGCCTCGACGACGAATGTCTTGTCGTCAACCTCTCCCAACTCGGACTGCAACCGCTTGGCCAGTTCTCGCGACAGCAGAATCGACTGTTTGCTGTTCGCAAGCGTCAGCGCCTGTTGCGGTACGATGCTCTCGTCTCGTCGATAGCAACGCAAAATATCGGCGTCGTCAAACATCGTTAAGAACTTGCTGCGATCGTCGCGCGAATGGGTGAAATAAATGCTGCGGCGATTCGCAGTATCGGCCTTGCTCGGATCGATCGTGGGACCGCCGACGGTGGGATTCAATACGCCGGCGAGCTGAAGCAAGCTGTCTCGAACCAACTGCGACTGCATCCGCATCGGCAGCCGGCGCCAATAGTAGGCGTTGTCCGGATCGGCCTTCATCGTCTCCGCGTCAACCGTAGCGGTTGACGTACTCAGCCGATAGGTCTGCGATGTGACGAGCAGCCTATGCAGTCGCTTCATGCTCCATTTGTGCTCCATCAAGTCGACCGCCAACCAGTCGAGCAGTTTGAGCTGAGCCGGTCGCGGCGCGCGGCGGCCGAAGTCCGTGACCGAATCGACAATCGGTTGACCAAAGTGCCGCATACAAATGTGATTGACCGCGACTCGCGCCGTCAGCGGGTTCTTGCTGTCGATGATCCAGCGAGCGAGCGCCGTCCGCCGGCCCGTGCTCTCCTTGGGATAGGGCGCAAAACGCGACGGACTTTTCTCGTCTGGTCCCTCGAGCGCCTTCTGCGACGCTCGAATCAGATAATAACCGTCACCCGGTTTCTTGCACGCCTCATTCGCTTTGGCCCGCGCCGCTTTCGCATCCGCCACTGTCTTCTCGGCCTTCTTCTTCGTCGCAGGCGCGGAGTTCAATAGACCTTGTTCCGCCAAGGCGAGTTTGTGTTCCGCTTCGGTTAACTCGAAGTTTCTGGCAGCCAGGGCGGCCGCTCCAATAAGTGGCTTGAGCGATTTGTCCTCACTTTGCTTCGCCTTTTCGACATTGGCAATGTGGGCTGTGCGGATCGCATCGGTTCGAGCTCGAGCCGACGCCAAAACTCGATCGGCGATGATCGCAGCCAGCTTGGCTTGCTCAACCGTGAGCGGTTCGTTTGACTTGGTGACTTTACCTTTTGTCTCCACAAGCTTTGTCGCGCCCGAAAGCGTCTGCGACCGCAACGAATCGAATTCCACGGCCGCGTCGAATGCGACCAACTCGAATCGACCCGGACTCCGCGCGATCGGCAGCGAGTAAGCCAACACATGGCGGCCGTTGAGCGCGACGTTGACGAGCTTCTTTCGAACTCGGATTCGTATTTCGTAGTCCGTGTCTAACGCCACGGGCATGCCGACGAGCCCGTCGGCTGGGTAATTCTGCTTGGCACCCACTTTGTACGAAATCTGCAGCTTCGATCCGGGCGCGACGGCGCTGAGATAGACGAGCTTCTCGTGATCGCCGCCAACATCGAAGGCCAATCCCACGGACTTCCATTTCTCACCGCCAGTCGTGCGAAACTTCAAGACGGCTTCAAAGTCGGCCGGGTGCTCCCGCTTCGACTTCAAGTAGGCTCGACTCGCCCCGATCTGGCTCTGGATCAACCGTCCATCGGCAGCTTTCCACTGCCCAGGTCCAATCTCCCAGTGCTCTTTGCCGAGCGCGTCAAACTCGTCCACGAGAAACGGCTTGCCGGGTTCGCTTTGCGCTCGACTTGGCGTCGAATCAGCCTGCTCTGTTTTCGCTTTCGTTTCGAGCGAAGCCAATTGACGGCGCCTCGCTTCCACCGACTTTTCCGCCGCCGCGATTTGTGCCGCCGCACTGTCTAGTAAATCGTCGAGAACGAACGTCTGAATCTCTGGCCGATGGGCCGCGGGCGGCAACTGGATCGAGCGAATCTTCAATGCGTTCCACGCCAAAATGTCGGGGACGCCGGGATCGATCGCGGCGGTCTTGTCCGGATTGGAAGCGTCGCCGCGAACATGAACGTAGGTAGGCTCGTCTGGATGGGCGTCGAAGACTCGCGGCAAACCGTCCTTTTCTAAATCCGTCTGGCCTGGCACCGAGTCGAGTCTGACTTGATGAGGCTCGAAGAACGCGCGGAGCCGATAGTAATCGACCTGCGAGAATGGGTCGTACTTGTGGTCGTGGCACTTGGTGCAATTCATCGTCAGGCCGAGAAATGCCTTCGACGTGTGCTCGATCGTATTGTCGAGCCAAGTGGTGCGATTGAAAAGGAAATAGTTGCGAGCAAGAAAGCCGGTGGCTCGGAGTTTGTCGCGATCGGTCGGCGCGATCTCGTCCGCCGCCAACATCTCCAGCAACATTGAGTCATAGCCTTTGTCGTCGTTGAGCGATTCGACGATCCAATCTCGCCAATGCCAAATGTGTTTCTGGCTATAGCGAAGCTGGGCGCCGAGTCCGGCCCAGTCGGCGTATCGCCAAACATCCATCCAATGCCGACCCCATCGCTCACCGTAATGAAGGCTCTCAAGCAGTTCGTCGACAACTCGCTCGTACGCGTCCTCGCGCGAGTCATTGAGGAACGCCTGCATTTGTGCTCGCGTTGGCGGCAGGCCGATAAGGTCCAGGTAGACTCGGCGGAGCAACAAGCGACGATCGACCAGTGGCGTGGGCTTGAGTCCCAGTGACTCGCGCTGGGCCGCGATAAAGGCGTCGACTGGATTGTCGCGCCAGAGCGGGTCCAGAGGTCTGGGCAATGCGGACTTGGTCGGCGATTGAAACGCCCAATGGTTCGAGGGATCTTCTTCGGGGCGATCGTCTTTCGGCGCTGTTGCTCCCGAGTCAATCCAGCTCTTCAGCAGTTCGATTTCTTCTGCGGTTAGAGGCTTGCCCTCCGGCGGCATTCTCCCGTCGTCCTCATCGGCCTCAACTCGCTCAATAAGCAAACTCGTTAAGGCCCGGTCAGGCTCAATCGCACCGCCGCTATCGCCACCCTTTCGAATTGACGCAGCCGAGTCGAGACGCAACTCCCCCTCTTGCTTCAGCGCACCATGACAGGCGAAGCATCGTTCACGAAAGATCGGTTTAATCTGCGTCAGATAGTCGACTGGCTCCGCAGCGCCAACTTCGGCGGCGGGAACGGAAGCAAGTAAGAGCCATGCCAGGGCGAGGATTGCCTGGCGGGCTAATGGGGTGGGCAATGAGGTAGGCATTGGCGTCACGGTACTTGCTTTTGCTCGCAAAATCAAGAATTGACAGGCGCTAGGCGTCTATCGCTTTTGCATTGTTAAGGCGAGTTCCTCCGCGCTGACTTTGCCATCGCCATTGCGGTCCATTCCCTTGTAACGCTTGAGTATGCTGACCTGAGCTAGTTCTTTCTCATTCAACATGCCGTCGGAATCCGAGTCGTATCTCTTGACCAGGGAGGCAGCGTATTTGAGGTATCGCTCGTAGCCTTCAGTCTGTGACCTGCTAGCTCCTCCAGCGTTTGACCGAGCAGCACTGGACCGAGCA
This sequence comes from uncultured Pirellulaceae bacterium, assembly GCA_964567745.1. Taxonomy (GTDB): domain Bacteria; phylum Planctomycetota; class Planctomycetia; order Pirellulales; family Pirellulaceae; genus CAZMNY01. The sequence continues at coordinate 46,486 of CAZMNY010000014.1, read as the reverse complement.
GCACTGGACCGTGCAGCACTCGATCGCGCAGCACTGGACCGTGCAGCGCCAAAGCTTCCCCCTTGATTGGCCCTCAAGGTAGCGCCGCCGCCCGAGCTTCGGCTGGTCGAGGTCGCTCCCGCGCCCGTCGACCGTCGCTGTCCACGCTCGAGCGAGAACTCGCCATAAAGATAGACGCTGTTGTCGTCCCTTGTGTATGAGTAGAGCAAGACGACAGAACCTAGTTTCGCTCGAAAAGTGGTCTCCGATTCCACGTTGGCAATGCTCGGCGGGTCGTCTTCCTTAGCTGGCTTCAACAGATAGGAGCAGGAGTAGCTAACTTCGCCAATAGCTTCCTGCCCAATAACCGACGTGATCGACTGCATCGCTGTGCCGATGTCGACCATGTTCATTTGACGACTGATTCCGCCGCTGCGGCTGGTCATGGTGGCGACTGCCTGAGCAACTGACTTGCCAAATTGAACTTCGCTCGGCAAACCGGTCAGTGTCCGCGATCGGAATGAGGAGGACCGTCTGAGGACGCCCTGATTACCGAGTTGAGCGATCCTCTGACGCAGCTCACCCGCGGAAGCGAACGCGCTTGGCATTTCAGCCGCAGTGGCTGTGTCAATCTGAGTCACTGTGATATAGACCGTCGACTGTGCATTGCGTTCCGCTTCTTGAGCGTTCGCGGTGTTGGACAGAAGAAACGCCAGCGAAATGATTGCGGCGAAAGCCAATTTGCCTGGTTGCGTTGACGAATTGAATCGGGAGGTAATGAACGACATGGTGTGCTCCTGTCAATAGTCGGCGCGGCCAGTCGCCAGTGTTCTGGTGTTGTCACTTTGTTGCTGATGGACGCCTTGGGTCAATTCCCCTTGGCGTCGCTGTCTCGCCAGCGCTGAGCCCCCGAGCCGCAGACCGGCCCAGATCTCCACTCTGTTTTAGTCTACGAACCCCTGGCACTGGGCAAAGTTGCGGCAAGCGACCATCAAAATTCGGTCACTTTTTTTGCGGCCTGCTCCCAACGCGCGCGCTCCCGGTCGACTTCACAGATCGTTTTTTAGCTTGCGACGAGTTCGAATCCGAAGGTCCGGGCGAGGTAGTGGACGGTTCGTTGCCACATGGATCGAGGGCGGGCGTGAATGCGAGCCTGGCCGGTCGACCGATGTAGCAACGTTCGCTCGAACTGGTCGAGTTTCACTCGCACCAAGTACGACGTGGCGGCTGGCGCGTTTTGCATCGCGCCGGTTCTGGACGCCGCGAGCTCGCCCGCCTGAATCAATTCGGGCGGCGCGCTTTGCAAGTCAACCTTAGCGACCTCGGCTACGCTCCCACTAATGAACTCGCCGCCAAGATGATCGAGCTGCAGCGTGACGACCTGGCCTTGTTCGACAAAGGGAATGTCTGCTTGCGAGACGACGAGCAACGCTTCGAGCCGATCGTCATCGCCGACGCGGCAGAGCAATTCGCCTCGCTCCAGGAAACAGCCTCTATTCTCGTGGTCGGTGGGAGCGCCTGTCCACGCATGGAGTTCCGCGTCATTCTCGATTTCGGGGCGGCGTCGCGAAGCCAGCACGACGCCCGACGCGGGCGCGCGGATTGTCAGCTTGTCCAAGTCGGTGCGTTTGTGTTTGAGCTGGTTGTTCAGGTCAGCGAGTCGTTGTTTGGCTGCAGGCAACTGGGCCTCGAGCGACTCGTCGAAGACCGCCCGTTGCGTGAGTGAGCGAACGTGCGATTGTTGCAGGTCGCGTCGGCCGAGCAGCAGTTGGATTTCCAAATTGAGGTCCAAGTTTTCGAGTTGGCAAATTGTCTCGCCCTCTTTCACTTGCTCGCCTTCATGAAGTGTCGAGACCAACTTGCCAGGGATTTCGACAAACACTGCTTCCGCTTTTTCGGCTTGGACGAGCGCCGGTGCCGAAACTCGGTGTCGCACGGGAACGGCCGCGACGACGTAGGCCGCCAACGCGAAAACGGCTGAGGCGACGATGATGTTCAAGATTCGCATTTGTCGCCAAGCTCCTGGTCGTGAAATGAAGCGGAAGACTCGTTGCAAGGGTGGGCTCAACATACTGGCCGCCACCACGACGGCGAGCAGCCAAGCGATCAATTCCAGTCCCCAGAGTGCGAACGCCTTGTGAACCGCCCACAGAATCATCGCGACCACAAACAAGCGATATGCGGTCGAGGCGATACCGTAAGAAAGCAGAATTCGCGAGCGGGAAAAGTCGCCCAACGCATCTTGCTCGGGCTCGACGCCAAACACCCATCGAACCAAGATCCGGCGAAGATAGGCGGTGCTCTGAGACGCAAGGTTCGGCGCTTCGAGCAGATCGGAGAGCACGTAATAGCCGTCGTACCGGAGCAGCGGGTTGCCATTGAACAGAAGGCTGTTGACCGAGCCGACGAGCATAAGGCTGAAACAGGCCGAATTGAGCAGACCCGGTTCGCTGTTCCACCAAACTAAGAATGCCAGCGCGGCGATCATCAGTTCGACTGCAATTCCCGCAGCGCTGACTGCCGCCCTTCGCCACTTGCTCGGCTGCATCCAAATGTCGGTCACGTTGCAGTAGAGACAAGGCGTAAAGACCAAAAGCATCACGCCGATCTCATGGCACTCGCCGCCGACGTGACGGCAGGTGAGTCCGTGACCCAACTCGTGCAGCACTTTGCTGACACCTAGGGCAACGGCCAACCAAACAAGCGTTCTCGCCGTCAGCATCGATTCAAAAGTCGGCAAGCGTCGAGCGAGTTCGTCTGCATGCAGGCCCGCGAAAACCGCGACGCCCGTGACGAATAGACACGCCAGCACAATGAACCAGGTTGAAAACATCCACCGTAAGAGCGGATAGAGCCGAGCTAGAACGGGTTCGGCGTCGACGCCGCGAAATCGAATCGCCAGCAGATTGACGAGTCTTCCCCAAAGTTCGCGCCGCGCTGAGTTTTCACCACGAGCCAATAGTTGCTCGCCCTGTCCTGACGCGTCGGAGACAATGAGACCTTCTCGGTACAGCGTTCCAAGGAATGCTTGCAAGTCGGCTGACGAGACTCGTCTTGGAGCGAATCTCGCGTCGAACGCTTCACGAATCTCGCTCAGGCTTCGCGGCTGCTTGAGTTGCTCGAGCATGAAATGTTCTTCATCGCGAAGTTGATAGTACCTCAACGCAATCGGATCTTTCACGCTCCACCGGCGTTGTTCGCGAACGCGCACCGCTCGGAATTCGAGTTCTCCTCGAGCGCGCAGCGGTAGTTTCTGTCGACTTGCAGAGTTCATGGCGATTTCTTGGCGTCATCGTCCGCGACAAGATTTGATTGAGATGCGTTCCCGTCGACTTGCGAGTCGTCTTGCTCGTTCAAATGGATCGTCATTGAGCCGGAAAGTCCGGGGCGCAGCAAGAGTTCGTCGTTCTCGATCTCCGCCCAAACTCGGATCTGATTGTTAAGCGGATTCAGTTCGGGCCGCACAAAAACAATGCGTCCTTCGTACTCACCGGTTCCTCGATCGGGCAGATCGATCGATACGACGACACGACTTCCCTTCAGGGGTTTGAGGAGCATTTCGCGAGGCAAGATCGCTTCGACTCGCAATCGATCGAGTCGCAAGACTCGAACGACGGCGTCGCCTGGCTTGACCCACGAGCCTCGATGCTTGGCGACGTGCACGACGACGCCTCGAACGGGCGATCGAATGCTGCGCTTAAGCAAGAGATTCTCCGCTCGACTGACCTCGTTCTTGTGGGCGTCAACCGCCCGTTGAGCGGTCTTTAGATCTTCGGTTGCCTGTTCGATGTCGAGTTCGGCTTTGTCGAGAGCCAGTTGAAGACGCTCGATTTCGGATTTGGATACCGCGTCTTTTACCTTCTTGCCCCAACGTTCGGCGCGTGAGAGTTCGGCATGAGCGCGTTCTCGTTCTTTCTTGGCCAGGCGGATGGCGACGGTGTTTTCGGCGAGCGCGATGGCGTTTTCGAGATTGATTCGTTGCCGGGCGATTTCGAGCTTGGCGTCGTCGTCGCGAATTCTAGCGATTGCGTCTCCTTGCTGAAGCACATCGCCTTCCTTGACGTCGACTCGCGAAAGGCTTCCCTCAGCCTGCGCCGGCACTTCAAGTTGCTCCATGACCGTAATGACCACTTTTTCCAACTTGAATTCTTCCGGTTCGGCGGCGTACGACAGCGATGTGACGAACAACAGAGCGGTCGCGGCGAAAAGCGTGCGGCGAGTCGGCTGGAACATGAGGTTGACCGTGTCGGGCTAGGGTTTGTTTGGCGGCGATGTTCGTCGGTGGCGACGTAAGTTTCGAAGCCGGGGCATGGCTAAACGAAGAATTGAATTCGAATCCGTTCGTAAATGTTGTGCAGCCAGGCAAAGCCGACGCTCGTGCGGCCGCAGACGATTCGCGCGGCGACGTCGGCGCCAACATGCAAGTCCGCGATCTGATCTCGCTGCACGGAGACGGTGACGAGTACGGTCGGCGGCGCGTTTGTCTGGCTGTCGGCGGCGACGGAGATCTCTCGTACTTTACCGTCGTACATCGTGCCTGGTTTCGAGGCCAACATGAAGCGAACACGAAGCGGCTGAGACTGTTTGTCGCGCGCGTCCAACACGTGTTTCATCCGCTCGTCGGGCACTCGCAGCTGAAGCACCCATTCGCCGTTTGTCTGGGCGACGACCATCAGCCTTTGGCCTCGCTTGACGGGGCGGGCGTCGAGGTCGTGGCGAATGTCTCCGGCGACCACCTGTCCTTCAATCGGGCTGCGAACCTCCAATGCCTTGCGTTTGCGTTTGAGGATGCCGAGTTGTTCGTTGAGATTGGCCAGTTGTTGACCAAGTTGCGTTTCCCGCGCGGCCAACTCATTCTCTCGCTCGATTCCCTCCGCGTGTTGTGCGCCCTTGATTCGAGTCGTGCGAACGGTTTGCAGTTCGGTCGACACGGTTTGTATTTCTCCGGCGATTCTCGCTTCGTCGAAATCCAATTGTCGATCGGTCATTCGGATTAGAAGATCGCCCTCGTCCACTCGCTCGCCGCGCTCAATCAGGATGTCAGCGATCGAGCCATCGGCCGGCGCGAAGATGCGCCGCTGCACGTCCGGCTGTAGTTCGCCCCTGGCTTTAATCTCGAGATCCGTTTGCACCAGAATCGCGGCGGCGGCAGCGGCAAGAATGACCGTGCAGACGGCCGACCATCGCATCACTCGGCTCCACGAGTTTCGCCATCCGATGCTTTCTAACAGACCGGCGACGAATCGGAGCGGCATGCGCTCGATGCGCAGCGAGTGCTCGGCGGCCGTTCGCCCATGCCGCTGGACTAGCGCTAGTCGGTCGCGCACGGGAGTTTCATCACGAGGGAGTTCAAAGAATTCGCAAATCAGTAGAACGTCCGGAATCGTTTCGCCTTTGACGATCGGCGCCACTGCGATCCCTTTTGCATTGGCGGAGTCGACGTAGGCTTCGAATAGATGCTGAGTCTCTTCCGCGGCATCGGCCAATCCATACCACACTAGCTCGTTTAGTTTGGCGGTTTGCGTCGCCAGACGCTCCAGGGCGCGGACTTGATTCGAGCGGCGGTCGAACGAATCGGCACCGCTAATCGCCTCCGCGACAAATCGACGGCCGCGCCTTCGCAAGATGGTGACTCGGTCGCAGCCGATCAACGTCCGCGATTCGTTGGCGAGAGTGAACGCGGTCGGTTTCCACGACCATTGGGAATGGCATTGCTCGATGAACTGTTCGACTTTGCTCCACGTCCTGTGGGCGTGCTTCAAGCGACGACGCTCGTCGTGAGCGAAATACTCGGCGGCCACTTCGGCAAACGCATCGAGAATCCGCTCAATGGCTCGGCTCAACGAAGCGCTGTCCTCGTGCCCCGTCGTGACGTGCAGAATCGCAACGGGCTGCTCATCAACGTGAACGGTTGCGGCGGCCGAGACGGTCGTCTGCTGCTTTGGAGTCTCGGACCGATCGACGTGGATCGTCGTGCCATGCTTTGTCGCGGCGTCGTGCAGCCACGCCGGCGGCGGCGTAGCGACGCGGTAAGGAATGGTCGCCAAGGGACGCCACTCTCGCTTCGAATCTTCGTCATCTGGAATCGCCCAGACGGCCGCGGATTCGCCGGAGACAGCGGACAAGACGTTGGCGGCCAATTCAGCGCAGAAGCGAGTGGGCGGCGCAACGGACTGGCTCAATTCAGCTAGACCGTCCAGCGCAGCTTCGATGTCTGGCCACAGCTCGGCAGCCGGTGTGGGCGTGTCTCCGCGCGGATTGGGGAACATAGTTTCCAATATAGCCGTGGCCGCAAATTTGTAGATGTTTTGGCAACGCTTGATGGAAATAAACAGCCTTCGCTCTGTCGCCCGTTGCGACTCTGCGGGTTTTAACGGTTTTGCGTGATTTGAGTTTTCGGCCAAATCTTCCGCTTGTGCGGAAGTTTCGCTTTGTATTGGTCGAGACGATGGCCGAATTAACGACTGAGATCCGTTTTTTGGCGGACGAGAGCATTGCGTATTCACCACTTCGCGTTTCCGGGTAGTGGCTTGGATAGGCATCGCAAACAACGGAAGCATTTGGAACGTAATGGTGTTGGAGCAAATCGCGAATCGAGACGGCATACGATGGCCGCACGCCGCCATTGGGATTTTTCTCATGTGGTGCTGCGGGATGTCGTCGGGCTGCGCTGTTCGCAAAGTCCAATTTGACGACAGCGATCTGGCTCATGCTCAAAGCGTCGCGACTCAGATTGAGTATCCCGACATTCAATCCGCTCATCTGCCCGGTCCAGAACTCGCTCCGCCGCCCATCACGATTCGCGAGGATCGGCCGCCCGAAGCGTGGGACCTCACACTTCAAGAAGCAGTTCGGATGGGCCTGCAGAACTCGAAGGTATTGCGAAACCTGGGCGGGCTCGTTCTTCAGTCTCCGTCGAACGTCGAGACCATTCACGGTCCGGGAATTCAAGACTCCGATCCGCGGTTCGGCGTGGAAGCGGCCCTGTCCGAATTCGACACGTCGTTTGCGGTTCACGCATTCTTCGAGAACAACGACCGCGCCTTGAACAACAGTTTCTTTGGCGGCGGAACAAGGGTGCTCAAACAGGATTTCATGGACTATTCCATGGAGTTGGGTAAGAAGACCGCGGTCGGCGGCGACTTGACGATTCGCCACAACATGGACTACGACGCCAACAACGCGCCGGGCAACCTCTTCGGGAGCGCCTGGAATACGAACATTGAGGCGGAGTTTCGACAGCCCTTGTTGCAAGGCGCCGGCGCCGATTTCAACCGAATCGCCGGACCCAATGCGTCCGCTGGCCAGCTACGCGGCGTTTTGCTCGCGCGAACCAGTTACGACATCAGCCTAGCCGACTTCGAAATCGGCGTTCGCAACTTGGTGAGCGACATCGAAAACGCCTACTGGGAACTCTATTTCGCCTATCGCGATCTCGACGCCAAGATGGCGGCCAGGCAACGGTCGCTGACAACATGGCGAGTCATCAACGAGTGGAAACGGCGAGGCCGTGAGGGTGGTGAAGCGGATAAAGAAGCCCAGGCGCGGGAGCAGTACTATCGGCTCGAAGGCGACGTACAAAACGCGCTGACCGGGCGATTGATTGAGCCGACGCGGAACAACACATTTCGCGGACTTGGCGGCGTACACGCCAACGAGCGTCGACTGAGGCAAATCATCGGCGTACCGATCAACGATGGCCGCTTGATTCGGCCTAGCGACGAACCTCAGATGGCCAGAGTGATGTTCGATTGGGACGAAATTTTGGTTGAGTCGCAACAGCGGCGCCCCGAGCTGCGTCGACAAAAATGGGTCGTCAAGCGGCGAGAATTGGAACTCGTCGGCACTCGTAATTTCCTTCTCCCACGTTTGGACGCGGTGGGTCGCTATCGATGGCGCGGCTTTGGTAAAGATCTGCTCGACCCAGACGGAAATCACAATCCGCCGTTTACCGATGCGTTTTCCAATCTGACCACGGGCGACTTTCAAGAGTGGCAACTCGGTTTCGAATTGACGGTCCCGATCGGCTACCGTAAGGCGCATGCGGCCGTTCGAAACGCCGAACTCAATCTGGCTCGCGAAGTCGCCGTGCTCTCTGAACAACAACGGGCCGTCTCACATGATCTCAGCGCCGCCATGGGCGAGATGGCGCGAGCCTACGTGGTGGCCAAGACAGCATTCAATCGCCGCGTCGCCGCAAGGCAACAATTGCAAGCGCTTGAGATTCAAAACGAAGACCCGGACCCGAGTCAGGTCGGCCGGCTCGTTAACGAACTGCTCGAATCGCAACGTCGGCTGGCGGAATCAGAATCTCGTTACTATCGATCGATTCTCGAATACACCTTGGCTGTCAAGAACGTCCACTTCAACAAGGGATCGTTGCTCGACTACAACGACATTCACCTTGCTGAAGGGGATTGGCCGAGCCAGGCGTATCACGATTCCGCCGAGCGAGCTCGCTTGAGCCGTCCCTCGGCGCCGATTCTCGACAGACTCTCCCGCCGCAGCGTGGCGCCGCCAGTGAGCGAAGGCGAGTACATCCAGCAGACGTTTGACGGTTCGCACGCGATCGGCCCGGTCGATGTCGAAGCGGGCGAAATCGAAAGCGGCGTCCTCGATGCAAGCGGTGCGGAGCCATCCAGCTCACAGCCACCTGCCGCCCCCATTCTGCGCCCCAATCATGGCTAACGTAGCTACCAGGAAGCGACCCCTCCAAGCCGTTGAACTCGCACAACACGGTTGCGAAAACGCCACCGTCGTTGTCGCTTTGCAACAACACGCGGCATTACGGGAAGCGACTTAAGTCGCTGGTATATAAAGGTTTGTGGGTCATTGATCCCCTTTCCCGTTTCCCTGGTCCGCATTCTGCTTCTAAAGGTCTCCCGTTCGACATGCCAAGTTGCTTGGCGTCGTTACCAAACTCGTAAGGGACGAGAGAATGGAGCCGAATCCACTCATTCAATTCAATTTGAGGGATGTCTATCGAATCATGTTTCGTCACAAATGGCGCAGCATGTCGGTTCTGGTCGGCGTCATGGTCATCGTCACGGCGACGCTCATTCTCATGCCGCGTAAGTACGCCTCCGAAGCTCAACTTTTGGTCAACGTGGGACTCGAATCGTTGAACTCGGATCCGACGACGAGCAAGTCGCCCGTTTCGGTTTCGCTGCAAGTGGCTCGAGCCGAAGAGATCAAAACGCTGCTCGATTTGTTCCGCAGCCATTCGATCGCCGAGCAGGTGGTCGATGACATGGGCGTGGATGTTGTCCTGGATCGAAATGCCGAGCCAGATGCGGCCTCGCCATGGATCGATAACCTACGCGCGAACGTCGGCTCGTTGCTTAACTCAGTCAAGGTCAGCGACAAAGAGAAGGCGATTTCGAAGATCCGCAAGATCGTACGAGTCGTCGCGGAGCCAAAGTCGAATGTGATTCGAGTTACCGCCACCACGGACAGTGCCGAGATGGCTCAGCAAATTGCGGCTGCCTACGTCGAGGTGGCTCGACGCAAGCACAGCCGGGCCCACGAGACGGAGAATTCAACCGCCTTTCTTCAAGCCAAGTTGAACGCCGTCAAAGTCCAGATGATGGAAGCGGGAAACAAACTGAAGGACCGAAAGAACGAGGTGGGAGTTGTATCGATCGAGGGTCGCAAGAGAACGCTGGAAGAGCAGATCCGCCAAATTCAATTGAACATCGTGACGGCTCAAGGCGACAAGCGGTCATTTCAAGACAAGTTCGAACAACTCTACGCCAACAATCCGACGTTGCCTGTCTCGATGTCTAGCGAATCGACAAGTTCGGTTTCCTCCAAATCGCTCGACGCAATGCGAGCTCAGCTCTATGCGTTGCGAGTCACGGTGGAAGGGCTAAAAGGCGACCATCGCCCACGGCATCCCAGGGTGAAGGGCGCGGTTAGGCAAGTTGAGCAAGCGGAACATGACCTGGACATGGAAGAATTGCGGTTCGCTTACTCAAGCGTCGAAGTGATGAAATCCAAAATCGACTCTTTCGAAATCGAGCTGGAGGCCAAACGCGTTCAGTTTGAGCAGCTCAACCGAGACGAAGTCGAATTGAAATCGATGCAGGCGGAAGTCGATTTGCTGGAGAAGCGATACCAGGTCTACAGCGCCGACGTGGCGAAGTCACAGATTATGGAAGATCGTCGAAAACAGCAGATCACGAACATCAACGTTTTCCAGAAAGCGTCTCGGATTGACACGCCCGTGTCGCCAAACCGCAAGCTTCTGTTTGCGATAGGGGCCGCAGCGGCCTTTTTCGGCGCGATTGGAATGGCCCTAGTCAGCGAATTCCTTGACGATTCGCTGAAGACGTCGGAAGAGGTTGAGAGCCAGCTTGCACTGCCGGTGCTCGCCTCGATCCCAAGAACTCGCAATCGATTCCTTGTGAACTAAGCGACGTCCGGGTGAGTTTTTCGGTGGTAGCGAATAACTGTCGTCAGAGTCACGCGACAACGGCAAACATAGTAAGGAGTCGACAATGATCAGCTTTCAAAGGAATTCGGCCGGGCGGGAAGCCAACTCGAAGTCGCTCGAACAACACTACTCGTCGTTGTTTCACAAGCTGCGAAGGCAGTGTCCGGAGAGCGGCGTGAAAGTCTGTGTGACCAGCGCAGTACAAGGCGAAGGCGTGAGCACAGTCTGTTCAAATCTCGCCGTCGCGGCCGCTCAAAGCACGGGACAGCCGACGTTGCTGATCGACGCCAACTTGGCGAATTCATCGAGCCAGGCGACGTTTGGGCTGAACCGAAACATGGGCCTTGTGGACATCCTCGCAGGAGCGGCGACTCCCGAGTGCATTCAGCCAACGGGCGTAGACGGACTCTCTGTTGTGACGGCGGGTACGAGCGCGCGTCGCAAAGACACAAGAATCTCCGCGGAAGCGTTTGACGTCCTGCTCAACGGACTTGGCGAGGAATATGCCAATGTATTCATCGATGCTCCTCCGCCGTCAGAATCGGCGGACTGCGAAGTGGCTTGTTCGTGCGTCGATGGAGTGGTGTTGGTAGTCGAGGCGGAGAATCTCCGAAATCAAGTTGTCGCAAACACGAAGCAGGCGCTGCTGGATGGAGGTGCCAACATTCTCGGAGTCGTATTCAACAAACGCAAGTACCACGTTCCGAATTGGCTCTATCGAAGGCTCTAAGCAAACGAATGGAGAGAAGCGAACGGGCTCGGGGCAGGCTCGTTCTCGCTTGATGTCGGCAGTGCATGTTGCCTTGATCGACGGAAGAGTTACTAACGACGACAGATGAGGGTATACCCATGCTCAATCTCTTTTTCAAAGACTCGCAACTGAATGCCAGCGGCCCTATCCTGAGCGTCGAAACCATGAAGTTCGTGCTGGAGCGAGAATGTGCCAGAGCCGAACGCACTCAGAGTCCCTTTGCATTGATCGTCGCCACGTTCGAATTAGGGCTGAGAGACTCTAAGGGATTGAGTCAGGTCGGTAATGTGTTGGCGAATCGATTGAGGCTGACTGACGAGGCCGGCATGTTGGAAGACGGCCGGCTTGCCATTTTGTTGAGTGGCACTGGCGAGGGCGGGGCTTGGAAATTTGCTCGCGACCTGTGCGCCAAGTTACAGGAAAGCCGTCAGCCCGCGTGCGAGATTTTTGTTTATCCAGCGGAGCCGACAGACTTGGGGGGATCGCCGAGAGACACGAACACGAGGAAGGACAGAGGGCGACTCGATCGACCAACGCCTGATGCCAGTCAGTTTTACGTGAAGCCGTTGCCAAGATGGAAACGGACGATCGATTTGTTGCTTGGATCTCTGACGTTGTTTCTAGCCACGCCGTTTCTGTTGCTCGCCGCCGTCGCGATTAAGGCGACGTCGGACGGCCCCGTGTTTTTTCGTCAACAGCGCTCTGGACTTGGCGGCCGGCCGTTTACGATCTTCAAACTTCGAACCATGACGTTGGGCGCCGAACGCGAGCAACGCGCGTTAAGTTCCGAAAACGAGCAAGATGGTCCAGCATTCAAAATGCGGAACGATCCGCGGGTGACAACCGTCGGCAAGTTTCTGAGAAAGTCCTGCATTGATGAACTGCCTCAACTGATCAACGTACTGCGAGGCGAGATGTCGATCGTCGGCCCTCGACCCTTGCCGCTCAAGGAAGCGGACTCATGCCAGGATTGGGAGAAACGACGCATGGACGTGACGCCCGGACTAACTTGCAGCTGGCAAGTCCGCGGGGGATTGAACGTTTCGTTTTCCGAGTGGATGCGGATGGACATTCGTTATATCCGCGCCAGGACGATCTTGACCGACTCGAAGCTTATGGTGCAAACCGCATTGGCTGTATTCCTCCACCGCGCCAGCTGCTAACGCTCAGCGGACTTGAAATGGTTTCGAGTCGAGAGCGAACCACGTAACATTCAAGTCAAAACCGCGGACGGGATTAAGATTACGAGCAGGGCCGAGCGATCTTCTGCACTCGCCTGTTGGCCTTGGCGTTTTCAACATGGCCCGCGGAATCGTGAGGTAGTCTTCAGTTCGCGATCGTAGGCGAGCCGATGTGCGCGGCCGCAGGACTTATTGGTCGAACTTACTGGTCGACAGTCCGCAAAGCCTTGGGCGTAATTCGATAGCAAAGCAGTCCGTCGATGGCAAAGCAGCACGACTCAACACGCTGGCTCCGTTGGTCGTCCGACGACTGGGCGTTCTTTCATTTTCGCTCGACGGTGGCGAGCTATCTGGCCTGGCCGTTTCGCTCAGCCTTCGGCGCGATTGGACGCGAAGGGTTTGGCGTGATTACTTATCATCGCGTCTGCGAACCTGTTGCAGGCTATTCGATTCCAACATGCAGCGTGACTCCAGCCACTTTTCGTCGCCAGCTCCTGGGACTGCGCCGGCGAGGGTATCAGGCTTGGCCGTTGAGTCGTTGCGTGGAAATGCACCGACGTGGTGAAGCGATTCCGAGAAATGTGTTCGTGATCGTGTTCGACGACGGATATGAAAATGTCTATACGCAAGCGTGGCCCATACTGCGGCAACTCGAAATGCCGGCGACGATTTTTCTAGCGACAGGCTACCTCGACTCCGATGACCCGATGCCATTTGACGATTGGCCAGGCGCGGACAAGGCCAATCTCGCCTCTGACACGTGGCGATGTTTGACGTCGAGCCAATGCGACGAAATGCGAACGAGCGGTCTGATTGAGTTGGGATCCCACACCCACACCCATCAAGACTTTCGCAATCGAGCCAGCGAATTTCGGGAGGACATGACGTCGTCGCTCGAGCTGTTGTCGCGGCGCTTTGGGGTTGAGACAATCGCTTTTGCCTTGCCCTACGGCTTTCTTTGTCCCGGCATGATGAAGGTCATGCGAGAGCTTTCGCTCGCGTGCTGCCTGACTTGCCAAGGGCAACTTGTCCGCGCTCAAGACGATCCGATTTTCTGGGGACGATTTGGAGCGGATCGCTACGATACAGCAGGCACTCTATCGGCCAAACTCGACGGTTGGTATTCCGCGATTCAGAACGGGTGGCGTAAGGTTCGCGGCCGTCCATTCGGGTCGATTGTCTACTCCGACGGAATGAGCGAGATGGCACCGACTCAGCAACGTTGTCAAAACGCATCGTCACGTTGACTATATGGCTCGCCTCCATCGAGCGAGACGTTTTGCATCGAAAACGTGTGACCGTCGTCTGCCAATCGCGTGCTGCGGATTCCTCCACTTCTCATTCGTGAATAGCCCAAAAAACGCTGGGTTTTGGCAGATTTTTGGCCGAGTGGCGTTTCGTGCGTTGCAGAGTTGATCACGGCTCGCCAGGCGTCGAGCCGAGGGGCCTCTGTCGCTTGGTCTGAGATTTGCCTTGAACTCTCTTCGGCCAATCGTTGATCGGAGAATGCATGGACTCACAGCACGCGATACCCAACTCGCTCGAGACAGGTCGGCTGGCGTCGTTCGCGCAATGGGTCAAGGCAATTTGCACGGATCCAGCGAAGCGAAAGACCGCGCTTTCGATGTTCGATCAGGCAGTGATCAGCGGCGCCGGTTTCGCGACGAGCATCATCATTGGCCGATTTGGCTCTAAAGAGCAATTGGGAGTCTATTTTCTCGCCTTCACCGTCATTCTTATTGCTCGCGGAGTTCAAGCGGAATTGGTGACGGCCCCGTACACCATCTTTCTTCAGCGATTTCGGAAGACCCGAGCGGCTCTGTATTCGGGCAGCATCCTCATGCATCAACTCGTGGTGCTCGTTGCGGCGGGGCTTCTCAGTTTGATTGTCGCCGTCGGCTATTCAGCAAGTCGAGGCGTTGATGGTTATGCGCCGACGTTTTGGGTGTTGACTGTTGCTTCGCCAGTGCTGCTCTTCCGTGAGTTTGTCCGCCAATACTGCTTTTCTCGTATGGACGTCGTCTCGGCAACGATCCTGGACGTGTTGGCGACCGCCACACAACTCACGGGGCTGTACTTCTTGTGGAGCCAATCCGACTTGACTGCGCCGAGCATCTACGTGGTGTTGGCGTTGGCCAACAGTTGGAGCATCGCGATCTGGGTCTGGGGCCTGCACAAGTCAGTCAAGATCGACAAGCGGCTCGTCGTCGGCCACTGGTGGAAGAACTGGAGTTTCGCCAAGTGGGCCTTGGCTTCGCAGGTGGTTTGCTCGTGCATACCGTTTGTCATGCCTTGGGTGTTGGCTATTTACCACGACGAAGCGACCGCGGGCGTCGGCGCCGCGTGCGCCACTCTGATCGGTTTATCGCACGTCTTCACGACAGCCATTGCCAATCTGCTCACTCCGCGAGCCGCCAAGGCCTTCAGCAACGACGGCGCGCCGGCGTTGTTGCGAGTGCTCCGAAAGGCGGCATTGACCTATGCGTCCGTACTTGGGGCCTTCTGCATCGTCGTCTGGTTCGGCGGCGAGTTGTTGATGCAGCTCGTGTACGGCGGCAAATACGCGGGTTATGGCGTCGCCTGTTTTCTGTTGGCTTTGGCTGGCCTGCTAAACAGCATGTCCGTCGTCACCGGAAATGGGCTGTGGGCGTTACATAGGCCGCAATCCAATCTAATCGGTGATGGGGCGACTCTCGTCGCAACGTTCTTGGCTGCGGCGGCATTCGCTCCCGCCCATGGTGTTACAGGCGCGGCGCTTGCCACCCTGCTCGGCGTCCTATGTGGCACAGCGGTGCGAGCCGGCACATTCTTTTTTGAATTGCGCGGTGCGGTGAAAGCGGGCGTGAAGCATGAATAACTCGCTTGAGGCTCAACCGAATCGGGAAGCTGGCGGCTCCATCTTTGCCGTCATTGTGGCTGTGCTTGGCTTGGCGTTCTTCATAAACGGCCATAGCTTCATGTACTCCCAAACTCGACAACACGACTTTTCGCTTTCGGGCAGCGAGTCGGCCCAGTCGGTGTCTGAGGGGAGTGCGCTTCGCAAGGTCACTTACCTGTCACTGGGCCTTTTCGGAGGCTTGCTCTTGCTCCGCCAACTGGGCCGGCCTTTCACGTTTTCCGACCCGTTGGCGTACGCCATGCTCGCTTATTGGGCGTTCTGTTGCGCCAGCGTGATTTGGTCGACCCAACCTTCGTTGACTCTTCGGCGAGTTATCGTACTCAGTTGTTGTATTGCGGCGCTCTTCGGCTGTGTCAGGCAATTGCGTCGCGATCAAATTGTCTGGTTGGCGTTGATCTGTTCGTTTTCGTTTTCTATCGCAGGGCTATTGGCCGAACTTGCTCTCGGCAATTTTCAACCCTGGAGTTCAGGTTATCGGTTTTCGGGAACCGTGCATCCGAACAGTCAGGGGCAGTTGTGCGCACTGGCCTGTATTGCCGCGTACACATTGGCGCGCGTTGCGAATCGAGGCCGATTCCTGTTGTACGGAATTGCCGCAACCTCGCTGCTGTTACTAATCCTGACGGGCTCGAGAACGGCCTGTATCGCGTTGATTGTGGGCGTGGGCGCGATCTACTTGCCGTCCGCCCGACGAGAGAAAATGGCGCTTGCTAGCGCCGTGGCGCCGGCGATAATCTGTACTGCCGCGTTCATCGCCGCCGTACTCGGCTACGACGTCGAGCGAAGCCTAACAAACACCATCACACTCGGACGCAACTCGAATTTCGGCACGCTCAGCGGCAGGCTTCCGTTGTGGTCCGATTTGATTCCTCAGATCGTCGAACGACCTGGGTTTGGACAAGGCTATTTGAGCTTCTGGACGGCCGAGCGCATCGCATCAATCTCCGAGCGGTTTCGGTGGACCGTGCCCGATGCGCACAACGAATACATCGATTCACTGCTCAACCTTGGCGTTTTCGGGGCAGGGCTGTTGGCTCTCGTTGTTTTTGGCGGCCTTTGGCGAGCCTATGGCGCCTACTTGAAAACGGCCGAACCGATGTACGGATTTTTCGCAGCTCAGATTGCCATGGGGCTCTTCGGCGGCTGCTTCGAATCTGGATTCGCTCAGCCGCTTGCTCTATCGCCGTTTATTACGGCGCTCGGCGTTGCCTTCGTCGCTTGTCGGCTCCCCGCCGAGTTGGCTCGAAAGACGGCTCGCGAGGCGGTTCCCTTTACACGACGCAGTTTACAGCGCGCTTAGACCCATGGCCGTCGACCGAACCGGTTGGCGCATTGCCCAATGCTTCCGCACGGATCAATCAAACCGATCGCAAAGGAGAGACAGCATGGCCGTACGCCTCGTTGACTTGGCAGCGATCGATCAAGACTTGCGTAAGGCATGGCGTGAGATTGTCGATTCTCATCCGCGGCTCAACAATCCGTTTCTTCACCCCGCGTTTTGCGAAGCCGCCGACGGCCGCGTCGGCAGCGTCAAGGTCGTAGTCGCTGAAGAGGACCATCGACCGATCGCATTTCTTCCCTTTCAACTGGCCCGCGGCTCGGTGGCGACGCCCGTCGCCGAAGGTCTGAATGAGCAACAGGCGATAGTCGCCTGCACTTCCAACTGGGATGGATCTGAGCTCGTGCGAGCCACAGGAGCCTCCTCATTTCGCTTTGACCATCTAGTTGGCGAACAAGCCGAGTCGGTCGGTGCCTGGGTGTCTCGGTCTGGTGGTTCGCCTCAAGCTGACCTTCGCAATGGTTATGAACCTTATGTCGCGTCTCGAAGGGAAGCCGGCTCGTCAACGATTCGAGAGACGATGCGGAAGAGGCGCAAACTGATTCGCGAGATCGGGCCCCTAAGATTTCAGTGGCACGTGAGCGACGACGCGTCGTTTGACAAACTCCTCGAGTGGAAGCGTAGGCAGCACGAGCGAACTGGCGTTATTGACTTGTTCAGTTCTCCCGGCGTCATACCTCTTCTGCGAGCGGTCCGCGATACTGAAGAACCTGGGTTCTGCGGTCGCTACTCGGTCCTCTACGCCGGTGACGAACCGATCGCCGTTCATCTCGGTTTGTTCGGCAGGCAGACGGGACATCTGTGGTATCCGTCCTACGACCCAGCCTATTCGAATTACTCACCTGGCCTCATTCTGATCCTTGAGATTATTCAGAAAATGGTCGAACTCGGTTTCTCGACGCTCGATTTTGGACCGGGGCCGCAGCGATACAAACGAAGTTTGCAGACTAACGCTCGCGCTGTCTGCATTGGCGTCGTCGACCAAAACCCGGCCGTATCCATCGTGCGACGATCGGTGCATTATGCCAAGTACTTTGTCAAGAAATGCGTGAAGCCCTCACCTCGAACGCCACAGCGATTGGCCTGACTGTTGAGTCGCAAATGAAAGTCACACCAAACACAACGACTTCGATGCTTGATAGTCGACCAAGCGGAGTGCTTGGCGCGCTAACGATGCCGTCCCGGCTTCTTCGCCGCCTCGTCTCGACAGGCCCACTGGCCACTTTCCGGCGAGCGCGGTTTAAGATCGCCACTCGGATCAATGAATGGCGGTTCGGCCTCAAGACGGAATCGTTTATCGCCTGGGATGAACTCTCGGATGACCCTTGCACCGTCGACTATGAACCGACCACTTACTCGGCACTCTCGCACGTCTTTAATCGTGAGGAACTTAATCCGGCCAACGATGTTCTTCTCGATTACGGATGCGGCATGGGGCGAGTGCTCGCGATGGCGTCGAAGCGGGGATTCAAAAAGGCGATCGGCGTTGAATTTTCGGAAGGCCTTTGTGGTATTGCAACTGAGAACCTCAAGCGTGCGGGCGTCTCCGAGAACTCAAAAGTGATCTGCGCGCATGCCGTTGACTTTCCAGTGCCGGAGGACGTTTCGGTCGTCTACATGTTCAATCCGTTTCGAGGCGACGTGTTGACGTCGACCTTACGGCAACTGCGCAAGTCGATGGTCGAAGCGCCTAGGCAGCTGACAATCCTCTACCTGCAACCAGTGTGCGACCCCAATCAATTGGAGCAGCAGGAATGGCTTAGGGAAACACATCGAGAATTGATCGAGGGCATCAGGTTTTGCGTCTACCAGAACGTTCAGTAAGCCACACTTGAGTGTGTCGTAGCGCTGTGATTAGGCGTCGTTATCGGATTTGTGACCACAACCGTTGGAATCAGAACATGTTGCGAGCGGAAGCCAATTCGATTTCCACACTGACGCCAGAAATGACTGCGCTGTGGGGACGCTGGCAGAGTGAGCAACCGCTTTTCGCAAGCCCCATGTTCAGCGCGGAATTCGCGGCTGCGGTCGGGCAAGTTCGAGATCAAGTCGAAGTCGCGGTGTTGAGCGACTCGGACGGTGTCGCCGGCTTTTATCCTTATTGCCGAGACGGCGATGTCGCAGCGCCTTTTGCCAACTGCTTGACTTCGCTGCAAGGCGTCGTCACTCGCCCAGGCGTCGAACCCGCCCTGGCCGACTTGAAGGGCCCCGAGCTGGCTCGTCAGTGCGGCTTACGAGCGATTCAGTTCGACAACATTCTCGTTGCGCAAGGAGCATTTGAGCCGCATCACGCGACAACCGATGACTATCCATTCATGGACTTAAGCAACGGGTTTGAGGCTTATCGCGAGGAACGCCGGGCGGCAAAAAGCGACGAACTGGCAAGCGCCTTGCGGAAGACTCGAAAGATTCAGCGAGAAGTCGGCGAGCTCCAATTTGAATTTAACAACCCGTGCAGGGACTCGCTCGATACGTTGCTTCAATGGAAGGCTCAGCAATTGCGGGCGCGCAAGCTGGTCAACCACCTCGACCAAGATTGGATCGGCGATCTGTTTCACTTGCTGCTCGATCGGCAGCAGGGCGAGGCGGCGCAAGGCATCCTTTCGACGCTTCACGTCAAGAACGATCTGATCGCGGCGTCGATCGGCGTTCGCTCTCGGACCGTGTTGCAGGGTTGGGTAACCGCGTTCAATCGCGACTATTCAAAGTACTCGCCCGGCTCGTTGCTGATTGTGCAAATTGCACAGCAAGCCGAATCGCTTGGAATCGAAAGCGTCGATTTAGGGCGCGGCCCCGAGCCGTACAAGAAGAGTTTTCGTTCGAGCGGACTGCCCGTCGCTTCCGGCATTGTGGAAACACATACGTTTCGTCGAGTTGCGAATTCGGTTTATTTTCAGTCGCGGGATTGGCTCAAGGCTTCGCCTTTCGGGAAACTCGCCAAGCGGGCCATCGACAATTGGAAATGGACTGCGTCGAACGTCCTTCACTCAAAAGCCAAAGCGGATCGCCGAATTTCCAAAGAGTCGTAGCGACAGGTGAAAACGACATGCGGTTTATCTCCAATACGATCGTTCGCGTTAAGCAGCAAGGCATTCTCGCCACAATGGCGAGAGCGTGGGGAGTCGCTCAATGGCGGATGAGCGAGTGGCGACTGGGAGTCAAGACGTCGGGTGACATCGCCGCCGATAAGTTGGGTCACGGCGATCAACAGTTCGGCTATCAACCGATCGACCCGCGATCACTGCAAATGGCTCTCGACTGGCTGAAGCCGGATGGCTCGGATGTGTTCGTCGACATGGGTTGCGGGCTCGGTCGAGCGATGCTGATCGCAGCCAAGTATCCCTTCGCAAGAGTTATGGGAGTTGAGTACTCGCGCGAGCTCTATGTGAGCGCTCACCGCAACAGCAACCGCGCGGCGTCTCGACTCGGCCGATCCATGCAGGCGATCCACGGCGACGCCACCAGTTGGCAGTTTCCTGCTGACGTGACGGTCGTGTTTTTGTTCAATCCGTTTCAGGGCGACAAACTTGCCGATATGCTCGGGAATCTAAAACGCTCGATCGCCAAGTCGCCTCGCACCGTCCATATCGTATACTCGCTTCCCAAGTTCGACGACGATCTGCTGGCTCGTTGCGAATGGCTCAAGGCTGTTCGTCATGTGCAAACGCCAAATCCCGATTGGGAGCGACTAACGATTTATCAAGGTGATTTGGACGTCGCGTGTCGTGTTGAGCCGTCGTAGCGGGACTGTGCGCCAGCCGCGTACGTCGCGCGTCTTCGAGCGGATCTTATCAACACCGCCCAACAAAGGCGCATGTCTATTTGACGCTATTGCACTGGGCTAGTCGGTTCTAGCGACGGACCGCCGCAGGCTGCCCAAACCGCTTGATACTCGCGCCAGATTCGCTCGCCTAACTTGGCAGCCGTGTATTCCTGCGAACGTCGCAATGCGCCCTCTCCCAGCCGAGTTAGTTCGGCGCGATTACTGGCTAAACCAGCGATGGCGCTGGCCAGGTCGTCAACGACCTGTGTGGGAGACACGACCGGGATCTTGACGCCGCAGTCCTGAGTGATGACTTCGCTTGCCCCTTGGTGGTCTAGACAGAGGACCGGCGTGCCAAAGCTCAACGATTCTACGAGCACAGTGCCGGTTGTGTCTCGGAGGCTGGTAAACGCAAACAAGTCTGCCGATTGAAAATGCGAGACCGCTTGATCGTGGGGTAGCCAGCCGAGCCAGCGGATTTGATTGGAAACGCCCAGCTGCTTTGCCAATTTTTTCCATCGGGTGGTTTCCGAACCGGCACCGAGAACCGTCAATTCGATCGACTTGTTCGTGGACTTGGCAAGTGCTTTGAGCAACAGCGACAACGCCTTTCTGGTCGTGTGTAGACCGGACCAGAGAATTCGCAGCACGCCATCCGTTGAACGAGGTGCGGCGGCGACATTGGCTTTGGGCGTTGTTGAAACTTCGGAGATTACTCGGGGATCCTGAGCGCCAAGCCGGTGCAAAAGGGATTGGTTTTCCCGATTGGCGGCGATTGTGCAGTTCGCCACGGAAGCGGCAGCGCGGGGTCGTCGACAGACCGTACTTTGGCATGTATTAAGGAGGGTGCGCGCGGTTTCCATGAGCCTGCCGCCCCAACTCGCCTCAGACAGAAACTGGTAGGGGTAGTTTTGCCCGCCGCCCACGGGGCCCCATACGAATGGCACGCCCAGTTGGTGCAGATAGCCCGGCTCGCGAAAGCCGATGATGTTGACTTGGTGAACCAAATCGAAACGGTGTTTTTCATGCAGCCGTCGGGCGGACTTCAATGCGCGTTGGTGCCACCATTTGTACGACAGGTAGCCCAGTCTCGCTTTCCACATCCCTGCCGCCCAAATCCGCTCGGGCAAGAATTCGAAGTGTAGACCTGGGACCGGTCCTTGTTCGTCCAAGTATCGGCGGATCGAGGGCCCGAACTTCTTCTCCTCCGTGAGCACCCATGTATCGCAATGACGAGCAGTTTCGCGAGCGACATTCCAGCCAAGCCCTTCTTCGGAGCCGTGGAACGGGCTGCAGCAATAGGCAATTTGCAGGACTTTGGGCCGCATGCTAGGCGTCCTATCGAAAAGAACATCACTAGCGAAACATAGGTTACGCAGATGGCCTTTGCCGTCGGACGGGACCAATCGACTCGAGCCGAGTCATCGGTTAGTTGGTCGTCACGACTGGGGCAAACCTCATGTTGCGTTTTTGCCACCCGCAGGGGGCCGCGTTTCCTTCACACACCCACCTCGGAATCGGCGAGCTGCCCGCTGTCTCTCTGTAAGTCGTTTACGGTAAGTGGTTTACGTTGATCGCTGGTGGTTGTGGTTCGTCCGTTGGCACGTTGATTGCATATTTGGCCTCCGAGACTTGGGTCGACCGTTTTCCTAGGGCGAGGGACATATGGACGTTGCGACGATAGCCGCCGACCAGCTGACCCAGACCGACATCGAGATCTGGCTGCGCATCCTCGAGCAGAATCCCTCGCTCGACAGTCCCTATTTTCGACCTGAATTCGTACAAGCTGTTGGACGAGCTCGACCAGGCTCTGAGGTCGGTGTGTTGAGCGAGAACGGCGAGCCGGTTGCCTTCTTTCCGTTTGAACGCCGAGGGGGCAGGGCGGGCAAGCCCATTTGCGGGCGTCTTTCTGACTTTCAGGCGGTTGTCGCTCCTCCGACACTGAAGATCGATCCCACCGAGTTGGTGAAGGGCTGCAACCTGAACGTATGGGACTTCGATCACCTCATCGTTTCGCAGAGTGAATTCGCTCCGCATCGGGAGTTTCTCGATGGGTCGCCTTACATCGATCTTGCCGAAGGCTTCGAACACTATCAACAAAGACGACGAGAACTGGGCGCCGCCGAACTCAAACAGACTCAGCGCAAAGCGCGAAAGATGAGCCGTGAAGTCGGCGAGCTGCGTCTTGTCGATTTCGATCCCGATGATTCAACGCACGCCGAAATGTTCGACAAGACGATTCGTTGGAAATCAGATCAGTATCGCGCGACGCGGATCACCGATGTGCTTAGTTATAAATGGATCGAGTCGCTGCTTCGCGATTTGCTCGAGCATCGATCGCAAGCGTTCCGGGGGCGCTTGACCGCGCTGTTTGCGGGCGAGCATCTTGTCTCGACTCATTTGGGAATGGAATCGCAAGGCGTGCTTCACTATTGGTTCCCAACCTTCAATCCTCAGTTTGCGGCCTATTCGCCAGGCCGAGCCCTGTTGCTGGAAATCTGTCGAGCGTGCGAAGAACTGGGCGTCCAAAGAATCGACTTGGGGCGAGGCATGGCACCCTTCAAGACTCGAGTGATGACAGGCGCTGTCCAAGTGGCCGTCGGCTCCGTCGATTTGCGAGTCTGGAAAAAGGCGTTACGTAAGACGTTTCAATCGACTCGAGACTGGGTCAAGAGCTCGCCGTTGCGATATCCGGCCCGCGCGCCCGCTCGCGTTCTCTACCAAATCAAAGAATGGATGGAGTTTCACTAACCGAGGCTTCGACACGAATCGGAGCGTCGCCTCGACGGCGATTCAAGTATCGACATTCTCGGATCAGATTGGCGCACAGGGACATGGAAATGAAAAACGAAACTTCGACATCTCATTCGGTTGCGAGAATGCAATGGGCGCAGCCTCGCGGATCGGGACGCGAATGGCTGAAGCAGCGCCTCGTCCGCGCCGCGGCCAACGTTTCAGCCGGCCTGCATCGATTCTATCCGATGCGTGCCGAGGGAAATTTTGGCATGTTGATGTATCATCGCGTGATCGATCCGATTCGAGGATTGGATCAGCCGTCGATCAACGTGCCGCCGAGCGTGTTTCGCAAGCAAATCGAAGGACTGATCAATCGAGGCCACGAATTCTGGCGGCTTTGCGACATCTTGCGTCTGAAGCAAAGCGGCGGAAGCGTGCCGGACAACGCAGTCGTGTTGACCTTTGACGATGCATTTCACAGCGTCTACGACAATGCTTGGCCGGTGCTTCGCGAGCTGAGTATTCCGGCGACCGTCTTTGTCAGCACCGCATTTCTCGATAGCGTTCAGCCGATGCCGTTCGATCATTGGGGGTTGGCGAATCGGACACTGGCACCGCCCGAGGCATACCGAGCGATGACATCGCAGCAGAGTCGCGAGATGCAAGCGTCCGGACTCATCGAACTTGGCGCGCACACCCACACTCACCAAGACTTTCGCGGGCGCGCCGATGAATTCAAAGAGGATCTGGCGCACTGCGTCAAGGTTCTCGCCGAGGAATTCGGCGTCGAGCGACCGAGTTTCGCTTTCCCTTACGGCACGCCGCGATTGGGCTTCGCCGCTTCCGACTTGGTCGAGGCAGCTAAGGAGGTTGGCGTTACCTGCGGCCTGACGACTCAAACCGAGTGCGTCGATCTGCAAAGCGACAGTTTCCAATGGGGGCGATTCAATGTCTTCCCCTGGGACAGCGCGGGCACGTTGTCGGCAAAGCTCGCTGGATGGTACGGATGGGCGCCGCAGAAGCGAGATCAATTCGTCGGCCTCGCGCGTAGCGTGTTTGGGCGAAGCAGCTCGGCGGCCGCAGTCGCAGAGAATCCATCGTTAAGCGACCCGCCTCGTGTTAAATCATTCGAAAAGCCGACAATCAGCATTGTCGTGCCGACGTTCAATCGCTGCGCATGGCTTCAAGACGCCATCGCGACGCTGGACGCTCAACAATCGGACGGCCAATTCGATTTTGAGATTGTGGTGGTCGATAACGCGTCGTCGGACGATACCGAATCGACCGTCAAGGCGGCGGCGGAAGTCGCAGCCAACCCGGTCGTCTATCTTCATCAAACGAAGGTCGGCGACGCGCCGACTCGAAACTGCGGAGTGCGCCATGCGAAGGGCCAGTGGCTGGCTTTCTTTGACGACGATCAATTGGCGGAGCCCGATTGGTTGAAGGAGCTGTACCGAGGCGCTCAAGCGTCCGACGCGGATGTGGTTGGCGGCCCCGTTCACTTGGATTTGCCTCAAGACGACTTGCAACGCATCGGGCCGTTGTGCCGCGCGTCACTGCGAGAGATCTCGTTCTATCCAACTCTGCAGCCGTACATCAACAACGACTTGCCAGGTACTGGAAACGCGTTGGTCCATCGAGATGTTTTCGAGACGGTCGGCGAATTCGACGAGTCGATGACGTCCGGCGGATCGGACAGCGACTTTTTCCTTCGAGCGAAAGAGGCGAATTGCCGTCTTTGGTATACGCCTACGGCTGTCATACGACATCGTATTTCGCCCAATCGCATGACGCCCGAATACCTGAGATGGGACGCGCTCTCAGGCGGCGCCGGACACGCGGCCCATTTCGACTACCTCAAGAAGGGCCTCGCGTACATGGTCGGTCAGTGCGTTCTGCGGATTGCACAGGCAGGTCTCTGGCAGGTGCCTCTCTGGCTCTATGCAAAATGGCAGCGGGACCCGGGCCAAGCGCTCGGCCGGCGCACTCGGATCTGGCGAACCGAAGGCTACGTCCGCAAGACACTGGCCGTTCTGCCGCCCATGTTCTTCTCGCAGACCGCATTTTTCGACTCGCTTGAATTCCGCAAAGGACGAGACGTCGGCATCCATCCCGACGATCAATCCGATGATGACGTGAGTCCAGACCAATCTAAGGATGCGATCTCGGTTCAGTAGTACGACCGACTTGCATGCGGCGTACGCTTTTGGACCCGGTCCCAGTAAGGATCAAGCGTTGAAAATCCTTCAGCTCTACAACCAGTATCGCAGCCTGTTCAACGGCGAAGAAATAGTCGTTTTCGATACGGTCGACCTGCTCGAGTCGCATGGCCACGACGTGGAATTGCTGATGCGCACCAGTCGCGGAATTGAAGGGTCGTTTCGAAATAAAGCTTGCGCCTTCTTCAGCGGGATTTACAACCGAGCTGCGAAACGGGAAATGGTGAAGCGGCTTGCCGCAGATCCCGTCGATGTCGTACACGCCCACAATCTATACCCGCTCTTCTCACCTTCTGTGCTCGCCGCCTGCAAGCAGCTGAAGACGCCGGTCTTGATGAGTCTGCACAACCAGAATTTGACCTGCCCCACGGCGGATCATCTTCGCGACGGAAAAATCTGCGAACTATGCACGACGACGGGACGTGAGATTCATTGCGTATTGAACAATTGCCGCGGGAATCTCATTGAAAGCGTCGGCTACAGTTTGCGAATCGCTGTCGCCAGGCGCAAGCGGTTGTTTCACGACAACGTGACGCTATTTATCGCTCTGACTGAGTTTGCCAAGCGACGATTGGTCGCCAATGGTTTTCGTGAATCGCAGATCCGAGTTCTGCCCAACACGGTGCCGGATGTCGGCTCGCCGACTGACGCGTCACAGGGCCAGTACATCGGTTTTGCAGGACGGCTGAGTCCCGAAAAAGGAATCGATTCGTTGCTCCAGGCGGCAGCTCAAGTCGAAACGCCAATCGCGCTTGCCGGCTCGGGCCCGATGGATGATGAAGTCGCGGCGAATGCGTCGAGCAACGTCATCCTTCGCGGTCGTCTCGACGGCGATCAGATGAACGATTTTTATCGCAATGCGAGATCGCTCGTTCTACCGAGCACTTGTTTCGAAATGTGCCCGCTAGTCATTCTCGAGGCTATGAGTCATGGCTTGCCTGTCATCGCCTCGCGTATTGGCGGCCTGGGCGAACTCGTCGACGACGGACTGACCGGGTTGCTGTTCGAGCCGGGCAACGCCTCGGATCTGGCAAGCAAGTGCGACCTGCTTTGGCGCGATCCTCAACTCTGCCGCAAGATGGGTCTGGCCGGGCGCGACAAAGCCACTCGAGTCTATTCGACCGACGCGTATCTCACTCGACTCACCGGATTGTATCGCGAGGCGGCGGAGATCTGCGGCACCTCAATCGATGACCGCGCGACGAACGTTGAAACAGACAGAAACACGCTGGAGGCGATTCAATAATGGTCGACCACGGTCGCAAGAACATTCTCGGCATCAACATCAACGCAGTCGATTACGACGCCGCGGTTGAACGGATCGCCGCTGCCGCTCATGCCGGCAAACCCTGCGCCGTGTCGGCGCTGGCAGTTCATGGCTTGATGACAGGGGCGATGGATGCCGAACACCGATACCGGCTCAACCACCTCGATATGCTCACACCCGATGGGCAGCCCGTGCGGTGGGCGTTGCGGTGGTTGCATGGAGTCAAGCTCGCGGATCGCGTCTACGGTCCGACTCTGATGTTGAAGACGTGTGAACGAGCGGCGGCGGAAGGCTTGCCGATTTTCCTGTTCGGCGGCACTCGACAGTTGCTTGATGAATTGACGGTGAACTTGAGGCAAAAATTTCCTGAGCTGAAGATTGAGGGAACACGAGCATCCTTGTTCCGCACGCTTACGGCGAGTGAGCGGGATGAGGTGGTCAATGATATCCGATCGAGTGGAGCAAAGATAACGCTCGTCGGTCTCGGTTGCCCTCGGCAAGAGGTTTGGGCCTTCGAATTTCGAGAGGCTCTCTCGATGCCTCTGATGGCCGTTGGCGCCGCCTTCAATTTTCATGCAGGACAGCTGCCGCAGGCGCCTCGGTTTCTGCAAGACCGAGGTCTCGAATGGGCGTTCCGGCTTTTCAAAGAGCCACGTCGGCTTTGGCGCCGTTACGTTTACCTCAATCCGCTCTATCTGCTGATGATCGCGGCCCAGTCGCTCGGCGTGCGGCAATTCGACCCGTCCAGCGGCCGCGCTCCGAGAGAGCCGGTGCTTTACGGATAGCCGTTTGGTCGATCGTGTCTTCTCGGCTTCGTCTCCTCGCATCGCCTGGGCGGCTGTTCAACTGTGCCTTTTTGGCCTTAGAACCGTCAAATTCCGCTCTGATTCGCGCATGGGAGGCCAATCGACGGCCACATTACGCCTCTGAATTCTACGGGTAAAAAGAGATGCCGATTGGGGGGGCGCGAAAACGGCGTGCTCGCGCGAGCAAACGGGCGATCTCGCCTCAAGAATTCCGTTTACAAACGTTAAGAACTGTGGGATAACTTCCTTCGGATCGCTTGCTTCACCCGTGCGTTAAATGACGTCTCAGTTCTTCGCCGGTGGTAAGACTCACTTCAAATCCAGTTTTTGGAATCAAGCGTTTCACGTAAGGAGGTTGCCCGATGTCATCGGACAATTGCGCGGTTGAATCCGTTCATCGAAACGGACAGCTCGTCATCGGATTTCGCGACGCTAAGATCCACGACGAGTCGAAGATTCAAGAGGTTTCCCGAGCGTTGACAGCCTGTTTGACTCGTGCAAAGAACAGGAAGGTGTTGCTCAACTTTGCCAACGTTCAATTCATGTCGTCGGACATGATAAGCAAGCTCGTCATGTTCAATAGGAAGTGCCGCACCTTCGGCATACACCTCGAGTTGTGCAATGTTCCTCAAAACCTTCTCGCGGTGTTTAGGATCACACGACTCGACGGCGTATTTCAATTCTACGATGGCGACGACCCGCTACTTGTCATGCCTGCGAACGAAGGAGTCGAGAGGACCACAAGCGACGCGTCGAATCGATAGCGACAGTCTTGAGTGACTTGAGGCATGTCGACTAGTCGTTGTTGAGAATGGGTCGTTGTTGAGAATGGGTATTGGGATCAGACATTGCCTTGCCTGCGGCGGCGGGTCAAACGATTTCGATACGACGCGTAAGGTCTCCCGTTTTGATTGGGCCGTGTTATGACGGCCGAACAGACGAGCAACGATTTAACGGCGCTTTGCGCCTTCATTGCCGACCGTGGATTCGCATTGGTGCCTGCAGTCTTTTCGGTCAAGGAGACGTCGTCACTGGCGGCAGAGTTGCAGGCAAATCTTGAGCAGAGTCGCGGCGCAAGCCGTAGCCGAAACGGCAACGTCTATGCCGCGCGCAATCTTTTGGAGCTGATGCCGTCGCTAGCCGAATGCGCGCGACAAGCTCCTCTCACGGAATTGCTCAAGCGGATCTTAGGCCCCGATTGTGGTTTGGTGAGGGGGCTGTTTTTTGACAAACCGCCGAGTCAGTCGTGGTCGTTGCCTTGGCACCGAGACCTGACGCTTGCGGTGGTCGACAATCGCTTGCAGACGTCGCTGTTCAAGAACCCGACCACGAAAGCTGGCGTCCCTCACATGGAGGCACCGGATTGCCTCTTGCAGTCGATGCTCACCCTGCGGATTCATTTAGACGCGGCTTTCTGCGGAAATGGCGCGCTGCGAGTGATTCCGGGGTCGCATCATTGTCGCACCGAAGTTCTACCAGACGACGAAGGGCGGCTTGTGACGGCCGCGGCTGGGGACGTGTTGGCAATGAGGCCTCTACTTTCGCACTGCAGTGGAGTCGGCGATTCTGACAACGTTGAACATCGTCGAATCATTCATTTAGAATACGCGTCGAGCCCAAATTTACCCGATGATTTTCAGTGGTATCATTTCATTCCGCTCGACCCCTAATCGGATCTTAACGCGGCACGCGAAGAGACCCGTCGGCGGCGAGCCGCGACGGCCGGTCGAAATGAAGGCGCGGGCTGTTGCGTCGATGTCTCTCCCACTGGCAATACTCGCATCCCATTGGAATCGATTTTGACGTCTGACCTCGTTGTTGACAAAGACTACGTCGCGACCGCGGACGGCCTGCTGTTCAATGTGATTGGCTACGAGCACGCGGCTGACCACGTCGTCGCCAACCTCAAGTACGTCGATGGTCAAAAGTGGCGGGAGGGTTATTTCGCCGCATTGAATTTTCTCAGGCGCGAGTTTCCCTGCTACGTTGCCGAGTCAATCAATGTGCCTCGAGAGCGAATCCGTGAGACCTTTCACGCTCGAGACGGATTGGCGAATCTACGAGAGCACGAGAACCCCTCCGCACTACAGAAAGCCGCCATCGATTTGGCCTCGGCGCTTTCGACGGCGCTCGACATTCCGCTCGGTCGTTTCGGACTAACTGACTCGCTCTTGTGGGGCGGCGAGGTCGAGTCGTCCGATATCGACTTGGTCGTATACGGACAGGAAGCGGCGAACCGCGTTCTCTCGAGGATGCCTCGCATTTACGAACTACGACGATTCAGCAGTCTTGGCCCCGACAATTATTCACGCGATCTGCCATGCGACAAAGTGATTACTCGGCAGATGTGCGAACGCCGAGTGCACAAAGGGCTATTTGAGCATCATCGTTTCAGCTTGCGAGCGATTCGGAGTCGCGAGCCTGCTACGCCCAATATGCCGTGGCGAAAACGAGGCGAGGTGAAGTTAGTCTCGCGAGTCACCGGCCGGGCGGAATCGCTCTTCTTTCCCGCGGTTTACCAGATCGACAACGGCCCCAACGTCGTCACGTACTTCACGGAGCACGAAGCCTATTTTCGCGTCGGCGACATGGTGGAAATTCAAGGCGAATTGGAACAAGCCAATACCGCTCGAATTGTCGTCGGCCGCCTGGGCCACACGATTCAATTGAGCACAGCGGATAACGAGCCAACGGCGTAGAGTTTTTTCGAGCGGCCTCCCCTTATCTCGAATTCCTTTGCGGCGTGAGCACCATTCGCTCGTGAGCCGCGGCAAGTTTCTCGAGCCGAGTTTCGAGCTGAGCGAGTGATCGTTTGTGTGACTCGACCTGGTTCTGCAGGCTCTTCAGTTGGCCATGTTGTTGACGGATAAGTCTTCGCGTCTCTTCGATGCTCTCCTGCAAAACCAGCGCGGGATCCGCAAACGGATCGACGAATTCCGTCTGTTTGCCGAC
The DNA here is from genome assembly GCA_964567745.1 of uncultured Pirellulaceae bacterium. Lineage (GTDB taxonomy): Bacteria > Planctomycetota > Planctomycetia > Pirellulales > Pirellulaceae > CAZMNY01. The sequence continues at coordinate 16,159 of CAZMNY010000014.1, read as the reverse complement.
GCTGTAGGTGCTGCTGGCCGCCGCCGTTTTAGCCCATTGCGGATTGCCTTGAAGATCGACAAGTGCGACCGCGTCGATTTCGTTCCAACCGGTGACCGCTTTGCAGTCCATGTAGACGCGGATGCGCCCGAACCGGCGATCGGTTTGCAAGCGAAATTTGGATATGCCTTTCGGCTTGTCGCGCGGCGTGGGGTCGACACCTCGCCACAGTGGGAATTCTTCGCCGTCATTGATTCCGGTAACCTGATAGGCAGCGCCGGGTGCACAGTTCTCGTAGACCCAGACCTCTTTCGGAATGACCGATCGTGCATACTGTAGGTTGAGCCATACTTTTCCCACATCCATTTGAGCCGCAGCCCAACACGACGAGTAATCGCCAGCTCTCGGTGTATCCGGTTCGCCTGACATTTGCATTGCGCTGAATCCGCGGCCCTTGTTTACCGCCGCTGGGCGAGCTTGCTGGCCCGGCTCCTGTTGCGCAACATCGGGACCAAACGGATCGCTACGCGGCTTGTTCGGTTCCGACTCCTGGGCAAGCAGAGCAGCGGCGATGAGAGTGGCCGCGATTGTCATCAAGGCAGTCGTTTTCATGACGAAATCCTGATTTGTGCAAGACCAATACGAGTGAGAAACCAGTGCTTCTAGCACTGTAGACGATCGAGGAACCGAATCGAAAGTGAATCCTCGGTCTAAACGACGAGAAAATGAATCGCGGGTCGTTCAACGGTTGCGAGAGTCATCAAGATCAATGTCGTAGCGGCAATCGCGTCGACTCGCTTGCTGAACTGCCGTGTTGCGGCCTTCTTCGGCGACAAATCTTGCTTGCAATGGCACCCCGTTTCGCTCTATCGTTATTGCTGGGATTACACACTGATTAGCATCGAACAATCTATGCGACTACGCTTCTATGCCGCGCTGCTGTTGTCGGTTCTCGCTGTCGGGCTGGGGCTGTTTGACATTTTTGTTTCGACCGATGCCAATGTTCTTCGCGCCTCGTTGGGCATCGTAATGGGACTCAGTGTGATTTTGATTGCGTTGGCGTTCGCCAATAAGAAAATGACGCGCGATGACGACAAGACCTAAGGACTCGGCAGCTCGCGGCGCGACAGATTGGCTTCGGCACTACTATTTCATGGCGACGTTTGCCGTCCTGTGTTGGTATTCCATGATGGTCCTGCATGAGCTGGGGCACGTTTTGGGCGCATTGTCGAGCGGCGGCGCCGTTCGTTATGTCGAGCTTCACCCGCTGGCGATTTTGCGAACAGACGTTCAGCCGAATCCTCATCCGCTTTTCGTTGTCTGGTCGGGACCGGTCATCGGCTGCGTTTTGCCGGCGACGCTTTGGATGGGTATTCCGGCAAGCCAAACTCTTTCCAAGGGGATGAGCCAGTTCTTTTTGGGTTTCTGTTTGATTGCCAACGGCACCTACATCGGCGCAGGCGCGCTCGAGACGATTGGCGACACGAAAGAGATGTTGCGGCACGGCACGCCCTTTTTAGTGCTCATCGCATTCGGGATCACGGCGACCTGTTGCGGATTCTGGGCTTGGCATCGCCTCGGCTCGCCGGCCAAATTGTTTAGCCGACCTTTGCAGGTGCCGATCTGGGTCGAAGTCTTTGTTACGATCTATCTCGCGTTGCTCATCTTGCTTTGTATTGTGACCGCGTAGGAATCGACTATGAAATCGAACGTGATTGGTGTGGCCGTTTACCTCTTGTTAGCCATGGCGACGGTAGTGCGCGCCGACGAGTTGTCGGCGAAGTCGGTGTCGCACATCGACAAAACGGTGTATGAGTTCATGAGCGAATTTGATGTTCCCGGATTGTCAATTGCGATTGCCAAAGAGGGGCGGCTCGTGCTTGCGAAGGGGTTCGGATACGCCGACAAATCCACGATGACGCCGGTCACTTCGGCTCATCGTTTTCGCATCGCCAGCGTCTCCAAGCCGATTACTTCCATCGCGATTCACAAGCTCGTGGATGCAGGCAAATTGAAGCTCGATGATCGTGTCTTCGGCAATGACGCCATCTTGGGCAAATCGTATGGGTCGGGGAAATACGCTGCGGACGTCGAATTGATCACGGTGCGGCAGTTGTTGGAGCACGCCCATGGCGGCTGGGACAACAAGGCCGGCGACCCGATGTTTCAGAAACCGAAGTACGATCATACTCGCTTAATCGGCTGGACTCTGGACAATCGAAAGCTCGACCGAAAGCCCGACACCGGTTACGCCTACTCCAATTTCGGCTATTGCCTCTTAGGCAGGATCATCGAGAAGAAGACCGGGCTGAGCTATGAGCAGTATGTGCGAAAGGAGATTTTTCGGCCGGCGGGCGTCGAGTCGATAGAGTTGGGCGGAGATAAGCTCGCTGATCGTAAAGAGCGAGAGGTGGTCTACTACGGGCAGAGCGGCGAGAATCCTTACGGTATGAAGGTGGCTCGAATGGATGCACATGGCGGTTGGATCGCCACTCCATCGGACCTGGTTCGGATCGCCGTGCGAGCCGACGGCTTCGCGACCAAGCCCGACATTCTCAGCGCCGAATCGATCGTTTCGATGACAAGTCCGTCCAAGAATAAAGCGAGCTATGCGAAGGGATGGCTGGTGAACAAACACAACAACTGGTGGCACGGCGGAAGTCTTCCGGGTGCCAAGTCGATTTTTGTTCGCACCCATCACGGCTACTGCTGGGCGGTATTAACGAACACTCGCAGTCGAAAAAAAGAATATGGGGGCGCCCTCGATCGGCTAACTTGGGATATCCTAAAGGGAGTGCCGGATTGGCCCAAACACGACTTGTTTGACGAGTAGCAGCAGCGCAAAAGTGGGAGGTGGAGAATGAGCCAACGCACTCGACGCCAGTTCCTGGAAGACTCGATGTTCGCGACTGCGGCCGCGTTGGCTGGCGGCGCCTCGGCGCTGGGCGCGGAAACCGAGGCGGGCGCGCGATCAGCGACGGATCGTCTTGGAGTCGCCATCGTTGGAGCTCGAGGCCGAGGCAACAGCCACATCGCCGCATATTCTAAACGTCGCGATACGTCGGTTCTTTATATTTGTGATCCCGACGAGAGCGTCGGCGAGAAGCGCGCCCGGGAGGCCGGCAGAAGGCAAGGCGGGCGGCCCGTGAAACACGTGCTCGACTTTCGCGAGGCGCTGGCTGATCCGCGAGTTGACATTGTTTCGATCGCAACGCCAAATCACTGGCATGCTCTGGCGTCGATTTGGGCGATGCAAGCCGGCAAAGACGTCTACGTCGAGAAGCCGGGAAGTTACTGTGTCGCCGAGGGCAGGCAGCTGGTGGACACGGCGAGATCGCTGGGACGTATTTGCCAGGTCGGTCTGCAGAGTCGGTCGAATCTCGGCATGCGTCAGGCAATGGAATTTTTGCATGCCGGCGGAATTGGTTCGATTCAGACGGTTCGAGGCTTGTGTTACAAGAGGCGTTCGCCCATCGGCCCGACTGTCGACAAGTCCGCGCCGCCCAATTTGGACTACGACCTCTGGCTCGGGCCGGCAGCCAACTCGACCGTTCAGCGACAAAGATTCCACCACGATTGGCATTGGCAATGGGCCTATGGCGGTGGCGAGTTAGGAAATCAAGGGATCCATCAAATGGATCTGGCCCGCTGGGGACTCAACGTCAATTCGCACGCGGACAGCGTATTTAGTTTCGGCGGCCGATTTGGCCCTTCCGACGCGGCGGAGACAGCCGACACGCAAACAGTCATTCATGAGATCAAAGATTCGCAGGTCATTTTTGAGGTGCGAGGACTCAAAACAAAACGCGTTCGAGACGCGAGGGTCGGCGTGATCTTTGAAGGCGAAGACGGGTTCCTTGTCGCGGCCAGTTACTCATCTGGCGTCGTCTTTGATCGAAAAGGGAAAGAGCTGAGAACGTTTCTGGGCGGCGGCGACCATTTCGCGAACTTTATTTCCGCCATTCGCTCGCGCCGGCATGCGGACTTGCACGCTGACGTCGAGACCGCCCACTATTCGAGCTCTCTTTGCCATACCGGGAACATCTCCTATCGACTCGGTCGACCAATGCCGATCGAACAGGCCCAGCTGGCCATTAGCGAGTCGCCTCGCGGCGACAAGGTGGTCGATGCGTTTGCGCGGCTGGCGCGGCATCTCGCCGACAACGAAGTGCCAATCGACTCGAAACTGATTCTGGGCCCGAGGCTGCGTTTCGACAAGACGGCCGAGTGTTTTGCGGATAACGAGGCGGCCAATGCATTGTTGAGCCGAGATTATCGAGCGCCTTTTGTTCTTCCGCCAAAGTCTGTCTGAGGCAACAAGCGGCGTTCCGATTCGACTCAAGAGAGTCGCGTCCTATCTCGCCGCGCTAATCAACTTTCTTAAAGGGCGAACACGTGTCGGGTGGCTCGATCGAAACGGATATGCCTGGTTTCGAATTGCTGTACGAAGACGGGCCGTGTCTGGTCGTATCGAAACCGGGCGGTCTGCTGACACAGTCGCCGCCCGGAATTGATAGTCTCGAAGGACGAATCAAGTCGTTCATAAAGCAGCGCGATTCGAAGCCGGGCAAGGTCTATCTGGGAGTGCCGCATCGACTCGATCGACCCGCATCGGGGGCACTCGTCTTCGCGCGTCACGTTCGTGCGGCGCGTCGTCTCTCGGAACAATTCGAAGGTCGGCTTGTTCGCAAGGTCTATTGGGCCGTCGTATCGGGCCGGCCCTCTGACGATCGCGGGCGCTGGGAGGATTTCGTCCGCAAAGTTCCCGGTGAAGCTCGAGCCGAAATCGCAGCCGATGGCGAACTCGACGCCAAGGCGGCGCGGCTAAACTATCGCGTCGTCGAAAGCTCCGCAGAGTTGAGCTGGCTCGAAGTTGAATTGGATACAGGCCGCACCCATCAAATTCGTTTGCAAGCCGGCTCCCGCGACCTCGCCTTGCTAGGCGACTCTTTGTATGGGTCGGAAATCCCCTTTGGGCCGCAAGTGGGTGACCCTCGCGATCGTTGGATCGCACTCCACGCTCGAAGTTTGGGGTTCGAGCACCCGATGCTACGTACACGAGTCTGTGTCGAGGCGCCTCTGCCAGACGCTTGGCGAGGTCTACCGTTTGAAGGACTCAAGGCCCATTTCGATTGAGACGCGAGCTACCGGCTCGGAGCGGCTCGATCTCGAAGCGAATCGTTACTCGAAGATGGGCACGAGCAACGTGTCATTTGAGACGTATTTTCGCTTGGCGGCCATCGCTTCGACTTTGTAGGCCTTAAAGGCTTCGGGGGTCGAGCCGGCTTTGCGATATTTGGTCCAGGCTTGATCGAGTTCTCCACAGTACTGCTGCCAATTCGTCTTTCTCGCGTTGTCCGCTTCGCGTCCCTCAAACGTGCGAATGACAATCGAGGGACAGCAGCAACTTGGGCACGGCGATGGAGGTGCGGCCTTTTGCAGATGCGGTCCGCCCACGATCATGGACGTTGAGGCGGCGATGAGTGCAAGCTTGATGAACATAGAAAGACTCCTAGCGATACGTTGAGAATCAAGGGCTTCTTCCAGCCTAATTCGCGCTCGCCGGACGGTCCACGCAAATCCTGGACGAGCTATTCGGCCGCGGCGCGCATGTCGCGCGGCGCCGCCTCGGACGTGAGTCGAGACTCGCGTATTTCCTCAAAAGCGAGTTAATTCGGCAGTGTAGGTCGCGGTTAGCAGGTTATGAACAGATCCCAATTTTTTGGGCCGGAACGCCATCGGGTCGGCGCACTATGCCGTTCCGCAGGCTGCGCCTATAATCCACGATTCTCATGCTCAATGTGATTCGTTTGCGGGCCCGAAACGGTGGCGGCCTTGCTGGGAATCGGCAAGGAATTGGCCTCGTTTTGGCAGGGATCTCGATTTGGCAGGGATCTCGATTTGACAGGGATCTCGATTTGGCAGGGATCTCGATTTGACAGGGATGAGGCCCGTCGTGACGAATCCGAGGAGACGAAGGAGTAGTCGATGAACACCAACACTGACCCGACTCGGCGACGTCCGAGAATCGGCGCTGTGTCTTATTTGAATACAAAACCGCTTGTCTATGACTTGGACCAGCGGCTGCCGGATTGCGACGTGGTCTTTGATCTTCCGAGTCGGCTTGCCGAGCAGCTGTTTCAGGGCGACCTGGACGTGGCTCTGATTCCCTCCGTCGAGTACCTGCAAACTCCGGGCTACCGAATTATCTCCGATGCTTGCATTGGCTGCCGCGGCAAAGTGCTGAGCGTCAAATTGTTGTGCCGCAAACCGATTGAGCAGATCCAGACTCTGGCGTTGGACGAAGGATCGCGAACGAGCGCAGCGCTTGTTCGAATCTTGTTGGAGAAGCAATTCGGCGTGACGCCAGTCGTCGAAATCTTTCCGATCGATGACGACTACCGCGAGTTAACAAGTGACGCGGTCTTGTTGATTGGGGATCGCGCGATTCACGCGTCTTGCGAACCATTCCCGACGGAATACGACCTCGGCGAACTGTGGATGGAGTGGTCCAAGTTGCCATTCGTATTTGCGATGTGGGTGGCCAAAGATGATGGTTTGGACTATCGTGCGGTCGCGGCCGCGTTGGCCTCGTCGCGAGACGCTGGCCTGGCGAATTTGCCGGAAGTCGCCGCCGAACAATGTGAGTCGGTTGGGCTATCCGAGTCATCATGTCTCAAGTACCTGCGTGACAATTTGCACTTCACTTTGGGCGAGGACGAGAAGCAAGGTCTGTCGCTGTTTGCCGAACACGTCGCCGAACTGGACGGCCTCTTGGCGCGCTAACGTCGCCGAAAGCGCTTGCTTGGCTGCTCAAAAAAAACGCCGTGAAAACGAATCAACATAGATTGAACTGAATCAGGGAAACTCCGAAATGGTTCAACGGATACTCGACAAGAGCATCGCTGGCGAGCGGATTTCAACGGAAGAGGCAATTGCTCTGCTGAGATCGTCTGATTTGGCGGCGATTGGCCGGGCGGCGAATGCTGTTAGTGAGCGACTGCATCCCGAGCCGTACCGTACGTACAACATCGATCGCAATATCAACTACACCAACGTCTGTACGGCGGTTTGCGACTTCTGTGCGTTCTATCGTGGTCCCAAGAGCGACGAAGGTTATGTGCTTTCGCGTGAGCAGCTTTTGGAGAAGATTGCCGAGACAGTCGAGTTGGGCGGGCAGCAGATATTGCTACAGGGCGGTTTGCATCCTGAATTCAAACTGGATTGGTATGAGGAGATGTTGGGGTACATGCGGTCGAATTTCCCGCAAGTCAATGTGCATGGATTTTCGCCGCCCGAGTTGCACCATTTCGCCAAGCTCAACAATCTTCCGATCCGCGAAGTGCTGGAGCGTCTGCGCGACGCTGGGCTAGGCAGCATTCCCGGCGGCGGTGCCGAGATACTTGTCGATCGAGTTCGCTCTGAAATCACGCGCGGAAAAGTGATGACGGACGACTGGCTTAACGTGATGCGGGTTTGGCATCAGTTGGGAGGGTCGAGCACGGCGACGATGATGTTCGGCCACGTGGAAACATTGGAGGAGCGAGTCGAGCACCTCGAACGCGTGCGTCGCTTACAAGACGAGACCGACGGGTTCACGGCATTTATCAGCTGGACGTTTCAGCCCGAAAACACCGACATGTCTCATATTCGTCCCTGCGGCTCATTCGAGTATCTCAAGACTTGTGCCGTGTCCCGTTTGTTCCTGGATAATGTCCCGAACATTCAATCGAGCTGGGTTACTCAAGGGCTCAAGATCGGTCAATTGGCGATGCTTTACGGCGCCAACGACATGGGCAGTTTGATGCTGGAGGAGAACGTGGTTGCCGAGGCGGGCACCGTCCACTTTCTCAGCCTGGCGGAAATTCGCTCGGCGATCAGCGAGCTGGGGTTTGTGCCGCGACAACGGAACGTGTTCTACGAGCTGTTGGACGAATCGCATGAACAAGCGGCCATCCGCGCCAACGAAATCCGAGACTCAGAGAAGCTCGTGCAACTGAACGCGTAGAGTGCGTTTTGCTCGCTCTGAAATCGCAGCGACACGCAGCGAGAGGCATGCTGCTATAAACGCGAGCATTTCTACAGACCGGCGAAGTAGTTCGAGACCGCCAGGTCAAACGCTTTGGGCGACAGCTCGAGCGGTCGGTCCTGGAACTCGCAGAGAGTCTTGACCTGCAACATCAGGTCTCGTGGATGGCAGTATCGCATCCTGCGGGACGAATCTCGGTAGTGCCGTTGGATCAAGTAGTCGATCACATCGCTGTCGTAAGCGAATCCCATTTTTGGCGCTAGTTGTTTGAACAGCATGCGAAAGTCGTTTTCGGATGGGTCAAACAACTCAATCTTATATGGAATGCGCCTGAGAAACGCTTCGTCGACGATATGTCTCGGCTCTAAGTTCGTGGCGAACACGAGCAGTTGGTCAAATGGAACTTGAAGTTGGCGGCCCGAGGGCAGGGTGAGGAAGTCGAAGCCTTTTTCCAGCGGGACGATCCAGCGGTTGAGCAATTCGGAGGTGCTGACTCGCTGATGTCCGAAGTCGTCAACCACTAACGCCCCGCCGTTACTCTTCAGCTGTAGCGGCACCTCGGTGATTCCCGTCGCGGGATTGTAGGTGATCTCTAAATGCTGCAACGTCAATTCACCGCCGACGATCACCGTTGGGCGTTGAATTCTGACCCAGCGTATCAATCACGTCGTCTTTGAGCAGTTCCTCGTCAGCCGGCAACGGTCTCTCTTCATGATTGTATGGATCGTACAATCGCATGATCTCGCTGGCGAACTTGAGCGTTCGTGGAATCCACAAGTGTTGGCTGACCGCGCCAATCACGCGTTCCGCAATGCTCGTCTTTCCGTTGCCAGGATCGCCGTAGAGGAACAGACCTTGACCGGCGTCGACCGCTTGTCCGATCTGACTGATTACCGATGGCGGGAGGTAGAGATCGCCATAGGCGTTGCAGAGGTCGGCGATACGAAGTCTGGCTTTTTGAACCGATTGGGCTTCCACGCTACTCACGTACTGTTCGAGAGTAACCGGCGCGGTGCCGTAGTAGCTACATTGTTCCGCGTACCGTCGAGCTCGCTTGTGTCCCGTCTCGGTCAGCTCGTATTCGTAATCGCTCATCGGCGCCGAGCCGCAGTAGGCTAGCGTCAACTGATCTCGCAAGACCTGGAGAACGTCTTTGGTCAATTTAAACGGGAGCCGCAATTGGTCGGCGATGTTTCGCCCCGTTTCGGCAGACGACGCCAGCAAGTGCTTGAGTATGAGCGACTCAACATCGGAAAACGTGAGCCCAGTTTCCTCGAGTGTTTTGGGCTGCGCCGGGACGAATCCATTGTCACCCGCACTGCCAAGTTCTTCGAGCGTTCGGTGTTCGCAAGCGGTACGTCGCTATCTGCTGTGTTTTGACTTAATGCATCGCTCATCGTCAGGAGGACGCCGCAGCAGTTTTCGGCCAGTCCAAACCTAGTGCAGCGTCAACACTAAGAATTAGGATCTCAGTGTTTGTATCGTACGCCTCCAAGTCAAGTTACGCCGACGCCAACCCCCATTTTTAGAGTTGACGCGGCACTAGGCTACGAATTACAGCTAGACGCTCCCCTTAAGTGCTGGTTTGCGAGCGGTGAGTGATCGGCGATCGGCCTAACCGGCAAGACCGCTACGTTCGGAGATTGACATGTCAATAAAGGTTGTAAGCGCCGCGGACTCGAGCCCGCGCAATCGCTCCTCGGGTACAACTTGGGTTCCATTTGGGAGGCTTCGTCGAGTCGCGAAGACTCGCAATAAGCTAAGATTCCCTGTGAGGCGGTCTGCGCGACCGTTGCATTTTGCGAGTTCAATTCGGATGGTGAGCGGCGCTGATGATCCACGTCGAGAATCTGAAAAAATCGTACAGCGATCTCCATCGTGGCGAGTTCATCGCGTTAGCCGGCGTTAGCTTCGCCGCGCGGAAGGGCGAGCTGTTTGGCCTGCTCGGACCCAATGGCGCTGGCAAAACAACGGCACTGCGAATCCTCAGCACCGTGCTCCGACCGACCGGCGGTCGAGCCGAGGTCAACGGCTACGACGTGCTGACTCAGCCCGACATGGTGCGGCACCAGATCGGATTCGTTTCTGCGAACACCGCGCTTTACGACCGCATGACGGCTTGGGAAATGGTGGAGTACTTCGGGCGCCTCTACGGACTCGACGCCGAATTGCTCCGGGATCGAATGGAGAGCTTGTTCGATCGACTCAAGATGCACGAGATCCGCGACACATTGTGCGCCAAGATGTCGACGGGGATGCAACAGAAAGTATCCATCGCGCGGGCCATGGTGCACGACCCGCCTGTGCTGGTCTTTGATGAAGCCACTTCAGGGCTCGATGTCCTGGTCGCTCGCACTCTTCTGCAGACGGTTGCTGAACTGCGAGATCATGGCAAGTGCGTCATTTTCTCCACCCATATCATGCGTGAGGCGGAGCGACTATGTGATCGCGTCGCAATCATGCACCGCGGCCATATTCTTAGCGAAGGCACGTTGGAAGACTTGCGGCATCGGCATGGAGAAGAGGACTTGGAAGAACTGTTCTTTCAGTTGATTACCGAACACGATGCGAATCGTGAAGCTGTCGCCCAATCGTAACGCCAGCCGACCGGCAAAGGAAAAGAGCGTTCGAGAGAGCCAAGAAACAAGAATGAAATGGGCTAACGTCAAGCTGATCTTCTTTCGCGAAGCCAAGGACCAGCTGCGCGATCGCCGAACTTTGTTCACGATCGCCGTGCTGCCGCTGCTCCTCTACCCGTTGCTCGGCATGACGTTCATGCAGATCTCGCAATTCATGCGCGAGCACCCGACGCGGGTCTGGATCGTTGGATCCGCGTTCTTGCCTCACGAGCCTCCCCTTTTGCTCGACAGCAGATTTGCAGCCGACTTTGCCACCGACCAAGACAACAAACTGCTCGAACTGGTTATTGCGGACTATCCGCCGAGTGACATTCAAGGTGATTTGGAGTCAATTGCGCAGGAGAAAATTCGCAGCGGGGAATTCGACGCTGTGCTCATTTTCGATCCTGATTTTGGTGAGCAGCTTGATAAGTTTCGGCGGTCGATGTCGAAGTCGCAAAACGGAGCAGCGAACACTGACTCCGCGGCCCCCAATACCGTTGACCCAACGTTTGACGACCCACTACTGAGTGAAACGCCCGATGTCATGCGGGCGCCTGGACCAGAAGTTTTTTACAACACAGCGGACGACAAATCGCGAATCGCCTTTCAACGGTTGAGTCGAGTCTTGGAGAGTTGGCGGAGGTCGCTCGTTCAGCAGAACTTGGAAGCCAGTTCGGTGCCGCTGGAGGCGGCTGACCCGTTCGTTCTTGTCAACACAGACGTGGCCGAAGAAGAATCTCGCAGCGCGGCAACGTGGTCAAAAGTACTCCCTTTCATTCTCATGGTCTGGGCGCTGACCGGAGCTTTTTATCCGGCAGTCGATCTCTGCGCCGGCGAAAAAGAAAGAGGCACGTTGGAGACCTTGCTGAGCAGTCCGGCGAAGCGGAGCGAAATCGTCTGGGGCAAATTGCTAACCGTGATGATGTTCAGCATGACAACGTCGCTACTGAACTTGTTAAGTATGGGGATGACGGGCCTCATCATCTTTCAGCAGTTGGCCAAATCGGCGGACGCATCGATGGCGATGAACCTGGGACCTCCGCCCGTCTCAGCGGTCGTTTGGCTGGTCCTCGCGCTGATTCCCATTTCGGCGCTGTTCAGCGCGCTGGCTTTGGCGATCGCAGCTTTTGCGCGCAGTTCAAAAGAGGGGCAGTACTATTTGCTGCCCCTGCTGATGATCATGATGCCACTGATGATGCTGCCCATGTTGCCGTCCGCACGACTGGACTTGGGCACGAGCCTGATCCCAGTCTCCGGACTGATGATGTTATTGAGATCTCTTATCGAGGGCGATTATGCGCAGTCGCTCGCGTACTTCCCCCCGGTGTCTCTCGTCACGGGCGTTTGCTGTCTGTTCGCCGTGCGCTGGGCGGTCGAACAGTTTCGCAACGAATCTGTCTTATTCCGCGAGAGCGAGCGATTCGGTGTGGGGATGTGGATGCGCCACTTGATTCGTGACCGGGGCGACACGCCGAATGTCGCCGAGGCAATTGCTTGCGGCGTACTGCTCCTGATGATTCGCTTCTTCGCCGGCTTCATGGCCGCCGCGCCAACAGGTTGGTCGGACTTGGTCGTGTTAATGCTGATCACTCAAGTTGTGCTGATCGCGGCGCCGCCCATGATGATGGCGACATTCCTGACACGATCGCCTAGAAAGACCCTGTCGTTGCGATTGCCGGCCTGGAAGACGATCCCCGCCGCGATTCTGGTTGCACTTTGTTTGCATCCGAGTGTCCTTTGGCTCGCCGAAGGGATACAGCATCTGTACCCGATTAGCAGCGAGACCGTTCAGCAACTCAAGCCGTTTAGTGATCTTGTTGCACAGGCACCTTTGTTGCATGTGATTCTGCTGCTGGCCCTTGTCCCGGCGGTCTGCGAAGAACTCGCATTTCGCGGATTCATTTTGAGCGGTCTGAGAAGCGGCGGCCGCAAATGGACGGCGATTTTGATCAGCAGCGTTTTCTTCGGACTCGCTCACGGCCTCTTGCAGCAGTCGCTGTCCGCTTGCGTGGTCGGGGTCGTGATTGGATTCATTGCCGTGCAGACGGGAAGTCTGCTTCCGGCGATCGCCTACCACTTCACTCACAATGCCCTTGCGGTGAGCGTTACTCGCATTCCCGATTCGTGGTGGCAAGCCAATCACAGCTGGACAAAATTCTTCGTCCACAAGACGGAATCGGGTTTCCTTTACCAGTGGCCCTTTGCTCTTCTCCTCGCCATGGTGGCTCTGCTCTTGCTGCAATGGTTCCGCGTGCAGCCGTATCAACGGTATGACGAAGAGTCATTGCAGGAACGAATGAACAAACCGCTGCCGAGTTCGCCTGGCGATTTGCGTTCGAGCTGCCAAGCCACCAAAGCCGAGTGCTAACGAAGAAGGTGACGTCTTCGGATCTCTTCGAGCATCGAATCAGTTTGGAGACGCGACCGTTTGCCCCGCGATCACGAGCCGCGCGGGCGCGCAGTTTTCGCCAAGAATGAATTCGTAGGGATCGTCCGCGACCTGGCTCGAGAAGATAGACAAGTCGGCAGGTTCGCCCTCGGCCAATATTCCGCCTTCTACACCCAACGCAATGGCGCCGTTGCGCGTGGCCATTTGAACGATTTGGTCTGGTGGCGCTTCGCCTCTTGACGCGAGAAACTTCATCTCCTTGTGAAGCGAAAGATCCGGGTTGGATGCCTTCGAATCGGTGCCGAGCGCGACGTTTACGCCGCTCGCCAACATGGCCTTCACGGGATGTCGCTCGTGCCCAAAAAATGCATGGGTCCGCGGGCAAAACGCAACCGACATGCAACTCTTGCTCTCGCTTAGAAACGAGATTTCTTCCGAGTTGAGGTAGTTGCCATGAGCGACAATGCAGCGGCTTGCCTTGGATAGCAACTCGAGATAGTCGAGCGGTCGAAGGCTGTGACGCAGTTCCGCATGCTGCCAGAGATCGGCCTGTTCCAGCATTTCGCGAAATGGCCCCTGGTTCGTTGCCATCAACTCGATTTCCTCCGGGGACTCGGCCAAATGCATTTGCAGCGGAGCTTGGGACCGAGCGGAGAGATCGATGATCTCGCCGAGCAGCTCGATGTTGACCGTGTAGGGCGCGTGAGGGCTTAGCCCAACACGCGACGAAACGTCATTCGTCTTCTCTGTCGCCAAGTGACGTTCCGCCGTTTGGATGGCTGCTTCGTTTTGCCGTTTCGAGAGGGCGATAAGCTCCATAAACGAGTTGAGTCGCAGCGACGGCGCGCTTGTGTTGGCTTCGCCGTAAGGTTTCGCCGTCCATGGCGCCGTCGAGATTTCCCCGAGCCTGGCGACAGAGGCGTCGCACGACAGTTTGATTCCCCTCGCGATCGCATCCGATTTGGCTGCGTAATGGGGCGAGCCAGCCGTTTCGTCCCGTTCGCGTCGCCAGCGAATCACCTGAGGAATCCAATCCGTGATCGGGGAATTCGGCGTTCCAATGGGTGATGATAAGGAACTGAACTCGAGGTGAGTATGAGCGTTGACGAGCCCTGGAAGAATTGCCGCGGATGCCTGCAGTTGCTCGTTCAAGTCGACGAGCCGGTCGCCTGGGAAACTTGACTTTGGGCCAACGAAGCCGATTCGTCCGTCGCGGATCTCAACAACCGCGTGATGTAACGGCGGGCCGCAGACAGGGAACACCCATTCGGCCTGATAGCCAATCGACTCTCCGGCTGATTCCCCGATGTTGTTCAAGTCAGTCCTCGGGATCGCGTGACCGGGCGTTGATCGAGAGCGCGTCGTTGGCGTTCATTTTATAGGCGGCAATTGTTGATCTGCGTTTCCAGTATCGCGGCCGCGCCCAATGCCTCGAGCCGCTCCATGACGTCGGTCACTTCTTTCTGCTTGACCATGACGCGCACAGCTCGCCAATCCGTGTCTTCCAGTTGATTGACTGTTGGGGAGTTGAAGCCAGGCGTGATCTTTTCGGCTTCTGCGAGTTTCGAGAGCGGAATGTTGTATTCGAGCAGCGAATAGGCTCGAGCGATAACGACGCCTTCGATACGGCGAGCGACTCGGTCAGCTAGCTCGGCGTGCCGTCCCTCTTTGTTTTGAATTAAGACGGTTTCGTACGAGCCGATTTCGGTGAGGATGCGCAGCCGATTCGCAACGAGCGTGCTGCCCGTTTCGACGAGATCGACGATGGCGTCGGCGACTCCCAAGGCGATCATGATTTCAACCGAGCCGGTGATGTTCACCAAGTGCGGTTTCGCGCCGTTTCCTTCCAGATACTGGCGAGTCACATTGGGAAAACTCGTCGCCACCCGACAATCTTTCAAGTCGGATGCTGTTTTGACTTTGGAATCGTCGGGTACGCAAAGCGCCAGCCGGCATTTGCCGACGCCCAATCGCAAACGCTCAACGACATCGACTTGGCTTTCCGCCACCAAGTCGCTGCCGGTGACGCCCATATCGATCGCACCTTCGGCGCAGAGCACGGGAATGTCGTCGGTGCGAAGAAACGTAATGTCGATTGGCATGTCGCCAACGCGGGCAAAGAGGCTTCGATTCTGGCGTCGAAACCGCAGACCTGCCTGCCGCATCAGCCCTTCGGCCACTTCCGACAATCGTCCTTTGCTGGGGACGCCAATCCGTAAATGACTCATGTCGAACGCGATTCCTTTTCATCGATTCCAGAGACGCCAAATCGACGCCCCAATTCCTGCTCAACCTCATTGAGCGAAACTCGCTGATGTACGAGGAGAACAAGCAAGTGGTACAAGACGTCGCCCGCCTCATAGATCAAATGTTGACGACCTTCCTCGCCTTCCTCACCGGCCGCCTCAACAGCCTCCTGCGCCTCCTCCAAAACCTTGGCGCCGATCAAATCGACTCCTCCGGCGAACAGTCTTGAGGTGTAGGACTTGGGCGGCGGGTTGGATTTCCGATCTTCGATAACGGCCATCAATTGGTCGAGAATCGGTCCGTTGTCGGCCACGACGGCTCCTTTTGGTGAAGCCGACAAGTCGGCGCATGAGAGGGCGAGTAGCTACTATTTCTAGGCATTGTCGCGACAGCTGTCCACACCACGACGGTCTGGTGAGGCCTCCGGGTGCGCCGCCAACCGTCGGACGCTGTCCACGTTTTATAGTGATATTCCATCCCACAACCGTTCCCGGAGTCAAAAGAAGCCTCCCTCTCTCTATCGGCCTCGACTTTGACCGCAGCAAGGCGTTTCGATTCGAGGAGCGCTTGCCATGAGCGTGAAAGAGCTACATGCACGAAGCAAAGGTCGTGTCCTTCCGATGAGCGTGCGTGAATCAGTTTTTCGATCCTGCTACGCTGTGCCTGAGTTTCTCCAGGAGGACACCGATGGCGGGAAGAAAACGCCGGCCGACACCGGCAGATTTGGCTGACGCGGCTCGGCGATTGGCGGACTGGCGTTCGGAGAGAGAGATTGGGGACAGAGAGAGATTGAAGAGATTGGGGACAGTCCAACCGGAAGAGATTGGGGACAGTCCAACCGGAAGAGAATGGGGACAGTCCAACCGGAAAAATAGGCGCGGAGAGAATGGAGAG
>CAZMNY010000013.1:78680-164846 GCA_964567745.1 uncultured Pirellulaceae bacterium | reverse complement strand
GATCGAGAAGGCCTCGTCGTCGGAGAAACTGATCTGGTCCGCCAAACTCAGCCAGTCGTCGCTCCCATCGAAAGCAATCGCCACGCCGTCGTCGCCGTGAACCTTGGCCATTGCGCCGCCCTGCAGCGATGCGTTATTGGAACCGGCTTCGTCCGCCCCAGGACTTTGGCCGTTGAAGGACCACCGATTCGAGACCATGGGCTCTGGAGGGGGATCGGGGTTTGGATTGGAGGGCGCGTTCTGCTCGTACAGGGCGACGACTTGGTCCGAGTCTAAGGCCCCGCTGTAGATTTGAACTTCGTCGAGCGCGCCTTGAGTGAACGCGCCGCGATACCCTCTCATCAGGTCGTCGATCCGGAAGCCGCGATCGCTGCTCATGCCGGAGGATTGACCCAAAACTTCGGCTGCGCCGTCAACATAGAGCGACATTGTGCCGGCAGTCGTTTGTACGATCACCACGTGATGCCACGCGCCGTCGGCCACCTGGGTCGTCGAGCGGATGTTGTGCTGCCAGCCGTTGTCGTAGTGGACATACTCGACAAATCCGTCCCGCAACACAAGATTGGCGTAAATGTCTGCGGAATCGCGACCGAGCAAGGCCGTTCCCCAGTCGCCGTTCCGCATCGTGTCCTGTCCTTGGTACCAGAGCGAGATCGAAAACGCTTCTTTGTCCGAGAAGCGAATCTGCTCCGCCAGACTCAGCCGGTCATTCTGGCCATCAAAGGTAATTGCCGTGCCTTCAACACCGCTGTCAACAACGACTGCTCCGCCCACCAACGTCGCGTCGTTGGAACCAACTTCGTCCGCTCCGGGCGGCTGGCCGTTGAAAGACCACTGGTGCGAAGCTTCCGGTGCTCCAGTTGTGGTGAAGTTCCACGTTGTTTTATCGCTGATTCCCGCGTAGTCATTAGCGCTGAGATCCTCAAAGGCTCCGCTGTCAATCTGCACGTAGTAGCCGGTGGTACTGTCAAAATTCGGTGACGGATTGATGGTCACCGTGTTGCCCGAGATAGTTACCTGGTCGCTGGTTACCGGGATCGCATGTGTTGTCGAGTCATCGCTCGACTTCCTAATCACGATGTTCCCAGAGCCTTCCTGGACGTTTTCACTGAAGTTGATGACCAGGTTAGTATTGACTGCCTTGCCCGTGGCATTATCGGCCGGGCTGAAACTGTCGACAGTGGGGGCGATGATGTCCTTTGTGGTGAAGTTCCACGTTGTTTTATCGCTGATTCCCGCGTAGTCGTCGTCGCTCTGATCCTTGAACGCCCCGCTGTCAATCTGCACGTAATAGCCGGTGGCACTGCCAAAACTCGATGACGGATCGATCGTCACCGTGTCACCGGAGATCGTGACCTGGGGACTCGTTACCGAGATCGTATGTGTTGCTGCCGTATCATCGCTCGACTTCCTGATCACAATGTTCCCGGAGCCTTCTTGGACGGGTTCACTGAACTCGATCACCAGGTTTGTCGTGACCGGCACGTCAGTGGCATTATCTGCCGGGCTGAGACTGACAACCGTCGGTGCACTCGTGTCGGCCACTATGACTGCAACATTGTCCAGTTCGCGTCCATCCGATGGTTCCGGCCAATTGTCGAATTGCTGAAACTTGATCTGGAAATCCGGTGTGTACGCAATTCCGGCACTGGCGATGGCGTCATCCAAATCGACCGTAATCGTCCCCGACGTGGAAAAATCCTGTTGCAAGGAGTACCACGTCGTGCCATCGGCGCTCATCGCTCCACCGTCGCCGTCAGCATGTCCGATAAACGTCGAGGGGAGCGAGTCTTCTTCGTCCGAAAGTACCCAGTGGTCGAGCCTGAGTTGCACATTGCTTTGGCCGGCCAGATCCAGGTGCAGAATTGCTTCATTCAGCGAGTAGGTATCATTGCCGGTCTGGTCGTCGGCACGTAGTCTGCCGCCCACCACTTCAATCCGGCCTTCATTGTCGGAATAGTACTCCCAGCCCTGGGCGGCTGTTGGCTTACCTGAAGAAAAATTCTGCGTGTACGGTTGACCGGGACGCACGGGTTGAGGTGTTGGGGGGGCGTCTTCAGTAGTCAACACTCTGATTTCGGCTGCGTTCAGAGCGCGGTTGTAGATGGCAATGTCGTCAATTCGACCGTCAACATGGGCTTGCTCGCGACCCGAGTCAACCGATCGTCCGATAGCGCCGACATAAAGTCGCTCGTCATTATCGAAGAGGGTCGTGGTACCAGTTACTGACTGGAAGCCGTCAAGTTCTCCGTTAATGTAGAGGGACAGGCCCGGAGTATCACCGGTGCCATCGTAGACGCCTGCGACGTGCGTCCATTCACCAGCAACGATCGGTGCGGAGCTCAGCACATTGTGGCCCGGGCCATCAGAGGTATGCACCCTGATGACGACTGAACCGTCAGACATGCCAATTCCGAGAGTTCCTTCAACTCCATGCCTAGACTTGACGAGCACCCATCCCTGAGTGACATCGTCCAGGTTGATCCAAGCACTGAAGGTTGTCGCGGTCGTGAAGTCAAAAGCGGATTCCGAACCGGTTGAGCTGAGGTAATGACTGGATCCATCAAAATCGTAGGCTCTGCCAGAAGTGTGGCCGAACCTATCATCCGTCAAAGTGGGGTTGTGTGAGCCGCCGGGAAATCCGAGGTGATTGTCATTACCGCTTTCGTCGTTTGGATTGCCACTGAAGGGGTACCACGCAACCAAGCCCCGGCGCATGTCGACTGGATCGTCCGAGTCGTCATTCTGAATCGTGCCAACGCCTCTGTTGTCGGAGAGTGTGGCCCCACTGGCCCCGCTCAGGTTGACATGGAACGTTTCGTTCGGTTCATCATTCGTATCACCATTAACCGTGACGCTAATCGTTTTCGACCCAGTGTCATTGGTTGACCACGTCAGCGACCCGTTCTTAGCCGTATAGTCACCGTCGGACGTCGTTGCGGTATTGTCTGCCGTCGCATAATTCACGCTCGCACCGTCAGGGTTCGACCCCAACATGCTTACCGTAAACGTGAACGTCGTCGTCCCGCTATCCCCCTCGGTCAGTGAAACGTCGTCGATCGAAAGGCTGGGGAGTGTTGACGACTCATTGTCTTGGATGTTGACCGTCGCGTTACTCTTGCTGGAATCAATGTTGTACGCCGAGCTGGAACTCAACGTCAGCTTGACGGTCTCGGCGGCTCCGGGTTCATACTCAGTGTCATCTATAACGTCCACTGGAATCGACTTCGACAACTGTCCCGCAGGAATGTCCACATAACTGCCCACGGACGCGTAGTCGCTTCCAGATGTCGCCGTGCTGCCGGTCGTCCCGAAGTAAACACGTAGACTCTGCGATGTGCCTGCGGCATTCGTTCGGGTCACATTGAAAGAACCATCGTTGCTAGGTTCGCCAGCATTTGAATCGTTGGCAACAATTGATACCGTCGGCTTCGGAGCCGCCTCATTGTCTTGGATGTTGACCGTCGCGTTACTCTTGCTGGAATCAATGTTGTACGCCGAGCTGGAACTCAACGTCAGCTTGACGGTCTCGGCGGCTCCGGGTTCATACTCAGTGTCATCTATAACGTCCACTGGAATCGACTTCGACAACTGTCCCGCAGGAATGTCCACATAACTGCCCACGGACGCGTAGTCGCTTCCAGATGTCGCCGTGCTGCCGGTCGTCCCGAAGTAAACACGTAGACTCTGCGATGTGCCTGCGGCATTCGTTCGGGTCACATTGAAAGAACCATCGTTGCTAGGTTCGCCAGCATTTGAATCGTTGGCAACAATTGATACCGTCGGGTTTGCCCAGGTGGTGACTGTGAATGTGTCCGGCACGCCCCCAATCATCAAAATCAGGCTCGTTGACGTCAACGGCTTCGAGGACGAGGTCTGAATGACCGTCACCCTATCGCCGTTGTTCACCATGCCAGAGTCCCGCGTATAACTCCCGTCGTTGATCTTGTAACGGTGGCCCGAATTCTGCGTGACCGAGATTGGGGAGGGGGCATTGATTCCGCTCACAGTGATCGTGTTTGATCTTATGACAGTGTTCGTGGGCACATCGGTCTGATTCACGAAGTTGAATTGATCGGGTATCGTGTCTGCGACGATCGAGAATTCGCCAACATTGGACGGCGCAGACTTATTGACGTCCGAATCACCATAAGCCGTCCAAACTTGCCACCGATAATTACCGACGCCCAATTTACCAAGATCGTAACTGGGGTCCGTGGTTCTGGTATCAATAATGATATCAGCGTCTTTTTTTACGATAAGGTGGTACCGCATCACACCGGGCAAGGACAGGTTTTCCCACTCTAGGACAACATCATCGCTAGGCCCCTGGTCGGGTTCATCCGTAAGGGTGGGTGCCTTGTAGGTGTCTTGGAAAATAGAAACGTAGTACTTCATTAGCCAGGAGTCATCTTGGATGGGCAAGAATATTCCCTGAACGCTAAGTACGTAGAAGCTAAAAGCTATTTCATTGTTAGAGCTGTAATTAACCGCTTTCCAAATTTGCTCGCTGAATCCCGGGCTACTGTGTGATTCGTTAGAGATGCCGTTCACGACATCTTCCCATATCTCTATCACGTTCCCAGAAGAACCTGCCCAGCTGTATTTGTCTTCAAGCGATTTATCGACGAAGTCGCCATAATCGCCTCGGTGAAATCGGACGTAGATTGTAGCCGAATGGTCTTGTGGGTTCTCAAATTTGATCGCGGCGAGATTCGCGGTCGCATGAATGGCCTCGTTCTTGGGCAAGCCTGTGACAGTAGCCCACGTATAAGCCCGAGACCATGCGTCATAGGCTTCATCGTCGAGACCAAACTGATTCGGTTCTGACGTATAGGAGTAAACGCCGTTTTTCTGGGTAATGGATGTAGCATAGTCTTCAATGCTTACCGCGTCTCTTGTTTCACGGTGGCGCATTCCGAGCAGATGGCCGGCCTCATGTCCGATCACTGAACCGAGCGAGTTGGAAGCAGCGAGTATGGAATCAAACGGACCAAGTTCATCGGCAAAGACAAAGGCTCCGTCATCATTGTTCCTGTTGCCAATATCAATGGTTTCAGCCAAACCACGGAATCCGCCATACTCTCGAAACGCCGAGTCATCGCCACCAATGTAGACCGTGGAAAATTCCACCCCTTCGTGCGGCGACTCGGTCGTGAAGCTCAACCCGCTCCCCGCGAACGTCGCGTCCAACTGTTCCACGACCGACGCAATGATCGCCTCTTCCTGGCCAGCCAACTCACCGGGCGCCTCGAACGCCGGCACGTCGAAAGGCCCCACCGTCACCGGGCCGTTGTAGATCACATCTTCCGCACCGTCGAAGTCCAGAAAGATGATCTGGCCGCGGGCATCGGTGTGCGGGTCGACCAGCGTCAGACCGGGCAGGGAAGGGAGAGAAGGATGAAGGGGGAAGGATGAAGGATGAATGTCGGCACTCGTCGGTGCGATGATCGACTTGAAATCGAGGATTTCAGACTGCGGTTGCTCGGATTCAGGAGCCGTCAGCGTTGAGAGCAGCGTCCGATCTTCGAGTGACTCCAGTGCCGGAGTGATGCTTGGCGGCGCGATGAGGCGGGCGAGTATGGAATCAAACGGACCAAGTTCATCGGCAAAGACAAAGGCTCCGTCATCATTGTTCCTGTTGCCAATATCAATGGTTTCAGCCAAACCACGGAATCCGCCATACTCTCGAAACGCCGAGTCATCGCCACCAATGTAGACCGTGGAAAATTCCACCCCTTCGTGCGGCGACTCGGTCGTGAAGCTCAACCCGCTCCCCGCGAACGTCGCGTCCAACTGTTCCACGACCGACGCAATGATCGCCTCTTCCTGGCCAGCCAGTTCACCGGGTGCTTCGAACGCCGGTACGTCGAATGGCCCCACCGTGACCGGACCGTTGTAGATCACGTCTTCCGCACCGTCGAAATCGAGATAGATGATCTGGCCACGGGCGTCGGTTGATGGATCCACGAGTGTGAGGCCGGGAAGATCAGGAAAGCCGTCTGCGGACAACAGCCGCCGATCTTCCAGCGACTCAAATGCCAGTCGACGCATTCCTTGGCGAGTTGATTTCTTTGGATGCTTCTTCCGTGCTACACGTTTTCGATCTTGTTTCGTCTTCTGGCTCACGGCATCAGCACTCCAACTAGGCGTCGGCTCAACTTAGACGGGGCGCGGTGCGAGCGACCGTCGCGAAAGTTACCTCGACATTCGGCTCTGCAATCCGACGGGCGACGCAGATTTTTCAGCAATTTGTTTTTCGCTGTGACATGAAACTGCGTGCTTCATCCGTTAAGCTGGTGCGACGCGAATCGTCAGCCCGCTTGATTGGAGTTCGACTTGGCTGAGCCTTCTCACCACTCCGTTTCCGCTTGGATCGCTAACCTCAAGGCGGGTGACGCGCTAGCAGCTCAAAAGCTGTGGGAACGCTACAGCATTCAACTGGCCCGTCTTGCGGATCGTCATCTGCGAAGCACGCCGCGCCGCGTTGCCGACGAAGAAGACATCGCGCTGCAGGCGTTCGCGAGTTTGTGTTCCGGAGCCGCTGACCGCAGGTTCCCCAAGCTGCTCGATCGAGATGACCTCTGGCAATTGCTGTTTGTCATCACTGAACGCAAGGCCATTGACTTGATCAAGAGTCAGAACCGTCAGAAGCGGGGCGGCGGCGCCGTGCGAGGCGAATCCGTGTTCGCGGAGCATGAAGAGGATTTGGCGCAGCGGGGCATCGAACAGGTTATCGATAGCGAGCCGACACCAGCGTACGCTGCGCTGGCGGCGGATGAATGCCGGTGCCTGCTCGATCAATTGCGTGACGAGAGTCTTCGTCGCGTCGCGTTGATGAAGCTCGAAGGCTTCACCAACAAAGAAGTCGCTGAACAACTCGGTTGTGTGGAACGAACGGTCGAACGCAAACTCGAAGGCATCCGATGCATTTGGCAAGAGGAGTTGTCTCATGGCTGATCCTCTCGGCGACACCGAAAAGTTTCGGCGGTTGGATCCCATCTGCGATCAATTCGAAGCCGCCTGGCAACAGGCAGTAGGCGCGCGGCCAAGGATAGAAGACTTCGTGAATATGGCGGCGGAGCAGGACCACGCCGCGCTGACGGCTGAATTGCTGCGGATCGAGTTGGCGTACCGCCAACGTGACGGCTCTACACCGACTCAGGACGAATACCGCCAACGCTTGCCCGGTTTAGCCCGGCAGTTGCTGCTCGAAGTTTTCCAGCCAAAGCCGGATACCGAGCCCGAAGGCCTCGGTGATGAAACGTGGAATGTGGGCGGGCCAAGCAAGGGCGATGGAAGCGCCGCGCCGTTGGAACATGCGCCTCAAGTTTCTGGCTTCGAAATCATCGACGTTCTCGGGCGCGGCGGCATGGGCGTTGTCTATCGCGCGCGCGACCTGCGGCTGCAGCGCACGGTTGCATTGAAGATGATCCTCGCGGGGCCGAACGCAGGAAGCAGGGAAAGAGAAAGGTTTCAAAAAGAAGCTGAGTTCCTCGCTCAACTCCAGCATCCAAACATCGTTCGTATTTACGAGGTAGGCGAGCATCATCAACAGCCTTTCTTGTCGATCGAGTACGTCTCTGGTGGAAGTTTGGTTGAAGGTCTTGGTGACATGCCTCGACCCTCGCGCGAAGCCGTCAAACTCGTAGGGAAACTGGCGCGCGCGATTCAGGCAGCCCACCTGATCAACATCGTTCATCGGGACCTCAAGCCCGCCAACATCCTTCTTACTCCCAACAAGGAACCAAAGATCACGGACTTTGGACTCGCAAAAGGATTGCAAGAGGACTCGCACAGTCTGACCGGCGCGATTGTTGGGACGCCCGGCTACATGGCGCCTGAACAAACCGGCCGCTGCGGCGAGGCCGTGGGGCCGTACACGGATGTCTACGGCTTGGGTGCGATTCTTTACTACCTGTTGACTGGGCATCCTCCCTTTGAATCGGATAGCGTCTTGGACACCGTGCGCAAGGTGCTCGAACAGGAGCCCGTGCCGCCGCGTCGATTCTCCGGCGTGGATTCCGACCTAGAAGCGTTGACCCTGAAGTGCCTCGAGAAAGACCCAAAGAAACGATACGCCTCCGCCCAGGAATTGTCGGACGATCTAGATCGCTATGCGCGAGGCGAACCAATCAGCGCTCGCCCCATCGGGCCGCTGGGAAGAAGTTGGCGATGGTGCAAAAGGAAGCCAGGGAAAGCAGCTCTCGTTGCTATGGTTTTGGTCGTCCTGTTCGCAGTTCCCTTAAGCGTCTATGGCCTTGTGATGGCGGAACGTGAGGCCAATCTGTCGAAACAACGAACTTATGTCTCAGATATGAGAGACGCTCAAAGTGAATGGGAAAGCACGAACCTTGAAGACCTGACTGAACTGCTCGCGAGTCATGAATCCGAACATGAACTCGTAGCGTTCGAATGGGGTTACTGGAGCAGTTTGTGCAAGAGTGAACTAAGGACATTGGTGGATGGCGAAGGAAGAGTCGGCACCGTAGTCTTCCTCGCCAACGGTAAGCGGCTGGCAAGCGCGGGGGAGGCCGGGAATGTGAAGTTGTGGGATGTTGGTAGCGGGAAACTCGTTCACTCTTTCGCGGGTCACGAAGAACGCATTGTATCGTTAGCACTCTGCCCAATCGGCGATCGGTTAGCGTCGGCAAGCAATGACAAGACTGTGCGACAATGGAGCATCGAAACACGCACAAGTATCGGTGAACCGAAGGAGCACGACAGTTTCGTTAACTGCGTAACCTATGACGAGAAAGGAAAGCGAATTGCTTCCGGTTGCTGGAGCGGGACGGTACTAATCTGGGATGCGGAAACCGGAGAAACTTATCAATCCCTGATCGCTCATCAAGGCATCGTCACAGGAGTAGCATTCTCCCCCGATGGCAATCTGCTCGCCACCTGCGGCGACGACAACAAGGTGAAAATCTGGAATGCCTCGACGGGAAATCTGGAACAGACTCTTCCAGGAACGAGCGTCGATGGGTTAATCGTCTTCTTTACCGACGTCACATTCAGCCCAGATGGCTCGCGCTTAGCTGCCGCGAGCCGAGATCACACGGTTAAAGTTTGGGATCTAGAAACGCATGAACTAGTTCTGACTCTCTACGGACACACCGATCTTGTAGCGAAAATCGAATTCAGTCGAGATGGCCGCCGTCTGGTATCAGGCAGTGGGGACAAAACGGTTAGGACTTGGAATGCCAAAACTGGCGCCCCCCTTCTGACCCTTAAAGGTCATGTAGGCGGCGGGGTGTCTGATGTGGCGTTCGATCCGCAAGGTCTCATGCTGGTTTCGTCGAGCGATGACGGAACGATCAAGATTTGGGATGCCGTACACGGACAGCGTCCTATGACACTTACGAGCACTCATCCGATCGATGAACTTCCTTTTGCTGGCAAAATCCTGCAGAGCGTCCGAAGTGTCGCGTTTCATCCGGACGGGAATCGATTGGCTGCAGCGAGTTGGGGAGCGTCGATCAAACTATGCGACCTCGATTCCGGCGAGACTATGGCGCTCAAAGGCAACGAGGGTTTGGCGACTCATGTTGTCTTCAGCCACGATGGAGAATTGACGGCAGGCGTTCGACGAGGGCAACAGATCAACCACATTTACGTGTGGGAAACTGCGACAGGAAGACAAATATCTTCATGGGAAGAACCTATTCGCAAGCCTGAAGGCTTCTATGAACCGAGCCTGGCTTTCAGTCCGGACGGGAGATTCGCCGCGTCGGCGGGCTCCAACAACACCGTCAAACTCTGGAATGCGAGAACTGGGAAAACAGAAGTCACGTTGAGAGGACACGCCGACGTTGTCTCATGTGTGGCGTTTGAGCCTGACGGAAGACACCTGGCTTCTGGCGGCTGGGACAAGTCGGTCATCATCTGGGAATGGCGTGAAGAGCGTCCGGTTAAGAAGATCAAGGAAGCGCACGATCGCTTTGTACGAAGCATCGCGTACAGCACTAACAGTCGCCGATTAGCGACCGGGGGATCGAATAGCAGCGTCGAAATCTGGGACGCCCGCACCGGAGAAAAACTGCAATCCTTGAATGGTCATGCGGACTCCGTGCTGACGGTTGCGTTCAGCCCGGACGGCAAGCGATTGGCTTCAGGCGGCAGCGACAAGTCGATCAGGATTTGGGACGCCGACTCGGGCAAAAAGATCCTTACGCTTCGAGGACACACACGGCCAGTACATGGTGTTGCGTTTTCGCCCGACAGTCGGCGACTGGCTTCGGCGAGCATCGATCAAACGGTCAGAGTGTGGGGAACCGATCTACCAGCACGCACAATCAAGGTCTCATTGACTGCAAGCGAACTTGCAGACCACCAAGTGCTCGAGGCTTGGAAACAAGCGCAGAAGGGACAGCACGAACAACCAACGCAAAAAGCGGAAGCTTTGGCTAAGAATTGGACGTCGAACAACGAATTGATCTACAACGCCGCGTGTGTGTTCTCACTCGCATCGAGGAACGCGACCCTCGACAAGAATTTGAACGAAGTCGAGCGTTCAAGCCGCGCTAAGAACTATGCCGAGCGAGCGTTATCCCTCTTACGTCAGCTGCAAAGCGCGGCGTTTTTTGAACGCACTGAGAACCAACAGCTACTCGAAGGGGACAAGGACTTCGATCCGATTCGTACGCAGATCCCCCAACTTTATTAGGTTCAGGATTTGGAGCAAGTGCGAGCGCGACGAGAACAGCTCGCGTTTTTCACCTCGCCGCAAGTCCTTTGATGACTATGCCGTTAGCCGAAATCATCGTCGGCCCCTTAGGTCAACGCCAGTAGCCAACGTCCAGATGCAGTCCATCACCGGCAGTGAAGTTGACCGCTGCTGTTTACCACAACATTCGGGAGTTTATCGCACGAATACTCGTCGCTGCCAGCAGTCTGATGCCACTTTTGAGTGTTCCAGAACCGATACGGGCATGATCATGAATACATGCCAGAGAATACCCACCCTCAGAAACAGTACGATCACTGACTGCGTCGTCTGATCCAGAAGACCGGTGACCTCGACCTTGCTGTTCGACATGGCGTCCCCCGGTCAACAGCTCGCGGCTGGCTCAAGCAATCCAGAACGGACGTGATCTCCATCGATGTACTCGATATGGACGCCGAGGCTCTTCAACGAGAAGTTCTCTTTCTGCGGCGTCGTCTCACTCGACTGCTGGCACTTCTTCATCTCGTGATCGTGGCATTCAAAGTTGCCGGGTTCTCCTTTGATCGAGTTCGGATTCCCGATGGAGCCAGGAAGCAAAGATTACTGCGGGCCATTGAGCGTACGCGAACGCATTTGCCTCTTCGTGGTGTGCTGAAACTTATCGGCATGTCGAGCACACGCTATCACGCCTGGCTGGGCAAACAGGCATGCGGGCTCGACGACCTGTCGTGTTGTCCAAAGAGCTCACCTCAGCAACTCACTCTCGAAGAAAGCCTGGCCATCAGAAACATGGTTACCGCAGACGAATAGCCAAGTGCTCGTCTGCGACAACTTGAGCTTCTTCGGTGAGGTCGTGCTGACCCGTCGGCATACACGTTTTATCGAACGTGATCTGCCCGGCATCGTGACGCAGGCCGTTGGGCGTCTTTCCGAGATGCGGACACAGCAGGCTGACAGGATCGAGGCCTACAAGCAGTCCCGGATCCGAGATCGCACGGCTCATGACCTGATGGTTCGTGCTGTCGATAGTCGTGTGATTCCTGTGACCCAGCTGCCGCTGGTGCTCAAGGACTGGATTTGCGCAGAACCTGATAACCCCGTCACGGCCGTGCTGACCGCCGAGGAATTGCGGGTGTCCTAAAAACCCGCCTCTTAGAACGCTGAAAGAATCAGTCGCCTGCCAACGGGACGCGGCTAACGGTTGTGCGGCTCGGAGAAGCATGAGGACCACTTGCCTTGTCTGAGATCTTGATATGGTTCTCTGCAATCGACCGCTTAAACCCTGAGAAACGCGTCGGCTTAGTTTTTTGACCATACGGGATCTTGGGAGTTTTGGCCATCGTAAGGTCTCGATATTGGAAAGTTCGAGATCTACGATAACTCGAGAATTGACAGAGTGTTGCGATCGATCGGGCTATGCGCAATAATCGGTGGACCATTACACGAGGTGAGTTTTTGGATACTACGGGAACCCAACGTCCGTTTAGAGCTCCCCATTCTCCTTTTTTGCTTTTACGTTCTCCTCCATGAGTTCGGAGATCACCTCGTTCTTGTTGACGAGCTTCGCCT
This sequence comes from uncultured Pirellulaceae bacterium, assembly GCA_964567745.1. Lineage (GTDB taxonomy): Bacteria > Planctomycetota > Planctomycetia > Pirellulales > Pirellulaceae > CAZMNY01. The sequence continues at coordinate 152,611 of CAZMNY010000013.1, read as the reverse complement.
CTAACGCTTCGATCTCCCGCTGCTCAATCGCTCCGCCGCCGCCCTTCTTGCTTCACTGCGGATGCTCCATTCTCAAACAACTGACGCTGCCACTGGTAGAACTGCGTCGGCAAGATCTTGTACTCGTCGCACAGATCGGACACGGAGACTTGGTCCACCAAGTGACGCTTGACGATCGCAGCCTTCTGCTCGCCTGTAAACTGTCGACGATTTCGCTTCTCGCTCATGAAATTCTCCTCGATCGGCTATGCTAACACGCGATCAGGAAAACTCCAGATTCAGCTGAGGCAAGACAGCAGAGCTGGTGGTTTGCGGAAAGTAGTTAGATGAAAAGGATGAATGACAAATGTTGGAATCAAATGTCTGGGATAGAAGAGAGACTAACGACCAGATCATAAGCCCCGGTATCTACAACATGGTGATCGGACTTGTGCTGTGTTGGGGCTTTGTTGTTAATTATCTTATGGTCAAGAACATTGCACCCCAAGCAGCATTGGCCTACGGATTTTGGCCATTTATTATTGGCTACTTTGCTTCTTGTTTTCTTGGCATTTACCTTTTCAACAAATCAGACAATCCGTTTATTAGTTTCATTGGTTACAACTTCGTGGTGGTGCCTTTTGGACTGATCGTTAACTTGGTGGTTAGTCGATATGATCCTCAACTTGTACAAGAGGCAATGGTAATTACCGGTGGGGTGACTGGACTGATGATGATCCTGGGATCAATGTTTCCTCAGTTTTTTCAAAGAATCGCCGGTGCACTAACCATCGCATTGATCTCGGTGATCATTATTGAACTGATCGCAATCTTTTTTTTCGGTGGCAGCCCTGCAATCATAGATTGGATTGTGGTTCTTATTTTCTGTGGCTACATTGGCTATGACTGGGGAAGGGCCAATCAGATTCCTAAGACTTATGACAATGCTGTTGATAGCGCTGCCGCGCTTTACATGGACATCATCAACTTGTTCTTAAGGATTTTGAGGATTCTTGGCCGGAGCAGAAACTAGGGTTTGTGAGGGAAAAGCATCTGTCTTAAGGGCTCTGTGGAAACCCGTAGAGGTTGTGATTTTTTCACCAAACCGTGTCCTTCCGGCAAGCGTGCCTGAATGATTTTGTTGGCATGGCTACCGTGGTTGCTTTCACCATTTGGGAGCACGACCATGCTCAAGTACTACCACCGGCGAGCTGCTTGATTCGGAGCTGCACCGAATCGTGGTCATTCTGCGGTGAAGGTGCGTGCTCACCGTGGGGCAACTCGATTTCCACGGTCTGAAGGCGGATTTTCCAGTCGATGCTCGGCTGAAATCTCGATCGTTTTGTGTTTCCAAAACCTCATTGTCAAAGAGCTTCGCGTTCGGTTCAGTTTTTTGACCCTACGCGCGCGGCTTAGCGCAACAGGCAGTCGAACCACGTAAGTACTCTCGCGGTGCCCGCCGACGTCGCGATGCTTCGCCTTCTCAACACCGATTTGTCAAAGAGCTCGCGAATTCTATCGCGTCATCATCTCGTTCGCTGTGCGCTCAGCCGGAAAACGGCAGTTGGGTTGCGGAAAATTGCGGTGCGCAAAAGTCGCTGGTCCAGTACACCCAGCGTCCAACGTCACGACGCTGCTTTCGGCGTTGCCGGCGATCAATAGGGCGGCGAGCCCGTCCTGTCAAAATACTCGGCCGACGTTCCTGCTCTGTGAAACACGAGGTTAAGTCGACTCGCCTGTCAGAATTCTCAGCCGATGTGACACGCCAAGCCCGCTGGCACAATTCGCACATTCCTTCCTACCCGACCCGACGGAATGCAAGTTGTCGTCTGGCGTTACGCAGCCGGTTTACTTCGCGACGCGTCCCGATGAACGTTTAGGTTTTCATTGTGATCATCGAGAAGCAGATGCAATTCATTTTTCAGCCGTGGCAGTTAGTGATTCTAATTCTCGCCGGTTGGCTCAACCGTGAGCAGCAGCGAATAATTGAATACCAACGAACTGAAATCCAGGTGCTTATAGATCTGTTTGGCGGCAAACGAATCCTGCTCAACCCTAACCAGCGACGACGGTTGGCCATCAAAGGAAAAGTTCTTGGCCGCAAGCAACTCGAACAGTTCGGCACGCTATTCACACCCGACACGATCCTACGCTGGCATCGGACGTTGGTCGCCAAGAAGTGGGACTACTCCAGCAAGCGGCAACCGGGCCGACCACGCATTCGCCAAGTGATTGTCGATTTGATTCTCCGATTCGCCAGGGAGAATCCAGCATGGGGATGTGACCGCGTTCAGGGCGAATTGGCCAAGGTTGGCTACAAGATTTCCGACACCACGGTCGAGAATGTTTTGAAGCAGCACGGCATCGAACCAGCACCGACTCGCAAACGCACGGGATCTTGGGAGACGTTTTTGAAATCGCACTGGGATGTGATGGCTTCGATAGACTTCACTACTGTGGAAGTCTGGACCAAGAGCGGGTTGGTGACGTTTTATCTTTTGTTCGTCATGGAACTGAAAACGCGCCGAGTGCACTTCGCCGGTTGCACTTCCAGTCCACACGAAGTCTGGATGAAGCAATTGGCCCGCGAACTGACAAACTGTGAAGATGGTTTTCTCGACGGGAAGCGATACTTGATCATGGATCGTGACACAAAGTTCTGTGAATCGTTTCGGGTGTTCTTGAGTAATGAAGGGGTGAAGCCCGTTCGATTGCCACCGCGAAGCCCGAACATGAATGCTCACTTGGAGCGTTTTTTTGGATCTCTGAAATCCGAGTGCCTCGATCGACTGATTCTGTTTGGTGAGAAAGCAACTCGTAATGCAGTCAGCCAATATCTTGCTCATTATCACGCGGAGCGACCGCATCAAGCGTTGGGCAACGAATTGATCGTACCGCTCGAACAACCACCAGACACCAGCACAAAGATCGAAACGACCGAACGACTCGGTGGTCTGCTTCGATCTTATCGTCGGGCAGCCTGAGCATGTAGTTGGTTGTTCAATGGATAAAGATCAACTGCGTCTGCTGCTGCGCGAACGTTGAGATCCCGCCGATTTGGAACACCAATTTTCGATCCTTGCTCGTAATCTCGGCCGAGATTCACGATTGCGATGTGTTGTATTGGTCGCAATTTTTCGGTCGAAAACGCCGGCTGAGTATTTTGACCCCACGGGAACTGCGCGGCACCCGAGTCGTCATTATCGCCGCCGGCGTCAACCAGAAGCCGGGCGAGACGCGGCTTCAGCTTCTACAGCGAAACGCCGCCGTCTTCGGCGATGTCGTGCCCAGTATTCTCGAACACGCGCCGGAAGCCGTTCTGCTCGTCGCGACGAATCCCGTCGATGTCATGACACACATTGCCGCGAAGTTAGCCTCGGACGCTGGCGTCCCGAACAGCCGCGTGCTTGGCTCTGGCACGACGCTCGACACAGCCCGCTTCCGCTCGCTACTCGGCCATCACTTCGATGTCGATTCACACCATGTTCATGCCTACGTCATCGGTGAGCACGGCGACTCGGAAGTACTCACTTGGTCCTTAACCACCATTGCCGGCATGCCGCTCGACGAATTCACCGAGCATCGCGGCATCTCCCTCGACGCCGGAACTCGCGAACAGATCGACACTCGCGTCCGCCGCGCCGCCTATCACATCATCGAAGGCAAAGGCGCAACCTACTACGGCATCGGCAGCGCCCTCGCCCGCATCGTCGACGCCATCCTCCTCGATCAGCGTTCTATCATGACCGTCTGCTCGCGGATGAAAGACACCGCAGGCGTCTCCGATGTCACCCTCTCGCTACCTCATATCATTGGCGGGGAAGGCGTACTCGACACGATTCCACTGGCGCTGGACGAGACCGAAGACGCCGCCCTTTCTGCTAGCGTTTCGGTCATTCAGGAAGCTACCGCGTCTCTTTAGGCAGCGTCGTGGCAAACTGAGATTGACGCGACCGTTTCACCGACAATAGATTGACGTATCGGTTGCCAAGCTGTTCATGGCGGACAGCGGCGATGGTCATGTTCGGCCTCCTGTTGCGAATCGTTTCGCGGCAGCGAGGTTTGTTTTTTGCGCACGCCAACAGATGAGCATGACGCGTCGGTTCTCGCCGGGCCAACCTTCTCCAGCAGTGACTGCTGTCCCGGTGCATGCTGTTCGTCTAACACAGGAGAGAAGGAATGCTCGTGCTAAGTAGAAAAGAGGGCCAGCGTATCGTCATTGGTTCTGGTATCGAGATCGTTGTGACGGAAGTCCGCGGAAATCGCGTCAAGCTCGGCATTACGGCTCCACCGGAAGTTCCCATCCATCGCAAAGAACTCCGTGACCAGTTGAAGCCGTTACAAAGCTGCCAACCACTCTTAGAGTTCGATGCGGACGAAGCAGTTGTTGCCGGCGTCTGCTAAGCGTCCCAACCTGTCACTTGGCGGCCGCGCCGTTCGCGACGATCCGCATTACGTCGATCGTTGACACGATGCCAAGCAATCGTTTGTTTGCGTTCGTGACGGGTAGCCGATGCACTCGATTCCGCAACATGGCGGCGGCCGCTTCTGGCAGTGAAGCTTCGGGATGAATCGTCTCGACGTCGGGCGTCATTTGTTCCGAAACGTGCTCCGAGCCGAGTGCCAGTGATAGCTGCTCAACAAGCCACGGCCGCTCGCCTGCGTTCGCGCGGCCGAGATTCTGAATCTCGTCATCCAGGTCGTGCGTCAGTTCGATCAAATCGCTTGCCGACAACATGCCAACGCATTGGTCACGCCCATTGATCACTGGCAAGGCGGATACTCGATTCTCGTGGATCAACTGTAACGCTTCGTGCAGCGTGTCATTGGGATTCACAGCGACAACCTCTTTGCTCATGACATCCTTCACGCGCAGTTTGCTAATCTCGGCGACCATGGTGACTAATCCTCCAAAACAGAGTTGTGTTCGTGATGTGCAGCAAGCGCAACTCCGCATCGTGCGTCTCGGCTAGCGCGACACCGTAGTGAATTGCTTGGTCGGACGAAGGGCTGAAGTCGGTGGAGACACAGATTCGTTTGATTTCAATATGCATCGCCGTGTCCTTTGAAACAGCAGCCGGACGAGCGTGTCGCCCGGCTGCCGGAGACGAATCGTAGGGGCAGATTACGATTCGCCATCAAAGCATCGAATCCAAAAGGTTCTCCCAGGCCTTTCGGAGCGGCTTGATCTTGCCAGGTTCATCCTGTGCCGCCTTCATGTAGGCTCGCATGGCATCTGAATGACGGCCGGCGTCTTCATACGCCTCCGCCAACTCGGTGTATCCATACACAACACTTACACCGCCGGCGACCGCTTCGTCCATGTGCTGCTCGGCTTGCTCCAGCAAACCGCGTTGCAGATACAAATCGCCGAGCATGTTGTGGGCCTTCGCCGCGAAGTTGTTGGCTCGTGTCGCCAGCAACAGATCGTGGACAGTTGGAGCCATTGCAGCGGCCGTCGGCCAATCGTCTGGAACTAGCGACTTGTACACATGCAGTCGCGGCGCGAACTTGATCGCGTTCTCTAGCTCCATTCTTGCCGCAAACTCATACATGCTCTGTGTATTGGGCACGACTCGGCGCGGCTGGTGGGCAACGAGAACCGACGTCCGCGGCCCTTCCGCGTCGTTCCATTCATCCGCCATCCGGGCCTGCTGGAGCCGCAACACGCCGAAGAAATAGTGAACCACTGCGTTCTCTGGCTCTAACTTCTCCGCAAGCGTCAGCGCAGCACTCGCCTCCTCAACTTCGCCGTTCGCAAGATAGGCTTGGGCCATCGCGACGTGTTTCCAGACTTCCGTATCGCACGGCATCTGGATGGGCTCCCACAACATGATCGCCTCGTCGAACCTATCGTGATGCTGAGCGTCAATCGCCCGCCAGACCTTCATACTGACATCATCGTCTCCGACCGACGGCTTCTCCTGTTCGACGCCCATCGGTGAAGCAAGCTCGGCGATATCGTTTGGCAACAAACCGGGCTCGGCTTTAGGTGGTCGCAACTCGTTCGCTCCGGCGATTCCTGTCGCGAAAGCCAACGTCAGAGCCGCAGCCAACGCCAACAGCATCACCCACTTCATCAACTCATGTTCCTCGCGTGCGTGAGGTCGAACCAACATGACGCACCCCCTTTCGTTTCTTAGGAAGAACCTGCAGGCAGTGGACTAGGTCCGCAAAGCCCGTGCCGGTATGCGTTTCACATTGCCGGAGGCGTATTAGTGCCGACTGAGGCGGATTACACAAACTGTGCGGCACGTTTGCGGTACGAAGTGCGCGCGCGGTGTGCGATGCGGCGCGCGCGGACGCGAACATGCAATACCAATGCGGGGCCCTCAAGCAACGCCTCAAGTTCTGTCAATTCACGTTCGCGGTCTGCAAGATGCCGTTCGCGATTACCGCGATCTCGGAGCGTTTCCATAGCGGCACGCAAACACTTGCGGCATCATCGGTGATAACGGCAGCGACAGAGGAATCTTCAGCCGCGATCGGCGGATTCGACAGAGCGGAACGCCATACTTCCACTTTTGGGGCCTTTGTTTGTAGATCTCCCTCCACCAACACGAGATCGCAGGCAGCGAACAATGGAGACATCATCGCATAGCGAGATGCTTCGCCATGATGGGTCGGTTGGAAGACTGCGGTCATGCCGGGCGAGAGGATGCCGACGACCGCGGACCCTGCTTCGCGATGTCGATGCGAGTCCTTACCGGGCGTGTCCAACTCGTGGTGGTGATGTGTATGCTTGATCGTTCCCACTTGGAGTCCGCGGGCAGTGAGATGCTCGACCAAATCAACGATTAAAGTCGTTTTTCCACTGTTCTTGCGGCCGACGATGTGGATTCGCTTCATGGCACTTACGACGCTTCAATGAGTGCTCGATTGCCGCCGCGAGCGAAGTGCTTCAACCCGCATGGTAGTCAAGACTCTCCGAGAGGAATGGATCTTGGCGAGGTATTGGAGCTGCGGCTGCAAAGGAACGGAAGAGCAAAAACCCGCCAGTTCCAACCAAACAACAGATCGCTGCAGCCTCCCACACGCCGAAGACCGGAACGGTGCCGAGCGTGGAAGGAAAGACCATGAGATAGAGATCGACCCAGCGGCCGATCAGTACAACGACGGCGACTTTCATCATCACGCCACCGCTTCGCTTGGCGGGCTTGGGAAGCAAAACGAAGAACGGGACGACCCAGTTCAAGAGAATGGATACGACGACGATTGGGCCCCAAGGGCCGTGAGTGCGAGTGATGAAGTACGACGTCTCTTCGGGGATGTTTGAGTACCAGATCAGCATGTACTGGCTAAACCAGATGTACATCCAGAAGCAACTGAAGCCGAGCAGCAACTTTCCAAGATCATGCAAGTGCTCGTCGTTGAAGACGCCCTGTAGCGGGCCGCCGTGTGAACGCAGCAATAATCCCAGGATGATCACGACCGCCAAGGCAGCTTGGATCATGCCGGAGAAATTGTAGACACCCCACATCGTGCTGAACCACATCGGCTCCAACGCCATCATCCAGTCGGCACTCGCCAGCGAAAACGTCACCGCGTAGACGACGAGGAACAATGCGGAGATACGGACGCTGCCGCTAGTGATCGCAGCATCGCCCGTTTGATCCTGCTTACGGGAACGCGCAACCAGCCACCCAGCGAGAAGACTCCAAGCGAGAACGTAGACCACGGCGCGGACTGCCCAGAAAGAAGGCGTAAGCCAGAGCTCTTTGAACCAGAACGTTCCCGCATCGCCATGCCAGTCATGTTGCCAGCCATAGTGCGACATGCGCACTCCAAGCACCAGGAGGATTGCGACACCGGCGACGGGAAGCAGCTTCGCCATAGCCTCCGGGATGCGTCGAAATGCAACGTGCCATCCGCCGCCTGTGACGTAGGTCAGGGCAATGAAGAGCGCTCCGCCGAGAGCGATCGTCAGGAGGTAGAAGGTTCCGACAAGTAGGTTGCTCCAAATGCGCAGCGGTGCGAGTGCGATGCCAGCCGCCAGCACGAATGCGCTGCTGACCGCCAGTTGCATCAGACGAGTACTTCGGGTCCGGAGAGCAGGATTAGTCGTCATGTTTTATTCGCGGACCTTTTCCTCCGCCTCCGAGTCTGTTAGTTGCGCAGCAGTAGGCAGTGCCGCTTTGCTCTGCAGGTCCCGGACGTAGTTGATTACATCCCAGCGGAGATCGCGGGAGAGCTGAGCGGCGAACGGCGCCATACTTCCCTGCCCATAGGTGAGGATGTGGAAGAGTTGGCCGTCCTTCATTTGCGGTGACTTGCCCGTCAGCATTGACGGGGGAGGCGGGAAGCCACGTTGTGTGACGGGTCCATCACCAGCACCGTTTGGGCCGTGGCACGAGATGCAGAACGTGCGATAGACGTTGCTACCACGTTCGATCGACGCCGAGAATCGCTCGCGAGCGGCTGCTTCCGCATTCGCAGGCGGACTCGCCAAGAGTTCGGGCTGCTCGCTGGCGTCCCCGAAGTCTTGGCGACTTCGGCTACGATCAGACTGCTCCGAGGCCAAAGCGGCTTCGATGGCGCTCTGGCTCACGGGATTCTCAAGTTCCTCGCCCGCTCGAACTGCATCTTCTTTCGTCGCGGCGTAGTACAACGGTGACTGCCCGCGAGCGATCGTGCCTGGCACGGGTGGCTGCATCGTTCGACCGTTCGGCAAGACTGGATTCGCAGCAAAGGCCTCCCATGCCGGCGTGTACTTCATGTCCGGAAGGATCTCGATGTTCGGCTTGGAGTAGTCGACACCGACGGCGGCGCTCATGACAACAACCGCGACGAGCAATACAGCAAGGACCGTGTTGATTCGATTCATCATCGCAACTCGCCTCCGGCCGACGTCAGCTTCTCCTCGATAGCGATGACATGAAACTCCTGCAGCATTTTTCGGACGGCTGCGGTGTCGAAGGCGGCATCGCCTTCATCGATCACCAGCACGAATCGATCGTCCGTCACGCGAGGATCGATGATCTGTGGTTGCTTACCTGGAAAGAGCCGGCTCACCGCTAGTAGTGCGAATACCGACCCGAAGCCGGCCAACAGCACAGCCGCCTCAAAAGCGACAGGGACATCGGAGGGCAGCGAATTCCACGGCTTTCCTCCAACATCAAGCTTCCAATCGATCGATGCCGACCAGTGTTCAAACCAGAGCATCCCCAGCACTCCAATCATGCCGCATACAAAACAAACCCAGGTCAAACGCGACGGACGCAGCCCCATCGCTCGCTCAAGTCCGTGAACCGCGTACGGCGTGAAAGCATCGACGATCTTGAATCCACCATGTCGCACGGCATCCGTCGCCGCAAGCAAATCGTCCTCGTGTCCGAAGGTCGCAAGCAAAACGCGGTCGCTCATGCTGCTTTCTCCTTGTTGCTGGATTCCGCGGACGGACGCTTCTTTAAGTGGGCCGCGCTTTTGACCTCTGCGATAGCAATCACCGGAGCGATCCGACAGAAGATGAGGAAGCAAGTGAAAAACAATCCAAAGCTGCCGACGAACGTCGCGATCTCGATCCAAGTTGGCACGTAACTCGCCCAACTCGATGGCAGGAAGTCCCGGTGCAAGCTAGTGACGATGATCACGAACCGCTCGAACCACATGCCGACATTGACCAAGATCACAATGACGAACACGACCGGCAGCGTCGAGCGAAGCTTCCGCGACCAGAGTAACTGCGGAATCAGGACGTTGCACGAGACCATCGTCCAATAAGCCCAAGCGAACGGCCCCAATGCTCGGTTTTTGAATACGAACTGTTCATAGCCGTTGCCACTGTAGAAAGCCGTGAAGAACTCGGTGCCATACGCCAAGCCCACGATACATCCCATCGACATCATCAGTTTGCACATCCGGTCGATGTGCGTCATCGTGATGTAGTCTTCTAACTGCATCACCTTTCGGGCGATGATCATCAAGGTCAGTACCATTGCCAGCCCGCTGAAGATGGCTCCTGCGACAAAGTAAGGTGGGAAGATCGTCGTGTGCCAGCCTGGAATCACGGCGGTCGCGAAGTCCATACTCACGATCGTGTGCACGGAGAAGACGAGCGGCGTCGCCAAACCAGCGAGCAGCAGGTAGACAGTCTCGTAGCGAAGCCACGTGCGCGCCGAACCGTTCCAACCGAGACACAGAATCGATGTGATGCGCTTCCGCCATCCCGGTTCACTACGATCGCGGATTGTCGCCAAGTCCGGCAGCAGTCCGACGTACCAGAAGACGGCGGAAATCGCCAAGTACGTCGAGATGGCAAAGACATCCCAAAGCAGCGGCGACTTGAAGTTCACCCACAACGGGCCGCGTGTATTGGGATAAGGCACCATCCAGAAGGCCAACCACGGCCGCCCCATGTGGATCAGCGGGAAGATTCCGGCACACATGACGGCGAACAGCGTCATCGCCTCGGCAGATCGATTGACCGCGGTGCGCCACTTCTGGCGGAACAAGAACAGCACGGCGGAGATCAACGTTCCCGCGTGCCCGATCCCAACCCAAAACACAAAGTTGGTGATATCAAACGCCCAGCCCACGGTCTTGTTCAGCCCCCATGTTCCGATGCCGGTGGCGATCTGATACCAAACGGCTGCCACGCCGACAACGAGTGCGGTGAAGGACAGAGCGAACGCAGTCCACCAGAGGCCGGTCGGCCGTCGGTCCATCGGCGCACAAATGTCGTTGGTGACATCACTGATCGTTTTGTCACCCGTGACGAGCGGCGGACGTAGCGACGCAGTTGCATCAGCCATGATGTTCGCCCTCCGCATGATCGTCATTTCGGTTCTTCACCACTCGCTGGTAACCTACCGATGGCCGGAAATTGAATTCTTCAAGCACGTGGTAGTTTCGCGGTTTCTCGAGGGCTGCGCGGACTTCGCTCTGCTCATCATTCATGTCGCCAAAGACAATGGCTTGAGCTGGGCAAGACTGTTGGCAAGCGGTTTGAATGTCGCCATCGACCACTGGTTCGCCTCGTTGTCGGGCCGCGATCTTTCCCTCTTCGATGCGTTGGACACACATTGAGCACTTTTCCATCACGCCGCGAGTTCGCACCGTGACGTCCGGATTGAGTACCAGGTTCTGCAGCGGATCGTCATGTTCGTACTTGAACCAATTGAACCGGCGAACCTTGTAAGGACAGTTGTTGGCGCAGTAACGCGTGCCGACGCAGCGGTTGTACGCTTGCTCGTTAAGTCCTTCGTCGCCGTGAACCGTTGCCAGGACAGGGCATACAGTTTCGCACGGCGCGTTATCGCAGTGATGGCACATCATCGGTTGGTGAGCGACGCTGAGATCGTCATCATCGCCGGAGTAGTAACGGTCGATGCGAATCCAGTGCATCTCGCGTTGACGGCGCACTTCATCCTTGCCGACGACTGGCACGTTGTTCTCGGATTGGCAGGCAATCAGACAAGCCGAGCAACCGGTGCATTTATTCAAGTCGATGACCATCCCCCAAGCATGGCCGCTCTTTGGATGGTCCTCCGCCCACAGTTGTGTGTCGCCATGATGGTGAGCGTGTGGAGCCCCAGCGTGAGAGTCCTTGGCGAAGTTGGCGAGTGTCGTTTCCTGAACAATATCGCGCACTTCCGCGCCGTGGGGCGCAACGTTGGGCGGAACTTCTAGCGAGTGATGCGTCTGTGTCGAGGCAAGTGAGCGACGACCGCCTGTCTTCGTCAGACGCACGCCGCCCACCACGTAACGAAGAGTGCCGGAACGAGTCTCGATAAAGCCCGCTGCGTTCTTTCCCACGAATTCGCCAGGTGCGACGGTGGGCCTTCCTTCAAGCCATTGCGGCCCGATGTCTGCGAAGCGGTCCGTTCCACGGACGCCATAACCCAAGGCAATCGCGATGACGCCGTCGTGTTGGCCAGGCTGAACAAGTACTGGTAACTCGACGCCCGTGTTGCCTTCGGTCGTCTCGACGCGGACGAGATCACCGTCGGAGAGAGTCAGTTCTTCCGCGGTCGCGGGCGAGACGCAGACGTAGTTGTCCCAGGTGATCTTTGTCGTTGGATCAGGAAGCTCCTGCAGCCAAGGGTTGTGAGCATGCCGACTATCGGTCAGGCCAACCTTTGAATAGAGACAAAGCGCATATTCGCCTTCACCTGACTCAGTGGAGACCAATGCAACGGCTTCGGTTTGGAACTCGCTGACAGCTGGTGGAGTTGTGTTTGCGCTAATGAACCCGTCGTGGACCGCCTTATCCCAAAATCCCCGGAAAGGTTGAGACTCGACGCGCGGCAACACGTTTTCTCGCCAGTTTGCTCTCAGAATCTCGTAAGCCGAATCAGTCTTTCCCGACCAGCGGGCCAGGCTCTCCAGGATCGAGCGGGTCCCACCGAGCGGTCGTATCGTTGGTTGCGACAGGCTCACGAGTCCGGCGATCGGTTCGGCGTCCATCCAGGATTCGAGCGGATGGTGATCGGGACAGACGAATTGAGCGAGCGAAGCAAAGTCGTCCTCGCGTTCCGCAAAACTGACGACAAGTTGTGCCTTGCTAATACTGTCAGCGAGCTGATCGCGATCGGGCAGGTTGTGTGTCAGGTCAGTTCTCGCGACGAACAGCGCCGCAACCTTGCCCGCCTTCAACTCTTCCACCAACTCCAGTACCTCTCCATCGTTGCCTTGACGCTGTCGGCTAGGTCGCTGGATATCGATGGTCTCGTTGTAGTTGCCCATCAAGTGGTTGATGAAGTTCACCAACACTTGGACCGATACGTCTTGCGAATCGCATAGCACAACGCTGGCACCGCGCGCGTGCCAGAGACGGTCCGCCAACTCATCGAGGTCGTGCTCCGCAAACGGTGATTCGCCGAGGCTGCCGGCCGGCGGCTCTCTTCCCGCAAGCGCGCTCAGTCTTGTCGCCAGGTGACTCAGCACAACACCGAAATCGGATGGCGATGATCGAAACCGTCGGTCGGCATTGGCACCAGTCAGCGACATGCGTCCTTCGAACTGCACATGGTAGGACATCTCAGGATGATCTTCGGTTGGCGCTCGACGAGTCTGCCAAGCGGCAGTGAACTCAACGGGAGATATCCAAGTACCGAGGAAGTCCGCGCCAAAAGCTACGATTACATCCGCTTGATCAAGTTTGTAATGAGGGAGCACGCGAGCGCCGTGCGTCCTGTCATGTGCATCGAGAATCGCGGAACTACTGACGGCGTCAAACGTGATGTGCTTGGCATCCTCGAAGTTGGCGAGAAATGCGTCGATCGTTGCTTTGAGCGTGGGGCTGGTCACGGTCGCGGTCACAAAGCGAATCGCGCCGCCGCTTTGATTGATTTCAAGCAACTGTTTCGCGATCTCCGCGTCGACGTTTTCCCAGCTTGCTGCCTTGCCATTCGCGAGCGGTTGTGTCAGTCGATGGCTATCGTACAAACCTAGCGGCAACGCTTGGCCAATCGCGCAAAGACCGCTTCGCGAAAGCGGATGTTCAGGCATCCCTTCCATCTTGAGCGGCCGCCCATCTCGCACACCGACCAGCAACCCACACGCTGCGGGACAACCGGCGCACGTCGAGGCGTAAATCTGCGACCGCCCAGGGACCATGCCTTCCGGTTGATCAACGAACGGCAAGGCGGTGACTTCCGGAGCCCGACCGCAGCCGCTGAGCGTTGCCAGCGAGAGCGTGAAGCCAGCCGCTTCAAGGAACTGCCGACGGCTAAACGGAGCGGGACCGGCTCGGTGTGGGTCCGCTTCGTTGGCCTTGAGGCATCCGTCTCGCTCTACCAAGCTCTTCCAGTACGTCTTTTTGGCGGGGTCGTTCATTGTGTTCATCTAATAGTGACAGACAGCACAGTTGGTCTTTGCATCGACTGCTTTGCCGTTGATTCCAGTTTTTGTACTTTCTTGGTGGCAGTTCACACACCAGCCCATCGTCAAGCTCTCGAACTGTTCCATCCGTTGCATCGACTCGACCGGACCGTGGCACTTCTGACAAGTCACACCCACCGCGACATGGGCGCGGTGATCGAAGTGCACATGGTCGGGCAGGTTGTGGACCCGAACCCACGGAATCGATTCAGGCGTGGCTCCTTCCTTGGGCTGTAACGTCTCGTCCAAGGCGAGCGTGTCGTACAGCTTGCGGAGTTCAGCCGAGACGATCTGCTTTGTCTTGCGTTTCTCCTTGTCCGCCTTGTCCATTTCGTCTTGGAGCACGTCGAACGAACTGGTGACGACCTTGTGGCACTTCATGCAGACATCGCTCGATGGGATTCCGGCGTGACGGCTCTTGTCGGCGGCCGAATGGCAGAACATGCAGTCAATGGCAAGCTCGCCCGCGTGCAGCCGATGCGAGTAGTCGATCGGTTGCTCCGGCGCATAGCCTTGCTCGTTATCCGGCAACCGCCACGAGGCCATGCCGGAGCCCAAGGTGATCAGGCCGAAGCACAGACCTATTAGCAAGACGACGGTGATGACACGTTGTTGCATGGTTCAATCTTGTAGTCGAAGTCGCCAAGACTTCGGTTCGAGTTGCAATACATCCGAACTCTTGGCGAGTTCGGCTACGGCCAGTCCTCTCTCAACACTTGATCTCCGCATTCTTTCTGGCATAGAACCACCAGTTCACGCCCAGGCAGCTTGCGTAATAAACAGCGAAACCGTACAGGGCATATTCAGGCGTTCCTGCCTTGATTTGGGTAGCGAAGATCTTGGGAATCAGAAATGCGCCGTATGCAGCGATCGCGGACGTCCACGCGAGAACGGGACCAGCTTGCTCTTTGGAGAAGATAAAGGGGATCATGCGGAACGTTGATCCGTTGCCGATTCCCGTTGTCGCGAACAGCACGATGAACGTCAGCAAAAACGGAATGAAGTACCTCTCCGGTTTCTCACTTTGGCCTGCCAGCGACACGATGTAGCCTGCCGTGATCGTCGAGGCCACCATGATCCACGTGTCCCATTGAGTGACGCGCGCCCCGCCGAATTTGTCCGACAGCCAGCCGCCGACCGGCCGCACTAACGCACCAACGGCGACTCCGATCCAGATGTAATTGGCCGTCACAAGACCGTTGTCCTTAGTGACAAAGATGTCGTCCAGCAGTTTGGGAAACGCCGCGGCATACCCGATGAATGACCCGAAGGTCATCGTGTACAGCCACGTCATCACCCAATTGTGCTTGTTGCTGAAGATGGCGAATTGTTTGTTCAGCGGCTCTTGAATCGTCTTGGGAGTTGCGAACTTCATCAATAGAAGCGTCGCAACAACGGCGGCGGCAGCGACTAGGAAGATGCGGATCAGCTCCGGAATTGGCACGCGAGCAAAGACCAACAACACAACGCCAACTCCCGCGCCGAAGAAGCCGATTGTTTGCAGCCACAAGTATTTCCCGATCGCGATCGGCGTCGGACCGCAATCGTGTTGCGGCAAGTTGTTCATCAACAACCACGCCAACACGGCGAGGAACGCCAGGATCGGCACCCAGACGAACGCCGCATTTTGAACCCACAACTGACCATCGGTGCCGAGCTGCTGCGGCTCTCCACCAAGTGCCCCGAACATGCCGAACGTGATGACCCACGGAATGAGAAACTGCATCACGCTGACACCCAGGTTGCCCAGGCCAGCGTTCAGACCAAGAGCCAGTCCTTGCACTTTCTTAGGGAAGAAGAAAGAGATGTTGGACATCGACGACGCGAACGCTCCGCCGCCCACACCCGACAGCGCAGCGAATGTGATGTAGATGCAAAACATCGTGTCGGGGCGACTGAGGGCCCAACCAGTGCCGATCGCAGGCAGAAGCAGCAGCACCGTGGTCATGAACTTGACGTTTCGCCCACCGCAGATCGCGATCATGAACGCATTGGGAATGCGTAACGTTGCTCCAGCCAGTCCAGCCACAGCAGGCAGCGTGTACATCAGCGTCTTGTAGCTGTTGTCGTCAAGCGGCTGGCCGTCGTTGAGGAATGTGAAGTTGTACAGCTCCGGATTGGCGAAATGCACTCGTTGAATGATCTTGGCGATCATGCCCCAGTACAGCCACACCGCAAACCCGCACAGCAAGTTCGGGATCGACACCCACAGGTTGCGATTGGCAATACTTTTGCCAGTCGACTCCCAGAAGGAGGTGTCTTCGACATCCCAGTGTTCGGGCGTACGTGCCATGAGGTCTTCGATACAAGCCCGATGCGCCAGCGAGGGAGTGGACCTGTGCGTTCTGGCGAACGCAGCTGCTCACTCGTTTACGCTTCGTGCTTATACAACTCCTATTCAATCCGCCGCTGAATCTCTGGCGCTTCCGATTTCATCATTCGTTGAATCACCAAGTGCATCCACACAAGGCACACCGTCACTAGCACTACGAAGAACATCCAACACGACGTCCACAGGCCGGTCGTGTTCAACAGGTATCCGAAAATCACGGGACAGATGAATCCACCCAATCCGCCCAACACCCCGACGATTCCGCCAACCACACCGACATCGTTTGGGAAATAATCTGGGATGTGCTTGTAGACGGCGGCTTTGCCAATGCCCATCACCGCACCGATGATCAAGCTCAGCGCGGTGAAGATCCAAATGTTGGCTTGAAAGAATATCTGCGTGACACCGCGGGCCAACAACTCCTTCTTGGCGACTTGCTGTCCTTCTTCGACTACTGCCTCCTGCCACGACATCGAGCGAGGCATCACCAGCAGTCCCTTTTCGCGTTGCTCCTGCGTAACCAGGTCGCCTACCTTCGGTTTCAGTTCATACGTCCTTTGCTGCTCATCGGCAGATTCAACAACGATTGTGCTTTCCGAAACGGACACGACCGTACCGGCCGCTTTCGCCATCACGCCGCTGCCGGGCGAGCGGATGTCCATTTGAGGGACGATCAGCAGCAGGCAGCAAATCAACGACGAGCCCAGCACCCAGTACATCACCGTGCGAGCGCCGAACTTGTCCGACAACCAGCCACCGAAGGCGCGAATCACGCCAGATGGCAAGCTGTTGCAAGAAGCGAGCAGACCGGCCAGCACAACGGTTGTCGCGTAGGCGTTGACGTAATACGGCACCAGCCATTGGGCCAGCGCGACGAACCCGCCAAAGACGAAGAAATAATACAAGCCGAATCGCCAGACTCGGATTCTCTTTAGAGGCTGTAGTCGTTCGACGAGTGTCTTGGTCGCGCTGCCAGGCGGCAAGCGTTTCTTGGTGGTCAGCAAGAAGACGATGCCTGTGATGACCAATGCCGCTGCATAGAACTTTGGTAAATGCCGCCAGCCCTCGATGTTCTGGCCGTCGTTGGTGAGCCAGTTCAACAGCGTCGGAGCGCCGAACGTCGTCAGCGCCGCTCCCGCGTTGCCGGCTCCAAAGATGCCGAGCGCAGTGCCCTGCTGATGCTTGGGAAACCAGATTGACGTGTAGGCGATTCCCACAGCGAAGCTTGCGCCGCAAAAACCGAATCCTAGCCCTGCCGCGAAGAACTGCCAGTAGGAATCGCAAAAGCCGACGGCATACATCGGGATAGCCGCAAACAGCAGCAACAATCCAAACACAATGCGGCCGCCCCACTTGTCAGTTGCCAACCCCAATGGCAACCGAAACACAGCACCTGTTAGCACCGGGATGCCGATTAGCCAGCCCATTTCCTTTGGGCCCCAGGCGTAGACACCGTTCTCGACAAGGTACGTGATCAACACACCGTTCATCATCCACGCCGCAAAGCAGATGGTGAACGCGAACGTGTTCATCCCCAAGATCCAGCAAGCTTGGCGATTCTGTTCGGGAGTCAGGTCTTCGTTCGGCGTGTCGCTCATCGGTCGTCTGGCCTACGTTTCCTTTCTTCCGTACCAACGGACGACTTGTGGCTTGCGCCACAGATAGGGGTTGGGAATGACCAAGACATGAACTAATCGCGTGAAGGGGAAGAAGCCGATCGTCAGAAACGCAAGCACGATGTGGAACTTCACTAGATGCGGCATCGCAGCGACGTAACTGACGTCGGGATTGAGCTTGAAGATCGACCACAGGTACGGCGACAAGTTCGATGCGAACCAGGATGATCCCCACGGATGAAACAACGCCACGCTGATACCACTGACCGTCTGCAACAGCAGCATCGCGAACAGAATCCAGTCGGTAGGCGTGGTGACATGACGGATCTTCGTATTCGAAAGGCGGCGTACGATGACGCCCACAAGTCCCACGAGTGTCAGCATGCCAAACGCCAACGCCGACACTTCAAGCACATAAAGTCTCAGCGGGTGGCTATTCCAAGCCAGGATCGACCGAGGAATCAGAAACGCGATCAAATGCCCGGCGGTTACGACCAAGATGCCATAATGAAACGGCACGACGGCCCAAAAATGATGCTTATTCTCCAGGAACTGGCTCGACAGGCTCGAATACGAGAACGACTGCATCCGATACCGGTAGATGGTCATCAAGAAGAACGTGAATAGGCAGACGTACGGTATTGCGACAAAGAGGAATTGATCGAGAAAGTGCTTGGTCATGGTTTCCTCTCTGGCACTGGAGCATCATGTCTCGCGCGATCGCCGCTTGGATCTCGCTCGAACGAACCAATCGTCAGCGGAACAAGGTCAAGCGGTTCACCGCATGATGACGCGCCGCTGGCCATCACATCGGCGACGGGAAAGGCGCGCAGCGGGTCGCTGGCGAAAGCGTCTGGTCCCTTGGCTGCAGCATCTGCGTCAGACTCGGCAGGCTCACCCCACGTGTGTCGCAGAACCAGAGCGAGGCAGGACACAACGTGTGAGTAGGGAGTGCTCTTGCCTTCCAGCGCGGCAGCCATCTTCTCAACTGCCGGTTGAACACACGCTTTAACAAATCGGGTCGCTTCGTCAGCCGGCATTGCTGCCACCACGGCCAAGACGTGGCAGAGGTGATCGGTTAGCTCGGCAGATTCGGGCAGGCCGTACTTGCGAAGCTCCTCGCGCATGCGTACCAGGAACATGCCCCGCGCATACTCTTCGCCAAACAAATGCCAGCCGACTTCCAATGCACAAGCTGGATTAACATCAAACGTGCGCGTGAAAGTCTCTTCGACATCGTGCAGCTCATGCTGATCGACAAACGCCCCGAAAGCTGAAGCTTCACTCGCCGCCTCCGGCGTCTCTTCCATAAGCAGCACATACAGCAGCTCAGCCGCCTGCACGGTGTGCTCGTCGGGGTAGCTAAGCAGCTTGCTCAGCGCGTTTAGTATCTTGGGAAGATGCGACATTAGAGTCCTCTCTGCGGTCCGCCGACGAATCCGAAGCCGGTCTCTTCACGGTGTTCGTGCGGTTCCTTCATCATTTCGATCGCTTGTTCGCGGTGCATCGGCGGGATCACGAAACGTTCCTCGAACGTGCATAACGAAGTCAGTTTGTAGATTTCTTCCGCCTCCTCCCGCGTGCAATTCGCTTCGTGCAACATGCGGTCGGCGGTTGCTCGATCGACGTCACCCACGGTTGCAGCTCGTCGATACCAACGCACCGCCTTCTGCTTCCGAAGCGCGTAGCGAACGACGCCTTCATGTCCGGCACCGAACAAGTTCGCCAGGAACTTCATCGGAACGCGCGAAGAGTCAATGTCGTGGAACAAGTCTTCGCTCTTGTGATGGATCGTGTCCTCCGGTTTACTCGCTTGCACGGGCGACATCGGCGGCACGTAAAAAAGCATTGGCAACGTGCGATACTCGATGTGGGGCGGCAGAGCGATCTTCCACTTCATCACGAATTGATAGACCGGCGATCGTTGCGCGGATTCGATCACGCCATCAGACAGTCCGCTCTTCTTGGCGTTGGCGATCACCTCTGGATCGAACGGATCGAGGATCATCGAGCGATGGCCTTCGACCAGTTCATCGTCCGACAGCTTGGCAACTTCCTCGATGCGATCAGCGTCGTAAAGAAGCACGCCCAAATAACGAATACGGCCGACGCAGGAGTGGAAACAAGCAGGTGCCTGTCCGGTTTCCAATCGCGGGAAACAGAGAATGCACTTCTCGGATTTGCCCGTGAACCAATTGAAGTAGGTCTTCTTGTACGGGCATGCTGAGACGCACGATCGCCACGCGCGGCACTTCTTCTGATCGATCAGCACGATTCCGTCTTCGCCGCGCTTGTAGAGCGCTCCTGACGGACACGACGCCACACAACACGGATTCAAGCAGTGGTTGCAAATCCGCGGCAAGTAGAAGAACACCAACCGCTCGACCGAACTGAGCTGCATTCGCTGTTGCTCGGTCAATCCTTCCAAGTTCGGATCGTTTTCGGCATAGATCGGTGAACCGCCGAGATCGTCGTCCCAGTTCGGGCCAGCTTGCACGTCGATCTTCTCGCCGTCGATCATCGAGATCGGCTCGGCGGTCGGCTGGTCGGAGCCTTCGGGTGCGTTGAACAAGTTCTGATAGTCGTACGTCCACGGCTCGTAATAGTCATCCATGCTGGGCATGTGCGGATTGTGGAAGATGTTGGGCACAATCTTCGCCTTGCTTGTCGACTTGATATCAAGCTTGCCATTGCCGTTGCTCTCCCAGCCGCCCTTGTACTTCTCCTGATCCTCCCACTTCGTCGGATAGCCGGTGCCGGGCTTTGTTTCGACGTTGTTCCACCACATGTATTCCGCGCCCTTGCGATCGGTCCACACGTTCTTGCAAGCCACAGTGCAAGTGTGGCAGCCGATGCACTTGTCGAGGTGAAAGACCATCGAGATCTGAGATCGAACGTTCATGGTTTTCCAATCAGCCGGAACGCGTTAGCGTCCGGTTATCCAGGGGAACCGTGGGCTAACGCCCAGCGGCTAATGTGATCAATACACCGGTTCGCCCGGCAGCTTCCTAACAAGTAAGTGCGTGTCGCGGTTACAGCCTACCGGCCCCCAATAGTTGAAGTGGTAGGTGAACTGGCCATATCCGCCGATCATGAAGTTCGGCTTCAGTCGAGTTCGCGTGAGGCTGTTATGCCCACCTGCTCGGCGTCCCTTTCGCAACGGCGACTTCGGAATGCCATGTGTGCGCTCGGGGGCGTGATACTGCATGCAGATGCCAGGCGGGATGCGAGCGCTAACGACGGTGCGCGTGACGATCACTCCGTGGTCGTTGAACACTTCGACCCAGTCGTTGTCCTTAATGTCCATCTGTTCGGCATCTTTGTCGTTCATCCACAAGGGATAGATGCCGCGTGACAACGTCGTCATCCGTTGGTTGTCGCCATAGGTCGAGTGGATGTGCCACTTGCCGTGCGGCGTCAGGAAATTCAGCATGATCGCTTCGCCAGGCGTCTCGCCCATCTCGCTGAACTGCAGGTCCGAGTACTGCGTCGGCAACGGCTTCGGCTTGTAAGTCGGCAGGTGTTCGCCGAAGTCCAGGTAGACCGGATGATCGAGATAGAAGGACTGGCGTCCGGTCAGTGTCCGCCACGGCACATCGGCTTCGACGTTGTAGGTGAACGGTGAATATGACCGACCGTTCTCGATCAAGCCGGACCACATCGGGCTGTTAATGAATCGTCGCGGCTGACTCTGAATGTCTTTGTAGGACGTTCGGAAGCCGCGATTCTTCTCCGCCAAATGGACCAAGGGAACACCGGTCTTCTCCTCCATGTTCTGATATGAGCGGTATGCCAACTCACCGTTGGTCACGGTCGCGAAGTGAAGGATCGCATTGCAAACGTCTTCATCGCGATCAAGCGACGGGTACGTATTGCCATCCCAGGTTTCGGTGCGATGGGTCTGCAGGTACTCGTCGTATTCATCAGCGATCGCGTAAGAAGTGCCGTGGGCACCGAGCCCATTCTTGCGGACCATCGGTCCATAAGACGTGAACTGGTTGTAGACGTTCTTGTAGTCGCGTTTGACCACTTTGAAGTTGGGCATCGTCTTGCCTGGAACGGCCTCGCACTCGCCGTTTATCCACTGCTTCATATCGGGCTGCGAGATCTCGGCCGGCGAATCGTGAGCCAACGGCGCCGCGACGAGATCTTCGACAGGTTCGGGGAAGTGTCGCTCGGCCAGTTCCGAGAACTTCTTCGCGACTTCCCTGAAGATGGCCCAGTCACTCTTCGACTCCCAACACGGCGGCACGGCCGGCGAGAGCGGGTGAATGAAGCTGTGCATGTCGGTCGAGTTGAGATCGGCCTTCTCGTACCAAGTCGCCGCCGGAAGGATGATGTCGGAGTAGAGAGCCGACGTATCCATTCGGAAGTTGAGATCGACGACCAGATCCATCTTTCCTTGCGGCGCGTGCTCGTGCCACGCAACTTCCTTGACGGAGCCCTGCGCGAGGTCTTCACCGACAGCGTTGTCGTGCGTGCCCAGGTAATGCCGCAGGAAGTACTCGTGGCCCTTCGCGCTGGCCATCAGCGCGTTGCCTCGCCAGATGAACCAGACGCGCGGCCAGTTCTCTTCCGCGTCAGGATCTTCGACCGAGAACTTCATCTCTTTGTTCTGCAGTCGTTTCGCCACCCAATCGGCGACGGCTTCGGGAGTCTCGGCACCCGCTGCGCGAGCTTGTTTGGCGACTTCGAGTGGGTTCTCCGGGAACTGCGGATAGAACGGTAGCCAACCTTGGCGCACGGCGCGGACCTGCATGTCCATCGTGTGGCCTTTGGCGGTGGTGTTCTCGCCTCCATGCTGCGGCACAGTGTGGTAGTCGGTGAATTCCTTTTCGTAACGCCATTGATCCGTATGCACGTAGTGCCAGCTTGGCGCGTTTTGTAACCGCGACGGCGGATACCAGTCCTTAGCCAGTGCGATCGACGACCAGGACTCCATCGGAGCCAACTTCTCTTGCCCGACATAGTGGGCCAGCCCGCCGCCGTTGGTGCCAACGCAGCCGCAGAACATCAGCGCATGAATGCCCGCCCGGTACATCAAGTTGGCGTGATACCAGTGGTTGATTCCAGCTCCGATCAGGATGGTGCACTTGCCGTTAGTGTGTTCGGCCGTCGTGCCCCATTCGCGAGCGAATCGAATCAAGACGTCACGACCAACGCCGGTATACTTCTCGCTCCATGCCGGGGTGTAAGGAGCATCGGCATCGTCGTAGTCCGCCGGATACTCACCGGGGAGGCCGCGGTTGACGCCGTACTGCGCCATCAACAGGTCATAAGCGGTTGTGACCTGGACTTCCTCGCCGTCGGCCGTCTTCAGCGTCTTCACCGGAACGCCGCGCGTACAAACTCCTGCGGCACCGAAGTCGTCGAATTCGACTTGCACGACGGAGTCGTTGTCGTCGAGGAAGCTCAATTGTGGCTTGATCTCGCTGCCGTCTTTGCCGTCTTCGAGCTTGAGGTTCCACTGACCTTTCTTCGATGCCCAACGGAAGCCGCTGCTCCCCATTGGCATCTTGGGAGCCTTGGCTTCCTCGTCCCACATCAGGAACTTCCATTCGCCATGCTCCTCATCCTTGTACTTGGTCAAGCGACCGGCGCGGAGCAACTGGCCCGGTCGAACGACTCCGTTCTTGTCTTTCTTCAGTGCAACGAGATGCGGAGCATCCGTGTACTTTTTTGTGTATTCGATGAAATAGGGCGTCTGCTTCTGATGATGGAACTCCGTCAGCAACACGTGATTCGTGGCCATCCACCACGCACCATCCTGCCCCGTGTTCACCGCTACCCATTCGTCGGCGTACTTGGCCACCATGTTGAAGTCGGGCGAGAAGACCCACAGCTTCGTGCCATTGTGCCGCCCTTCGGCCAGAAAGTGGCAATCGGGAGTCCGTGTCATGCCGATGTTAGCTCCCATCGAGACCAACATCTTGGCGTGATACCAATCGGCACTCTCCTGCACGTCGGTCTGCTCGCCCCAAGTCTCCGGCGATGCTGTCGGCAAGTCACAATACCAGTCGTAGAACGACAGTGAGATTCCTCCGATCAACTGCAACAGCCGCGCGCCCGATGCGTAGCTGATCATCGACATCGCGGGGATCGGAGAGAAGCCCGCAATTCGATCCGGCCCGTGCTTCTTGATGGTGTGAACCATCGACGCACAGATGATCTCCAGCACGGTGTCCCAATCGGCGCGTCGCAACCCGCCTTTGCCTCGTGCTTGTTGCCAGCGCTTTCTCGCTTCGGGATTTTCGACCAGGCTCTTCCAAGCATCGACTGGATCGGCGTGATCCGCGCGCGCTTTCTTCCACAGATCGATTAGCGCGCCGCGGATGTACGGATACTTCACGCGTAGCGGGCTGTAGAGATACCAACTGTACGAGATCCCGCGCTGGCAGCCACGAGGCTCGTACGGCGGCAAGCCAGCTTCGAGCATCGGGTAGTCCAGTCCCTGCATCTCCCACGTGACAATGCCGTCCTTGACGTGGATGTTCCAAGTGCAGCCGCCGGTGCAATTCACGCCGTGTGTGCTGCGGACAACTTTGTCGTGTTGCCAGCGATTGCGATAGAACTCTTCCCATTGCCTGCCTTGCGGATTGATTTCGTCCCGAATCCAGGCAATCGCGTCCTGCATGATGCTCATCAATGACCTCGTATCGGAGTTGTGTCGACCAGCGGGCGACGGACACTGTGAAAGCGTCGTTTCCAAATCGCATCGAACGCGAAGACCAAAGCTGCGGCGGTGAGCAACCCCATGAGCAACAACGCGATCCGACTTGCCGCCGGTTCTGCAGGACTCTCGCTCGCTGACGACTCGAAGTAAGCCGCCAACGCGTGAATCTCGTCCGCCGTCATGGGGCGATCCTTGAAGATCGGCAACATCGTTTCGGTGCCCGGTGCCATGAGCCACGCGCTGAGCGCTTTGCGGCCCTTCAATCGCTCGTAGATCTTGGTCAGATCCGGCCCCAGGCGGCCCCCGCCGAGAGCAGGCGTGTCGTACATGCTGTGACAAGAGATGCACGAAGTTCCACCGGCTTCCAAACGAACATGGCCCAGGAAAATGTCCCTGCCGCGCTGTCGATCGGCATCGGTGAACGGCTTGCTTGAAATCTGCAAGCCTTTGAACTGCGATTCCTCAAGCTTCGATTCCGCCTCGATCAGATCGAGCAGATTCTCCAGCCGGTCCGGTGTCAGGCCCGGCAATGTCGGCATCGGGACGTTGCGCGACTCTTCCAGAATCTTCAACGCATACGGATCGCCACTGTCGATGACGCCTTTTGGATTCGCCATGAACCTGGCAAGCCAATCGCGATCCTTCCGCTTCGTCACATCCTTCAGATCCGGCCCCGTCAATCGCCCGCCGCCAATCGTATGGCAGTTCATGCAGTTTTGCCGAAAGTAGTCCGGTGTGTCCTGGGCGTGAGCCGTACTACCGTTGATTAGCGTTGGGAGGATCAGAAGCGCCGCAGGGTAGGCGATGTGAGAGAAGCATCCTTGAATCCGTGCCGACATGATCCGCGCGTCCTCTCGTGACGATGGTGCTAGTCAATCTCGCCTTCAACAGCTCGCGGATTCCGCTCGACTTCTGCAAGCCGCTTCACCCGAATGCACACCTTGTGCCAGTCTTCACAATGTGTCCGGGCGGATTGGATTGAGCGGCTCCTGGGGAAGGCAGGGCGCGCGGAGGAGTGTGCGTTTGGTGTGCGAAACGCGTGCATCCGCACGCCCCTTCGTAGTGTGGCTCGCGTAGAGTTGCGGTCGCGGTGATACCATGCGCGGTAACTAACACGTGCGTAGCCGCACACCGCGCGCCCGTGAACGCGCAACGAAGTGCGACCATCCACCACACCGATCTGGCAAGAAGAGTGTTCTGTGCTGATCCAGCCGGGATTGCCACGTGATCCGGCACGAAATGTGCGTTTCGGACAGTCATCCCACCTGCGTTCGTGCTCACCTGCAGAAAAGGAAGCGAATCATGTTCGACACGCCTGCCCATTCCCGCTGCGCCAATCGAGTTCGCACACCTCACTCACGGTTGTGTCCAAATCTTCGCACGCTATTCGCTGAACGTTGGGAGAGTGTGGACCACCACGTCCCGTTGTCGATGCGTGCGGACTCTCGATCAGTTACCGGGAATTGTCGCCAGTGGAATGAAGACCGCTGCGTTGCTGACGTGGATCACGGCGTGTTCCTGGTTGTCGACGGTGTCGGTGGGCATCGAGGCGGACAGGAGGCCAGCGAAGTTGTCGCGGGAGTTCTGTCTCAGTGGTTGAGCAACACTGTGAGGTGTGCGTGGCGCGACGGCGACATCATCGGATCGGCCATCGTTGACGCAGTCGAGGCGGCTCGCGAAGAGATGATTGAGCAGGCGGAGAAGCGTCCGGACTTCCGGCGCATGGCGGCGACGATGGCGTTGGGCTTGGTTGTCGAAGACACGCTGTACGTTGCTCACGCCGGAGATTGTCGCGCGTACTTGTTGCATCGAAGTCGGTTGCAACGGCTGACAAAAGACCAAACGTTCGTGCAATCCGCCATCGACGCTGGGTTGCTCACGGAAGAAACGGCGCGCGATCACGCTTGGTGCCACGTCGTGACGAATACGGTTGGCGTTAAGCCGTTGGATCAGCCCATCGAAGTCGACGAGCTTCACTTGTCTCCGGGCGATCGTGTTCTTCTTTGCTCGGATGGGCTGACCGATGTGGTCACCGACGAGCGACTGCGCGAATTGCTCATGAGCTTTGAAGATTCCGGAGAAGCAGTAGACGCGCTGGTCGATGAGGCGCTCAAAAATGACTCGAAGGACAACGTCACCTGCGTCGTCGTGGACATGTTGACAGCCGAGACCAGCGACGAAGCATGCCCATAAGAGCGGCCGCCACTAACAGCCTAGCGCTGGTCCGATCGTAACCCGAAGCCTAAGCGAGGCGGGGTCGTAGAAGATCTCCTCGCTTACGCTTCGGGTTACTTAAGGAAACCACAGAAACGACCGCACTACAATCACACTCACTCCGAAGGAACTTTCATGTTTTGTAACCAATGCGAACAGACACAGAACGGAACCGGATGCACCGATGTCGGCGTGTGCGGCAAGGATGAAGACGTCCAGTCTTTGCAGGAGATACTGCTGTACGGCATCAAAGGCATGGCGGCGTATGCCCATCATGCGCGGCGCTTGGGCAAGACTGACGAAGAGGTCAACGCTTTCATCGAGGAAGCTCTGTTCGCCACGGTGACGAACGTCAACTTCGATCTCGAAAGCCTGCTCGAAATGGTGCTCGAATGTGGGCACAAGAACATTCGCGTGATGGAGATGCTCGATCAGGGGCATACCGAGCGGCTTGGAACGCCGCAACCGACGACGGTCTATGAGGGAACGAAAGAAGGACCAGGGATTCTCGTGACGGGACACGATTTGGTTGATCTGGCGGACCTGCTCGATCAAACGGCGGACCTTGGAATCAACATCTACACACACGGCGAGATGCTACCGGCTCACAGCTATCCAGAGTTGAAGAAGCATTCGCACCTGGCCGGGCACTACGGCGGGCCTTGGCAGAACCAACAGTGGGAGTTTCCCATGTTTTCGGGGCCGATCCTCGCGACGACCAACTGTGTTTTGATTCCGTCGGACACTTATGCGGATCGGCTGTTCACTAACCGCGTGACCGCCGTTCCGGGTGGCACGCGGCTCAAGGACAACAACTTCTCGGCCGTCATTGCGAAGGCCAAGGAGTGCGCGCCGTTAGCCGACAACAAAGTCCGGGAATCGACCATCGGCTTTCATCACAGCGTGATCCTGGGGCTTGCCGACAAAGTCGTGGAAGCGGTCAAGGGCGGTGACATCAAACGCTTCTACTTGATCGGCGGCTGTGATGGAGCGGAAGCTGGCCGTAACTACTACACGCAACTCGCCGAATCTTCTCCCGATGAGTCGGTCATTCTGACACTCGGCTGCGGCAAGTATCGCATTCGCAACCACGACTACGGCACCGTTGCCGGCCTGCCTCGCTTCCTCGATATGGGACAGTGCAACGACGCTTACGGAGCCGTCCAAGTTGCACTTGCGCTTTCCAAGGCGTTCGACGTGGGCGTGAATGACCTACCCCTGGAGATCGTGCTTTCTTGGTTCGAGCAGAAAGCAGTCGCCGTGCTCTTGAGCCTGCTCGCTCTTGATGTGAAGGGAATCCGAATCGGTCCCGTTCCACCCGCGTTCGTTTCACCCAACGTGTTCAAGATTCTGCAAGAGAAGTTTGACCTGAAGATCATCGAGGCCGAACCGCCTGCCGAATTGGTGCAGTTGAGCGCGTGAAACGCGAGCGAGATAACGTTCGTGAGCGGTACGGCGCTAGCCCGCTAGCCGCCGGTTCTTGGACAGTGTTCTCGTAAGACCCGCGGCTAGCGCCGTCGGCTCACGGATAGAAATCAATGCAACAGATCGACGAGCAACGGCTCGAAACAGACTTACAGTATCGTTACGACTATCTCGCAGAGTTCATTGGGTTTAGACACGACGATGTATCACTGATTCAAGCTGCCGCGCCGCACCTTGGGCCGCGGATCGCCGAGCTTGTCGAAAAGACCTACAGCAAGCTGCTCGACTACGATGCGACGGCTCGGCACTTCGTCCCGCGACAACAAGGATACGAAGGCGATCTGCCGACAGACATCGCCTCGCTTTCAGCGACGCATCCGCAGATTAGATTCCGCAAAGATCATCTGAACCGCTACTTCATGCAACTCATCGGCCGATCCTACGACGCGAAGATGGTGCTTTACCTCGATAT
This sequence comes from uncultured Pirellulaceae bacterium, assembly GCA_964567745.1. Classification (GTDB taxonomy): domain Bacteria; phylum Planctomycetota; class Planctomycetia; order Pirellulales; family Pirellulaceae; genus CAZMNY01. The sequence continues at coordinate 124,079 of CAZMNY010000013.1, read as the reverse complement.
GGTCGGCAAGATGCACACGCCGAAATCCGGGAACGCCGAGATCGATGTGCCGTTGGTGCAGATGAACGCCTTGATTGCGCTCATCTCCGACATTCTGCAGGAATCGATCGCCGAATGGCCGCTGGATGCGGGGGCCGCTTTGCGCACTGCACGAGCTTTCAACAAGTTGCTCTGGATTCAAAATGACTTGATCAACCGGCATTACTGTGCAGGCCCGCAGGGTATGGCTGAGCAGACTTCGTGACACAACAGCGCTCGCGGGCGCGCGAACTCGCACGGCGGACGGGCCTAAGTGGCGACAAACTTCTGTCTGCAAGCCTTGGCACATCGTTTGCCTTTCCTCTTGGCAGACAGACTCGCTCCTCACATGAAAGGAAGATGCCATCGATATGAATTCGAGGGCCACCCCCTCTAACTCATCGCCGGTGCGGTCGCGACCTCGTTGTCGCTAAGCCACCTCGCTTGGATCGCCACAACGACAACGTTCTTTGTCCGGCTCACCGGCGATGATTCTTTTGAACCAACCAATGAGAACAAACTTATGAGTACGATTTCACAACAACATCCTGTCTATACCGACGCCTTCACCGAAGAAGAACGCAAAGCACACTTGCAAGACGATTCCGCCGCGTGGCGTGCAGTGACCGGAATCCTCTTGACGATCGTCAGCATCGGCGCGTGCTTGGCTGTCTTTACAGTCCTGATTTGCATGTAACAAGTCACACGGCTACCGTAGCGAGCAATGGACGCTGAACCAGCCAGCATGCGGCAGCGGATTGTGGGTTGGATCGCAGTCTCTGTGTCGATTGTGTTCACTTGCTTCTGGGCGTTCTGGGGAATCATCGAGAACTTCCACGAAGGCTGGTATCAGCCGTCGTTGATGCCGCGGCTGGCGATGATGTTCGGCCAGTATCTGTCGCCGATGCTCGCTTTCCTCGTAGCGTCGTTGCTTTCGATCCGGTGGCCGCGGGTCGGCGCTGGCTTACACATGGCGGCCGGTTTGTTCGCGCTGTGATTCTTCAGCGGTGGTACGGCTTATCGGTTGATCGTGCCACCGATGCTGGTGCTGTGCGCTGGTTATTGGTTTGGTCGCCCGGAGCCTCGCAAGTGGGCGTGTCGCCTTGCCATCGCTCTGCCACTCCTCACGTTGATCGCATGCGGCGTTGAACCTGCGTTTCGCGCGGCTACTCGAATCGACGATGGCATCCGCACGGCCCGGCATCTGAACGAGAACGGCGTGGATCTCGTTTGGGCTCCCGAAGGACGTGGCTGGCCGACGCACGGGATGAGCTGGCAGGAAGCAGTGCAGCAATGCCGGCATCTGACCAAAGACGGCAAGTCGCTGGCTGGTTCGCCACAAGACATCTGGCGGTTGCCGACTGCGGATGAGGCAGTGCGTTCCCAATCTCTGCATGGCGAGAACAGCGGCGGAACGTGGGATGCGACAACGGACAAAGCCACTTACCAGCGGCGGCCTGACAAGGAAACGCCGTTGTGGAATCCACGCAGCAAAGTGATCTACTGGTGGACCGCGACGGAAGCCGACGAAGACAGAGCCCATGCAATCAGCTACCTGGGTAAAGTCCGCCCGCGCCGCAAGGAAGACGGTTATGGTTACCTTGCCTTTCGCGCCGTGAAGTCGCCAGACGCGTCGAGCGATTGAGACGACGTTGGGGCACGGGCGTGACAAAGCCGAGCGCGCAAGCGCGCGTCAACGCACGGTGAAACGGCGCAAGTCAAGAGTTTACCGGCGATGGCCACCAATGGCACGGTGTTTGCGGCCTCAATATGGCAGACCTCATCGCTCTTGAAGGAAAGGAGAACGAAGATGGCACGCGGGCCGCCCCTTGAGACGGATCGCTAGTCTCAATCCCTTGCACGGAGGATTCAACAGATATGAATTCGGGGAATCTCCCCTTTAAAGACTCATCGCTGGTGATGCTGAGACCTGTTGTCGCGAAGTTACCTCGCTTGGATCGCCGAAAGACGACAACCTTCTTTGTGTCCGGCACACCGGCGATGACTGTTTTGATGCACAATCACGTCGGCTACGGGCAAGCCTTCGTTGCTCGATCCAAGTCTCATCTCGGCACGTGCGATGATAGCCAGCGACACCAAAATCACGGCGTTAGATATCGAGAGCAGCTTGAGCGAACTGCTCGATAGCGGCTGTGAGCACTTTGCTGGCCGATTCTACTGGCTTCTGTTCGATCGTTTCCCCGAACTGGAAAGGTTCTTCGAAAACGTCAACATGCAGCACCAAGCCGCCATGTTGACGATGGGTTTGCAAGTTATCGTCCAGCACGATCGCCAGCCGCGTCGTTCTTCTCGTGACTATCTGCGTGTGCTTGGCGAGCGCCACGGCAATCGAGGGATCTCGCGCGAACACTACGCGGCGTTTGAGGACGTGCTGCTGACAGCTCTTGCTGAGTTCCATGGCGATCGGTGGCACTCGGTGCTTGCCAATCATTGGCAGTCCGCGCTGCACCGCGCTCTTGACGTGATGGTCAGCGAGTGAAGTTCAAAGTCTTCTCGGACGGCGCACCGTTTGCGTGTCGTACGATATCGCACACCCAGGAGACGGTAGATGAACTCCGAACCACAGCCGCAGGGGCTCTTCGCAGCGATCAGCCCTGAAGAAGCCGTCCGGCGGGTCGCCTTGGCTCGTAATGCGGTGGTCGGCGAAGTGCAGAAGGTGGTTGTTGGTCACGAAGACTTAATCGAGCTCGCGTTGATTGCGCTGCTCGCGAAGGGGCATTGTTTGCTGGTCGGAGTGCCGGGTGCCGCGCGTTCCTTGACGCTTTCGACCTTGGCTCGCGTCCTGCACCTTCGATTCAGCCATGTGCCGCTCACTCCCGACATGACCCCTGAAGACCTTGCCGGCAAAGAGGTCAGCGAATTCAACGAACAATCCAAGGAAGCGATCCGTCGCGTGGTGCGCGGGCCGGTGTTCGCTGGCTTCATTGTCGCCGACGAGATTGACAACGCCGCACCGAAGACGCAGTCAGCACTGCTGCACTTGATGCGAACCGGGCAAGTGATCGTGGCCGGAAAGACGTATGAACTCCAGCCACCGTTTCTGATCGCCGCGACGCAGAATGAAATCGGCCGGCAGCATGCACATCCTCTCAGCGAAACGCAACTCGACCAATTCATTGTATCCGAGTGGTTCGGCTATCCGAGCGACGAAGAAGAACGTGCAATGGTCGCTCGCAACACACAATCATCGTCCGCCGATGTCCAGATCGTTCTCAGAACTCGCGACATTCTCTGGATTCGGCAGATCGTCAAGCAGATTCCGGCCACGCAACACATCTTGGACTACGCCGTTGATTTGGTCCGAGCAACACGGCCGGATGAACCTAGCGGTCCAAGCTTCGTGAAGACTTGGGTTGATTGGGGAGCCGGACCAAGGGCGAGCGAGCAGCTCGTGCTAGCGGCAAAAGCGCGAGCTCTCATCAAAGGCCGTCACATCCCACACGCTGCGGACGTCCGTGCAGTCGCCAGGGCCGTGCTCCGCCACAGGATCTTCACCAGCCAGGAAGCGGATCGTAAAGGCATCACATCGGAACAGGTCGTCGAAAGATCGTGAAGGTCGTCCAGGAGCGCTCGTATGGCGAGCCACAACAACCTCCGGCATTGATCGTCACGAGTCCGCAAGCAACGCCACAAGCGGAGACTGTTGATCAAATCCTCCCACCCCACTTGCGACAGCCAGCGACTACTGCTGTGCAGTCGCCGAGTCCAGCACAATTGCTGCCTACCGCGCCTCAAACGAGTCAGTGGCCGCCTGAATCTGGTCCGAACGATAGGCAATGAACAAGCCGAGGCTTGCCATGACACAACAGGTCGAAGGCATCCTTGGCCGGCTTGACGCGCTGCGGCTGAATTGGTGGTTGTTTAGCACGATGTTCAACATCGTGCTGGCGGCTGCGTTCGCGGTGGCGGTGTTGGCCGTTCTCGTATTTGTCGATGCGATCCTACAACTGCCGGTCGGAGCACTGCGGGCAGGATTTGTCATTTGGTCTGCGGCCTCGCTGGGAGTCCTAACTGCGTTCCTTACGCGCGCTCTGGTTCGGCAACGGTCTATCGCGGCAACGGCCCGATGCATCGAGATGACGACTCCGGAGCTAGGCAACGACTTGATCAACTTGGTCCAGCTGAGCGATGCGAATGCTGGTAACGACGGCTTTAGGCAGGCAGCTCTTCAGGAGATGGCCGCGCGTGTTGGCGACGCGTCCTTCGAGTCCGCAGCCAGAAAGCACAGCCGTTGGTGGCGCTGGCGACTGCGGATTCAAACGCCTCGCGACTTCGTTGAAGGTGCCGCCGTCCTCGCCCTTGTGATCGGCGCGTTTTGGCTGCTCTCCGTCACCGCCCCTCGTTGGGCCTCGTCAACAGAGCGGATTCTGAAGTCATGGCATGAGAGCACACAAACTAGCCTGGAAAGGCTCGATGATGAACGAAGAAGCTGACACCGACACAACACCTGATCCAAACCACACCGCGCCGACTGGGCCATTGGAGGTGCGGCCCGGATGCTCGATGGTCGGGTATCGCAATCCGAATTCGCTGCTGCAATGCAACACCTACGTCCGCACCTTCGAAGGCGGAGCGTCGCCTGTGCATGTATGCGTTGATCCGGGATCGCAGTTTGACTACGCCACTATCGAGGCAAACATCGTGCAACTGATCGGCGACGTCGGCGAGTTACATGCGTTTTCGTTGAACCATCAAGACCCTGATGTGATCGGAAACGCTCGTTATCTTTGCGAAGCCAATCCCAACATAAGTGTCATGGTGACCGAAGATGTTTGGCGACTGGCTCAGCATCTCTTGTTCAAGCCAAGCCGTGTTCACTTCGCCAATGCCGCGCAATCGCAAGTCGCCGTGCTCGGCGATCAGCATCGCTGGCAGCTCGTGCCGACTCCGTTCTGTCATTTCCGCGGCGCGATGGCGTTCTACGATTCCGAACTGCGGATTCTCTACAGTGGGGACTTGTTCGGTGGCCTCAATCAGCTTGGGTGTGTACAGTTGCTGGCCGAAGAGCAAGACTGGGCCGGGATCGCGCAGTTTCATCAAATCTATATGCCCACGCGCGAGGCACTACGATACGCAATCCGCCAGATTCAGGCTCTTTCTCCACCGGTCGAAGTGATCGCGCCGCAACACGGTTACGTCATTGCAGGCGACCTAGTGCCGCTGTTCATGGAACGCATGTACGACCTTCCCGTTGGACACGACTTGCTCGCCGTCGAACTCGACGAATCACACCTCGATGGTTATCGCGATGTCGTATTGCAGTTAGTAAACCTCGCGTCGACGATTCTCAGCCCGGAAGAAGTCCAACAGCGGCTGCAGTCGCGAGACGCCGATGACGGGTTAGAACGATTGGTACGCTTCAAAGGCGATCAGGTGTATCTCGAAAGAGAAGGCTATGACGCGGTGGTGAAGGTCCTTGCGCGGCTCACCCGCGGCGAGTCATTGGAGTTCGCGAACGCCTTACGTAGCGAGGTGCTTGGAATCTGCTCCGAATTGGGCATCCCGATCCCTCCAATCGGCGCCGGCATCGAAGGCAACGCGCCGCCCGAAGCGATTGGTCCAGACGGAATCACGACACAAACATGGTGGTTGACATAGGTGGAGGCTGAAGGGAGTTCAAGACGCGCGTGTGGTACGTTCTCGTCTGCCGGTCCGTGTTTGGAAACCACACGGAGGTTTTGAAATGCGTTTGGGATTCTCCCCAGTCGATAGATGACGACTTTGTCGGCTTTCCTTTACGGCTTTGATCACGACAATCGTGATGTCATCCTGTTGAGGTTTGTGTTGGGCGAATCGCAGTGCGTCGTCGCGGAGTGCGTCGACGATGGCCGATGCCGGCTGCTCTCGGAGTGCCCTGACTCTCTCGATCACTCGCTCGACGCCGAACAGTGCCTTGTCTGGTGAGCGCGTTTCCCAAAGCCCATCGGTCATGAGCAGCACGATTTCGCCGGGCTGGAGGCGGATCGGGGCCGTGCATTGGATACGATTGTTCTCTTCGATGCCGAGAACCAGGCCGGTCGGGGGCAGCGGCGTGGCAATCCCCGCCTGGTCGAAGTGATGACCGGTATGTCCAGCCGAAGCGCAAACGAGCGACCGCTCCGACGAAACGACGCGAGCGAAGAACAACGTGACGAAGCGACCGTCTTCAACATCGCGAGCAAGAACTCGATTCGTCTGTTCAAGGATACCGTCGATGTGATCGCACCGTTGTGACAGGGCACGCAAATACGCTCGTGTCTCGACCATCAATAACGCAGGTCCCAACCCGTGACCGCTGACATCTGCCACGACGACACCGAGTGAGCCGTCGCGTAGCGGAATGAAGTCGAAATAGTCGCCGCTTGTTTGCTCGGCGGGAAAGACCGCTCCGGCAATGTCGAAGCCACCGAGTTGCGGAGCTTCCTTGGGAAACAAGTTCTGTTGAATTGAGCCGGCGATCTCCATCTCCCGCTTCGCCAACCGTAGTTCATGTTCGGCGGCTTCTCGAGCGCGGCAGACTTCTGCTTCGTGGAGTGCCTGCTCCAGCCGACGCCGCTCGGTGACATCGACATGCACGGAGACATAGCCCAGCGGGATGTCCGCCGCATCCAAGACCGGAGCGATCGTCTGGTCGGCGTGATACAACGTGCCGTCTTTCCTGCGATTCACCACCGAGCCGCGCCAGGCTTCTCCGCCGGTCAGCGTGTCCCAGAGCTGCCGATAGAATGCCGCATCGTGCTTGCCGCTCTTGAGAAGCCGTGGGTTCTGCCCGATCACCTCGTCCCGCGTGAAACCGGTGATGCGTTCAAACGCCGGATTGACGTATTGGATCGTCGCAGCAAGGTCGGTGACGACGATCGCTTCACCCGCCGACTCGAACACCGCGAGCCCCATTCGGTCGATCACGGCAGCGGCGTTCTGCGGAACAGCGATCATCGATTACTCCTAGCCGCTGAGTTCAGGCGCAGGATCTTTGACGACTCCGTATGTTCGTCGTCCTGAGTGATCGAGTGGCAAGTGCTCGGTGATCGGCAAGCCATCCGGTGTGACGAACATCAGGCAATGACAATACTTGCACTTGCGCATCTCGTCACACGGACATAGCAAACGCTCGCTGTCTTCCCCAGCATCAGCATCCTCATCGGCCTTATGAACACAAGGACAAAGGGGCCGGCCAAATCGATCGAGGTTGAGCGCCAAGCCGGCGATTCTGTCGTTGCGCAACGCGCGGTCCGGATTCGCGGATGTGCCGGTCTTTGACTGATATCGTGTGAGGTAATGCAGAATGCGCCGATACGCGGCTGCCGAGGCTCGCATGGCGGATGCGGGCCGCTGGCTCCCCGGAGCACGTGTCCCATCGTCCGAACAAAGGACTGCCAATCCGAATAGCGCCAAGACAACTCCGACCGGCAACAGCCAAAACGTGATCACCAACACTCCGCCGACCAACATCAACCCGACGCCGACGAAAAACCGGACGCCGCTTAGCAGGGAAGAAGCAAACGATTCAGCCTGTGGGTGTGACATGGCGAGGCTCCTTGTCGCGGGCATGTCAGCGACAACCACGTTGTCCCACGTGCGATGTTCAGGAAGGCAGGCTGTCGGGAGAGGACGGCGGAAGAACTGTGGCTTTTCACAGCCATTTCTCTCCCGACGAACCTGATCAAACCACCGCCGGTCGCGGGAGGAGCATCCTGGAGCCGCGGAGCATCCACATTCGGCTCGGCGGCGCTTTGCATTCCTCCTCACGGCCGACAGCGTCGGTTCAAGCTGACGCATCCGCCACTTGAACCTGCGCGGCAGAGTTCCTAACGGCCTCTTCCTATCCACACAGGGATCACATCAGGAGAATCTGCAAACTGCATACCAACTCAACGAAGGCATTCGTTCCGGCCATGTAACGCCAACGATATCATCGAAATAGAAAAAGCCCGCCCACGACGCAAGATTGCCACGCGCCTGCTACCGCACAGCCGCGCGCGCACGTGTGACAAATGCGGGCGCGCTTCGACTGCCACGTCCCGCCCGCCCAACGTGGCATGTCGTTTGCAAAAGTAATGCCACGAAAAGAGAAGCAGGTTGAGCAGGAGAGATCCGATGAAAGCAAAACTGTTGCAACCGCAGATCCTACTCGCGTTGCCAGTCGCGTTGTTGCTGATCCTCACGGCGTGGGGAAACGCTCTCGCGATGTTTGCTGTATCAACGCTTGTGTTGCTGTGCGGCATGCTGCTTTACAGCCGCGACGAGGAAATCAGCAGCAGCGACGGACTCGCGGCGATGATCGGTGCCGGCACAGCCGTCGCCGTTGCCGTCGTGTTGATGATCTGGAATCTGTTATGACCTGTAAGGCCAATCCATGAGCACGGATGTTCTTGATGTCGAGACCTCGGAATCAGCTCCGCACGCAACGCCGCTTGACCATCTCATCGGCGGTTTGGGAGCGGATCGTGAATTCGGTCTGAGTGACCAACAAGCACGAAGACTGATCAAGCAGGTTGGTCCGAACCAGTTAGCCGAGCAGCCTCCGATCCCGGCGTGGAAGAAGTTCGCCGCGCAGTTCCGTGAGCTGGTGATTTGGATTCTGATCGTCGCGGCGATCATCTCCGGGGCGCTTGGCGAATGGGCGGATTCGTTGGCGATACTAGCAATCGTGTTGCTCAACGGAGTACTTGGTTACTTCCAAGAGGCGCGAGCGGGACAAGCACTTGCGGCACTTCGGAACCTCTCCGCGCCGATGGCTCGCGTGTTACGGGGCGGGAGTTGGCACGCGTTGGCGGCGCGAGAGTTGGTGCCTGGCGACGTCATTGAACTAGAAGCAGGAGACAATGTTCCTGCGGATGTTCGCTTGATCGAAGCGTTTGGCCTGACGATCCAGGAAGCAGCGCTTACCGGTGAGTCCGTTCCGGTTGAGAAGCACACCGACGTTGTTCTATCGCCGGAGATTGCTCTCGGCGATCGCACCAATATGGCTTATATGGGAACAGTCGTTGCGGCAGGCAAAGCCGAGGCCGTCGTTGTCGCAACGGCGATGAAGACGGAACTCGGCCACATCGCTGGACTCCTGAGCCGGTATGAACCTGAACCGACTCCATTGCAGCGGCGGCTTGCAGAACTCGGTCGTATCTTGATCGTTCTTTGCCTCGCGCTCGTCGCGTTGATCTTCACGCTGCAGATGCTTCGCGGCGGAGAACTCATCGAAGTGTTCCTCTTGTCAGTCAGTCTCGCCGTGGCCGCTGTCCCCGAAGGGATGCCCGCCGTCGTCACGATCGCCCTTGCACTCGGCTTGCAACGCATGGTCAAACGCAACGCGCTCGTTCGCAAACTGCCGAGCGTCGAGACGTTGGGGTCGGTCACCGTTATCTGTTCCGACAAGACAGGAACACTAACCCGCAACGAGATGACCGTTCGCGAAATCGAGCTTGCCAGCGGGCACTACGAGGTGACAGGAGCGGGATACAAACCGACAGGCGAGTTCCTTCGGGTGGCTGGGGTCGAGCCCAGCGAGCCCCCAGAGACGCCCGACCTAGTTCAAGCTCTCACCATCGGTGCTCGCTGCAACAACGCACGACTTGTGCCTGATGCTGACGCCGGCGACTGGAAGATCATCGGCGATCCGACGGAAGGTGCGTTGCTAGTCGTCGCTCAAAAGGCAGACATCTCGCCTGATACTGGCAAGATCCTCTACGAGCTGCCATTCGATTCGGAACGCAAGGCGATGTCGGTTGTGATCGAGCAAGACGGCCGACGCTTGATGTACACCAAGGGTGCGCCCGAAGTCATCTTGGCGAAGTCGACAAGCGAGCTGCGTGACGGCGTGGCCGTGCCGCTCGACGAGGGCCGTCGAGACGAAATCGCAGCTTCAAACAAAGCTATGGCTTCGCGAGCGTTGCGCGTACTGGCTCTTGCTTATGGGGAGCTGCCGAGCGATCAGCATAACGACTTCCACGAGGAAGACCTTACGTTCGCCGGCCTGGTCGGCATGATCGATCCGCCGCGCGATGAGGTCAAATCGGCAGTCGAACGTTGCAACGAAGCAGGCATCCAACCAGTGATGATTACAGGTGATCACCCCGACACCGCACTGGCGATCGCTCGCGAATTGCATATCGCAGACGAAACCGATCGAGCGGTCTCCGGGCAGCAACTCGATGCGATGACGGACGAAGAGTTGCTACGCCACGTCTCGTCGATCTCGGTCTACGCTCGCGTCTCCGCCGAACACAAGATGCGCGTTGTCCAAGCGTGGAAGAAGCACAATCAGATCGTAGCCATGACGGGCGACGGCGTGAATGATGCTCCTGCAGTGAAGGCCGCCGATATCGGCATCGCGATGGGAGTCACCGGGACGGACGTAACCAAGGAAGCGTCGGACATGGTGCTGACCGACGATAACTTCACGTCGATCGTCAACGCGGTCGAAGAAGGCCGCGGCATCTTCGACAACATCCAGAAGTTCGTTCACTTTCTGCTGTCCTCCAACGCCGGAGAAGTTCTTCTGATGCTGTTCGCCGCCGTGGTTGGGTGGCCTGCACCGCTGATGGCGATTCACCTGCTGTGGATCAACCTTGTGACCGACGGGCTGCCCGCCTTAGCTCTCGGCATGGAGCCGCCGGAGCGCGACATCATGCAGCGCCAACCTCGGCCGCCGCGCGAACCGGTGATCACGTGGCGTCGCGGCTTGTTGATGCTGACGCACGGAGCATTGGTCGCGATTGCTGGAGCCATCGGATTCTGGCTCGTCTATCAAGGGAGCGAAGCCAACTTGGAAGCAGCTCGCACCACCGCTTTCTGCGTCACGGCCTACTCACAACTCTTCTACGCAGTCAGCTTTCGCAGTTTTAGGTACACCATGCCGCAACTCGGCTTCTTCACCAACCCGCACCTGGTCGGAGCCATCATCATCTCCGGGCTGTTGCAGCTCAGCGTCGTCACGCTTCCCTTCGCTCAGCCGATCTTTGAGGTGGCACCGAATCTGGGACAGACGTGGCTTCTCATCCTGCTGCTCGCGTTGGCTCCCGTCACCGTGATCGAAGTCACAAAGATTGCGATGAGTTTCGTCACGCGCGCCAATCCGCACAGTACATAGCTGAAATCGTGCGGAGACGCGCGCTGCGGGCCTCAAACGCTAAGAAATCGCGACTGGCCCGCAGATTGCGTCTTCGTAGGCCGGAACAAGGAAACAAACGGAGAACCAACCATGCTCAACTTCAAAAACATTCTTGTCCACTACGACTCGCGATCGGAAACCCATCCGGCTCTCGATTTCGCCGCCAAGCTGGCCGTCGCCAACGAGGGCAAGCTGAAGATCATCGAGATGATCCCCGACTTCTCCTGGCCGACACGGCAGTTCCTCGGAAATGTAGAACGCGTAATCGAGAACATCACGCAAGCGAAGAAGCACCATGTTGAAGAAGTGGCCGCCCCACTGCGCGATCGGGGGATCGACGTGACAACCAAGGTCCTCGATGGCAGAACCTCGGTGGCGATGATCCGAGAAGTGCTTCGAGACAACCACGACCTCGTCATCAGGACAGCGAAAGGGACGCATAGCCGCCGAGCCGGATTCTTCGGCACGACCGCGACACGTTTGTTACGCAAGTGCCCGTGCCCGGTACTGATTCTCCGGCCAGATCATCCTTGCCGCTGCGAGCGAGTTGTCGCCGCCGTCAGCGCGACTTCCGACGACGAACTGCATAGCAAGCTCAACAAGCAGATCATCCAACTGGCACGGGAAGTCACTTCCACCGGCCCGCCGGAGATTGTTACGGCATGGAGCATCTACGGTGAGAGCATCCTCAAGAACCATATGGAAGAAGACGAGTTCGACGACGTTCGAGAACGCACACGCAATCATACCGAACGCAAGCTCGACGATCTGCTGATGGAGTTTGATCTTGGCGTCGGTCACGACAACGTGCAGCTCTTGGAAGGCGAGCCCGGCCAAGTCATCCCGCAGTTCATCCACGAATACGATGCCGATTTGCTTGTGATGGGCACGGTTGCTCGATCCGGCATCGCCGGGCTTCTGACCGGCAACACGGCTGAACAGATTCTGGATTGCGTTGAGTGCTCCGTGCTGGCGGTGAAGCCCGAAGGATTCGTCTCGCCGATTCGCTTGTGAGTGACGAAGGATGGCTACTCTCGTCGAAACGGAACTCGCCCAATTTCGGACGCGTTTCTACAACGCAACGCTGATCGAGATCACTGAGGTTCACGATGACCTGCGCATCTTCCGCGTGCAGCCGGATTGGGAAGTTCCGCCGTTTGCACCGGGCCAGTACGTCGCCCTTGGGCTCGGTCATTGGGAGCAACGACTTCCGGGTACGCAATCGGAAACGCTGCGACCCGCTCAGCGAACAAAGCTGATTCGCCGGGCCTACTCGATTTCGTGTTCGATGCTCGACGAACGCAGCGAGCTTGTTCGCGTGCAAGATTGCGATTACTTCGAGTTCTACATCACGCTCGTCCGCCAAGCCACAAAGCCACCCGCGCTAACTCCGCGGCTGTTCATGTTGCGAGAAGGAGATCGTTTGCTCGTCGAACCGCACATCGTCGGACATTACACACTCGATGGGATCAGCCCCGACGACCAAGTCGTCTTCTTCGCTACCGGCACGGGCGAAGCACCGCACAACGCGATGGTGACCGAGCTTCTGTCTCGTGGGCATGCCGGACCGATCGCTTGCGCCACATGCGTCAGGTATCGTCACGACCTTGGCTACCTGCAACAACATCGCGAGTTGGAACGGCGCTTCGCGAATTATCGCTATCTGCCATTGACGACACGCGAGCCGGAGAACCTTGATCCGTCGCTGCCCAACTACGTCGGCAAGGTGTATCTCCAAGAGTACGTTACCTCCGGTCGCTTTGAATACGAAAGCGGCATCTCTCTCGATCCGCAACGCACCCACGTCTTCCTCTGTGGCAGCCCTGAAATGATCGGCTTCCGCGCCCATTCGCAAGCGGATGGTCCAGCCCACGGAATGCTTCAAGTTCTACAGGAGCGCGGCTTCGAGCACACTGGTCCCGGCCGTCCGGGGAAGATTCGCTTTGAAAAGTATTGGTGAGCGGGCTTAGCTTAGGCGATCCTCAAATGGCCACTTCACCGGTTTCACCCGTGCGGATCCGGATGGCTTCGTCGAGCGGCGAGACGAAGATCTTGCCGTCACCGATTTCTCCCGTGCGGCTGACGGAGAGGATTGAGTCGACGACCTTTTGAACATTCTCGTCGCTGACAACGAGTTCGATCTTCGTCTTGGGCAGGAAGTCGACTTGATACTCAGCGCCGCGGTATTGTTCGGTGTGGCCTTTTTGGCGACCGAAGCCGCGCACTTCAGTGGTCGTCATTCCACAAAAGCCTGCTTCGCTGACCGCGTTCTTGATTTCGTCCAGTTTGTGATGTCGGACGATTGCTTCGATCTTCTTCATGGTTCGCCCCTCTCGTAGCACAGCCAGCTTGGCTACACGGAAATAGGCTGGCGCCTGTGTTATGGTGCTAGTCAGCAGCCCCAATATCATCGGTGTAGGCTTCCAGCAGCAGTTCGTTCTCGCAGCTCTCGTGGTGCATGAGTTCTTTGCTGAACTCATGAAAGGCGGTCTCGATCTGTTGCCACCATTCGGCGGAGCCGTCGCCGCTGGTCGCGACTTCCTCCAGCTTCTCGACCGCTGCGGATAGTTGTTGATGCTCGGCGCGCAGCGTGTCGATGCGGTCGGAAAGACGTGGGGCGCGTTCCAGCACGTCGTCGAAGAAGCCAGCGGTCTCCTCTTCCGAGAAGTGTGTTTCGACATCATCTCCGAGTGACGAAAGCATCTCCGCGACCGTCGCCACGCCCGCTTCGCGCCGGCCAAGCGTGCGGTGGATATTGCCCAGCGCATCGCGTAGCTCTTCGTGTTCTCGGTGTATCTGATCCATCAACTCGTGCGTCGATTGTGATTGGGGCATGGGGTTGCTCCTTAGCTTGTGGATAGATAAGTCGTGTCGGTTGCAAACCTTGTGCCGCCGCGCGTTTCGATGTGCTTTGTTCAGTACATCACGCGCCGGCCGTGCGAGTTCGCTCGGCCGCACGCGCGGAACCGCACAGTTGTAGCTTGGCTCGGCTTTGGAAAGCCAAGCTACGAAGGATTGCTGATCGCGGCATGTGAATTGCGTTATGGCGTGATGACCAACACAAGGAGCTTGCGATGCCAGAGTTTCCGGGAGGCAAGATCATCGTGCCGATTGATTTCTCCGACGAGTCGTTCGCTGCGGTAGATGTCGCGATCGATATCGCAGGCGACTCGTCGAATGTGGCGGCGGTCCACGTTTTGGCTGACCATCACGAGCATGACCTGCTCGCCGACGCCGTCGATCACGCCAAGCGACGCAATGTGGCGGAGCAAACAGTGCGACAGCGATTCGATGATCCACAACATCGGCAAATCGGTGTTGACGTTGAGTTCGGTGACCCAGGCCACCGGATTGCCGAATTCGCGCAGCTCAAACACGCGAAGCTGATCGTCATGCCATCGCACGGACGAACCGGGCTTAAGCGATTGTTTCTCGGATCGGTGGCGGAACGCGTCGTGCGGCTGGCGCATTGCCCTGTGTTGGTTCTGAGATCACCGCCAGCAAGCAAGGCCTAATATGTCGACCGATTTGACAACCGAATACGTTGGCTTGCAGTTGGCGAACCCGCTGGTGGTTGGAGCGTGTCCGTTGACCGGCGATTTGACGATGCTGCAACGGCTCGAAGCGGCTGGCGCGGCGGCGGTCGTCATGCCGTCGTTGTTCGAGGAGCAGATCGAACAACAGGACGCAACGTTGTTTCCACGCACCACGCCGTCAGCTTCGTCGGCGAACGCGACGGTCGACATGAACAGCTACAACACGGGACCGGATGGTTGTCTTCGCCATCTCAGTCTCGCCAAGAAGACGGTGTCCATGCCCGTGATCGGTAGCCTCAACGGGACATCGCGGGGCGGTTGGATTCGCTTTGCACGGTTGATCGAGCAGGCCGGCGCTGACGCTTTGGAGTTGAATCTGTTTTTCATTCCAACCGACGCGGCAACGACGACCGCGGAAGTCGAAGATCGTTACGTCGAAGTCGTGGCGGCTGTGCAAGAGTCGATTTCGATTCCACTCGCCGTGAAGATCGGGCCGTATTTCGCCGCCTTGCCGCACTTCGCGAAGCGGCTTGCCGATGCGGGCGCGGCTGGTTTGGTGCTGTTCAACCGTTTTCTGGAACCGGAGTTCGATGTCGACACGTTTGAAGTTCGCCCGCATGTCGAGTTCAGTCGGCAGTCCGAATTGCGGTTGCCGCTGCGATGGATCGCGATCCTACGCGACCAACTCGACATCTCCTTCGCCTTGACTAGCGGGATTCACGATGCCCGCGATCTTGTGAAGGCTCTGTTGGCGGGAGCTGATGTAGCGATGATCGCTTCGTCGCTCTTCCGCTACGGCCCGGACCACGTAGAGAATCTGCTGGGCGGTCTGCGGCGCTGGCTAGAGAGCCATGATCGCGCCTGTGTCGACCAGGTGAAAGGATTGATGAGCCGGAAGAACTACATCGACCCAACGGCGTTCGAGCGAGCGAACTACCTGCAAGCGATGTCGTCGTTTCTTGCGACCTTCGAGTAACAGAGGAGGCGACCATGTCATCCGATCTTACGACTGAACCGATCTATCGTGCCGTGCTGGACAGCTACCATCGCTGTGAGGAGTCGGGAGGTTTCTTCGACACTTTTTACGAGATCTTCTTCACAAAGTCGCCGGAGATCGCACCGAAGTTCGCCGACACCAACATGGAGATGCAGAAGCAAGTCATCGGTGCGTCGTTGCTGTGGATGCTGCGGTTTGGCCGAGGCGATCCAATCGCCTGGCAGGAGATTGAGAAACTCGGCCAGTCGCACAGCCGCAAGCGCCACAACATCCCACCGCACTTGTACAGCTTGTGGCTCGACGCGTTGTGCGAATCGGTAGAACGCCACGATGCGCAATACACGCCGGAGTTGGAATCTCAGTGGCGAGTCATCATGGAAGAAGGGATCGATCTGATCGTCTCGAAGTTTGAGGATTAAAGCGTGACTTCACTCGAAGAACTGCACACCAAAGAAGCCATCGCGGACCGCATCGCCGCGGCAACGCAACATAGCTACGTGGGCGACTTCGTGCTTGGCGCAGTGGATGGTGCGGTGACAACGTTCGCGATTGTCGCAGGCGCGGCTGGCGCTGGCCTTTCAAGCGGTGTGGCCATCGTGCTTGGACTGGCGAACGTCTTTGCGGATGGGTTGAGTATGGCCGCGGGAAACTTCTTGAAGGCGCGAGCCGACGAGCAAACCGTCGATCGATTTCGCAAGATGGAAGAACATCATATCGACAAAGTCCCCGATGCAGAACGGGAGGAAATCCGTCAGATATTCGCGGGCAAAGGCTTCGATGGCGAGATGCTCGAAGAAGTCGTCAAGGTCATCACTCAGGACCGCAAACGATGGGTTGACACGATGCTCACTGAAGAGTGGGGCTTGCCGCTGGAGACTCCGCGACCGATCTACTCGGCAACGACCACGATGATCGCGTTTGTTGTCGCCGGAATGGTTCCGCTCGCCCCGCTGTTCTTCTATCTCGGATCAGACGCCCGGCAATCCTTCATCCTGGCGTCGGTACTGACCGCTACGACGTTCTTTGCTATCGGCATCGTCCGCGGCCGTGTCACCGAGCGCAACGCTTGGCTCGCCGGAATAGAAACACTATTCATCGGTGGCGTTGCGGCGGCGGTCGCTTACGCCGTTGGCGCGCTACTTGAAGGGACGTTCGTTTAGAAAGGAGTTGCGGGACCGATGGCACGACACGACATTCACTGCCGTTACTTTTCTCAGGAAGACCTTCTTGGAGCAGGCTGCCTCGACATTCGCATGGCGATGGAGGCGGCGGAGCAGGCGTTGCGATCTTATGCCGAAGGCGACGTGCTCTTTCCGGACAAAATCGTGCAAATCTTCGACGACGACACACAGGAACGCATCAACTGTTTGCCGGCGACGTTCAAGAGCCAGAAGATCTGCGGCGTGAAGTGGGTTTCGGTCTTTCCTCCGAATCCCGTCAAGCACGGCATTCAGAATCTCTCGGCGGTGATCATCTTGTCCGAGATCGAGCATGGCTTTCCGATCGCGTTCATGGAGGGGACGCTCTGCTCGAACGTCCGCGTCGGCACGATGGGAGCACTCGCAGCAAAACACTTGGCGAGGCGCGACGCAGAGACAATCGGCTTTATTGGTGCGGGTGAGCAAGCCAAGATGCACTTGATCGCAATGAAGACCGCTGTGCCGACGCTGAATCGCTGTTGCGTAGCGGCAAAGCTTGACGTGGAGGAGGACCAGTTCGTCCGTGAGATGTCGGCGATTCTTCCAGAGATGGAGTTTGAAGTCGCTGGCACCAATCTCGGCGAGGCGACCAACGACGCCGACATCATCGTGACCGCAACGAGCGCGCAAGCACCGCTGCTGAAGGCCGATTGGTTCAAGCCAGGAGCCTTCTACAGTCACATCGGCGGCTGGGAAGATGAGTATGCGGTCGCGAAGGCTTGCGACAAGATCGTTTGCGACGATTGGGAGACGGTCAAGCATCGCACGCAAACGCTTAGCCGCATGTACAAAGACGGCGAGCTATCTGACGCAGATATTCACGCCAACCTGGTTGATCTCGTAACTGGCGCAAAACCTGGACGCGAGAGCGAAGCCGAGCGCATCTACTTCAACGCCGTTGGCTTGGCGTACGTCGACGTCGCAATCGCGATCGCCATGTACAAGCGAGCGATGGAAGCTGGCCTCGGCCAGGACTTGCAGATTCAGCACGAGATGATCTTCGAGCATGCGAGGCTGAAGGATTGGGTGCGGATCTGAATCAGCCAATCTAGCTGGGGCGAAAGCAACAGGAGAACACCATGAAACTCGAAAAGATCGCAACCGACCGCGTGCTGACCGTTGGGCCGTCGGACTCCGTAAGCGAGGCGTTCGGTCTGATGGTCGAGCACGATATTCGGCACTTGCCAGTTGTCGAAGAAGGCGAAGTTCGGGGCATCGTGTCGGACCGCGATTTGCTAATGATCATCTCGTGGATCTCGGCGTGGAGGTCGTTGACCGAGCGATCGACGACGGTCGGTAAGAAGAAAGTCGCCGAGCTCATGTCGTCTCCCGTGTCGGTGCTCTCGCCGGACGATTCAGTAGAACAGGCAGTTCAACTGATGCTGGAGGGCCAATTCAGCGCCGTCCCGCTCGTGCGCGATGGCCAAGTGTTGGGCATCGTGACCGAGTTGGATGTTCTGCGACGCCTCGCAGACAACTCACCCGATCAAGCATCGGGCGCTTGGCGAGAGCAAAGAGTGGTCGATCACATGGCGGATGTCGTCGTAACCGCGGAGGTCAACGACCACGTAATGCCTTCGTTCAACCTCATGAAAGAGCAACGCATCCGTCACTTACCTGTCGTCGAGGATAACCAACTTGTCGGCATGATCTCGGATCGAGATCTGCGGCGAACGCACGGCCGAGAGATCGCAGTCAACCTCGCCAGAGAAGAACCAGATCTCGACTCGACGTACCACGCCACGATTGGAGAAGTAATGGGGCGGCACGTCGAAGCCATCGATCCGCTTTCAACGTTAGCTCATGCAGCGGGCCGGATGGTCCATTGCAAGATCGGAGCCTTGCCCGTGACAAAACAGGACCTGTTGCACGGCATCATTACCGAGACTGACCTGCTAAAGGCTTTCGTTTGCAGCACCGGCGGCTAGCGCCTTGCCGCTCACATTCCCGAACGCCTTCACTTCGATCATCAGAAGTTCACGTGCCACTGCGCGTAGAAGAAGTCGGCGTCGCCGTTGAACGGGACGGGAGAAGTCGCGAAGTAGTTGCCGGCGAAGAAGTGCGAATAGCCGAACAACAGGCTGCTTCGCGGCGTCAATGTCCGAGTCACAATGAAGTCGATCTCGTGGCCAAGGTCTTGGCTGCCGCTCGTTCCCGCGCCGAGCCCAGCGAAGTTCGTCATCGTGATGTTGTAGGGCACGTCATTGCCGTTGGCGAGCCGGAAGTTGTGATACCAGGCTAACAGCGTCAGCTTGTCCGTTAGCTTGGCGGTTGCAAGCACGTTCATGTCTTGCAAGTTCCGACGTCCGAACAGATCCATGAAGCCGTTGTACTTGTGGGCCAATGGCTCGTAGTGATGGAATCCGTTGCCCACCGTATTATCACCAGACGCCCAGTCGTAAAACGCCCAGACTGTCGGGGCGAACTGAGCACAGGGGAACTTGCGGCCTAGACCAGCGGTGACAAATCCGGCTGAGTGGTCGGTGTTGTCCGAGTTCGTGCCGAACTGCACGCCACCTTCGAACTCGTACAACCAATCGCCTTGGCCTCCCCAATAGCGAGCCCCGATGGTGTCGTAACGGAAGCCGTTCGCGCCAACATCTTCGTAGTCCAGTGCCAGCCAATAGGCTTCGAGGTTATCGCGACACAGTCCTTTGTAGGTGCTGTAGATGCCGTAGAGTTGGCGATCTAGGTTTGGCGCGTCGAGCTTCGTGCGATGAGCCGCGTTTCGCTTCATAGGCCTCAGCCAGATAGCATCGACGTCCCACGACTCTCCTTTCCACATCAGGCGCGCGCCTTCAAACGTTCGTCGCGTGTTCGCCCAGTCAAGGGGTGAGACGAGTCGTTGTGCTCCGAGAACGATCTCCTGGCGACCGATGCGAGCAGCGATCGTCCCTCGTCCCAGGTCCACGCCACGAAGCTCGGCGAACAGGTTTTGCATCTCGGCGCGATTCTCTTCGATCGGACGAGGCAGAGCGTTTCTCTCAAACTCGCTAACCGCGTCGAGCATCTCGCCATAGACACGGAAGTGCGAACCATACTCGGCGTTGAAATAAAGCCGCGTGCGATGGAGCAGGAAGTCATCATCGTTGCCAGTCAATCCGAGCCCGTTGGGTACGGCTGCCGAATTCCGCATGTTCTGTTCGCTATGAAACCGCATGCGATACTGACCGCCGACATCGAAGACCCAACAATCGCCCACAGGCAACCGCTTGAGTTGCTCGCCAAGATGCCAGCCGCAGTAATCCGAATCATTCAGATACGAGAAGTCGTTCGCGTAGAATAAGCCCTTGTAGGCGCCCGCAGCTTTCTTGTCGTCGTCCGCACACGTACACAGTGCTGCCTGACCGAACGATTCAAGAGCAACGTTCGTGGCCAACACCTCATGCAACGCAATAGCGGACGCTGCCAGCGTGCTCACGAATGAAGCCGTCTCGAACGCTTCCTGAAGCGTTGCAGCTTCTTCGTCCTGTGCGCTGGATTGCGAAGCGATTAGGACAAGCAGGGCAGCGAAGGAGAGAGAGTTTCTACGAGTCATTGACGTCACTTTCCAGAGACTTTAGTGGGAGCGATCTCAGTCGCTACGTGGCGAGGAAGGTGTCAGTATTGACTTCGGATGAGTGCGACGATCAGCTTGAGTTGCTGAGATTTGGCGAGAGCGAAAGCGTTCAGAACCTCTGCTCGGCCGTGAAGCTGTCCCGATTGTGGAAGACGCGTCGGGCGCGCACCCCTTTATGCACACTGTGCGTTTTCGCTCATCAAGGAATGACCGAGACAGCCGTAGCGAAAGTCTTACGGGCATTCGGCGGGTTGCGAGGCACGCGAAACTCGTCCGCCTTGAAGGCGTCTCTCGTGTTACGGCCGCAATTTGTACGCCGCAGCTTGTGCCTGTCGGCTGTAGTCGATGGATTCGCCGAGGATGCGGACGGCTTCCTGATCGGCGTGGAAGCCTTTGGAGTTCTCGCTGCTGATGTAGTCGAGTCGCCACATGGCTTTGCGTTGCAGGTCGCGAATCGGTTTGAGTTGATCTTCGGTTGCTCCAGCCTTCTGAGCTTCGATGATCGCGTCGAGCATGTCGGTCATGGCTTTCGCGGCTCGGTCCATTTGGGAACGCGTGCGGCTCTGAATCGTGTCGACACGTGCCTTGAGTTCGGCTTCCGGGATGTTGTGGCAGGTCTGGCAGGCGCGGTTGATGTTCAGCATGGGGCTTCGCACCCAGTGGCTGCTGAACTTCGTCGCTCCCTGTTTCTCATACGGCATATGGCAGTCGCTGCAGCTTACGCCGGCACGAGCATGGATACCCTGACTCCAGAGTTCGAATTCGGGATGTTGTGCTTTGTAGACCTTCGTGCCCGTTTCCTTGTGAATGTAATCGTAGAATTCGCCGCCATCGGGAAAGGTGGTTTCGTCCCATGCGCGTTCGAGGTCTTCCATTTTCAGACCGTTGCTCCACGGGAACGTCAACGTCATCTTGTTTGCACAGTAATATTCGACGTGGCACTGGCCGCAAACGAACGATCGCATTTCCTGACGCGACGCGTTCCGGTTTGGATCGTACGGCTTCGAGCGATCCGACTCGCGCCACTTGGCGATGCTCGGAAGGTGCGGCACGGGGTCGTCGCTTTTCGCCAGTTTGGCGATGCCTTCGATGAATCCGGGACGAGTAACGCGGATTTGCATTGTCTTCGGGTCGTGACAGTCGACGCAGGACACGGGATGAGCGTTACCGATATGCGGATCGCCGTCCTTGGCTTGGACGACGCCGTCCGGAGTCTTCGTCATTTCCGCGTGAATTTCTTCGTATTTCATTTGGCTGACCGCTTTGAACCCCGCGATCACGGCCTCCTGATCGAATGATTCGCCAAGGCGAGCTTCGGTTACTTCAATGCCCTGCTGCTCAAGTCCGATGCGCCGGTACGTGGGGATGACGGATGTGTGACAGTGAAGGCAGGCACCTGCTTGTTGAACCTCGGTCACTCGCTTCGTGACTTCCTGATCGTGCAGCATGAATGCGTGTCCGCGAGCTTCCCGGTATTCGATGCTGAAGGCATAACCGGCGAAGAGACGCTTCAACCACGGGTCTTTCTCAAGCTTGCTCGGCGGAAGAGCATTGCTGCCGCCGTATTCGGTCCGCTCGGAATCGGCCGATCGTTTGTACGTTTCGTACTGCAACGGGAAGTTCAGTCCCCACGGCTCCGGGTCAGTGCTGACCTCGGTTACGTCGACAACCTTCACAAACGGATCACGTGCCTCCTGTTTGCGTTCAAAGATGCTGACTAGCAATGCGATCACGCCAAACGTCGCAGCCGCGGTCAGCACGGTCAACAGAAGCATCCAACGGAAGTTGCTCTTGTTGGAAGAAGTCATAGCGTTCAACTTCGTGCTTGATTCGGACGAACTACTCTCGTTTCGATCCTGACGAGAACGTGCGAAATGCGTGACCAACATCGGAATGACAATGGACGCACGACAGCATGTCGTTCGTTTTCGCATCGCCAGCATTGTCAGTTTCAGTCGGCAAAAGCGAGTGTATGAAGTCCTCATGGCAGTCGATGCAGGCGTTTTGCGTGACGAGTTTGTTGCGCGGTTTGATTTGGATTGGGTCGTGATAGTCGTGCAACGTAAAGGCGATCGAGTGGAACAGCCCGTTATCGGCCTTGGTGACCCACTTGCCCACGAAGTCATGCGGCAGGTGGCAATCGTTGCAAGCCGCCACATGATGATGGCTGCTCTGCTGCCATGAATCGAAGTGCTGTTGCATGACATGGCAGTTGGCGCACGATTGCGGGTTGTTGCTCAGGTAGCTTGCGCCTTTTCCGTACCCGAAAGTAAAAGTGCCAACGCCCGCGAGCATGCCGAGCAGCACTGCGAACGCGGCCGAAGAATAGAGTGCAACGCGCCGCCCGCGTCCGGCGGTTGTTGAGTCGCCACGGTCTGCGCTTTCTGCGTTCGGTGGGTGTTCGCTGCCGGGTAGTTGTGACATCCGTTGCGCTTCTCTTTGGTCAGTCCCTTAGCTCGGCATCCTTAATGTCGTATTTCTCCACGAGCCGATAGATCTTCCGTCGGTCGATGCCCAAAGCCTGCGCGGCGCGGGTCTTGTTACCTTCCTCGCGGCGGAGGACTTCGACGACTTTGGCGCGCTCGATCGAGGCGAGGTCGTCGGTGTCGAGGTGGAAGTCCGGATCGGTGTCTGCGCATGCGTCGCAGACTTCGTGCGGCAAGTCGCGGAGGCGGATCGTGCGGTCTTCGGCCATGATCTTGCCGCGATCGAGGCAATTCATCAGTTGGCGGATGTTACCAGGCCAGTGATAGCGTTCGAGGGCCTGCATCGCGGATTCTTCGATCTCCCACGTGTTGCCGAGAAAGTGCGCGACAAGGAACGGGATGTCGCCTTCTCGCTCGCGGATCGGAGGCAGTTCGAGCGACATGACGTTGATGCGGTAGAAGAGGTCCTCGCGGAAGCGGCCCGCTTCGACTTCCTCGGACAGATTGCGGTTCGTCGCACACAGAATCCGCACGTTGACTTTGCGCTCCTTGATCGAGCCTACTCGCCGCATCGAACCGTCTTCCAACACGCGCAGCAACTTTGCTTGCAACGATCCGGGCATCTCGCCGATCTCGTCGATAAACAGCGTGCCACCGTCAGCAACTTCGAACAGACCTTGTTTCGTGCCGACCGCGCCCGTGAACGCACCTTTCTCGTGCCCGAACAACTCGCTTTCGAGCAGCGGTTCCGGCAGGGCCGCACAGTTGATGACGACCAGCGGTTTGTCAGCCCGATTGCTATGCTGATGCAAAGCCCGCGCGACGAGTTCCTTTCCCGTGCCGCTTTCGCCTTGGATGAGGATCGCTTTGTCGCTCGGTCCCGCTCGTTCGATCAAACGGAAGGTCTCTTGCATCGCCGGCGATTGACCAACCATCTCCGATTGCGGCTGCGCTCGTTTTAGCAACGTCTTGAGTTGCCGATTTTCTTTGCGAAGTTGCCGTCGTTCGTAGGCTCGGCGAATGACGGTCTCCAACTCCTGCAGCGGGAAAGGTTTCTGTAGATAGTCGAACGCGCCGAGCTTCATCGCTTGAACGGCCGTCTCAATCGTGCCTTGTCCCGTCAAGAAGATGATCTCGCACTCGACATTGTTCTCCTTGAACTTCTCCAGCAGTTCTAAACCAGACAAGCCGGGCATCATCATATCGAGGACTGCCACGTCGAACTCCCGCCGCTGAACCATCTCCAACGCCGGCTCGCCGCCCGCGGCATCCGACACTTGAAACCCAACGCGGGCAAACCGTCGCACGAGCGTATCACGAAACTCATCGTCATCGTCGACGACGAGCAAATCGATTGCTGGTGAGTCCGACATAGAGTTCTCCCTTGTAGCTGAGAATCGAATAAGACAGCTACGTTGGGCAAACGGCGTGCCGCACATCGATGTGGGCGGCGTCGCTGAGATTCCCGGTCGCTGGCCGCGCGGCATCGCACGAGCGCGCGCGAATCCGCACACTTTCAGTCTACGTTGTTTGAGTCTGCGCTTGTATGGCTGCTTGGCCTGAGAATTGCGTAACGATGCTTGTACAGCGTCAGGATAACGCAGCGGAAGAGAGGTAAAAGTCATGAAACGATTTAAGAACATTCTGGTGGGGCTCGATCTGGCGCAAGGCAACCTCTTGGTCTCCGACGACCTTTCGCCAACGACAAGAGAGGCTGTTGCGCGAGCCTTGTGGTTGGCCAAGACCAACTCGGCCCAGGTAACGTTCGTCTATGTGCTTCCCTCGTGGACGACGAACCTCGACGCAGAAACCCAAATGCTGCTGCAGGAGTTTCACGACCACCGCACCGTCGAAGACCATGCCAGCGAAGTCCTTGAGACACTGGCGGAAGAGGCACGCCAAGACGGTCTCACTGCACAAGTCACGTAGTACATGGGAAGAGCTGGGTCGAGTTGATCCGGCAGGTGCTGCGCGGGAGTCATGATCTGGTGATCGTCGGCACCCGACATCTTGGTCCCGTGAAGAGTATGCTGATAGGTAGCACCGGTATGAAACTGCTCCGGAAGTGCCCCTGCCCGGTGTGGGTGACGCAACCGCAGCCCGATCAGCAAATCAAGTCGATCATGGTTGCCCACGACCTGCACCCGGTCGGCGATCTGGCGATGGAACTAGGCTGCTCGATGGCCCAGCTTCACGACGCCCAACTGCACGTCCTTCACGCCGCCGACTACTGGAGATTTGACTTTGAGTTGTCGCCTGATGCTTCCGCAGCAAAAAAGGACGAGTATCGCCAGCAAGCCGACGAGCATATCGCGGTCCAACTCACGACGTGCGACTTGGCCCAGCCGGCCCAATCGCACATTGTCACGGAGGCTCCTGACCTGGCAATACGGGACCATATCGAACGACACGATGTCCAGTTGCTGGTAATGGGAACGGTCGCCCGCACGGGGATACCTGGTCTGATCACAGGCAACACAGCAGAGAAAGTGTTGCCGTGGATTCCCTGCTCGGTATTAGCCGTCAAGCCTGCCGGCTTCAAATCGCCTATCACGCTGAACGAGGAACAAGAGTAGTGCCACACGGGAGGACCAATCATGAAAGCTGACAAGATCCTATTCGCCACCGACTTCTCGGAACACAGCAAGGCGGCCCGCCACTTCGCAACGTCATTGGCTCGCGATTCGGGAGCCATGCTGCTGATCGTTCACGCCGTCGAGCCGCCACCGCATGCGCCGGATCGCGGCTTCACGGGCTACGTCGAAGAAGGGGAAGACACGACGTATGCTCGCCGCAAGCTCAACGAAATCGTACCGACTGATCCAGCGGTCCGCTGCCGACATATGCTGCTCGATGGCGTCGCGGCTGACGAGATCGTTCGTTGTGCGGAAGACGAACGCGTCGACTTGATCGTGATCGGGTCGCACGGACGCAAGGGAGTGATGCGGATGCTGCTGGGCAGCGTGGCCGAAGCCGTTGTTCGCCGCGCGAACTGCCCCGTTGTGACCGTGAAGCCATCGAGCAAGGTTGTAGCTGAGGCCGCGTGAAGTCGCATCGAACCGTAGCGGAAGTCGCCAAGACTTCCGACGAACGGCCTCCGAACTCTTGGCGAGTCCGGCTACGCTGAACCAGGCAGGTTTAACGAGCCAGATACACCATCCACAACGCTCCCAGCACAAGCGTGATCACGAGGCCCGCGTCGGGTTCGATGAACCACTTGCGTTGCTCGACTCGGTAGAGTTGACCGAGGAGGACGATGGCGGTGATGAGGATGACCGCGAAGCAAGTCAGCGCATGTGTTGCCGAGACGCTCGCGAGGAGCGCGCCGGGGAAGGCGAGATCGAGCGGTAACAGCAGCAGCATGTTGAAGGCGTTGCTGCCGAAGACGTTGCCGATGGCCAGGTCGTAAGCACCCATGCGGACTGCGGCCAGCGTCGCGACGAGTTCCGGGAGCGAAGTTGCAAGCGCGACCAGCGTCGTGCCGATGAACGTCCCGCCGAGTCCCGTGAGTTCTGCGAGTCCGCCGGCCGCGCTGGCCAGGAAAGGGGCGGCTAGGAAGATTGCGGCCGCCGCAAGCAGATAGCCCGCGATGGCCGTTCTTAGGGTGAGCATAGGGTAGCTGCGTTCGCCAGAACGCGGGTCGGCGGCGGCTGGCCGCATTCTGGCGAATGCGGCTACATCGAGGTTGTTTTCTACCGAAGCCCGTGGGTCGAAGAAGATCAGCCGGATTCCGAACGCATACGCGAAGAAGATGCCGATCGTGGCTGGCCCCAGGCCAAAGAAGGTCACGCCTTCGAGTTGCCGCTCGAACAGGATGCCGATCCCGGCGAGTGAGGTCAGGGCAATCGTCACTGCTCCCGACAGCGAATGTGCCGCAGCGACACGCGATATCAAAGTGCCTCGCGACCGATGAGCAAGATCGGCGATCGCCAAGATCAGCAGGTTGAAGAGGCTGCTGCCTACAAGATCGCCGCAGGCTAAGTCTGGTAACCCAAGCCAAATCGCATTCAGGTCGATTGTCAGTTCCGGCAGCGAAGTCGCGGCCGCCAGAAAGACACTCCCGACGAGGAGCCTGCCCAAGCCCGTTCGCTCGGCGACCGCGTCCGCACAGCGCGTCAACACGACGCCAGCAACAACGATCACGACGACTGCGATAGAAAACTGGCTGAGTACTGCGACCATAGATTCGTCTGTAGGCAAAGGGCGTGCCGAGTCCGTGGGCCGCACACGCTAACGTCGGGCGCTCCACAAGCAAGCAGTGCGTGCAAGGCCCGCGGCTAGCGCCACCGCTCATGTATGCACGTGCGTAGTCGCGCGGTTGTGTGCGGTCTGGCACGGTCTTGGTAGCAAAGTGACAAACGCAGCCATCCTTCGACGTTTGGCGCGGCACTTGCGTTACCACTCCTGCGGACAATTCAACCTTCTCTTTGGAGGACACGACGATGCAGGCAAAGAAGATTCTCTTTCCGACCGACTTCTCGCACACCGGGGATGCCGCCTTGGAGATGGCAACGGCGTTGGCTCGTGACGCGGCTGCAAAGCTCGTGATCGTGCATGCTGAAGAACCGCCGTCGGCTTACGGAGGCGGCGACCTGTACTACGGCATGCCCGAACCCGCTCGTGACGAGCTGTTGAAGATGCTGCATAAAGTCGAACCGACTGATCCGGCCGTTTCCTACGAGCATCGATTGATCACCGGCGATCCGGCTCACGCGATTGTGCGTTTCGCCAAGGATGAAGACATCGACATGATCGTCATGGGAACGCACGGACGGACTGGTTTGACACGGATGCTGATGGGAAGCGTCGCCGAAGCGATTGTGCGGCGAGCGGGATGCCCCGTGCTGACTTACAAGCAACCGGCGAACAAAGCGACGGTCGTGTAGTGGAAGTCGCGAAGACTTCCGACGACCCAATCCGAACTCTGGCGAGTTCGGCTACGCCAGTTGACGGTGGAAGTGAGATGTAACGATGCGTGACTATGCGGAATGCCAAGCCTACGTCGAGCATCTGCGAAGTGAACACAAGCAGATTCACGAGGCGGTCGTACTCGTCGAGCACGAGTTGCGTGCCAGCGATCCGCTTCGAATGCGCGGCTACTTGCAGCAGCTCCGCGAGACGCTGTCGGCCCATTTCGTGGAAGAAGAACAAGGTGGTTGCCTCGAAGAAGCTGTCTGCTGCGATCCGCGTTTGTCGCCGGACGTTTCCCGAATCGAGCACGAGCACGCGGACATCTTGAAGCTGCTTGACCGGCTCATCGCGCGGTCGGACGAATCTCAGACACCCGACTTCCATGAATCGTTTCGGCAGTTCGCGAAGATCCTGCACGCTCACGAAGCCGCGGAGAACCGTATTCTGCAGACCGCGTTCGGTACTGGTGAGTTTGAACCCGACGACACAGCACGTTACGGAGAGTGAACATGAAATCAGCGTTGATAACAGCCGTTGCGTTCGTTTTCGGATTAGTCGCAGTTGCTTTCGCGCAAGGCCCTGCTGGTGACAAGACAAAGGCGATCATGCAGGCGAAGCTCGATCATTCGCAAGCGTTGCTGGAGGGCTTGGCGACCGAGGACTTCGATTCATTGGAGAGACATTCGAGTGCGTTGACGGTGCTCAGCTTGGAGACCGACTGGAATGTGCTGCAAACCGCCGAGTATCGCCGGCTGAGCGAGGACTTCCGCCGCACTACGAAGTCGCTCGCCAAGGCAGCTAAAGAAGAGAACTTGGATGGAGCAACTCTGGCCTACGTTGGCATCACGATGAAATGCGTGGAATGCCACAAGTATGTTCGCAGCGTGGGAGTTGGTTCAGCACCGTAGCAGAAGTCGTGAGACTTCTGAGGCTCCGAACTCGCACGAGTTCGGCTACGACAGACTCAACACAAGGAGACAACACATGACTTGGTTACCCAAACAAAAGGTTATCGTTCCCATCGATTTCTCCGACAAGTCTTTCACGGCGATTGATACCGCCTTAGACCTGGTCGACGACCCTGGCAACGTGATCGTCGTCCATGTGCTGCAAGATGAAACGACGATGTCGCCGGGCGAAATGTGGCGGACCGTCGACTCGGAAAGCCGCACTCGCCACACGATGAAAGCCCTTCGCGAACGCCTCGCTAGTGCGGAACAATCTGATGTTTCGACGGACATTGTGTTCGGCGACCCCGGTCACGAGATCACGGCATTAGCCGAACGCGAGGAAGCGGACTTGATCGTGCTGACATCGCACGGGCGGACGGGACTCAAGCATCTGTTGATCGGGTCGGTCGCTGAGCGCGTGACGCGGCTTGCCCATTGCCCAGTCCTCGTCCTGCGCGATTAGTCGCTATTCATCGTGCGATGCGTCCGCGACCGGTTCGTAGGAACTTGGACTGACGTTTTGGCACGGGTCGATCGAACGGTGAAGGAGTTGATCAAACAGTCACGGCCACAACCCGCCGTACGAAGCCAACCAGCTAAAAACGCTTCTTAACGAGCCTCAACTGTTCGGGAGGCGATGCGATGAATATCGTCGAGAGTATCCGAGAACTCCAGAGCGACGAAGAACTCGTCATCGGAAGATTCTATACGAGGTTCTTGAATCGGGACCCCAGGATCAACGATCTGTTTCGTGGCGTCGATTTACAACGACAGTCGGTGATGCTGACGACGGCCCTGAACACCATAGAGCTCAACTACGTCGGCTCGTCGACGGTGGCGAGAACTCATCTCCTTATGCTTGGTGAACAGCATCAATCACTGGGCGTCCCCAAAGACGTATATCCAGTATTCGAGGACTGCCTGATTGAAACGCTGGCCGAGTACCACGGCTCCGATTGGGACATCGAGCTTCAGCAACAGTGGCGTGAGGCCCTTCACCGCGCATTTGAAACGCTATTTGAGGCATATGATTAGACAATCTGAGAGACCCCCAACGGTCGCTAAGCCAAGCACATCAGTGCTGTGAGCAGTCGATGTAGGGGTGAAGAACATGTCCACTGACTCGACCGTCTCACATACCGTCGACGCTCTGCTTCCGCCGGAGATGGCTGCCAAGGCCGAAGCGGTCGGTGTCAACAAGGCGAACATGGATGCCACGACGATGTTCGCTTTGGGGTTTCTCGCGGGTGCGTTCATCGCGTTGGGAGCGGTCTTCGCGACAACGGCCGCTACGGGCGGGAGCGAGCTGCCTTACGGCGTCAGCAAGCTGCTCACCGGCGTCGTGTTCTCGCTGGGACTAATCTTGGTGATCGTTGGCGGGGCGGAATTGTTCACGGGCAACAACTTGATCGTGATGGCGTGGGTCGGTGGGAAAGTCAGCACCGCCTCACTATTACGCAACTGGTGTATCGTTTATCTCGGCAACTCGGCCGGCGCAATCGGGACGGCGCTCCTGGTGTTCCTGAGCGGCCAGTATCAGTCTGCCGGCGGTGAAGTCGGAGCAACCGCGTTGCGAATCGCGGCAGCGAAAACCGAGTTGGGGTTTGTTGAAGCCATCGCTTTAGGCGCGTTATGTAA
Source organism: uncultured Pirellulaceae bacterium (assembly GCA_964567745.1). Taxonomy (GTDB): domain Bacteria; phylum Planctomycetota; class Planctomycetia; order Pirellulales; family Pirellulaceae; genus CAZMNY01. Next base: position 93,738 of record CAZMNY010000013.1, on the reverse strand, counting down.
CGTGCTGGTGTGTCTTGCCGTATGGCTCTCGTTCAGTGCGCGAACGACGACGGATCGCATTCTCTGCATCGTGCCACCGATCGCAGCATTCGTCGCCTGTGGCTTCGAGCACTGCGTCGCAAACAAGTACTTCATCCCGATCGGCCTCTTCATCAGGAGCTGGGCACCGGCAAGCTTCTGGGATGACGCTGCGTTTTCGGCTGCCGACTTCGATGGGCTCACATGGTCAGCCTTTGTGTTGAACAACCTCCTGCCGGTGACGATTGGCAATCTCATCGGCGGCGCGGTGATGGTCGGGGCCGTGTACTGGTTCATCTATCTTCGGCCACGGTCAAGGCAGTTGCAGCCATGACAACGTTGACCATCAACCGAAGGACGGTCGTCGCAGACGAAAGGCAATCGCTTCTGGACGTCGCCCGCGCGCACGATATCGAGATCCCCGCGCTTTGCTATCACCCGGACCTCAGCACAGTAGGTTCATGCCGACTCTGCATGGTGGATGTCGAGGGCTGGGATCGCCAAGTTCCTGCCTGTTCGCAGCCCGCAATTGACGGCATGGTCATACACACGGAGTCGCCATCTGTCGTCAAGGCTCGGCGCTTTGTGCTGGAGTTGCTGCTTCGCAACTACGTCGACGCAGACGACGTTGACTACGAATCAAATGAATTGATGAGATGGGTGAAGCACTACGATGTTCGGCTGCGCGACGGGATTAACCCTCCGCCTCGCTACGCCGTCGATGCTGATCCGAATCCGTTTGTGCGCGTTGATTTGAACAAGTGCATCCTTTGCACGCGATGCGTTCGGGCCTGTGACGAACTGCAATGCCGGGATGTTTGGGGAGTCGGCAATAAAGGTCACGATGCGAAGATCATTGCGGGGATGGACTCGACGATGCTCGACGCGCGTTGCGAGTCGTGTGGAGCGTGTGCGGCGTATTGTCCGACTGGAGCGTTGACGGACAAGCCTTCGTTCGGGCAGCCGCGGCCGGATCGGCTCGTCACGACGACGTGCACGTATTGCGGCGTTGGCTGTCAATTCGACTTGAATGTCAAGGATGACAAGATTGTTCGCATTACGTCAAACCCCGACGCGCCGGTCAACGGCATGTCGCTGTGTGTGAAGGGACGTTACGGATATGGATTCATTCACCACTCGGATCGCCTCACGGAGCCGTTGGTCCGGCCGTACTTGCTCGAAGGAAAGCCAAAACCAAACGCACTTCAACATCGCGGCGACTGGGTGCCGGTTAGTTGGGACACCACCTTCGATCTTGTCGCAAAGAAGTTCACGCGGGTGAAGCGCGAGTCGGGGCCAGATGCTTTGGGCGTGCTAACATCTGCCAAATGCACGAATGAAGAAAACTACTTGATGCAGAAGTTCGCGCGGCAGATTCTCGGCACGAACAACGTCGATCATTGCGCCCGCTTGTGACACTCCTCAACGGTGGCCGGTCTGGTCATGGCGTTTGGCTCTGGTGCAATGAGCAACTCGATGGATGACATCGCCGAGCACGCCGAAGCGGTTTTCATTATCGGCTCGAACACGACCGAGCAGCATCCGGTGTTCGGCACGAAGCTGCGGCAGGCAGTTCGCCGTCGTGGTGCGAAACTCGTCGTCGCCGATCCGCGCAAGATCGACATCACCGAGTTCGCAGCTCTTCACATGCGCCAAAGACCTGGCACGGATGCCGCGCTGCTGAACGGGATCATGCGTTGGATCATCGAACACGACCGGCATGATCGCGAGTTCATCGGTAGCCGCTGCGAGGATTTTGAGTCGCTTGCGGAGATCGTTGACAAGTGCTCATTAGAGGCAACCTCCGATATCACGGGAGTTCCGGTGGAAGACATCGCACTAGCCGCAGACCTTCTTTCATCGAACAAACCGATGGCGGTCATCTGGGCGATGGGGATCACGCAGCACACGACAGGCGTGCTCAACGTGCTCAGCCTGGCCAATCTGCAGATGCTGCTCGGCAACATGGGGCTCCCCGGCGGCGGCGTGAATCCACTTCGCGGACAGAACAACGTGCAAGGTGCGTGTGACATGGGCGCGCTTCCGAATGTTTATCCGGGATATCAGCCAGTTGGCGATGCAGCGGCTCATGAGAAGTTTGCACGCGCGTGGGCGCTCCAGACCGAACCGACAGACAAGCTAGAAGCTTGCCCCACGACCCCTGGTCTAACCGTCACCGAGATGGTCGAAGGGGCCGGGCGAGGCGACGTTCGCGCCCTCTATATCCTCGGCGAAGACCCGGCCATGTCGGAGCCAGACAGCAATCACGCGCGGGCGTGTCTTGAGCAAGCCGAGTTCGTTGTCCTGCAAGAGATATTGAATTCCGAGACTGCTGACTATGCGGACGTCTTGTTAACGCCGTCGTATACCGGCGTCAGTCACGAGCGTCTTGATCGCGGCGAGCGTTTGCAGTGGCCTGTCCCATCACCCGACCATCCCGGTACACCGATCTTGCACGTCGGCAAGTTCACTCGTGGCAAAGGCAAGTTCCATGCGGTCGAGCACGTCGACGCCAAGGAACTACCCGACGACGACTATCCCCTCCTCTTCACAACAGGCCGAGTCCTCTATCACTGGCACGGCGGCGAGTTGACTCGGCGGGATGCTGGGCTGGCGACCGTTCATCCGCGTTCGCTGGTTGAGATCAGCCCCGAAGACTCGCGCCGCCTGAACATCGACGACGACTCCGAGATTCAACTCCGCTCGCGCCGCGGCAAGATGAACGCCGTCGCCAAAGTCACTGATCGGGTGCCCACCGGTGTCGTCTTTGGCACGTTTCACTTTCCGGGCCTAGCAAACGCGAACAACCTGACAATCTCCGCACTCGACCCTGTCGCGAAGATTCCCGAATTTAAAGTTTGTGCGGTGACGGTCGAAGCGAGTTAGAGGTAGTGATAATGAGCTACGAACACACCCAACGCGCACCGCTCCATTGGATTCTCTACCCGTTCGGAATCGTCTCGTTGTGGGGCGCGTGGGTAACTCACAAGGAAAGCGTAGCCGTTGCCGGAATCCTCGTTGCGGCCGGCGTGTTGTTCTTTCTGCTCGGTTCGATGTTCATGCACTTGAGAGTGATCGACGAAGGGGACTCATTATCAGTGCGTTACGGGCCGTTGCCTTGTTTTGGGACCCGTATCCGCTACGAAGACATCACGTCGGCGGAACAGGCCCGCAGTTCTTTCATTGATGGCTGGGGCATTCACTACATTCCGGGGCGCGGCTGGACGTACAACCTGTGGGGCTTCGATTGCGTCGTACTCGTCGTGAACGGACGAAAGCTGCGGATTGGAACGAACGACGCCGCGAACTTGGCACAGTTTCTGCACAGTCAGTTGCCAACAGAAGACACGAGCACTCCATGAGGTCGATCCGATGAAAGCCAAGAACATTATCGTCGCGATTGACTTTAGTGAATCGAGTGAAGCTCTGCTCCACCTAGCGATCTCGTTGGCTCGTAGTAATGCCGCGAAGCTACACATTGCATATGTCAAGGAACCGTTCGGACTCTATGACGGGGACTGTAAGGCTGAGGACATCCCGCCGTTTGCGGACCTGGAATCGCTGAAGAAGGCTCTTGCGGAAGTGCTGCCCGGCGATGCTGACGTGTCCCACGAGCAGTGGCTCTTAACTGGCGACCCAGCACAAAGCATCTTGCGACTGGCGAAGCAACTACGTGCCGACCTGATCGTGTTGGGAACGCACGGACGGACTGGCCTCCGGAGGCTTCTCATGGGAAGCGTCGCCGAAGCGATAATACGTCACGCACACTGCCCGGTGGCGATCGTGAAACAGCCGGTGCCGGAGGAAGCCGTAACAACCTGAAATGAAGGGACGCGGCGCTTGTCCTCTTGCGAGCGAATGCTGCAATTCCGCTATGACGCCTTGCCTCCCGCCTCCCCCAAGGACTCTGTTCCAGTCACACTGATAGGGTGAACGATGGCTCGGCGGAGCTCAACGCGAGCGGCTCGCGAAATCGGGCAAAGTGTCAAAGAGAATCTCGCGGATCGCTCGGCGGTCGCCCGTGGTGAGATGCGGAGCGCGTTCCGAGCTGTCGAGAGCTGCGTCGAGTTGTAGCATCACTTCCGACTTGACTGCGGAAGGCAACTCGCTGAACGCATCGGAGTAGATCAGGTAGCTGCAAGGATACTTGAACAGCCTCTTTGTCAGATCAAAGTCCCGCAGCGAGCGACCCTGGCGGTCCTTCACTGCGCGGGCGAGGAAACTCTGTTGAAATGCAACGTCACCGTGCACTGGCGACGTCAACTCAAATTCCTCGGTGAACAGCAGGTAGTCGACTAGCTTCGTCGTCGCGGCTTCAATCCGTCGTTTGGCGCTATCGCTGCGAAAATCATCGCGGCGATCAAGAGCTTTGTTCATCACTCCGTCGTAGTGAAGCGCCTGGCGAGTCTCATAGTTACCGAGAGTAATGAAGTTCTGCATCTGCGTTTGATGTTCCAGCACCATTAACGCCACAACATCGCTCGATGTCTGCAAGTAGGGTTTCGTGTTGACCAGCCCATCCAGTGAGCGACGGTTCGCGCCAGCCTCGAAGTCGATCTGGGCGCCGTTCTGGCGATTCTGCGCGATGACGTTCCCCATGTGTCGCATCGAACCGTGTTCGCCTGTCACATACCAGCCTCCCCAGCGTTGCTTGAAGGGGCTGCGATGGTCGGTCGTGAACGTGCCCGAACCGAACCAAGGGCGGCCGCTCGCGTTGGCGTAAACTGAACGCACAAGCAAGCCCGGCACACCCTGCGTGCGCGACGAGGCGTGACAAATCATGCATTGCCCGCGATCGCGAACGAAACGCGGCTTCTCGGCTTTCTCTTGGTCGAGTGTGTAGAAGACGGCGCCTTGTGCGCTGTCGACGGACGCCAACTCAATGACGTCCCCGTACTGAACCCAACCTATGTAAACATCGTCGTTGAAGTAGATCGCCCGTGGTCGGTGGGGCGAAATCTTGCGAAGCTGAAAACTGGTTTGGGAGAAGACGAGCGCCTGAGATTCTTGTGGCACGCCGAGTTGCTCCAGGACGGATCGCAAATAGCCGTGCTCGTCGTCGTGAGCCAGCTCGGTTTCGCCCGTGTCAAGCATTCGCTGCAACTTCGCGACTCGATCATCAACCGGTGCCGAGCTGTATTCGATCGGCGGTTGTTCGAACTCGACTTGGGCGATGGCCCCTGGTGAAATCAGGTATACCAACAGTAGGCACCCAAGGCCGCAAGCTTGACTCGCCGACATTATCTTCATCGCAACTCCTACATTGATATAATCTTACTCGGATCAGACATGTTCACCCAAAGCTGGTTCGAGAGCGTGGGCGATGTTGAAGAGCTCACGTGAGAACAGGCCGAAGAGATCGTCGGCGGTCATCATTCCGACCACCGTGTCGTCGCGTTCGATGATGGGCAGGCGGCGGGTGCTGTGGTTCCGGAAGTACTGGGTCGCGTTGAAGATGCCTTGATCATCCCAAATCGTGTGCACTTCCGTTGTCATTACATCAGAAACGGAAGAGTGAGGCGTGGCGTCGCCCAGCACCGCCTTCAGCGTAATGTCGCGGTCAGTAACGATGCCGACGACTTTCTTGTCGCGCGTTACGACGACGGCACCAACGTTCTCGTCGCGCATCTTGGTCGCGACTTCGAATACGGAAGCGCCCGGATCGACAGTGACAACCTCTTTTGGAAACGTTTCGCTGAGCTTCATGACTTCCTCCTTTGCAGCTCGACTTTCCAAGTCGATTCGTTTGCACGTGCTGCTCGACTCAGGGAGTCAAGCTACTGGCCGACAAAACTGGCGCTTGTTGCCACGGTAGTCGTTGACGCAAAGCTCGTGCCAGCCTGCGAACACAGACGGGAGCATTTTTCCCGATCGACAGCCGCGCGACGGAGCACACCCGCGCGCACCACTTCCGCATACGCTAGACCTTGCACGAGGTGCTGCCGCCGGGCTGCCAGCTGCTCCCACACTGCGAGTGACTACTTCCGCAGCTCTTTGTGGCATTTGACACAACTGACGGTCATTTGTGTGAAGGCGAGCGTTGCTCCATCAAGGTTCTCGTCTTCCGCGCTGGTGACGATGTCGCTGACAGAAGACTGAAAGCTCCTCAACTGCGTGCGGTATTCCGGCGGCTGTTGCCGGACGAAGAACTCAATCTTGTTCAAGCCCTTCATCGCCATAGCGTTCTTCGAGATTAGGTTGTAGTCTTCTTTTGCGAGCCCGTTCAGGATCTCCTGCGAATACTTCAGCTTCTGTTTCATCCAGAAGCTAGACTCTTTCTCCTCCTCGGCCTTGTCGTCGGCCAGCACGATGGTCGCAAGCAACGCGACAAGAATTCCTCCGATGATGCTCTTTCGCATAACACTCTCCTCATTTCACGTGATAGCTGATCCACTTACCCGACGAGCACGTGTGCTTAGCGGCGCGCGCGGTGTGCGACAATGACCGCAGGCTGGTTACGGCATCATGTGCCAGTAGTCGATGTCGTTGTACTCGATGGGTTCACTCATGCTTGCCAGCCAGAGGATGAACGCCATCAACGCGATCATCAGGGCCAAGACAATCGCAGCCGTCCGGCGATCGCGACGAAGTTGCTTGTCGTCTTGGGGCTCCTTGGCAGGCGGAGGAACGATCGGACCAGTACCTCTTTTCATAACGGTGGACATCTCACACCTCCTTTCGAGGCAACTGTTGCCTCTGCTCTTCGTAGGTGCAAAACGCGCGCCAAGACCGCGACGATGATGGCTAACGCACTCTTGGAAAGAACTGCCCAGTGTGCGTCATGTATTCCCGGTAAGCATCGCCGAACTTCTCGATCAAGTTTTGCTCTTCAAGGCGAGTGCGGCGGGCAAGAAGAATCCAAGTTGCCAGACCGGTTGTCGCGACGAACCAGTTCGCCAACATCACGCTCACGCCGATCGCGCCGAGTAGCAATCCGGTATAAAGCGGGTGCCGAACCCAACGGTACGGTCCGGATGTGATCAGCTTGTGTTCTGCCTTTGTAGAGACGCTGAAGGTGATGTTGTTGCCGAGATGGTAAACACCCCACATGATCGTGAACGACCCGTCCAACAGCGGCACAGTTCCAAACCAGCGAATCCAATTCGGCAACTCGATCGCGGACCAGGCCATCCAGCTAGGATTGAGCAGGTAGGCCGCAACCGCAATGCAATACCCGGCGAATGTTGCACTGATCACTATGCTCATCAGTATGCCCTCGTCGCGACGCTGGAAGATCGACGAGGCCACGCTTGCGCGCTTCAGGTAACGGAAGCTGAAAGCGTTCTGGACGATCGCTATGACCAAGAGAAACACGCGGAATGAGAGTTCTTCGGCCATGAGAGCTACGCCATCGCTTCATCCGCTACGACGATCTGCCGGGATAGGTCGACGAGCTTGAGGTTCTTCTCGCTGGCAAGCTTTTGCAGCCGCCGAAACGCATCGGGCTCGTCCAACATGGCTCGCTTCATCAGGATGCCTTTGGCACGCTCGATCGTCTTGCGGTCTTCAAGCGCCTGACGATGGCTTTCTGCCTCCTGGCGTAACGATTGGAATTGGCGAAAGCGTTGCATCACCAAGGCGATCGCCGTTTCAAGATCGTGTCGCTTGATCGGCTTGACCAAGTAAGCCAGGATGTATTCGAGGGTGGCTCGCTGCATCAGCTCTTCGTCGTGGTAGGCCGAGACGAGAATCACGGGCAGCGGTTCATCACGACATATCTCAGTAACGGCGGCGATGCCGTCCAAATCCGGCATTTGAATGTCGGTGATCACTATGTCGGGCCGATCGGCGCGGCACGCATCGAGTAGCACCTGCCCGTCTTCCGCCGCCGCGGTGACTTCGTGTCCCATGTCAGTCAGTATCCGCAGGTAATACGAACGCATTTGCTCGTCGTCATCCGCGACGGCAATGCTGAGTTTCTCAGGCACGGTTCGCTCCGTCTGTAACCCGAAGCGTGAGCGAGGACGCGGAGCGCGAATGTCTCCCTCGCTCACGCTTCGGGTTTCCTTGGCAACGTGACAATCACCTCGGCCCCCGGATTGCGGTTCGGTCCGATGGCAATGTGACCACCGTGTGCTTCGACGATGCGTTTGACGATCGCCATTCCCAAACCCGTTCCAGTGGACTTGCTAGTGAAGAATGCATCAAAGGCTTTTTCTCGATGTTCTTCTGCAAATCCAGTGCCACGATCGCGGATCGCGACTTCGATGGCATCAGTTCCGTTGACGTGCGTCGCCGCGCAGTGCACAGTGACATGCGCGCGGTCTTGGCACGCCGCGATTGCGTTTTCAAACAGGTTGCGAAAGACCTGCTGGATTCGGAACGGATCGACGTAGCACTCGGTGTCGACGCCATTCGTTTCCTCTTCGAAGATCGGATCTTCGCCTCTCCGAACATGGCAGACGTCTCGCCAAGCCTGACGCCACACACCAGCGACGGCGACACGAGTGCGTTCCAACGCGATCGTTCCAGCGTAGTCGCGGACTTCGTCGAGCAAACCTCGCAGATTATCGGCCGCTTCCCCAATGCGGTGAAGCTCGCTCATCGCCTCGCTGTTGTCACGCAAGTCCATCTCCAGCATCTCGGTTGAAGCTTGGATCTTCTGCAGCGCGTTCCGACTCTCGTGTGCGATGCCTGCCATCGTTTGACCAATCGCAGCCAGCCGCTCGCTGAGCATGAGTTGCCGTTGTGCCTGGACTTGCTCCGTGATGTCACGAACAATCCCAGTGAACAAGCCCAAGCGACCGACTTCGCTGACTGCCAAGCTGACCGGGAAAACCGAGCCGTCTTTGCGTTGGCCCTCAACCTCACGGCCGATGCCGATGATGCGCGCTTCACGTGTTTCCAAGTAACGGGTGATGTAGGCGTCGTGTTCTTCACGGTACGGCGACGGCATCAACATCGAGACGTTCTGCCCAATCAGCTCGTCTTGCGAGTAGCCGAACATCTGCTCTGTCGCGATGTTCGCACTGACGATGATACCGCCGCGATCGATCGTGATAATTGCATCGACGGCGGTGTTCAGCACTGCCCCCAATCGCTCTTCACGTTCGCGCAAGGCTCGCTCACCTTGCCTGCGTTCCGACACGTCGCGTGTGATTCCCAGCAAGGAAGTGATCTCGCCCGACGGATCACGCAACGGCACGGCGTGCGTTTCCAGCGTTCTGCGGTGTCCTTTGCGCCCTACAACGTCGAACTCCAGTGTCCCCGAATCACCTTGAAAGACGCGCTGAGTAAGTGACTTAAACGCTTCGCGATCTTCAGGTGCGATGAGTCCATAAACCGACTTGCCTTGAACGTCATCGAGCGACTTCGCGTCGATCATCTGTAAGCCGGCCTGGTTCATCATCGTCACCGTGCCATCAGCGTCGAGCAGCTTCACACATTCCGGTTCCGCATCATAGATCGCTTGCAGCAGGTCTTGGTGGCTGCGAAGTGCCGCTTCGGCTTGCTTCCGCTGCGAGATATCGCGGTGGATAGAAACGAAGTTGGTGCGTTGCCCTTCAGCGTTGAACACCGGCATGATGAACAGCTCTGCGTCGTAGCCTGTGCCGTCCTTTCGGTAATTGACGACTTCAACGCGACACGATCTACCAGCGGTTAGCTCAGCTCGCAGGTGCCGTCGGGCCTCGCCGTCGGTTCCTTTGCCTTGCAAGATCCGTGGCGTTTGGCCGACAAGTTCGTCCGCGCTATAACCCGTGATCCGGCACATCGCCTCATTCACGAAAACGATGTGCGGGCCTGGCCACTCAAGATGATCGTTGGTGATGAGCACGCCCTCGGCCAAGTGGGCAACTGCCGCTGCGAGCAGCTTCGCCTGCTCGATACTGTTTCGAAGCTCGTGTTCGCTGCTGGTCATGAGCGTTTCATCGTAGCAACTATCTTCGCACCCGATTAGAAGACGTGCAGACGGTGTGCCATAACGCGCGCCGCCGTTGAGCGAAGATTCTTTTCAAGATTCCCAATTGACAACTCACGCGAAGTTGCAAGACTACAAGTCCCGTGCTCGCGAAGGGCCCGGAAACCGGCGCTACGACAGCCCCGATCAATTGCGATCGGGGCTTTTTTTGTGCACACGCGGCAAAGGATGCCATTGCCACCAAGGACAAATGTATGAGCACTACAGTCGACCAACAGACGAGCCCGCAACAGAGTCCAAGCACTTCCGCAGACCAGCGCATCGGCGCCGAGCTTCTCGATCGACTGGGCAAGAGCCCTTACGCCGCACTCCGCCAACTGTCGTGTGACTTCCAAGAAGGCGTCGCGATTCTACGCGGAACCGTGCCAACCTACCACACGAGACAAGTCGCTATCACACTCGCCCAGAGCGTGAATGGTGTGCAGATGATCGACGACCGAATTCGAGTTTCTCCAGGAAGAGCAAAATGATGTTCGAGCCACCAACAGTATTGATCGTCGAACCCGATCGCCTCATCCGCGACTCGCTTGCCCGTCGTCTTTGTCAGGCTGGTTATTCGGTTACCGAACTGTGCCATCCCCGCCAGGCTTTGGCAGCGACATCTGAACGATCCTACGACGTCGTTGTGTCGGCACGTGAGCTGCCAGAAATCGATGGATTGGCTTTGATGGAGCAACTACAACGGCGCGGCGGAGCTGGCCAGTGCGTGATCATCACACGCGACGAATCTGAATTCGACGTCCCCACTGCGTTAGATCGAGGCGCATTCGCAGTGCTTCCGTGGTCGCAAGTGCCACGGAAACTAACGGCGACGGTCAGGGATGCGATCGAAGCATCCGTGGAAGTAGCCTGACTGATTGAGCCGCTTCGCTCATCTTCGCGCGCGGTAACGCACATCCAGCGGTCCATCCCCAGAACAGTCCGCATTCGCCCGCACTGGTATGGCGTTTGCAATCTCGTTGATCGGTACGAGAGTTCTCACTCCGAGATAAGGACAGTGCGATGACCACTGAGATATTCAAACAACGCGAGAGCGCTTTCGAGTATGAGTTTTGCCACAAGGTCGATCAACAGCTTCTGCAGAGGCTGGGAAAGCAACTCGCCGCCGAACAGCGGCGGGAATCGCTGTCCCGCGCTATCGCCATCAAGGATGAAAGAGTCTTAGAGGAACTCGATTGGCTCGACATCACCGGCGAGCATCTTCTGGCGCTGTCGTTGTTCCCACTGGTGCATGTGGCGTGGTCGGACGGCGCTGTTGATAAGCGCGAGCGAATTGCGGTGCTGGAAGCAGCAGAATCGATCGGGCACGACCGCGATTCAGCGAGCTATCACTTGCTCGAACACTGGCTCGACGAACGGCCAACTGAAGCGATGTTCACAGCGTGGAAGGACTACGTCACCTCCCTCCTTGATACGTTGACGCCAGTCGCACAGCGCGCCGTGCGATTCAACTTGTTTTCCAACACACGCAAGGTCGCCGAAGCTGCCGGCGGGATTCTCGGCATCCACAAGATCTCCGCCGCGGAAGAAGCCGCCTTGGATGAATTGCGGAGCATCGTCGGCGAGACGACGGAGAACACTCACGAAACGGAGAACGTAGGATGACCAGCACTGCAGTTGCGACAGAGTTACAGTTCATTCGTAAGTTCGCCGACATCGGTATCGAGGATGTCCCGCTCGTTGGCGGCAAGAACGCATCGCTCGGCGAGATGTGTCGCGACTTGGGATCGCAGGGAGTGAACCTCGCGGACGGTTTTGCCGTCACGGCCGAAGCGTATCGGCACTTCCTTGCCCAGAATGGCCTCGACGAGGGCATCAAGGAGATTCTGTTCGACCTTGATGTGCATGACATCGAGAACCTCCAACAACGTGGCCGACAAGTACGCCATGAGATCCTCGCTGCTGAGTTGCCAGCAGAGTTGCGTGAAGAAATCGTGACGGCTTATGAAGGACTGAGTGCCGGCGAACTGGTCGATGTAGCAGTACGGAGCAGCGCAACGGCTGAGGACTTGCCGGATGCAAGCTTTGCGGGCCAACAGGAAACGTACTTGAACGTGCAAGGCGACGCGGCGTTGCTCGAAGCGTGTCGCCGCTGCTTTGCGTCGCTCTTCACCGACCGAGCCATCTCATACCGCGAAGACAAGGGGTTCGATCATTTCGAAGTTGCGTTGTCGATTGGCGTGCAGCGGATGGTGCGATCGGACCTTGCATCGTCCGGCGTGATGTTCTCGATCGACACCGAAACCGGCTTCCGTGATGTCGTCTTGATCAACGCTGCATACGGCCTGGGCGAGAACGTGGTGCAGGGCTCGGTGAACCCAGATGAGTTTTACGTCTTCAAGCCAACGCTGCGCGACGGTCAGAAGCCAATCTTGCAAAAGACGTGTGGCAGCAAAGAGTTCAAGCTGGTCTACGACACTGGCGGAGGCAAGATGGTCAAGAACGTTCCGGTGCCGCCCGACGACCGCGTCCGCTTTGCCATCACCGACGAGGAGATTCTACAACTCGCTCGGTGGGCGTGCTTGATCGAAGACCACTACAGCGCAAAGTGTGGGCAATTCACACCGATGGACATGGAGTGGGCGAAGGACGGCCGCACCGGTGAGCTGTTCATCTTGCAAGCGAGACCCGAAACCGTCCAATCGCAGAAGCAGACAGACTCGCTTGAGGTCTATCGCCTGCAACGCAAGGGCAACGTGCTTTGTCGTGGCCGATCAGTTGGCGAAAAGATCGCTTCAGGCCCGATTCGCATCATCAAGAACGTTGAGCATCTGCATCAGGTCCAGGCTGGCGACGTGCTCGTAACCGACAAGACCGATCCGGACTGGGAGCCGACGATGAAGAAAGCCGCGGCGATCGTGACCAATCGAGGTGGCCGCACTTGCCATGCAGCAATCGTTAGTCGCGAATTGGGACTGCCTGCCATTGTCGGCACGATCGATGGAACTGATGTTCTGACCGAAGGCCAGGTCGTGACCATTTCTTGCGCCGAGGGTGAAACAGGCTTCGTTTATCAAGACGAGTTGCCATTCGAAGTTGAGACGATCGCGTTGCAGGCGACGAAGCGTCCTCGCACCAAGATCATGATGAACGTTGCGAACCCCGACGAAGCGCTGCGGCTTTCGTTCTTGCCCAACGACGGCGTCGGGCTGGCTCGGCTGGAGTTCATGATCAACAACACGATCGGTATCCATCCGTTGGCGTTGCTCGACTACAGGCACTTGAAAGATGCGGCTGTCGTCCGCCAGATCGACGAGGCTACCGTCGGCTACGAACAAAAACACGACTACTTCATCGACAAATTGGCTCAAGGCGTGGCTATGGTCGCCGCCGCGTTCTATCCGAAAGATGTCATCGTGCGGATGAGCGACTTCAAGTCGAACGAGTACGCGAATCTGATCGGCGGGCGTCTTTACGAACCGACCGAAGAGAATCCGATGATCGGCTTCCGTGGTGCGTCGCGGTATTACGACGAGCGTTACAAGCGGGGCTTCATGTTGGAATGCTGTGCGATGGAACGCGTTCGCCGCGACATGGGCTTGACCAACGTCAAGCTGATGATTCCGTTTTGCCGCACCATCGAAGAAGGCCGCCGCGTGATCAACGAGCTGGAGTATCACGGTTTGTTGCGAGGTGTCGATGGCCTGGAGGTCTACGTGATGTGCGAGATCCCCAGCAACGTCATCCTGGCGGGCGAGTTCGCCGAGGTCTTCGACGGCTTTTCGATCGGTTCCAACGATCTGACGCAGTTAGTGCTCGGTGTCGATCGCGATTCGGAAATCGTAGCTCACGTCTTTGACGAGCGAAACGAAGCCGTCAAAAAAATGATAGCGCACGTGATCCGTTCTGTTCACGCGAAGGATCGCAAGATCGGCATCTGCGGCCAGGCACCCAGCGACTATCCCGACTTCGCTCAGTTCCTCGTCGAGCAAGGAATCAACAGCATTTCGCTGACGCCCGACGTTGTGATGAAGACGACGCTGAGCGTGCTGGAGGTGGAAAAGCGACTTGCCGGAGCTTCGTGATGGCTGTCAAACGCCACCATCGCAGCAAGCCACTTTCGATCGTCATCCTATCCGGTGGAACAGGCCGCACCGGCGAGCAGGTTGTTCAATCCGCGTTGGCTCAGTTCGACAACCCGAACGTGAAGATCGTGTTGAAGCCGCGTGTGCAAACGCCAAAGGCGGCATTGAAAGTGATCGACGCAGCCCAAGCGAAGCGGGCGATCCTTTGTCACACGCTGGTCGATCCCGAAGTACGAGAAACTGTCTCGCGCGAATGCCAACTCCGCGACATTCATGCCGTCGACCTACTCGGACCTACCTTGAGTCTGTTCGATGACCACCTCGACGGCACGCCTCGAAACCAGCCTGGCCTGTCGTACGAATTGAACCAAGAGCAGTTTGAGCGAATCGACGCGGTCGACTTCACGTTGGCTCACGACGATGGCGCTCGTGTGAAGGACTTGAACCGATCCGATGTCGTCTTGGTCGGGGTTTCGCGAGTCTCGAAGAGCGTCACCTGCTTCTATCTCGCCTATCGAGGCATCCGCGCCGCCAACATCCCGCTCGTCCCCAGTTTCGACCCATCCGACGAGCTTCTTCAACTCAATTCAAACAATGTCATCGGGTTAACGATGAACCCTCATCGGTTGCAACACATCCGCGAAGCCCGCCGCGGCGCAATCCGTGCCGCGAATCTTCCGAACTACACTAACCTACGTTCCATTGCCAAAGAACTTCGCGACGCCCAATCGCTGATGAAGCAGCACAATTGGCGAACCATCGACGTCTCGTACATGGCGGTCGAAGAGGTCGCTAGCGAAGTTATCGAACTCACAATGCTAAAAGCTGCATAGTCAGCTTGTCCGTCCCTGCAATCCACGCAACAACCCCCGGAATCCTCTCCGACACGTATCGGAATGTCGTGCTGCTATTCTCCGTCCGCAACGGCGGAGCCGTATAGCGGACTCGGCTTGCTGGTGCGGTCTTTTTACTCCTCTATGAGGCACAGCACGCGGGCGGGACGCCCGCCACCCCCCGGGGTTTCGACAGGTGCCATAGACCCGGACCCCGATCTACGAGGCTCCACCCCCGCGGGTCGCGGGCGGTGTGGGGAGTG
>CAZMNY010000013.1:0-78670 GCA_964567745.1 uncultured Pirellulaceae bacterium | reverse complement strand
GGGCGGCCCCCTGCGCCCCCCCCCCCCCCGCCGCGCGGGCGGCCCCCCCCCCCCCCCCCCCACCCGCGGTGGTTACGACTGGTCCCTTCGACCGGTACCCGGATCTACGAGGCTCCACCACCGCGGGTCGCGGACGTTGTGGGCAGTGATGCGAATAGGTGATGCTCGCCCGCGTGCTGTGCACACACTTCTCGCCCACCGCCGAGTACGCGCGGAGCTGTTACGGCACGTCGGGCTAATCGCACCGACTCAACACTGTCTTCTCGCTGGCCACAATGTCGGTTGCGTAGCGACCGCCGGCCGCGACAAGTCACTTGCCAGTACACACCACCCGCTCCTTCACTCCGTTCAGTTCGGTAATCGATAAGTCTTCGGGTTGCTTGCCTTGCCACTTCTCAGCGCCGCCACCAGTATTCCAAGCCACTCGGATATAGGCATGCTTGGCCATCTCTTGCATGAACCGCCACATCCCTTTCTGGCCTTCGTCATCCAGGTCAAACATCGGGACGATGTGACCAGCCGCGTGATCCCACGCGATCCGTGTCAACTTCACCACTTGTTGAGGTGTTGCGCCGTTCCACATCAGGGCAACCGACAAGATGTCTGCTTGTGACAAGTTGATCACATCACCAGGCCCTTCCACGACCCACAATCCACCCTGTTCGCTGAGCTTGCGCTCGGCACCCTCCGCCATCACTCTTTCCTGACCAAACAACTCCCGACCCTTACGAAACATCTTGCGACTTGGGAATCGCCACTTGGGTGGCTCGGCTTCTTGAGACCGCCTTTCCTCGGACAAGCTGCTCCAGTGTGCATGCTTCTGCTCCCAGTCAGGATCGCGACCGCAGTATGCGAGCAGCTTGCCGTCGGGATCGTTGATCGGAAAGACCATCTTGTCACGCATCGTGCCACCCATACGTTCGCCCTTCGTTCCTTTTGGCAGATAACCAACTCCCCAATCCTCAAGGACTCGCGCGGGATCAAGGAACCATTTTCGATGCCGCTGATACGACGCGGCGTACGGTGGCATCTTGCCTTGGTTGGTGATGAACTTGTTTGGCAAGTCCACGAGTGCGCGGACGCTTTCATTGTCGCTGTTTTCCAGCGGCACGTTCTCTTCCGACTCGTCTTCGTCACCGCTTTGCAATGCGGTCACGGGAACTGGCGGCACATTTACTTCCGTTCGCCGACCCACTCCGCCAGCCATCTGTTGATAGTCGGCTAGGTTCTCCTTGAATCGCGGTCCACGAGGCCGGCCATCGCCGAGTCCATCGCGCAGAAGATCGTTGAAAGCAACATCATTGCCACCTTTGTGGCAACCGTACTGGAAGCACTTCCAAACGAAGCCACATGTCTCCTGTTGAACCGCGATCGCTTTGTTGCCAGTTGGTCCTTGCTTTCCGCAGTTTGGGAATGGACACGCAATGCGAACTTCCTTGCCTGTTTCGACTGGGACCGGCATTGCGACGCCGTGAAACTCAGCTAGGCGTTCTGGCGTGATCGTCTGTTCGCGGCGGATCTGATCGATAGAAACGAATTTGGACGTACTCTCTGCTGACATGGCAAGTACAAGTTATGGGACAAAAAAGGTGGCGATGTTACGCTTCAGTCCAACCCTATGGCAAGCAATTCCCCGACAATTCCTCCACCCAAACCTGAAACCTTCGATAAACGCCTGCGAGAGGTGTTGTTGGCACTCCACGGCCATCCGCTTAGCAAGCGACAACTCCTCAGACTTAACTCCACCTTCACTTACCCATTTCCGATTCGCGATCGCCATGTACGCGGGCGCACCTATCGCGAGAGCCGTACACTCGAAAACTTGCTCCGTCGTGCAATCGACGACGAGTTCGTTGAGCAGTCCCAATACTCCATCGATGGAAGAGTCACGCGATACTTCTTCATCACCGAGCGTGGCTTCCAATACTTGTTTCCGAACCAGCCGTTGCCGAAGAAGACGTATCGCTCCGGCGATGCCCGGCGCAAGACCACGAGGCGATCAGCGTTCTTTCAACCGATCGCCCATCGAGACCAACGCCACGAAGAAGCAGTCGGTGATGTCTTCGCGCAATGTTGCGTGCAGGCAAAGAGAGATTGCATACAGATGACTCGTTGCCACAGTCGCAACAGCATCTCTTTTGGCATTCGAGGCGACTATGCCATGCGAACGCCTCTGAGAACATTGGTTCGAGTCAATCCTGCTACTAAACAAGCGATGCCCCTGAAGATATTTCCGGACTTGGTCATCGAGTTTGAGACACCAGATGGCAGGCAGTACCTGCGCCCGTTTGAACTCGACGGAGGAACGGAACGGCTGCTTGGTGATGACGAAGTCAAAACGATCCGGCGGATGGTGCAAAAGTACGACCACCACAGTGCGTGCTATCAAGGCGAGTATCTCATTCCAGTCATCACGTTCCGCCAGAACAGTCGCGGTCGGCTTCGCAACGTAATGGCCGTCGTGCGGGAAACGCTGCGCGATCCCAATCGGCCATTGTTTATGTTCGCGACGATAGAGCACTTCCTCGCTGAGAACGGCGCTCTGACCCGTCCTCGCTTCTTCGACCATTTTGGGCGCTCGATTGCTTGCCTTACGGTAGACCCCGCGCTAATCTCCGCGACCTGTTCTCATGAGAGCGGGGTTGTGGATCGGCTTCGGCGACAACTGGAGCGTTCTCAAATGGGTATGCCGGCTGTCACGTCAGCCGCTTCGGCTTAAGGCCTTCAGGGAGGCTCACCCACCGAGGAAAGTAAGTCTGTCCGCGAAGTCGGCTGCAATTGGGACGACGATTCCATTGCCCATCGCTGAGGCAGGAGGCAACGGATTGCTCTGCTAGGCCGCCCAGGGACCGCGGCGCGCGAGCGATCTTCGCCTACGCAAATCATGCGCGATTCACTTGCGCTTCGGGAAGCAATGCGGCACGCTGCTCGGCCTATGCCGGTCGTCAACGAAGACACCTTTATTCTCATGTCGCTCGTCGAGCAAAACGAGGCGCTCTACGACGACTGTTTCCGCGTCACGTTGCAAACGCTTGAGAACCACCCGCCGCGAGGCAATCTGAAACACGGCGTCGGAAGAGTTGCGGCGCGAGCCAGGAACGATCTTCGAGAGACTTTGTTCAGAATGGTGACCTACTCGGAAGACAAAGCGATTCAGGAACATCTCACAGACGCAGGCGTTGATTGGCTCGACGTGGCCCGCGAGTTTATCGCCGACGTTCTTTATGGTGAGCGAAACGACCTTTGACTGATGCGCTGGTTGTGTGGTGTACTTGAGCCCCGAATTGGTACTACTGCAAATCAAGCCGGGGCCTTCCGAAGATCAACCGCCTCTCGTCGTCGAAGAATTCCTCAGCTCGTTGCACGCTCACAAGGACTCCGCCCAACTCACGCTCATCATTGCCAACGTCCAAGGCGTTGTGTCGTTCTTTGTTCGCGTTCCGGACCACTTGCGAGATACCACGGAGAGAGCATTCTATGCCGCTTACAGCGGCGCGGAGGTGCTTGAGGCGGAGGAACGGCTGATCGAGCCGAACCTCGCTCATATCGGCTTTGGACGTCATTTGCGATTGCGGCGATCGGCGGCGTTGCCGATTAAGAGGCATCCGCAGTTGCTCGACGCGGCAAGCCGGCAGATTATCGATCCTCTAAACGGCGTTCTGGCAGCCATCAAGATGCCGGTTGAGTCAGACGTAGCCGTAAGGGTCGATATTCAATTGTCTCCACACTCGGATGCCTACCGTTCCCGTGCTACCGAAGCATTGCTCAAGCTGAAGGCACGTGAGTTTCAGCGTGCCGAGCGACGCACGGAAGCGTATTTGCAGCTTGCGTTGTTGCCGTGGTGGCTGCGTTACACATGCGCCGCTCCCCTACTCTCAGCACTACGGCACTCAATTCCGTTGCCGCTGGATGAAGGAGCCCTCCGCAACCTTAAAGCAGACGAGGCAGCAGCATCGCACGATCGCGAGTCCGACTTGCAGGCCTGTATCAGCAAACTTCAGAAGCACTTGTTCGACGCGTCGCTCCGTCTTTCCGTCACTGCTCCAACGCGGAAGCTCGCACAACAACATCTCCGTGCGCTCGGAGCAGCCTTTGCACAGTTCGATCTACCCAACTTGAACGGCTTCGCGACCGTGAACAAGCCGCGCCGTTGCATCCTTAACACCGAGGAACTTGCGACCCTGTGGCACTTGCCGCAGATCGACAAGGCCGATCCGGATATCGATGCCAACGCACATCGCCGTCTAGCGCCTCCTCGTGTACTACCAGAAGAACAACCCGGCGTACCGCTCACTATCATCGGGCAGACGACATATCGCGGACAGAATCGTGCTGTTGGCGTTCTACTTCCAGACCGACGGCGTCACGTTTGGGCCATTGGAAAAACTGGTGTAGGCAAGTCGACCCTGATTGAGAACATGTTGCTGTCCGATATTCGTTGCGGGCTCGGCGTCGGCTTGCTTGATCCGCACGGCGATCTCGTGATCTCCGTGTTGAAGAAGATCCCGCCAGACCGAGAGCGGGATGTCGTGCTCCTTGATCCGAGCGACGAGGAGCACCCTGTGGCGTTCAACCCCTTGGCAACTGGCATCAGTTCGCCGCGACGAATCGCGGACGAATTGCTATCGATCCTGAAGCTGCTGTTCGCGACCGGACCGCATGCGAGCTGGCAGAGTACAAACTTGCTAAGATTCAACCAACGTTGGTGGAATTTGATGGCTGATCAATATCCGAGCGGATGAACACGTACTCAAATAGGTCTACTGGCAAATCAGGGTGTCGTTCGAGCCAGAAATCCCGGATCTCTCGATTGGCGATCAGCACATGGATGTTGCCCGCATTCTTGACGCCCCTTGCGGCCGCGAGCCCAGGAACCTGCCGTGCTTTCTCAGCGACCTGCTTGATCGTCTGTTTGTCGTCTGACCAAATCAGAACGACCTTCTCAGGGATGCTATAGTCGTACATCTCGCGTGTGTGCAGGATGATTTCGCTGGGGTCGTTCTCCTGCTGAAATGCAACGAGGATCTTGTAGTCGCCGGTCTTGCGGTCGCGGCCGATCCTGAGCATACAGTCAATGCGGTACTGCTCGTACTTCCACACGGATTTGTCTGGGGGATAAAGCTCTCTCAGCCACTCTTGGAAGACTCCTGGCCAGACATCGGGTGAAGGATACTCAGGGTCGTACTTTTCGGCGTTCTTCGAGCCGTTGATGTACTCCGTCCAGACTGGGCGGAACTTCTTCGCACATTTCTCACGATCTTTGAGTGCGTGTCCTTCTCGCCTTTGGTAGATGGCGGCAAACGCGTCCATGTCATCAATCAAGTGCTGTTTGAGGCTGTCGATCTCGGCGTCGCCGATTGTTAGTTCGTCAGGCACGTTTTGTGGCTCCTCGGCGACAATGTGGAAATCCTGCAGCAATCTTCGCAGGCTGTCTTCCCGTCAGCAAGAATTTGCTGTCACCCTGATGCATAAATTCGAAATAGACCCAGAGGGCCATGGAACATGGCTCATGGCCAGCCAGGCAAGGTCGGGCTTCCGCCAGCTCTCGCGTGTGACCAGGTACGCTGGTGAATTGGTCGGGCTGGGTAACGGTAAGGCGGAAGACTCTGGGACCGATCAGCCAACCTCGTGGACATCGCCAAGGTCTACGACTCGTTCAAGGCTCACATTGAACGTTTTGCTGAGGATGTGTACGCGATGCGAGCGAGCGGCGACGGAGACGCTTAGCGGAATGCCACACACCCAACACACGGGTCAATTCTTGGTGCCTTCGAATTGCACGAAATAATGCAAAAAAGGTATCTCCAAGGGTATCACCAAGGCCAAGAAACGACGAAAGGGATCACGCTGTGTTTGGCGTAACCCCTTTGGTGTCATTGTCTTGCAAAAAGTCGGGGCGACTGGATTTGAACCAGCGACCTCTGCGTCCCGAACGCAGCGCTCTACCAGGCTGAGCCACGCCCCGATGGGTGTTGTGTGATTATCTTAGCGGAGGGAGGGGAGGGGGTGAAGAGGTTGTCAACAGGAGGACTCCATTGGGGACATGGTCGGACGGGGGCGGGTTCGCGACGGCATTCAAAAAGTGGACTAGCTGACGGCGGCGGGGGTTTGGGTGGGACGCCAATCGACTAAGTGAAGCTCGACTTTGCGGTAACCGCGAAACTCGTTGATCATCGGACGGTAGGCGATGTCGACCGGGCCCTCGTTCTCGGCCAAGGGGCCGACCCAGTCGGCTTGGCCAAAGGCTAAAGCTCGGAGGGTGACTCCGTGCTGCTTGAGCTGCACGGTCATGTGACGGTCGGTCTTGCCCATCGTCTTCGGCGGCGCTGCCAATTCAACTCCAGATGCACACAACACGGGCCTCGGATTGGCCTGGCCAAATGGTGCCAGCTGCTCGATCTGCATCACCGTCTGCATCGTCAACTGACTCAGCGGCGCCTCGGCGTCGATACTCACCTCGGCAATCCTCGCCTCCGTACTGATCTCGCTCGCAGCATACTCGCAGAAACCGGCGCGAAATTCGTCGAGCCGCTTCTCTTCAATCGTCAATCCCGCGGCCGCCGCGTGGCCTCCAAATCGAACCAGACTCTCAGCGTTCTCCGCCATCGCCTCGTGCAAGTTGAAACCGGACGCGCTGCGAGCCGACCCGACGCCCGGTTTCGCGCCCGACTTGTCGAGCGAAATGATGACCACCGGAACATTGAACTTCTCCGCCAATCGACCCGCCACAATCCCGATCACGCCCGCATGCCAACCATGCCCGGCCAATACCAACGCCGGGTCATTCGACGGATCGAAGTCGTCTTGAGCTT
This sequence comes from uncultured Pirellulaceae bacterium, assembly GCA_964567745.1. Taxonomy (GTDB): domain Bacteria; phylum Planctomycetota; class Planctomycetia; order Pirellulales; family Pirellulaceae; genus CAZMNY01. Next base: position 71,858 of record CAZMNY010000013.1, on the reverse strand, counting down.
GCTTCAAGGCTGCCAAGTAAATGCTCCGCTCCAAACTGTCGCGGCTCTTGTTCAACTCATGGATGTACTCGGCCAACGCCGCCGCTCGATCCGGATTGTCGGTCGTCAACAACTCGACACCCAACTGAGCCTGACCCAACCGCCCAGAAGCGTTCAGTCGAGGCCCGAGCGTGAAGCCAATGTCCTCGGCGCTTAGAGATGGCTTCTCGTTGAGTTTTGTGATTCGCATCAGTTCCTTGACGCCGAGCACCGGGTAGTCGCGAAGGCTGGTCAAGCCGTGACGAACAATAAGTCGGTTTTCATCGAGCAGCGGAACGACGTCGGCCACTGTCCCCATCGCAGCCAAGCCGATCGCTCGCAACAGAAACGTTCGCATGCGATCCGGCACTCGCTCCGATTGACTCGCGTGCTGACACAAGGCCCAGGCCAATTTAAATGCGACTCCGGCACCGCATAGGCCTTCAAACGGGTAGTCGCCGCCAGGCAATCGAGGGTGAACGATCGCGGTCGCCTCCGGCAACGATTCGGCGAACTCGTGGTGATCGGTGATGACCAATTGCAGCCCGAGCGATTCGGCGAGCTTGGCTTGAGACACGCTGGCGATGCCGCAATCGACTGAGATCACGAGCGACGCGCCGTGATCGGCCAGCTTGCGAAGAGCCTCGTCGTTCAGTCCGTAACCTTCTTCAAGCCGATTGGGCACGTGGTACCCGACATCCGCGTCGAGCAATCGCAAACAACGAACCAAGATCGCGGCACCCGTCATCCCATCCGCATCGTAATCGCCGTAAACAATAATCCGCTTCTTGTCGGCGATCGCCTGACCAATACACTCGACCGCCTTGGGCACGTCGGGCAGCGATTGCGGATCTCGCAAACCACTCATCTTGGCGGCCAAGAACGACTTGACCGCCTCAGCCGACTCGACTCCGCGGCAAAGGAGCAATTGAGCGACAACGGGCGATACCGACGCTCGCTTTTCCAAAGCGGCGATGCGTTCCGCGTCGTGAGAATGAAACCGCCAGCGTTTTGCCATTGTCATCGGTGACGGCTCGCGGCCAACTCAACTCGCGGCTTGTCAACTCAAACCCAGTCGAGACGATCGCGCAATCCGTTGCTAAAGAGTCAGCTTCGATGCGTCGTCACTTGCCGTGAACGGACGCAACGCGCCCAGCAGAATTGCCGCGCGCCGCCATTGTATCGGAAATAGAATGGGCCTGGAATCCTCGCGGCCGTACGCATCCGTCACCAAAAGCGAAGGGATGATCGAAACCGTCGGCGTGTTCAAGGTCCGCCGAGAGGAGAAACTGCTTCCCAAATAACAGTGGGGCTCAAGCGGCCAAATCGAAGAGAGACCGACCGGACCGCGAGCGTTGTCGATTTGGCGGAACCGCCAAATGAGTTACTTCTTCTTCTCGATGTGCAGCGTATGCCGACGCAGTCGAGGCGAGTATTTCTTGAGCTTCAGCTTTTCGCCACCGGATTTTCGTCGCAGAGAGTAGTTGTAGTCACCGGTCTCTTCGCAGACGAGAAAGACTGTCTCGACTTTCTTCTTGCTCTTGGCCATCCGCTTGTCCTCGCCAGAACGCTCGCCGTTTCGCCGGCGAACCATCGTGTCTATTGTCCAAACCACACAGTTTAGCGGAGCAATCCATTCAGCGGAAGGCACGTCGTGCGCGAACCTGACGAGAAAGGACGAGCCACGAAAAACACGAGAATCCCCGAAAACGAAGGAGAGAGGCCTACCCGCACTTTGGACAACGGGGCGTGTTGGCGGGCGCTGTTAGCGTTGAATCTGATTCACCGAACGAGCAAGCTCGTTGGGGTCTGGTTGGGGCGGTTTGAGCTGTTATCGTTGAATCTGATTCACCGGACGAGCAAGCTCGTTGCGTCGGGTCGTCACGCCAAACGCCCCTTTGCAGAGGGGGGGTGTTACGTGATTTGGCAAGAAAGCCAAGAAGGGGTGAATAAACGGCTGTGTGCAGGGCGAATAAGAGGCGTGAGAATCGATCCAACTCGCGGTTCTGCTTGCGTTTCAGGCCGGATTGGATAATGTTATGTGGAGGGCGTTCGCCCTTAATTCCTGGCGGGCCAGCAGCTGCATTTTGAGCCATTTCGGCTCATTGAAGTTCTAACCGGAGCCTAGTTTCGATGTCGAAAGATCCAGAGCCCACACAACTGGACGACGCCCCAGAATCCGGAGCTGCTGAATCGAACGCCAGTGCGGCCTCCGAAGATGCTCGACGAACGTCGATGGAAGAGACGGCCCAGAATGCTGAGCCGGAAGCGGACGACGACGAGGATGAATACGAAGAAGAGGCCGGCGGCCAACGCTTCATTCTCACCAAAGCCATGCCGAGCTGGTTGGTCAGCGTGATCGTGCACATGGTTGCGATCATCATTCTGACGTTGATCCCCATCATGGCTCAGGAAAAAACAAAGCGAGTTCTCACGGTCGCCAACGCCGATGAAGAGGTGCTGGAAGAGCTGGAAGAGCTTCCCGAAGAGCCGCTCGAATTGACCGAAACGACCGACTTCGAAGCGAGCCCAGTTTCGGAACTCGTATCGGCCGACATTCCCGACGAAGTGACCGAAGTGAACGTGGCTGAGGATGTCGACGCCGCGGCTGTCCACGTCGACTTGGTTGAGTTCAGTGAAAACACCGCGCCCAAGAACGACTTGATGCGCGAAATCGGCGCGCTCACGGGCAACGGGCTCGATGGTCGAGGTGCTGGTAATCGGGGCAAGATGGTTTCGCGATACGGCGGAACCAAAGGGAGTGAAGAAGCAGTCGCGTTGGCGCTGAAATGGCTCGCCGCCCACCAGATGCGAGACGGCGGCTGGGCGTTCAACCATGCGGCGCACCCCGGCTGCGCAGGCAAATGCAATCATCCAGGCAGCCTCAACGATTCAGCTCGAAACGGCGCCACCGCACTTGCCTTGCTACCGTTCCTCGGCGCCGGGCAGACTCATAAAGAGGGCGACTACAAGCAGAACGTCCAAGCCGGCCTCTACTACTTGATGACGCATCAGAAGCCGAACGGCTCGTTTCACGAGGGCGGCGGAAGCATGTACTCGCACGGATTGTGCGCGATCGTGCTCTGCGAAGCCTACGCGATGACTCATGACAAGGCGTTGATGATCGCGGCTCAAAAGTCGATCAACTTCATCGTCGCCGCTCAAGATCCCGTCGGCGGCGGATGGCGATACCAGCCCAAGCAGCCTGGCGATACGTCGGTTGTCGGTTGGCAGCTGATGGCGCTCAAGAGCGGTCACATGGGTTACTTGCAAGTGCCGCCGAACGTGGTGCTTGGCGCGAGCAAGTTCCTCGACGCGGTTCAAGTCGATAGCGGTTCCAAGTACGGATATTCCGGACCAGGCGCGGGTAGCTCGACGACCGCCGTTGGCTTGCTCTGTCGCATGTACCTCGGCTGGAAGAAAGATCACCCGGCGCTCGAGCGAGGCGTTCAGTTTCTCGGCTCGCGCGGGCCGTCGAAGACGAACATGTACTACAACTACTACGCCACTCAGGTCATGAAGCAGACCGAAGGCGAACCCTGGAAGGCCTGGAACGCTGTTATGCGAGACCAACTGGTCAACTCGCAAGACAAAGACGGCCACCAGCGCGGCAGCTGGCACATCGCCGGCGATCACGGTTCCGAGCGAGGCGGTCGCCTCTATACGACCGCGATGGCCACGATGATTCTCGAGGTCTACTATCGCCATATGCCGATCTACGGCAAAGCCGCTTCGGAAGAGGAATTCCCTCTGTAGTCGAAGAGTTGGCGCTGTGCAAAGCACAGACGCGTGGGGCGCCAGAGTTCAGGCGTCCTTAGGCTGTTTGAATCTCTCAGCGCCGTTCAAAGTTGCGGCATACCATAGGCGTTGCCGCGCGCAGATGTTGGCAGGGCGGCTTACCTCAACGTAGCCTACGGGCAACGCCCAAGGATTTCGGTTTCTCTCCCGGACCCGTCGTATGGCAGCGGCTTCGGGTGACGTCGCGGCGGTGGTTGCTTTCGGGCGAAGCTCGACTTCTGGCGGGCTAAGATGACGCCGCCGCTGTTAGAAATTGTCGTCGATGCTTCGCAGGCCGTAGAGCGGCATGTGGCGATAGTAGACCTCGAGGATCATGGCGGACATGGCAGTGTTGTACAAACGCCCGCCGGACTCGGACGAGTGTTTGTCGTTGAAGTACCAGCTGCCTCGTTCATGCCCTCGCGTGCCTTGTGTCTTGATCAGATGTTCGCGAAGACGGTTGTTCCATTTCGGCCAGGCGGGGCCGTCTTGATGGATCAGTACTTGGGTGGCGTAATAATTGAAATACATGTCGGTCCGCGACGGTCCGAGTGCGTCGAGGTAAATCACGCCTCGCTCGAGTCGCTCGTCGTTTTGACTCCAGCCGGTGTACATTCGCGACAACAGTCCGACCGCGGTGGGCGTCGGCGAATTTTCCGGACCTTGGTAACCGTAAAGGGCGCCGTCGTTCAGCTGCACGGTGTCCAGGTACGACTTGGCGAGTTCGATGACGGGAGACGGAACGTGCAGCTTGGCCATGTGCCCGCTCTTGAGCGCCATGATTTGCCAGCCGAAGACGGTCGTGTCGCCGGGTTGACCGGGGAAGTATCGCCAGCCTCCCGCCGAGTGCTGTGCGTTGCAGATGAAATCGATCGCCATCTGGGCATCGGTCTTGTACTGCGGGTCCTGAGTGAGCGCGTAAGCTTCGCACAAGGCGACCGTGGCGATACCGTGGGCGTACATCGTGCCCTCTCGCAGATCGCCGCCCTTCTTGCTGCCGATCATGCGGCTGCTGAGGTAATACAAACCTCGCTTCACCACATCCTTGTACTCGCCGTCTCGGTGGGTGTGTCCCGCGCCCAGAAATGGGAGTAGCGCGAGCGCGGTCGAGCCGGTCGTCGAGACATGGTTGCCCGGGTTTCGACAGAGTCCGGAACATGCACTCTTGTTGTGGTCGAATCGCCAAGAGCCGTCATCGAGTTGATGGGCGGCGAGCCAACCAAGCGCCATCGCGACCGCGTTCTCACTCTCCGGCGTGCCGCCTCGAGCCGCTAACAACCGGGCTCGCTTGTTGACCGTCCGCCCCTCGAATCCGCCGCCAGCCGGCGCGAGCGAACGAGTCATCAGCGTCTCGATGCTCGGCTGCTCCATTCGCCGCTGCGGCACCACTTGGTTTGCGGCGACCGGTCCCGCGACCGGGGAATCGATGTTTGGCGCGTTCGGAATCGTGACTTGTGTCAACGACTCACTGGGATCGCTCGGCATGGCGGCGTCGAGCGGAGTCGGCGCGTGAAAACTGGCGACGATGATTTCCGGATCGTCGTTGGATTCGACGACGACGTGCAGCGCCGTCGGCCTGTTGGTCTTGTCCTGGTTCGAAGCGATGAAGAGCAGAGCTAATACAAGCAGCAATGCCATGTGAATCGCGGCGCTGGTGAAGAACCCCGACATGCGTTGCATGATCCGCGGGATCAACAACCATTCGCGTAATCTCTTGGTTCGCGCCGGTTCGAACTGCTCGATAGCGTAAGATGGCTCGACCTTCGGTGGCGGGAGCGACGGCGGTTTAGGCCGAGCCGAGCCGTTTTTTTTCGCTTCGCCTCGACTCGTCTCCGGCTCGTTCGGACTCGATTCTGAATCGGGCTTTGTAACGGGAGGTTCGGCGAGCTGCGGTTTCATCACCGGCGGCTCGGCAAGCTCAGATTCTGCGCCGCTCGACTCGGCTTCTCCTGGCGAGGCGTCGTCTTCGTCGTCTTCGTCGACTTTAGGCGGCGCGCTGCTCGGCGGCGTCGACAGTTTCGGCGGTCCACCCGACGTCGTTCCATCGACGTCCCCGTCAAACCCGTCGGCCGGGGGCAAGCTCATGTTGTCCGAGTCTTGCAGCATGGGGGGATCAAACCAGTTGGTGCGGGCGAGCGTCGGGCTGAATGCATAGCATCTACTATTATAGGTCGCCCGACCGTTGGCGTCGGCAATCGTCCCCGGGTGACCTGATTCACCGGAACGGGGAGATCGACCAGCTATTGTTGCGCCGTTTGGGGAATCGGGTACGAGTGTTGCCCCATCGGGGCAACGCGCAGGCGCTCGTCAAGACTCACGGGCCTAAAAAAACGCTAGCCTCGGGCGTCACGCTGGCCTAGAAGCATGCCGGCGCGATGGCGCCGCAGTGGAGCGCCGATGCGACGAGCACGTGGTCGCAGCCGGCTTGGGTTAGCGACTGCACGTCATGCATGTTTCGCACGCCTCCGCCAGAGATCAATTCAACGTCCGCGTGTTTCGCTCGGATCCGCCGACATAGCTCGAGCGTGCAAGGGCCCTCGCCAATTCCTACCGCCGCCAAATCGAGCACGATGATTCTTCCTATGCCGGCGTCAATGGCCCAATCGGAAATCTGTGTCGCGTCCAGATCATGCCAATCTTGGAACTGCGTGATTGGCCGTCCGCGGCGGAGATCGATGCTGAGGATACAGCGCTCGCCAAGTACCGCGCCGAGTTGTCGAAGCTCGTCGCGGTCTCGGAGCGATTCGAGACCGACGACCCAGTCGACTCGTCCACTCGATGTATCGACTTCCAACTCGCTGGCAAGCTGCTGTTGTTCAGTCAAGTTGCTGATTCCGGCGTCGAGCAGCAGCTGAAAACCCATGTCGAGCAGCCGCTTCAGATTCAGCGTGTTGACCTGCGCTCCGGCGATCGCATCGAGATCCGCAACGTAGAGTTGCTTCGAACCGAAATTGTCGCGAAGCGCCGTGGCGATCGACGCGCAATCGGCTCGGCAAGTCAAGCTCGACTGAATCGGCCGATAACGCTCGCGCTCACCCGCAACGCCTCGAACGACAAGCCCGTGCTGAATATCGATCACCGGGAGGATGGAATCAGAGTAGGTGGATTGCGAGGGGGAGGGCATTTCGGTTTACGTTCGCGATGCAGTCGGTGGTGAATCTTTACAAGAAGTGAGAAACGTGTGGACAAAAGGCGCTCAAGCGACCGAATAAACCGCATATCTTGCCTCGATTCCAACAAGCGGTCCGCCGTTTCGGACGCTGTATCGCGAGCGTGGCTAAGTGCAGTGACGGCAAGCTAGCGCAAGCAGTTTGTTGAGTTCGTAAAGTTTGCAATCGGTTTTGCAAGATTTGGAATTCGCGTCGCCTCACAACGATTTACGAGTTTGCTATTGAGGTAACGGCCTTTTTCAGGGATGTACGGGGTGCCCGAGTTAATTCGGCACCGCAAAGTCCGCCTCAGTTCGCTTTGGCACAAGAACTGCAATTGTCTCGGGTCTTCACCAAGCAAGCAAGAACGCCACGAAGGCAAAACTAATTCCATGGAGGGGAAGATGTTCAAGTCGCTACAGGTTGTTGCTCTCACGTTCGCGGTCACTGCCGTATCTGTTTCCGCGGCCCAGGCACAGCAATCGGGCGTGAATGTTGCGGTGATTGACATTAGCCATGTCTTCAAGAACCACCCCCGCTTCACCTCGGAAGCGGAGAAGATCAAGGCCGAGATCAAGTCGTTCGAAGAACGAATCAACAATGAGCGAAAGCTGCTCATTGAAGAAGGCAAGAAGCTCGAACTCTACACGCCGGGTAGCCCGGACTACAAGAACACGGAAGAGGCGATCGCTCGCGGAACTTCGGACCTTCAAGTCGAAGCCGGCCTCAAGCGTAAGGACGTGCTCGAGAAGGAATCGAAGCTCTATTTCCAAACGTACACTGAAATCCAAGCCGCCATCAAGCAAGTGGCGAGCCAGTACAGCATCGGGCTTGTGCTCCGATTCAATTCGAAGCCGATCGACGTCAATGATCGCAACGACGTGTTGAGCGGAATCAATCGCCCGGTCGTGTATCAAAGCGGAATCGACATCACAAAGCCGGTCATGGATGCACTCGGCGCGGCGCAAGCTCGACGTCCTGTCAGTAAGCCGAAATACTAAACCTCCGACATCAGACGATTGCAGTTGCTCTCCTTGAACTGCACTCAGCGAACACTCCATCGTCGATAGCAAGCGGGTTGATTGCCGAATACGGCTCAGCCCGCTTTTTTCGTTCTTGGTTTTGATGAGTGTTTCGTGGCTGGGGCTTCCAGCAGCAGTTGATGTTTGGCATCTGTTTGTGGCTCAAAGTCCCAGACTCGATTGGCTCCACGTTGGGCTTCACGTTCGCATACTGCGGCGGGAAGCCCCAGCCACGTATGGCTCACTCGAAACATCCGATCGCGCGTTCCGACTATGGCCAGGACGGTGGTCTCTTCTGGACGAAGGCGGCGATGCCTTCTTCGGCGACTTCGGTTGTGCGAGCTGCGGCGCTGGCGGCGGCGCCCGATGCGAGTTGGGAGCGGAGGCTTTCGCCTACGGTTTCGTTGAGCATCTTCTTCGTCAACTGGACCGCCTCATGGGGCGAGTTGGCAATTTGGTTGGCGAGTTCATTGCCGCGAGCCCAGAGCAGCGATTCGTCGTGCAACTCATGAAAGAGTCCCCACTGCTCGGCCCGCTCGGCATCCAGCGGTTCACAGGTTGTCAGCAGATATCCCGCACGGCTCCCGCCAATTCGAAATTGCAGCAGCGGCGCTGCGAGCCCGGAAACAATGCCTCGACGCGGCTCGGGAAAACCGATCGTCGCTCGCTTGCAGCCGAGCGTGATGTCGCAGGCCAGCACGAGTGCGGCGCCCGCGCCCAAGGCGACGCCATTGACTGCCGCAATGATCGGCTTGGGGCAGTCGAGTATGGTGTTGAGCACGCTGCGATAGAGTTGAGCGTCCTCGCCCCACTGCCCGAACGGCTGCTCCTCCTTGCTCGTCTCGTGCATCTCCTGCAGATCGAGTCCGGAACAGAACGTGTCGCCCGCCCCGGTGAGAACGACGGCTCGCACGCTCTTTTGAAGCTGAAAGTCCTCGAGACTCTGCCTGAGTTCGAGCAGCAGCTGGCGGTTAAGCGCGTTCTTTTTCTGCGGACGGTCGAGCACGATCGAACCACATGCTCCGTGGCGTTTGAGTGTGATGACTTGGGGCATTGGGCTCATTTCTGCGAATGCGAGCGACGTTTGTCGTTCTGATCTTGAACAAGCGCCTTGAATCAGGGCGCATGTTTTGTAGCCAGTCGATCCGTGGGTTTCGCGTGGTAGTGCCTAAGTGTTATGAGGCCAACCACTTGTTGAATTGCTTTCGTTTTTGCTCGGTTTTGGTCCGCGATGTGCTTTTAGAAACGTTGTTCTTATGCAAGTGATCCCGCTGAGGGGCGTGGCTGGCCGAGCGAGCGGTTAGCCACGCCCCTATTTTTTTGCGCTCGATGGCTTTGCACTCGATTCCGGGCAAATAGAATCCCGACTCGGCTGAGTCGCATCGCCGCTCAGGCCGTGCAGAAACGCCAGCAAATCGGCAGCCTCTTGTGCTGAAAGATCCTTGAGCAACAAATCGGGCATCAAGGAACTGGCCAGGCGCCGCAACAGATCGACTTGCTCATTCGGAATCGTTCTCAGCTGCCCATCGGCTAACCGAACCGAAACGCCGTTCGCGTCGACTTTCTCCTTGAGACCCGAAACGATTTCTCCATTCGTCGTCAGCACGGAGTAGGCGGCGAATTGGTCGTCGATTTCTTTTGAGGGCTGTACGACCGCTTCGAGCAGCTGTCGCCGATTCAGTTTGCGTTTGGCGATCTGCGACAGATCGGGACCCAGTTGTTTGCCGGTCTTTCCTGAGCGGTGACAGTTGCGGCAGGCTAGCGTGGTCGACGACTCGAACAACCGCCGTCCGCGCTGGCGATTTCCTTTGCGAGAAAGAACGACCTCGAGGTCGAAAGAGGGACCTAGCCGCACGGTTCGATTTCCGCGCGGTACGAACTGCTCGAACAGGTCTCGAATGGCCGGGCGACCGCTCTGGATGGCTTGCTCGGCGACATGCCGCCGAACGTCATACGAAACGGACGCGTCTTGGACGGCGTCGGCCAACAGCATGGCTTGCCGCGAAGTGCCGAGCAGTCTCGTGACGGCCGCTTGTCGTTCTGAGTCGTCCGTCAATGCTTCGACGACGCGCGCCGTGGATTCAACATCGTCGGCTGAATTGCCTAGCGAAGTGATCCAGTTCGAGATTAACTGCACGCCCTCCCTATCGACTTCGTGTGAGCCGACTCGAGGCATGCGGCCTCCGCCAAGCGAATTCATCCGATAGGCGAGGATGGAATCGTACGGTCGACCGGGCGAGACGAGTTGAGCTTTTTCGAATCCGAAGTCGCCATGCATTGGCTTGACGCCCTCCAGGTTCATCTTGTTGCGCGGCGTTTTCCAATCGAGTACGATCTTCGCGTTGCCTCCGCCATCGGGCACATGGCAGTGTGCGCAGTTCGCATGCAAGTAGGCTCGCGCATGCCGATCGAATGGAATCGAATCGTCGTCTGCCGCAGCCAGCCGTTCATGCTTCAGCGGATCGTCGTCCTCCCAATTCAGGGCAAACCAGCCGAGGTGTTCGAAGACATCGAGCTGGCTCGCGATGCGGCCGGTGGGTGGCGGAAGGGCATCGAAGAGAGACGAGGGGTATTCGAAGTCACGATTGAGTTGCAATAGAGTGGCGCCGAGCACGTAGTTGGCGGCCCGGCTATGACACGCCATGCACTCGCTGCGGCTGGGCGCCTTCCACCCGTCCGCCCAATCGATCGCCGCTCCTTCGCGCGGAGCGAGTACAGCGTCGTCCTGTCGTTCGTCCCACAAATAGGTGTAGCCGGCCCATTCGCCTTGTTGTTTAACAAGCAGTCGCGATTCCAATCGGCGCGTCGGTCTGTCTTGCCCGCCGGTTGTGAGCGTCTGCAAAAAGACCGTTCCATCCGGAAAATTCCAGGCGTTCTTTTCTGTAAACGCGACCGCGGGTCGGCTAGCCGGATCTGCGGAGATCTGCGGTATAGCAACGAAGCGAGCGGCTTTCGCTCCGTCGTGCCATGCGGGCACGTTGACCGCATACGGCAAGACGCCATCCGCCAACTGATGCTTCGCGGTGGAACGAAACAGACCGGTTCGACTGAGTCGCCTGGGAAACTCGCGTCGATGCCCCTTGTCGGTCTGGGCCTTGGTCGACTGCAGTCGATAGAAGCCGCCTTTGCCGTTGCCGCGATGATCGGCGATCAGCAATTCGCCATTTCGGTCTTCGGCAAAGCAAGTTATCGCCAAACTGGTATCCGCGATCTCTCGATGTTCAACGACTCGTTTTCCATCGTGTTTGGCCGCCCAAATTTTCCCGGTCGAATAGTCTCCATAGAGATAGGCGCCATACAGGTCGGGGAACGCCTTGCCGTAGTAGACGATGCCGCCGGTAAGCGAGCGTGCTTCGGAGTGGTGATGGTTAAACGTCGGTGGCGAGATCGGCGTGGGGCCTCGAACCCGATCGGCGATGAACAACGAGTCGCCCTCGTAGACACTCCACCCATAGTTGGCGCCTCGCTTCGCCAAGTAAACCTGCTCCCACGTGTCTTGGCCGTTGTTGCCAACCCAAACATGGCCCGTTTTTGCATCGACGGTGATGCGCCAAGGGTTGCGCAGCCCATAACACCATGTCTCTTCTTTGGCGCCGGGGAAACCGACGAACGGATTGTCTTTGGGGATCGAATATGTCTGGCCGTCGGTCACTCGATCGACGTCGATTCGGAGGACTTTCGATCGGAGCGTATCGAGCCGCTGGCCAACACGGTCGGTATCGCGCCTCACAGTGCCGTCGCCTGACGTGATATAGAGCATGCCATCGAGGCCGAAGGCGATCGCCGCGCCGTTGTGGCCCGCTGACTTCCAGTGAATGATCGTCGTGAGTGATTCCTTGTCGAGCGTGTAAGGCGCCCCGCGGCTCATCGTGTATCGGTCGATTTGCGAGCGGGCGCCGTCGGCATGCTTGTTGTCGTTCCAGCCGAAATAGACGTAGCCGTTCTCTTGAAACTGCGGGTGAAAGGCGATGTCATACGCCACTCCGGGGAAGCGAAGCAGTTCGGTTGCCGAGTCGACATCGCGCGAGTCGCGAAACACGTGCAAGCTCGCCGGCGCATAGGCTGACTTTTCCTTGATCGTCAGCATCGACTTGCTGCCCGGGATTCGCTCGACGCAGATCGGCCAATCCATTTTCAGGTTCGCGTATTCCCGAACAGCCCGGTAGGGCTTGGGCGGATCGGGAGAACCATGAACTTTTGACGTCGTCCAGAGTTTGGTGGAAATCTTCGAGACGGTCGCTTCATCGCCGCGCAGGAAAGAGCCGGGGCCGATGATGGCCGCGAACGCAAAGCCCCAAACGAGTGTGACCGATAGTGACTTCAACTTCGTCAAACCAAGATGCATAACTGAGAACCTGATTCATCGGCACGAGACAAGCTCGAGTGGGGCGGATGTGTTGTGATTCGTCGGCAACTACGTTTCAATCGACTTGCTCGTCACGCTGTATCTTGATCACAATCGACCGGCGATTACTTAAAAACTGGCGAACGTACCTATTGCGACCCAGGCGGCCAGCGCGATTTGCGGCGCTGCGAATGTCTGCCTAGATCAGTTCGGGCAGCGGTTTGCCGTTTTCCTCGACCACAAAGTTGGGTCGGCCTCGAGGATCGAGGTACGTGGTGTCGAGCGGGACGCCCATGTGGTGATAAATTGTCGCAGCGAGGTCGCCGGGCGTGACGGGACGCGTCTTGATGTGTCCGCCATCTCGCTCGCTGGAACCGATCACTTGCCCGTGTCGGAAACCGCCGCCAGCCATCGACATCGACATGACAACCGGCCAGTGGTTACGCCCGTCCTGGCTATTCTGAGTTCCCATATTCGGCGTTCGCCCAAACTCGCCCATCGCGATGACGAGCGTATCGTCGAGCAAGCCGCGTTGGTCGAGATCTTCGACGAGCGTCGAGAGCAAATGGTCGAACAAATGAAGGATTGGTTTGAGCCCTTTGGAGATACCGCCGTAGACTCCGCCAGGAATGCCATGATTATCCCAGGTGCCCGACGCCGTGTGGTAGCTCAAGTCGAGCGTCACGAAACTGACTCCAGCTTCGACAAGTCGTCGCGCGAGCAGAGTTTGTTGGCACCACAGATGGTCGCCATAAAGGTCGCGATACTTCTTCGGCTCGTGTTCTAGATTGAACGCCTTCTGGGCTTGGCGGCCGAGAACCATATCGACCGCTTGTCGCTGATAGTGGTCGAGCGCGTCCATCGAGCCGTCGAGGTCGAGTCCTTTTTTGATTCGGTCCAGGTCTTCGCTCAGCTTGCGTCGGTTTGAGAGGCGGGCCATGTCGAGCCCGCTAGGCAGACGCAGTAAGTTGGCGCCCGTGTTGCGTTTGAGCGGCTTGCCTACCAGGTCGTAGGCGGGGAGGACTGTCGCCTGGTTGCCCATAAAAGGATCGTAGCGTTTGCCGAGGTAGCCGCCCCAGGCGATGTGCGATCGATGTTTCATGAAGGCGACATAGGGCGGCATCGAAGGATCGTTAGCGCCGTGGTGTTTGGCCACAACGGAAGCAATCGCGGGATACTTGGCGCCCTTGGCTGGGTTCACTCGCGGGCCCGCCTCACGATTGCCAGTCTGCATCACTTGGTTTGGTTGGTGATTGCTCTTCTTCGGATCGACCGAGCGAATAATCGTGAAGCGATCCATCATGGCCGCTTGCTTGGGCAAGTGTTCGCAAACGAAAATGCCCGGCACCTTCGTGGCGATCGTCTCAAACGGGCCGCGATTCATGAACGGCCGATCCGGTTTCGGATCCCACGTATCGATGTGGCTCGGCCCGCCGGTCATCCAAAGTAAAATGACACTCTTTTTTTTGAGCGGCTTTCCTGTCTCAATCGCCGCCGCACGCTCTCGAAGCAACTGCGGAAGACTGAGACCCGCAACGCCGGCGACGCCCGCTTTCAGCATGTTGCGCCGGCTCAGTACCGTCAGCCCCTCTTGCTCTCGAGGGTAGTAGTTCGTGAAGGCGTGATTGTTGTGTTGCACCAAACTCGCTCCCGATGAGTTCAATTCCGACTTCTCAGATTATCGTCTCTTTCCCCAGTGAACTCAACGTGAACAGCAAAGGGATCGCAAATCCAATTCGGTCAGTTCGCCGCAGCAGCCGCCGATTTCGTCTTGGCGCTCATCGCTCGAGCAGCCAATCGACGGCCGCGTCGTCCACACTTTGCACTGGCGACGACGAAACTTGGTCCGCCGCCCCGGCAGCTCGATACGCCTTCGCTGTGAGGCTTGGCGTCTTGCCGTCTTCACCGCCGATCCAAACAGGGTTGGGGGCTGAGAGGGCGAGCAAGGTCGGCATGTCGCCGTATTTGACGACACCCGGCAGGAAATCGGGGTGGCGATACGAAGTCAGTTGAGCGAATCGGAAGGCGCCGGTATCGATCGCGGCGCGATCGATGGCTTTGCCGGCCACAGCGCGAGCGGCTGCGGCGATCGCGCCGGTCTTCGCCGTTCCGTAGAGGCTAATTCGCTTTGCCGCGTGATCATCGCCGCGGACCCAAGCGACGACGGTCAGCACGTCGTGAACTCGTCTGGCGAACAACGTGTCGTTGTAAGTAAACGTGAAACCGGCGAACTCTCTCGGATTCTTGACGACGCGTTGCTCGACCAGCACAACCTGACCGTCAACAAACTCGCCTTGTTGAAAAAGGTCGGGCGAAACGACTGAGGCGCCTCCGTCGACCAGTCGCCGCACGCTCGCTTTCAACTGGTCGCTCTCGTCGAACAAACCTTGCTTGCCTTGTTCGTGAAGCCAAACAACAACGTCGCCATTCCATTTTGTGGAAACCGGAAAAACGGAAACGAGCGGTATCTCTTCGCCCTTGGGTTGGTAGCGCAGGTAATCGCGAAATAGCAGATAGCCCGCCTTTTCATCCTTGTGCACCTTGGTCCGCTCGATGTCGCCGGCCGCTGGCATGTCTCGGCCGATCATTGTCGCCAAGGCGCCGCCGACAACTCGCTTGAATTCTCGCAGCGAGTCGGCATTTTTCGGCACCAGTTTTTTCATCTGCGAGTCATTCATGTCGGCCAATTGCCTGGTTAGTTTTCGTTCGTAGGCGTCTCCTCCTGTCGGCTTGGGATGATCCGCATTCCAGACTCGAATCTCCGCGCCGGTTAGCGGCGCGTAGTCGGTCTCCTCAATCGGTTCGTCAAAACCAAGCTTCATATGCTTGTTGAACCAGGAATACATCGTTTGCCGAGTCACGTAGTTGTAATTGTGTTTGAAGTGCAAAAGCGGGCGGCAGAATACGTTGTCGCGCACTCCGAATAGTTCATAGACCTTTTGCAATTCCGGATAACCCTTGGTCATCATATCTTTGGTCCAATCGTCGGCCGCCGTCATGGCTTGCGGCTTGGGCGCGAACAGCGCCGCGAGCTCGACGTTGCCGTTGCCGATTCGCAGTAGCGAACAGTTCTCGCACGTGCAGCCTCCCTGCATCGACGTCGAGACCATACCGTTTGGGAAGGCGGCGATGGGCCGCTTGTCGATCGCGCACAGCAAGATCGTTTGCGTACCGCCTCCGCTGCCGCCAGTAACTGCCATACGCTTCGGATCGACGTCAGGCAACTGCTGCAAAAAATCGAGACAACGAATGGAATTCCAAGTCTGAATTCCCATGATGCTCTGCGTGCGCAATTCCGCTTGCGTGCTGTAAAGTCCCCAACTCTTCGCGCTGTCAAAGTCTTTGCGAGTCTTGGCGTAGCGGTGGGCCAGTTGATAGGAGATTTGATTGCTGTCTTCGTAGCCGAGCATATCGAAGATGAAAACGACGCAGCCCATTCTCGCAAGTTGTGCACAGCGAGCAATTTTGGGGAAGCGGCCCGACTGTTCAAACTTCTCGCCGCCGCTGTCGATCAACGCCTTGACCTTCTTTTCTCCGTAGTCTTGCTGTCTTCCACCGTGGCCATGCGGGCAAAGGACGGCTGGTCGAGTCTTACCGTCGATTGGCTTGTTTGGACGAAACAACAAACCGGTGACGAAGTGACCGGGAATACTCTCGAAGTAAACCTTCTCGACCGTGAAGCCCGGACGACTGACTTTTCCATGCAAGACGGGATTGAGCGGAGTTTTTTCCGGCAGCGGCCAAAGGTTGGTGGCGACGAGAATGCGTTGTCGCAAGTCTTCGGCGCGAGCCATCCAAGCCGCTTTCCCCTCGGGCACTTGAAACGGAAAATAACCGTTCAGGTCTTTCAGCTCCATCAGCCGCGAGTCGTTCGGTCGTTCGCCGTTTTCGTAGACGTGAGTGTCATCGGCGAGACCTGTCGCCCCGGTAATCGCCACGACCACGGCGATCGCGAACAGTTGAGTGATCGGAAGTTTGCTTGATGGCGGATTCATTCGTGCGCGGGTCATGTCGGGGACTCCCATTCTCGGCGTGGTTCGCTTTCGCGGTCGTTGGCGGGGCGGTGCTGCATAGTGGCTGCGCTCTGTGTCGCCTCGCTCCGCGAAAGCAGCGCCACTGGACACAGACCATCGAACACCGTTCACAATGACAAAGTTTAGCGAACTCGCGTCGCTCGTGCGCGGAATGTCAGTTCAGTCGTCAATCGGGTGATCTGGCGACGCTCCACAACGCTCCCGTTCCGAGTAGAATCGACGCTGCGGCAAGAGGTTTTTCCGAAATCAGCTTCATTGAAATACGGGGAACGCACACATGAACGTCGAATTGCAATCGCTCGCTGACATGCTGTGTATTCGTGCTTTTTGGTCGGGACGACGTGTGGCGACCTGGGCTCTCATTCTCGCGAGCCTCCTTGCCGCTGGTTCTCAAGCTCAAGAGAAGTCAAAACTCTGGCTCGACAAACGATGCACGCCTCTGCCGACCGACAAACTCGGGCCGTTCGTCCAACTCGCCGACAAGAGCGTACTGGCCATCGACGGCGCGGCTACTTACGTCAGCCGAGATAGCGGCAGGACTTGGTCTGAACCGCGTCCTGTTTTCGGCGAGTCGCAAAAGATGGAAGTCAGTCGCGAGCGAGCGATGATGAGAACTCGTGACGGCGTAATCATCGCGGCGTTCATGAATCTCACGGAACGCCATTGGACCTGGAACAACGACTTGCATGACGCGCCTGGCGCCAAGCTGCCGACGTACGTCATGCGAAGCCTCGACAACGGCGTTACCTGGCGAGACGTACAGAAGATGCACGACAATTGGTCTGGCGCCGTCCGCGACATGATTCAATTGAAGGATGGCCGAGTTGTTTTTACGGCAATGAAGATGCTCCACGATCCCGGACGCCATACGGTGCTGACCTACTCGTCGAATGATGACGGTGCGAGTTGGAGAGCAAGCAATCTGATCGATCTCGGCGGGCGAGGCCACCATGGCGGAGTTACCGAGCCAACCATCACAGAGAAGAAAGATGGACGAGCTTGGATGCTGATCCGAACGAACTGGGGCGAGTTCTGGTCGGCGTATTCGCCCGACAGTGCTCGTTCATGGCGAATACTCCAACCCTCCGGCATTCGAGCCAGTAGTGCTCCGGCGATGTTGCGACGACTTGCGAGCGGACGACTCTTGCTGCTCTGGAATCGCCCTTTGCCAGAAGGCCAAAGTAAATGGCCGCTCAGCGGCGGCGACGGTCTGTGGTCAGAAACGCCGGTCAGCAACCACCGTGAAGAACTGTCGTTGGCAATCTCCGAAGATGACGGAGCGACATGGAGCCAACCTGTTGTGATCGCCAAGCAAAAAGGAACGTGGCTCGCATATCCTTATGTCTACGAGCACGAACCGGGCCAGATCTGGTTGACGACCATGCAAGGCGGGGTGCGAGTGCGCCTTAGGGAGAGCGATTTTGTCAAACCGGCTGGGAAGTAGTGGCGGTACGCCTCAGGTCCATTCGACAGGATCGACATCATTCACAGGATGAAGGAAGAGAACGCCTAGACGGCCTGAGCGGTCGCCGGCGATTTGACTGTCTCATTCTGCCCTGCGCCGGACAAGCCGAATTCCAGCAGGAACTGACCCCATTCGCACTTGAACGTGAGCCGGATTGGCTTGACGCCTCGATCAAACGTGACGAAGTAGTCGCGTCCGACAATGACCGTGGGAAGGGCCAACTGCAGTTTCGAGGGCAGTTTCGATTTCGCGCTTCCGCCGACGATGTTCGTCAACTCGCCCATCGCGTCCATAACGTCGTTGTCGAGACTCTCCGGACGCTCGCCCAAGAGAGCTTCCGCGGCGCTGATGGCAACATTCGACTCAAGGCTCAGCACGATGGTGCCCGACGTGCCTCCGGTGATTCCGATCACACCGCTGATATCGTGGTACTTGCGTTGGTCGGGCGAATATTCCGCACCAAGTTTTTCAATTTCGCAGCCGAGCATCATTGAGAACGTGTTCTTGGTGACCGATTCAAACATGTCGATCGATTTCTGGCTCATCATGATTCCTTGACTTTCAGGTAGCAGCTGCGGTTGGTCAGGCAGGACACAGGGCCCTTAGACGGACACTGGGTTTTCAGGCAGGACAAAACGATTCCAAGTCATCCGCTAACGCGAGGTGTTCAAGCTGCATCGCCGCCCCATTGCCGATTTTGCCGAGCACGCCAGCAACGATTTCGCGGAGCATTGCACGACCGGCTATGAACCGTAGCTCGCCCCAGACTTAGCGGTTGGTTGTGCGGGGGAATTCCCCGCGGTGTTGCCAACGCGACCACCCACGATCGGCGCGATTGGAATAACTGAACCGCGATAGTCGGCGGCCGATTGTTGAGTAAGAACACCGGTTGTGGTTTTTGCTCAACGTGTCGCGGAATTACATCGGTTGCGGCAATGATGTCTAAGTCGTGTTTGCGCAGCGGGTTACATTCATCCCGCTGGCTCCTTTGGCCCAACTGGCCCGGCGAATGCATTAAGTCGGGTCACGCTCCGTCCGCCGCTGTATCACACAAGGGAGTCGCCTGTGGCCCGTTCCATGAAGCCAAGCAATGTCAACGGATTCAACTCAAGCTCGCAGGAAGAGGTAGGGACTCGAGAAGAAGCTGAAATTGAAGAGTTTGATCGACGCCGAGCTAGTCAGGACAACACGGACGACCCAGTGCGAATGTACCTCATGCAAATGGGGCAGATTCCCTTGTTGACGCGTGACGAAGAAATCTCGTCGGCCAAGGCCATCGAAAGCACTCGTGATAAATATCGGCACTCCATCCTGGCGACGGACTATGTTCTTCAAGGAGCCGTGCATCTGCTTGAGCAGGTGCGAGACCGCGGGTTGCGTTTGGATCGCACGATCGAAGTCTCCGTTACGAACACGGCTGAGAAGAAACGAATCCTCAAGCGGCTGGGCCCAAACTTGGCGACGGTACAGCACCTGCTCAAAAAGAATCACCGCGATTACCGGATCGCGATCGGAACCAAAGAACCGCTCAGCGTCCGCAAGGATGCATGGCGACGGCTCGTCGTTCGCCGCAACAAAGCCGTGCGGCTGATTGAGGAAATGAACATTCGAACCAATCGACTTCAGCCAATCTACGCGAAGCTTCATGAGATCGGCCTGCGAATGGGCGTGCTGCGTGCGTTGATCAAAGAAGCCAAGTCGAACGATGGTTACGCGAAGGGGCGAACCGTTGAGGAGTTGACGGGCGAGTTGCGATACTTGATGCAGATCACATTCGAGAGCCCGGCGACATTGACGCGGCGAATGAAGATGGCGACGCGTCTTCAAGAGGACTACGATGCGGCGAAGCGCGAGTTGTCGGCGGGCAACCTGCGATTGGTCGTGTCCATCGCCAAGAAATACCGTAATCGAGGACTCAGCTTCTTGGATCTGATTCAGGAAGGCAACACGGGCCTGATGCGAGCGGTCGACAAGTTCGAACATGCTCGAGGCTACAAGTTCTCGACGTACGCGACTTGGTGGATTCGCCAAGCGATCACGCGAGCGATCGCGGACCAGAGCCGAACGATTCGAGTGCCGGTCCACATGATTGATACGATGAGCAAAGTGCGAACGGTAACTCGACAACTGGTTCAAGAACTCGGTCGCGAACCGTCTCCGGAAGAGACCGCGGAACGAGCCGGACTGTCGCTCGACGACACTCGGTGCATCATGAAAATGGCTCGTCAGCCGCTATCGCTGGACCAACCGGTGGGCGATCACGACGATAGCTATTTCGGCGAGTTCCTTGAGGACTATCGTGACGACGACCCGCTCTACGACACCAACCAGGAAGCGCTCAAGGTCCGCATCGAAGAAGCGATGGAGAGCTTGAATTACCGAGAGCGAGAAATCATTCGGCTCCGCTACGGCTTGGCCGACGGCTACTCGTACACGCTTGAGGAAGTCGGCAAGATTTTCTCCGTGACACGTGAACGCGTCCGCCAGATCGAATCGAAGGCCGTTCGCAAGCTGCAGCAACCTTATCGCAGCCGGACGTTGATGGGCTTTCTCGACGGCGTCGATCTGCCCCTTGGCGACAGCGCCGAAACCGCGTAGCCCGCCGCGTGAGCGAGGACCCGACGAAGCCCGAAACGTCAGCGACGGATGCGATCAGGGCCACCGCTCGCTGCAGACAACGTCAGCTCTTCAGCACGTTGGGGATATCAAATCCTTCTCGTCGCGAGCGAGCAAAGAAGGTCGCGGCTTGTTCGTCGCCGACGATCTTCTCGGCCTTGGGATCCCATTTGATTTCCCGTCCCAAGCGAGCTGCGATGGCCGACAGGTGGCAGGTGTTCATCGCTTGCACGTGGGTGAAAACGTCGGAAACCGTTTGACCGCCTTCGCGGATGCAACGATAGAAGTTGTTCTTGTGACCCTCGTGCGGTTTGCCTTTGTAGAGGCCGGCGAGGTCGTCTTCTGAATACTTCCCTTCGTCCCAATTCTCGTCGATCGGTTTCCCGGTGATCTTGCCGCGATTGACAAAGATGCGGCCCTTGCTTCCGTCGAACAGAATTCCGTTGTCGCCGTGACTGGTGACGACCATCTCGATTCCGTTGCCGAACTTGCAACTCACCGAGTAGTCGTGCGATGTGTTGTAGTAGTCATCTTTGGTTGGGTAGCCGTCTTTGAACGGGACCGGATGCTTGGCGTTCGTGCCGTCGATGGTAACGGGCCCCATGCCTTCCTTATCTTGTCCGATTGCCCAGGTTGCGATGTCGACGTGGTGGGCGCCCCAGTCGGTGAACTTGCCGCCGGAGTATTCATACCACCAGCGGAATTGATAGTGGCATCGCTTCTCCATGTAGTCGACTGCTTTCGCCTGACCTTGCCACATGTCCCAGTTAAGTTCCTTTGGCGGCTCCACTCGCGCGAACGGACCCCCTTGCGGCGAACCGTTGATTCCGACAGTGACTTTCTTGATGTCGCCGAGCAGGCCTTTCTGAACCATGTTGACGGCGCGCAAAAAGCGTCGTGAATCGCTCCGTTGCTGGGTGCCCACGAGAAAGACTTGCTTGTCATACATCTTGCAGGCATTGCGGATGAGTTGATTCTCTTCGAGCGTCAACGTCAAAGGTTTCTGGCAGAAGACATGCTTGCCGGCTTGCAATGCTTCGATCGCGATCTTCACGTGCCAGTGATCGGGCGTGACAACGCTGACGACATCGATATCTTTTCGCTCGAGAATCTTACGATAGTCTTCGTATGTGTCGGCCTTGCCATTGCCGATTCGCTTGTCCTGTTTCGCTTTTTCAGTTCGACGCGAGTCGACATCGCAAACGGCGACAATATCACCGAATCCCGAATGGCCTCGCGCGTCGCCGCTGCCCATGCTGCCGACGCCGATGCAGCCGATGGTGGGGCGATCATTCTTGTCTTGGTTGGCGAACGCTTTTGAAGCGAATGGCATGTAAGGCGTGACCGATGCGGCGGCGACGCCAGCCGCTGACTTCTGCAAAAATGAGCGTCGGTTTTGATTCTGCTTCGCGGCCATGTTTGTCGTCCTCGCTAGAATTATCGCTGGTCATGAATATCGGCAATGTACGCGTGCAACGCGCACAAGTGGGCAACTTTCAATGGTGCCAGTGTCGTCTATCGCGATTGCCGTTGCAACGACCAAATGACCGAATTGAACGAGACACAGCTACCAACAGTCGTGGCTCGAGCTCGCAGTTATTCGTCAACTAAGAATTGTTCATAGAAGGCGAGCGCTTTTTTGTACTCGCGCAACTCCATTTCGCTGAGGACCGCGCGACTGCGTTCGATCTGGTCGCGTACTCGCTTGGCAAGAAATTTCGCCTGCTCGGGGCGCGGGCGGATCTTGCTTCCTGGCACGGTCACATGGTGGGGAGCGGAGTGGGCGAATCGCGGACGGCCCTCTTCGGTGCGCGCAAAACAACGCACTGCCAGCCAAGTCGTTTTCTCAACCTTAGGCTCGAACGAAATAGAGACACGGTACGAGCCTCGCTTGGTGAGTGCGGGATGAGCTTGCATGACTTGCACGACCTGGCCCGCATCGAGCAGTTCAATTCGCCCGAGCGGATACTGGCTTTCGACCCAGCCGCGGATCGTGATCGCGTCACCGGCCTTGCCCGCCGTGGGACCGCAGCCAACGTGTCCATTGAAGCGAACATCGAGCATCGGCCCCGTGGTAACAAACGTCTGGCCTTGGCCTAGCCCTTTCATCCATCGCTCGTAGGTGAAGCCATCGGGTTGGTGAACATAGACTCGGCCAAAACCAAGCGGCACGGGGTGCACGCCCGATGCACATCCGGCGGTAGGCATCATCTTGAATCCGCAATTGAGCAACGCGTAGTAGTTTTCAAACGTGTAGTCGATCCAACCTTGCTCGCTCATGCCGCCTCGAGGATCTTTGGCCGCGTTTAGGTACTTCGGCGGCGGTTCGCCAAAATCACGAAACTGAAATCCGGTTCGCCAAATATGGTTGTTCGTCAATTCGTAAAGATCGACTTTCATGATCGGCGGCAGCATCATCGACCACGGCCAATTGTGTTTGTCGAGTTCCAACAATCCGCCTTGCCTTTGAACCTCGGCCGCAATCGGCGCCACCGGCGGCGCACCTATGGCGAGCGGCTTCTTATGATTCAAGGCGAACACGGCGCCGAGCGTATGTCGCTTCCCGCCAACCGTGAAGATCTCATACTCGGTATTGAGCGTGTAAATCACATGCCGGTCGTCGAGCTGAATCAGTTCGGCTTTGACGGACGCGTCCGTGTTCTTGTTGCCGAGCGTTGGCGGTGTGTGCGAGCGCGTGACCCAGTGAGTCAACGGCAGTCCGACGTTCATGTCCTCCGCCAACATCGCCGTTGGCAATTCCGACAGCGTGCGGTGCACGTGCGTCTCGCCGGAGAACCAGCCGAACTTGTTCATGTCGATCCAGCGGTGCAGACGAATAACAACCTCGGCGCCTTGATCCGTCACGTCGACTTCTTGCGAATGCGTGTGGTACTCCTTGCCTCGCTCGACCACCAAGGTCAGCTTGCCAGGCACCACATCGATCCGGAACGGGTGGGCGGAGATGGAAGTGTGAACTTCGACACTCTCTCGGCTGCGAATCTTCTCGTAGTCGACCGCCTTCCCTCCAACGCTCTCTACATGCAAATACTTACCTTCGGACGTTCGCACGTAGACTCTTGCCGCGATCGCTTTGCCCGTGTCGGAGTCCAGAATCCGACCGCGTAGCTCGGCAGCGTATCCGCTTCGACATAGCGTGGCGAAAACAGCACTGGCCGCGATAAATCGCATGAATGGGCGCATGATATTCCTCGCTGCATCCAGTGAATGGGCGATCGTCATTCGACGACAACAGCATAGCAGAGCCGTACAGCGGCGTCGCAATTCGAGGTGATGAATCGGTCACGATTTCGTAGTGAGATGCACGCGGCAATCTACATGACGCCGTTGAGCACGGCTGCCGTCGAACGCGACTTGTTGAGCACATAGAAGTGCACGCCGGGCGCGCCTCGCTCGAGCAGTTCTTTGACTTGGGCGGTCGCGTGCTCCACACCAACCTGGTACTGCCAATCGGGGTCGTCTTGTTCACCCAATCTCGCAACAAACGCCTCCGGCAATTTTGCGGCGCACATCGTTGTGATGCGTTGAATCTGAGCCAGATTGACGACGGGCAGGATGCCCGGCACGATCGGAACGTCAATCCCCACGGCGGCACAGCGATCGCAGAAACGAAAGTAGTCGTCGTTGTGATAGAACAACTGAGTGATCACGGCATCGGCACCGCAGTCGACCTTTCGTTTGAGGTTGTCGAGATCGACATCGGCGCTGACCGCCTCTTGATGGGTTTCGGGGTACCCAGCCACGGCGACTTCAAAACCGCCGAACTCGGCCCGAATCAGCTCGACGAGTTCATTGGCGTATCGCAATCCGCCCTCAACCGCGCGAAACACCTCTTCGCCTTGAGGCGGGTCGCCACGCAGCGCGACGATCGCATTAATTTCCAGACGCTGGGCCTCGCTGAGATAGGCTCGCAGCTCGTCGACAGTCGCGCCGACGCAGGTCAAATGCGACGCGACCGGAATGTCGAATTGCTTCTGAACTCGATCGACAATCTCCAGAGTTCGCTCGCGAGTCGATCCGCCGGCCCCATACGTGCATGTGATGTAGGCCGGGCAAAACTGAGACAACTCGGTCACATGGCGAAACAGCGTCTCGACGCCTGCATCCGTCTTGGGGGGAAACAACTCAAATGAAAATGCCGGTTTTGAGCCGGCGTAGGCTGCTTTAATTGGAGGCATCGGCGGTCTTGCTGTGACGTGGAAAGTGAGTTTTGGGTAAGCCACAGATCATAGTGAATCGAGGTCGTTTTACGTAGGGTGCAACCTGAATCGTCGACATTGTCGCCTTTCGCTCCCGCGAAAGTGGCGTGTGGCTCGGATGCGGTTCGGCGGGCCGGGCGGCTCGGCAGCGCGGGCGCTACTTTCGCGGGAGCGAAAGGCGACGATGTCGACAAAGCTGCTGTCATTGCAAGTCCAGCATCGCTGTAGTCCGATAATTGGGGAAGACTTTGCGGAATATGCGGATTAGATAGGTTCGCAAGTCGGATTGGACGATACAGGCATTCGGGTAGATCTGCGCTCACACCGAGCCAGGCACCCGGAGCCAAGTCATGATCCGCGCCGCGCTGAAAAATCCGTACCTGGTGATCGTCATCGTGATGATGGTGTTCGTGGTTGGATTGACTAGCTATTCGCGGATACCTGCCGACCTGCTGCCGACGTTCGAGACCTCGGCGGTTCAAGTTGTTTGCTTCTATCCCGGGATGCCGCCGGAGGTCATGGAGCAGGACATCATGAGCCGGCTTCAACGCTGGACGGGGCAATCGGCGGGAATTGAACATCAGGAGGCCAAGGCGATGCAGGGCGTTTGCATCGTCAAGGACTTCTTCCACGAAGATGTGACGGCGGCCGAGGCGGTCAGTCAAGTCAGCATGTACGCGATGAGCGACATGTTTTATCTGCCGCCGGGCACGATCCCTCCGATGGTCATGCCATTCGATCCAACGGCCAGCGTACCGTTGTGTTTAGTCTCGGTGTCGAATCCGGATATGGACGACAAAGAGCTATACGACGTCGCCTACAAGAATCTGCGGAACAATCTGCAATCGATTTCCGGCGTCATTGCGCCGGCCGTGTATGGCGGCAAGTTGCGGCGCATCCTGTGTTACGTCGATCCCGAGCGGCTTCGCGCCTATGACTTGACGATCATGGAGGTCCACGAGGCTTTGCGGCGTCAGAATGTGTTGATCCCGGCCGGCAGCGCGAAGATTCGCAACAAAGAATTCTACATCTACACGAACGCGATTCCCGACAAAGTCGCGCTGCTCAACGAAGCGCCGATCAAGATGGGACACAACGGCGAGCCGATACTCTTTCGAGACGTCGGCGAGGTGAGCGACACCGCGCAAATTCAGACGAACATTGTGCGAGTGAACGGACGAACTTTGGTTTACGTCCCGGTCTATCGGCAACCCGGCGCCAATACGATCGAGATCGTCGACCGCATCCACAGCAAGCTCGACGAAATCCTCAACCGCCTGAAAGAGGAACGCAAGGGCGACCCCAAGATGCAGAACCTGACGCTGAATGTCGTCATGGATCAATCGGTCAAGGTCCGCGAGAGCGTCAACGCGTTGTGGGTTGCAGCGATCCTGGGTGCCCTGTTTTCGGGCGCCGTGGTGTTCGTGTTTCTACGCAGCATTCGCTCAACGATCGTGATTCTGCTGGCGATTCCGATTTCAATTTTGAGCTCGCTGATCGGGCTCTATTTTTCCGGCAACACAGTCAATGCGATGACCCTTGGCGGTCTTGCGTTGGCAGTCGGAATACTCATCGATCAGGCCATTGTGGTGATCGACAATATCGAACGACGACGGCATCTTGGCGATGGGCCTCTGCAGGCCGCGTGGCAGGGAACTCGCGAAGTTTGCGTGCCGCTTTTTGTTTCGACCGTCACGTTCGTTGTGGTGTTTTTCCCGGTCATATTCCTATCCGGATTGGCGAAGTATCTCTTCACGCCACTAGCGCTGGCGGTGTTGTTCGCGGTGATTCCGTCTTACTTCATCGCAATCTTCTTTGTGCCGGTCGCGGCGTCGAAGTTTCTCAAGTCGACAAGTCCCGCCTCTGACGATGACAGCGAACCTCAACTGAGTCCGCTCGTTCGAGGCTATCGCGTTTTGCTTCTCGGCTCCTTGCGAATTCGCTGGATCATTGTCGCGGGATCGATCGTGCTGTTCGCCGGTTCCTTGTTGCTGATCCGAGACTTGGGCAGCGAGTTGTTTCCGCCGGTCGATGCTGGGCAGTTCACGATTTACGTGCGAGCTCCATCGGGCACGAAGCTGGAAGCGACCGAGCAGGTCATCAAGCAGATCGAAAACGTTCTTGTCGAGGAGTTGGGCGATCCGGCGCCGGATAATCCGATCCCGTTCGACAGCACCGTTCGAAAATTTGCGGACGCCGACGGCGCAGTCAATGTACAGGCGGCCACGGAACAGTCGATCTGCCGATTGCTGATATCCAACATCGGCGTGCTAATGGATTGGCCTGCGGCATACACGCCCAACTCAGGCCCGATGGACGCGTTCATGCTCGTTCAGTTGAAGGAGCATGGAGGCGATGTGTTCGAGAAAGTCGACAAGCTGCGAACTCGTCTGAACAAAGAGTTTCCCGACGTCGAATTCGCGTTTGACACTGGCGGAATTCTTACGGCCGCGCTCAACATGGGAGAGCCTTCCCCGATTCACTTGCAGGTTACCGGGTACACGCTCGACACCGCTCAGGACATAGCTCATCAGCTCAAAGAGACTGTCGCGGGTGTGGAAGGCGCCGTCGATGTTCGCATCGCGCAGCGGACTGACTACCCGATGATCAAGGTCGAAATCGATCGCGTCGCCGCTTTGGACCGCGGAGTGACGCCTGAGCAAGTGATGAAGTCGCTTGTCAGCTCAACCAACAGTTCCGTCAACTTCGATCCGGCCTTTTGGATTGATCCCCGCAACGGCAATCACTATTTCCTCGGCGTACAATACTATGAAGAGCGAATCAATTCGCTCGACACCTTGCGCTCGATTCCGGTTAAGGGCGCCGACGCCAACGGCCCCACGGTCTACCTGCAGGACGTGGCTGAGATACAGACCAATGTGACTGGCCCGTCCGTGATCAACCACCGCAACATCACGCGGGTGACCGATATCTACGCCAATGTCGAATCGGGTTATGACTTGGGCGGAGTCGTCGCGAGGATAGAAGAGAAGCTGTTGAGCTCGTCCAACCCGCTGATGCTTCGTCCAATGAAGGACAGCCGAAGCGCGGCGTCTCGTTATCCTGAATGGTTCCAGCAAATCTTGACTCGCATCGGTTTGAATTCGCCAACCAAGTTCGCAATTGCATCGCCGGAGTACTCCGGGTTCACGATGGAGGTGCAGGGCGAGATCCGTTCGATGCGCGACTCGTTCGTCGACTTCTCGATGGGGCTGCTGCTTGCCACCGTCTTGGTCTACCTGGTCATGGTCGCTCAGTTCCGATCCTTCATCGATCCCGTTATCGTGATGGTCACGGCGCCGCTGGGCTTCATCGGAGTCGCCTCGATTCTGTATTTGACCGGCACTCGAATGAACATCCAATCCTTCATGGGCGTGATCATGATGATTGGAATCGTGGTTGAGTACACGATCGTCCTGATGGATTTCGCCAATCATCGTTTGAGCGAAGGCGCGAGTGTTGAAGAGGCGATCGTCGACGCGGCGATCGTTCGCTTCCGTCCGATCCTGATGACGTCGATAACGACCATTCTGGCACTGACGCCGATGGCGATTGGTTCGGCCGGCGGAGAAGCCGACGTCCCGTTGGCTCGAACGATCGTTGGCGGCGTTATCGCGGCCACCTTGCTCCCTAAATTTGTTGTGCCGTGTTTGTATGTCATGATCAAGCGGGCGCGTCCTGCTTGTGAGGCGGAGGAGGGTTGGGAATGACGATGCTATCGGGATTCACACAAATTGCAGTCCGCTCGATTGCTCGGCCAATTCGGCTTGGCATCGTCTGTCTGGCGCCGATCGTTGTTAGTCTCGGCTGCAACGACGTCAAAACGCCGCCCGCGTCGATCGAAGCGCCGATCCGCAGAATCAAGGCATACTCGTCTCACGTTGTCGCGACCAGATCGTACGACGAAACAGTCGACATGCTCGGCTCATCGGTGCACGGCATGGAGACCACGCCGGTCTACGCCAAGCTTGGAGGTTTCGTTGAGTCGATTGAGGCGGCGGCGGACGGCGATGTGATCGAACTGGGCAGTCGAGTCGAAGCGGGACAGTTGTTGGCTGTGCTCGATGCTCCCGAAATGGCCGACGAAATCCGTGTGATGAAAGCTGGAGTCGACCTCGCTCAAGGCGTCTTGAGACAGCGGGCGGCTGACATCGTACAAGCCAAGGCCGACTTGGCCAGCGTGCAGACGGGGATCAATAAAGCGGCGGCGATAAAGGTTGAAAAGGAAGCCGTTGTCGAAGCGCGAGCAACCGAAGTCAGGCGATTCCGTGATTTGGTTGCGCGAAAAGCGGCGCGCGCCGACGTGCTCGAACAGGCGGAAGCGGAGTACAAAGCGGCGGCCGCAGCATCGTCTGCTGTCGACGCTGTTATCGCTTCCGCTCGTGCCGCCGTGACCGCCGCAGAAGCTCGCGTCTCCAAATCCGAGGTCGACTTGGATATCGCGAAAGCCCAGCTGGCCGTCGCGGTCGCCTCGCAAGAGCAAGCTGAGACTCGCATCAATTATTTGCAGATCAAAGCGCCGTTCAGCGGAGTCGTCACCAAGAGAAATGTCGACCACGGTGAATTCGTGCAACCGGCTTCGTCCAACTCGAACGCCGCGCCGTTGTTCGAAGTCACTCGCGTCGACCAGTTGAGGATTGTCGGCTCGGCTCCGATGAACAACGCAAGTCAAATGAAGATTGGTCAGTCGCTGCGTTACCACAAAATCGGCGGCTTGCCGGGCGTCGTCGTGAACGCGACAGTCACTCGTACGATGAGCGTACTCGATAAGAACTCGCGAATGTTGCGAGTCGAGGCGCATGTCGACAATCCGGTAACGGATTCGGCGAGCGAAGAAGCGATTTTACTTACGCCCGGTATGTTTGGCACGGCGACGGTCGTTGTCAAGCATTGGGGATCGTTGCCAGTCGTGCCAACGACAGCCATCGCACGAGATGCGAGCGGCTCTCCGTACGTGATGGTTGTACAGCGAAACAAGGCGAGACGACGCCCTGTCAAAATTGTCTTTAACGATGCGATTGACGTCGGCGTGACAGGCGTTGCTGCTGGCGATCGTGTAATTACATCGGACGTCGTAGGCCTCGAAGAGGGACAGGCTGTCGATATTGCGGCGGAAGATTAGACGAAGCGGTTTCAGGAATATTGCGCTGTGATCAAGGAAGACTCGCGCGTGACTAGACGACATGAACAATTCGCACTGTTGACCGCACTTTGCGGGGCGCTGGCCGTTGCCGGATGCGCTACGACTGTCATTCAAAAGACCCATCACGTCGACCATCTCGATGAGGATTCGACTGGCGCGTTGGCGGAGGCTGAACGATCATTGGTTCAGCCGGTCGTATTCGAACCTCCAAGACCGCTGCAGAATCTTGAGAGCAGTCGCCGCACCGCGGACACGCCGGCGGTCGGCCCGCCCGCGCCTCCGAATGATCCCGGTGCGGTCGTCGAACGGGCTGAACTTCACGAGCGCGAAACCCACGAGTCGGCTTCGTCTATGGCTGTCGACCTGCCGACATCGCTTCGATTGGCGGGCGCCAACAACTTGCAGATCGCATTGGCTTCAGAGCGAGTGGAGCAGGCCCATGCTCGCGTCGCAGCGGCGGATTCCATGTGGATTCCATCAATGCGCGGCGCCATTTCTTACACCAACCATTCGGGTCGGATTCAGGCGACCGGCGGCGAAGTGCCCGAGTCAGCTAGAAGCTCACTGTTTGTCGGCGGCGGAGTTGGGACGGGTTCGGCGCCTTTGGCTGGCGGAGCGGGCGGACCGGCGCGAATGATGGTCGATCTCTCGTTGACCGACGTCCTGTTTGAACCGCTTGCACGGCAGCAGATGGTGCATCGGGCCGACGCCCAATTGGCCACGACTTTCAACGAAACGCTGGCCGACGTCGCTCAAGCCTACCAGGATTTAGTTCGCGGCGGAGCGGAATTGACGATCGCCGATGAAGCAATCGCCAATGCCGAAACGCTTGTTCACATCACCGAGCAGTTTGCGGCGGCTGGCGCAGGACTTCAAGCGGATGTCGAACGGTCACTGGCCGAACTGTCGCTGCGTCAGCGTGAAAGGCACAACGCCATCGAATCGCAACTCGTCGCCGCGGCTCGCCTCGCTCGCCTCTTACAGCTTCATCCGACCGTCGAGCTGGAGGCCGCCGAAACGGCTCTCCTGCCGCTCGAACTGATCGATTCCGACACGTCCCTGGCGTTGCTCGTCGCCCAGGCAATGGAATCGCGTCCCGAGTTGCGTGATGCCGACGCGCGAGTGGCTCAGAGCGAAGTGCGGCTGTCGCAAGAGCGACTGCGCCCCGTTTTGCCTCACCTCTACGCCGGCCTGAGCATGGGCGGATTCGGCGGTTCGGGTCGAGGCGACATCAGCAGTTTCAGCGACCGAACGGATCTCGATTTGGCCGCCGTGTGGGAACTCGAAAACATGGGACTCGGCTACCACGCTCGGCGCCGCGAGCAAGAGAGTTTGAATCGCCAGGCGCTGTTGGCCGGTCAAGATCTCCGCGATGCGATCGGCGCGGAAGTCGCCGAAACGCATGCTCGCGTCGCTGCTCGCCGCCAACAATTCGAAGCCGCCGAACGCCGAGTGGAGCAGACAAGACGTTCGCTCAAGTTGAGTATCGAAGGGATCCGCGGACTCGAGTTGCGTCCGATCGAAGCCCATCAAGCAGTCGCCGCCCTTGCCGCCGCTCGACGCGAACAACTCGACCTGATCCAAAGCTACAACTCAGCCCAGCTCGACCTACTCCGCGCCATCGGCCAACCCCCAGGCGAGTAAAACCACACGAACTCGCCCGTTTGCCGCAGGCGAGGTCCCGCGTTTCGGTCTGCCGCAGGCGAGTTCGAGTTGCCACAACTCATCGAGCTTGGATCCGCAATTGCATTCCTTCGCTCGGTTTTTTCGGTAGTTTGTAGAATTTGCCCGCAGGCCTCGATCGTCGCGTAGCCTGACTTGGGCGATGAAGTTTCTCGGGCTCGACGATCTGCTTCTGCCGTATCCGCCGCCGCTTCTCCATTCGGCTTGATAGTTCGCGGGCAGATAAATTCGCCAGCGAAAATGCATCGGGTCGTTCGTGGGCAAGGCGACAATGTGAATCTTGTCGGGCGAGTCGATGGGTAGTCGCCCGACTTCGGCAGCCAAGTGATCGTATGTCGCTTGCTTTTCTCGCTAAGTCGCGCCTTCGCGCACTGCATTCACGGCACCGACAATGGCGGCGATCAGAAGAGTCAGGTTGAGGATCTTGGTGGCCATGCGGAGATGGAACGACTTCGAGTTGGGCGACTCTTCGCTCAACAGTAATCGGAGCGAGATAGCGACGCGTAAAACAGGACGCGACTGCCTCGCCTTCGGCAAACGCTGTACAACGACCTCGCCTTCAGCAAACGGGTTAAACGATTTTTTCGTCTTCGGCTGGTGCGATGGGAATGGAGGCGTCGATGCCGAGTGAGCAGACGCCAGCGAGAAAGAATGCGGCGGCGCATGCCATGAAAGCGTAGTTCCAGTTTTCGCCCTCGCCGACGATTGAGATTAGCAAGACGGGTGCGACGGCGGCGCCGAGGTTTCCCCACATGTTGCCCCAGCCGAGTACGGAGCCGACATGTTTACCGCCGACGTCCTGAGTGAAAGCCCAGGTTGGCGCGGCGCCTAGATCCGTGGCGAACGCGACGACTCCAAACAGAGCCACGACGACGTAGACGTTCGGCTCCATCAAACAGAACAGGTAGGCTGTCATTGCGATGAAACGTGAAATTGAGATCGGCATCGCGCGGGCCCAACGCAGTCCCAGCCTCTTGACCGCCATGTCGGTAATGGCGCCGCCGGAGAGCATTCCGATCCAACCGATCAAAGGCGGAATCGAGACGAGCACGGCTCGCAATTCGATCGGCGTCTCGTGCACGCTGCTGAAGTATCGAGGTGCCCAGGTCATCAGGAAGACCCAACCGATGTTGGTGAACCACTGTGATACACAGGAGAGCCACATGCTACGGCTCGTCAGCAATGCGCCGATCGGCACAACCGATTTCGTTGTTGCCGCGACCGGGCCGTGCTTGCCCGTAATCAACTCAACCTCCTCCTCATTGCAGCTCGGATGCTCCGCTGGCGATGTGCGGCAACTCCACCAGATCATGCCGCCGACGAAAATCCCTAACGCGCCGTAGAGGAACATCATCGGACGCCAGCCGGCGACGTAGATCTTGCGGACTCCCTTGCGAAATAGTGATTCGAGAACCAGTCGGTTGAGTCGCGTGTTGGCGTATTCGGATTGTTCCGCAGCGTCAACTTCAAGCAACCGCGACGCTTCTCGCCCGAGCGAAATGCCCTCCATTTGATCCGGAGTGAAGAAGTCGCTCTTATTGATCACCCGGTTCAGCTCATCGGCCAACGTCTTGCGGTCGGCTGAGGAAAGGGCGTAACTTTGCGGCGCCGCCTTTTTCGTGCTCTTGTCTTCGGCTTTCAACTGCCGAATCTTCTCGTCAAGTTTCTGTGCGTAGTCACGTGCATGTTTGGCGACAAGCGTTTGGCCAGACGGAGTGAACTCGGCACGGCAGCGGTTTCTCTGCACGCTGACATTTGTCGGTTCTTCCGTGACGAGATGCAGTTCGTAGCAGAGCTGCGGTCCGTTGAGGATGTCAGCCGATTCCAGAGTGGTTGTGACGTCGCTGGGCGTCAGTGCAACGATCAAGAATCCGCTGACCCAGAGAGCGAGAAAGCCGCCCACTCGCCCGCCGAACGCGACGATCGAACTGGCCGTACCCCGCGACTCGGCCGGAGTCCATTTGCTGACGATGCTCGACGCTGTCGGATACGCGCCGGCTTGCCCAACTCCGAAGCCGAGGCGCAATAACAAGATGGCCAGAAAGGCGGAAGCGCCGCCGGTCAGGCCGGTAAACAACGACCAGAGCAAGACGTACAGGGTGAGCATGATTCGCGAACCGAAGCGGTCAGTCAGCCAACCCGACGGGACTTGGCCGAGTGCGTATGTCCAGAAGAACGCGCTCAACATCCAGGCAACTTGCTGGTTCGTCAGTCCGAGATCTTCTTGAATGTAAATCTCGGCGAACGATATACAGAATCGATCGAGATAGAGCAGAATCGACATCATCGTCGCCGAAGCGATCACGAGGTATCGAATTTTCGTCGCGGGTTGTTTTGTATTCACTCTATGTGCCAGTCTATGTCTCGGTCGAGTGGATAGATGGGGCGGCGAACGTGCTGATAATCGAATGTGGAAAAATCGGGCCGGTGAACGCCCGGCGTGTCGGCATCAAAGATCTCGCTGGCCATCGGCCCAATGTCGGCGCGGAAATGCACGGCGCTCTTGAGTACGATGAGACTACGGCTGGCCGGGTTGACGCCCGCGACTCGCAGCAACTCGGCATCGAAACATTGGCGGCGAATCGAAGAGACGACGACTTCCACTCCGCCGATCACAAGCGTCGCTGTTGGGCCGAGGTGATCTTCAACGCCTTGCATCATCCGGCCGCGATAGACGAATCGACCATCGCACAAGGCTCGGACGTACGCGTCGCCGCACACGGGTGAGCCATGGCGATCATCCGACTTGCCCCCAAGTCTGACCGGAATCGTCTTTCCAACACCGGCGTGATGAGCCTGCGCGGCGGTTTCCGGATCGTAAATCACGCCGACAACGGCATCGGGCAGTTTCGCATTGATGAGAGCCGACAGCGCCACCGTTCCGTCGCACGGCGCACCGCCCCCCGGGTTATCTGAGCCGTCAGCGAACACGATCGGCCCAACTCGATCGCTCCGCCTGGCTTGCTCAATCGCGTGCTCAATCGGAGTCAACTTGGGCTCCAGGTCGCCGCGAAGATTCCAAAGCTGCTCGGCTATCTCCGTGCAGGTTCGCTGAGCGAGATTGAGTTGGCCATCCGCGGTCACTAGTACGGAAACACCCGCGTCGGTGATATCGGCAAATGGGAAGCCCATCGAAATTGTGGCTGTCAGGATTCCCTGCGCCGCTTCTCTTTTATGCAGCGATTCAATCACCGACCGCATCGGCTCGCGCAAAGTGCACTGCATGGGCGGCATCGTCAGCATGGGAATCTGCTGGAAAACTTGAACTGGCGAAACGTCGCCGCGAATCATGTTCGCCAACAGACGAGCGGCCTCGGAGCCTCGTTCGAACATGTCGACATGCGGATAGGTGTCAAAGCCGATGATCACGTCGGACAACTCGGCCATTTGCGGCGTAATGTTGGCGTGCAAATCGAGTGTCGTGACGATGGGCGTGTCGCGACCGACGAGTTCTCGCACCGCCAGTATGAATTCGCCCTCGGCGTCTTGATGTTGCTCGGTCACCATCGCGCCATGCAAATCGAGAAGCACGCCGTCGACAGGCAACGCGGCTTTGAGACGCTCGAGAAACCGCGAAAGCAATTCGTCAAAACAAGCTTGCTCAACAACGCCCGACGGCTGAGCACGCGCGCAGAGTAAAGGGAGAAGTTCCGCCTGCTCCGACTCGGCGCCCGCAATGTAGCCGCCATGTGTCGCGCCCGTGCCTCGGTAGCGATTCACGATGGTCTCGCCGCCGTCCAAGCCGGCGCCGCAGTTGCTGTCTCGCACGAAATCGGCCAGCGTCGTGACTCCGACAGCGAACGTATTGGTCTCGTGTTGCACGCCGCCGCTAGCGATTCGCATGGGCAGAACTCCTTGCGTCGTGTCGCCTTTCGCTCCGCGAAAGTAGTGAGTAGTTCTCATCGACGCGCCACTTTCGCGGAGCGAAAGGCGACATCATGCGCGTAGGGGAAGGGGGCAGTGGGGCTCTTGTGCAGATGTTATTGCTCCGGCGGGTGTGAGTTTTCGCTCGGCACAAATGTTACGCGAACTCGGCCGGTGCTGAAGGAGACAGCATAATGGCCGCCGGGCGTGGTGTAGCGAATGTCGGTCTTGCGGTCGAAGTCGGTCGGTCCGTCGCGGCGAATCGACTGGGGACCGTTTGGTTCGAGATAATGACCGGCGACCTTGAACACAATTTCCGTTCGATTTCCCAAGCCGTGTCCGGTGCTAAGAAATGCCTTTCGGTCGAGTTCTCGTTTTGAAATGAAGAACGGCTCGACGTTAAACTTGGCCGCTCGCATGTTGTCCACCATTTCGACCGCGTCGGGATAAGGACACGTCTTATCATCGACTCCATGCACGACGACAATCTTGCACGCGGCACCCGACTGCTGTTGCATTTCCTTCAGGTGGGTCAGGTTGCCTAGGAATCGAATGGCTTGGGCGTCGCCGCTGAGGTAGTTCGGATGCTCGACGTCTTGGCTCCACCCCGCATTGAGTCCGCTCCCGCCTGGCTGGTTGAAAGCGATGTCGTCGGTCAGTCGCTTCATTCCGCACATGTCGACGATGCAAGCGAAGGTGTGCGGCGCGAGTTTGTTCGCCATCTGAGTTACATTGCCGCCGCCCGATCCGCCAGTGCAGTAGATTCGGCGATCGTCGTATGGCTGCTTTGCCTTCTTTAGGCCGTCGCGAAGGTAGGCCAGAGCGTTCAGGGCGTCGACGGATTGCAACAGGCCATAATCGTAAGGCCGATCATCTTCCACCGACGCCTGCCTTCCGCTCTGCAAGTAGTTGACGCAGACCGCGATGACGTTTAGTCGCGTGGCCAGCGCGGTCGGGCTCGCTGAGCCGCCGCAGTCGACGCCGCCCCAGTTGTGGAGCGACAACATGAGGCCGGTGTTTTCGTCTACGCTCTCAATCGTACCGGCGGGATAGTGCACAGAGATAACCACTTGCCTGGGGCCAGGTCGGTGGTGCCACGGCTGAGTTGGAACGCTAACTCGGCCGTTCTTTTTCGGCAGTACGCTGTTGGCGCCTCGCCAGGATTGCAATTGAGTTTCCACCCAGGCATCGACAATCGCTTGCGGCTCACGATCATCCCCTTCAACTCGCTCGATGTAACGAACGTCCTTGCCATCAAGAATCGCTCGAGCCAGTTTCATATTGGCCGATGATGCCTCCGGCAACTCAGCGTCAAGCGGCAGTGAAGGGACGACGTCCCAGGGGCGACCCGCGAATTGAAAGCAGTAATTCAGAATCCACTCGTAGCTGTTGATGTACGTGTTATTTGTTTTGTCAGTTGCGTCGTGAGGCGGCGCGGGGACGACGAGGTCTGGCTTCTTGGCTCGAATTCGCTTCGCCCATTGAGACATCTGTTCAACCGTTTGACCTCGCGTCGGCCAAACCGCGATTGCGAATTTTGCGTATGGGAAGTGATTCTTCAGCGAATGGATTAGCAAGCTGTCGAATGGCGCCATGGCAAATACGTTCACCGTCTCGCCGCGAGTCAGCTTGTCGAATGTGTGCTTGAGGGCATCCGCCGGCGGGGCGATTTCCTCAAGTGAGACAGTTCGGCCTGTGATCGTCTCGGCCATCAATTGAGCAAACTGACGGTGGCCATTCATGTTCGGATGAATGGCGTCGCTCATCGTCAGCTTCCACGCTGTTTCATCTTGCTCTCGGTCTGCGAGCCAAGCTGAGAAACAGTCGACTAGCGGGAGTTCTTCCTCTTCGGTAATCGCTCGAACCGCACTGGCGTACTCCGCCAATTTCGAATTCGGCCGGGCGCCGTTGGCGAGGACGGAGTTGGACGTACAGAGGACAACGGCCGAGCCGGTCGCGCGGCAACGCTTCACAATCTCGATTGTGTTCGCTCGATATTTTTCCAGCGGGACTCGAGTGACATCGTTCATGCCAAACATGACCACAACCAAATTGGGCTGTTTGGCGAGAACGTCCTTCTCGATTCGAGCAAGCGCGTTGACCGTCGTGTGACCGCTGATTCCGGCGTTCACCATTTCGATATTGGCCGACGGTCGCGCGATGCGGATGGCATAACCAAGCATGTCGCACCACGCTCGCTCGCTTCCGCTGTGATAGTAGACGCCGGTAATACTGTCACCGAAACAGACGATTCGAGTCGGCTGCCCGGTGGCCAAACGGCGACGAATGCCGTCGAGTTCCTTGTTGGCGGAAAACGAGACGGAGGTTAACACGGCGGACAGCCAAATCGCCGTGAACAGGCGCGAAAGCTTGAGCTTCTTCAGCATGTGAAAATCATCCGATGATTCGTTGTTGCCTCGCCGCTACCGAGTCGTCTACTTCTTGGCTGGCTTCTTTGCCGGCTTGTTCGCTGGCTTGTTCGCTGGCTTTGTGGGCGGCTTTTTCGCGTTGGGGCGATTGCCGCCACGCCGCTTCCTGGCGCCTCCGGGGCGCTGCGCCGACTTCGCTCCTTCAGGCCGCACAAGCGGGGCCGTTGGACGGCGGCCCACGTTGATATCGGCAACGTGATCAACGTATGCCTTTTGGAGTTTCCGAACGACGTCGGGGTGTTGGCTCGCGATGTTCTTCCGCTCGCCGATGTCGGCGACGGTGTCGTAGAGCTGAACTGAATCTTTTGAGGGGGGCAGGCCGGTATTGGCACCGCGTTGGTTCCGCTTGCCTTCCGGCCACGGATAGAATTTCCATTTTCCGCTGCGCACCGTGCCTGGTCCGTGCATCAACACGTAGGTGTCGTGAGGGCTCTTGGCGCCCTTTTGGTCGGACATCAAAGGCCAGATGTCGTGACCGTCGATTTTCCGCTCGGGCAATTTTGCGCCCGCCAATTTACCCAGTGTCGGCAGAATGTCGATCGTTGCGGCTACCTCGCGACAGACCGAACCGGCAGGAATCTTGCCCGTCCAACGCATCAGTGTCGGTTCGCGAATGCCGCCGTCGTAAACGCTGCCCTTCCTTGCTCTGAGCGGAAGCGACGAGCCAACTGCGGCGCCGTTGTCGCTGGTGAACACAATCAACGTCTCTTCGCCGATTCCCGCTTTGTCGACGGCCTTGAGTATTTCGCCAACCGACCAATCGACCTCTTCAATCGCGTCCCAAATCAACTTGCCCGTCCTGCCTTCAAAGTCTTTCGACACTGCCAGCGGCAAGTGAACCATGGTGTGAGGTAGGTAAAGGAAGAAGGGGCCGTCCTTATTTTCGTTGATGAATCGAATCGACTCTTCCGTATAGCGTTTTGTTAACGTCTTTTGATTCGCTGGGTACTCGATGACCTCGTCATCGCGCATCAGTGGGACAAGATTTCGTTTCTTGTGACCCGCTTTCACGTCCTCCAGAGTGAGGTTTTCGCGAACGACCAAATCGTCAGCCAACTTATTGGCCGGGTCGATCCACATGTCGTTGCTGTACGGGACTCCGTAATACGATTGGAAGCCTTGCATTGTTGGCAGGCATGGGGGCAGATGGCCCAAGTGCCACTTGCCAACGCATGCTGTCTTGTAACCGGCGTCGCCCAGCATATCGGCAATCGTCACCTCATCCGGATGAAGTCCGGCGTTGCTGTTGGGAAACAACACTGCGTTCATACTCAGCCGTTGATAGTGGACGCCTGTGAGCAATGCTGTACGCGAGCCGGAGCAGACGGCGCAGCCGACATAGAAATCGGTGAACTTCATGCCTTGCGCAGCCATCCGATTTAGATTGGGAGTGCGAGGCCCTTTCGCGCCGTTGAATTCAACATCGCCGTATCCCATGTCGTCGATGAAGATCACGATCACGTTCGGTTGTTCGCTCTGCCGTAACGACTCGGTGGCGAATGCTTGACCGGCAAATAGTGCCAAGATGAGCGAGAAGAGAATGCGTTGCATGATGTGAATCCAGTCGTCGGTTCTAGTCGTGTTTTGTCGCGTGGCCCCAAAGGAGTTCAGCCCTTGATTTCTCAAACCTGTTTCTCAGCCTATCTTCTTCTTGCTTTTACGTTTCCGCTGGCCCTTGGCGGGCTTTCGAGCGCCGATTCGCTTGATCGCTTCAGCCTCGGCTTCGGCGTCGTACTGTGGATTTCGCTTGCTCGGCACGGGTGCCTTCACTTCTTTGCGCCATGAGTCGAGCTGGCTGAGCATTTTCTTGACTCTCGCCGGATCCGATTTGGCAAGGTCCTTCTTCTCACCGATGTCATCGCGAAGATTGTAGAGTTCGAGCCCGTTATCCTCGAAGTAGTGGTGCAGCTTCCAATCGCCGACGCGGATGATGCTGCAGGGGCGTGAGCGGAAGAGGGGGTCGCGCTGTTCGGTCCAGGCTGCGTACGATTGAAGGTACGCGGGGAAGTGCCAGTATAATGCTCGATCGCCAAACGTCTCCTTTTCGCCTCTCAGAATCGGCAGCAAACTGAGTCCGTCCACAGGTTGTTCTGACGGCAGTTTCGCCGAGCCGATTTCGCAGAGCGTCGGATAGAGGTCGACTCCGATAATCGGTTCATCGCTCTTGCTGCCCGCTTTGATGACGCCCGGCCATTTGACGAAGAAGGGCTCGCGAATTCCACCCTCGTAATAGGTCCCTTTGTATCCCTTGAGCGGCGCCATGTCCGTCGCTGGGCCGTATCCGCCATTGTCCGAAAAGAAAATAACGACCGTGTTATCAGTTAGTCCCAGATTGTCGAGCGTCTCTTGAATCAAGCCAACTCCGTCATCGACGGCTTGAATCATCGTCGCCATCGGCACGTGGTTGTGCAGTTTGCCTTTTGTCTTCTTTTCGTATTTCGCTACCAACTCCTTCTTTGCGTTGAGCGGAGTGTGAACGGCGAAGTGAGTTAGATAGAGAGCCCAAGGCTGCGACTTGTTGGCCTTGATAAACTTGACCGCTTCCGCGCTCAGCCTGTCTGTGACGTACTCGCCGTGCGGCGCGTTTTTCAATCCGGGTGCGTTGCCATGAGGCGGATAATAACCTCGAGGCGGCCCGCCCGAATGGGTCCCTCCGATGTTCACATCGAAACCATAGGGCAGTGGGTCGTTGCTCAAGTGCCACTTGCCCATCGTCGCCGTGACGTATCCGGCGGACTTGAGTTGATGGGCCCACGTGCGAATTTTTGGGTCGAGCGTATCGACGCCCGGGACATGCTCCAACTTTCGATGCTTGGCGTTACCGCGAGGGCGTGTTCCAACGTTGTAGATCTCATGCCGGGGCGTGTATTGACCAGACAACAAGCAGGCTCGCGCCGGCGCGCAGTTTGCCGCACAGGAATAGGCGTCGGAGAACACCATGCCCTCTGAGGCCAACTTGTCGAGATGAGGCGTTTCGTAGAAATCCGATCCCATGTAACTGGTGTCGCGCCAGCCGAAATCGTCCAGGAAGATGAATAGGATGTTGGGCTTATCGGCCGCCGAAGCCCACTGCGGAGTTCCCGCGACAAGGGCAATCGAGAGTAGGAGAAGATATCGCAAACAGTTGGTCATTCTGAGTTCCGCTTGAGGTGTTTCATGTCGTTGAGTTAGACCCCGAGCCAGCCAGTCCGGCCGATCGTGTGACGTATAGTCTACACTGGCGATCCAGGCCGCGACGAAGCGCAAGCGAAGAAAAGTTTTGCCCCGTTATGAGTTTCGGCGTCGCACCGGGTGGCTCGGCGACTTGCACGTCACTCAACCATGGACGCTCATTATTTGAGCGTCCAGCCGCCGTCGATGGTGATCGTTTGCCCGGTAATGTTGCGAGCTTCGTGGCTGACGAGGAATTCAATCGCGGCGCCTATTTCTTCCGTCGTGATGAAGGCTCGCTTCGGCATCGGTTCGAGCATGATCTTCTCGATCACCTCGTCTTCATTCATGCCGTGAGCCTCGGCTTGTTGCGAGATTTGCTTGTCGACAAGTGGTGTGCGGATGTATGACGGGCAGATCGTGTTGACGGTGATGTCCACGTCGGCGGTCTCCAGAGCCACTGTTTTTGCGAGACCGAGAAGACCGTGTTTCGCCGCAACGTAGGCGCTCTTATAGGGAGAAGCGACGAGCGAGTGAATGGAGCCGATGTTAATGATTCGGCCGAATCTTCCGCTTCTCATCCCAGGCAAGACAGCGCGCGTCATGCGAGCGGCGCCGGCGAGCATGACGTCGATAAGCTGTTGCCAGGTCGGCAGGTCGAATTCTTCGAGAGCGGCAACATGTTGCAGACCGGCATTGTTGATTAACACGTCAACGGAACCGTCAACAGCCTCGAAAAACTCGATGACTTGTCGGTCGTCGGTAACGTCGAGCCGAAACGCGCTGCCTTGGCAGGTTGTCAGCCTGTCGTTGTGGAGCAGATCGAGCGTCTCTTCGGCGGCGTCCAAATCGAGGTCGGTGATAAGTACGCGATCGGCGCTTCGACTCAAGAACTGGCAGAGCGCGCGACCGAGTCCGCTGCCGGCGCCGGTTATCAGTACGGTGTTTCCCATGATTGACCTCATCCTGGCCGCGCCTACTCTATCGGGCCGCGACGCGAAGGTGGCGGCGGATGATCTTGTTCGATGCAGTGCGCGGCAGATTGTCGACGATGACGACCTCAGCGATCTTGAATAGCGGATTGAGCTCGTTACATATCGCCGATTGCATGTCCTTTTTTAGCCGTTCGGCATCGCGCTCGCCGTCGACTGCGGCGAAGATCACCAATCGGCTGGGACCTCCTTCCTTGGGCGTCTCGGCGACTGCGGCGAGTTCCCGCACTCCGTCGGTCGCGCCGACCACGCGTTCGATTTCTGCGGAGCTGACTTTGACTCCTCCCAGATTCATCGTGTCGTCGACTCGGCCGTGGGCTCGAAAGTATCCATCAGGTAGTCGTTGCATTTCGTCGCCGTGTCGCCGCAATGTCTCGCCTCCTGGTCCGGCCGGACAATCCTGGTAATAGACTTCATCGTGATCGCGGTGTAGCAATCGGTCGGATAGTCCAATCGAAGGCGGCACGATAAACAGCTCGCCTTGGTCGGCCGGTTGACCGGCGTCATCCAGAACGACAAGGTCGAGGCCGAGTGTGGGAGTGTTAAACGTTGCGGCGCGGCAAGGGCGAAGGGTGGCGTTGGTGATGTAGCCGCCGGCGAGTTCGGTTCCGCCACAGTATTCGATAACCGGGCGTCCGCCGACTGTTTGCATCAACCATTGCATGTCGCTTTGATTCGAGCATTCGCCAGTCGAGCTGAAGAGTCGAATCCCGCTCCAGTCGACGCCGTCTAAAACGTTGTTCTCACGCCACACGGAGACTAAGCTCGGCACGACGCCCAACATCGAAACGCCCGCTTTCTCGATGAACTGGGCAAAGCTCCGTTCGGTCGGCGCGCCATCGTAAAGCGCTATCGCCGCTCGGTTCAACAAGCCGGCGAAGATCAGCCAAGGCCCCATCATCCACCCCAGGCTCGTCGGCCACGCAATGACATCGCCATCGTGGATGTCTTGATGATAGCGGCCATCAGCCGCGCATTTTAGCGGACACAGGTTCGACCAGGGAATCGTCTTGGGGTCGCCAGTGGTTCCTGATGAAAAGAGAACTCCCGTCGCGTCATCGGGGCCTAGCGTCACACTCTCTATTTCAGTCTCATCGCAAAGAAAATCGGACCACGTCTGATCTGTCGATCGAAGGTTGGCCGAGTCATCGTCGGGCGAATAGACGATCGCGGGAACTTCAATCGAGTGGATGCGTTCGTAGAGCGGATGGCGTTTCGCGCCTCGTTTGAGTTTGTCTTGAACGACGATGAGACGCGTGTTGCTGAGTCGAATGCGAGTTGCGATCTCTGGTTCGGTAAAGCTCTCCGCAATCCCAACCGCGACAGCGCCGCATCGGAGAATCCCCAAATACGTTGCTACGGCAGTGGTCGTCATCGGCAGAATAATGGCGACCGAATCGCCCGGCTTGATTCCGCTGTTCTGCAGCGACTTGGCCACACGCGAAGTAAGCGAGTTGAGTTCCGCCACGGTGGTTGTTCGCAAACCGCCGTTTCCATCGGGCTCGATGACGGCCGCCGAGTCGGGATCGGCTCGAAAACAGCTCTCAGTAATGTTCCACCTGGCGCCGACAAGCCATTTTGCTCGAGCCGTTCCAGCTGTCGTGTCGAGCATTGTTGTCCAGCGTTCGCGAAACTGGATGCCGATCGAGTCGATGGCCGCCTGCCAGTATTCCGCTCGGTTTTCGACGGACCACTTGTGCAGCTGTTCGTACGTTGACGCGCCAGTTTGCTGCATCAGCGTCGCCAAATTGCTGGCCTCGACTTGTTCCTCGCTCGCTATCCAAACCTTTTCGTCGCCCGACATTTGCTTGCTCGCAATTTCGATAAACTGAGACGATCCTCGCAGATC
This sequence comes from uncultured Pirellulaceae bacterium, assembly GCA_964567745.1. Taxonomy (GTDB): domain Bacteria; phylum Planctomycetota; class Planctomycetia; order Pirellulales; family Pirellulaceae; genus CAZMNY01. The sequence goes on along the minus strand of CAZMNY010000013.1, from coordinate 28,105 downwards.
ACACGATCTGTAACCTACTCGAGCGGGCTTTGCAAACGCGACCCAGCGTCGCATTCCACGAAGATTTTTGCGTTATCCTAACCGGCTGACCGTACACAGCCCGTACACAACACCGGTCGCGCGATTCGCAACGTCGTTTCCGATATGCGATCATAGGCGTTTTCGTTCGACATGCCACCACGGCCGACCGCAGCCAGATGGGATTCACCAATGACGCGCCACCGATTGCTTCCTCGATCCATGCTGCTCATGCTCGTCGTCGTCAGTGGAGTCGCGCTGGTTCGCGATGTCGTGGCTGATTCGCCGAACTCTGCGGAGAAATCGCGACCGCATTGGTTGTGGTCGAACAACCGGCGAGCGAAGGGCGATGAGGCCGTGTTCGAACGGGTGTTCGATGTCGACCGGCCAGTTGCCGCGGCTACAATGCGTTGTCTCGGCGAGTCGTCTAGCGTGCAAGTCGAATTGAATGGCGAGCCGATCGTTGATAGCGAGGCGTACGATCCGATTCAGCAAAGAGACCTGACTGACTTGCTCGCGAGAGGCTCGAACAATTTGCGTGTGACGTGCGGAGCGGAGGCTGGGCCTGCCGCTTTCTTTCTATTGGTCGAAATTCTCTACGACAACGGCACCCGACAGGCCATCGCTTCGAATCGTGATTGGCGCGTGGTTCGAGAACGAGAAACGGCTAGGGCACCGACAAGTTTTGGATTGGTCGGCGATCGCTTGTTGCCAAGCAGCAATCGCGCCGTGGGCATCTCGGCGGTCGACAACTATGAACAATGGAAGCAAGCGCTCGGCGCAAAAGACGGCGCGAGCCCGGCGACGTTTGCTTTGGCAGCCGGATTCGAGATCGATCTGATCCGATCCGCTAAACCGAACGAAGACTCTTGGGTCAGTTTGGCTTTCGACTCGAAGGGACGGGCTGTGATCGCCAAGGAAAAGCAAGGCCTTTTGAGGATGACGCTGTCGCCCGATCGTTCGCAAGTCGTCGCGGTGGATTCGATCAATGATGGGCTCAAGGAATGTCGAGGATTGCTTTTTGCCCACGACAGTCTGTTCGTCAATGCAAACAACTCGAAAGGGCTGTTTCGCTTGCGGCGCATGGGTGAGGACAAGTTTGGCGAGCCTGAATTGCTTTACGCTTCCGACGGTGGAGTAGGGCATGGCCGAAATGACTTGGCGCTCGGTCCCGACGGGTGGATCTACACGATTCAAGGCGACTCGGTCCATTTGCCAACCAAGTCGAACGATACTACCTCGCCGTTTCGCGCAGCGCGTCGAGGCAAGAGGACGAGCGAAGGACACTTGCTTCGCGTTCATCCTGAGACGGGGAGAGTTGAAGTTGTCGCCGCCGGCTTGCGCAATCCGTTCGGCGTCGATTTCAATTCCGCTGGGGACGCGTTTACCTATGACGCCGACGCCGAATACGACATGGGATCGCCCTGGTATCGGCCGACTCGCGTAAGCCATCTGGTTCTGGGCGGCGACTACGGCTGGCGAGGCGTGACGAAGACTTGGCCGCCGTATTATCCGGACCACGCTGACAACGCACTGCCGAACTTGGATATCGGCAAGGGTTCGCCAACCGCCGTCAAGTTCGGCGCGAAGACTCATTTTCCGGAACGATATCGCGACGCGCTGTACATTTTGGACTGGGCCTATGGGCGCGTGATTGCGGTCCATCAGGTGAAGCGGGGAAGCAGCTACGTGATGGCTGCGGAGACATTTCTGAAGGGACGCCCGCTCAACGTGACTGATCTCGATGTTGGCCCCGACGGCTCGATGTACCTCGTTACCGGCGGCCGAGCGACGCAATCCGCGTTGTACCGTATTCGTTACGTTGGCGACTCCAACTCACCGACGGCTGCGCCGACCAAGCAACAACTGGCTCGAGCCAAATTTGTTGCGAAATCTCGGCGGCAGCGGGAGAAACTCGAGTCGTTGTTGAAGAGGCCAGCGAAAGATGCGATCGCCATGGCTTGGCCGTTGCTTGGTAACTCGGATCCTTGGCTTCGGCATGCGGCTCGCAACGTGATTGAACGCGAGCCTGTCGAGACTTGGCGGGCGAAAACGCTCGGCGAGAACGACCGAACCGCTTCGGTGAATTCGATTCTCGCGCTCGCGCGCAGCGGGGAATCGAAGTCTGAAGTGGTGCGACGGTTGAATCAAATCGACTGGGCAGGCGGGAACCGCTCCGACAAATTGGCGGCGCTTCAGAGCTATTGGTTATCTGCCGACGACTCGATTGACGATTCGCTGCGGCGTGACGCTGCGGCCCGTGTTTCAGACGCCTTTCCCGATCGTTCGTATCGCGTGAATCGCTTGTTGAGCGAGTTGCTTGTTCGTCTTCACGCGGAAGGCGCAGACCGGCTTGTTCTCGATATACTTGATTCGGCGACCATTCAGCGCGAACAAATGCACTACCTGTTTGTGCTGCGTCACTTGACTGGATCGATGTCGCCGAGCGACAAGCGGCGGTATTTCGCTCGGCTCTCGGAGACGCGGCACTACTTGGGCGGAGCGGGAATTCCCGACTTCATTCGCCGAATTCGCGAAGAGTCGACAGCGGGTCTGACTGCCGCAGATCGAAAACGGCTGGGACCGCTCCTTTCGACGAAGCTTCCGAACGACGAAACGGACCCGCCTCGCGACTTCGTCCGCAAATGGCAAATTGGCGACTTACAGAAACGCCTCGCCAAGGTCGAGCAAAAACGCGATTTGAAACGTGGAGCTGAGATGTTCGCCGCCGCTTCGTGCTCGAAATGTCATCGCGCAGGGGGACGGGGCGGAGTGGTAGGTCCCGATTTGACCTCAGTCAGTCGCCGCTTCAGTCGACTCGACCTTTTAACTTCCATCTTGGAGCCCTCCAAAGTCATCGCCGAGAAATACCGGAGCCTGCAAGTGGCGACTGCGGACGGGCGAACTCTGGTCGGGCAGGTTGTTGTCCACGGCGATTATCGTTCGCCGATCTTGCGACTGGCGACTGATCCGCTACGGCCGAGTCAAGTCGTGGAGATCGCCAAGAATGACATTGAACAGCAAAAAGCGTCGCCCGTTTCCTGGATGCCGGAGGGACTGCTCGACACGCTCTCCGAAGCTGAAATATTGGACCTATTGGCCTACTTGGAATCGCTTAAGTAGTAACGGATGTTGAGTTGGAAAGAAAAAACAACACCACGAGTCGACAAACTATGCTTCAAATCACCACGCAAAGTACGTATCGCTTCTTGCTCGCCGCAACATGCTTGATGCTGTTCGTCACGACATTGAGGCCTGGCGTTAGCTGGGCTGAGGACGCTCCCAAGGTGCGAGTTAGCAACATTCGCCGAGTGTTTCACAACGGCGAGCACAACGCATTCACCGACCTCGTTCGATTTCGCGAGAAGTTTTATTTAACGTTCCGCAGCTGCCCCGATGGGCACATGGTGCATCCCACCGCTTCGGTCATCATTCTCGTAAGCGACGACGCCAAAGAATGGAAGCAAGTGCATCGATTTCGGGTCGCCAAACGCGATACGCGAGACCCCCACTTTCTCGTCTTCAAGGAAAAGTTGTTCGTGTACACCGGGACTTGGTACAGCGGCGAAAAGACCATTCCTCGCAGCGAGTACGACTTGAACAAGCACCTTGGTTACGCGGCGTGGTCAGAGGACGGCGTGAAGTGGAACAGTCCCATCATGCTGGAAGGCACGTTTGGCCACTACATCTGGCGAGCCAATACGTTTTGCGGCAAAGCGTATCTTTGCGGACGTCGAAAGATTGAGTTTGACGCGGCACCGCGAGGCGAGGGGCGAGCGGTACAATCCGCGATGCTTGAGAGCGAAGATGGGTTGATCTGGCGAATGCGTTCGATATTTCAACCGAGCCGCGGCGACGAGACCGCCTTTCAGTTTGAGGCGGACGGTTCGATACTCGCCATCGGGCGACAGGGGAGCGACAAAGCTCAAATTCTCCGCAGCAAGCCGCCCTACACGAAATGGGATCGACGATTTCTCGATCGGTACATTGGCGGGCCGCTTCTCGTTCGCTGGGGAGATCGTTATCTCGTCGGCGGGCGAAAGTCGGTCGGCGGTAAGGGTCCCAAGACGTCCATGTATTGGCTCAATGGCGATCAGTTGATCGAGTTCGCCGAGTTGCCCAGCGGCGGCGATACATCGTACCCCGGCTTCATTGCATTCGATGACCGGCGCGCGATCATGTCTTGGTATTCGTCGCACGAGAAAGACGACAAGGGCAAGACGATCACCGCGATCTACATGGCCGACTTGGAAATTGAAGATTAGCTGTGACGCTCGTTTATCGAACGAGCCTGCTCGTTCTTGAAAAGCCCGGTCGGTGCGCTTACGCCTTCTTCAAGTCAACTTGTGGCGGGGCGCCGCTTGAAAACAGAAGGCGACAGAGGCCGTTGTAGATCAGATAGAAAATCGGAATGAGATAGAGGACCAGGAATGTCGCCAACAACAGACCGAAGCAGAGGCTAGTCGCCATCGGAATGACCAGTTGAGCTTGCAGCGATGTCTCGGTCAGGATCGGTAAGAGCCCGGCGATCGTGGTGATCGAAGTGAGCAAGACCGGGCGGAGTCGTTTTTGCCCCGCCTCAACTAACGCTTCGAAAATCGTGCTGTGAGTCTCTTGTCGAGCGTTTATGAAGTCCATCAGCACGATGGAGTCGTTGACGACCACGCCGGTGAGCGCTACGAATCCCAGAATGCTGAATAGAGTGATCGGCAAGTCCATCAGCACGTGTCCCCAAATGGCGCCGACTGCGCCGAAGGGAATGATGAACAGGATGATCATCGGCTGAATGTACGACTGGAACTCGACCGTCAGCAGCACATACATCGCCATCAAGGCCACAGCGAATCCGATGAAGAGGCTTTGAATCGACTCCTGTCGCTGTTGTGCTTGCCCTTCCCATCGAATCTTGATGTCGGGATACATGCGGACGAGTTCGGGTACAAACTCCGTCTTGAACAGGCCGGTGATTTGTTCGCCTCGAGCTGTTGCTTCATCGACCGAAGCGAAGACGGTTATGGAACGCATCTGATCGACTCGATTGATCTCGGCATAGCCGCGTTTGGCGCTTACTTCGACCAGTTCGGTCAGCGGGCGCTCGGCACCGTCGTTGCCGCGAATTCGGATTCCATCAAAACCGGCGAGTGAGCGTCGTTGGCTGCCCGGATATCGCACCATCAGTTTGACTTCGTGTCGGCCTCGTTGAAGACGCATGACTTCTTCGCCGTAATACGAAGAGCGAACGGTCTGGGCGACCTCGGAAAGAGGGATCCCCATATTCTGGGCCTTCTCTTTAACTCGCAGTTGAAACTCCCATTTCCCCGGGCGCGAATCGTCGTCAATGTCGTAAACGCCCGCGTAGGTGGCCAGCTTTTCTTTACAAGCTTCGACCGCCGCCTCGAGCTGCTCGATATTGTCGCCGCTCGCGAGCAGTTTGAATTCAATCGCTTTTCCACCAGGTCCCATCGAAACGGACTGGAACAGAGCGCTATCGACACCGACAACCTTGCCCGTCTCTTTTCGCCATTGCTCGATGATCTGCTGACTGGAATCATTTCGATCTTCGGAGGCGACGAGCTCTACACTCACCGTGCCGATATGGGATCCCGACGCGACGGCTTGAGCGCCTCCGCCCGGTCCGCCCGCCTGCCCGCCTTGGCCAACCATACGGTGGATGATTCTCGTGATCGGCTTGCCCGTCTCGGCAATGGCTTGCTCATTCAGAGCCAGAATTGCAGCTTCGGCTCGCTTCGTAGCTTCGTCGGTGAAGCGACTGGGAGTGCCATTGGGAAACGTCAAGTTGGCTTGGATTTGATTTCCATCCAGCTGTGGGAAAAATCGCCAAGGCGTCATTCCCGATCGGACGGCGCCGATAGAGATGATAAATGCGCCGATCGCGATGGCCACCACGATCAAAGGTTGCCTTAACGCCATTCGAAGCGTCGGGATATAAAAGCTGTCCCTCAAATGTCTCAGTCCGGAATCGGATAGCCAGTTGATTCGGCGCGTCACCCACTCCACTGCGGCAAAGGGGAGAAAAAGGTAGCCGAATGCGAATCGAATGGTTCGTGGAATTCGGACCTCATGGCCCAAGTGGCAAGGCAGAATAAACATGCTTTCGACGAGGGAGATCAACAGCATGGCAATCATCGCCGCTGGCATGACGGCAAAGAACTTCCCCATCATTCCGGTGACGAACAGCATCGGCATGAAAGCAAAAATCGTCGTGGTCACCGAAGCGGTTACCGACGGCAGGACTTCATAAGTGCCGTCGACCGCGGCGGTCGCCAACTTCTTGCCCGACTCGCGATGCGAATAGATGTTTTCGCCAATCACGATCGCGTCGTCGACAACGATGCCCAGCGCCATCAAGAAGGAAAACATCGAAAGCATGTTCATCGTCTCGCCCATGTAGAGCAAGACGGTGCAGGCACCGAGCACCGAGATCGGGATCCCCATCGCCACCCACCAGGCCAAGCGAATCTCCAGAAAAATTGCGAGCACCAGGAAGACGAGGCAAAGGCCTTGCAGTCCGTTTCGTCGGAGCAGGTCGATGCGATCGCGGACGTTGACCGAGCGATCGCCCCAAACGACGAATTGATATCCGTCGGGCAGTCGTCTCTTGGCGACGAAGTCCCGCGTCTCCTCGGTCATCTTGAGCAGGTCTTCACGAGCCGCGGCGTTGACTGAGACCACCATCCCCGGCATGTTGTTGATGCGGCTAATCGATGTCGTATCGGCAAACTCGTCTTTGACAACGCCTAGTTCGCCGACGGTCAGTTTGGCGCCGTTCGGCCGAGTGACCAGTGGGATCTTGGCGATCTCGCGACCGGTCAATCGCTTGTTCTTTCCACGCAGCAAAACATCGGCGGCTTGTGTCTTCAAGTTGCCGCCCGGAAGTTCGATATTTTCCCGCCGTACGATTTGAGCCACGCCGCGCAGGGTCAATCCATGCTTTCGCAACGTCTCTTCGGGAATCTCAATGTCGATTTGATACGGTCGGGCACCTTCGATGCTGGTCTGAGACACCGAAGGAAGTTGCAGCAAGTCATCTCGCACCTGCTCACAAACGGCCCGCAACTCCAACTCGCTCTCGGGCGTCGACAGATCGGGCCCGGTAATGCCGACCTTGATTGCCGGCCGCCGCATCGTGATCTGCTGGATCTCGGCGTCTTCGGCGAGCTCGGGGAAACTCGGAATGCGATCGACTTCGGACCGAACTTGATTGAGAATTTTTTGAGCGTCGCGAATGTTCGCTTCGAGCTCTAAGACAACTGAGCCGGAACCTTCTTTGGCGACGGTCGTCTGCGTCTTGATGCCATCGATCGAGCGAACCGCCTCTTCGATCTTTTGGCAGATTCCGTTTTCAACCTCTTCTGGGCTCGCGCCGGGGTAGGGCACCGAGACGAGAATAACCTCCAACTCGAATTCTGGAAATTCCTCCCGCCTGAGGATGTACATGCTGGCGGCACCGATCAGAAGGAATACGACCATGATCGTATTCATTGCCGGCGAGTTGGCGATGGCCCAACGAATGACGGCCTTCATTCTCGCTCTCCCGCCGTCGATTCGTCAGTCGCCTCGTTAGCATTGACATCGCGAACTACCATGCCTTCACGAGGCGCCACGAGCGGCGACGTGACCACGCGAGCGCCTGCCGCCACCGCTTCGCTCGTCCGTATCAAAGCGAAATTGTTCGCGATACGCACAATGGTCACCGGGGTGATTCTCAATTTGCCGCCCTCGCAAATCCAAACGGTATCGCCTGGCCGAATCGCGAACTCCGGCACTCGCAACAGCGGCTCGTCCGCCGTGACGTGGATCATCACACGCACAAACATGCCTCTCACCAGTGCGGGCGGCGCGGTCGAAACTTGACCGGGCGGAGTTTGTACGTCGGTCGGGTCCTCCACGACAATGCGGCAGGGCATCGTGCGCGTGCTCTCGTCCAACCCAATGCCTTCGAACCGAGCCAACCGGCCTCGCCAGCGATACTGTTCATCGCCCAGCTCGTATACGACCGTGACCGGAGCTTGCGGAATTTCATAATCGCGACTAGGCAAGCCCGGACGGTTCTCCGAAGACGCCGAAGCATCTCGCTTTGACAAACCCCAAAGCCAATACAGTTCTTCCATCTTGAGCTGACAACGGACTTCCACACGGCTTGTGTCCTCGACGGTCATCAGCGCCGAGCCCCGCTGGACAAAGGCGTCTTCTTCCGCCGGCGCGCTGACGATCACTCCGCTAATCGGCGCGACGATGCGAGTTCGCTTGAGGTCCAAGTCGGCGCGTTGCAACTGGACTCGCTTCAAGGCGACGGCGGCCTCGAGTCGGACTTGGCGCGAACTGTGCAGACGCAATTGGTTGCGAAGTTGAGTGAGCCCGTTTTCGACGGCGATCCGAGCGCGTTTTGCTTGATCCACGTCCGCCAACGAGACAGCATCCTTTTCTTGCAGCCCGACAAGTCGCTGCACTTCGCGCTTCTGAATCTCCAAGTCCTCTTCGGACAGCTTCATCAGGTCCGCCACATTGGCTTTCTCCACGTCCAGTTCTTGGAGGCTGCTAATGGCCTGCTCAATCTCTTTGTTCAAGCGTGATACTTCGAGCGCGTAATCTGAATCCTGCAGACGAATCAGCTCCTCGCCTTTCTCGACATACTTGCCCGCGCGGCATTTTTCGGACTTGCTCACGATTCGCCCGGCCACCTCAGCGGCGACTGGGATTTCGCGGTAGGGCGCGGCCACGCCATTGACTTCGATGTTCAAGCCCTCCTCGTGGTTTTTGACCACGTAGGTTTCGACGATCTTCGCTCGCTGTTCATCGGTTGCTCGAAGCGCCGGAGCTTCTCCCGTACCCATCATTTTGAATATCGCGACCGCACCCGCCACTACGGCGAAAGCGATCAGGATTCGGCCAAGTTCAACGACTATTCGCATCATGGACGGAGGATTCTTTTGTTGGCTGGAGTTCGGCGGGATCACGTCAGATAGCGTCCTGGGCCCATACCGTTGGGCCGCGCGTCGGCTCGATATATCGCATTGTACTCAGAGCTGCCGACTTGCGATTCCGCTCCCTGCCATACTAACACGACTGCGACAATTCGACTCGTCATTGGCCGCTGTCACAATAGAGGCCGCACGAAGCCCTTTGCACGCCTAAAAAATCGCTTCGCGGGCGGTATCCAGCGGCTGGCGCGGATGACGTTTACCGAGATTCAAGCAAGGACCGCAACTGGTCGCGCAGTTGCTCGGCTTTCTCCTTTTGGCCCATTACCTCGTAGGTCGTCGCGAGTGCTCGCTTGTTCTCCATCGAGTGGCGAAACAAATGAGCTTTTCCTGACGCCTCGAGCCGAGCGATCGAGGCCTCCAGTACGAGAGCGGCGTCGGGGAATTGCTTGAACCGGTAAAGCGACTCGGCGTAGCGATATTCCATCACCGCCAACCCGGCATGATGGATTGACGACTTTTTGTTCTTGTTGACGACTTGCGTTTGCAGCTCGACTGCTCGCGCCAAATCGTCGTGGGCCTGTTGAATCAGCCGCTCGTTCGGACGACCCGCGGCGGGGTTCTCATAGACCGATTGAGCTCGCTCGAGAAGCACGAGCGACAATTCGCTAGCATACTCAACGACGGCCGGGTGTTTACTCGTCAGCGAGACCAGAATTGTGTGGGCCTTATCCAATCGGTCGGTCACCAGTTTGTGCTGGACCGGGCTTCGGCGTCGGTCGTGAAGATAGAGATGGGTGATGTAGGTTCGGCTGAGGTCATTGGCGTAATCGGCGACGTTGGGGTGGGCGCGATGCAGCCCTTCAAACAACTCGATCGCCGTCACCAGATCGGGCGAAAACGGATCGGTTGCGAGTTCGCGATGGCAGAGCGCGCGGAGCCTCGTGACCTCAGGCGACCCGGGCTGCTCCTTCGCCAATGCCTCAAGAATGGCAACGGCTCGCTTAAGATAATTTTCAGCGCCGAACGGCGAATTCCTCTGTCGATCGAGCGTATCGAATCGAGGTCCCCAAGGCATGGGGCCGCCGCCCATATCGGGCCGGCCGAAACGCCTGCCGCCGCCCATTCCTCCTCGGCCCGGTATGCCGCCTTGTCCAGGTCCGCCCGGTCCACCTTGTCCCGGCCCGCCTTGCCCCAGCCCGCCTTGTCCCAGCCCGCCGGGGCGCATGCCAGGACCGCGACTGTCGCGCCGCCCCCCTAGTCCTCGACCGCCGCCCGGAATTCGTCCTTCGGGCCCACGACGCGCCGGTCTCAATGAACGATTGGGCGACAACGGTGGTTGGCCGGTCTGGCCGTCATCATCGCGTTCGGCTTTGGATGGATCGGGCTTGCTGTTCGGTGGCGGCTCCTTCGGCGGCGGCGGTTGCGAGTTGGAAAGCAGGGCAACAAAAAGATCGGCGTGCTGATCCGAAGCGGCTGGTTGCTTTTCGAACTCCATCCCAATCGCTGGGCCTGGAGGCGGCTCGTCGTTAGGCGGATTGGGATTTGGCGGCGGCGCCGACTGAGGCCCTGGGCGTCCGGGGCCGCGGAATGGTGAGTTGCCTTGGCCGGGCGGGAATGGCCCGCGCCGTCCGCCGGGGCCCATCCACTCGGGAGGGCCGTCGTTTGGACGCCGTCCGCCAGCGCCATGTCGGCTGGGCGGGCGGATTCCGGTTGGATGTTCTCGTCGCCGGCCAAGGTAGTACAGCGTTCGGGCCAATTCGAGGCGAGCGTCCGGCGACTTGAGTTCGGGATCGGTGTCGGCCGTTGGTTTTTCGGCGGCGCTGAGCAGTTTGAGGGCGGCGTCGTATTCGTCCCGTCCGCGAGGGTCTTGTTGCCGCCAAAGGACCTCGCCAAGCGTGTTGCGAATCCGAGCGATGTTGACCACGTAGCTCTCTTCTTCATCCGAATCGGATGCGAGCGCCTCGTACTGCTCAATCGCCCTATGAAGAGTCGATCGCGCTTGCTCGTACTTCCCCAATCGAAACTGAATTTCGCCACTTCGTCGCTGAGCTTTGGCCGCCTTGATCTTCAAGACCCGATTGTCGGTGTCGATCTTGGCAAATTCCTCGTAGGCGGCGATCAAGTCTTCCAAGATGGCTTCCGTCACCGGCGACATACTGGGCGTCGCGGCAATCTCGAGCGCCTTGCCGTCGTCGTCCGCGACCGACCAATCGTTTGCCGAAACTCGATCCGGCGCGATGCGCTCGTAGATCTGATCGAGCACAATGAGCGAGATTTCGAGGGTCGATTCGGTTTTCTGCTTCTCTGCGATCTGTTCTTGCAACGCACTGTTAGTGCTTGCGTAAGCGAAAGCGAGCACCCCGGCGAGGGCGAACATCAGGGAAGCGACCAGGCCGACCAAGCCGGCGGCCAACGGATTGCGGCGACTCCATCGCCAAGCGTGCTCGGTCAATGAAGCTCGCGTTGCCAGAATCGGGCGATCGTCAAGGAAGCGATTGAGGTCGTCGGCCAGATCTTGCGCGGTGGCGTATCGCGCGTTCGGTTCTCGCGCGATCGCTTTGAGCACTATCGTCTCGAGTTCATTCGGCGCTTCGGGATTCAGTTTTCTCGGCGAGGCCAATTTTCCTTCCGAGACCTTGCGAATCATCTGGCTGTATCCGTCGCGGCCGTCGTACGCCGGTTGCAGCGTAAGCATTTCGTAGAGCGTCAGGCCGAGGCTGTAGATGTCGCTACGAGCCTCGGGTTTGCCGCTAAGCTGTTCGGGCGCCATGTAGGCCAAGGTGCCGACGACATCGCCCGTGCGGCTGATCCCTTGTTGCTGTTCGACCGCTTTGGCCAAACCGAAATCGGCAACCCACAAATGGCCCGTGGCGTCGAGCAACAGGTTGCCGGGCTTCAAATCGCGATGCATCGTCTCTTGCGAGTGGGCGTAGGCGATCGCCGAGGCGGCTTGTTGGCCGAGGCGAGCCACACTGCGCCAATAGGCTGGTCCCAGGCGGTCCTTGATGCGACGCGTCGCCGCTGAGTCGCTCGACTCCGGTGCCGATCCTACATCGGCTTTGTCGCTCGACGCATTGGCGCGCGTCTCGTTTCTAACGGTTGCCGGACTTGTCGCTTCACTCGGCGCTTCACTCGCCTGCGCGTGCTCGGTCGATGACTCGCGCGTATCGGGATCGATGAGCGCGACGGTTTCCGCCGCGTTGTCTCGAGTCTTCGGACTTCGCTCGGCTGCCAGCTGCTTGCGGGGCCGGTTTTGAAAATCGCCGGCCAGCAACGAACGAGCGCTTTCGGAGATTTGGCTGGTGCGATTTTCGCCCAACTCAAAAGCGAAATCGTCTCCGCCGTTCTTGTCGACTGACCAGCAACTCAATTGGTAGATGATTTCATCGAGTCCGACGCCGTCGATAAACTGCATCACAATATAGTGGTAGCCATCATCGTGTCCGACGCCGAATACCGGGACGATATTGGTGTGGTGGAGCCGCGCGGCCAGCATGGCTTCGCGCTGGAATCGTTCGAGCTGCTTGGGCCTTAACAAGGACTGTTGCGGAAGCACTTTGACGGCGACACGTCGGCCCAATGAAAGTTGTTCAGCTTCGTAAACGATTCCCATCCCGCCGCGGCCGATTTCGCCGATGATGCGAAAGTCGCCGAGCTGTTTGATCCCGCTTGGCAGCCGGCTCGGCGGCGTCGCCAGTTGTTTTTTCTCCTTGAGCTTTTCCAAGGCGATCATCGTGGGAAACAACTCGCGAATTTCATCCGCTAGCTTCGGATGTTGAATTGCATATTCTTCGATAGCCGGTCGCTGACCGTCTCGATGCAGTTCAATGAACTGGGCCGCCAATGTTTCCAGGTCGTGTTCAGGCATGGGTTAAACCGAAGCGGATGGGCCTACAGACCTTGTAATTCTTCAAAGCCAGGGATTTGCGCGAGAATGTTCTTTAACCGTCCGATGGCTCGGATGTATCGGATGCTGGCCGCCTTTTGTTGAATATCGAGCACTTCCGCGACCTCGCGATTGGAGAGTTCTTCGAAGTGCCGCAAGGCGAGAACTTCTTGATCGATCGGCTCCATTTTATCAAGCGACTCTTCCAACTGGACTGCCAACTCGTCTCGCAACGCAGCCTGGCTCGGCGACGTGAGTCGGCCGAGCAGCTGAGCGGCGAGTGAGATCGAGGTTGCTTGGGGCATTTTCGCGTGAATCGAGACCTCGCGTCGGGCATCTCGCATTTTGGCCCCGATATGTCGCCGGTGAACATCGATCATGGTTTGGGTGGCGATCTGTCGGAGCCAGACAAAGAGCGAGTTGGATTCCTTTTTCACATAATGTTCAATTCGCTGGGCAGCAGCCAAATAGGCCTCTTGGAGGATGTCGTCGGCGTCGATTCGGCTGTGAAGCCGCGCATCCATGCGGAAACGAATCATCTGCCAGAGCCGGTCCCGATGCAGGGAAAACGCCTCGGCGAGCGCCGTTTCGTCGCCGGCGATCAATCGCCGTCGCAGGCAATCGTCTTGCTGTTCCAATTCGCTCATGAAGCCTCCGGTAATAGTGAACGGCACCTTTTTTTGAATTCTACTCGTTTCGCTGCCAATTCGATGTAGACAGCAACCAGTCGCTTCCGTTTATGACCTCGGGCACGGTCGAATCGGCCGGGTCGCCAAGCGGCCAATCGGCTGCGTAATGCGTGTCACATCAACCATTTGCGAATTCCGCGATCATGCGAACTGTGAGAGTCGAGAACGGCGGAACAGAGCACGTATTCGGCCCACTCGAACCAGTTTATCGAGTGGCCCGCTGCCGCTGCGGTGAGGGCCTGCGTTTTTTCGGCACCACTTGGCGGCTCCTGCTAAGTCAGAGTGAACGCCGAGTCACCCGAGCTGCTTGTGGATGTGGCGGCCATCTGGTCGTGCTCGAAGGTCGTTCGATCGTGGCGATTGAATGCCCGGAAAACGGCGAGCCAGCGGAATCGGCGAATGGGAGTGAAACGGGAGAATGCGTCTTGGAAGGGGCGGCGGGAACAGTGGGTGCTAACGCCTGACGAAAACGATGCTCGACGACAGCCCATCTCGGCAAAATCGGGCTTTATGGTTTTAGACCAGTCAGGTTTTTGTTTATCTTGAAGTCACATCTCGGTGTGTCAAAACCCCCGGCAAAACACAAGGGTACGAAAATGCGAAAATGGAGCAGCTTAGCCGTTCTGGCAGCGGTAGGCACAATGGTCATCTCATCCGCCTTTGCTCAACCACCTGGTCGAGACGGAGGCGATCGGCCCGGCGGACGTCGAGGCGGACCCGGATTCGATGAGGGAGGCGGCCCTGGCGGACCCGGAGGACCGGGTGGATTTGGCGGTCGAGGCGGACGCGGCGGTGGCGCTGGCGGCCGAGGCGGGCAAGGCGGCGGACCCGGTGGCGGGCAAGGCGGACCTGGTGGTCAGGGCGGCGGATTCGGTGGACGCGGCGGTCGAGGCGGACCCGGTGGTGGGTTCGGCGGTGGTCGAGGCGGACAAGGCGGACAAATGGGACAACATCCGCTGATGATGTTTTTCGACGCCAATCGAGATGGCTCGATCTCAGCGAAGGAAATTGAAGCTGCTGTCGCCAAAATCAAAGCACTCGATAAGAACCGAGACGGCAAAATCACCGCCGACGAATTGCCTCGACCCGGCATGGCCGGCGGACGTGGCGGCGCCGGTGGACGTGGCGGATTCGGCGGCGGTCGAGGTGGACCGGGCGGCGCAGGCGGTGGTCCTGGTGGACCCGGTGGACGTGGCGGATTCGGCGGACCCGGTGGCGGCGCTGGCGGACCTGACGCCGGTGGACCTGGCGCTGGCGGACGCGGAGGACCCGGTGGACGCGGTGGATTCGGCGGCGGCCGTGGTGGTCGCGGCGGCGGACGACCCGGAAACGGCGGCGATCCAGCTCGTGGCGCTCGACCACGACGACCTGCCGGTGATGACGACGACACCGCGTAAGTCACCCGCGGGTAGATTCAATCTAGACTCGCCTCTCTCTCACAGACTGTGAGGGAGAGGTTTTTTTCTGCGCGTGTAGAACGAGTCGCTTGGTAGCGGCGAATCTGAGTTGCCTCGTCGAGGTCTCGCAAAGCGGAGAGGTATCATCGTTCGCACGGCCTCATCCGCCTACCTTCACCTCGCGGGACAATTCGGCCTACCCGAACAGCGACTTGAGCGGCGTCCCGTCGTGAGAGACTTTGAAGGGGCGACGATCGGGTGAGAAGAATTCCTTCTCAGTTGGCAAACCCATGGCGTAAGCGATTGTCGCATTGAAGTCTTCGACGCTGACAAGATCGTCTTTGACCGCCAGCGCGTCTTCATCGGAGGCGCCGTAAACTTGACCCCCGCGAATTCCACCTCCGGCGAACAGTCCGGAAAAGACGCCCGGATGATGATCGCGACCGGCGTTCTGATTGATCTTCGGCGTTCGCCCAAACTCGGTCGCCACCACAATCAGCGTGCTATCGAGTAATCCCTTGGCTTGCAGGTCGTCCATCAGCGCCGACAGCGCTTGATCCAACTCAGACGCTTTATCGGGAATCGTTGTAAAGATGTCGCGGTGATTGTCCCAGCCGCCGGAAACGACTTCCACGAAACGCACTTGGCTCTCGACAAGCCGCTTGGCGAGCAAACAGCCTTGCCCGAACGCGTTGTCGCCATACTTCTCTCGAACGTTTTCTTTCTCTTCCGAAATGTCAAACGCCTTCAGCTCTGAGCTCTTCAACAGTTTGATCGCTTCGTCATAGAGCTGCGTGTAGGCGTTGACGTCGCGGTGTTTGTAGCGATTTCGGAAGGAGCGATCGAACTTTGATGAGAGGCTCATTCGCTTGTTGAATTGCGCGTCGGACAGATAACTTGGCGGCTTGGTATTTTGCAGTCCGGCCTTGGCGTTGCCGACGGGTACTGGCGAGTGTTTCGCTGGGAGGAAACCCGCGCCCGGGTGTCCGCCCCCGCCTCCGATGACAACGCTGCCGGGCAATTCCGGATTGTGTTTGCCGAGAATCTCTTGGCCCCATGCGCCCAAGGCCGGATGTCGCGTACTGGCGATCTCCTTATAGCTGGTGCGCATAAAATACCGAGCCGGACCGTGAGCGCCCGTCTCTTGGCCAAGCGAGCGGACAACTGCGGCTTGTTTGAGCCGCTTGGCCAATTGCGGCATGTGCTGGCTCAGTTTGACTCCGGGCAGCGCCGTGCCGATGGCCTTGGTCTCACCTTGGACGTCGCGACCCGGTTTCGGGTCGAGCGTGTCGAGCTGACTCATTGCGCCGCTCATGAACAGGTAGATTACGCTCTTCGCTTTTCCGCCAGCGCCGTCTCCCGCTCGGCTTTTCCCTCGCGTCTTGGCTTTTCCTTGCGGCTTGTTTTGTGCTGCATGAAGTATGGGCGCTGCCAGCGGCACGGCCGAGACCCCGAGTAGCGCCTGGGCGGTATGGCTGAGAAATCGGCGCCGACTGGACGCGTCTTGGCGGCGAAACAATTCTGCGTCGAGTATCACTTGGTTATTGTTCACGTTTATTTCTTTGCTGTTGGTTTGTCGTATTCGAATTCGCGAGCAGCGGGCACCTAGGCGTTTGCTACTGGACGAAAAGAAATTCGCGCGTGTTGATTAAGGCCCAGATGACATTGCCATACCCCGCGTTGCCTCCCGCTTTGATCTCGGCGAGGGCCAACTGACGATCGGCGCTCGTCGGCCGTCGCCCGAGGATACTGAGGAAGATGACATCGAGCCGTTCATTGGTCGTCTTGGCTTTGACAACGTTGTCGTAAATGACCGAACCCTTCTCGAGCATCATGTGGGTCACTGGCCCATTGAACATCGTCAGGATCTGAGGAACGGAACCGTCTTCGGTCGCTCCCGAAATTAACTCGCGATCACCTTGGCCAAACTGGCGGAGGAAATGGTCCGCCGGCAACGGCGTCTGCAATTCTGACGCACGCATGAGCGTGATGCCTTTGTAGCCGAAGTCCTTCTTTTCCTGTCGAGCTGCAGCGCGTCCCCATTTTTCTTCAAAGGCTTCAGCACGCTTTTTGATTTCGTCGGCCGTGATTGTATTGAGGTCGACATCGACAACTTCTTTGGCGTTGAGCGACGATGATCGGGCGATGCCGTCGGGGCGATAAACGGCGATCGTCAGCAACGAATCCCAGACTTGCTCGGCCGTCATGCGTCGCAACACCGGGCCGGGGAAGTGATAGACCTCTTCCGGCTGCGGCTCCTGGATCCTCGCCTGGCGTTGATACGTTTTCGTGTTGTAGATGATCCGCTGAAACTCTTTCATGTCGTAGTCGATATAGGTCAAGATCTTGACCAAGTACCCCATCAACTCTTCGTTCTCCGGCTCCGTCTCATCGCGAATGTCGTCAACCGGCTCAATCACGCCGACTCCCATCGCTCGCTTCCAAAGCCGATTGGCTATGGTCAGTGCGAAACGAGGATTTTCATCGCTTGTCATCCAGCGAGCCAGGCTCTGCCGCGGCGACTTGCCGGGGTCGAAGCCTTCGTCCGCGAACAACACGGCTGGTTTGACCAGCTGATTCGGCTTGCCGTCGTCGTAAGCGTAATCGTGGGGAAGCTTGAGGCGCCGCTGGCTGTCGTTGACCACAGCGTATGTGTTAGCTCGCAACAAGCGAACAAAAGGTCCGTTGCCTTTGCTCTTGGGGTCGACGATCTTCATCTCATCGCGCACGCGATTGATTGGATTGCCGTTTTTGTAAATGCCGTCCTTACGATTCAGTCGAGTTCGCACGCCATACATCAAGGAGGCGACTTCGTAGAATTGTTTTTGAGTCCAATGATCGAACGGGTGATCGTGGCACTGGGCGCAGCCGATTCGCGTACCGAGAAAAATCCGCACCGTATTGTCGACTCGAGCGAGCGGCATGCCGGCGTCTCGGAGGAAGTAACCCGCTGGCGGATTCTCCCAGGCCTTTCCTTCCGCAGTCAGCATCTCGGTGACAAACTTGTCGTAAGGCATGTTTTCGCGAACCGCCTTTTTGACCCAATCGTTGTAGGGACGTGCGAAAACATTGGGTTGAGGCCGATCGGCCAACCTCAATATATTGCCCCAGTAGTTGTAGAAATGACTCGCGTAACCAGGCGAATTAAGCAGGCGATCAATCACCCGATCCCGCTTGTTCGGCGCGCGTGACTGAAGAAACGTCCGCGCTTGCTGAAAGGTCGGCACCGTGCCGGTGATGTCGAGATAGATCCGCCGCACGAATTGTTCGTCGGTCGTCATCTCGTTTGGTTTGACGCTGAACTTGGCGTAGTTCTTCGCGACGAGCTCGTCGATTTTCTTGGCGCCGATGAGCACTCGATCCAGCGTATCGGGGTTCACTGCGGCTATTTTCGGAGGCGGAGTGCGCACGGCCAGAGGCAATTTGGGCTTGGGCGGCGGCTTCTTCTTGCCTCGCTTCTGCCCGTGCGATTCTCCAACGAATCCGGTTAATACGGCAATTACGCAGACGGCGACCAGAGGAACCAAAGAAATTCGTCGCATCAATCACTCCCAATACAAGCTCATACTTACGGGCATTCAGACCATTTTGACGATCAGCACGCCATCTGTCCATTGAGCGTAACGGATTTGGTCGCCGCGATTAGCTGACGAACCTGATTCACCGGCCCGTGGGGGGTCTGGGTATTGCTGATGGTGGTTCTTAGCGTTGAATCTGATTCACCGAACGAGCAAGCTCGTTGGGGTCTACGTTGCGTGCGTTGAGCGCCGCTATTAGTCACTGTGGCGCCCAACCAGTCAGTCTTCATCGTTGGCCAAAGCGCGCTTGGAGATTTCCCGATAGATATTGAGAGCTTGTTCGAATTCGCCTAGCGCGTCGGGAGCGATCACGCTGCGATTGCGTTCGATTTGATTGCGAACGCGGGAGATCAAGAATTCGATTTCTTCTCGACGAGGTCGCAAGGGCTGATCGCCGATGCTCACGCGCCAAGGCGCGGTGTGGGCGAAACGAACACGATGCTTGTCGAGCCGAATTGCTCGGACGGCGATCCAAGACGAACGAGAAATATCAAGGCTTGTTTCCCAAGTCGAGCGATAGGCGCCCTGTTTCGTCTTCGTGTTGGTCGGCGCGATTGACTTGGCGACTCGCCCGTTCACAATCACCTCAATCTGGCTTAATGGCTTTGGCCCAATCGCCTCGCCTCGAACGATTCTCTTCCCGCCGTCCTCCTGTCGAAATGTCTCGCCGGGCGGTCGGTTGTCGACGGTCGCCAACAAGATCGGTTCGGTCGTAACGAAACTCTGCCCGCGACGCAATCCATCGATCCACTTGTCTCCGCTAAAGCCGTTTGGCGTCTGCACGTAAACTCGGCTAAAGCCCAATGGAACCGGGTGGACTCCCGACGCCGTTCCGGCTGTGGGCTGGAGTCGAAAACCACAATTCAACAGCGCGTAATAATTCTGCCAGCCATACTGAATCCAACCCAGCTCGCTCAGGCCGTCCGCCGTCTTATCGATCTTCATGTAGTCCGGCGTCACCGCGTTCTTGAATCCGAACTCGGTTCGCCAAAGGCTGTTATTGGACAGCTCATAGAGATCGACTTTCGCGATAGGGATTAACATCATCGACCAGGGCCAACTGTGTTTGTCGAGGTCCAGCAAGGCACCTTCGCGATGGGCCTGTTCGGCGATTTTCGCGACAGGCGGCGCGCCGGTCGTGAACCGTGATTTGTGGTTGAGGATAAACACGGCGCCGAGCACGTGGCGTTTGTCGTCGATTGAAAAAATTTCGTATTCCGTATTGCGCGGATAGATGACGTGCTCGAGATCAATGGCGATCATCGATGGTCCCTTGTCCTGGCGAGGGCCAAAGGGGGAGGGGCCCTGACGTCGAAGCGTCGAGGGCGCAAGGCCGGGCGCCTGGCCCGATTTGATAGTCCAAAACGTCACAGGGAAGCTGACGTTGAGATCTTCCGCAAGTTGCACGTTGGGCAACTCGTGAATGCGTCGATGCACATGCGTTTCGCCCGAGTACCATCCTCGCTCGGCCATATTGACGAAACGCTGCAATGGAAACGTCTTCGCCTGGTTCCTTTCGCCCATTTCAATCGTCGCGGACATAGGCAAATACTCTTTGCCTCGTTCGATTTGGATTTTGTAACGACCCGGTTTGAGGTCGATGCGAAATGGGTGGGCGGAGACGGTCGTGTGGCGTTCAACGGCGTGAGGCATCGGCACCCATTGTTCGCGGTAAGCGAGCGCCGAGCCTTGGTCTGACGTCGATTCGACGTACAGCCATTCGCCTTTCGAGTCCTCCACATAGACTCGCGCCGGAATCGGTTTGCCGGTGTCGCGGTCGACGATGGTCCCAGTGAATTGGCCCGCCTGCAGCATCGAGGCCGCCATGAAGGTCACGAAAGCCAAGGCAGCGAGATATGTACGGCAGATAGTCGCCATGATTCATTCCTAGGATTCATCAACGTGGCTGGTTCGAGCAACGCCTATGGTAACGTCTCTGGTTCCTGTTTGCCGCAAACGGCGCCGTGACGCTGTTGGGGCCAGCGACGTTGTTGCTGCTTGCGATTGGCATGCTGGCGTGGGAAAGTAAGCGGATCGATTGATCGCACTCAACAACAGAGGGATAAATGAGATTGTTGACCAGAATGACACTTTTGATTGCGGCTTGCATCATCACGTCGCCGTTGGTCTCCGCGGGCGAGATCGTGCCTATCGATCGCGGTACGGCCGACAAGAATCACGTTTGGTATGACATCCATTTGGTTGGCGTCGAGGGGCAAGGTTGGAAAGACGAGAAAGCGCCCTTTGCGCGGCTTCCGGCCAAAGCGAAGGGCGTTGTCCGCGCCCCGGTTTGGTCGCTCAGTCGACACTCGGCTGGACTGTGCGCTCGATTCGCAACCGATGCCAGCGAGATTCGTTGCCGCTGGAAACTCACATCCTCTAGTTTGGCGATGCCGCATATGCCGGCAACCGGTGTGAGCGGAGTCGATCTGTACGTCAAACACGAAGGGCGTTGGCGATGGTTGGCCTGCGGCTTCCCTCGCGCTCAATCCAACTCGCTCTCGCTCGTCTCGTCGCTTCCTAAGGGCGATCGCGAATACATGCTTTACTTGCCGCTGTACAACGGCGTCTCGACCGTCGAGATTGGTTTGCCCAAGGCGGCAAAGCTGCGAAAAGCGAAGTCCCGACAGCACGCCAAGCCGATTGTGTTTTACGGCACTTCCATCACCCAGGGCGGATGCGCTTCGCGACCCGGCATGGTGCATACCGCGATTCTTGGCCGCTGGCTCGACCGACCCGTGATCAATCTCGGCTTTTCCGGCAACGGTCGGATGGAGGCGGAGTTGGCCGAGTTGATGGCGGAGATTGACGCAGAGGTATTCGTGATCGATTGCCTGCCCAATATCAACGCCGCTCAAGTCACAGCTCGCACAGCGCCGCTCGTGAAGACTCTACGTGAGAAGCATCCCACGACGCCGATCGTCTTGGTTGAGGACCGCAACTACACCAACTCGTTCCTGCGAGCCTCGAGCCGCGATCGCAACGAATCAAATCACAAAGCGTTGCGAGCTGTCTTTGAGCAACTCGGCAAGACAGATGCAAATCTCAGCTACCTACCCGGCGCGAACTTGCTCGGCGACGACAATGAGGGCGCTGTCGATGGGTCGCATCCGACCGATCTCGGCTTCTTTCGTCAATCGGAGGTGTTTCGAGACCATTTGCGGCCGATCTTGGAAAAACGCAACTGATCTTGGAGCGCTCGCGCGATGAATGGGCGGAATCCCTCCGAAGTTGCGTGCTAAATTGAGGACAACGAGCCAACAAATCTAGTCGAAAGTCAGTCGGCGTTTTTGGTGGTGGGAGAGTTCATGAGCGGTCATAATGGCCACTCGCCGTGAGACGACATACGAAGCCTCGCTTTGATAACACCTTGAGGAGCAACCGATGATTCGTGAATTGAAAGACTCAGCCGACAACAAACAAAGCGCGATAACGGGAATGGGGCGTCGATCTTTCCTGGCAGCTGCCGCAGCGGTGACAAGCAGCGCGGTCGCATTGGGCCGAGACTATGGTCCGAACGCCGAGCCGGTTCGATACCCGGATCCGGACATTGTCGAGCTGGATCCTCGATTCAAGAAATACAAGCTTGGCAACACGCCGATTCAGCGACTACATACTGGCACGTTGTGGGCTGAGGGCCCAGCGTGGAATGCGGTTGGGAAATACTTGCTGTGGAGCGATATTCCCAACAACGTTCAATTGCGGAGGATCGATGATGACGGGCACGTGAGCGTGTTCCGTCAGCCGTCCGGGAATAGCAATGGCAACACGTTCGACTACGAAGGACGTCAGATTGCTTGCGAGCACGGCAACCGTCGAGTGGTGCGTTATGAGCACAACGGCGGGATCACCGTGTTGGCTGACAATTGGCAAGGCAAGCCGCTCAACGCGCCCAACGACGCCATCGTGCATCCTCGCGATGGCGCCATCTGGTTTACCGACCCGGGCTACGGCAGCCTGATGAATTACGAAGGTAAGAAAGGCAAGCTGCACATCAAGGAAGCCGTTTATCGCATTGACGCCAAGACGATGAAAATGGACAAAGTGACGGACGAGATCTTCAAGCCTAACGGGCTCTGCTTCTCGCCGGACTACACGAAGCTCTATGTCGCGGACACCGGCGCGTCGCACTACGATGATGCTCCGAAAAACATCAAAGTTTGGAGGCTAGCCGACGACGGCACCAAGCTCGCCGGCGGCGGTGAATTCACCTCGATGGAACTGGATGGCAACGCGGGGTTTGCCGACGGCATTCGAGCCGACGTCGACGGCAACATTTGGGCCAGCGCCGGCTGGGTCGGCGAAGGCTACGACGGCGTTCACATTTTTGCTCCCAACGGCGATCGCATCGGGCAGATCATCTTGCCCGAGATCTGCTCCAACGTCTGCTTCGGCGGCCCCAAACGCAATCGACTGTTCATGACCGCCAGTCAGTCGCTCTACGCCGTCTTTGTGGAGACACAAGGGGCCCACATTTCGTAGCGACCACTCGTGGCTGGGCTTTCAGGCTTCCACCGCAGTGGAGTTTTCTTTGCCTCGCGTGTTAGCGCCTGAGCCTGATTCACCGCGCGAGGCAAGCGGAATGTTGCTTGAGCCCCGGCCACGTGTCGCTCAGCAAGGGGCGCGCAAAAGAGGTTGGCCTAGCGATTAGTCGGACGTGTGCCAGTCGCCGTTGCGATAAACGTTCTTGCGAGGGTCGAATTCGGTGATCGTCTCGAGTTGGAGCGACGGGGCGGGGCGTGTTTGTCGATCGCGTATGAGTTTGGACCAAGGCGGGGCTTCGTCACCGTCGGCCGACATGCCGCCGCGGACAAGGTCGGGTTCGCCCTGCAATTCGAGCTCGAGCATGACCACTTTTCGAAGCAGTCGGTCTGGGATCGGCGGTTCGGTATAGTTGCCTCCGCAACGCTGACAAGGAATCTGCTTGCGGCCGCGACAAGTCGGACAGGCTCGGCCGGCGACGCGACCGCTGCCGGTGCACCTGGGACACTTCTCTTGGCCGCGCTGGCATTGCGGGCAACGAAGGTTCGCCGCGTCGTTGAATTCAGCCATCGTCAGCAAGTGGTTATGGTTCAACAGCACGCCGGCAAACCCCTCGCGACGCGAAAGGACGCGAGCCTCCTTCATCTGGCCTCGTCGCAGCTTCTGAAGCGCCTGCACCACGCGAGCGGTTGCGGCGTCGGTGACGGGAGCCGACGCCGTCGGGGGCTTGGAGGGTGCCGTCTGCAATAGCCGCTTATCGTGGCGCTCGTCGAGAAGATAGACCATGGCGCGAAATCGCCGTTGTTCAGTCTCGTTTCTGGCCAAGGCCGCCATACCCAACAGCGAGCTCTTGCCGAGATCGGCTGGAGCGAGCTGGGCGGCGATCAAGTAAAGTCGAATCGCCATCGCCCGCGCATCGGGGTCTGATTTCTTCTCGGCAAGCTCTTCCGCATAATCGCGATACGATTGCGGCCTGTCGCGGTTGAGTTCCTCAAGCCGCTCCTTCTTGATCGGGTCCAGAATCAACTCGATCTGGCTCATCGAAATCTCGCGTCGCTTCTTTTCCCCATCGGACTGCACGACGTCAATCGTCACTCCGGTGGGGCTCTTCCGAACGAGGATGCCCCGAATCGTCTCGCCGCCGTCTTTCAGAACGATGGTGACCGCGGCCGCCTGACTGGCCAACATCCCGATCATCGCCAGCGCCGCGCAAGCACACCGCATCAAGAATGCTCGAGAGCATGTTGTGGTCGAGCGATCGAACGGTCTCGTAGGCGTTCGATTGTCAGTCATGGTTCGATTGAAAGTCATGGCTCGTTGACAATCCTCCAAAGTTTCACCGTCCGGCGTTCGGCCTCGAGGATTTGGTCGAGTACGCTCTTGGCTGAGCTGTCAAAGCCGGCGAGCTCATCCAGGTTGCGTTCGATCGCATCGCTGCGCTCACTCCTTTGCTGCAGAGCTTCGAGCGTGATCATGCGAAGGGCGAGCCGCTGCAGCATCGCGACTCGAGACAGCTCGTTGTCCGCAGCGTAATCCACCGCGGCTCGTTCGTGGGGTAGGGCGGCGAGCAACGATTTGACTTTCGGCGTTTGCCTTTTGCCGCTGAGTCGAGCGGCGATGCGGTCGATGACCAGATTGAGCGCCTGCGGTGGCGACTCTGCCGCATCGGCCTGATCGGACGGCGCACCCATCACACGGGCTCGTTCAGCGTAAATGTTTCTCAGCACCTTGGCCGCTCGGTCGATGACGCTCAAGTCTCGAATTTCCGAGGCGCCGCCGCTCGAGGTCTGCGCGATGACGCTCTTCAGCAGCGACCTTCTCACGGCGCGTTTCCAGTCGTTGACGTCGGTTTGCGGAAACGACTGTTGGGCAATCGTTGTTACGACCTCGTTGAGCTGCGGATCCTTGGCTGAGGAATCGACGACCTCATCGGCGAGCGCCAAGCGAAGGTGTTTCCAACGGCGAAACTCCGGCACCAGGTCCATCATCTCTTGATGTTCTAGCCGCTGCTTAGGCGACGCCAAATACTCACCCAATTGATAACAGTAGCTAGGTGAAAGCTGATCAATCCTTTTGCCGGTTTCGGCAATGAGACGCAGATAACCGATTCGAGCGGTGACTCGCGACGTGCCTCGAAGCGAACGGAACAGCTGCTCGAGCCGCTGCTTAAAATCCGGCGAACCGAAACTCATCATCGGTGAGGGAGAACCTGACGCCCTTCGCCGACCGCGGCCGCCGGAAACGCCCGCCCCGATAGTATCAATCTTCGGCGCGCCGTCGCTGAGAAGCTTGTCGAATGAAGCGGTGCCCAATTCTCGCAGCGCCAACGAACGACCCGCGCTTGCCGAATGGGCCAGCCGCACGGCCTGTCGCAAAATCTCGGCTGGCTGTTCAGTGGCAACGACGCCGTCGAGCGCTTCCTGCGATAACCGGTCGAACTGAATCCAGCGATCGTCGAACGTCGTCTCGCGAGGAACACCCAAGTTTTTCCGAACTTCGTCAGCGACAGAATCCGTCGTCACCGACGTTCGGACCAAATCGCTTCGGCTTTCAAATAGTCTGCCGAGAAACTGTTTGAGCTCATCGTTTTCACTGCGCTCTAGCAGTTCGACAAGCGTCAGAATCGTGTTCGAATTGTCCGAGGCGGCGCGGCGGCGTAGTTGGGGCGCCAGTTCCTCCCAACGTGAAGATGATCCGCGTATCGCATCGGTTAGCAGCTGTACCTCGAGTCGCTCGAATTCAGACTCGTCCAAATGCATGTGTGCGACACTCGCCAAAGCGGACATCGCCTGAGCGAACTTTTCAGGCGGCAGCGTCACGGCTTTCCCGAGTTTGCGATAGAGTTGTCGGCAGAGCGCTGAGGCGCACTGTTTATTGAGATCGAGCGCTAAGCCGCTCGGGTCAATGACCGTTCCCAACACGTCGCTCAACAACCTGGCCATCGAGCCTCTTCGGGACTCCGGAGTTCCTTCGCGAGTGATCGCGGCGACAGCGACCTGGAGAATCCAAAACATCTGCTCGACACGTCGGTCTTCAAATGGCGCCTCGTGGCGAAGCGAGACCGCGAATCTCTCAATCATTCGCATGGCGTTGGCTTCGTTAGGCTCAAGCGCGTAGGCACCGGCCAGAATGTCGATGAGCAATTCGCGACGACTCTTGCTCTCCTCGGCTTCGCCCAATCGGAACAACGCTTGATAGGCTTCGTCTCGCTCGAGGGTAACGCCATCGTGCAATTGGGATAGATGAGGACGCGTTTCCGACCAGCCGACGCGAGCTGACGTGATCGCCAAAGTAAGGTCCCTGTCGAGCCAGTCGCTATCCTCTGCGATCTTCGACTCTGGATTCGGTTCACTCGATCCGTCAGTCGATGCGGTTGGCTCGCTGTCCGAATCGCCCTGGTTTGCGATTTCCTTTTCGGCCGGATTCTCTTGGTACTGCCAAGCCACCCAAGCGCCGGCTCCAATCGCTGCGAAAACCAGCAGCAGCGATGCGGCCAGGGCCGCCGTTGCGATCTGCCTCGACTTTTTCTTTTGTCGGCGATGGACCTCGATCGCGGTCTCCATCAGCGCGATGACTTCGGTGTCGGTGAGCCCCCACTGCTCGCCTTCGGCGACGATGCGGTCGCCGACGTCTGTGGAGAGCCAAGACGCCGCCGCTAGTTTCTCATCGATTAACTCGGCGATGTGCTGTGTCGCTTGCTCGCTGGAAATGTATCGCAAGTTGAGATCGCTGCACGATTCACGGATCAACTGGCTCGCTCGCGACTCGGCGACGCCAAATCGGTCGACTCCGGCGTCAGACAATTCACGTTCCTGGACCGCAGTGACAATGCCTCGCGGGAGGTTCGGCAGAGTCTCATCAAGGAACTCTCGAAAGTCGGTCTCTCGCAACTCGATCTGATTCTTGCATACCTCGTGACCTTCTTGCGGTTCGCCGCCTCCTTGAAGCAACTCCATCGATTTTTCGAATTCGTCGTGCGACAGCCCCAGCTCCTGACTGACCGCTTCCATCAACATTCGGCTGCGAGCGTTAACGCCGCGCTGTTCAGCGAGAATCGGAGCGACTCGCTCCATGAAGGCCTCCAGCCTCGCCGATTCTTCCGCGTTCCCACCGCCCTGCGATTCCGCTTCTTGCAAGGAGAGGACCGGTATGCCGCGTTGGGCCGCGACATCATGAATGATCCAACGAGCGAGCGTCTTCGACAACGACAACTTGTCGCACCCCTCGGCAACCAACTTCTCCTCTTTCTTTCGAGTCAGCACGGGCGTCGACATCAACGACATCGCTTTGTTGGCATACCGTTCGAAAGACTCTTTCGGTCGTCGCTTCTTGCGAGGCGGTTTCGATTCGACCGGGGCGTCGTCGGTATCAGCGCCGCTTGACGGGTCGTTAGCCGCTCGACGCGCTGGCGGGCCGGGAAGAAAATCATCTTCTGCCAGCGTCTGGCTTTCGGCATAGACGAATTGAATTTCATCCGCGTTCAGGTCAAGCGGGTGAATCTCGTTAAACACAACGTCCGGCGGCGGAGGCGGAGGCAAGGGGACCGAGTCGGTCGGGGGCGGGGGAGGCAAAGGCGGGCGCCGCGAGGCGCGCTGAGGTGGCTTGGCCGGTTTGAACTCGATGCCCACGTCCATCGGTGCCGGATCGATCCACGTAACGTCCGGCTCTGTCCCGTATTCGCTGCGAACTTGGTCCTCCCAAGATCCTTCCGGCAATCCCTGCTCAAGCGCCATGATGCGAAGGCGGGACCAAGTTTCCGAGTCGAGTGGTTCGTTCCGCGCAACCTCCGATGCCTGCCGGAGAAAGGCCCTTAGGCGTTCAGCTTGGGAACCGGATCGCGTCATGAACGAGTGTCTTCGAGTCTTGATGTGAGTTGCCCGCGACACCGCCAAAACTCGCGATATCGAACTCGGCCGCTTTGAGAGCTATTTCGCAAGACTACATTGTACGCCACGAACTGGGCGATCGGCAAAGCGGTTGCCAGAACACGTTATCTTGCCTCAGTTCACGGCCTTGCGAATGAACGGTCGCGCCCGTCGCGCATTCGTTTAACGCCGTTTACCCCCAATACCGTTCAAAATTTCATTACTACTGACTGCTCAAAGGTTTT
>CAZMNY010000012.1:0-166573 GCA_964567745.1 uncultured Pirellulaceae bacterium | reverse complement strand
CCGCCACGGCGAATCGGGTGCGCCACCCTAAAACCAAGGCGTAACGCAGCACTAGTCGTGTGCTGGCGCATGCTTGCGATAGATCGCGAGCATGCTGCTTTGAGGTGAAAAGAAGAAGCCGAACAAGGCGAGAAATAGGAGGCGCGGTGAACTCAAAACTCGGGCGACCTGCGGAGGCCCAACAACAACATCCGCCAAATGGCCGGTCGCCCGAATGTACTCGACGATAAATCTCAGGTTGACCGTCGGCCAGAGCGTATCCCAGCTCCGCCGTGTCAGGTGGATTTGCGACAAGCCAACGCGCCGTCCCAGAGGGGCCATGACTTTGTGCGACAGGATGTGCCGGTGGAAGGGTTGATGCAATCCCCATTGAAACCGATCGCAAGTCTCCAGATCAATTCCGCAAGCACACGGGGTGGCGATGGCGACGAGCCCGCCAGGACGCACGAGAGAAGCAATCGTTTGCATGAACGCAAGCGGGTCCTCGACGTGCTCGATCACTTCGGTTGCGATCACAACATCAAACTCGGTTTGAAGAGTCTTGGGATCCGAGAATTCGACGGTGTAAGGATCGAAGCCCCTGGCGGTCTCGAAGCCGCGTTGCTTAATCACATCCAAGAAGAGTCCGTTGCCGCAACCGTAGTCGAGCACCTTGTCGCCTTGCTTCATGCCGCAACGCTGAAGTGCACGGATGTATTTTCGGTACACCGTCTTGGTGACAAAGTCGAGTTTCTGTTGGTGGACGAAATAGTCCGAGTAATATCGATCCAAGTCGACTTCCTGCTGCGAGTGAATTGAGTCGCAGTCGCGACATCGCCAGACAGGAAAACTCTCATCTTGAAACTGACTGACATCGCAACTCACAATCGTCGCGTCTTCGGCGTCCGTCAGTTCAGCTTGACTTGTGCAGAGGTTGCAAACGGTGGATTCAGCCATCGGATGTCAATCTAGTTGGAGCTGGTCGCGTCATGAATCGCGTCTTCTGAATGGATCGTGCGAATACAGAGTAGCTAAGTACAACTAATCAAGCAGCAATTCAGCTCTGCTGCTTGAGGTGATCGGCGAACGAACACACGATATCGGATTCTCTTAGCCGACGGTTGACGTGCGAACGACAGTGAATCAGCCACTCCTCCGCCTCGATCGAGGACTTGCCGTGTTTTGCCATCAGCCAGCACACAGCGACCGCGGCGCTACGTCCTCGTCCAGCTTTGCAATGAAGATAGGTTCGCCCACCGGCTTGGTTCCCCCGCTCGACGAATTGTATCGCCTTGAGTACGTCGGACAGCGCCGGCTGGTGGAAGTCGAGCGTTGGTAGGCGGAGTTGCTCGATGCCGAATCCCTCGTATGTCGTCGTAGGGCCGCGATACTCGCTGCACATATTGACGACTTGACGAACGCCGAGGTCATGCAGTTGCGGAACGTGTCGCTTGAATGGCAAAGCACCCACGATGATCTGATCGTCTATTTTGTCCCACCACCGCCGTGATGTGACCAGGAACGCCGCCATTTCGCCCAACAGGCTTGGTATGAACAGTGCATGGGTCAGTTTGGCGTGCATTATCTTATTCGAGCACTCTATGGCTCGAGCAACACAGGAATCTTGTTGTCATATCGTTGTTTTATCGTTATGCCGCAGTAGTTACTCGGCGGCGAGCAATGTTCTCAGTGACTCGACCAAGAGGTCGATATCGGCGTGACAATTATAGACATGGCACGACACGCGAATCGACCGTTGGCCATTGTGTTCGATTACTGGCGTCTCGATCTTGTACTGCTGCCAGAGGGCGTTTTGCAAATCTGCGGCATTACCCGGTGGAAGCGGCAAGCCAACCATGCTCCCGTACCATTGGTCGCTATCGGGAGTCTGTGGCTCGAGGCCAGTCAACTCAATGATTCTATGCCGCGCGTAATTGGCAAGGAAATGGGTGCGAGCTCGAAAAATTGACAAACCAAGCTGACGTTCCATCAAGTCGATCGCCGCGCCGGTCGCCAAATAGGCGGAAGGATCTCGTGTTCCCTGCCAAACGAATTCCTCCCACCAGGCATCGGGAGTCTGTGGAGGAAGTCGCCCCCAACTAAGCAGCGGCGGTTCGATTTTCTCTTGATGCGGCTTGGAGACATAGAGAAATCCCGACCCAAACGGCGCCGAAACCCACTTGTGAAGGCTCGCCGTGTAGAAGTCGCATGCGAGCGTGTTGATCGATAACGGAACCTGGGCGGGTGCGTGAGGCCCGTCAATACAAACCGAGATGCCTCGCCGTCTCGCTTCTTCGCAGATGGCATGAACGGGCAGAATCGTCGCTGTCGGCGACGTCACATGACTCACGATGAGCATCCGAGTTCGCTCAGTTGCCGCTGCAAGAATCGAATCGCCAACTTGCTCCGGCGATTCGAAACGACTCGGCAGTTTCGCCGTGGTGACTTCGGCACCGGTCGTCTGCTGGCAGGCCCGCCGCCAAATTCTAAAAACAGCGCCGTATTCATGATCCGTCAACAAGACTTGATCGCCTGGTTTGAGCGAAACAGAATTGGCGACGACATTCATCGCTGCGGTTGAGTTCTCGGCAAACACCAAGTCGTTTTCATCGGCCTCGACGAAATCGGCTAAACGCTTACGTGCGTTCTTCCAGGCCGGTTCGATCTTGCGGACGTAAAAGTCCATTGGTTGGTCCGCCAACCGCCGTTGCCATTCTTGCTGGCACTCGCGGACGACGAGTGGAGTTGGGCCGAACGAGCCGTGATTTAGGTAAGTTGTCTCGGGCTCGATCGGCCATTGGTCGCGCATCGCGAGCCAGGAAGAATCGTCCTCAATGGATAGCGCAGGATGAATGATGTCGTCCATTGTGTGTTCGGTTTTTCGAATGTGCGCGGGCATGGGCGGCTATGGCGTCTGTTGAGCGATTGCCAGCCGCAGTCGGCTCGAAAAATCGCGTCGACATCATACACGAAACTCCTCGGCTCGAGGCGCTCCGCGTTTACCAACAACGGCGGTTTCAACGAAATTCGTGGTCCTTCAAAGTAGCCGCGCGCAAAAAAGGCGACCGCAAGTTCATACGGTCGCCTCCCCAATTCACTTCGCTGTTGGCCTCATCAGTTGTTGATGATCACCGTGCCAACTCGCTCTCGAACGTTGATGGACTTCAGCTCGCCGCCGTTTGCCGGCAACAAAATCAGTTGAGTCAGGATGGCGCCGGGTCGCACAGGCTCGCCGAACATGACGGGGATGCCGACCATGGCTACTCCGCCACTCGACGACTTCTTCACGATGGCTATTCTTTCCCGGTCGTCGCCTTGACTACCCATGCGATGGCGACCGACCGTCAACTCTGCTTGGACGCGGGATGTGACGATTACGCAACGAAGCCCATCGATCGCCGGAATCTCCTCGAGCTTGTGGCAAGCTATGCGGAACGGGCGGCCGCCGGGACGTTTGACTCGGTCGCCGTAGGAATCTGATCGCTATATGACGCGGGAGCGTTAAACCATGATCTTTTTAAATCGCCAACTCGCTCTGCTAGTTGCCACCACTGCCGCGTCGACTCCATCGACAATCTTGCATGCCCAAGGCAAGGCGCCAATCTCGGAACAGCGCGCTAGCAAATCGAGTGAGTCCCCAA
Organism: uncultured Pirellulaceae bacterium; assembly: GCA_964567745.1. Taxonomy (GTDB): domain Bacteria; phylum Planctomycetota; class Planctomycetia; order Pirellulales; family Pirellulaceae; genus CAZMNY01. Next base: position 162,953 of record CAZMNY010000012.1, on the reverse strand, counting down.
AGCCGGACGCGGCCGAGCAGTTCAAATCGCTATCTCGAGCGCTGGTCGCGAAACAGTTGACACTCATCAAGAAGGGCGACGTTAAGCGACTCATGCCGTTTTTCACTGCTCGACTGCAAAGTCGGATTACGGTGGAAAACGTCACGAAAGCGGCCAAAGAGGTCGACCGAGTAACGGCGAAAGTACTGGTGCATCGAGTTGAACTTCTTAATCCCTCAACGGCCAAAATCAAGATGAAGAACAGCCGAACGATTGCGACGTTCGTCAAGAGAGGCGGCAAGTGGTTGGCCGACACGATCTGGTTCCGTTAGTGGGAACGAGTCAAGTCGGACGTATGCAGAAAACGGATTCGTTTAACCCGTCGCCGTAGGCGAGGCTGTACCCCGTCTTCTCGCCTTAGCTCGCCATCTGTTCCTCCGCAAAGTGAAAATCGGCGAAGAAAATTGATGCCAGTCGTCACATTGGGCATCGCCGCGCGTTGCGCCTGGCTTTCCAACCTGATTCACCATCGCGAGGCGAGCTCGTTGGGGTCTGGACGTGACGGTGGTTGGCGCGGCGGGAACCTGCGTTGTGCGCCACTGGCTTCCCATGCCGTAATTCGTTTCGGATGGTTCACGCATGTTCTGCGCATCTTCTCTATGCATGATTTCACTCGGTCGCCGAGTTCGCTCTAATACGCGGAACTTTGGACGGTTCAGCCAATGGTCAATTTCGACCCGAGGAGCAACATGACATCTCGCGCCATGACGGATCACCGGTACGAAAAACTGACTTGGCCGGAAATCAACGAATCGATCGAAGCAGGGCAAGTCTGCATCGTGCCCTGCGGAGCAGTCGAGCAGCATGGTCCGCATCTGCCGCTGGATGTCGATTTGGTTTGCCCGATGGGAGTCGCCAATGGGGCGGGCGAGCAGATACCGGACAAGATGAAAGTGTTGCCGATCGTGGCCTATGGCTATACCGGCCACGTGATGGATTTCCCAGGAACCATCAATAACCATTACGAACACTTCATGCGGCATGTGATCGATATCACCAAGTCGCTTGCCTATCACGGTTTCAAGAAGATCATTTTGCTGAACGGTCACGGCTCCAACATGCCCAATCTCAATCTTGTCGCCCGTCGAACCAATTTAGAGACCGATGCGGAGTGTATGTGCACCGCGTGGTGGAATCTTCTGACGGTGGATAAGGACTTCTTGCCCGATTGGCGCGAGGGGCGAATCCCGGGCGGTTGCGCACATGCCGGCGAGCTGGAGACGTCGATGTACCTGTATCTCGACGAGGATAACGTTCGGAAAGACAAGATTCGCAGCGAGTACATCAGCTTCAACGAAGAGAACAGTCCCTTCATGTACGTGGATCTTGTCGCTGAGGGGCCGGGCACGGTTGTCGCCTGGACCAGCAGCTACACCGAGTCGGGCGTGATGGGCGATGCCGAACTCGCCTCGGCGGCCAAGGGCAAGGTCGCTTATGACGAGGCGGTCAAGCAATTGGTGACGCTTGTCGAGTGGTTCAAGGAACGCCCGAAAGACGAACGGTTGCTGCGTCACACAAAGCCGCCAACGATGCCAATGCCGTGGGGGCAGAGTGATCTAGACGTTTGACCGCGTGTTAAACAAGTGATGCAAATCTGCTTCCGCCAGAGGATCGCACGGCGCGGTTAAGATTCGCCTTGGAAAGTCAGTTGTCCACAAGAGTAGCTCTTTATAGGAGACTTATTTATGGAGTGGTTGATCGCGGCGGTAGTTGTTGCTCTGACTCTCATGGTCGTCTATGACCTCGTGCAGCGCAAGCACGCGATTCTTCACAACTTTCCGATCATTGGCCATTTCCGCTATTGGCTCGAAAGCATTGGCCCGGAACTGCGCCAGTACATTGTGACGAGTAACAACGAAGAGCGGCCGTTCAGTCGCGACCAACGCAGTTGGGTTTACGCGTCGTCGAAGAATCAGAATAACTATTTTGGTTTCGGGACGGACAACGATTTTGAGTCGTCGCCGCACTACTTGATCATTCGTCACTCGGCATTTCCGCTCAGCGAGCCCGCGGATGACAGCGAAGAATATGATCGACATTTCAGAATCCCGTGCGCCAAAGTGCTCGGCGGCCATCGGCAACGCGAGAAGGCGTTCCAGCCCGATTCCATCGTCAACATTTCCGCGATGAGTTACGGCTCGCTTAGCGCACCGGCCGTCGAAGCGTTGAACCGCGGGGCAAAACTGGCGGGATGTTTGCACAACACCGGCGAGGGCGGCGTGTCGGCCCATCATCAACATGGTGGTGAGCTGATCTGGCAAATCGGGACTGGATACTATGGCTGCCGCGATGAGCGAGGGCGATTTGATCTCAAGAAGTTCAAGGACGTAATCGACGCCAATCCAATTCGGGCCATTGAGGTCAAGTTGAGTCAAGGCGCCAAGCCAGGACGAGGCGGCTTGCTGCCCTCGTCAAAAATTACGAGCGAGATTTCCTCTATCCGTGGCGTGCCGATGGGGCGCGACTGCATTAGTCCGTCATCGCATGTCGAGTTTAAGTGTGTCGACAGCATGCTCGATTGGGTCGAAATGCTCGCCGATGAGACTGGGCTCCCGGTTGGAATTAAGTCGGCGGTCGGACAGATGGGTTTTTGGCGAGACCTATGCGAGCAGATGAATAAGACAGAGCGCGGCGTCGATTTCATTTGCATCGACGGCGGCGAGGGAGGCACCGGCGCGGCACCGCTCGTCTTTACCGATCACGTGGCGTTGCCGTTTAACATTGGCATGAGCAGCGTCTATATGGAATTTCTCGAAGCCGATCTCGAAGACAAAGTCGTTTTTATCGGCTCGGGCAAACTCGGCTTCCCTCAGTCGGCTCTGCTCGCGTTCGGCCTCGGATGCGACATGATTAACATCGGCCGAGAAGCGATGTTGGCCATCGGATGCATCCAGGCCCTTAAGTGCCATACGGGACACTGTCCGACAGGAGTCGCCACACAGAATAGCTGGCTTATGAGAGGGCTCGACCCAAACCACAAAACCAACCGACTCGCCAACTACCTCGTGGTGTTGCGAAAGGAACTGTTGCAGTTGAGCCGCGCTTGCGGAGTCGAACATCCATCGCAAATCAACACGGATACGTTTGAGATCTTGCGAGATGGATCGGTTGGCGTGTCAGCCTCCGAGTACTTTGGCTATCCGCAGTCGGGCGATGCGGCACATTAAGAGAAAATAACGATAGAAATACGGCAGGACGATCTCATGGCGACACGATTTGCATTCGTCGGATTCAGGCACCCTCATGTACGCGACATGTTCCAGCGATGCATGGAGCGTGACGATGTCGACGTGGTGGCGTGCTGCGAACCGGATGAGCAGACTCGAGCGGATCTCGCTGCGGAAGGTGTTGTCGAGATTACCCACCAAGACTTTGACCAATTGTTGTCTGACACCGCCTGTGATGTCGTTGCGACAGGCGCCGTGTATGCCGAGCGGTCAAGCTTCGTGGAGCGGGCGTTGGCCGCTGGTAAACATGTCATCTCCGATAAGCCGCTGTGCGTTTCCCTGGATGAGCTCGATCGGATTGAGGCCTTGGCGTCCAAGCATGATCGAAAAGTCGGTGTGATGCTCGACATGCGAGACCATCCGATTTTCTTCGGCCTTCGAAAGCTAATTTTGGATGGCGCCATCGGCGAGGTTCGAGCGATGAGTTTCGACGGTCAACATCCGTTGCTACGCGGCAAACGTCCCAGTTGGTACTTTGAGGATGGCATGCATGGCGGCACGCTCAACGATATTGCCGTTCACGCGATCGACCTGATCCCGTGGGCGACGGGACTTGAAATCGCCAAAGTCAACGCGGCTCGATGCTGGAGTGCTCGAACACCCGACGCGCCGGATTTCGCCGAATGCGGCCAGGCCATGCTGGAATTGTCCAACGGCGCCGGCGTCGTTTGCGATGTCTCCTATTTGACGCCCGATTCCTTCGCCTATCAGTTTCCGCACTACTGGCGGTTCTGCGTCTGGGGCGATCGCGGTGTGGTCGTCACCTCGCTGAACGACAAAGGGCTGAATCTGTTTTGCGACGGCGAAACCGAAGTGCGGATCGTGGAAGCGAGCGAGGGGCGGCCCGGCGGCTATTTGGATTCGTTCCTCAAGGAAATCCGCGGCGAGTCCGACTTGCATCTAACCTGCGCCGAAGCGTTGGCCTCGACCCGCGTTTGCCTCCAAGTGCAGCAGGCAGCCGATCAGCACCGTCACCTAGGGTAGGAACGAAAACGGAACAAGGCTGTACAGAAGCAGCGTCCGATGGCCGGTCCTGACAAGCCGTCTGTCTTCTTCTCCCGGCCCGTGCGTCCATTTTGCACTTTGCACTCATTATTTCGAGTTAGCCATCGTAGCGGTAGCCCGCGCCGTGAACGGTCCGAATGAGCTGAGGGTCTTTGGGGTCGGTTTCGATTCGCTTTCTCAGCTGTGAGATGTGTTGATCGAGCGAGCGGCTATTCGGCATGTAGTCGTCGCCCCAGCACTCGTTGAAGATTGTGTTTCGCTCAAGCACTTCACCTTGACGCTGGTGAAACAGTACGAGAATACTCAAGTCGCGAGGGCTGAGTGAAAACGTGTTTCCGTTTCTTCTCGCCCGAAGTTCCGCCGGAATAATCTCGAGATCGCCCATCACAAAAGGCGTCGGATTCGACTGGCCGGCAGGTAACCGACATCGCCTGGCGACCGCGCGAATGCGAGCGACAACTTCTTTGACTCCAAACGGCTTGACAATAAAATCGTCCGCGCCAAGCTCGAGCCCGACGACTTTGTCAATCTCTTCCGATTTGGCACTGATGAAAACGATCGGCGTGTTGGGCTGACTCGCTCGAATCCGTCTGCAGACGTCAAACCCATTTAAATTCGGCATCATGACGTCAAGACAGACCAGGTCAGGGCGTTCTTCTGAAAATATGTCCATGGCGGATTGACCATCCACTGCGACAACCACGCTGTATCCTTCCGATCGCAGTACTTCGGCGAGCCCTTCTCGCGTGTGCATGTCGTCTTCAGCAATCAGAATCTTCATTCCCGTCTCTCCAATGCGCTCACGGTCCGTCCTAATCGGAAACGTTGTCCAACACTACGTTTTCGGCATCGTCGTTTTGCTCTGTTCTTGAAACAGCTATCGTTTCGACGTCCTCGTTTTGATAGTCACTTGGAAGCAAGCTCCTCGCTCGCTCGGCGAAAGTTCGATGTCGCCGCCATGAAGTCTGGCAAGGCTCCGCGAAATCGACAGTCCGATACCGGCACCCGCTGCGGCTTCGAGAGGCGGCGCGACTCGGTAAAAGGGTTGAAAAACTCGCTCTCGATCGGCGAGCGAAATGCCTGGGCCCTGATCGGAGATCGTGATCGTGATCTGATCCGGAGACTGACGGCTATGAATGCTAAGCACGCGCCCCTCGGCCGCATACTTCTCAACGTTGTTGATCAAATTCACCAGAATTTGTTCTAGCGCGTCGACGTCGAACTCAGCTGGCTCGGTCGCTTCGCCTCGATATTCGACCTCGATCGAATTCTGCTCGAGCGTCGGTTTGAAGTACTCGAGGACTTCGCGAATGACGACGTCGACGACAGCAACTTGATATTTCAGTTTCGTTTGATGGCGCTGCTGACTGGCGAACATCAAGACATTCGTGATCAACCTGCTGAGCCGCGCGCTTTCAGCCAGAATCACATTGAGACGCGACCTCGGTTTCAATTCGGTTTCGTCGATCGCATCCAGGTCGTGCTCAAGCAATTCGGCGTACATGCGGATGTTTGTCAGCGGCGTCTTCAACTCATGAGAAACCTGGTTGACGAAATTGACGCGAGTGGCGGCTTCTCGCAATTCACGAGACGATTCCCGATAGAATGAAACCGCTAGGCCGACGACGACGAGCACGAGTGCGGCGAGTCCGGTGAAAAGATTGAAATAGGCGCCGTTTCCCGAGATTGGATCGAATCTCGAGTCGGCAACGTAGTACTTGAGTCGCCAAGAGGACAACGGGGCGCTCAACGGCTCGACCACGAACGGTTCGGCCTCAGGCTCGGGCTCCAAGCCGCCCCATTGGTAGACCGTGTTGTCGTTCGAATTCGTTAGCTTGATTCGCGAACTACCCGACTCGGATTCGTCAAACGGAGTCTGCGGCAACACGACGATCAGGTCTGCCATCCAGCGCGGACGAACCAGTTCGGCCGCAATGATTCCGCCGCCAGCATCGCGCCGCCAGAAGATGAGATGCACGCCGCGCTCCCAGAACCAGACGTACCAGCCGTGGTCAGTCGTTTGCGACGCGGATGATTCAACTCGCCCGTCCGCAGCATGGACTTGAGCCTCACCGCTGCGATGGCCTTGGCCTTCGAGGCGAATCAGGTCCTTGTCTTGGAGGAATTGTCCGGCTCGCTTGAGAAACTCGATCTCACCCGTGTTCAGCGGCTTATCGATATTGGGGTGCTGCAAGTCGCCGTTGGCATCTAGGACGAAGATCTGGCTAATCTTCGACTCTTGTCGAATCAGTTCCCGAAGAGAGTCGCGCAGAGCGTCTCCTTCGTAGCTCGATATCTCGGTGAGGCTGAGCAGTTCCGATTCCAATCGTTGAAAGTGATTGGCGATCATCTGATCGGTTTCCCGCAGCTGTTCCGCGAGCAGCGCTCGCACATTCTCGCGGACCACGGTTCGGCCGTCGCGGGCAATGCGTACGCCGAACCAGGCCAGCAGCGTGAGCGGCAGGCAAACGATGAGCACCAGGATGATGAGTTGTTTCGTCGGCACGGAATTTTGCGGCTTGAAGAATTGAAAGAATCGTTGGCTGGGGCGCGAGCGCTGACAGCCTCACGCCGATTCTACTCTATGGACGCATGTTGCTCCGATTATGTCAAAAAGCCAAGCCGGCGCGCGAGGGGCTCGGCGCCGGCTTGGCTGGTGATGCTGCCAGAACGTAAACGTCTGGTTGCGGCCTCTTCGTTTTTCTACTTTTGCGGTTTCTTTCCGCTGTAGGCTTGTTGAGAGCGGTCAAAGTTTTGCTGCTCTCGCATCGATTTTCGCGAAAGCGCCCATGCCTTTCCGCTTAGCTGTTTCGACTGTGACAAGTTGTCGTCAGCGCGGATTCTCAAAATCTTGGACTTGAGCTTGTCTGCGTTGTCCAACAAGTACGCTTGGTTTGAAATCAGCAGCTGCTTTGCGCCTTCAACGTCGCCTTTATCGCGCAGTCGCGTCGCCTGTTCGTTGCGCAAGTTCCCGATTTGCAGCACACAGGCTTCTTTCACTTCAATGTTCAACGTCTCTTCAACTTTGGCGACCGAGTTGGTGAACTTCGTGCTCAGCATGCTTTGCAACCGATCCGTCGTTTCCGTCTCCATGTTGGAGTAAGAAACTCGCACATTGGCAATCTCGAGCGACTTACCGTTCTTCGTGGAGGGAACTTCAACTTCCAGCAGAACGTATTTCTCTTGTTCGCTGTAAAGCTGATTCATGTTGACGATGACCTGTTGGCCGTTGATCTCGGCGTCTCGATTGAGCACTCGAACGGGGCGAATGCCTTTGCTGACATGAATCTCGATGGCGACTTCTTGGGCCACGACCGAGAGGACGGAATTGAATTCATAGTTGAAGATCCGAACCAGGTCTTCCGCGCCTTCGATGAACGCGTGATTGCCGCCACTTTTTTGAGCCAGCTTGGACATCAAGTCTTCGTTGTAATCGAGTCCCAGTCCCATCGTGGAGACGGAGATTCCGTCTTTCATCAATGAGGCGCCGAGTCGACCGAGTTCGCTCGGTGATTTTGGGCCAACATTGGCCAAGCCGTCGGACAGCAAGATGATTCGGTTCACGCGGCCCTTGTCGAAGAACTTGCGAGTCTCTTCGGCGCCTTTACTGACGCCAGCAAAGAGCGCAGTGGAGCCGCCGGCGCCAATTCGATTGATCTTGTCGATAACTGACTTCTTGTCGGAAAGTTTGGTGGCCGGCACGATAACGCGAACGGTTGAGTCGTAGGCGACTACCGAAACGATGTCGTTCTTGCCGAGTCGTTCGACGGCCGCGACCGCCGCCGCTTTCGCCTCTTGCATCTTTTTGCCCGACATCGATCCTGACTTGTCGAGCACCAAAGCGACGTTGACCGCCGGACGGTTCTTCGAGCTCTTGAGTTTGAAGCCGGTGAGGCCAACCTTGAGGAACGTTGTCTGTTTCTTGTCGGCCAGCAACATACGATTTGCTAACGACACGTCGAGCTGAACTTGCCTTGCAAAGGCCGGTGTCGCAAACAACGCGACGAGCAGCACAAGCGTGGTGGTGCGGAACGTTCGAGACATGCTATTTCTCCTTGCTCTTTCCTTGAGTTCAATCGGAGCGGCGTGGGGCGGTCGCGGCCAATCGGGGCCGGCACCAATCGCTCTCTTGGAATTAGACGATCCAAAAGACTTTTTGTGGTCAGATCGCTGTCACGAGTTTGTAAGAAGCGTGTAAGAAATCGAATTCCCGGCGTCGCCTGTCCCATGTTCGGACGCGGACAGGCGAGGTAGGCTGGTGCAACATGCTTGGCTTGACCTAGACACCTCACCTGGACACTTCACCCAACCACTGCGCCGTCCTCGCTTAACCCGTGGCCGCAGGCAAGGCAGGATCTAGAGTTGGTCGAAGAGGCCAAGCGTGAACACCCAACGGGATCGTAAAACTCTCGCTCTACTGAACCTAAACTGATTTTGAGGAAAGCTCCCCATGGCCAAGGCACGCGCACGACACATTCTTGTTGACAGTCGTGAGAAATGCGAATCGCTCAAACATGAGATTCTGGGCGGAACCGATTTCGCCGAAGCTGCCCGAGAGCATTCCGAATGCCCTTCGGGACAGGCCGGCGGAGACCTGGGTGAATTCGGACCTGGGCAGATGGTGGCGGAATTCGACGAAGTCGTCTTCAGTGGCGAACTCAACACCGTCCACGGCCCCGTGCAAACTCAGTTCGGTTTTCACCTGCTGGAAATCACGAGCCGCGAATAGTCGGCTCGATTGCCATGGGGCTGAGCCCACCGTCAGCTCGCCGACAACTTCGTTTGACCCGACGCCGCAGGCAAGGCCGAACGAAGATTGAATTGCGCCACAATCGTGCCGCGCACGATGGACATTGCCCGTGAGGCCGCAAAAACGTGCTTCCGCGCGGGCTTGACCTCATTTGGCGTCCAGGTTAACGTCCAGTTATGCAAAATCATCGCAACAACGTACTCGTCTCAGAAGCCGCGCAGAGTCCGCGTCGGCGCGAGATTACGTTCCGCGCGATGATGGAAGCCATTTTGCCCAGCGACCTATTGCTACAGGATCTCGGCCTACTCGGTCGAATTATCCTAGCCAGCAGCATTACGCTGTGGTGGGCGTCCGGCTAACAAGGTTCGACAATCAAACCAAAAAAGCCGATTCCTGCCACGGGCACCGAGTCGGCTTTTTTTTTTGCCGACAAAGGACTGAGGCAGGCGGCCAAAACTGAGCCGTTTATTAAAGCGAGTTGGAACGATGCAAGCTACTTCGAAACAAGAGTCAAACGCGAAACAGGGGCGAACGATGCGAGTCAGGCACGAAGCAAATGGCTCGAGTGAGTTCTCGCCGCGAGAATCGGTATCACTTGAGCCGCCTTACTCGGTGATCGACTGCCGCGAAATCCCTGGATTCGCCGGGCATGAACTGGTGGCGGCCTGCCACGATGAAGCGAACGGATTGACGGCCTTCATTGCTGTGCATGACACCTCGTTTGGCCCGTCGCTCGGCGGTTGCCGCCTGTGGCCCTACACGACAGAGAACGAAGCAATTTCCGATGTGCTCAAGCTCTCTGAAGGAATGAGCTACAAACACGCGGTGGCGGGAACAGGGCAGGGCGGCGGAAAGGCAGTTATCGTCGGCGACCCTCGATCTGACAAGTCGCCGACGCTGTATCGCGCTATGGGGCGTTTTGTCAGGCAATTGGGCGGCAGGTACATCACCGCCGAAGATGTCGGAACATCGATTGAAGACCTCTGTTTCGCCAAAGAGGAAACCGACTTTATTGCCGGGTTGCCCGTTGAAATGGGCGGCAGCGGAGATCCTTCTCCCGTGACTGCCTACGGAGTCTACTGCGGCATCCATGCCGCGTTGGCGCATGCCTCAAACAAGCCCTACCGCTGCGACGCGCCGCTCGGTGGCGCGACTGTCGCCGTGCAGGGGCTCGGCAACGTCGGATACCGACTCTGCCAGTACCTGCACGAAGCCGGGGCAAGACTGATTGTCGCCGATATCCACGATGATGTTGTTGAGCGAGCGTGCACGGAATTTGCTGCGGAGGCGGTGGATGCAGACGTGGTTCATCGCGCCGACGCCGATGTTTTCGCGCCCTGTGCGTTGGGCGGTGCGATCAATAATGAAACGATCTCAACGCTTCGAGCGAAAATTGTTGCCGGCGCTGCGAATAACCAGTTGGCGGAAGCGGAGCTGGCTGGCGAGCTGGCTGGCCGCGGCGTTCTCTACGCGCCCGATTTCGTGATCAATGCCGGCGGCATCATCAATATCTCGTTTGAAAAAGACGAACCCTACGATGCCGATTTGGCGATGTTTCGCACTCGGCAGATCGGCGACACCTTGACTGACCTGTTTCGGCAAGCCGAAGCGGATGGCCAAACGACGGCTGCCGTCGCTGATCAACTTGCCCGCCGCGAACTCGAGCTGGCTCGTCGAGCCCGGTAGTCGGTGATGCGATTTATGATTCGAGACTCGACTTGAGCGTTTGCATTTCGGTGGCGATTCGACGCAGCCCGTTGGCAACCGTCTCCCGATCCTGTTCTGGCAAGCACTCCCAAATCCGCCGCCTCAGCTCCTCGCTGTTTCGCCAAAGCAGTAGCTGGTGAGTTCGGCCTTTTTTGGTCAGGTAGACAAGCTTTGCGCGCGCGTCGGCCGGATCCGGGCACCGGACGACCATGCCTTTCGACTCCAGTCGCTTGAGCATGTTGGTCGTCGTGCTCGCGTCGTATCCAGCTTCGCGGACCAGTTCGCTTTGCGTCAGTCCTTCTCGATCGGATAGCAATTTGAGCAGAACGAATTGGTCGCCATTGCAGTCCAGCGGCGCGCAATGGGCGTTGGAGCAGCGTCGCAGTGAGAAATAGGCGTCGCGTAGAATCATCCCCAGTCCCAAGGAATCGGGGTGAAAATCGTTCTCCAATTCCTCGGCGGAATTCGGCAGTTGGGTTTGCCTGTCTTGCATGAAATTACCAATGCAGATCGTCGCGCCGAGCGGCTTCGAGTCAAAAAGGCCCGAATTCCCGCCCCTTGCCCTATTCATCAGTAGACCAACTAATTGGTCCGGCCGCAATAGTCATCGCTCACATGGCCTTTGGTCTTCCAAAAACATGGTTTTTCGGACTTTCTGTCGCTTGCGTTTTCCCGATATCGTTGGTCTACTTATGATATTGAGTGTGCATGAACGGAACCAACTCGACCCAATCCGCGTGAGGACTCCAAAATGGCTGACAAGCAAGGGCAAGATCCGTTTCCGATTCGCGGCGTCGATCACGTCGAATTTTACGTCGGGAATGCGAAGCAGGCGTCCGCCTATTACCGCGACCGTTTTGGGTTCTTGAATACGGCGTATCGAGGTATGGAGACGGGAGCCCGTGACGTTTCAACTTATGTCATGGAGCAAGGCAAGATCCGATTTCTCGTCTCGGCAGCCACAGTCCGTGACCACGCGATTACGGCTCATACTCACAAGCATGGCGACGGCGTTGCAGTGATCGCGCTGGCGGTTCCCGATGCCGAATACGCCTACCAATACGCCACATCGCGCGGAGCGGAATCGGTGTCGGGTTTGGTGCGAGAGAATGACGAGCGAGGGGAATACCGTTTTTCCGCCATTCGCGGATACGGCGACACGGTATTCAAATTCGTCGACCGCTTCGATTACCAAGAAGGCTTTGCGCCTGAGTTTGAGGATCGTGAGAAGATCGATGGAAAGACGCACAAAGGCGTCGGACTGGTCGCGGTCGATCACATTGTCGGCAATGTCGAACTGGGCGGCATGGATCGTTGGGTCAAGTTCTTCCAAGACACGATGGGCTTCTCGTTGTTGATGCACTTTGATGACGAAGACATTTCCACCGAGTATTCGTCGTTGATGTCCAAGGTTGTTCAGGATGGAACCGGACGCGTTAAATTTCCGATCAACGAACCAGCGACAGGACGGCGAAAGTCGCAAATTCAGGAATACCTCGACTACTATGGCGGCCCGGGAGTTCAGCATGTGGCGCTGACAACAGGCGACATCGTCGCGACCGTGGCTGAGCTTCGAGAGCGAGACGTTGAATTTTTGCGTGTGCCGAGCACGTATTACGACGAGTTGGAAGCTCGAGTGGGAGAAATCGACGAGCCACTCGATGAGTTGGCCGAATTGGGAGTCTTGGTTGACCGCGACGAAGATGGCTACTTGTTGCAGCTGTTCACAAAGCCGATCGAAGACATTCCGACTTTCTTCTTCGAAATTATTCAGCGTCGCGGCTCGCAAGGATTCGGAGTCGGCAACTTCAAATCGCTTTTCGAGTCGATTGAACGTGAACAGGCACTGCGCGGCAACCTCTAGAGGCAGCGACGGTTTCTTCAGCGCAGTGTTCTTCAGGGGACAGTGTTACTGTCGTCCAAGCCTCACGTGAACTGCGATTCAAGTCTTCTTAAGCGGAGAGCTCAACGATGCCGCATTATTTGAGCATGGGCCAAGTCCCACACAAACGTCATGCGCAGTTTAGGACCGAGTCGGGCGACCTTTATCACGAAGAGGTGATGGGGATCCACGGCTTTGCCGGGATTCAGTCGATCCTCTATCACTTGCGGCCGCCGACAGCGATCGTGGAGTTGGAGCGAGTCGAGTTTGCTGAGTCGCCTGACGAAGAGCCCGGGCCGCTGCGGCCGCGTCTGCTCAACACCATCGACGTTCGCTGCGGCGGCGATGCCGTTCAAAGTCGCGTTGTCTTGATGCGTAATCAGGACCTATCGATTGCGGTGTCGACGCCGACCGAGGCCATGTCATATTGGTACCGGTTCGCGCACGGCGATGAAATGATGTTCGTGCATCATGGCACGGGAGCGTTCGAATCGCAGTTCGGCGCGATTCGGTACGAACCAGGCGACTATTTGATCGTTCCGACGGGCTGCATGTGGCGAATCATTCCCGACGCCGACGTCGACCAGAGGATGTTAGTCGTCGAGGCGAATGGCCATTTCACTCCACCGCGGCGATACCTCAACAACGTGGGCCAGTTTCTAGAGCACTCGCCCTTCTGCGAACGCGATTTGAGACCGCCAACGGAAATGGCGGCGCACGACGAGTCGGGCGACTTCGAGGTGCGAGTTAAATCGCGTGGCGGCGTGACGGCCTATCACTATGAGCATCACCCGTTAGACGTCGTTGGCTGGGATGGATGCCTCTGGCCGTACGCATTGAACATTCGAGATTTCGAGCCGATCACCGGCAGCATCCACATGCCGCCGCCAGTACATCAGACGTTTGATGGGCCCGGTGTTGTGATTTGCTCATTTGTTCCTCGGCTGTTTGATTATCACCCCGAGGCGATCCCGGCGCCGTACAACCACTCCAACGTCGACTCGGACGAAGTGCTTTACTACGTCGAGGGCAATTTTATGTCGCGCAAGGGGATCGATGCCGGCTCGATGTCGATCCATCCCAACGGGATTCCTCACGGACCGCATCCAGGGACCTATGAAGGCTCGATCGGCAAGAGAGACACAAACGAACTGGCGGTCATGATCGACACATTTCGGCCGCTCCAGGTCACGACGGCCGCGCACGAGGTTGAGGCGGCTGAGTATTACAAGACTTGGAGACCATCGCCGTGAGCTCGAACCACGAAGCAAAGTCGATACCGTCATCCACCAATGAATTTACGGGGTCGCTGTTTAAAGGGCTATTTGATTTCGCAGGCCTGTTCCCGCCTGCCAAGTTGTCGATGAGCGACGCGGTGGCCCATTACGAGCGGCACCGGCAAAGCGCATTTGCGTGGATGCTCGGCCGTTTCGTTGTCCCCGCTTCTCGGCTTCAAGAATTGATTGAGCAGTTGAAACGGCTCGGCTCGGAAGAGGCATGGGAGTTGAGTGTGTTGAGTCAAGATTGGCTCAACGAAGGCGGCGACGTAACGGCGTACGCGGAATCGCATTCACGGTGGATAACCATTGGTTCCGTTGAGCAGCGATGGAGTGACCGATTGCCGATCGGCGGGCAGGAGATCTTCGTTGAAACGTCGATCGGCGACGCGCTCGATGAGCAAGTGGAGGCAATCAAGCGAGCGGGTTGCTTGGGCAAAGTGAGGATGGGCGGCCTTGAGGCAGCGGCGTTCCCTTCGCCGGAAGATGTCCTCACCTACTTGCGGTCATCGGTCGCAGCGGGGCTGCATTTTAAGGCGACCGCAGGACTTCATCATCCGTTTCCGGTCAACGGCCCGACGTCGAACGACGATGATGCACCAATGGCGAACATGCACGGTTTCGTCAATATGTTGCTCGCCACCGCGCTAATGTCACGTATTGAATGCGACGATGGATCGGTGTTGGCGGTTCTGGAATCCGACTCGTCCGCTTTCGGTCTTCGTTGTGACGGGATACAGTTTCGGGACGACCTGATATCGGTCGATGAATTGCAATCCGCGAGGCGTAGTTTTCGTTCGATCGGCTCTTGCTCGTTTGACGAGCCGGTGTCGGATCTTTGCCAGGCGGGTTGGTTAACATCTATGCAATCATGTGGAGACAGTGATGGAGCTAAGTGCGACAACGGACCCCAGTAGACAGTCTTTCCTGGCTGTGGCGCCCGACTCCTGTTTCCCCATTCAGAATCTTCCTTTCGGTGTTTTCAAGCCTGCCGACGGCGATCCTCGGTGCGGCATTGCCATTGGCGATCATGTCGCGGACTTGTCCGTTCTGGAACAAACCATGCAGCTGCCTTCGATGGACGACGGCAATGTGTTCAGCGATTCTTCGCTCAATCGTTTCGCGTCGCTTGGCCGCGACGTGTGGCGGGAAGTGCGTTGTTGCTTGAGCGAACTCTTGGACGTCGATAGCCCCACGTTGCGGGATGACGAACAGCTTCGCCAGCGCGTTCTGCACAAACGAAGCGACGTCGAGATGATGTTGCCGATCACGATCGGCGACTATACCGATTTCTATGCATCGAAAGAGCACGCGACCAATGTCGGAACGATGTTTCGAGGCGCCGACAATGCGTTACAGCCGAACTGGTTGCACCTTCCGGTTGGCTACCATGGGCGAGCGAGCTCGGTTGTGGTCAGTGGAACGCCTGTGCACCGGCCCAACGGACAGCGAAAGGGGCCTGACGACGAGGTTCCTAGCTTTGGCCCGAGCCGTGCGATCGACTTTGAGTTGGAAATGGGATTCGTTGTCGGCTCCGGAAACCGGCTTGGCGATTCGATTTCTGTCGAAGACGCCGAGGAGCACATTTTTGGCATGTGTCTGGTGAACGACTGGAGCGCTCGCGATATTCAGCGTTGGGAATATGTCCCGCTCGGTCCGTTTCTTGGCAAGAGTTTCTGCACGTCGATGTCGCCCTGGATTGTGACGCTCGACGCGATGGCCCCCTTCCGCTGTCGCGGCCCACAGCAAGATCCGGTTCCTCTCGACTACCTGAAGTCCGAAAACGCCGGCGCCTTCGACATCGATTTGACGGTGACGCTGGCCCCAAACCGCGGCGAACCGGTTGTTCTCTCTCGGTCCAATTTCAAGTATCTCTACTGGAGCATGGCGCAACAGCTGGCCCATCACAGTTGCAACGGGTGCAACATGCGGACCGGCGACCTACTCGCCTCGGGGACGATAAGCGGTGAGTCGCCCGATTCCTACGGCAGCATGCTCGAACTCGCTTGGAATCGAACTCGGCCGATCGAATTGCCAGGCGGCGAGACTCGAGTGATGATCCAGGACGGCGACACGGTGAGCATGCAGGGTTGGGCTCAAGGCGAAGGCTACCGCGTCGGCTTCGGCGAAGTGACTGGGTTGGTTGGCGGAACCTAAGCAAGGTCGCTGAATTCCGTCTACAATCGCCAGTCAGCTTGTCGTCGTCTCGATACGCTCGCTCCTATTTTCTGCTTGACGGGATCCAGCAAATGCACATGCTGCGCGCAACGATTTTCACGATCGTCTTTTCGCTGATCAGTTCTATTGTCTCGCAAGGTTGGACTCAGGTTGTGGCGGGCGGTGGGACGTCGGGTCCGCAAGTCGACAAGATGCAACAGTTCAGTGGTTTTTTTGACTTCTATTGGGACGATCAGACGGGGCAAATCTGGTTGCGACTCGAGCGATTCGATTCGCCTTTCCTCTATGTCAATTCACTGGCGACTGGCCTCGGCTCAAACCCCGTTGGACTGGACCGCGGACAGCTTGGCGGCGAGCGGGTGGTGCGTTTTCATCGGGTTGCCAACCGAGTCTTCTTGATTCATGAAAACCTCAAATACCGCGCGACGTCGGCTCAAGAGCCGGAACGACGGGCTGTTCGCGACTCGTTCGCCGAGTCGGTGATTTGGGCGGGTGAAATCCGCAAGACCAGCGCCGGCGACGTTGTCGACATGACGAGCCTGTTGTTGCGCGACGCCCATGATTGCATTGGCGCGCTGAAGGCTGCCGGGCAGGGAACGTATCGCTTGGAGACCGGCCGTTCGTTCGTCCACTTGCCCCGAACGAAATCATTCCCCAAGAACACGGAATTCGAGGCGTCTCTGACATTTGTTTCGAGTTCGCCCGGCAAGCTATCGAATCGCGTGGCGGCGGATGGGGGCAATGTGACCCTGAGGCAACATCATTCTTTCGTTGAGCTGCCCGATCAAAACTACTCACCTCGCCGGTTTGACCCGCGAGCGGGCGGAATATTCATAACTTACGCCGATTACGCTGCGCCGATCGATGGCCCGCTCGAACGGCGCTTTATCACTCGCCATCGCTTGAAGAAAAGAGATTCGAATGCGGCCCGCAGCGTGGCGGTTGAGCCGATTATTTACTACGTCGATCCGGGCGTTCCCGAACCGATTCGCAGCGCGCTCGTCGAAGGGGCGAAGTGGTGGAGCGAGGCGTTTGATGAGGCGGGATTCATCGACGCGTTTCAAGTTCGAATCCTTCCCGACGACGCCGACCCGATGGACGTGCGTTACAATGTGATTCAGTGGGTTCATCGAGCAACGCGAGGTTGGTCATACGGCGGATCCGTGATCGATCCGCGTACTGGGGAGATCATCAAAGGGCATGTTAGTCTTGGGTCGTTGCGAGTTCGGCAGGACCGTCTACTGATCGAGGGGCTGCGTTCCGCGCTTCACGGCGCGACGGGGCGGCAGTCTTGTTGCGCAGGCGCGAGTCCGGTTGCCTCATATCTGGCCTCGTTTGCGCCGGACCAGTCGAGTGTTGAGCTGGCACTGGCCCGAATTCGGCAATTGTCGGCTCACGAAGTGGGACACACTCTCGGTTTTTCTCACAACTTTGCGGCCAGTACCTATGGCGACCGCGCCTCGGTCATGGACTACCCGGCGCCGCGGACTCGAATCGAAAACGGCAAGCTCGATCTCTCGGACGCGTACGGCGTGGGCGTCGGCATTTGGGACAAGTTCACGGTCAAATACGCCTACTCGGAATTTCCGGCGGCTGCCGAGCAGTCGCGTTTGCAAGAGTTAGTCGATGCCGCTATTCGAGCCAAGATGCTGTACATCTCGGACGCCGACGCTCGTCCTGCCGGCGCGGCTCATCCACTCGCCAACTTATGGGACAACGGCGAGGAGCCGATCGCTTCTCTGCGTCATGAGATGGCCGTGCGGCGGATCGCCATCGATGGGTTTGACGCTTCGGCGATTGCCGCGGGCGAGCCGTTGGCGGAATTGGAAAAGACGTTTGTGCCGGTCTATCTCCACCATCGTTATCAGGTCGACGCCGCGGCAAAAATTGTCGGCGGCGTTGAGTACTCGTATGCGGTCAATGGCGACGGCCAAGTTGCCGTGAGCCCGGTGTCTGTCGCGCGGCAACGGGCCGCGTTGCGCGAGTTGGTCAGTACATTGCGACCATCGGAGCTGCTAATTCCGCATCGGGTTGTCGCCTTGATTCCGCCCAAGGTCTATCTATCGCCTTCGGACCGCGAACGCTTCTCATCGCAGACATCGCCGATATTCGATCCAGGTTCGGCGATGAAGAACGCCGCAACAATGACGCTCGCGAATCTGCTCCAACCACAACGCGCGTCGCGGCTGGCCTCAATGCAAGATGGCAAGTGGGGGCTAGGGAAGGTGATTGAGGAGATTTCAAGTGCGGCATTTGCCGCGCCTACCGAGGATAGCGATCGAGTGCGACGCGCCATGCGAGTCGTCCAAACGACGGCGGCTGAACAATTGATGCGGTTAGTTAGCAGTAACGACGCATCGAGTGATGCGCGCGCTATTGCTCGCAACGGCTTGGCGGCGTTTGCCGTGAGTGCCTCAATAGCGAGACGCGGACTCCCCAAGGATTCGGTTGACGCGGCGCACCTCACTCAACTTGTCGCCGAGATCAATCGCTTCACGAATCGACCGCACAAACCGGCTCGTGAACCTTCGTCGGTTGAATCGCCGCCAGGAAGCCCGATCGGCCATTGACAATCAACCGCTGGTTCGCGCTGAGCGGAGCAAGTCTGTTTATGCGTTTAATTCGGCGAAGCAATCCCCGAGCGTCTCGATCAATTCGCCGGCGTTCGTATTAGTGAACGCCATTGGCGGGCGGATCTTGAGCACGTTATGGCTGGGCCCATCCGTGCCGATCAGAATTCCTTTCTCGCTCATCCGGTTGCAGATCGACTCGGCTTCCCAGTCGGCGGGCTCGAACGTTTCTCGATTCCGTACCAGCTCAACGCCAAGGAAGAAGCCGCTACCGCGCACGTCTCCGATCAGCGGAACGTCACGTTGCAAGCGTCTCAACCCGGCCAGCAATCGATCGCCGACTTTGCCAGCGTTCTGCTGAAGTTGGTCGCGCTGCACGATCTCGAGCACCTTGGAGCCAATAGCGCACGACACGGTGTTGCCGCCAAACGTGCTGAAGAACTCCATGCCATTGTCGAACGCGGCGGCGATTTCAGGCCGAGTGACGATAGCCGCGATTGGGTGTCCATTGCCGATGGGCTTGCCGAGTACGACGATGTCCGGCACTGCGTTTTGCAGCTCGAACCCGTAAAAGGCTTCGCCCAAACGCCCGTACGCCGTTTGAACTTCGTCGGCGATGCAAACTCCGCCAGCCTTGCGAACGAGCTTGTAGACTTCGGTCAAATAGCCACTCGGCAGAATAATCTGACCGCCAACGCTCGGACACGACTCGGCGATAAACCCGCATACGCCTTGGTCGCCCAATCGATCGATGATTTCGGCGACTCGCGTTGAATACTGGCGGCCCGCCGTCTTCGGGTCGCGAAACTCACCTCGGTTAAGGTCGGGGATCGGCGCGGTATGGACCCAATCCGGCGGACCATCACCCCCCGGTCCATTGTGTTTGTACGGAC
Source organism: uncultured Pirellulaceae bacterium (assembly GCA_964567745.1). GTDB lineage: Bacteria > Planctomycetota > Planctomycetia > Pirellulales > Pirellulaceae > CAZMNY01. Next base: position 143,425 of record CAZMNY010000012.1, on the reverse strand, counting down.
TCATCTCAATCAAAGACGTGGTATTGCCATGATACGAGTCGGCTAGCACAACCATCGCCTTGCGTTTCGTGTGAGCGCGCGCCAGTCGCAAGGCCAGCTCGTTCGCCTCGCTTGCCGAATTGAGAAAGTAGCAAACGCTCAGCGGCTCGGGCATGGTCGCGGTGAGTTGCGATGCGAATGCGCCGAGCGAGTCGTGAAGATACCGGGTGTTCGTGTTGAGCAGCCGCAACTGACGTTCCGCCGATTCGACAACCTCGGGGTGACAATGACCGACGTGCGGAACGTTGTTGAAGGCGTCAAGGAATCGACGTCCACGCTCGTCGTACAGATACTGCATCCAACCCCGCACCATCTTAATGGGGTTCCGATATGCGAGGCTCAAGTTGCCGCCAACGTGAATGTTTCTCTGCTTGGCTGCGTCGTCATTCCCGTGCGGATCGCCTGACGCAATTGTTTGCGAGATGCCGAGAAGCAAGTTCGGATCTGGAGAAAAACAGGACCATGTCTCGCGCTGCGTGGCGTGTCCAACTCCCGGGAATTCGTGACCCAAATCGAGCAAGTCGGTGATCAGTTGAAAGTGCAAGTGCGGCGTCCAGCCTCCGTTCTCCGACCGTTCACCTAGCAATCCAAGCGTATCCCCTCTCGCGAGTTGTTGGCCCTCATGCAAATGCTCTTGAGTGCGGCGGGCGAGATGCCCATACAGCGTGTAGAACTCGGCGTCACCCGATCCGTGCCGCAGAACGACAACCGTTCCGTAGTCCAGCGGCTTATCGATTGCCTTTACGCTGTGAACGACAGCATCGAGCGGCGCGATGACAGCTCGCCCCGCTTCGGTAAACAGATCGACGCCCAGGTGCAACGTGCGCGGTTCCGCGAGCCAACCGTCGTCGGCTGAAAACTGGTCAGTGGTATAGAGTAGCCGCGATTCGAGGTAACCACCCACCGCAATTGTCGCACGCTGCCTTCTCAACTCGGCTTCGACGGCGTCGGTAACTTTCGATTCATCAAACGCTTGCGGATCGCCATGGAGTATCGGGCTGGCGACACTCAAGTCGATTGGGCAAATCTGGTCGTCGTCGCCTCTCGCTAGAGGAAAAAGGGCTTCATTGGACTGAGCCGCGATCGCGTCGCAGATCGCTTCGGATCGAGCGATAGGAGGTTTGCCGCTGGCTTGGCGGAACACGGCCGTCGCAAAACGATATGGAATATTGGCAAGCCGAGGCAGCGTTTTGGTAATGGGGCCTTGGCTAATTGTCAGATAGGGGTCGTCCGGTCGAGCCTTGGCCTGCTTCGCCGCCATCACAGCGCTGACGCACAATCGCATGCAGACTAGACCGAACAGCGCCGTGAGTTCATCGTCACTCAACTCGCCAGACCGGCAATAACCTCGAACGACCTTCGCGGCGGCGGCGAGCGGGTCCGCCTGATCGAGGATGGAATACGCGATCGCGATGGCGAGTTCGCCGATCGACCACGAGTAGACGGCGTCTCCAACATCGATGGCGCCGGCGACGCCATATCGACCTCGAGTCGACTCGACGATGAGATTGCCGTCATTGATGTCGTTGTGAATGACGCTCTGAGGAAGACGCGCCAGCACGGGAATGGCGTGCTGGCGAAACTGCTCGGCGACGTGGAGCACCGTGTTCCTTTGAGCCTGACCGAGTTGTTCGGTGCCTTTCGCGACAATGTCCTTTGCGCATCGCAGGTCCCATGGCAGAGGGCGATGAAGAGCCGGGTGTTCGAATCCAGCCAGTGCCTCGTTCATGCGGTGGACGTATTGGCCAATCTCAAACAGAAGCTCGGGAGGTCGATGTCGAATGTCGGCGAGCATGGTTCCCTCGACATACGTGACCAAACGAGTCCAATATGTCTTGCCGTGCTCGTCGACGATTTCCGTGAGCATGCTCTCATCGAGCGCCGGAACGATTTCGGCTCCGCCCAGCGCCGAGAGGCGCGACAACAACTGGCATTGTGCCTCGAGCAATGGTGGCTCGTCGCGGCCCGAAGAGATTTTCAATACGAATCGCTCGCCAGCGCCGTCGGTTAACTTGAAGTTTTGGTCTCGCTCGCTCGGGAGCAATTGAATATCGGTTATTGCAAGTCCGTAATTCTGGCGAGCGAATTCGACAATCGCTTCCACCGCGAAAATTGGACTGTCATCGAGAAGGGACATGGAACGTCCGAGCAGTCAAAAAAGAACCTTGTGGCAAGCCGAGCTGAGCAAGCGTTTGCTGCGAACGACATTCTCGTCAGCGAGACGGACAAGATATCTGCTAGTGGCAGCGGAACAAGACCCCATGGATTATTCGGAGTTGAAGCACGGAACGCGAACGACTTGGCTGAGTTGCAGGTGTCATCGAGAAACAACAACCCCTTGGCCCGAGAATTCGAGCCAAGGGGAGTTCGAGCGAACTTAATCGTCGACTTTCGTGACGACACCGGAACCGACTGTTCTTCCGCCTTCGCGGACGGCGGATCGGTCGCCGTCTGACAGGGCGATGGGCGTTCCCAACGCGATGTTGAGCTTCACGCCATCGCCTGGCAGCGCCATGTCGACGTCGCCGAGCACGCTTGCCGTGCCCGTGACATTCGTCGTGCGAAAGAAGAACTGAGGCGTATAGCCGTCAAAGAACGGCGTATGCGCCCGCCTTCCGCTTCGGTGAGCACGTAGACTTCGGCCTCGAACGGGGAGTGATCGAGCCCGATACCGCTAGGACTTGACCGCGCCGCACGTCGCTGTGCGCGGCTCGGCGAAGCAAACAGTCGACATTTTCACCTGCGCGACCGACATCGAGCGTCCGGCCGAACGATTCGACCTGCGTCACGACATCGGCTGACGCGTCACGGGCAAGCCCGACGAATTCAACCGAGTCGCCAGCGCGGACCTCTCCTTGTTCGATCCGACCAGTCACGACGGCGCCGCGTCCCGAGATCGAATGAACTCCTTCAATCGGCATCAGAAACGGTTTGTCGTTCAAGCGGACCGGATCCGGAATGGCCGTGTCCAGCGCATCGAACAGCTCGACAATGCATCGAGTTGCCCTTTCGTCGCTCGGGTTTTCGATCGCCAATTTCCCGGAACCGCGAATAAACGGCACGCGATTGCCGTCGATTCCATAATGGGCCAGCAGGTCCCGGAGTTCGAGCTCAACGAGCTCAAGCAGATCGGGATCGCTCACCATGTCGCACTTGTTGAGGAACACCACCAAACGCGGCACTCCAACTTGTCGAGCAAGCAGAATGTGCTCGCGGGTTTGCGGCATAGGGCCAGCCGCCGCCGAAACAAGCAGCACAGCGCCATCCATTTGAGCCGCGCCGCTAATCATGTTCTTGATATAGTCGGCGTGGCCTGGACAGTCGATGTGCGCGTACTCGCGCCCTGCGGTTTCGTATCGGACATGCGACGCCAGAACGGTCACCGTTTTGTTCTTGTCGCGCACGATCCCACCTTTGGCGATGTCCTGATACGACTTGAACTCGGCCAATCCTCGCTAGGACTGAACTTGCAAGATCGCGGCCATGAGCGTCGTCTTGCCGTGGTCGACGTGACCGATCGTTCCCACATTGACATGAACTTTTTGAACCATCGCTCATCTCCTCCTTTCAATTGAGGGAGTGCGCCGGTGCTCGCTGACCAGCCAAAGAGGTGAGCAGCCTCAGAGGCCTTTTCGTGCACGTGCATCGCCAGGGCAGCCAGTCCGACTAACAAAAAGAAATGTGTTTCAAGAATGAAGAAAGCCCGCCGAGTCAAACAACCGGGCGGGCTTTGAGCTGTTTATTACTGTTGCACGCTATGCAAGCGCCAGCGCCCACCCGGCGCCGAACGACGAGGCTGATGACGAGGTAGATTGCACAGAAAAAACCATCATTGGATCAACCCTATGGGTAGGATAATGTGTAGGAGAGGTCGCGAAATAGACAGGTGTGCCGACAGGAAGGTTTGCATAAACACAAGTTGCGACGCAATTCTCTCGCGCCTTGGACTGGCTATTAGGCACCGAAACGGAGAAGATGATATTCGCTCCAACACACGACGGTTGTCGCACGCTGTCGACCGGCGTTAGCTGAGGAAGGCGAGGGACCGATGAATCGAAATCTCATATTCGGAGTGGCGGCAACCGCCTGCTTGATCGTCACCGGCTGCGAGGACCTGTCGCCTGGTGTCGAGCCGCCAGAATCATCGAGCTCGCGGGAACTCGAAGAGGGTTCGAATGGCGACGGGGGGCCAACTGAGTCGCCAGTTTTGAATGCTTCTAGCGGTTCTGCGAAGTTGGTCAAGCTGCATCGTGGAGTTGCCTTGGCGCAGACGTTGCCTTCGGGAACGTGCATGACGTTCAGCGTGGAATACGAGTTCTTAGGCGCCGGGCCTGCGGCTAGTTCAAAGTATTATTGGGTCATCAAGCCGGTTAACGGCGCGCCGGTGCGGCAAGCCGCTCAATTGACAGTCGAAGGAACACTTCAATCGATAGCGCCCAGCCTGCGAACAGAAAATGGCCCGTTTTCCTGCCACATTGTCGAAGTGTCATCCGAAGGGACCGAGCGCAACATCTCTGGTGAGCATAGTTTGCGGTAGTTGGCTGCTTCGGCGAGCTCGATCCCCCGAAATATTCCTGTCCTTCGAGTACGAATAATACCGGCACTCACTTGCTTCCTCGTGGACACCACCGATCGACGTAGCCAAGAACGGAATCGCATTGTGCTGGCGTTGTCCCACCCAAAGTTGTTTCCGGCTTGTAACAGTTGGCGTCGTTCCGGACAATTATCATGGAAGGAACATCGCGACGCCTTGGCGAGTCGGTGTTTTCCTTGACTTGATTCATCGCTTGGTGTGAGATCGGTTCGGTTGTTGCTCGTTTCCTTACCTCGGTGCCGATGAGATTAATGCCGGACTCATTCGACCCCTATTACAAGTGGCTTGGCATCCCGCCGGATGAGCAGCCCGCGGACCATTATCGGCTGTTGGGGGTACGTCTGTTTGAGCCCGATGCCGAAGTGATTGACAACGCGGCGGCTCAACGGATGTCGCACTTGCGCACGTTTCATTTGGGCCAGCGAAGCCAACGTTCCCAAGAGATGCTTAACGAGATCTCGGCGGCTCGCAGCTGTCTGCTCGACGAGAACAGCAAGACCGAGTACGACAGGTCGTTGCGATTGGCGACGGAAAGCCCCTTGCCGCCTCCATCGTCAAGCGAGTTCATGCCTCCGCCTCCGTCGCCTGCGAATGGTCGAGGCGAGTCATCCGAGTCATTGACTCTGAGTCCTGGTGTGGCTTCATCGATTGCTTTGCCTCTGAGTTCGGTTGCTGCGGAATCTGCGCCTACCGTCCCAATGTCGCTTTCATCGCCGCTCGCCGAGCCATCAATTGGAGCGCCGGTCATCGATGGTGCTGCGACGGCTCCCGCTTCGATCGTCAGTGCCGTCGTTGCGAAACCTATTGCGGATCAAGCATGGCCGAGCGTCGGCGGCGCTCCTCCTGTGATTCAGCTTTCTGGTGCACTACCTGCGGCTGTCGGCGTCGAACCGGTCGATGCGGTTGGTCTTGATGAAGAAGATGAACCGCAAACGAAACCGTGGTTGCGGTCGGTCGGGGCGATCATGCTCTCGGCCGTCGCCCATCTTCTGTTGTTCGTCATTCTTGCCTTGTTGGCTTTCCCCGAGCTAGCCCGCGAGCCGTTGGAAAAATTGCTCGTACTCGAGGTCCTCACGCCGAGCGCGGATGAATTGATCACATCGGACGTATTTGAAATCGAATCGGAGACAGCCGTATCGCTGGCGCGAACAGACCCGCTTGCGGGTCTCGATGCGTCGGTCTCGGTCGTGGACATCGATGATGCGATGCTTGAAGCTTCGTTCAACGAGCGTGAAGATATCACACCGTTGGCTCTGGAAGGCCCCGTGTTGGAGGGGACGGAGCTCGAGAATATCCTGGGTGAGATCAAGATTGGCGGGTTGGGCGATTCGCACGCCGTCGTCGACGACTACCAGCAGGCGCTCGACCGCATCACACAAGAAGTGTTGATGATGGCTCGAGATGAGGAGTTGCTGCTGGTTTGGCTATTTGATCAGTCGGCATCGATGAAGGACGATCAAAAGGAGATTCACGATCGGGTTGATTCCATCTACCTAGAATTGTCTCAGCAAGAAGGGTTGCCCGCGACGGCGGTCGAGACAGTCGTCGCAAGTTTTGGCGAGAGTTTTTTGCTTAACACATCGGCGCCGACAACCCACTCCGTGGAGATTCAAGACGCGATTCAAAGCGTCCCTGATGACCCGTCGGGCAAAGAGTTGACTTGCCAGGCGGTGTTGCGAGTTCTCGGTGCCTACGGCGAATACGCCAAGGCCAACAAACGCAAGTTGGCCATCATTGTGGTGACGGATGAGGCGGGTGAGGACGAGGACAGTCGGCAGTTTCTCGAGCCCGCAATCGTTCAGGCGAAACTCCAGGGATGTCGAGTGTATGTGCTTGGCCGTGAAGCCTCGTTCGGCGCGCCTCACGCTCAAATGCGTTGGGTCCATCCGCTCAACGGCGCCGAGTACTGGCTTCCGGTGGATCGTGGTCCTGAGTCCGCATTTGTGGAGCAACTTCAGACGGATGGGTTCGGAAAGAGAATCGATGTTCACGCCAGCGGCTTTGGGCCGTATGCGCAGTGTCGTATGGCCAGGGAGACTGGCGGAGTCTTCTTCATGCTTCCCAGCCAGGAAGACAATCTGGTGCGAGGCGAAGCGCGCCGTTTTGAGCTGCGAGTGTTGTCGGAATACCGTCCGGATTTGCGGTCGAGATGGGAAGTTGCCGCGTCGTCATCAAAAGACCGGCTGCGGGTCGTGCTGAGAAAAGTGATCAACGACATCAATCCTTATCGAGAGGAAGTATCGGACATTACCGAGATTCGCCGCGAGTTCTCGGCCAAGCCGGCCGAGTTTCTGCAGCAAGCCATCAAGGAGAAAGAAAAGGCCGCGACCTACCTCACTTATCTCGATGCGGCCATCAAGGAGTTGGAGCGAATTCGACCGATGCGCGAAGCGGAGGAGTCGCTGCGGTGGCAGGCGAATTACGATTTGGCCTACGGTCAATTGCTCGCTTATGCGGCACGGACCTATGAGTACATCGCCACAATTGATGAATTCGTAAAGAAGCCGAGCAAGGTGCCGCTGGTCAAGCCAACGGAAGACGGTCGAGCCGGTCGGCTTGAGCTGCGTCGCTGGCGAGTTCATTTGAGTGATCAGACGATTGAGCGCGGATTCACGGCGGACTTGATTGACCGCTCAGCCGTGGTGTTCCGCAAGATTCTCGAGGAGCACGAAGGCACGCCGTGGGCCGCCCGCGCCGAATGGGAATTGAATCGCGGTTTCGGAGTTCGCTTGGCGGAGGAATACCGGTACGTCGCGCCGCCTCGACCCAAAAAAGTCGCGACCGTAGCCCGAGGCAATAAAGGGGGCGGAGGCGCTGGCGGTGCGGGACGCAAGAACCGCCCAGCAAAAGCCGCCAAGCCGGCTCCACCTGTGATCGTTATCCCCAAAGCACTTTAACGTGCATCATGTGGGGCGGGCAGGTAGACTGTTCATCGGTCACGATCGCGTGGCCTGGTCCATTGCGAACACAGAAGAACGCAAAACCCTTCACGCCCATTACCAGGCATTGGCGGACTCATGCACATGACTCTACGCTTGCCGCTAATCGTCATCATATGCATCGCTTCGAGCAACTTTGCGATGTGCGCCGAGACGGTAGCGTCGAAGCGGTTCGCAGCTTTGGTGAAGGAATTTGAAGAGGATGGGAATCCGCGTGCTTTCTCGGCGAAGTTTATCGAGCTCGCGGAACAACACCCGCGCGACGATGTGTCGGTGAAAGCGCTGCTGTGGGTCGTCGACAACGTGCGCGGGAAAGCCGACACGAACAAAGCTCTCAAGATTCTGGCTCTCAACCACGTTAAGTCCGAATTGCTTGGCGAATCGGCGGCGTCGATCGCCAAGGCGAGATCCATCGAGTCGTCCAAACTGCTGCAGAAGGCGTTTGAAAAGGGGGAGAGCGAGAAGGTCAGAGCCCTGGCGGGTTATCACCTCGCAATGTTATTGGAAGCGGAGCTCAACATCACGGCACAGCTCAAAGCCGAACCGGATCTGGCGCCGCGAGTGCTTCAGTATTACGGCAAGGAATACGGTGCCCATTTGCAGGCGATGGATCGAAGCGAAGTTGAAGCGCGTCGCGAGAAGATTTTCGCTAAGCTGGCGCAGTCGAATGCCAAGGTCAAGATAGATGATCAATCACTGGCGAGTGTCGCTGAGCGGGCATTGTTTGCGATTCGGCGACTGTCTGTCGGTAAAGTTGCTCCCGACATCGTAGGCGAAGATATCGGCGGCGATCAGCTGAAGCTGAGTAGCTTTCGCGGCAAGATCGTGATGCTGACATTTTGGGGGCATTGGTGAGGGCCTTGCCGGGAACTCTACCCACACGAGCGGTCGCTCGTGGTGGCGATGCGAGGCAAGCCCTTTGTACTGCTGGGCGTGAACAGTGACCGTGATCTCGACGCGTTGCGGCTGGTTGTGGCCAAGGAGAATATCACTTGGCGAAGTTGGAGGGACAAGGACATCAACGGTCCGATTCACACACGATGGCAAGTTTCCCGCCGTCCGGCGATCCATCTGCTTGATGCGCAAGGTGTTATCCGATATCGCGACATCGCCCCCGAAGAAGTCGACGACGCGATCGGACAACTCCTCGCCGAAATGAAGAAGAGTAAGTGAGGTGGGCAATGGCGGCCGCGTTTCCGGCAAGGAGTATTGAGTCGCCAAGAAACTGAATTCTCTGCTATAATCAGGCTCCCCGTTTGGTCCCCCAGAGTAGCCGGCCCACAGAGCCACCATCGTGATTAGACTGGTCGCCCCGTTCATCGCGTTGCTAGTTTCCTTCTTGGCGCTGCCCAGCGGTCGTCAAGTTCATGCCGATGATCTGTCGGGAGCCGACGTTGCCTTCTTCGAAAACCGGATTCGCCCGGTGCTCGTGAAGCATTGTCTGAAATGCCACTCTGCAAAATCAAAAGAACTTGGCGGCAAATTGTTGCTTGACAGCCGAGCCGGAGTTCGCGCGGGCGGCGAATCTGGGCCTGCCTTGGTGGCGGGCGACGCGAAGGCGAGCTTGATCGTTCAGGCGATGCGATACGATGGCTTGGAAATGCCGCCGGACGGACCGCTGCCCGAATCAATTGTGAGTGATTTCGCCAAATGGGTGCGGCTTGGCGCGGCCGATCCGCGTACCGACAAACCCGAGAAGAGCGCGAGTCCGCCCGGCGAAACGACGGCAGCGAGCTCCCCCGACGAAGTGGCGAAACGACTTTGGTCGCTCAAGCCGGTTGGCGATCCAACTCCGCCCGCGGTCAAAGACTCCGCATGGGTTCGTGATCCGCTAGACCGCTTCGTACTGGCTCGGATCGAGGCAGCCGGTTTTGCGCCGTCAGAGGATGCCGACGCGCGAGCGCTCGTCAGGCGTTTGTTTCATGATATTGTCGGCTTGCCGCCGTCGATGACTCAGGTCGAACAGTTTGTCGAGGCCCATCGAGTTGACGAGCAGCGCGCCATCGAGCAGCTCGTGGATCAGCTGCTTTCCAGCTCGCAATTCGGCGAGCGATGGGGACGTCACTGGCTCGATGTCGCTCGATTCGCCGAGTCGAATGGCAATGATGGCTTGGGAAGGAATCCGACATTCCCTCATGCTTGGCGATACCGTGATTATGTCATCGACTGCTTCAATCGAGACACGCCTTTCGCCGAGTTCTTGAAGGAGCAGATTGCCGGCGATCTGTTGAAGAGTGAGACGCCAGAGGAGCGAGATCGACGATTGATTGCGACAGGTTTTTTGGCCATGGCGGCCAAGCCGGCGAAGGCGATGAACAACAACTTCGACATGGACGTAGTGGCCGATCAGATCGATGTGATTGGTCGAGGCGTGATGGGATTGAGTGTTGCGTGTGCGCGGTGTCACGACCACAAATTCGATCCGATACATAACCGTGACTACTATGCGATCGCCGGAATTTTCACCAGCACGGAGACGCTTTGGGGCGTTGCCGCGAACGAAAAGCTGACCGCTCCGCCAACAGGATTGCATGTCTTGAAGTCGGCGACCAAGGTGCTTCCGCCCGAGGGGTTTGTCGAGACGGTTTTGGTTCTGCAATCCGATACTGGCGTGCCGAAAAAGATCCCCAAGCCTCCATGGCCAGTCGGAACGCCGTTGGCGATGGGCGTTCGGGATCGAGCCAAACCGGCCGATTGCAAAATCAACATCAAGGGCGACGCCAAGAAGCTTGGCAAGCCAGCGCCTCGAGGATTCCTACAGGCGATTCCCATTGGTGCCGAGACGGGCAAGATTGCAGCGAAGCAAAGCGGGCGGGTTGAGTTGGCCAATTGGTTAACGCACGAAGATCACCCACTCACATCTCGGGTAATGGTAAACCGCATTTGGCATCACCTGTTCGGGCAGGGCATTGTTCGCACGCCGGACGACTTTGGCGTCTATGGCGATCGGCCCAGCCATCCGAAGTTGCTCGACCATCTCGCAACTAGGTTTGTTGCGCAAGGATGGTCGATCAAACGTCTGATCCGGGACATCGCGCTTAGCCGTACCTATCAGCTCGGTTGCAAGGCGGACGCGGGCGTGCTCGAAGCCGATGCCGAGAATCGGCTCTTCGCCAGACGAACTCGGCACCGACTCGGCGCAGAGGCGCTTCGAGACAACATGCTGCACGTCGCCGGCCAGCTCGACTCGACGGCGGGCGACGCCACGATCATTCGCCATCGCGATATTCTGGTCAATCTGGCTGGCAATCTGCATCAACCGAGCCATTATCGCAGCGTCTACCTTTGCTATTTGCGCAATGCTCCACCGCCTGAGTTGACGGCCTTTGACTTGCCAGACTTTAGCAGCGTGACCGGGCGGCGCGACGAAAGCACTTCGCCAAGTCAGGCGCTTCACGTTTACAATAGTCCGTTCGTAATTGCGCAGGCCGGTCATTTTGCCAAACGCGTCATTGAGGAATCGGCCGACAATGAATCAAGAGTTCGGTTCGCGTTTCGCCGCGTTTTCAGGCGCGAGCCGACTGTGGCGGAAATGGATAACGCTTTGGAACTCGTACGGCTGACGGAGTCTGAAGCGGATTCCGAAGTCGTGGCGTGGAGCAGCCTTTGCCAGGCGTTGTTGTCGACGAATGAATTTCGATATATCGATTAGTTGCAATTGCACTCAACTGGATCGCAAGCGGAGTAGGCTTCGCGGACGAGGCCTGACGTCGCGTCTGCTGTGAGCTGTTGAGCAAGAAGAGAATACGACCGAAAGAGAACGACATGAAGTACTCACGACGATCGTTGTTGCAAACCGCCAGTTGCGGTTTTGGCTACCTCGCCTTGCAAGCTCTCTGTGCTGAATCGCAAGCCTCCCCGACAACTCCGCTCGCCGAAAAACGGCCGCCGCAAACGGCGCGAGCCAAACGAGTCATCTTTCTTTGCATGAGCGGCGGGCCTGCCCATCTCGATACGTTTGACTACAAACCTCAGACAGGAAAGAAAAAGCATCCGGGCTCTGTGTTTAAGTTTCAGCAACATGGCCAGAGCGGGCTTTGGGTTTCCGAACTCTTCCCGGAAACGGCAAAACATGCGGACGAACTCTGCGTCATCAACGGCATGCATGCCGACACGGGAATCCATGCCCAATCTTTCTTGCAGCTACATACCGGCGACCGATTGCGAGTCCGTCCAAGCCTTGGTTCGTGGGTAACCTATGGGTTGGGAACGGCGAACCAGAATCTGCCTGGGTTCATTAGCCTGAACACTTCGAAAAGCTCAGTCTATTCCAGCGCCTTTCTGCCGTCGATTTTCACTGGTACTCCCATCGGCGTTAATGGCGAGGACATGGCGACGGCGACGATCAGCAATGTTGGCAGCAATCATCTCTCGCTCCGCGCCAAGCGCCGACAACTTGACTTTGTGCAGCAACTCAACAAGAAGCACGCAGCGGTTCGAAAAAGCGATTCGAAGCTGGAAAGCGTCATCGAGACGATGGAGCTTGGCTTCCGAATGCAGTCCGAAGCGCCTGGCATTCTCGATATCCGCTCGGAAACGAAGTCGACTCTTGCTCGATATCGCGTGGGCAAGCAAGCGAAGTCAGTTGGAACTTGCCGCATGACCGACTTTGGGCGGCAGTGTTTGTTGGCTAGGCGTTTCTCCGAAGCAGGCGTCCGGTTTATCGAGGTTAACCATGGCAGCTGGGACCAGCATAAGAATCACCGCCGGGACTTGACGGCGAATTGCCAGGCGACCGATGGCCCCATCGCCGCTCTGCTCGAAGATCTCAAGCAGCGAGGCTTGCTGGAAGATACCTTGGTGATTTGGGGCGGTGAGTTCGGTCGCCCCGGCCTAACGCCTGACAACGGCAAGAATGAAACCGGCCACAACGCTCGCGGATTCACCTTTTGGCTCGCTGGCGGCGGGGTCAAGAAAGGTCATGTTCACGGCAAAACGAACTCAACCGGGTCGCAAGCCGTATCAGGCAAGGTCCACTTTCGAGATCTCCACGCGACGGTTCTTCACCTGCTGGGACTGCCAGCGAATGATCTGCAATTCTGGCATGCGGGACGCAACCACCGATTAACGGGGCCAGATGGTGGCAAAGTTGCCCACGACCTGTTGAGCTAGTTGCGGATTTCGAGGTGGCCATCGTGATCGCGCTGGCGAGAAACTCGCGCGGTCTTCTGCAAATTGCGCGACGCGTCAACTTGTTGGCCTGCGTAAATTGTGAATACTCTCGCGTGGATTAGACTGGCATGTGGTGAGTTTCTCGATTCTTAAAGGGCGAAATCTGACATGGCGGATCACAAGCAGGGCGGCGCTCAAACCGACGGTAGGTCGGCTGAAGAACGTCGCCGTTTTGTCGTTGCATTCAGCTGTTTCTCGTTGTTGCTGGTTGCCGTCATTGGATTGGTGCTGGGGCGAGCGTGGATGGTCGGACGGGCCGGCGCCAGAGCCGAACTCGAGGCGGATTCCAAAGATGGAACGGACAACTCGCTGGCGGTGCTAGTCGATACCGAGGAGTGGATTATCGCCCAGACGCCCAATCTTGCGAAACTATCCAGAGGTCTTTTGGACCATCAATTGCCGGACGAAGCAGGCCGCTCGCTTTTCTCAAAAGGCATTGAAATCCGCCGTCCGTTCGAACGCGAAGTGACGGCGAGCGGTGTGGACGGCAAACCGCTTGAGTCGCAATGGAAGACCGAGACCGAAACGCAAATTTGGCCCAGTGCGACGGTTCAGCTTTGGAAACCAGTGCTCGATGGGCTAACTGTGCTTCATGCTCGCTTCCACTACATCGACGTCCGATACATCAACGACAACCCCAACCGACTCGATGCTAATGTGGGGTTTGAGGGACTGGCCCAGGGGCCTGACGGCGAGTTTGTTTCGATCACAGCGAAGCAGCGTTTGCGATGGGAGAACATGACGGAGTCGGGCGGTGGCGAAATCCGCTGGCGAATCGTTCAGTGGGAGCAGCAGTCGCTCTCGACTCGACGGCGCGATCGGCTCATGTTTCAAGACGTGTTGGACATCGCGATCGCGGACTCCGAACTTGCGGAACGTTTTAGAATGAGCGAGCACGAGAAAATGCTGCTCAAGATCGCGAAGCAAGAGAAGGCCGGCACACACGTTGGCTTCGAGATCCGCGCGACCTCGAGGCATCCCTCCTTGTCGGTCGTCGACGTGGATCAAGATGGTTGGGACGACCTCTACATCATGCCGAGGATCGGCAAGAACGTTTTGTTGCGAAACAGGGGCGATGGGACATTTGTGGACATTGCCGCCGAAGTCGGGCTGGCTGTCGATAGCTTTTGTTCGGGGGCGGTGTTTGCCGACTTCGACAACGATGGCGATCCCGACCTTGTGCTCGGACGCTCGATTCCGCGTAGCCAGTTCTTCATCAATGAGGGCGGGAAATTTGTTGAAAGCAGTAGCGAACGCCGCGGCACCAAGTTGCCGATGCTTGTGACCAGCGTTTCTGCGGCCGACTACAACGGTGATGGTTTGCTTGACGTCTTCTTCGCGACCGGAGCTCGGGAGTTGTCCAGAGTGGAGCTGAAGAAGACAAGCGCTCGTGGCTCATTGGATGAAGAGTCGGGAGGCCTCTTTCGCGATTTCCTTAGTTCTGAGCAAGCCCGAAAGGCCTATCAACTTAGAGCCGGCGACGCGATGCTCGACCGCGTCGGGCCCCCGAACCTGCTATTGGTCAATCGGGGTGGCCGCTTTGAAGTGGCACCCGAGAACGAGCAAGTGGAGCTTTGGAAGAACTCGACGCAGGGGACGTGGGGAGACTACGACAACGACGGCGATGTCGACTTGTATGTGTCGAATGACCATGCCATGAACACGATGTTGCGCAATGATGGACCGGATGGCTTCGTCGATGTCACTTCGGAGACAGGAACGGACGACATCGGTTTGGGAATGGGTGCCGCTTGGGGCGACTACGACAACGACAATCGTCTCGATCTATATGTGAGTAATCTCAACAGCACAACTGGGCGCCGCGTTACCGGCAAGGCGGCCGGACTAGACAAACGGCTCAATCGACTCGCCGCAGGCAATTCCTTGTTCCGCAACGAGGGTTCGAAATTCACGCGGACATCCGGACGAAAATCAGAGCAGCATCGCGTTGAAAACGCGGGGCGCTCGTGGGGAAGCCAATTTGTCGACGTCAACAACGACGGATTTCTGGATCTCTACGCGCTCAGCGGGCTATTCACCTCGCCGAAGGAGGCGTCGATCGGGCTCGACTTGGCGAGCGACTACTGGCGGTCGGTCGTTCGGCGGTATACCGATTTTGAGTCGGCCGGGGCAACTCCGGATTCGATCAAGAAGATTCAACGCAATCGATACAAAGCGGATGAATTCCCGGACATTATCGCGAAGCGGTCGCTCGCGGGGCGCGAACGCAATCAGTTCTTCCTCAATGGGGCGGGCGAGTTCGCAAATTACTCTGGACTGTCAGGGCTCGACAACATTGCCGACTCGCGCGTCTTCGTGACTTGGGATTTTGACCGCGACGGATGGCAAGACATTGCCTTGGTAAACACGAATCGGCCGGCGTTGAATCTATACCGAAATCAATTGGGTGACCGTGAGCCGGATGGGTCGTCAAGTCGAGGTCGGTTTGTCGCTGTGAGATTTGTGGGAGGCAACACGAAAGCCGAAGCTTCGACGTTTGCTGCCCGAGACGGTTATGGTGCCAAGCTCTTTGTTGAAGCTGGTGAGCTTTCCCTAATGCGAGAACATCGCTGCGGCGAGGGATTGGCTGCGCAAAACAGCAAGACCATGTTGGTCGGCATTGGCGAGAACGATGAGATTGATTCGCTCGCCGTGCAGTGGCCGTCCGGTAAACGGTATGAGATCGAAAACATTAAAGCTGGTGCGATGGTTACGTTTTTCGAAGACAAAGATGGAGCCATGTCGCACGCCGTATCCACGTATGGCAAATAGCCAAGACGGCCAATGCGTTCTCGCTAAGAGGTGAGATGTGTCCGGCAGTTGCTGCCTACCAGATTGTCAGTGATTCTTTGAACAGCTGGCTGAGATCATTTTCGTCGGCCGGGCGCGGCGAAAGTTTCGTGACGCGATGTTGAGGCATTGTGCCTTTTACTAGTGCCGGAATGTCGTCTTCCGTATAACCGACTACGGCTAAACCATTTGGCATTTCCATTTTCTTCATGAAATGCACGACACGATCGGATAGCAAAATGCCGATCGCGTCAGCGTCGAGATCTTTGGCCGTCGCCTCGTCAATTTCCGCGCCGAGCGCCACTGCTGCCTCGAGATGTCGTTGCGGACATGCGGGCGCGGTAAACCGCACAACGGCCGGCGTGTTGAGGATCACCGACATTCCGTGAGGCACTAACGGATGGTCCGTATCGTATCCAGGCGGAATAAACTGCTTGACCATACCGGCGACGGGGTACGACATGCCGTGAGGAAGGTGGACGCCGGCGTTGCCGAATCCGATTCCGGCAATGGCCGCGGCCATCAACATGTTTCCACGAGCCTCGTCGTCTGACGTGTCGGCGACAGCGCGAGGCAGGAACTCAGCCATCAATTGAAGTGCGTGGATCGACCACAAGTCGCTAATCGGGTTCGAACCCTGATACGCAGGGCGTCTGAGTGGGCTGGAGGGCGAAGGACGTTGGTCGAACGGCATGGCAGTGAACGATTCGAGCGCGTGGCTCAAGACGTCGAGTCCGGAGGCAGCGGCTACGGCGGCAGGCAGCGTGCGCGTGTTGTTCGAATCGATCAGGCCGAGCGTTGGCTTGAGGTACCGATGAGCGATGCCTGTTTTCGCCTTTTGTTCGAGCAGATCGAAAATCGCGACACCGGTCGTTTCGCTTCCAGTGCCGGCCGTGGTGGGAACTGCAATGAGTGGCCGCAGAGGACCCGGGACAGGTTCGCCCGCGCCAATTGGCGCATTCACATAATGCAAGAATTCGGCCGGATACGTCGAGTAGAGATTGGCGGCCTTGGCTGTGTCGATCGTACTTCCGCCGCCCACAGCAACGAACGAGTCGAATCGGCCTTGGGTCGCAAACTCGGCGGCATGCCGGAAACTCGCGTCTGTCGGCTCAATGCTGATTTCGTCGAACAGGTCAAAGTCTATGGCGCTGGTCTTGAGCGCGTTGATGACGGTTTGACCGACCTGTAAATCGCGAAGATGCGGGTCGAGCAGCACCATCGTTCGCTTTGCCTGGAGGCTTTCGAGGTCCATGCCCAATTCGGCGGTGCAGCCAGGACCAAAGCGAATGTTGGCGGCGGACATTTGGAAGATTCTATCGTGCGTCATGGCGGGACGATCTCCATTGGGCCGAGTTGTCTAGCTGCACGACGTTGAGCCGAAAGCCGGCCCATTTCAGGACGGCATCTCCACAATCGTCGTTTTTTCATCGAGTCGTGACTAAATCGCGTTTCTCGCTGCGATGGACTAAATTGATACTCACCAGCCCGAATTCGACATACAATTGGCGAATACAAAATGCTGGACGTCAGCGGTTCGCGATGACCGCGCGTGACTCAGTTTTCTGCAAACCGATTTATTGACTCCTTTACTCATGAAGACAATCCCCCCTACCGCCAGTCAGGCTTCTTGTTTTTCCCCGCGGCATATCACCGGCTTCTCATTGGTCGCCATCGGCGTGAGCGCGCTACTACTCGGCCACGCGCGAGCGGCTGAGATCGATTTCGATAAGCAAGTCGCGCCTATTTTGGCCTCGCATTGCTTGGATTGCCACAGCGGCGCCCAGCCCAAGGGAGGGCTTGCGTTGGACAATCGCAAGGCGGCAATGGCCGGTGGCGAAAGCGGTCTTGCGATCGTGGCCAAGGATATTGAGTCGAGCCTCCTAATCCAGCGCGTGCTCGATGAGGAAATGCCGCCGAAACACCCGCTTCGAGATTCCGATCGAGAAACTCTTGCCCGCTGGGTGCGAGCCGGCGCCAACTGGGGCACCGAGCGCATCGATCCTTTTGCGGTGACAACGTCGGTTCGAGCCGGTTACGACTGGTGG
Source organism: uncultured Pirellulaceae bacterium (assembly GCA_964567745.1). Taxonomy (GTDB): domain Bacteria; phylum Planctomycetota; class Planctomycetia; order Pirellulales; family Pirellulaceae; genus CAZMNY01. Next base: position 125,843 of record CAZMNY010000012.1, on the reverse strand, counting down.
TCGCTACAGCCGCTGAAAACGACTCAGCCTCCTGAAATGGACGACGACTGGTGCCGCAATGAGATCGATCGATTTGTTCTACACAAACTTCGGGCGGCGGGACTCACTCCATCGCCTGATGCCGATCCGAGGAAGCTGGTGCGCCGACTCTCATTCGACCTCATCGGTTTGCCGCCCCGGCGCGAATGGGTCGATGCCTTTGTGGCCGATCCTTCAGAAAAGTCATATCGAGCCTTGGTCGAGAAACTATTGGCGTCAAAACACTATGGCGAGCGGTGGGGCAGGCACTGGCTGGATGTAGTTCGTTTCGGCGAGAGCGATGGGTTCGAACGAAACAATCCACGCAAGAATTCTTGGCACTATCGCGACTGGGTGATCCGAGCGTTGAATGCGGATATGCCCTACGATCAGTTCGTGCGCATGCAGTTGATCGGAGATCAGCTCGCGCCTGGACTCGAAGGTGCGGCCGCAACAGGCTTCTGGGTGGCCGGCGTGCACAATACGGTTGTCGGCGGAAGCAAGCGTATGAAGCAGTTGGCGAGACAGGACGAGATTGAAGAAGTGCTGGCGACCGTCGGTCAGACGTTTATCGGATTGACGGTGAATTGCGGGCGGTGCCACGATCACAAGTACGACCCGGTGACGCAGAAAGAGTACTATCAATTGGCGTCCGCGATCTCCGGTCTAAAACACGGCGAGCGCAAAGCAAAGTCGGCCGAGGATGCAGCGAAACTGACAGGATTGGAGAGTCGAGTTGCCGAGTTGGCCAGACAAATCTCCGCTGTAGAAGCCCGCGCTCGAAAGGAAATCGTCGCAACGCGAAGTAAAGACGCGACGAACGAAGACGCCTCGCCAAAACCCATCTCGCGATGGGAATTCGATCTAGGTTTTCAGGATTCGATCGGTCAACTCCATGGCCAGCCGATGGGTGACGCGAAGGTCCAGGGAGGCGCGCTGAGGCTCGATGGCGATGACTTTGTTGTCACGTCGCCCATCGATGGCCCGTTGGCGGAAAAAACGCTCGCGGCCTGGGTTCAACTCGACTCGCTCGACCAGCGAGGCGGCGCGGCAATCAGCTTGGAAACGACAAACGGAGTTATTTTTGACGCCCTCGTGTTCGGCGAGCAAGAACCTCGTCGATGGCTAGCGGGAAGCAACAATTTCTTTCGAACCCAGCCATTTAAAGATGCGACGAACGAAACGGAATCGGCCGCGGCCGTTCATGTGGCCCTCGTCTACACGAAGGATGGCGCCATCACCGCCTACCGCAACGGTGAGCCGTATGGGCGCCCAATTCGCAAGGCCGCGATGCAGGGTTTCCAAAAAGGTCAGGCCGAGATTTTGTTCGGTCTGCGCCACAAGCCGCCAGGCGGGGGGCGATTCTTGAGCGGTTCGATTCACCAAGCGAGCTTGTACGATCGCGCCCTGTCGGCGACTGAAGTTGCCGCCGCGGCCGGAAACCTCGATGCTCAAGTTTCCGAGTCGATGATCGTCAACCACTTGAAGCCCGAAGCGCGTGCGATGCGGGCAACTCAATTGGACGAGCACAAGAAGCTGCTCGCCGAACTCAGCCGCATTAGGCAGCTGGCAGATCGCAGGATTTACACGCTGACGCCGGGCCCAGGGGCGACGACGAAGGTTCTTTTGAGAGGCGACCCGGAAAAACCGGGCGAAGTCGTGTCGGCGGGTGGCGTATCGGCGATTCAAGGCCTGAAGTCTGGTTTCGATCTGCCGCCGAATGCAAGCGAAGCCGAAAGAAGGAAGCGACTAGCGGGCTGGATTACGCATTCCGACAATGCCCAGTTTGCTCGAGTCATGGCCAATCGAGTGTGGCACTATCATTTTGGCTCGGGAATCGTCGACACGCCGAACGATTTTGGCTTCAACGGCGGCCGCCCGTCGCATCCGGAGCTGTTGGATTGGATCGCCACGTCGTTTAGAGACGGTGGTTTTCGTGTGAAATCCCTGCACCGAATGATGGTGCAGTCGAGCACGTATCGTCAAGCGAGTCGACATCGCAGCGATGCGGCGCAAATCGACTCAGCCAATCGCCTGTTGTGGCGGATGACTCCTCGCAGATTGGAGGCCGAGGCGGTTCGGGACGCGATGATGGTTGTCGCCGGCAAGCTGAATCGACAACTCGGCGGCCCAAGCTTTGAAGATGTCAAAATCACGTTCAACAGCGGCACGACGTATTACGAACCGATCGATGTGGATGGCGATTCGTTTTTTCGCCGCACCGTCTATCGATTTAACCCTCGTGGCGGCCGCAGCGCTCTTCTCGATACTTTTGACTGTCCCGACTCGGCCGCGACCGCTCCACGACGCGCCGTGACGACGACGCCACTGCAAGCACTCAGCTTGTTAAACAACGTCTTCGTTTTGCGGATGTCCGGATACTTGGCCGAGCGTGTCAAACAGGAGGCTGGCGGACCCGCCGAGACTCAAGTCCGCCTCGCCTGGCGGCATGTCGTCAATCGCGAGCCGAACGAGAGCGAACTGAACGCCTCATTGAAGTTGGTCTCCGAACACGGGTTGACTGCTTTGTGTCGCGGATTATTCAACGCGACGGAATTTGTGGTCATTGAATAGCTCATTGTTCAATGGCTCGATTGCCATCTATTTCCCAACACGAAGCGAGTTGAATCGATGCAACGAGATGAATTCTCCTCGATCATTGGACGACGAGATCTCCTCAGTTGGGGCGTTAACGGACTTGGCGCAACAGCGTTGCTCAGCCTATTACAAGGCGACGGGGAAGTCTTCGCCGCTGAACCAGAAAGCGTCGGCGCGAAGGCGCATTTTCCGCCGAAGGCAAAGCGTGCTATCCACATTTGCCTGATTGGGGGCCTAAGCCACGTCGATTCGTTTGACTACAAGCCGGAGCTGGCCAAGTTCCACGGCAAGACGTTAAAAACCAAAGAAGAGGTCGATCTCTTTTTCGGCAAGCTCGGACTCCTCCGGAAAGAAGATTTTCCATTCCGAAAACGAGGTGAGAGTGGGCTTCATATCTCGGACATGTTTCCCCACATCGCGGAGCTCGCTGACGACTTAACTCTGCTCCGATCGATGGAATCGAAAACGGCCAACCACACGCCGGGGTTGTTTTTGGCCAATAGCGGCTTTGAATTTAATGGCTATCCTTCGATGGGAAGCTGGCTGTCTTACGGGCTAGGAGCGGCCAGTGAAAATTTACCTGCCTACGTCGTACTTAACGATGAGCGCGGCGCGCCGAACACGGGCGCGTCGACTTGGTCGAGCGCGTTTCTTCCTTCAGAGCATCAGGGCGTCGTATTGCGAGGTGGTCCGCAACCGGTTCGCGACCTGTTCCCAACCGGCGCAGCCAATCGCAAGGCCGACGAGTCGACTCGACGCTTTGTCGATTTCATCAATCGCGAACACTTGAAGAACAGCGGAAGCGATCGAGCTTTTGTCGCTCGGCTGAGAAGCTATGAACTCGCCGCGAAGATGCAGCGGTCGATCCCCGAAGTTGGCGATCTCGCGACCGAGAGCAAAGAAACTTATGCCGCTTATGGGATCGAGGAGAAAAAGACAGCTGACATGGGCAAGCGTTGCTTGCTTGGGCGACGCTTACTCGAGCGCGGCGTTCGATTTGTTCAGCTCTTCTCCGGCGGTCCTATTGCGGGCAGCCCGCGCGCGAGCTGGGACGCTCATGAGAGCGTCAAGGACAATCATACGCTTGAGGCGGGGCGAATCGACAAGCCTGTGGCGGCGCTGCTGCAGGACCTGAAACAGCGCGGCATGTTGAACGATACGCTGGTGCTCTTTACGACCGAATTTGGCCGCACGCCTTTCGCCCAATCGGCCGCTGACAAAATTGGTCCCGGCCGTGATCACAATCGTTACGGATTCAGCGGCTGGATGGCGGGCGCCGGGCTCAAGCCGGGCGTCAGCGTCGGTGCCACCGACGATCTTGGTTGGAAGGCCGCCGAACGCCCGATTCCGTGGCATGACTTCCACGCAACCGTACTTCATCTTTTCGGAATCGATCACGAACGCTTGAGCCATTATCACAATGGCATTCAGCGCCGACTGACGAATGTCCACGGCGAGGTGATTCGCGAGATTTTAGCTTAGTTCAATGCTTCGTTAACCAACTTGGACTGGCCTAGCTCAACTCAAAGGCCCGTAGATCGGCTTGTGTTTGGTATAGCCGCCGTCGGTTGTCAGAACTTCGCCTACACACCAACATTCGTTGGACCAATAGAACATCGTTGCGGCCGAGATGTGTTTGGGTTCAGTGAGTCCGCCAATGGGCATTGTGTCTTCGACCGCTTGCAGCCGCTCGGCGCTGACTTCGTTTTGAGCCGCCATGGGGCCTCGCAGTGGAGACGGTGCGAGACCATTGAGAATCAAACCATGCGCCTCGAGAAAGTGCCTCGATTGCAGCGTCAGCAGATTGAGCAGTCCGCCCTTGGATTCTTCGTAGGCCGAGCTCGCTCGCCCCTCAGCGCCGACCGTTGCTGACGTTGAGAGTATGATCACGCCTCGTGCATGCGGGGCGAGTGCTTTCGAATTGACCGCTTGTTTCAAGACGTTGTGGGCACCCCACAAGTTCACTTCGCATGCACCCATTATGTCGTCGCGAGTAAGCTCCTCGGGCGGAGTCAACGGCTTGGGAGAAATGCCGGCAGTATGCTGCAAGTATTTGACTTCGCGATGCCGCTCGAACAGCGAAGCGACTTCAGTTTCGCTGGTAATGTTGACCGTCTCGGCCACAATTTCGACATCGCCGCCCGCGTCCGCGTTTAGCGACTTCGCAAATTCGCTCAAAGGGGTCCGCTCTTTCCCGACCATGATTTCGGGCGAGTGATCGACTAAGACAAGTTTGCTTAGGTTGAGCCACTGAGAGGCGTGAGACGCCATGTGCTGGCCCATCAAGCCGACGCCGATAATCATGGCCGTCGAGTTGGGTTCGTACGATAATGGGGCGGGCAACACGTTGGATCTCCTGAAAAATGTCGCATACAAGTGCACACGCGATCGTAGGTTTGATCCCGTCGGGTCGCAAGCAGGCACGACGAGATGCGGCGAATGCGGTATAGTCGCAGGTGTCTCTTTTACGACCCACTTTAGATCTTGCACGACCCGCCGAGTAACGACTGCAATGGCAATAGAAGCACTTATCTTTGATTGCGATGGCACGCTCACCGATTCCATGCGCGCCCACTTTGTCTCATGGCGCGACTCGCTGCTCACGTTCGGGATGCAGTTGGATGAACAAACCTTTTATAGCCACTCGGGTACGCCGTCGCGTCGCGTCATCCCGATGCTCGCAAAAGAACAGGGGATTTCGATCGATTTCGACGCTGCGATCGTGGTCAAGGAAGAGAGGTTTTTAGAGGTGATTCACCTGCTCGAGCCGATCGAACCGGTCGTCGATATCGCCAAGCGACACCTCGGCAAATTGAGAATGGCGGTCGCCAGCGGAGGGGTGAAGAAGCTGGTGCACCGACAGCTCGAACAAATCAACGTGTTCGACTGGTTCGAAACGATTGTGACTTGCGAAGACACGGAACGGCATAAACCCGACCCCGACGTGTTCCTCGAGGCGGCCGATCGAATGAAAGTCTCGCCCAGCGTGTGCCGCGTTTATGAGGATGGAGATCCGGGAATCGAGGCGGCGCGTCGAGCCGGCATGGAGTGTGTCGACATTCGCGAGTTGATCTCGTAACCGCGCACGACCAAACCAGCAGGGCTCCACGCAAATGACCACTCGAACGATTCTGATCGGCCTGGCAGTCATTGCCGTACCGGCGTTGGGCGCCGCGGAAGAGCAACAATGGGGGCATTTGCGAGGGCGCCTCGTTTTCGATGGCGAACCGCCAGACGCCCCGAAGATAACGATCACCAAGGCTGAACTCGCGTTTACCAAGCCGATTTTCGACGAATCACTTGTCGTGAAGAAGAAAGATCGCGGCCTGGCAAACGTCCTGATCTTCTTATTCACTCAACCCGGTGAAATCGTCCCCGTGCATCCGTCGTACGCCGCCAACGCGAAAAAGCGGGTGACGATCAAGATGCAAAACGGGCGGTTTGAACCTCATGTCACGTTATTGCGCACCAATCAACCGTTATTGAGAGTCAACAACGACGTCGCGCATAACACCCATCTGCATTTCTTCCAGAATTCGGCGCCCTGACCGATCTTGCCAACTGGCCGCTCAGTTGAGCGGAAACACGCGAAGGAAGAACGGCCGCCCGGACGTCTTGCCTGCAACATTCACCCCTGGATGCAAAGCTGGGCCTTGCTGCGATCGAATCCGTACATGGCGAAATCGGATGAACATGGTCGTTTCGAGGTTAAGAACCTACCGACGGGAAAACAGACTTTTCAGTTTTGGCATGAACGCGAGGGCTACTTGCGCAACTTGAATTTTGGCGATCACAAGACCAATGCTCCGGGTCGTCTCGAAGTTATGCTCGGCGATGAGAAGCTTCAATTGGCCGACATGAAACTCGCGCCGGAGATGTTTGTGGGAGACAAGTGAAACGATGTTTCGAAGTCAAGACTGGAGACGCTTAGACCATGATGATTGACGCGGCCGAATTCGAAGCGATGTCGCGGGGAGCTCAGATACGACATTTCGAAGTGGAGGGCTTTGTTGTTTTCCCTTCGATGCTGTCCGCCGGTGTGATCGCGCAGCTCAAGTTGGAATTAGCCGACGTCGAGATGTCTCACACCAGTTACAGCGTCAAGCAAACTCGCTCGGTTGAACAACCACAATGGTCCAGCAACGCGGTGGCGGAGCTGATCGCGTTTCCGCCCATGATCGAGTTTCTGACCGACCTGCTTGGGCCCGACATCGTGTTCACTCGCGGATTCTTCCAGCGGACTCTACCAGGTTCGCCCGGCATTTCGATGCACACCGATGGCCAGCCGCATGGCTCGGATCTGTTTGGCTATGAAGGCAGTTGCCCTCGATTGTTGCGAGTGCTGTATTACTTGGACGACCTGACTCCGAAGCGAGCTCCGTTTCGACTGATTCCTCGATCGCACCTCTCGTTTCATGCCGACGCGAATCCGTACATTCGATATGAATCGCATCCAGAGGAGATCACGCTTACCGTCCCTGCCGGAACGGCCGTTGTGGTGCCGTCGATGCTTCTACACGCATCGCATCCGAACGACGATGACGTTCCGCGCGAGCTCGTCCATTTCGGTTACCGCCCCGCCTGGGCCGGACCCATTCAGCCCGTGCCGGAATGGGATCCTGACCTCGTCGCCAACGCGCCGGCGATCGCCAAGCCCTTCTTGCAGAGCCTAAACACAACCGGCGCCCAATGGGTACAGCCCCATAAGCCGCCCATGATGAGAACGGAGGCACCTGGAATCAATCCGTGCCGCTGGAATGACTAGCAGTTTTGCGGCTGGAAGCTCGAGCGACGTTATCGCGGCACTTGGCATGAGAAGCCACGATGCTCTTAGGCTTCGCTTAGTTTATGAATTGCGCGAACGGAACGCTGAATGTCTTCCATCGTTGTCAGGTGATTCATAACGACCATCCTCAGCATGCAGCGGTTGTCGATGAGCGTCGTTGAAAGCATCAGTTCGCCGCTGTCGAGTGTCGCCTCCATCAGTTGATTGTCTCTCGCTGATGCTTCTTTCTCTGTCTCGCCGTCTCGAACGCGGTGACGGAAGTTAATCACCGATAAGTTGGGACCGAAGACTTCGAATCGCTCACCTTCGCGCAGCAAGTCCGCAGCGACCTGGGCAAGCTTTAGGTCCTCGTCGATTTGCCGCGTCAGCCCAAGCCGTCCCGCCGATCGGAGAACCATCCAAACAGCCAAGACACGGGCGGGTCGAGAGAGTTCGGGGCCTCGGTCGAGGAAGTTGACTTCGTCTTTGGGCAGGTCTTTGAGATAATCGCCGTGAGTTGAGAAGGCGCGCTCCATGTGCCTTTGGTCGCGAACAAAGGCGCAGCCGATCCCCATCGGGCAATAGAGCCACTTGTGGGGATCGAGCGTCAGCGAGTCGGCTCGATCCATACCTCGCAGCGCCGTCTTGCCCGTTTCGGTCATCGCGGCGAATCCACCATAGGCGCCGTCGACGTGAAACCAAATCGATTTGGCTTCACACAAGTCGGCCACTTCTGGAAGCGGATCGATGACGCCTGTGTTGGTGGCGCCGGCATTTGCGGATATGAAAAACGGTCTTCGTCCTTGTTGGCGGTCTTCATCGATCGCATGCGCCAGCAAGTCAGTTCGAATGCAGAAGTCGCTATCGACTTCAATCACTCGAATGGCCTCTTGCTCGAAGCCGAGAATCGCCGCCGCTTTGTTGACCGATGCGTGGCCTTCGCTAGAGACGTAGATGACTCCCGATCGTAGGATGTCGCCTCCAGCCCAAGCTCGAGCGGCCGCCAACCCGATCAAGTTGGCGGTCGAGCCGCCGCTTGTAAAAATGCCCGCGGCTTTCGGGTCGAACCCGAGCAGCTCAGCGATCCAGCGGAGGGTAATCAGTTCAAGCTCACAGATTGTTGCGCCACCGAGCCAACTGCCCATGAAAGGATTGACGCCCGAGGCGAGCATTTGTCCAATCGCGCCGGCGAAGCTGGAAGGGCAGGGGATGTAAGCATGAAACCGCGGGTGGTTCACCCTCGTCATTCCCGGCGCCGCACGCTCGAAGAAGAAATCAAGACACTCGCCCAAGCCTCGTCCTTCCTCGTTGAGCGGTTCGTCGAGCGCTTCCGCGTATTCGACATGGGTACCACGCCGAGCGACGGGCTGATCCGACAACGTTGTCAAATGGTCGACAATTCGGTCGATCAAGTTATAGCCGACTTGCCGCATCATTTGCGGATCGGGGTTGAAAGGCGGCCGCGTAGTTGAATCCATAGTGAGCGCGGATCTTCGGGAGTTGCGAGTAGACGATCGCCACGGTGGCGGTCTCATTATGCTGGCGCTCGCTTGAGCTGCAACCGGTGTGAAGTCGTGGCGCCAGCCAACAAACTCGCAGCCCGCGACGGCTCAGTCGATCACGTTCTGAGGTTTCGCCGGAGGCTTCGGGTTTGGGTCCGGTTTGGGCGGCGGCGGTTTGGGTCCGAATAGAATTTTGCCGCCGAGATACGTCGTGTATGCGTATGTTTCGCCTTGCGGGTCCCAGCCGGCAAGCAGATTCTTTTGAGCCGCAACCGAACGGGCAGCCAGATAGACTTCGTAACTGTCCGGAAGCACGATGAAGCGAGCATAGTATTTGTTTTTGTCGAGCCCCGTGAGCATCCGCTGGAAGCGGGATCGCGGGTTGAGGACTTCTTTCTCGGTGGCGCCCGAATTCTTCTTGGGCGTGAATCGCAAGCGAGGATAGATTCCGGACGCGTACAGCTCGACCTCGAGAAAATCGTCTCGCATGTTTCTGCGATTGGCTTTTTTGAACTCGACCATGAACCGCTCTTTGTCCACGCCGATCGCCGGACCGCCGTCGAGCCGTTTTGCGCCGACAAGGAACTCCGCCCTCTTGCGAAGATTGTCTCGCCAATCGTCGGCCGAAATCGGATAGACGCGGTTATTGGCGCACAGGAACGTTACTTGGCGAGCTCCGTCGGGCGCTGGTCTCGGATCGGGCAGCGTTACGACTTTGGGCGGCGGGGCTTTCTGAACCGGCGTGTCGTCAAGAAGAGCTTTAAGCTTCGCCTCGTCTTCAATCGCTTCCTTGAGCTTTGCTTGGAGTTCGACGCGGGCCTTCTTCGAGTCGGCTATGGCTTTAATCTTCTTCTTCGCCTCATCGGCCTTCTTCTGGTCCGCTTCAATCTTCAGAGCATATTGGTTGGCCGTCTTGTTTTCGGTGTCGATTTGAGTGCGCGTCTGCGTCATCTGTCGACGCAGGTCAGCTAGTTTGACCCTAATCTCGATCTCGTCTTGCGGCTTCACACTTTCCAATTGCGATTGGATAGAATCTCGTTGACTGCGTGAGAGCTGAAGCTGCTCTCTGACTTCCTCCAGTTTCTCCGGGTCGACCAGCTCGGAATCAGCGATCCTGTTGACGGCGTCTTTGACGCCCAATTGCGCGGCGATCAAAACCATCACGAGGATCCCGACGACATTGGTCATTGTGTCGAGCAGGGAGTCGAGGCCGCTGCCTTCGTCTCCTGCATCTGCGGTGGGTTGTCGTCTCATGGATTTGACGTTTCTAAAATGTTGCGAATCCGTGATTCATGTCGCTCGTTGAATCGCCCGTGCCAAGTTGGGCTCTCAGTTTTCCAGAGCCTTCCTGAAGTGGCTGAAGTCGAGTCGCCCGTTACCCACGGCTGGCAGTTTTCCGTTTCGGACCTCATTGTCATCACAAAGCTTCTTAACGAGACGATACGTTGACAGCGAGTCGCTACGCAAGAGCAGGATTACGGTTTGGTTCTTGGCGTTAGCTACTTTCTCCAGCAAAGCGACAAACTTGGCATTGGCCGGTATTTCCGCCCGCCGAATTGTGAGCGGTGGTTCCTCGGTGTGCAAAACGATTGCGTCCTTGGTGCACTCGACGAAATTCGGCACAAAGCTGATTCCCGTGCCGCCGGGAAGAATAGAGACTTGAGCTTCCTCCGGCGGGCGCTTCTGCTCGTCCAAGTTGCGCTGCAGCAAGGCAAGCCTATCCTTGATTTCGGTCAGTTGAATCTGCATGTCCTCGACCGTCTCCCGCTGACCCTTGGGCACCTCGGGGATGACGATCTTAATCTTCTTTTTCGCCTCAGACGCTTTCTTGACATCGGCCAGTTGCTTTATCAACGCCTCCAACTCGGCGCGCGATTTTACTAACTCGAGATGCCTTTCGTTGGCGCTGCTTAGGAGCTTGGCCTTCTCCTCGTCCAGTCGAACGCGGATGTCCTTGACGGCTTCCTCGGATTCGTCGAGCTCCTTCTGAAGCTTCTCTATCGCGATGGCGTTCTCAACAGCCGCTTTCACGTCGTCTTGGTTCATCTGTCCAAGCGTGACTGCGGCAATCATTAACGTCAGCACCCCAATGATCGATGCAATGATACTGAGGAACGGGAAAAGCGAAATATCGTCTTCCTCAACCGGTCGTCGTCTTGCCATGACTTAGCCCCGTGGATTCCGTTTCGAGCGTCCAAACCAACCTCGCCGTTCCGGCTCCACCTGTTGCACCACGACTTGTTGTTCGCCCAGTGATTCGAGCACACTGCTCAAACCACTCAAGCCTTTCTCAATGCCGGCGAAATGTTTTTCCAATTCGCGGCTCGAACTCGAGACGGATGACGCCACTTCGTTTTGCATTGATGCGGCCTGATCGTTGAGATTGGCAAGCGTCTTCTGAATTCCCAACGCGGCTGTGTTCATTTGGTCGAGTTGTGATTGCAGCTGCTCGGCTTGATCGGCCGTTTGTTTTTGGAACTGCGCGAGATGTTGTTGCTGCTGTTGTTGGATTTTTTGGTTGATCGTCGACCAGCCGTCGGCGACTTGAGTTGTGAGTTTAGAGCCAATCGCGTCAAGTTTCTTGAGCCAGTTTTCGAGTTCGGCGTGATGGGTGCCCATGGCCGCTTCGACGGCTTCGCGAAAGACGCGAGCGTCAGCGCCAGGCGAGCCGAAGCCTTGCCCCGCTCCGCGCTCGGCTCCACCGTCTCGGCCGTCGTTCAGGCGTCGCAGGAGGTTTTCATTGCAATACTCATCCGCGATGGTGACTAGGCCGTCTTCGCTTCGTTGTAAGGCAGACGTCGGGATCTTGACGATCAAGCTCATGACAAGAGCAAGCAAGGTCGTATCGAAGGCCGTTCCCAATCCGCCAAAGACTCCCTTCATCGATGTGGTGATGGCGGAGACGTCTGAGGCGTTTTCGAGAGTCGCCGAGAGGCCCGCAATTGCGGTACTGACTCCCATCACCGTTCCGATGAAGCCGAGGATCGGCATCGCCCAAATGAAGACCTTAACAATCGTGTAGCTTCCCGCGACGTTGGCCGCGTCGATCGCCGATTGCGATTCCATCATGGTGACCGTTTCCGCCGCGCTCTTTCTCACTCGAAAATGCTCGATCCCTCTTAGAACTCGGTTGACGAGAATGCTCTGCCGCGCGTCCGACGGCAAACTGTGGATGTGGTCGACAAATTTGTCCAGCGATTCGAGCGTGATCTCCTTCGAGATTTCTGTGGGCAGCAAATCCATCAACATCGCGGAACGCTGCCGAGCCAGTTGCCGCGACTTCATGACCAAGATTGCGAACGACCAGAACATCAGCAGAGTCGTTGGGAAGTTGATATGGTAGCTGTCCCAAAACATGCGTCCCAAACGGACGTCGGAGGCCGCCAGAACGTAGAGCCCGGCAAAAAGTACGGCCGCACAGCCGAGTCCAATCAGGCCGCTTTTTGTCAAACTGACGTTGCTGCCGTCAGAGGAGTGATTCGCAATGGCGCTCGCCTGGCTCGTCCGCGGCTTGCGAGAAGTGCGAGGGGCGGCAGGCGCTGGTGGGCGAGTCGCTGAAGGTTTTGCGGCGGACGAAGAACTGGACGATGAGCTCGAACTCACGTCGATCGAGGGAAACGCCGTCTCCGCTTTTGATTCGGGTTCTGGCCCTTGCGGCATGACAAACGCATGGCGGCAATACGGACATGCTCGCCTTTTCCCCGCCATTTCACTGTTGATCTTCAGCGAGCGATCACAATTGGGGCATTCGTATTTGAAGTACATTCGCGCTCCCAGACGCCGTTCATCGTTTTAACTGGTCTACCATTCCAAAATACTGGAGGCGCTAGTCAAGCGGAAGTGTTGTGGCCGGTTTCGGCTTGTAAAATACGCACTGTCGACTTGCGATACGGTAGCCGGCGCGATCTCCGTTGATGCTCAATGGAAGTCAATCGGGCAAGTCGGACGTGGAATGCGGCCAGGGTGACGCTTACAATGGCTGGCATGCGAATCACGCGCGTAGGACATGCGGCAACGCCGTGGTTCAAGAAGCGTCCGAATTCGCACACTCTCTCCCACTCGCCGCATGCCCACCCCTTGTTGACTGGAAAACGATGATTCGAATTCTGCTGAGATCACTTGCTCTGTCGGTATTGCTGTTCGGCTGTGTTTCCATTGCCGCAGCTCAGGACGAGGTCAAGAAGCCAAAGAAAACGACGCCAAAACGCGCTCAGCCCACGCTGCCAACGGTCGAGGGCGTTGAGTATTTTCAGGTGAAGTCGAAGTTGCTGAGCGAATTCTGGGGGCGTACGATGATCGTCGAAGCCGGGGTCGTGCTTCCGCCTGGTTACAAGCCCGATGGCAAGACGCCCGTCTGCTATTCAATTCACGGCTTCGGTGGCTCACACAAGCAGGCTTGGCGATTCGGCAAACGGCTACGGAAGATGATTGCGGAGCAAGGCTATCCTCCGATGGTCTACGTTTTCCTCAACGCGCACTTTCCGTTGGGGCATCACGAGTTTGCTGACTCGGTCAACAATGGTCCCTGGGGCAAAGCCTTGACGACGGAGTTCATTCCGGCCTTCGAAAAGAAGTACTCTGCGCCCAGCACTGCGAGTAGTCGCTTTTTGACCGGCCATTCGAGCGGCGGATGGAGCAGCCTCTGGCTTCAGGTCACGTATCCTGAGCTGTTCGGGGGTACGTGGTCGACGGCGCCCGATTCGATCGACTTTCGGCACTTTACCGGCATCGATGTCTATAACTTCGAAAACGCCTACGTCGATCCCGATGGGAAGCCGATCAACTTGGTTCGCAAGTCTGACGGTTCGTGGGGGCCGACGATTCGCGACTATGCACAGGCCGAACACGCAAAGAAAAAATACGGTGGCCAGTTCGCAAGTTTCGACGCTGTCTTTAGCCCGCGCGAGATCGATGGCCGACCGATGAAGATGTTCGACCGCGATTCGGGCGCTATCAACAAAGCTGTCCTCAAGTCGTGGGAAAAATATGACATCTGCCTGCAGCTTCGCCGGAATTGGAAACAGCTCGGCCCCAAGCTCGAAGGCAAAATCAAGATTTACGTCGGCACGCTCGACACCTATCGGCTCGAAGGCGCGGTCCTGCTCGCACAGGCCGAACTCAAAACGTTGGGCAGCGACGCGCAATTCACAATCGTCGAGGGGCGCAACCACGGAAGTCTGATGGCACCGCACAAAACGCTGTGGCCCAAAGGGTTAATGTATCTGATCCACGCAGAAATGTGGGCGAAATGGAAAAGCCAGAATGGCGGCGCCGAGTGACGCTTTTCCTGGCGAGTGAAACACCTTAGAAGCTCTCATCCCTTGACTACTTGCAACTGAAAAACTCATCGAAACCGAACGGAGCCACCCTAATGATTCGATCCTTGGCGTTTGCCGTCCTCCTCATGCCCGCCTTGCCCCTGCTCGCCGACGATGGCGCTCAAAAAACGCCCAAGGAAGCGGCCGGCATGAAAGCGATATTTAACGGCAAAGACCTGAGTGGTTGGAGCGGCGACAGCCGGCTTTGGTCAGTAAAAGATGGAGTGATTCATGGTGAGACGACCAAAGAAAACGCGGCAAAAGGGAATACGTTCCTGATTTGGCAAGGCGGCCGAACGGGCGACTTTCAGCTTAGACTGTCATTCCGCTGCAACGCCACAAACAACTCGGGGATTCAGTATCGTTCGAAACATATCACCGAAGGCAAGGTGCGGAATAAATGGGTCGTCCGCGGCTACCAGCATGAAATTCGCAATCAGGACGAACTGCCCAGCGTCTCGGGTTTTATCTACGACGAAGGCGGCAGGCGAGGGCGAGTCTGCTTGGTCGGCGACAAAGCGACTTGGGATGCGAAAAAGAAGAAGACTGTCTTGAAGTCGTTGATCACGGCGGAAGAGTTCAAGGCGTTGTTCAAACTGAATGAGTGGAATGATGTGATCATCAATGCCAAAGGCAATCATATCCAGCACTATATGAACGGTCGTTTGATTCTCGACTTCACCGACAATGATCCCAAACTAGCGTTGCTCAACGGAATCCTCGCTCTGCAATTACACGCGGGCAAACCGATGTGGGTGGAATTCAAAAACATTCGCATCGGTGCGGCTCAGTAAGTTGCACGGCGCCACGACACCTAACAAGCGTAGTCAAGAAAACGAAAACGGCGCTGGCCCAGCCAGCGCCGTTTCTTTTTGCCCGAGGGGTTGTCGATCAGACCGCGTTAGTCAACCGGGAAACCGCGTTTTCTGAACAGTGCGTTCGTGTCGACATCACGACCGCGGAACGCGCGAAACCCGTCGGCCGGGTCGATGGTGTCGCCAACCGACATGATGTTATCGTAAAGCCGCTTGGCAACTTCTTTGTCGTAGAAGCTCCCCTTCTCCTTGAACACTTCAGCGGCATCGGCCGTCAATGTGTCGGACCAAAGATAGCTGTAGTAGCCCGCCGAGTAGGAGTCTCCAGCAAAGATGTGCTGAAAATGGGGCGTTCGGTGCCGCATGACGATTTCATTGGGCATGCCCAATTCTTTGAGCGTCTTGCGTTCAAACGCGTCCGGATCGATATTTTCTTGCTCGGAGAGATGGAGTTTCATGTCGACCAAGGCGCTGGCCAGATATTCCACAGTCGCGAAACCTTGATTGAATGTCGACGCCTTTTCGATCTTCTTCAGCAATTCGGCCGGCAATGGCTTGCCCGTCTTATAGTGGACCGCGAAACGGTTCAGTATCTCGGGTGTTTCGAGCCAATGTTCGTTCAGTTGCGATGGGAATTCAACATAGTCTCTGGCAACGGCCGTACCCGCTTGTGAGCGATAGACGACGTTGGAGCAAAGACCATGTAGGGCGTGACCGAATTCGTGGAACAGCGTGTCGGCGTCGTCCCAGGAAATCAAAACAGGCTCGCCAGGCGCGCCTTTGAGGAAGTTCGAGTTGTTCGAGACGATCGGAGTGATCGCCTTTCCGTTGTTTTCCTGAGGGCGATACGCGGTCATCCAGGCGCCGCTGCGTTTGCCTTCGCGTGCGTATGGGTCGAGGTACCAGAGTCCGACATGCTTTCCCTTGGCGTCCGTGACTTCCCAAACTCGGACGTCGGGATGGAAGACGGGGAGATTCGTGACCTGTTTGAATTGGAATCCGTAGAGCTCGCCCGCGGCCCACATCATGCCTTCACGAAGTTTCTCGAGTTGCATGTAGGGTTTGACTTCGTTGAAATCGAGATCGTACTTCGCTTTGCGAACTTTTTCAGCGTAGTAGCGATAGTCCCAAGGCTTGATGGTGATGCCCGCGTTTTCTTCATCGGCGATCGCTTGCATTTCTGCAACTTCTTCACGCACTCGAGCGACAGCTTTGGGCCATACTCTAAGCATCAATTCCATGGTCGCTTCAGGCTTCTTCGCCATGGTTCGCTCAAGGCGCCAATGTGCGTGAGTCTTGTAGCCGAGCAACTTAGCTCGGGCAGCGCGAAGCTTCAGGATTTCCGAAATGAACGTATTGTTGTCGTGGCTGTCGCCGTTGTCGCCGCGGCTGTAGTAGTTTGTCCAAACCGTCTTGCGCAGGCCTCGGTCGTCGGCGTAAGTAAGGAATGGATCCATTGACGACCGCGTGTTGGTGATCGCCCATTGGCCCGGTTTGCCTCGTTGGGTCGAGGCCGTCGCCATCGCTCCGACGATGCTCTCCGGAAGGCCGGCCAGCTGCTTTTTGTCCTCGATCCAAGTGACGTAGCCTTTCTCGTCTTCGAGAACGTTCTGGCTGAAATCGGTGAACAGGCTAGCCAATCGCTTGTTGATCTGCGACAGCTTGGCTTTGTCGGCTTTGTTGAGTTTGGCGCCGGTTCGTACAAAGGACTTGTACTGTTCTTCGACGAGTCGTTTTTGCGACGGCGAGAGCCTCTTCAACTCGTCGCTGCCGTAGACAGTTTCGATGCGAGCAAACAGCTTTTCGTTTTGCGTAATCTGATCGGCGTGGGCCGCGAGTTTCGGCGAAATGTTACGCTCGATGTCCGGGATGGCACCGACGTTGAGATTCGATGAGTGCACGCCGAACATGGCGTTGAGTCGTTCGAGTTCCGCGCCCGCGGATTCCATCGCGACGATCGTGTTTTCGAAACTGGCGGGCTTCGAACTGTTGGCGATCGCGTCGAGATCTTTGTTGGCGCTTTCGATCGCGGCGTCGAAGGCGGCGATAAAGTCGTCCGGGCGAACGAGATGCCATGGGGGAACGCCGCCATAAGGGCCGCTCCAAGGCTTCAGCATGACATGTCCTTTCGAACCAGCGCCTTTGTCTTCGGCTTGAACGGTGCCAGCAACGACAATGGTTGCAAGTGAGACGACCGCTGCATAGACAGCGTTTTGAAAGGTTAGATTCATTAGGGTTTCCTGGCGGAAATGGGTGAGATTGAATTACGGTTAATGAACATAGAGATAGACAGATTCAGCAAATTTTGCGGCTAGTTGGCTGCCGGTTCGCCAATACAGTAGAGCCGTCGGTCGCTTCTCAAAAACAACTGGCCTCGGCTGACGGCGAGCGAGGAGCGGAACACCTCATCGTCGCCCGGGTTCACGGTGTTTCTTGCGACCAAAGTGAATTTCGGGCCGGCCTTGATAACGAATACCGTGCCGTCTTCGGCCGAGGCGTAGATCAAGCCGTTCGCCGCGATTGGAGACGATGAGAACTTGCCGCCAAGCCGTTCTTTCCATTGCTCTTTGCCCGTTTTGCCGTCATAGCTCGTCGCGATACCGGCCATGTTCGTAACGAAAAGCGTATCGTTGACGAAAATCGGGGAAGGCAAGTCGCGCCCGCCGCGACGTTCCGTGTGCCAGGCCATGTGCGACTTGGTGATGTTGCCGTCGCCGCCCGGCTTGATTGCATAGACGTCACCCGATTTGCCATTGACGATGTAGGCGAGGCCATTGCCCCAAGCCGGCGATGGCGTGCCTCGACCGTTGAAGCTGGTGCAGAACCAATATGGTTTTCCGGTGGCCGGATTGTACGACTCGACTCTCGATTCGCCGTTCAGTAAAAGCTCATCACGTCCGCCCGCCCGAATCAAAACCGGCGTACTCCAGCCGCCCCGCGGTTTGTCCTGCCGCGGTGTACGCCAAATGTCTTTTCCGGACTCTAGACCGACAGCCAATAGGAACGATGCGCCGGTGGCGTCGCAATTCTGAATCACTCGGTCGCCCAGAATGATGGGTGATGCGCCGACACCCCAGCTCCCGGGGAAATCGCCCAAGTCGCGGGACCAGATCTTGTTGCCCTTAAAATCGAAGCAATGCAAGCCCCCCGCGCCAAAAAACGCGACAACATGCTTGCCATCGGTTGCGCAACTTGGCGTTGCCCAACTGTTCATCTTGTGGATTCTCTCACCCGGGCCCGTGGCGGCGGTCGTGTTCCAAAGCATGACGCCAGTCTTTCGACTAAGGCAAGTTACTTGTCGTTCAACCATGTCGCCTGACTTGGTTACGCCAGTCAGAAAAATAAAATCGCCCGATGCGATCGGCGACGAATGGCCAAGCGCAGGTAATTCGGTGGACCAATGAACCGACTTGCCGTTCCATTCAATTGGCAAGTTCGTTGCGTCGCTGACGCCCGTTCCCAAAGGACCTCGGAATCGAGTCCAGTCCGATAAGGCCTCTTCGGCGAGCAGCTGGGACGGCGTGACCAGAGTTGCAGCGAAACAGGTCGCAATTGCGAAACGGGCGATCAGGGCTTGGTGGGACATGTTGCCTCCTGGGCGGCGAGGAAAAAGTGTTTTATCGCGGGCTTGACGTTTACTTGCGAGGCGTTGGTGAAGCGGGTTCGTAACACCAGCCAACTAAGGCTCGACGAGGCGTCATCTAGTTTTGCCGAGCAAGGCGAGTTTCCGGAGCGCGTCGATGGGCCTATGATAGCCCAGCCAGCGGTCGCTGCAAAATGGCCCGGTCAGGTCCAAATCCTGAGAATATCAACAGTTTCGCCTTCTTTTTGTCCGAACCCATGCGAGCCATTCATGCATAAAGTACTCATACTTGGCGCCGGGAAAATTGGCCGGATGATCGCCCGATTGCTCGTCGACAGCGGCGACTACGATGTCTTGGTCGCCGACGCCCAGGACGACTCGCTCAGGCGCATGCAGCAACGGGTCGACGTGTCCGCGATTCGGATTGACGCGTCGAATCCTGAAGAGCTCCGCAAGGCGATGCAGGGTCGCTCCTCAGTCATCTCCGCACTCAGCTACCGATTCAATCCCGCCGTCGCCCGAGCCGCTCTCGAGGCTGGGCTGAGCTACTTCGATTTGACCGAGGACGTCGCTACAACTCAGGCGATTCAGGAAGTCGCTGCGGGAGCGAACGAATCGCAGATCTTCATGCCCCAGTGCGGCCTCGCGCCCGGTTTTGTTGGAATCGTCGCATGGCACTTGGCGCAGCAATTCGACGAGTTGACCACCGTCCAAATGCGGTGCGGCGCCTTGCCCAAGTTTCCCGCCAATCCTCTCAAATACAATCTGACGTGGTCAACCGACGGACTGATCAACGAGTACTGCAATCCTTGCGAGACGATCCACGAAGGAGCGCTGATGGATGTCCTTGCGCTCGAAGGACTCGAACACTTCTCGCTCGACGGAATCAACTATGAGGCGTTCAATACGTCGGGCGGTCTGGGAACGCTGTGCCATACGCTTGACGGGCAAGTTCGGGAGCTCAACTACAAGACGATTCGCTATTTAGGCCATCGCGATGTCATGCATATGCTGCTTGGCGGCCTGCGTCTTCGCGAACGCCGGGACTTGTTTAAAAACATTCTCGAGACCGCCATTCCCGTCACCTTTCAGGATGTGGTCGTTACGTTCTGCACAGTGACCGGTCAGCGCAACGGTCAGTTCGTCCAGATGAGCGACGCTCGCAAGATCTACAATCAGACGATTGGCGGCGAGATTTGGAGCGCGATCCAAGTCACGACAGCCGGGTCGGTTTGCGCCGTACTCGATTTGCATTACGAGGGCAAATTGCCATCGACTGGCTTCGTCCGGCAAGAGCAAGTTGAATTTCAAGCATTCATCGAAAACCGGTTTGGCCAGTACTACGACGTCCCCGATCACCCGCAACTTGGCTGAATCGTCAACTGCTCGGGCCGACTCTTTCGTCGCGCTAAGGCACAAGATTCGCGCAAACCTCGTTTCGTCATCTGGACCTTTGGTCACAATCATACAAGGATGGTCACGATGCCAAATCGCGATGCTAGGCGTAATGGGCTTCTGGCAATTGGCTGAGTTGTGTTGCCGCGCCGGCGCCCCTGCTACGAATCTTACGAAGAAAGTGCAAATCCGATGGCGATCTCCCTGCAAGAATCGTTGGCCGAGCTAGGCGTGCGGTCGCAACCGAGTGCGGTTTCCATAGGCGCACAAATTAGTGCTGGAAGTGGCGATCGGTTGATCGGGCGGTCGCCCATCGACGGGTCGGTATTGGCCGCCTTTGATTCGGCGACGGCCGATGACGTGGCAAAGGCGGTCTCGGCGGCGAAGGACGCTTTTCGAGATTGGCGAATCGTGCCTCCGCCGGTTCGAGGCGAATTGGTGAGACGACTGGGCGAGCGATTGCGAGAGAAGAAAGAAGCGTTAGCGGCAGTAGTGACTTGGGAGGCGGGGAAGATCGTCCAAGAGTCACTCGGCGAAGTGCAGGAGATGATCGACATCTGCGACTTTGCCGTGGGGTTGAGCCGACAGCTTTACGGGCTGACGATTGCCAGCGAGCGGCCTGGACATCGACTGATGGAGCAATGGCATCCGCTTGGACCGATCGGCGTCATTAGCGCGTTCAACTTCCCGGTCGCCGTGTGGGCCTGGAACGCGGCGCTTGCTCTCGTTTGCGGCGACCCCGTTGTTTGGAAGCCGTCCGAAAAAACGCCCCTGTGCGCACTCGCCTGCCAGGCCGTGCTCCAGGACGTGATTGCGAGCATGGACGAGGCGCAGGACGCGATAAGCTCCGTCGTCGTCGGCGGCAAAGATGTCGGCGAAGCCCTGGCCGGTTCTGCGGACGTGCCTTTGGTCTCCGCGACCGGTTCGATTCCCATGGGGCGGCAAGTGGCGCAGCGCGTCGCCGCGAGATTGGGACGCTCGCTCCTCGAACTCGGCGGCAATAACGCGATGATTGTGACTCCATCCGCCGACCTTCAACTCACATTGCGGTCCGCCGTGTTTTCGGCGGCGGGTACCTGTGGTCAACGCTGCACAACGTTGAGACGACTGATCGTCCACGAGAGCTTGCACGACCAGCTTGTTGAGCGACTCAAGTCCGCTTACGCCAACCTCAAGATCGGCGACCCAAACGATGATTCCGTGCTTGTCGGGCCATTGATCGATCAACAGGCGTACAAAGCCATGCAGAAATCGCTTGACGATGCGAGCGCCAAAGGAGGCGTTGTGCACTTTGGCGAACGAGTCGAGCAATCGACGCCCCACGGAGGATTTTACGTTCGGCCGGCGCTCGTCGAAATTTCCGTTCAGGCAGAAGTCGTCCAGCGTGAAACCTTCGCGCCGATCCTCTACATCATGAAGTACTCGACGATCGAGGATGCCATTGCGATCAACAACTCGGTTCCGCAAGGCTTGGCGTCGGCCATCTTGACGAACGAAGTCCGTGAAGGCGAGTTGTTCTGTTCGCCGGCCGGATCGGACTGCGGCATCGCCAATGTCAACATCGGGACGAGCGGCGCCGAAATTGGCGGCGCTTTCGGAGGAGAGAAGGAAACCGGCGGCGGACGGGAATCAGGCAGCGACGCCTGGAAAAACTACATGCGGCGAACCACCAATACGATTAACTACTCGACCGACCTGCCGCTCGCCCAAGGCATCAAGTTTGACATCGATTGAGTCGTGCTCGCCAAGAACAGCCTGGTGACGACCGGGCGAACTCTTCTCGACTCTCGCGCTCGCGATGCTACGACGCACCCAAGAAGAGATCGCGGCCCTTGACGAGATTGGCAATCTTGCGATCCGCGATGCTGCGCTTATTCATCCAAAAGCCGCAATCGGGGTGGACCCAACGGATGCGATCGGGACCAACCGCAGTTGTCGCTGCTTCAATTCGCTGGGCGATCACGTCCGGCGTTTCGACCGTGTTGACTTTCACGTCGACCACTCCAACGCCAAGTCCTATGCGTCGATCGAGTCCCTCGCGAAAATACTTCAGTTCGTCGTAACCTCGAAACGCGAATTCCAGCACAACATGGTCGCAATGCAAGTCGTTCATCAGGGTAAGTAATTGATCCCAATGGCCGCGCTGAATGTTCTGGCCGCCGTAGTTGCCAAAGCACAAGTGAACGCCTTTTTCCTTCGCGCTAGTCGCTGCATCAAGAACCATGTTGATCGCTTCGGCCGCCCACGGCGATTCGCTCGGATTGCCCGTGATGTTGGCCTCGTCAATCTGAATCACCTCGGCGTCAATCTCACCCACTTGCTTCGCCAAGGCGCCGCCAATCGCGCAAGCCAGTTCACGTCGATCCGGATAGTGGTGATCGAGGAGCGTTTTGCAGAGCATGTGCGGGCCGGTGAGCGTGAACTTGAGCGGCGAGTTGGTGCACTGCCGCGCCCGCCGATAGTCGCGCGGGATATTGAGCATGCCCTCGTCGATGGCACCTTCGACGATTCCGGCAGGCGCCGCGCGAAACCCCATCCCCTGCAGCTCCGCGAATTCGTGAATGTCGCTTCGCGTGACCGCCGATCGAACTCCGTCGAGGGGCCGGACGAAATAGTCGATCATCCCGTTCGTGTCTGGATGATTGACATCCCATCGGTACAGCTCGCCGTCGACGAGTACATCGAGCCCCGCGAGTTCCTGCGTTTTGAAGACCACTTTGGTCGCGTCGATCAGGCCTTGCTGAGACGGTGAGGCGACAAGCCAGTCGGGAACGGGATACGAACCTACGACGGTGGTGCGAATAGCCGGTGATGTCATCGTGATCGATCCTTGGTTATCTCATGAATCAGCCTCGAGCCGCGGAAGTCGACGTGAATACCGACATCCTGCTCGTTCGCTGGGTTATACTCCGTCAAAAGCTCGTACCCTGCTGGCTAGTTCCAGCTTTCCGTCATCAACGCTCGAGACTCCAATTCGCAGGCGCCGCCATGCATAGTCGTTCATCATCGAATCGCCGTCATTTCACATCTAACTCGGTTGTCGATTTCTGCTTTTTGGCTTTGACGGCAGTCGTCTGCATGGCTTGGAGCCGACCATGTTTTGCGGAGGAAGGCAAGTACGAAGGCCTCAAGAGCGACAACTACATGGGGCCCGTTGAGGTGTTAGCCACCGTCAAGGATGACAAGATCTTTACCGAGGGGCCAGCCGCCGATCGCGCCGGCAATGTTTACTTTACCAATGTGCCGATGAGCAAGATACTGAAATGGTCGCCAAGGACCAGCAAGTTGAGCGTTTTTCGCGACCAGACCAACGAAACGAACGGTCTCTACTTCGCTCCCGACGGTACTCTGCTCGCTTGCGAAGGCGGCGCGTCTCGCGTGACACGAACGAATCTAAGGAGCGGAGCGAAGCAAGTCCTCGCGACGCAGTACAAAGGCAAGCCGTTCGCGAAGCCCAACGACCTTTGCATGGACAATCAAGGCCGAGTCTATTTCACCTCGCGATCCGCGGTCAAAGACCCTGAAGGAGAGAACGCCAAGGCCGTCTATCGAATTGATCTGGACGGCAAGGTCGCTCAACTGCTCGTCTGGCCGGAAGTGCACATGCCGAACGGTATCGTCATTTCGCCGGACAATAAGCGGCTCTATCTGATCGAAGCTCATCCCGACGCAGAGCGACACCGTGACATTCGTGTTTATGATCTGACGGCCGAGGGCAATCTTGAAAACGGCCGAGTGCTCATCAATTTCTATCCGGGACGCAGTGGCGACGGAATGTGCATCGACTCGAAAGGCAATCTCTACGTCGCCGCGGGCCTACACAAAACCAGAAAGACCAGCGAGACATTAGACACTCGGCCTGGTATCCATGTGATCTCACCGGAAGGAAAAATGCTTGCCTTCCGCGAGACGCCCGAGGACACGATCACCAATTGCACGTTTGGCGACGACGATTTGCGCTCGCTGTACGTCGCCTGCGGAAGCAAACTCTTGCGGATTCGCACAAGGATCCCTGGCAAGGCCAGCTATCGACCGAATCGCTAAGTAGCGCGACTCTATTGGAGGAGCAGCAAACACGAAGCTAAACGATGGCGCCATCACGAAGTCGCTTGCTTTCGTCCCGCGAAGCCACGCTCGTTAGTCCTCTTTCGGTCCGCCGATTGAGTCGTCACTCGACGAATGGTCGTGCACGATCAGCCAGTGGCCATCGAGCTTGCGAAGCACGATGGAGAAGTTGCCTCCAACGAGCTCCGTCTTCTTGGTTAGCTGCCAACGGCCGATGACCAGCGCCGATGCTTTTCCTAACCGCTCAAACTCAAGTTGACTGAACTTTAATTGCCCCATCTGCTCCTTCGTCTGATACTTGCTTTTGTAGCGGTCGCGAGTGGCAGTCCAGCCTCTTGTCGTCTTGCCGCCGGCGCTGAAGGTGAGTTTCTCTGATTTCCAGTAGTGCTTCATGAAGCCGTCGATGCTTCCATCGTTCCACGACTGATTTTGCTCGCGAATAATCTTGGCAATCGCCTGCTGTTCTCGCTTCCAACTCGACTGGCCATTCGAGTCGTCGGCAACCGCAATGCTTGGCAAGGTCGCTATGCAAAGTAACAAAGCGGCGAATCGTGGAAGCGACATCGCGCGGCGAGTCGATGTGGGTTGTTGCATTGGGATCGTACTCATGCTTGGGGCCTCGATGAGTGGGGAAGGAACCAGCATAGCAAGCTGCTGGCCGCCGAGGCAAAAGCGAAAAACCAGAAGATGGAGCCGAGCGAATCAAAATACCGGAACGCCCAAATGGCGATCGCAACCAGACCGCCCGCGATTCCCCAACTCACGCCCATCGTGATCGAGCTGGCGACTCGTTGGCTTTGGGGAATGAGCTGCTGGCCGTAGCTGATAAAGACCGGCATGGTAATTCCCAAGAGTCCGCCACAGAGGCCGACGAGGGCGACGAAGATCCATCCGCTTGTGATGGTGAGGCAGCAGAGAACGGCAGCCGCGACCAGCGGAAAGAACCAGAGGGCCGTGCGCTCCCAATGAGGGCGAACCAGCGCGGCGCAAACCATCGCGCCGACGCCGATGCCCGCCATGAATGCTGATTGAACCGCGCCCACGATGGCACTCGACGACTCGCTTTCAAGCAAGTAGGCGATTGTCAGTGGAACGCCGAGTGCGGGGAGAATTCGCAACGCTCCGACGGCCAGCATGATGACCAATACAAGAAACGGAAATGGCTGATTCGGTTTCTTGGGCTTGGCTATCGCGTGCTGCTCACTCGCTTCGATCTCGCCATTCGCTTTGCTTCGCAGTTGATTCATGCCGAGCCACAGCGCCGCGAGCGCGGGGATAGCCCAAAGACAGCCGGTCACCAACCCTGGCAATTGCCACTTCGCAACGAGCATTCCGCTGTAGGCGGGGCCGACCGATTGGCCCAGATAACCGCACAAGGCGAAAATTGCCATCGCCCGGCTTCGCTGGTCAGGCTTCAACGAACCAGCCATCGCCGCCGCTTCCGGGTGAAAGGCCGCAATGCCGAGTCCGCCGACGAAAAGCAATACCGCCATTTGGATGGTGTTTGCCGCGAGGCCGACCGTGCTCACGCAGAGAATTCCCATCAGCGGCCCGATCCAGATTAGCCACGGGCTCGGTCGTCGGTCCGCCATCATGCCAAAGAACAGCTGACCGATCGAAGTCGAGACAATCCAACAGACGTAGGCCCACAGGAGTCCGCCCGAGACGACTTGGTGATGGCGCTCGAGAATCGGCCAGAGCGGGTTCGTACTCCCGGCCATCACATCGACCAGAAAGTGAAGTCCGCCCAGCACGCCCAATATCCACCAAACGTTGGCGATCCGGTGCCGTCGCGGGGTACCGCCGGACGAGTCGGTCTGCGAGGAGGATTCGAGCTGGCTCAAAAATGGTCCGTTCTACTGGGTTTGGCGCAAACACCTCGAGCTGACGTTCACGTTCGTACGCTGCGAAAGAGGCGAGGTGAAGCAGCCGAAGCGATTACTTGATTTCGAAAATGGCTTCGACTTCAACGGCGGCACCGGTTGGCAGCGCGGCAAATCCTAGGGCGCTTCGAGCATGGTATCCATCGCCGTCCTTCCCGTAGATCTCGTGCAACAGGTCGGACGCTCCGTTAATCACAAGATGCTGATCGGTGAAATCACCGGCCGAGTAAACGCAGCCGAGCAATTTGATGACGCGAAGATTGTCCAGCGTGCCGTGTTCGGCGTAAACCGAGCGGAGGATCTTCATCGCGCAATCCTTCGCCGCATCATAGCCTTGCTCGACGGTCAGGTCCTTGCCGAGAACGCCTTTGAGGTCGCTCGTGTGGCCGGACGTGATCAGCGAATTTCCGCTTCTGATGCAAAGATTCAAATAGCCGGGCTCAAGCGGTTCGAGAGAAACTCCAAGGTCTCGCGCTTTCTGTTCGGCGCCCATCGCATACTCCTGTCATGTCTCGTACGTTTTGTCTCAGGAAATGCCGGCGGCGAGCGTCGCGGCCGGCAGTTGTCCGTTTGTAATGCCCACATCGAGTTCGAACAAGGCGCCGCAGGCGGACGACTGCTAATGCCGCCAGACCGAGGGAGGGAGGAAATCTCCGCTTGCAAGCAAAGCGAACAGGCAGGCCCCACGCTCTAGCGAGCGTAGCTGCCACTAACTGCGCGACAGGAAGGCAGCTACGGATTGGGCTTTCTCGCCGCCTTGTTGTCAGCATTCAAGTGACGCTCGAACAGCTGAAGCACTCGGCGGAATTCGTCGAGCCAGCTGCTGGGCTGACGGAATCCATGTCGCTCGACCGGGTACATGGCGACTTGCCAGTTTTCCTTTTCTAGCTCGATCAGCTTCTGAGTCAGGCGGACGGTGTCTTTAAAAAACACGTTGTCGTCGAGCATGCCGTGGCAAATGACGAGCGGCTTGTTGAGGCCGGCGGCAAAGTAGATCGGCGAACTGCGCTCGTACGCTTCGTTGTCGACTTGAGGCGAATTGAGAATGTTGCTTGTGTAACCATGGTTGTAGTGAGCCCAGTCGGTGACCGGCCTCAACGCGGCGCCGCAGGCAAATAAGTCGGGCGCCTTAAAGAGAGCCATCAGCGTCATGAAGCCGCCGTACGATCCGCCGTAGACTCCGACTCGGCTACGGTCAACCTGCTGCTCTTTGACGAGCCAGTTAACGCCATCCTTCAGGTCGTCGAGCTCCGGCGTCCCCATTTGACGATAGATGGCGGTTCGCCAATCGCGTCCGTAGCCCGCCGACGCGCGATAGTCCATGTCGAGTACGACATAGCCCTTTTGCGTAAGCAATGTGTGGAACATGAATTCGCGAAAATAACCCGACCAGCCCTTGTGCGCGTTTTGCAAATAGCCTGCGCCATGCACGAACACGACGGCCGGTCTCGAGTCCTTCGCAGGCGTCTTCGGTAAGTAAAGTCGAGCGTAAACGTTGCGACCGTGCTTCGTGGGGACTTCCACGATTTGAGGTTTCACCCAGTCGTAACTGCGAAACTTTTTTGAGACGAAGCGAGTCAAACGAGTCGGCTTCTCGGCGCCGTTCCCTAGCGACATTCGATACAGCTCGGTGGGCTCAAGCAGGCTCGAGTGCAGCACCGCCGCCGTATTTTCGTCGGGCGAAATGACAAAATCATTCATCCCGCCAATCGCACTCAACTGAGCCGTCGCTCCAGTGCGCAAATTGAGCTCCCACAATTCGTAGACGCCCGGATGAGAGGCATTGGATCGATAGAAGATCTTGTCGCCCCGGCGAGCCGCCGTGATCGACGAGATTTCGTAACTCCCTTTCGTATGTTGCGTTTCCGATTCGCCGTCCGCATCGATGGTGTATAGGTGCGCGTAACCGGTCTCCTCGCTGACGAAATAGACTTGGTGTGATGAGCCGACCCAGCCCGCCGTCATCCCTCGCCAGTTGATCCACGCGGGGTCGCGGCGATGGTGCAACGTGGTCGCCGACAATGTCGTGGCTTTCAAGTCAACGCTGCAGATCCATCGATCTTTGTTGTCATTCGAAAAGCACTGAAACAAGAGGTACCGCGAGTCGCGTGAAAACGCCAAGCCGGAGATATTGACCTGCCGAGGCACGTTGGCCCTTTCCGTTTTCGGAGCTTCCTTCGACTTCGGCGCTGCCTTCGATTTTGCCTTGGTTTGGGCCGTCTTCAGCGCGGCGAGGGGATCGTCTGTAATTCCAGCGAGTTGCGCGAGGTCGATCTCGATGATCTTGTGTTCGTCGAGTTTAAGCAGTGCGAGTTTTTCGTCGCCTTCCAAATCGGTCCCCACCAGGCTTCGCACGTCTCGACTGGCGGCGTACGCGTCGTCATTTAGCCAAGTTGGCATCGCGTCTTGTCGCCCTCGCTTTCGTGAAGCCCTGGTGGACTTAACGACGGCGAGCCAGTTCGCATTCGGAGACAACTCTTGCCGTCGCAGTTCGTCAGACGGACTGAAGTAGTACGGCTCGTCGACATCGAGCGTGTTCGCTTTCTTCATCTTCTGCTTACGGTCCTTTAACGCAGCCGAAGTCTTCGCCTTTCGTTGCAGGTACTCAAACAGCTCACGCTCTTTCTTTGTCAGAAACTCGGAGGGCTCTATCGCCTTCTCTGGCGCTTTGCCGAAGACGACGACGGCGGGCTGATATTCGAGGCCGGTGCGGAGGTCCCGAACAAGAAGCGTTTTGTCCCGACGAAATTGAATTCTGGATCCGTCAGCAAGAAACTTGGCTGTCGACTCGTATGCGGATGTGCGCGTGAGCTGCTGAGTCTTGCCGCTCGACAATTCCTCCACAAACAAGTCGCCTTCGATCGAGTAGAGGCGCCTAGTCATCTTGGTGTCGAAGACGCTCTTTGCGGCAAGGCCGTTGGCGGCCTCTTTGAGCGATAGTTTTCGTGGCCGTGTTTCGCCCTCGACCACCCACCACTCCGAAATCTCGCTTCCGGCGCGTTTCCGTTGAAAGAAGATGCGTTTGCAATCGGCACCCCAGACCGGATTCTGCGGCTCGCGGCCCAGCCAGTCGGGATGCGCCATGATTTGCTTGAGCGTGATCGGCTGCTTGGCGTCGCATGGTGCCGTGAACGCGCTGAATAGGACAAGTGCTGCAAGCAGAGAAGCGAAGGCATGTGGAGAACTCATCGGTTTGCACCTGTGTAAGTTGAGTTGCCTGACGACGACGCGCGAATGACAATAAGCCTTGCGGCCTCTGTACGGTAGCTCAGCACTCACTCGAGTGTCTGTCCGCGCGTCGACGAGTCGAGTACGAAAATGCCTCGTCCCAATTCCGAGCGTTTGGCACGAGGCGTCGTTGCCGGTTTAATTGGGGATGGCCGAGCGGTAGTCCAGCTTAATTGCCAGTGGCTGCCGGGGCATCAGTCTCGGTCGGGATCACAAACGCGATTTGGGCGAGTTGGCGGTAAAGGCTCAACTCGGCGGTTCGATTCGCAGCGGCAGATTGGCCGGCTGATTCAATCCTGAAAACGCCGTTCGCAATAGACGATCAACGGCCCGATGATTAGCATGGGCGGGCCTTCGCTCCAGGTCCACATCGACGGTAGTCCGGATGCCAGATCGACCCAAATGGCGACGACCCCGACGACGCATACGCTCAAGCCCCACAGCCGGATCAGGTGACGGTATTTCGCCAGGTCGAATGACATCAGCAACACGAAGGCACCGACCCAAACATAAAATGCCGAGAGTGAACGCGATAGGTAACTGACGATCGGAGCATCGGGCAGCTCGCCCATTCCCAACCATTCGTGGCATATTTGCATCCAGGAAAAAGGCATGAACACTGCCACGGCGGCAAGCATTCCGCTCACTCCGAGACAGCGTAACAGGACAACCGCAGTCAATTCGAAACCATTTCGCTTCTTCATCAATTTCGTCTCTTTCCAGCTGCTCCTCGTTGCCTGGCACATGACTCGAGCTTCTAGTCGCAGGCCCAATTGTATTCACCGACCGACAAGTTAACAATTTGCGGTGGCGTCGTTTGGCGAGGCGCAAGCGTCTTACAGTCGCCAACCGAATTTTCGCAGCAACGTTGGTGAATCAGCTATCGTCGATGCGAAAATCGCCGTTCGATTCAACTCAACACCGGCACGGTCGATGCAACTTTCTCTTTCAGTTCGAATCGTCGAATCCGCGTGCAAGACGCGCCTCAACTTGCCATTCGAGCAAATGGTGTCGATCGCGCGTGAAGCGGGTTATCAGGCCGTTTGCATGCGAGCGAGCGCGGGCGGCGTCGATTCACCACTGCCGCAACTTCGAGACATGCGGCGGCTGGTCGAGGACTCGGGATTGCGAGTATCGATGGTCACAGCCGATTCCAACGTGCCTCTCAATAACGATCGAGGGCCCGACAGCTTGCGAGACATCAACCCGAGTCTCGACGTGGCCGACGCATTGGGTTGCGATTTGATTCGAGTCTGCTTGAAGCGTCGCGAAGATATTCCCTTTGCGCGCGACTCCGCAATTCGCGCGGCGGAGCGGGGGATCCGGCTTGCGCACCAGTGCCATACAAGTTCGATCTTTGAACGGGTCGACGACATGCTGGCCGTCGTCGGCGAGATTGCCCAGCCGAACTTTGGGGTTATCTATGAGCCGGCAAACCTCCTGCTCTGCGGGCAATCCTACGGCCTGCAGACACTTGCGCGGCTCCGCCCCCATTTGATGAACGTCTATCTGCAAAACCACTGCCTGAATCCAAAAGGCGCCGACTCGCTTCCAACCTACTGTCGTGGCCGCGTCTACTTTGACCATCTCGCCCCATGGGAGGCCGGCGGTATCGACTTTCACTCGGTATTCGCCGCCCTCCGTTCGATTCAATACGCTGGTTATTGCACGGTTCATCAAGCTCAAGGAATCACATCAAAGGAGGACGCTTTGGCGTTTGCGGTCCGCTGTGCCGAGAGCGTGCGTGGTCATAGCGATACGGACGTGACGTCTTAGAATTGCCTCCGCGGACACTCGTTCAGTACGGTCTGCCGCCGTTGCTCCGGTTGCGACAAAAAACGGCTTGCCGTAAATTCGTACCGTGGCCCGCATGGGATCGCTCGTCCTCGCCGTCCAATCGGCGTCACCCTTCAAACTTGCCGGGTTTGCAGGCCGCACCTGATGGCTTGGCGTCGCGTCAGGTCTACGATTCGGCGGCTTGTTGCCCATGAATCCAGCCGTTGAAACCGATGGGAACCGCATGTCATTGTCATTACTTTCAGCCGTTGAGCTATCACAAAAGCTAGAGGCGAAAGAAGTTTCGTCCGTCGACGTGATGCAATCGGTGCTGTCGCAAATCGACGCAGTCGAGAAGGACGTTCAGGCCTACATTTCGCTTGAAGACGCTGACGACCTTGTCAAGAAAGCGAAGAAGGTCGATGAGCGACGAATGGCCGGCGATGCAATTGGCCCATTGGCGGGCTTGCCTATCGCGTTGAAAGACAACCTCTGCGTGAAGGATAAGTTGACGACTTGCGCATCGAAGATGCTTGAACAGTTTCGGCCGCCGTACGACGCGACCGTCGTCAGCAAAATTGAAGACGCCGACGGGATCGTCATCGGCAAGACGAACATGGACGAGTTCTCGATGGGCTCGAGCACCGAGAACTCGGCGTTTCATGTCACTCGAAACCCCAACAATCACGAACATGTCCCGGGCGGCACGAGCGGCGGGTCGGCAGCTGCGGTAGCGGCACAAGAGGCAATTCTCGCCTTGGGCGCCGATACGGGCGGGTCCGTCAGACAGCCCGCAGCGTTCTGTGGAGTTGTCGGGCTGAAGCCCACCTATGGGCGAGTCTCTCGGTATGGACTCATTGCCTACGCTTCATCGTTCGATCAGATCGGTCCGCTTACGAAGACAGTTGGCGATTGCGCGTTGGCGCTTCAGGTGATCGCAGGGCATGACAAGCGCGACTCGACATCGCTCGACGCGCCCGTTCCCGACTATCTGGCGTCGCTGAACTCAGAGACAAAATTCCGTTTCGGCATTCCGCAAGAATATTTTATCGATGGTGTGTCGCCGGAAGTTTCTCAGGCAGTGCGCCGGACGATTCAGCAGCTCGAGCAGGCTGGGCATTCAATCGTCGAGGTGCCCATGAAACATACGTCGTATGCATTGCCGACCTACTATATCGTCGCCTCGGCCGAAGCGAGCTCAAACTTGGCTCGATACGAGGGATGCCATTACGGCTTTCGAGCCGAGAACTACAACGACCTCAACGACATGATGCTCCAGACTCGCAACGAAGGCTTCGGCGCCGAAGTGCAGCGACGCATCATGCTGGGTGCCTACGTGTTGAGCGCCGGCTACATCGATGCGTTCTACAACAAGGCCCTCAAAGTCCGCCGCTTGATCAAGGAAGATTTTAGTGAAGCGTTCAAACAGTGTGATCTGCTCATCCATCCGATCACCCCGACGCCCGCGTTTCGTATTGGCGAGAAGACGGATGACCCGCTGACGATGTACCTGAGCGATGTGTTTAGCGTGATCGCCAACTTGGCAGGCGTGCCGGCGATTAGCGTTCCTTGCGGCAAGAGCGAAGATGGGCTGCCGATCGGAGTGCAGTTAGTCGCTCCCTGGTTGGACGAGCCGCGGTTGCTGGAAGCGGCTCAGGCCGTCGAAAGCTGCGACAATTCGTAGTTGATGCGAGCTGCCTGGATCGCTGCACGCGGTTCGCCGGGTGGAATTCTCTGTTCATCCAACGTAGCATCAGTTACAAATTGACTATCGACTGGAGTGTCAATGCGTGCGGCTCAGAAAAACCAGTCTCAGGAAGATCTGGAACGCTGTCCGTGCGAACGCTGATCCGCTTATTGGTGAATCGCCAAGACCACTTGGAGTGCTAAGGCATGCGACGTCTCGCCCTTTTACTTCTCGTTGCCGCCTTCTCAGCCAACATCGTCGGCGCCGAAGACGGGGCGGGCGAATCGAGTGGCTTGGACTTGTTCGAGCAGCGAATCATGCCGATATTTCGCTCGCCCAAACCGTCGAGTTGCGTTCAATGTCATTTGTCCTCTGTTGACTTGAAGGACTACATTTTGCCTTCGAGCGAGCAGACGTTTGCGTCGTTGCGAGAACAGGGGCTTGTGAACGTCGAACGCCCGGCTGAATCGAAGATTCTCAAGTTGATCTCAATGGGCGAAGAAGATCTCGACCGAGGCGCCCGGCTTATTCACAAACGGACGCGGCAGGCCGAGTACGAAGCGTTTGCGGCTTGGATCGATGCCTGCTGCAATGACCGCAAGATCCGGCACGTGAAACTCGACCCGAAAACGAAACTCGCCAAGCCCGCCACTTCAGACGCTGTGATCAAGCACAACCGCAAGAGTCGCCTGGCCGATTCGTTTACCCGTAACATTTGGTCGCAGCGACTACGCTGCTTCCCATGCCACACGCCACATGAGATTGACGAGAACAACCCCAAACACGCCAAGCCTCGACAAAACTACGAGAAGCTTCTCAAGCAGTACGGCCAGCGAATGAAGATTTTTCGCGAGACGCCCGAGGCAACGATGGCCAGCCTGCTCGCCAGCAGTCGCCGTAAGTCGAGCAAGCATTTACAACTGATTAACATCGACAATCCCCGCGAGAGTTTGTTGATTCTCAAGCCGACTGCCAAGTTGCCGAAGAGGATTGCCCCAGGCAAATTTGAATCGCCGTCTTCGCTGATTCCGGTTACCCACATGGGTGGACTGAAAATGCACGTCGACGATCAGTCTTACAAGTCATTTGTCGCTTGGATCCAGGACTATTCGCAAGTCGTCAAAGGCACGTACACAGAAGTCGAGCAGCTTCCTAGCGACAATTGGTTCCCGTCCAAGCACATACTCCGCATTCGCAACGCACCGGAAGCTTGGCCCGGCTTTGCTCGCGTGCAATTGTTTGTGCATCAGCAGGCGGATGACGGGAAGTGGAGCGAGTCGCCCATCGCGTTTACGCAAGGCACTCTCACGCCACGGCGCATGGTCAACGGCGCACTGTTCTTGTTGGCGGATGCCGATAACGAGCTTGCCAAGAAGTGGAATTCGGAGGGCGGTCAGCTGCCACCCGGAAAGTACATCATCAAAGCCTATGTCGATTCAACCAAGCGGCTCGAGAAAGATCCAGTCGCCATGCTTGGAAAGAGCGACTTTGCCGGCGCAGCGGTTATCGACGCCTCCTGGCGCGAAGGCTTCGAAAAGGCCGAGGTAGTGCCCGGAGCTCAAATCAAGAAGTAAGCTCCGCTCGCTGCTACGATTTCTTCACTCGGCTGTCGGCCTTGATTAGCTGATTGCCTCGATCGCTGTCGTATAAGGCGTAGTCGAAGCCGGGCTGGATGCAATACGATCCCGTGCGGCCCTGTTTGTCGATCGCAATGAAGCCGACTTGGAGCTCCCGCCAGTTTGGGTTTTTGCTGATAACTCGTTCGGTGCCCAAGCGACAGGCTGCTTGTGGCGAATGCCCCTGTCGCATGAGTTCAACGACGAGAAAACTTCCGACGGCTCGGATAACTGCTTCGCCGACCCCGGTTGCGCTGGCGGCACCAACTTCATTGTCGACATACAGCCCGGCGCCAATGATTGGCGAGTCGCCGATGCGGCCATGAAGTTTCCAGGCCAGACCGCTTGTTGTGCAGGCGCCGGATAGGTCGCCGTTCGAATCAACCGCGACCATTCCGATGGTGTCGTGGTTCTCGACATTAACTTCCGGCTTGAACTCCTTGGGCGGATTCTGCTTCCACTTCTCCCATGCAGCTCGAGAGTCGTCCGTCATCAAGTCTTCTTTCGGGAAGCCTTGCGCGACGGCGAATTCCAACGCGCCTTCGCCCGCCAACATCACGTGGGGAGTTTTTTCCATGACTCGGCGAGCAACCGAGATTGGGTTCTTGATTTGCTTGAGAAAGGCAACGGAGCCACAGTCGCCTTCCTCGTCCATGATGCAGGCGTCGAGAGTTACGTTGCCATCTCGATCCGGTAGACCTCCGTATCCGACACTCGACACTTTTGGGTCGGACTCACTCTGCCGAACGCCCGCTTCGACAGCGTCGAGGGCGCGTCCGCCTTTTTCGAGGATGCGCCAAGCGGCGGCGTTGGCATCGAGGCCATGTCGCCAGGTGGAAATGACGACGGGCCGTTTGGCGTTATTCTCGGATTCTTTCGCCACCGCATTAACTCCTGATTGGACGACTGCAGCCGCGGTGGTTGCGGCTAGAAATGTTCGTCTTGTTACCATTGAATTGTCCTGTTTTGGTTTGTCTTCACGCCCGACGCGGCCAGCGCTGTCGGCGGCGGAAACGCCCAATTCAGGAGGTTAACACGGCACCGCCCAACGTGGTAGGAACCAATTCCCAAAATAGAGAACTACTCCCGCTGGCGTCCTTTGGACGTACGCATTGACGCGAAGCGAGCGCCAAGCAAGTTCGATTCGGCGGCGGCAAAGACGACCCAAACCGCGTTAGTGCCTGTCCCTCGGCGAGGAGAATTGACATTAGCACTAGACAGGGATGCTTCTGGCGTTAGGCTTGAGTTTACTCTTTCCGCGGCGACGCCATTGGAAGACGTCCAGGTGCCTGCGGTCTTCCGACACTCTGTGTCGCCGATTGGTCCTGGGACCCCCCCAAGAGACCCCCCCCCTAGAGACGGATGAATGGGCTTTGAACATTTGGGCCTTTGCGACTCCATTGTGCGCGCAGCCGATAAGGCCGGCTACGAAACTCCCACCCCAATCCAAACCAAATCGATCCCGCCGATCTTAGAAGGGCGAGACATGCTGGGTTGCGCGCAGACCGGGACAGGCAAGACTGCCGCTTTTGCGATGCCGATTTTGCACACGCTTTCGTCGACGGAGGCGAGCGGAAAAACCAAGCGATCGCGGCGCCCAATTCGAGCACTCGTACTCAGTCCGACTCGCGAATTGGCGGCGCAGATTGGCGACAGTTTTCGAGTTTACGGCAAGCGAACCAAGATTCGTCAGACTGTGGTTTTTGGCGGAGTCAGCCAACACCCGCAAACCAAGGCGCTCCAGGCCGGCGTCGATGTCCTGGTGGCGACGCCAGGAAGACTACTCGATCTGATTCAGCAGGGATTCATCGATCTGGGCTGGGTCGAGATTCTGGTGCTCGACGAAGCGGACCACATGTTCGACATGGGATTCCTTCCGGATGTCAGGCGGATCATTCGCAAGACGCCCAGCGAACGGCAAACGCTACTGTTCTCAGCCACAATGCCTCGCGATATTCGCGATCTCGCCAATAGCACGTTGACGGATCCGGTCAGCATCAGCATCAAACCGCAGAAGCAAACGGCGGAGTTGATTAAACAGTCCGTCTATCATGTAACGCAAGCGAAAAAAGTGCAGCTGCTCGCGACCATCCTCAAGTCGCAGCCGGACGGAACGACGCTCATCTTCACAAGAACGAAACATGGTGCCGACGCGGTTGTCCGAAAGCTCAGCCGAACCGGAATCCACGCGGAGGCAATTCACGGCAACAAGTCGCAGAATAAACGTCAGCGCACCTTGGACAATTTCAAGTCGGGGAAAGTCCAGGTCCTGGTCGCCACCGACATTGCGGCGAGAGGGATTGATGTGAGCGGGATTTCGTATGTCATTAACTACGATATGCCCTCCACGCCCGAGACGTATGTGCACCGAATCGGCAGGACGGGTCGAGCTGGCGACGCCGGCATCGCGATCACATTTTGCAACGCCGATCAACGTCGTGATCTAAAAGCGATCGAAAAGCTGATAGGCCAAGCCATTCCGGCCGGTTCGCGACTTCCCAAGATGCCAGCGGAAGAAGTCACGCCCGCGCCTCGACATGTCGATCGCAAGTACGAACAATCCGAGGGACCCGCCCGCCGAGGCAATCCGAAGAAGAAGTCTTCGCGAAAGAAGACCCGCTATCGCGATTCCAGTGAACCGCGATCAAGTGGAGGCTCGAGCAATCGCGACGGCGCCAAGAAAAAGGTCGCCAAGAAAAAGAAGAAGACCGTCAGGAAGGGCGAGGGCGATTCGCTGGATTCGAGCAGCGTGGCGCCGGCAAAGAAAAAGAAATACGCCAAGAAGCGAGTCCGCAGTCGGGCCAAGCCACACCATAAGCGAAAGCCTAGCAAGAAGAAGAGCTAGGAATCTGGTCGCGATGTGTAACGACTAGCGCAGGGTCGCCTCAAGGCCCGTGGCTGGGGCTTCCATCTGCAGTGGCCTTGCTCCTAAATGGTTGGCCGTCGCCGACGTTGTCTTTGCCTGCACTCCGATTAGCGAAGCGACAACAGCGCGCCGCCCGTCTTTCCGCGTTCTTCCCCGCGGCAGTTACCCGACCCACGAACGTATGGCTGCGGCCGAGGCTGGTTCCCGCTTTGTACCGGTCGTGAGCTCGAATCCTGCGTGGACTTCGCAGCAACGCCATTTTGTGATCCCATCGTCGGCGATTGTCCGCTCGGAAATGCCAAACTATCGAGACGAATCTCGATGCGCCCGTACTTTTGCGGATCGATGAACTGTCGCGTGAATCGAAGTTCCGATGGCAACTGTTTATCGGTTGGCTGGCCTCAGCCAATCTGCTGCCGCTGAGCGTTCTGATCCTATGCCGGTTTAGTTCGAGCGGATAATAACCACGACGCCGTCCATGATCGCAAAGGTGAATCCGACCCCGGCGGTTACCTTCCGGAGAACCTCGTTCAGCGGGGCGTCGTTGAATTTCTCCGAAACAAACGGGCCCGTCATGGAGGGATTGTCGTCTACGAGGTCCGAATCGATGACTATCGGGACACCGCTCTTGTGAACGAGTTGGTCGATAGCCTCCGAGAGCGTGGTCTCATCGAATTCAATCGTGACCTTCTGGTTCAAGTCATGGTCAATTCGTTCGCGCGCCCATTGCCATTCCGCCATACGGCCGTCGGCGCCTACCGCCCAGCCACTCGCGCCGTCTCGGGAAAAGTCGACGGCGTGGTATCCGTTGCCGCCAAGCGCCCGCCAGCTCACACCGGCGTTCTCAGAATAGTCGGCGCCGCTAGGCCCGACTGCGACGAGCAAATGTTTTCGCAGCCGAGCATTCGCGACGCTGCTCCGATACCCGCGAAGACCGTGCTCTTTGGGCGTCGCCCAGCTGTGGCCAAGATCGTTTGACAAGGCGAGCACGCTCGACGCGGAGTCTTCTTTCTTGTAGTCGCCTCCGACGGCAACCAAGGTTCGCGCAACGTTCACTAGCGAGAAGATGCCGGCCGATTCGGAACCGACGAGGCAGCTGTTGCTCGGTTGCCAATGCTTACCGTAGTCAATCGAGTGCAGCACGCGCGCGTGCCGAGATCCTTTGGGGGCACCGCCCAATCCGATCCAGACTCGGCCCTCCTTGCCCACGGCCAGACAGGAGCCGCTCGCTGCATACCCATGTTCGGCGTCGTCGATCTTAGGCCGTTCGCCGACGGGGTTTTCAGACCAAGTTCTCCCGCCGTCGCGAGTGCGAATGATCAGGAGTCGTCCGTCGATCGCATCGCTGAAAGCGATTCCGTTGCGGTCGTCCCAAAAGTCCATGGCATTGAGGAACGCGCCCGACTGCTTGCATTCGTAGGCAAGCGACCAAGTCTCGCCGCCATCGTCGGTGTGGTACATCCGCACGGGTTGTCCAGCAGTGAGCAAGCTGGCGCGTTGCGAGCTAAAGGCGTGCACGTCTCGATAGTCGACCTCTTTTCCGGCTGGCGACTTCAAGACTTGAAAGGACCGCCCCGCGTCGACCGAACGCAATATCGTTCCCTTCGCGCCGCTTGCCCAAATGGTCTTCGCATCGAAGACCGACACGCCGCGCAAGCTCGCTTTCACAACAACGTCGCGAGCTACCAAAGCGCCGGGCGCCGGTTTTGCCGCTTCGCAATGCGGAGTGCTGAACAGTCCAGCCAGTGCTGTGAAAATTAAGGCGGCCGCGCCGAATCTTCCGCCGTGAGTGAGTTTGAAATTATCTCGTACGCCAAGTTTCGGAGGCCGCATTCGGTCGCTCACCACCATCGTCCGCTCCTTACCAATTGGATACGAGATAGTCCTTCAGGAAT
This sequence comes from uncultured Pirellulaceae bacterium, assembly GCA_964567745.1. GTDB lineage: Bacteria > Planctomycetota > Planctomycetia > Pirellulales > Pirellulaceae > CAZMNY01. The sequence continues at coordinate 86,833 of CAZMNY010000012.1, read as the reverse complement.
TTGCCCCAGATGTGCTCGCCGGTATTCATGCCTGAAAAGATTGGGTCGCAAATTCGAGCGGCGGCGTCGACATGATCGAGCGGAGTTCGAAATCCAAGCTCCTCTTGTTTTCGTTGTGCGATTCCCGCGGGATCTTCATCCGTGATCCAACCCGTATCAACGCTATTCATGTGGATGCCGACTTTGACATAATCCTGGGCTGAAGTTCGCGTCATCATGTTGAGCGCGGCTTTCGCCATGTTCGTATGCGGGTGCATGTCGCGTTTGAAGGCTCGATAAAACACGCCCTCCATTGCGGACACATTGACAATGTGCTTGTCGTGCGTCGGCACTCGCTCCATCAGCGGCTTCAGTTTCGAATTCAAGATGAATGGGGCAACCGCGTTGACCAAGTGAACCTCAAGCAACTCGACTGTTGGGACCTCGGCCAGTTTGAGTCTCCAACTGTTGACAGTGCGCAAGTCGACTTGCTGTAGGTCTTCGTCGTATTGGCCGCTCGGAAACAGCTCCTTGGGCACCTGAGCATCGCCGGGTGCCAATGGCACTTGGCTCATCTTGGCTGAGCGTCTGATTCCGTCGAGCGTGGAGTTAATAATGGTGGGCTGTTCGCGGTCGGTCGTCGCCACCGCCTGTTCGTTTGCCGCAAGAGCTTGATGGGACTCGAGCGTCTTCAGTTCCGTTGTTGACAGATTCTTTAGCGGCGCGTTTTCCGCCTCTATTAGGTGCTGATAGAATGCCGGAGGTCGCCGAACAGTTTGGCAGGCGTTGTTCAGGATGAAGTCGAGTCGAGGCAGTGAGTCGCAGAGGAATGACGCGAAGGCTTCGATGCTTGGCGCGTAGCGAAGATCGAGTCCATGAAGTTGCAGTCGATCGATCCAGTCGGCGCTGTCCTCTTCCGCGGCGAATCGTCCGGCCGCGTCGCGAGGGAATCGAGTTGTGACGATGACATTGGCGCCGGCTCTCAATAACTTCAACGCCGCAAAGAATCCGATCTTCACTCGTCCGCCAGTCAGCAGTGCATAGCGGCCGCGCAGATCGGCGGACTGCTCGCGCTTAGCCCAGTTGAATTCGGCGCAGTCGGGGCAGAGTGAGTCGTAGAAGAAATGCAGCAGATCGTAATCGCGTTTGCAGGTGTAGCAGTTGCGAGCGATTTTGAGCTTGCCGCGAAATCGGTCGCTGCCGGTGGACGCTTCGGGAGGTAGTTGCGGCTCGAGCGGCCGCGGCGGCGAAATGGCTTTAGTAAACCGAACACTGTTTTGCTGGCGCATACCGGTTTTCGCCAACAGTTTTTCGTCTTCCGCTTTGTCTTGAGCAACCGCGTCGCGACGGACATCGCGTGCCGCCCGAGTGAATCGGCGCCGCGCCACTCGCGACGCGTGGGCAACCTTTCCAGCTGCGCGGAGCAGACGCGTTCGCTCCTCTCGAGACAATTGCACCAACAGTCCACGGTCCTCGACGACTCGCTCGAGCACGCTCAGTGTCTCGAGCAACTCTTCCGACCGAATTGGAGTCTTCATGGAAAGGGTGTCGGCCGTACCGTCGCTCTCAGAAACCTGTCGAGCCGAATTCCCTTCATCGCCTTGCCCGCGTTGGTCGCAAGGCTGGCTGGTTGAATCGTTGTCCGACGGGGGAACGACGGCTTCCGGCGAATTGAATTGGTCGGACACATAGACTCCAAAACGGCAGGACTGGGACTCCGCACGTCGACGATTCGTGCAAAATTCCGATGATCGGCCCGAGCTAAAAATGCTCGGTGCGGCGATGGCGTGAACGAGAGTGGAGTTATATCACAACCGCCGGAATTCCGTCGCCTGGGGGGCTGGGGGCGAACGGCAGAATCGCAATGGGGCAATTTCATGCCGAAATGGCCGGTTTTTGTGTGGGAGCAAAGTCTAGGATCCGCCATTTGGCCGGTTTATACTGGACGGATAAGGCCGGGACGATTTGCTGAAAACCTCGCCCGCCCTTCTTGCCAGCCGACCACAAGACCGCTGGAGATACTTCCTGGTCTCGATGGGGTTTTTAACAGCACGACCGGAGTCGACGCGGTCCGCGCTTCGACCCTTCAACGCCAATTTGACAACCTGGTGAAAAGCGACGCGGCCCTTTGATGCCAGACGACAACTTCGATTTTACACCTTTGAACTTTCATTCTGGAACACGCCATGCCTCGAGTTTTATACGCAACCATATTGGCGATGCTTATTGGGCTGTTTGCAGCTCAGGCGGAAGCACAAGGCCCCAAAATTAAGCCGGGGCCAAAACTGACACCTGCCGGTGGCGGGAAGATTGCGGTCCCGCTGGCCGCGATTGGCAAAGAGTACTTAATGTCGATTTCGTCAATCCCGCAATACCAAGCGGCGACGAGCAAAGGGCTCGCCGGCCACATCGTGACGTTCGAGTTGTTCGACGATTCGCTCGACATGTATGAATCAGCTACGGGCTTGGTGGTCACCGACGACCTTCCCGCTCGACGGTTGCTCGCAACGTTCCCCGTGATCAAAAAGCAGAACAACCAAGTCATCATCGATTTTAACGCCGGCATGCGCCGTGTTTTCACAAGCGGTTGGTACAGCAGTGGCGGGTTTAGCGCCACAGGGCTAGCTCAAGTTTTGGAAGTGCCGCAAGCCCGAGTCTTTTCTGTCGAAGATTCAAACGGCATTCTTTCGATTCGTCAGGCCGTGCAGGCTCGAAGTCGCTCGCGAAGCGAAGACGTCGAACAACGCATGGAAATTCGCTACTTCATCTCGCCGTATAAGAGCGGCGCGTTCAAGAGCAAGTCGAACGAACCGACGGCATCGCGTTATCTCAGGTTCTTTCAAACCAGCCCGACGTTGGAGCTAACCAGCGGACGATCCGTCTCGCACACCGCTCGTTTTGACATCAAGAAGCCTGTCGTGTTTTACTACAGCGCAAACACGCCTGCTGAGTACGTCGAATCGATTCGCCAGGGCGTCCTTTACTGGAACACTTGTTTCGGCAAAGACGTTGTGCGATGCGAGAAGGCTCCCGATGGAGTCACCGCTCCGAGCGCGAAGCACAATATCGTTCAGTGGGTCCCCTGGGATTCCGCCGGCTTTGCCTATGCTGATGTTCTCGTCGATCCGCGCACGGGACAATCGATGCACGGTCAAGCTTACATGACCAGCGTTTTCGCCATTAGCGGCGTCCAGCGAGCTCGATTGGTTCTTCGCCGGATGCGCGCACTCGAAGCGAAGAAAGAGGAAGAGAAGAAGGACGACAAGAAGGACGGCGACGAGAAGAAGTTGACCTCACATTTGCTGGGCCTTCCGCTATTCCAAACCACGGCATCGTGCGAGTGCAACGTCGAAGAGTATGCTGCGCAAATGGCCATCGGCCTTGAGGCCATGTTGGCCGATGGCAAGGCGGGAGACGCCGGAATGCTTCGCGCTTCGCAGGATTACGTCCGCAACGTGACGGCTCACGAGGTCGGCCATGTCTTGGGACTACGGCACAATTTCGCCGGCAGCTTGGCTGGCAATATTTCGCCTAAAGAACTCGACGAGTGGTTTGAGAAGTACCTTGTCGACGAAAAGGCGCCCGAGATGAAAGGGCGAATCACAACGAATAGCGTGATGGAATATACGCATTATCAAGCCGCTGCATTCAACGGCTGGAAAATGCGAACGACCAAGGAAGCTCTCCCGCACGACAAGGCGGCGATCCAATGGGGGTACTTCGGCAAGACAACCGCTGTCGACAAAAAGCTGCTCTTCGGCACGGACGACGATCAATTCAGCTATGGCGATCTGCGGACGTTTGACTACGGCGCCGAGCCCATCCTCGCGTCGATGTCGGATGTCGGCAAAGGCATCAATGGCTTGCCCGTCCGAATTATCGAGCGGTACATCTCGGCCAAAGCTCCCCGCGACAAACGCGATGCGAAACCGCTCGAGCAAGTTAGCCTCAGCGCTGCGGGCGATGTCGCTCGAGTGGTCAGCGATTATCGCAAGGGACTGTCGTGGTTCAGTAGTTCAATTCGCTCGCTGCGTATCGAGCGAGACTTCGACTACATCGGATCGCTAAACGAAGAAGAACGTCAAGCGGCCCACTGGAAGTCGCTCAACGAGCAGATCACAAAGGCGGGCGGCATCGACCGTTTTGCATTCGGTTTTGCACCGATCGGGCTCGTCCTCGACCTGAAGCTGAAGGTAGAAGGCGTTGTGCCTCCATCGAAGTACGATGCCGCCAAGATGACGGCCAAAGTGGCCGAGTTGCTTGAGAAGGACGCCTACAAAAAATTCGTTGGTGCCGACGGCGAAACTCACGAATTCACTGAAAAGGAAAAAGAGCTGATCAAGAAGCAATCGGCTGCCTACTTCGTTGAATTCGAAAAGCAGCTTGTCAAAGCGCTATTCCTAGCGTGGGCAAGCACTAAGCGAGATCTTGGTGCGAAAGTGCAAGGCCATGTGGCGGATGACGATATCGTCGCAAAAATGGAGAAGCATATTCTCGCCGCAGCCAAGGTCATCGTGATGACTCGCGATATCAAGAACAAGGACGCGAGAATCGCCGGCAAAGTTGACAAGTCGTACGTTGAAGTGATTGACTTCAAATACGATTTGGCCACGCGACAAGCCGCAGCAAAAGCCATCGCCGACGCGGTCGGCTCCTATCCCGCTTGGGCGAAGGAGTCGCGAGGCGCCCTCGGCAAAGCGCTCAAGGCTGATGTTGACACGTCGCTAAATATCCAGAACTTCAAAGTCTTTACCGATTCCAAACTTTCGCGGCCTCTCCGCGATTGGTATTTGGATCAGCAGGGACTGATTCGAGTTCTTCGCTAGCGACTAGCGAAAAGCAACGACTCGAAAGCCCGGTTGGCCGTTGGTCCGCCGGGCTTTTTTTGTGGCCGCATCTAAGATACGCTCGGAGCGAACAATTGATCGCCGGTCTAACGGCATTTGCCGCTGCTGTTAACAGCAGTGACGCTTCACGGTTGAGATGGCGAAAGGGACCCATGCCAAAAACGCTTATTCTCATACCGACGGAGATGGAATCGCGCCACTTGAAGCCTCAACTGGCGAAGTTCATTGCGAGCGGCAATCCGGTTGAGCTCTGTGGATTCGGTCCGATTGCGGCCGCGGCTTCCGCATCGCACTATTTGGCGGAGCACGGCCCGGATCGCGCCTGCCTGGTCGGCATAGCCGGCGCCTATCGCCAAGATTTGCAGCTCGGCGAAGCCTTGTCCTTCTCGTCCGTCAGCGCTTACGGGATAGGAGTCGGTAGCGGCGCAGACCACCAAAGTGCTCACCAATTGGGTTGGCCGCAATGGTCAGACTCGAGCGGCGAGAGTATCGTCAACGACCATATTGAGATCGACTCAACTTTGCCCGAGGCGAATCAATTGCTGACGAGTTGCGCCGCGTCGTCCTGCATGGAAGACGTTCGCCTGCGACTAGATAACCACCCCCATGCGGTGGCTGAGGATATGGAGGGCTTCGGTGTCGCCCTGGCTTGCCGGCTTGAAAGAATCCCCTGTGCGATCATTCGCGGGGTCTCAAACTATGCGGGACAGCGAGATAAGGCCGACTGGAAAATCGAGTCCGCGCTCGACTCAGCGGGTCAACTTGTTCTTCAACAGATGGCCGACAGCGATCGCGCGGGGGTAGAGGAATGACGAATCGGATTCGCTTGGGAATCTCCACCTGTCCGAACGATACGTTCGCATTTCACGGCTTGATGACTCGCGCCGTCGACTGGCGCGGCTTGGATTTTGAAATTGAATTGATCGACATTCAGCAGCTCAACGAACGCCTCTTTAACGCCGAATTCGATGTCGCCAAGACGAGTTTTCACGCAGCGGCGCTGCTCGCAGACAAGACCACTGTGTTGCCGAGCGGTTCAGCACTCGGATTCGGCGTCGGGCCTTTGTTGCTCTCCGCCGTATCGAACTCACCCGCTCCGGCTGAGCTAGTGAGCAGCTCCAGCGGCGCGCCGCGAGTCACACTCTGCCCTGGCGAGCACACGACGGCGACTTTGTTGTTCAAGTTGTTCCATGCGGACACGGCCGAGATTCGTCATGTTGTCTTCTCTGAGATCATGCCGATGCTGCAACGTGGCGAGGCCGATTTTGGCGTTTGCATTCACGAGGGCCGTTTTACGTGGGAACAGAATGGTTTAGGCATGATTGAAGACTTGGGCGTGCGGTGGGAAAGTGAGACAAATTTGCCGCTTCCGCTGGGAGGCATTGTTGCACAACGTACATTGCCAACGAGTACGATCGCTGCCGTTCAGGAAGTGATTCACGAATCGCTGGAATACGGCCTGGCGAATCGTGACGAAACGATGCCCACGATGCGAAAGTACGCCCAGGAATTCGATGACGATGTGTTGCTGCAACACGTCGAGCTGTACGTGAACAAGTGGACCATCGATTTGGGGGAGACCGGCCGAGCGGCGCTTGGTGAGCTTTCAAGTCGAGCCGAGCAGGTAGGTCTTAATCCTGCTGGCTCCCGTCTGGAAGTTTTCTCGACCTAGAATTCGCGAAGGTGAGTTCAGCGACGGCTCACTCGCATCGCCATTCTATGCCGGTTGTCTCGACCGCTACGGAAACGGGCGCAGACCGAGTATAACGAAGCAGTTCCGTTAACGAGTTTCACTCGCATTTTCTGGGAGCTACTTCGATGCAATTGGGTTTCGTGTCCGCCATTCTTCCCGACTTGTCATTCGACGAAGTGATCTCCACGGCAGCCGAGATCGGTTATGACTGTGTGGAAGTCATGTGCTGGCCGGTCGGCAAGGCGGAACGCCGTTATGCGGGCGTAACACACATTGACGCGGCGTCTCTGGACGATGCGTCGATCTCAGCGATTCAAGCGACGCTGACCAAAAACAATGTGGCCATTAGCGGACTGGGCTACTACCCAAACCCGCTTTCTCCCGACGAGTCGGAGGCGGCGACGGCGTGCGAGCAGATTCGCCGAGTGATTGATGGCTGCGTCGCGTTGGACGTGAGGCAGATGAACACTTTTATCGGTCGCGATTGGACGAAGTCAATCGACGACAATTGGCCGCGATTCTTGGAGACGTGGCGACCGATCGTCGATTACGCAGCCAAGCGTCAGGTCCGAATTGGAATCGAAAACTGTCCGATGTTCTTCAGCGATGACGAGTGGCCAGGCGGCAAGAACTTGGCTCACAGCCCCAAGATTTGGCGGCGGATGTTTGCCGGTTTGGACAGCCGGTGGATCGGACTGAACTACGACCCGTCTCATCCAGCATGGCTGCACATGGACTACCTCAAGCCCATGATCGAGTTCGCTGATCGGCTGTTCCACGTTCACGCCAAAGACGTGCGAGTCGATCAGCGACTGCTCGACGATGTCGGCATTCTCGCCAATCCTCTTGAGTTTCACACGCCGAAACTGCCGGGGATGGGCGATGTTGATTGGGGCAAGTTTTTCTCGATCCTAGGCGACTCCGGCTACACGGGGCCTGTTTGTGTCGAAGTCGAAGACCGTGCCTATGAGGGCTCGCTGGAACGACGCGTTGCGTCACTTCGCCAGAGCCACACCTTTTTGCGCAACTTCATCCCAGTTTCCAGCTAAATCGTCATCAGCGCCAAACCCACATCCCTCGTGGTGGGGTTTCTGCCGAATGAGATTATTTTATAACAAAGCGTATCGAACGATCTTATTCTGCGCCGGAATAGCAACCGAATCGTCCGCGCCGCAGTCGGCCGCGACAACCGATTTTTTAATGTCGAGAGGAGTACGCGATGCAAGTGACAGCCGAAGCACCAGCGGCAAGTGAAAAAACACGTGCGTTTATTGGCGGCACGCATCAACTGCTTATCGATGGAAGTTGGGTCCCGGCCGAATCGGGAAAGACGCTCGAGGTAAAGAATCCGGCGACCGGCGAAACGATCGCAAACGTGGCCGAGGGTGATGCAGCCGACATCAATAAGGCCGTTGCAGCCGCGCGCCGCGCCTTCGAGTCCGGCCCATGGCCCGCGATGACTCCGTCCGAGCGAGGCAAGTTGCTTTGGAAGTTGGCGGACCTGCTGGAGGAGAATCTTGACGAAGTCGCCGAAATCGAATCCCTAGACAACGGCAAGCCCCGGGCGGTTGCGGCCGCGGCCGACGTCCCTCTCGCCGTCGATTTGTTCCGGTACATGGCAGGTTGGTCGACGAAAATCGAAGGCAACACCATTCCGATCTCAACGCCGAACATCCCCGGCGGCGAGTTTCATTCCTTTACGCTGCGAGAGCCCATTGGAGTTGTCGGCCAGATCATCCCGTGGAACTTCCCGCTTCTCATGGCGGCTTGGAAGCTAGGGCCAGCACTGGCGGCCGGCTGCACCGTTGTGTTGAAGATTGCCGAAGAGACTCCATTAAGCGCGTTGCGACTCGGACAATTGGTTCTCGACGCGGGGTTTCCCCCTGGAGTTGTAAACATTGTTAGCGGTTACGGAGAAACCGCTGGCGCTGCTTTGGCGGCCCACCCCAACGTCGACAAGTGCGCTTTTACTGGCTCGACCGAAGTCGGCAAGTTGATCGTCAAAGCGGCGGGCGACACCAACCTCAAGAAAGTGACGCTCGAACTTGGCGGGAAGAGTCCCAACATTATCCTTCCCGATGCCGATCTCGACACGGCTATTCCCGGAGCGGCCAACGCCATCTTCTTCAATCATGGCCAATGCTGCTGCGCCGGTTCGCGACTGTTTGTTCATCGGAGTCAATACGATCAGGTGATTGAAGGCGTGTCGGAAGCGGCCGCGAACATCAAAGTCGGTCCGGGCATGAATCCATCCACTGAAATGGGCCCGCTCGTTTCTCAGATTCAGCAAGATCGCGTCTGCGGTTACCTCGCGTCCGGATTGGAAGAAGGTGCCACAGCCGTTGTCGGCGGGAATCGAGCCGACGGCGACGGATACTTTGTCGAACCAACCGTGTTAGTTGACACGCGCCCGGAGATGAAAGTGATTCGCGAAGAGATCTTTGGTCCGGTGGTCACGGCTGTCGCCTTTGATGACTTGGACGAGCTGATCAAGTCGGCCAACGATAGCGTGTATGGCCTGGCCGCGGCAGTTTGGACTCGCGATATCAGCAAAGGGCACAAGATCGCGAAACGCCTGCAAGCCGGTAGCGTCTGGGTCAATTGCTACAACGTGTTTGACGCCGCGCTGCCGTTTGGCGGATACAAGCAATCGGGTTGGGGCCGCGAAATGGGGCATGAGGCCATCGACCTCTACACCCAAACCAAAGCCGTCACCATGATGCTTTAAGCTCGCCGTCTCTAGCTTGCTATCTCTAACTCGCGTTCACCGTCGGTTGAAGCACGATCTTGCCAACGCCATCCGTTCGACTGGCGAATAGTTCGTACGCTTCCGCGCCTTGGGCAAGCGGGATCGTGTGTGTGATGATCGAGTCGAGCTGAAGCTGGTTGTCGCTCAGTAACCGGCTCAATCGATCCATGTACGCTCGAGCTGGACAGCGACCCGCTCGAATCGTGATGTTCTTGCCGTAAGCGTCTGCTGTCGAATAAGGGAAGGGGGTCGCGTCGTCCGGGACGCCGATGCTCGAGATCACTCCGCCTGGCCGGACAAGTTCGAAGGCGAGTCGGGCGGCGGCGGACCCCACTGCCTCTAGAACGCCGTCGGCGCCTCGTCCGCCGGTCGACTCGTGCACGATGTCCGCCGCTCCTTCAATCGAACAACTGGTAGTTGCTCCGACTCGCATCGCGTTCTCTCGCCGCCAAGGCACGCCATCGACCGCAATGATGGTCTCGGCCCCCAGCAGTTTTGCGGCTGCCACCGTGAGCACGCCAACCGTTCCGCAACCGAGCACGACGTAGACAGCGCCTTGCTCGATCCCCGCTCTCTCGGCGCAGTAAAAGCCCGTCGGCAAGTTGTCGCCTAGCAACAAGCCGACGCCGGGCGAGAGCCCGCTGGGCAGTTTGACCAGAGTCGAGTCGGCCAGCGGAACGAGGACTAAGTCCGCATGGGTGCCCTGAAGTCCAAGCCCATTTTGTCTCCAGCCGTAGAGCTGCCCCGAGCTACACCGGCACGACAGTCCCTGCCGGCAATAGAAACAACTTCCGCATGACGTTGTGAACGGACTACAGACCGTTTCGCCGACGCGAAACTCGCGCACTTCCGTCCCGCATTCCACGACCTCCCCCACAAACTCATGGCCAATGACCGTGCCGACGTCCATGCCGAGTTCGCGCCCTTCAATGATGTGAAGTTCGGAGCCGCAAACGCCGCAGTCAGAAACTCGAACGATCGCGTCGGTCGGATCGACGAGCTGTGGATCATCGACGTCTGCGTAGGCAAGTTCATTCGGAGCCAAGAACGTTAACGCCTTCACTTGGTGTTACCTCTTGATTCGGGAGCAAGCACGACGCCAGTCAATCCAATTCTTGTTCCACTGCGAAACGCCTGAACGAACCCGTGCGAACGCGACTATAGCGTGCCGGAGATGCAGTGCGAACCCTAGCGTAGATCGGCGGCCTCGTGCCGCGGCATGCGTTCCGCCATGCCGTGGGCCTTTCAAACAAACGTGAAAAAAGCTGGGCCAGCTGGTATGCTATTGGGTGGCCCGCGTCAGCGTTTTATCGCCCTGACTCAAGGCCTCCCGCCACCAATCACCCCCGGTTTCCCACGCGTGAATCACATGCGTATCCATTGCATCGCGACCAGCTTTTTTCTCCTTGCCGTGACAGTGTGTCGCCTTGGCTTGGCCGTCGACTATCTGACGGACGTCAAGCCAATCTTGACCCACAAGTGCTATGCGTGCCATGGGGGGCTAAAGCAACAGGCCGGACTGAGACTCGACACGGCCAGCGCGATCAGGGAGGGCGGCGATTCAGGCCAGGCATTAGAGGCGGGCGATCCTCAGAGTAGCTTGATAATCGACGCCGTTACGGGCGATGCCGGTTACCGCATGCCGCCAGAGAACCAAGGTGTTGCCTTGACGGCTGCCGAAATCGACACGCTGCGCAAATGGATCGCCGAAGGAGCAATCGGCCCGGAAAATGAACAGCCACAAGAGGACCCGCGTCAATGGTGGTCGTATCGACAAGTCGTCCGGCAAAGCGCGCCCAATATTCGCGATCCCGCTTGGGCGAACAACGCGATCGATAATTTTGTGGCCGCAACGCGAGACAAGAAGGGACTCGCACATGCTGGCGATGCCTCGCCCCAGCTTTGGCTTCGCCGAGTCCACCTCGACTTGATCGGGATCCCGCCGACGCGCCAACAATTGCATTCGTTTCTCGCCGATGAACGACCGAATGCCCGCGCAGCCGTTGTCGATTCACTTCTTGCCTCACCGCTTTACGGACAACGCTGGGGTCGACACTGGATGGACGTCTGGCGCTACAGTGATTGGTATGGCAGTCGCGGCGGCAACGAGATTCGCTATAGCCAGAGACACATTTGGCGATGGCGCGACTGGATCGTCAACAGCCTTAACAACGATGACGGCTACGACCAGATGGTTGTTCAGATGCTGGCCGGCGACGAGCTCGCCGGAAATGATCCCGACGTCTTGCCTGCGACCGGGTACCTCGGCCGCAACTGGTATAAATTCGACCGCAATGTTTGGATGTTTGAAACGGTTGAACGAACCGGCGAGGCGTTCTTGGGAGTGACGATGCGATGTTGTCGATGCCACGATCACAAATTCGATCCGATAAGCCAGGAAGAGTACTACCGGTTTCGCGCGTTCTTCGAGCCGCACGACGTGCGCACCGATCCGGTTTCCGCGCTAACCTCCACGCAAAAAGACGCCAAGCTCGGACAAGTTCTCAACGATGGAATCGCCCGCGTTTACGATAAGGACCTGAAAGCCGTCACGTATCGATTTGAGCGTGGCGACGGTCGTTATCCCGACAAATCGAAACCGCTGGCTCCTTCGACTCCCGTGTCGCTTGGCGGGGAGACGGTCGACGTACAGCCCGTTTCGTTACCCGCCGACAGCTGGTACCCCGCCTTGCGAGAAGGGTATGGCGAAACGCTCGTCTCCCAAGCCAGGAAAGCGGTGAGTCTCGCCGAGAAGAAACACTCGGACGGTTCGGCAACCATTGCCAAACTTCAGGCAGCGCTCGCTGAACGCAAAAAACTGGCGGCCGAGTCGCCAGCGGAAGCCTCCGAAGTTCTCGTCGAATCGTTCGACAAGCCTTCACCCGATCGCTGGCGGACGCTCAACGGCGAATGGACTTACGCGGACGGCAAACTCACCCAGTCGATGGTGACTAGCTTTGCGACGATGGTCAGCAAGCAAGACCACCCCACCGATTTTTCATTGCAGCTGAAGTATCTAGCCTTGGCACCCGGCTCATACAGATCGGTCGGTTTCAGTTTCGATTTCCAAGACAAAGGCAACTCGCAAGACGTCTACACCAGCACGGGGGACGCGAGACAAAGCGTCCAAGCATTTCATCGCCTCGGCGGCAAACAGGTTTATCCTCAAGCCGGGATCATCAAGACGGAACTTGCCGTCGGCAAGCTGGTGACGCTCGATGTAACCGTGCAAGGCTCGAAGCTGACGATCGACGTCGATGGCGAACGCAAGCTCGATTATAAGATGCCCACAGCTCGTCGCACCGGCAAGCTGGCGCTTTGGGTGCACTCGGGCGCGGCGGAGTTTCATGAGTTACGGATCAGTAAGTTGTCGGAGTCGATCGAGTCGCTTGAGCAAAAATTGGCGGACGCAAAGGCTGCAAACGCGCTTGCGAGCAAGTCGACTGAACTGGCGCGAGCCGAACTGATTTCGATCGAAGCGAGACTCGCTTCGGAACTCGCGACACATCTGGGCGTTAACGCAGAGCAAACGAATGAGCTGCTGGCGAAAGCCCGCACGGCCGAATCAGCTTGCAACGTTTTGCGAGCGGAGATTGAGTTGGCGGCGATCGAAAAGCAATCCGTGAGCGACGATCAGAAAAAGATACTCAAGGCGGCTGAGTCGAAACTTGCGAAAGCCAATGAAGCGGCCAAGGCACCGTCGGGCACGATCACTCCGCTTGGCGAACAGTTTCCCAAAACGAGTTCGGGGCGGAGGCTCGCGCTCGCCAATTGGATTGTTGACGCCAAAAATCCCCGCACATCCAGGGTTGCGGCGAACCATATTTGGGGCCGGCATTTCGGCCGTCCAATGGTCGATACGACTGAGAATTTCGGACTCAACGGACGTACGCCGAGTCATCCACAGCTATTGGATTGGCTCGCTTCAGAGCTGGTTGAAAACGGCTGGCGGATGAAGCCCATCCATCGGCAAATCGTCTTGTCGCGAACGTATGCCATGTCCTCGAGTTCAAACGGCGACACAGAATCGCTCGCAGCCGATCCCGAAAATGTTTTCTTGTGGCGGATGAATTCTCGGCGAATGGAAGCGGAAGTGGTGCGCGACAGCACGCTTCGACTGGCGGGGCAACTCGACCTTGCTTTTGGCGGACCCGAGTTCAAAGAGACATTGGGCGAGTCGGTCTTGCGGCGAAGTCTCTACTTCCGCAACACGCCCAACGAAAAGATGGAGTTGCTCGAAGTGTTCGACGTGGCTGACCCCAACAGCTGCTATCGGAGAAAAGAAAGCGTGGTGCCCAACCAGTCGCTCGCACTGATGAATAGCGGGTTGGCGGTCGACTGCGCCCGGCGTTTGGCCAAGCAACTTCCCGCCGATCGGGGGGCGTTCGTCGAGGCGGCATTTGAAACCGTATTGGGCAGAAGTCCATCGCAGCGAGAGACAGAGCGCTGCGACGAATTCTTGCTTGAGCACAAAAATGTTTTAGGTCAGAAATCGACAGAACGATTTGGGGCCGGCGGTACGGCGAAATTGCCCGCATCGACGGATCTGCAGTTGCGAGCTAGAGAGAATCTCGTTCACGTGCTTATTCTTCACAACGACTTTGTGACAGTCCGGTAGGTGATCCATGGACACATCGAAGCATTCATTTCCCTGCGGTCAGCTCAAGCGGCGCCAATTCCTCGCCGATTGCGGCTTGGGGTTTACAGGCCTAGCGCTTGGCGCCTTGATGCAGCAAGAGGCCAATGGAGCAGGGCACGGCGATGAAGCTCATGGACCGGGTCCATACTTCGCGCCCAAGGCGAAAAGTGTGATTTGGTACTTCATGAATGGCGGGACAAGTCACGTTGAGTCGTTCGACCCCAAACCGGCGCTAAACAAGTTCGCCGGGAAGACAATCGACGAATCTCCTTTCGGCAAAGTGGTCACGGATTCGCCTTTCTACCGCAAGAATGTTCGAGATTTCTCGGGCAAGCCGCGAGCCTTGATGGCGTCGTTGTTCCCCTTGCAGGTCGGCTATCGTAAACGGGGAGAGTCTGGCGTCGAGGTGAGCGATTGGTGGCCGCACGTTGGCGACTGCATTGACGACATCGCCGTGGTTAGATCGATGTGGACGACTGACAACGATCACGCGGCTCAATTGCAGTTCCATACGGGCCGCCATATTTTCGACGGGTTCTTTCCGTCGATCGGTTCTTGGGTCCATTACGGCTTGGGTACGTTAAATGAAAACCTCCCGCAATTCGTCGTAATGGGACCGCCGCCCGGCGATTGCTGCGGCGGTTTTGGCGCGCACGACGGCAGTTACCTTGGCCCGGCCCATTCCGGAAATCGCATGGCGGTCAATGCCAGCAATCCGCTGCCGTTTGGCACGCCTGGCGCCGGAATCGGTGTTGGCGAGCGTCGCCATCAACTCGACCTTTTGAACGACCTTAACACGATGACAGTCGCGGAGTATCCAAACGATGAGAAGCTGCGGGCTCGGATCAAGTCGTATGAGCTCGCATTTCGGATGCAGATGTCGGTGCCGCAAGTTGTCGACCTCAGTCGAGAATCGAAGGCGACTCAAGACGCGTACGGCATGAACGACAAAGCGACCTCCGCAATGGCTCGACAATCCCTCGCCGCGAGACGACTCGTCGAACGAGGCGTTCGCTTCGTGCAGATTTATGATGGTGGCGGGGGCGGAGGAGGCTGGGACGCGCATAGCAAATTAAAGTCGAACCACACTAGGAATTGCGGACGAGTCGACAAGCCCATTGGGGCGCTGCTCAAAGACCTCAAACAACGCGGCATGCTAGACGAGACGCTCGTTGTTTGGGCGACGGAGTTTGGGCGTACTCCGGGAACCGAACGAAGTGACGGGCGCGACCACCATCCGTATGGCTTCTCGGTCTGGATGGCAGGCGGAGGACTCAAAGGCGGCGTGGCGCATGGAGCGACCGACGAAATCGGTTTTCACGCCGTCGAGAACCGTCACTACGTGACTGACATCCACGCAACTATTCTCCACCAACTGGGACTCGATCCGCGACAACTGGAAGTCCCAGGACAGAAGCGGCTCGATATCGACTTCGGCCAGCCGATTCGCGAAATCATTGCCTGACCGCGAAACCAAGACACCACTTGATGCATTCGAGGCACTTATGACTATTTCACGCCGCACGCTACTCGCCGCGACCGCTGCCGCTGCTGCCGCCCCGCATCAGCTACTCGCTGCTCACAAAGAAACGCCAGGGCCTAGCGAGCCCGCCGAGAGACCTCGTCTCGGCCTGGTCACTTACAACTGGGGGAAAAGTTGGGACCTCCCGACGATTATCAAGAATTGCAAGGCAACAGGGTTTGAGGGAGTTGAGCTGCGCAGCACGCATAAACATGGCGTCGAAATTTCGCTTTCAAAGGCGGCTCGTCGCGACGTTACGCGGATGTTTGCAAACACGTCAGTGGAACTTGTCGGCCTCGGCAGCGCGTGCGAATACCACTCGCCCGATCCGTCGGTTGTGGCCAAGAACATCGAGGAGACGAAGGCGTTCGTTCAGCTTTGCCACGACGTCGGCGGGTCTGGAGTCAAAGTGCGACCCAACGGGCTTCCGAAAGATGTGCCGGTCAAGAAGACGCTCGAGCAAATTGGAAAGTCGCTGCGAACCGTCGCGGAATTCGCCGAAGGTTATGGCGTGAAGATCCGACTCGAGGTTCACGGACGGCAATCGCAAGAGATTCCGCATATCAAGACAATGATGGATGTTGCCGATCACCCCAACGCAGTCGTCTGCTGGAATTGCAACCCCACCGACCTGAAAGGCAAGGGGCTCAAGCACAACTTTAACTTGGTCAAAGAGAAGATCAACATCATCCATATCCATGATCTGCGCAACGACGCGTATCCCTGGCCGGCTCTTTTTACATTGCTAAAAGGAATAGACTTTTCCGGTTGGACGTTGCTCGAAGACGGCCGAGTGCCCAAGGACATCGTTGCGGCGATGAAGGAAAACACCGAAGTCTGGAAAAAGCTCGTAGTAGGCGCGTAATGCGATTCCCCAACCATCAGATTCCTTGGGCTAGGTTGCTCTAGCAAAGCAAGATCGTGTAGATCCCCATCTCGCTTGGCGGGCTCTACGCTGCCCTCTTCATGCACCGGCCCGCGATTAGCGCGACGCCGACTGGACGAATGATCATGACGGATACTCAAAGTCCGATTCGCTACAGCGATTCGAAGGAAATACACCGTGACGCGATCATCTCGCTTTATAAATCGAACGACTGGTCGTCAGCGCGGAAGCCGGACAGGCTGATTCCTGCGATACAAAATTCGCACTCCGTCATGACGGCTTGGTTCGACGATCAGTTAATTGGACTTGCCAACTCGATTTCGGACGGCCATTTGGTCGTCTACTATCCTCACGTCCTGGTCCATCCCAGCTATCACCGCCAGGGCGTTGGGCAGCAAATCATGTCCAGGCTCATGCAGCGGTATGAGGGTTTTCATCAGCACGCTGTCCTGGCCGACAAGGACACCGTCGAGTTCTACGAACGGTGTGGGTTTGAGCGGTCCGTCTGTCCGTCTATGTGGATCTATGCGGGCGATGACCACTAAACTTCCGGTCCTTGGAACGTTCCGTGCACGACGGCCCATTGCCGATGAGTCCGACAGGCGCGAACGTCGATTCAATCCTTGCGCCACTGAGCCAGAAAAATGCCGCACTGCCCACAGCCGATCTCGCTGGATAAAAAGTTTGCAGAATTCGGCGAATTCTGGTCGCCGAAAATCGTCGCTCAGATGAACGACTATCATTTGAAAATCGCGAAGGTAAAGGGAGACTTTATTTGGCACCGGCACGAGGAAACTGATGAGGTGTTTTACGTCGTGTCGGGCGAGCTGAACATTGACTTTCGCGTTGGCGTTGTCGCGCTTCGAGCTGGGGAGATGATCGTCGTCCCCAAAGGCATTGAGCACCGGCCGCGAGCGAGTGAGGAGTGCCGAATCCTGCTGATCGAGCCCGCCGGAACGGTCAATACTGGCGACGCCGCGGAAACACATTTAGACGCCGGCGAGGGCGAATGGATATGAGCGAGGGCGAATTGATGGATGATACAGCGCTGCTCGCTGGCTTCGAAGATGGCACGCTTCCGAGATCGGAATGGACGCATGAGGCTCATGTTCGTGTCGCCTATCTGTATAGCACCAAGAAATCGAGCCCCGATGCTATCGACTGCATGCGGCGTGGAATCCAAGCGTACAACGTGGCCACCGGACTGCGCGATTCGCTCGAGCGTGGCTATCACGAGACGATCACGATCGCCTTCATGACTCTGGTCCTCGTCGCTCGGCGAAGTTCTCCTGACGCGCAGTCCTCAGTTGCCTTTGTCCGTCAACATCCAGAATTGCTCGACAAGAACGTGCTTGGTCGTTTCTACTCAAGTGAACAACTCAATTCGCGTCGCGCGAAGGATGAGTTCGTCGCGCCCGACTTGGTGCCGCTTCGCGGCATGGACGAGGGTGCCTCGAGCGACAATGGCGTGACGATGGACGTCATTGCGTACAACCGGTCAGCATGGGATCAATGCGTCGATGACGAGAATCGCTGGACGGTTCCCGCATCGTCCGCCGAGATTACCGCCGCCAGACAAGGCGAACTTCAAGTTCTGTTGACTCCAACAAAGCATGTTCCGGCCGAGTGGCTGCTGAATCTGGCAGGCTCTCGCTTATTGTGCTTGGCGTCGGGCGGGGGCCAGCAAGCTCCGATGTTTGCGGCCGCCGGCGCGAGAGTGACCTCGTTTGACAATTCACCGAAACAGCTGTCGCAAGACAAACGAGTGGCTGAGCGAGAAGGTCTGAGTCTCGAAATCGTCCAGGGCGACATGGCCGACCTCTCGCAATTCGACGACGGTTCGTTCGACTTGATCTTCCATCCCTGCTCGAACTGTTTCGTCCCCGACGTCAATCCAGTGTGGGGCGAGTGTTTTCGCGTACTGCGAGCGAGCGGCGTTTTGCTGGCGGGCTTTACCAACCCAGCTCGCTATATATTCGACGACGAGCGGATGGAAAACGGCAGCCTGGAAGTTAAGTACGCCATCCCATATTCGGACCTGACGAGTCTCGACGAGCAGGAACGCGAATCGCTTGTTTTTGGCGACGGCCAGCCTCTGCAGTTTGCCCACACTATGGCCGATCAAATCGGAGGTCAATTGCGCGTTGGATTTTTGCTGAGCGGATTCTATGAGGACAATTACGGGCCGGGCGAGGACGCGATTTCAGCGTACCTAGATACGTTCATCGCGACCCGAGCTATCAAGCCCGGCTAGTTCGATTCGATCAACAACACTCTCGTCCGCGCACGGACCGTCAGCTTAGGGATCGAAGCAGAGAAGTTGTCCGTCTTCGAGCGCGACATAAACACGGCCCGAACCGTCGATCGCGGCCCCGCCCTTAACCGCATCGGCGGGCAAGGACTGGGTCCAGACGTCGGCACCGTCGGCCATGTTAATTGCCGTCAAGAACCGCTTGTTGGGCGTCTTGTCGGCATGGCCCGTCGTGATGATTCGTTTGGAGCCGACAATGAAGCTCGTAAAGCGTCGGTTTTGTTTGTCGCTCCAGATGTTTGCCGGCGCATCCTTGCCGCGACGCACCATCCAGCGGGCTTCTTCCTTCGAGACGCGTTTCTGCCCCGGCTTGAGCTCCGGTTCGAGAGTCAAGTTGGTGAACTTGCTGCCCTCATAGCTGGCATCGTGGTAGATCGTCGAACCATCTTTGCGCGAGTGTTCGAGCGAGACGTACTTGCCATAGGTTGGATAGTACGGATAGAACGCGGTGCGGAACTGCGAGTTCAATTGCACTTTGGGGCTATTGAGGCAATTCAACGTTTTTAATTCGTATCGCGCAACTTCATAAACGCCACCGCCCAAAAACTGCAATTCGTTGTTGACGATTCTCATGTTGCCCTGCATGCTCACTCCGCCGTTCACCTCACTTGCGAGCGAGCCGGAGCTGTCGCTACTGGCTTGCAGCTCACCGCTGATTGCGTCGAGCGCGACGACGTAAGTGCCGTCGTAGTTCGCAATCCCTGCGGCCGCGTAGACTTGGCCGTCATGCACAACGACTCCGCCTGCGACTGGCCATGTCGAAACCAGGCGGCCATAGACTGGAATCCATCGCTCTTCGGGCGCCACGCGGTAAGACCAGAGGAATCGGCCGGAGGCTGCTTCGAATGCGTAGACTCGGCCATCGGCGGAGCCCACATACACTCGATCGTTCGACACGGCTGGTGGGTAGTAGATCGGGCCAGCCGTATACGATTTCCAAATTTGCTTGCCGTTCTTGTCCAGACACTGGACTGCGCCGGTTCGATCGGCGACGAACACAAAGCCGCCGACGATGACCGGTGCGGTTGGCAATACGCCGTCGCAGATTTTCGTTTTCCATTTCAGCTGAACGCCGTCAGGCACGGCAACCGTCGTCGTGTCCTTGCGATCGTTGCCGCCGCGGTAGGAGGGCCAGTCGCCCTGTTTCGCCGCCAGTGGTGATGCGTTGCGATAGTCTTTCCCAGTGCGCAGCGCCGCAGCGCCGTTCTCACGTAGAGCCTTGGCCGGCGCCAAGCTAATGTTGCCATAGAGGGAAAGCTGACAGCCGCACATCCACGGCCCCCAATAGAGATGGCCGTTGGAGACGATCACGCCATCCTGACAAGGCGGTCTCATTGCCGCAATGTGCTCGGCGCCGTTGGTTTCGGTTAACACACGAACCGTTCCGCCAGAAGTTCGATAGAAGATACTATCCGCGCAACCCGTCGCACGCGTGCATGCTCGACGAGTCGGCAGAGCACCGAGCTTCTTACCAGTTGCGTAGTCCAGTCGAACGCCAGTCGCTTTGGGCCCGGCCGCAAAAACGCCGTCGTCTCGCAAGACCAGTTGCAGGTTGCCGTCCGGGTGAGTCCAAGCCAGTTTGCCGTCATTCGCCTTGGCCACAACCATTTGCTTCCGCTGGGGCCCAGCAAAAAACAGGTAGTCGTCGGTGCACTTCATGTAGCACGTCGTGGCGTAGCCCGTCACGTAATGCTGTGCTTTCTGATTCGGGCCAATGGCCTTCAGCAGATCGTCATCTTTGTTCTTCCAAAGCAGCTTGCCGCTGTCGACATCGACACAAGCCAAGAAGTGTTCGGCGCTAAAGATGTAGAAGTTTTCCTTGTTCATGCAAACCGCACGAGCGTCCAGGAATTCGTCGTCTCGATAGGTCCAGAGTATGTCTTTGGATTTGACGTCGATCGCGACGAGAGTTCGACCGAATCCGAACGCCGTGCGAGGGTCCTTGTAATCGTGGCCGTCCCACATGCCCCATGGCCAGTGGCCGAGTCCGCCGCGGGTCGACCTCTGCGTGTTGACTTTGACCTCAGGATTGCCGACGAGTCCATAGAGAACGCCGTCTCGCATGGCCATCCATTTCCAGACCGGGCCATCGGTCAGCTCTTTAGGGACCGTGATTTCTTCGCGAACCTTGCCGGTCTTCGCGTCGATAACTTTGCACGACTCGTGATCGCCCATGTAGAGCGCATCGTCGGTGGCGATCATTGTGTTGCGATGGATCATGAAGCCGGGCGAGAGGGGCCGTTTCCAGAGGATCGTGCCGTTGTAAGCGTTGATGCACAACAAGGTGTTGAGCATGGCGTTCTGATTTGCCTTGTGCGCGATGTGCCCCATGGCCTTGAAGATTCGCCCACCTGCCGCGACTGTTTGCTCGGGCATCGGGCTAAACTTCGGATCGGCGAGAAACTGGGTTCGAAACGCTCCTTTGACGAATTCGTCCTTTGACTGCGGGTTGTTGTCCGGCCCGTGGTACGGATGAGTCCAGTGGTCGTACCCATTCGGTTCCGGCTTGACGATTTTCCGATCGCCGACGAACGCTGTCGCATGAGGCCGCAACGCTCGCAACAATTCGCTCTCCCTGACCTGAGCTTCGGCGGACTCGCCAACCAAGATGCAGTCGGCAACGTTGTCTGCCAAGTGAATGATTCGCAGGGAACCGCGATCCGCGAAGACGCGTTGACCAAGCAAACCGGCGCTCGCAGCCGCATCGCGCACCGCGGCGACTTGCTTCTCATCGTCCGACTGGAAGTAGAGTGTCAATTCGCTCTTGGCGGCTATGCCAACCACATGCGCCGCGCCGCCTTCGGGAAGATTAAGAACAGCGACGACGCCCCGGTTTGTACCGACACGACTAAGATCGTCGGCCACGGTCGAATTGGCCAGAGATAAAGAGGCCTGTACCGTCATGATGCATGCAACGCAAAACGCCGCAGTCATTCTCATGCTTGCCAATCGCATCGGCTTCTCCTACTTGTTTAACGCTCACTCAAGACACGCTCGCTCGTCAAACAGTTTCACCTTTGCGACGCCCAATTCCAAGCGCGGCGACTGAAAACTTGGACTTTTCAGCGAGGCATCGAGATTCTGCTCGTAATCCGCCTTCGCTGGATTCAGCGAGTAGACAAGCTCGATGCGAATTAGACGTTCAGCCACCCCAGCCCACAATCTGGTCAGTCACTAGATCAGTGTTGACAGCAACTTCAGCGTCGCGTCGGCGCCGTCGGCCGGATCAAGCGCCGTGCGCGCGATTCCCGACACGACCTTGGTCATGTTGTGGTCGACTTTGCCCGGTTGGCCCCAGACCCCACCACTGGGAGCTGTGATGTATACCGAGAAAGTGTGGTGGCCTGTTCCAGGCCGCTCGCCGATGACGTGAAGGATGGCTGGGTTTCCAGGCTGGTTGCCGAATAGCGTTTCGCCAATCCGGTAACCAACGCGAACTCGCCCAGAACGAATCAATAAGTTTTCCGGCGCCGGTTTGAAGTCGTATTGCTTGAGCAGCTCACGCAGACGATTTAGGAATGGGAGCATATGCCCGTCGTCCATGACCGCATCGGCATTCAGTCCATCGGAGATCACAATCTGTACGTTGTAGCGACCGTCATGGTCCATCTTGAGTTGCTCGAGTTGCCCGCTCGATTCCGAACTCAATTGTTCGCCGGTTACGGGATGGAGAATGTAGTCCTCACGATCGCGAGAATTGGTCGCCAGTGGAACAACGTCCGGCGTCGCTTTGATGAATTGCGGGTCGAACTCCTTCCAGATCGATTCCTTCGCGTCATCATAAATGCGGCGAATATCGGCCTTCAACTTGGGTGCCAGCTGAGAAGGTCTCGAACCGTGTCCCGATGCGACAAATACGCCGCGGCTCCGCACGTCCGCCAGTCGACTTTCGCCCTCCTTGCGAATCAGCTCGTCGCTGCGCGAGTCGTTCTTTGCCCGTCGGTACTTCAGATAAACCCAAAGGGGGTCGCCAAAATGGGCGGTTGGCTTGCCAGAAGAATCAATGACGCCCAGCCGCTTGAAGAACTCCCACATGCGACCATTGACTTTGAAGCCAAACTTCTCACGAAGACGCACATGGTCTTGAAAACCGGTGGTCAGGTAGCCGAGCATCGGGTCGATCTTGGTCGGCAACGCCATCAGGTAAGCCGGATTCGCTGGCGCGATTTGATCGAGGCACCAATCGAGATCGCCAAGCGACACGTCCATGTGAAGGGTGGAGCAGACGTCCAGGCCGATACACAGTCCGTGCAACTTACCCATCACGATATCCTCGAGGCAACAGCGAACGAGTTGAGCTCGCGTTCGAAAAACTTCAGGTCCGATGAAGCCAGCGACATCGTTGAGGTGCACCCAAGGTTTTGCCGGTCTGCCCGCTTCGACCTGCGCTTCGCCGACGTGCTTGGCAAGCGCTGAGGCGAAGCCGTACTTGCGCGATTCGTGAAGCACCATGTCAAAGCCATTGCCGTGACCATTGGTAAAGTCGGCACCCTGACCTGTCTCGAAGTAAAGTCCGTAGCGGCCTTTTCTCGACAGTGCGTGCCCTTTCATTTTCGCGACGCTAATGTCAAACGTCGCATTGGCGCCGTCGACTCCGGCAATGCTCTGAAACCAGAGTTCCGTACAACCTCTGTCGAAAGTTTCGGCCTTCGCCTGCACATCGATATGGGCCAGCACACAGTGAGGCATGGCGGTGGTTAACCCGAAGACGGAAAGTATTTCTTGCAGTGTTCGCTCAATCGCGACGACCGAATCGGTTTCGCTCGATACTGGGTTTGTTCCGAGCAGAACATCACCGACAGCGTAGGAGAATCCGCTCAAAACTTGCCAGCGAATATCGTCGATATTGTCGGTCGGCGAGTTGGGTTGAATACGGGCGCCTAAAAAGCCCTTGGCGCCGATATCGCTGTCAGGCAGCGGATTGAATACCTTGGCACCCAGCGAGATGAGCTCTTCGTTCGACATCAATTTGACGACGCAGCCGATAACGAGACTCGACAACCTCGGCATGATCGTTTTGATCGTCGCCTCATCACGCTTCAAGAGAAAGGAGCGCAGCTGGCCCAGGGTCCAGCCAGCCATCGTTCGCTTGCCTTCCAATCTGGTCGAGATAAACGTTTCCAGGTTGTCTATGTGAATCGAACGGGAGTCTAAATCGGCTAGCTCAGTATTGGCGAGCAATTGTCTCGCGTTCTCGCGCGACCTTTCGTCTTGCGCTGCGACTCCGATGGCTTCGTCGCCCTCTTTGTAGGGATTGGCCGCGCCCAAGATTTGCCGGTACACGGATCGATCGAAGCCGCCGTGCTTTACTTTGATGTATTGAAACACGTCATCGACTGACTCATTCCCATCAATGACGACTCGCGGTGACTCACCACCTTGCTGACCGTATGCACGAGACAGTGCGCCGCACGCTGCGCCCGTCGCCAACCCGGCAACCCCACCAAGAAACTCGCGTCTTTTCAACATCGTTTTTCGCTCTCCCGAGTGTTTGGCCGGTGAGTCACATTGAATACGGATATGATAACCTGATGGCGATCGCCATGGGGCGATTTGGAGCGAGCCGCGACGACTAAGCTAAGCAAGACCTTTTTTATTACGGCAACCCACTGGAGTCTTGAGTTGAACGCAAATGAACCAATAGAGCGATTGCTGGCCTTGCGGGTAATGATGATGCCCCGCGACACGAATCCCTACGGCACGATCTTTGGCGGCGTGTTGCTCAGCTATATCGATCAGGCGGGCGCAATTGGAGCGAGATACGAAGTTGCTCAGCTCGAGTTCCCCAAGCACGACATGGTGACGGTCGCTATGGAAGGCGTCGAGTTTCATCAGCCGGTGTTCGTAGGCGACGCTGTCAGTTTTTGGACTGAGTTGAAACGCGTCGGACGGACTTCCATCACGATGCACATTACGGTCGAGGCGGATCGCAACGGAAAGACGACGAAGTTGACCGAGGCCGACGCCACATTTGTCGCCGTGGAAACTCAAGGGCGCGAGCGGCGTCCAATTCCGCTTCAAGGAGCAAAGAGTGAAGGCTAACATGCTATCGAGACTCACACGATTTCGTCTCTTCGCAGCCGCGGCGATGCTCGTCGGCTTGGTGCTTTCCGTCGACGCCCTGCGATCCGAAGAAGGCATTGCCCGCCGTGATGCGAAACCGACTCCACTCGTCGTGTTACCTAAGGAATGCTACGCCGTCGTTGGGAATGAGACGAATATCTATTTTCGCAATACCGTCGTGACCACACCGAAGGGGCATTCGTTTTCCGTCGAATGCAATGTAGGAAAGGTTGACGGTAATCGCTGGACGTTCACGCCGTCGACGGCCGACGTTGGCATACATTCCTTGGCAATCGCGTTGAAGTCGGAATCCGGCAAAACCGTCGCAACCGCCAAGACGGACATCCGCGTGACACGCGCGAATGCGGGCGAGAAAGATGAGCTCAGCTTGTTGGTTATTGGCGACAGCCTGACACACGCAACGGCCTATCCAAACGAAATTGCTAGGTTGCTCGCGCAGCCGGGCAATCCGAAATGGAAAATGCTGGGCACGCACAAACCGAAATCAGCGGCAGATAGGGTTGCTCACGAAGGCTATGGCGGCTGGACATGGAGTCGATTTGTATCCAAGTTCGAGCCCAACCCGGACGGAACTCACGGCAAACGAAGCAGCCCGTTTGTGTTTCTCGGCAAGGACAAAGCGCCGAAGCTCGATTTTGCTCGTTATGTCAAAGAATCTTGCGGCAATCACCCGCCAGACTTTGTCGTTATCATGCTCGGCATTAATGATTGTTTCAGCGCAAACCCCAATGACGTAGACCAGATTGACGAACGCGTCGACGTGATGTTTGCGCAGGCAAAGATTTTGCTGAAGTCGATCCGCGCCGCCGCGCCCGACGCTCAGATCGGCGTCTGCCTGACAACCCCGGGCAACTCGCGCGACGGTGCCTACTACGCCAACTACAAGGATCGCTACACGAGAACAGGCTGGGACCGGATTCAACGCCGATTGGTTTATCGACAAATTCTGCATTTTTCAGGTCGCGAATCGGAGCAACTTTTTGTCGTGCCAACCGAACTCAACCTCGACATCGTCGACGGCTATCCGGAAAACAACGGCGTCCACCCCAATGGGGATGGTTACCGCCAAATCGGCTCTTCCATTTACGCATGGCTGAAATGGCGATTGGCGTCAAGTCATTCTTCATCGTTGGAATCGTCAACCCAACATTTTTTTTGGCGGCGCGACTTTCCAAAGACATGTCGCGTAAGAGAGTCGCCCGGCATCTTGAGTGACGCGGCGCGCGGTGACTGTGCGGTCGAATAGCGAGTTGTAGATTGCCTCGACAGAAGACGCGTCAACTGATTGCAAGTTTCCCTGACTCCGATAGAATATTCGCGCACGGGGATGTAGCGCAGGAGACGCCCGCGAGGTTCGCCGGATCTCAATATGGGCAATTGACGAAAACAACCGAAGGACAAACAAGTGCATGCTTTCGAATACCTCTCGCCGCCCACTTTGGCTGACGCCATTGACGAATTGGCGAAGCGAGATGGGGCGGCCCGAATTCTTGCCGGCGGAACTGATCTGATCGACCAAATGCGGGTCGGTAAGCTGGCGCCGGAAGTCGTCATCGACGTCAAGAAAGTCCCCGAACTCAATGTGCTTTCGATCGACGCGGGCGAGTTGCGAGTTGGCGCTGCGGCGCCACTTTGCTTGATCACTGAGCACGCTGAGATTCGCGAGCAGTTCAGTTGCCTCTGGGATAGTTGCCGCATCATTGGCGGAATTCAGATCCAAAGCCGGGCGACGATCGGCGGCAACCTCTGCAACTCAGGCCCGGCCGCCGATTCCATTCCGGCTATGATCGCGCTCGATGGCACTTGCGTCATGGCTGGCCCCAACGGGTCGCGCGAAGTCGCCGTCGAGTCGTTTTGCACTGGTCCAAACAAGAACGTCTTGGGGACGGGTGAGGTTTTGGTTGAGGTTCGCTTTCCGGCAAGACAAGCAAACAGCGGTTCGCACTATCGTCGCGTCATCCCACGCAACGAGATGGACATCGCCGTTGTCGGCGTCGGCGCCAGCGTTCAGTTGGACGAGAGTGGCGAGAACTTCGTGTCGGCAAGAATCGGAGTCGGCGCGGTCGCTGCTACAGCGCTCTACGCTCAAGAGGCCTCGGAATCGCTCGCTGGCCAACCCGCAACGACGGATTCGCTGGATGCCGCCGCCAAAGCAACTCAAACGATTATCTCTCCGATCTCGGACATGCGTGGAACGGCCGAGTATCGTCGACATGCGACGGGCGTGCTTGTTCGCCGTGTTCTCGAAACCGCAATCGCTCGAGCTCGCGGTGAAGCCGTCACATGCAAGATAGTTTGAGTCAACCGTTACGGGTCAATAGCTACCATTTTGACGCGCGAAAACCGAGCGAGAATTACTGGGCTCGGGCATCGAACGTCTCGCACTAATACGCGACTGTGAGTAAACGATCATGGCTGGAAGAACCGTCGTCACGACAACGATCAATGGTGAAGAGACTGAATTCCTTTGCGAGCCGCGCCAGTCGCTTTTGGAAGTGCTTCGGGATGAGTTGGACCTCACCGGCACCAAGGAAGGGTGTTCGAACGGTAACTGCGGAGCCTGCACGGTGCTGATGAACGGACGACCCGTGGTCAGTTGTCTCGTGCTCGCCGTTGAGGCCGAAGGGGCGGAATTGCGAACGATTGAGGGAGTCGCGTCCGGCACGCACCTCGATGAAGTGCAGTCGGCCTTCTTGGAAGGCGCGGCGCTTCAGTGCGGAATTTGCACTCCTGGATTCATCATGCAAGCCGAGGCGTTGCTCGAACAAAACGCCGACCCGAGCGAAGATGAGATACGTTTTTACTTGGCCAACAATCTCTGTCGATGCACTGGCTACGACAAGATCGTCCGAGCGGTTCAGGACGCCGCTAAGAAGAAGCAAACTGCGGCGACCTAGGACAGGTAATTAGGATCAAGACACTAAACATACTGAGCGAGTGAGTCCTCGCGAAAGGAATCAGTCATGGCGAGCAATGGGCAAGCCAAATATAAAGTCATCGGAACTCGCCCCATACGCCACGATGGCGTCGACAAAGTAACCGGGCGCGCCCAGTATGGCGCTGACGTGAATCTTTCCGGCATGTTAGTCGGGACGACGGTGCGCAGTCCCCATGCCCACGCGATCATCAAAAGCATTGATACCTCGAAAGCCGAGGCAGTGTCGGGCGTATTTGCGGTCGCGACCTCCGCTGATTTTCCGGAGCAAGGTGATCGCGTCGTCCAGCTCGGTGAAGGCGCCGTCAACATGCGCCATCTCAGCTCGAACGTGATGGCTCGCAGCAAAGTCCTCTACAAAGGGCACGTTGTCGCAGCGGTGGCGGCAAAGAATATCCATGTTGCCGAAGAAGCCGCCAAGCTGATCGACGTCGAGTACGAACTTCTACCGCCGGTGCTTGATGTACGCGAGGCGATGCAAGACGATGCGCCGGTGCTGAACGCCGACATTCGCACCGAAGCCATCGGCGCGCCGCCCGTCGACGATTCCAAGCCAACGAACATCGCCAAGCATTTCGTTTTTGAGAAAGGCGATGTTGAGAAGGGGTTTGCCGAAGCCGACATCGTCGTCGAGCGGGAATTTAAGACAGCGACCGTTCATCAGGGTTACATCGAGCCGCACAACGCCACGGCGATGTGGAATGCGGACGGCAAGATTACGGTTTGGATGAGCACGCAAGGAACGTTCACTGCGCGACAACAAACGGCTGAATTGCTCTTACAGCCGGTGTCCAACGTGAAGGTCGTGCCGATGGAGATCGGAGGCGGGTTTGGCGGCAAGATTTCGGTTTATCTGCCACCGATCGCGGCCGTGCTCTCGAAAAAGACAGGTCGCCCGGTGAAAGTGGTTATGTCGCGAGCCGACGTCTTTCAGGGAAGCGGCCCCACGCCGGGCTCGTACATGCGTGTGAAGCTTGGCGCGACGAAAGATGGCAAGATCACGGCGGGCGAGGCATGGATCGCCTTCGAAGCTGGAGCATTTACCGGCTCGCCTGTCGCTCCCGCATGCATGTGCGTATTCGCTTGCTACGATGTGCCCAACGGTCGTATTGACGGCTTCGATGTGTGCGTCAACAAACCTCGGGCGAACGCCTATCGCGCGCCCGGTTCGACGCACGTCGCCTTCGCAGCCGAAACACTGGTCGACGAATTGTGCGAAAAGCTTGGTGCCGAGCCGGCTGAGTTTCGTTTGAAGAATGCTGCTAAGGAAGGCGTGCGACGAGTCGACGGTCCTGTGTTCGGCCGAGTTGGCTTGGAAGAGACGCTAAACGCAATTCAAGAGAGTGAACATTATCAGTCGCCTCTTGAGGGCAAACATCGAGGACGTGGCATCGCATCTGGTTTTTGGTTCAACTGCGGCCTCAAGTCCTCCGTGACGGCTACCGTCAATTACGACGGCACGGTAACGCTGCTTGAAGGCTCGACGGACATTGGCGGATCGCGAACCGCAATCGCCATGCAACTGGCCGAGACGCTTGGCATCACGGCCGAGGAAGTCATCCCCGCTGTCGTCGACACAGACAGCATTGGCTATACCGACGTGACGGGCGGGAGCCGCGTTACGTTTGCGACTGGCATCGCAGCCATTGAAGCCGCCAAGGATATTAAGCAGCAAATACTGGTGCGAGCCGGGACGATTTGGGAAGTCGGTCTCGATCGTGTGAGCTACGAGGACGGTGGAATCTGCGGACCGGGCGGCAAGCGAATGTCATTCAA
This sequence comes from uncultured Pirellulaceae bacterium, assembly GCA_964567745.1. Classification (GTDB taxonomy): domain Bacteria; phylum Planctomycetota; class Planctomycetia; order Pirellulales; family Pirellulaceae; genus CAZMNY01. The sequence goes on along the minus strand of CAZMNY010000012.1, from coordinate 57,412 downwards.
GGAGTTGGCCGGCAAACTTCACGATTCCGGCGGTCCGATTATTGGTCGCGGTACTTCGAGCGAAGCCGACCAGGGCGGCGCGTTTGGAACCCACTGCGTTGACGTTGAAGTCGATCCGGAGCTCGGCAAAGTTCAGATTCTCCGTTACACCGTCGCACAGGATTGCGGAACAGCGATCCATCCGAGTTACGTCGAAGGGCAGATGCAAGGCGGCGCGGTTCAGGGAATCGGCTGGGCGCTCAACGAGGAATATTGGTACGCCGACGAGGGCGACATGCGAAACCCGACGTTTCTCGATTACCGGATTCCGACCTGCTACGACGTTCCGATGATCGAGACGATTATTGTCGAGGTGCCCGATCCCTCCCACCCCTATGGTGTTCGCGGAGTTGGTGAAGTGCCGATTTGTCCGCCGCCCGCCGCGATCGCCAATGCGATTTACCAAGCCGCTGGAGCGCGTATGACGGAACTTCCGATGTCGCCTCCAAAGCTGCTCGATAGGATTCTCGAGCAGGGCGACCAGTAGTGAAATGCCGCGAGTATTCATTCCACCCGCGATGAGAGATCTGGTTCCGGGCTGCGACTCGGTTATCCTGGACGGTATGACGATCCGGGAATTGATCAACTCGCTTGATCACGATTTCCCCGGCGCGAAGCAGCGGCTCTGCGAAGGCGATGCGTTGCGGCCAGGCATCTCCCTCGTGATCGATGGAAATGCCAGTTCAATGGGAATGCTGCAAAGCATCGACGAGGATGCCGAAGTTCATTTCCTGCCCGCCATCGGCGGAGGATAGTAGAAGCGAATGCTCGAAGTGATCGGCCAACTTGTACAAGCGCTCGATAGCGACCGCGCTGTGGCCTACTGCCGCCTTGTGGCGACACGGGGCTCGACGCCGCAAAAGGCCGGCGCCGTGATGCTCGTCTTCGAAAACGGCTCCCAGGCTGGAACGCTCGGTGGCGGTTGCGTCGAGGCGGAAGTGAAGCGCCGAGCACTGACGACCATTCAAAACGGGCAGCCAACCGTCGAGCGATTTCAACTCGACAGCGATTATGGATGGGACGACGGACTCATCTGTGGCGGTCGAATGGATGTGCTCGTTTGCCCCGTTCAAAACTCCGAGGCCCTCGAGTACTTTCGGTTGCTCAGCAGACGCGTGCTCAACGGGGACGAATTGACAGAAGCCATCGTTTTCGGCGAGCAGGGAAATGACGATCCGGCTGAGGATTGGGTGCCAACTCTTGTGGCGTTTGATGGTGACGCGAATCCGCTTTGCATGTTGAATGCTGACGAGTCGCAGGCCAGCGAGCTAGCCAAATCGCTCAAACCAATCTCCGATCGTCCAAGAGCTTATGGAGTCGGCCAGGTCGCCTTTCTCCCGCTGCTGCCGCGTTGTCGGCTGTTGATCATCGGCGGCGGGCATGTCGGACTGGCCGTGGCCGAATTGGCTCACAGTTTGGACTTTGATGTCTGGATCGTCGACGATCGTAGCGACTTTGTTACTGAGGATCGATTCCCCACAGCCCAGAATCGTATTCATGGCCTAATGGATGATGTCCTTCCCAATCTGGATGTCACTCCTGACACGTACTGCCTGATTGTTACTCGAGGGCACAATCACGACGAAAAGGCGCTGTTCCATCTGGCGTCCCGTGGTGCGAGGTACGTGGGCATGATCGGCAGCCGGCGAAAGATCCGCTTGATCATGGACGATCTGGCCGAAGAAGGCGTCGCTCAGAAGGACCTTGATCGCGTCTACGCGCCCGTCGGTCTCGACATCGGTTCGCAGACTGTTCCCGAAATTGCGCTGAGTATTTGCGCGGAATTGGTTTCGCATCGGAATCGCCAAGGCGATGTGCTCGGTCGCGCATCAACGCCTCGAGCCGCCGATGGCTAGCCATCGATCATTCGCCGTGATTCCCGCTGCCGGCCGTTCTGTTCGAATGGGACAAGCGAAGTTGCTACTGCCCTATCAAGGCGCGACCATCATCGACCACGTTCTCAGGTGCTGGGTCGATTGCGTCGATCGGGCTGTCGTCGTTGTTCGGTCGGACGACATTGAATTATCGAACCGATGCTCGCTGTACGATGTCGATCTGGTTCGACCAGACAAACCGCCGCCCGACATGAAGGCCTCAGTCATACACGGTCTCCGGCATATTCAGTCAACGTACGCGCCGTCAAGTGAAGCCTGTTGGCTTCTCGCACCAGCCGATATGCCTCGAATCGGCGCCCATGACATCCAGGCCGTCTTGACGGCGTTCACCGAGAACTCCAGTCAGGCCGTCGTCGCCTCGCACGACGGTCTTCGCGGTCACCCGCTGTTGATGCCATGGTCGTTCGCCGAGCGAGTGGAGCGTCTCGGCGAGAATGAAGGCATTCGCGATTTGCTCGCTAACACGGCTTATCGTTGCGTTGAATGTTCTCAGCCGGGAGTGCTAGAAGACCTCGATACGCCGAGCGACTACGATCGTTTGCGCGGCGATTCGTAACGCAACAATCGAATGCCAAAAATGCGTTCTCGCATCGAGTGTGATCGTGGCGTCGCCAATCAGTGTCACGTACAATCCTGGTGTTGCGTCGAATCATACGAATGGAATCGGAACTCATCCGACCCGTTGTTCGATTGGCGCCTGCTGAAAACTCTGTTGCGATTGAGTGCACATGAGCTTGATTGACTGGACGATCGTTCTCACATTGAACCTCTCGGTTGTTCTTGTCGGCGTCGTTCTCGCTCGCGGTACGCGATCTTCCGCCGACTGGTTCCTGGGCGGCCGATCCTTGCCGTGGTGGGTGGTTGGCTTGTCGATGTTTGCAACCAACATGGATAGCGCCGACTTAGTTGGAGTGACGGGGCAAACTTACCGCGAGGGCATTCATCTCATCACGGTCTATTCGCTCGGCAGCGCCCTCGGCGGCGTGCTGGCCGCATTCTTAATTGTGCCGTCGATTTATCGACTTGGCTATTACACGAATGCGGAGTATCTGGAGGCGAGGTTCGGCGTTTCGGCACGAGTTTTGAGCGCGTTGATTCAACTACAGTACAGAAGCATCATGCTGGGCATGATGATCTGGTCGATCTACCTGTTGCTTACTCGGCTCGTTGAGTTGCCGCCGGCAATCGCCTGGGTGCTTGTCGTTGCCAGCGTAATCGGCTCGGGCGTCTACACGGCGATGGGCGGACTGAAAGCGGTCGTCTGGACCGACGCGCTGCAAGGCATAATCATGATGGTGGGCGGCTTCGTGATTTTTACTTCCGTCTGGTCGGCGGTTGGCGGTTGGACCGGCATGCAGGAATCGCTCGCCGCAGCTGGAGAAGTGAATCAAGTTCGCCTCGAAGACCTTTCGCATATCGGCCGCTATCAGGGTGCCGAGGGGCAGACTTCGACATTCGTCGTCATGATCGGCTGGATCATTATCGGCTGCGGATATTGGACAGTGAATCACACCCAGACGATGCGGCTCATGGGGGTTCGCTCGCTGTGGGACATGAAAATGGCCGCCGTGTTTGGCGTAGGCATCAGTTTGCCGATCGCAGTCTCGTGCGCATTCTTGGGCGTCTTTGGTCGAGCGATCCCCGAGTTTCAGAATTTAGAAACGCCCGACACGCTCTATCCAATGCTCGCGAATCGCTATTTGGCGCCGGGACTCAAGGGGCTTGTCGTTGCCAGCGTAGTCGCCGCCGTGATCAGCACGTTTGACTCGATGGGGTCCGCGCTGTCGGCCATCTTCACTCGGGACATCTACGCCAGACTGCTCGTGCGAAACGGCGACGATCGTCACTACGTTCTCGTTGGACGCATCGCGACGGTTGGCGTTCTCTCGCTCGGATTCGGCTACCTGCCGTTCATCATGGCTCAGAAGAACATGTTGAATCTACTGACGACGTTAATTCCGGTCTTTGTCACGCCGTTGATGACGATCTACATTGTCGGCGTGGCGACTCGCGTCCATCGCCGTAGCGGCCTCGTTGGCTTGGTCGTCGGTTCCCTCTATGGATTCTTTGCGCTGCAAGACCGCACCTTTGACACATTCACAGCGGTTCCTGACTGGGTGACCAATAAATGGCCGGCCTACGCGATTTCCGTTGCCATTACCGCCGTCTCGATGCTGGCAACTTCACTGGTTTTGGGTTGGGATGACGCCAAGGCGGAATTGAGTTTTCAAGAAACAGGATGGCTTGGGAAGAGCCGTGAAGACTTGCCTAAGTTGCGGCAGTATCCAGGTGTGTCGCCTCCTCCAATTTGGTTGTCGCCGTCAATTTGGGCCACTGCCTTGTTTGCCGTTTGCATCGTGTTGCAAGTTTTGCTCTGGTGACCGCCAAAAAGAATGAGCTCATTCCTAAACTGCCGACGACTAACTCCAGCTGTGCCAAGAACAGAAACTGACCTCATGCCACACGCCCGCTCAACAGGGCCTGCTCAAGATCACGCTTACGAGAGTGGTCCTCGAATTACGGCGATTGAAACCGTCATTCCGTCGGACGTGATGCCGGGCCTGCTCGCGCTGCGAATCCACACCGATGCAGGCGAGTCGGACGGGGAGGCGATCGTAGGGCATGGCGAGACGTATTACATTCCTGCGGCTGCGGCGGCAGTGATACACGACTGGATGTCGCAACGGCTGTTAGGTGCCCGCGCAACAACAATCGAAAGCCACTGGCGATTTCTTTATGAACGAGCGACCGCCTTCGGAGGGACCGGTGCCGAGATGCGAGCCCTCTCGGCTGTCGATCTAGCGCTTTGGGACATTCTCGGCCAATTGACGAAGCAACCCGTCTGGCAGTTGTTGGGCGGCGCGGTCCGCAGCAACGTGCCGGTCTACAACAGTTGCGGCGGCCCGTATTACGGCGGCGTCAATCGCGACGCGAATGCGAAACCACGCTGGCCCGGTCACGGCGACGGCGGCAGCCCGGGGCCGCTTGAAGACAACTGGATGGGCATCAACCAACCTGCCGACCTGGCGGAAGAACTGCTCGAGGCTGGCTACGGTGCGATGAAGCTATGGTCGTTCGATGCGATTTATCGCGAAACGGGCGGAGGCCGATTGAACGCCGAACAAGTCAGGCGAGGCGTCGAACCATTCCATCAAATTCGCCAACGTATCGGCGATCGAATAGATGTCATGCTGGACGGCCACGGTTTCTTTTCTCTCGCTGCCGGGCTGCAAATCGCGAAGGCAATGGATGATGTGCAGCCGTTGTGGCTGGAGGACATCATGCGTCCCGACAATCTCGATACGATTGTACAATTTCGACAGGAGTCGCCCGTACCTGTCGCCGTGAGCGAGATGCTCATTCTCCGCGACCATTACCGTAAAATCCTCGACTCCCGAGGTGCCGACTTTGTCATGATCGACCCCACCTGGGTTGGCGGAGTCAGCGAGACGCGCCGAATCGCTGAACTTGCTCAGCTCTATAACGTCCCCGTGTTAATGCATGACTGCACCGGACCGTTTACACTTTTGTCTGGACTCAACATCGCCGCGTCAACGCCGGCCGTGACTTACCAGGAAACGGTGCGAGCTCATATCGCGACGATTTACCCGCGTCTGATTGATTGCAACGTCGAGGTCGAAAACGGCACAATCGATTTGCCTCGCCGTCCAGGCCTCGGCGCCCGATGGTTGGACGAGTTGTTCACCGAATCAAATCCAACCTACCAAGTTTCTCGAGACGACTAGATGACCAGCGATGCTTGACGTCGCGCTCGCGTATCAACATAAGCCGACGGGCGCGGCCGAGTATTTTCGGCCAGTGTACTAAGTCCAAGGAATCACCCAATGATCAAGCCGCTCCGTCTGATGCTCGTTGTGCTCGCCTTGTGTCAAGCGAACGCGTTGGCTGCCGATAAGTACGCCGTCATGGTTGTGACCGACCGCGAGACCGCTCTCTATCAGTCGGGCGAGACCGTTCGGTTTCTTGTCACGATTACAAAGAACGGTAAGCCCCTTGCGGACGGCGAAGCATCGTATGTCGTGGATGACTATGTTGTCGACGGCGAGAGCGATCGAGGGTTTCCCAACGGGAAGATTGAATTGGCCGGGCTCGAGGCAGTACCGATCGAAGCGACCAGCAAGGCGGCTACGTTCCTCCGCTGCCGGGTGACTTATCGGCCGCCAAACGCGAAAGCGATTTCGGCTACCGCCGGGGCGGGATTTAATGTCAACAATATCGAACCGAGCCTCCTTGTTCCGGGCGATTTCGATGCGTTTTGGAGTGAGCAGAAGAAGAAGCTTGCGACTGTAGAGGCCAAGGCGGTTCTGACGCCCGTAAAGCAGAGCGACGAGAGTCTCGTCTGCGCGGATGTTCAAGTTCCCTGCCTCGGCGGCGCGCCGGTCTCTGGCTATTTCGCAAAGCCTAAGGATGCGGCCAAGAAGAGTCTGCCCGCCATTCTTTGGGTTCATGGTGCCGGCGTGCGCGGCTCAAGCCTCGGCAATGCGATGACCGGCGCCAAGGCCGGCATGTTGTCGATGGATATTAACGCGCACGGCATCCCGAACGGCAAGCCAGGGAAGTTCTATCAAGATCTCAACGCCGGAGAACTTAAAAACTATCGATACGCTGGTCGCGAGAACCGAGCGACCAGCTATTTCCGAGGCATGTATTTACGCCTGGTGCGAGCCATCGACTTCCTGACGGCTCAGCCCGAATGGGACGGCAAAGTCGTCGCGGTGATTGGCCATAGTCAAGGCGGTGGGCAGGCGCTCGTCGCTGGCGGGATCGACAGTCGCGTGACCATGATTGCAACCGGCGTTCCTGCGATCTGCGATCACTCAGGGCGCGTCGCCGACCGAATCAACGGTTGGCCCAAGTTGGTCCCCGCGGGCGAAGCCGGCAATCCGGACGCCAAAATCCTGGAGGCGTCAAGGTACGTCGATGCGGTTAACTTTGCGAGTCGCTGTCGTGCCGAGGCCATCATGAGCGTCGGCTTCATCGATGCGGTTTGTCCACCGTCAAGTTGCTACGCGGCGTACAACCAGCTGCACGGTCGCAAGCAAATTATCAATGAGCCGCTGATGGGACACGCCGCTCCGAATCACATCCGCACTGCGTTCATGAAGGCGATTCAGCAGCATGTGAAAAGAAGCCGAGGCGAGCCGGCCAAGCAGATCGAGCTCTCCCCCGAAATTCAGAAGCGAGGTTTGGCCATCTTGCGAGCTGGCTTGAAGAGCGAAGAATTCTGGCCGTCGATTCATGCAGCCGAGGCCCTGACCTTGGCGGGGCGCGGGGCTGAGGTGACTGCGTTGCTCGCTCCCAAACTCGCAGGTGAGAAAGACGATCAAAAGCGTTGTGGGATTTCAAGAGAATTGGTTCGAGCCGGCGATTGGGGCAAGGCTCAAGCGATGCTCGACATTCTTGCTGGCGATGACCCGCACGGTCATGTGCACGCTGCCGAGAGTCTCTTCAAGGTCGCGGAAATTGGCGACGGCGAGGCAATGCGAAAGGCGATGGAGTCAGACAACGTCAAGCTCAAGGTCATGTCGGCTGCGGCCCTGGCGAGGTGTGGGAGTCCGGCGGCATACAAGGTGCTCCGCGGGTTATTGGCGGACGAGGAGGAAGAGACAGCTCGACTGGCCGCTTGGGTGCTCGCTCGCATCGGTGATCGGTCTGACATTCAACAACTACGAATAAATGAAGCGCGAGCCAAATCGCCCGTGGCGGTTTGCTATCAGCAACACGCATTGGCGACGCTAGGCGACAAGCGGGGTCGCGCCGCGTTGCTGAAGAATCTAGAATCGAGCGACCCTGCCATTCGAGTCTACTCGGCGACGTTTGCTGGCGACGCGAGGATGCTTGAAGCAAAGGACTCGCTGATTGCTTTGCTTGATGACGACGTTTTGGACGTCCGCATTCGAGCGGCCCAATCGCTGTTCGTTCTTTCTCAAGTGGCGACAGACCTGACGGAGGATTTGACCAAGCTGGTTTATCCGGCAACGCCAGAGAATCCTCGCTACACAGAGGGGTCCATTGCCCGACTCGCCAATGGAAACCTGATGTACGCAGTGACTCAGTTCATCGGCGACGGGAGCGACTTCGCCAAAGCCAGAATAGTCGCCTCACAATCCGCCGATGGCGGCCGCAGTTGGTCCAAGCCCGTCGTGGTGCAGAAGAGCACGGGGAAGCTCAACGTGATGAGTGTCACGTTGAGGCGAATACGCGTCGATGATAAAACGCCACTCGCCATGTTCTACCTGCAAAAGGATGGATACAACGACCTGCACGCCTACATGCGACTTTCCGCTGACGAGGGAAAGACGTTCGGCGAACGCGTCAAAGCGACCGGCGAACCGGGCTACCATGTGATGAACAACGACCGCGTCGTGCAGCTGAGCAGCGGCCGATTGTTGGCGCCAGTTGCCTCGACGCCGGATGTGCACAAAGTCAATCATTTCATTTCCTACTGTTGGTTATCGGACGATGGCGGCAAGACTTGGCGAAAGGGAAAGGGAAGCGTCGACCTCGCAAAGCGCGGTGCCATGGAGCCGGAGGTAATCGAGCTGAACGACGGCCGAGTGATGATGATCATGCGAAATCAGCTCGGCTTTATTTCCAAGAGCTATTCCAGCAACGGCGGCGATCGCTGGTCCGAGCCGACTCGTCTCTCCTCGTTGATCGCCCCGGAAGCTCCGGCGACGCTGCGTCGTATTCCGTCCACCGGCGACTTACTTCTGGTTTGGAACAATAACTACACAGCGGGCAAGGGTCACGGCGGCAAACGGACCCCGCTGACCGCCGCCGTCTCATCGGATGAGGGAAAAACGTGGCGCCACATTCGCGACTTAGAGACAAATGCCGATCGAACCTACTCGTATATCAGCCTCATTTTCGTGAAAGACCGCGCCGTGCTGAGTTACTGGGAAGGCCAGGGACGGCAGTATTCGTCGCGCTTTCGCTCGCTTCCGGTCTCCTGGTTTTACGCCAAGCTGCGGTGATCCATGGGTGACAAATGTAGCGGCCAATTCTGTAAGAGGTTGGCCTATGAAAGACTCTCATAAGAAACGGCTAGCAACAAAAACGAATGCCCGAGCCACCAAAGAAGCCAGGAACTACGGCGCCGACGCCCATTCGCTTTCTGATTTTGTTTTCGCTTTGCGTCGCGGCCTCAACCGCCTACCTATGTCGAAACAGTATCGGTGTAGCTGAGAGCACGATTCGCCTCGAGTTGAAACTCAGCCCCGACGCGATGGGCTGGGTGATGAGCAGTTTCTTTTTGGCGTATGCACTCGCCCAGTTACCAACGAGTTGGCTTGGGGGAGTCTTGGGGGCGCGGCGCGCCATTCCCTTATTCGCGATTGCTTGGTCGATTGCAACCGCTGCGATGGGCCTGGCGAATCTGGCAATGGGCATGCCTGTCTTGCTCGTTGCTCGTGTTGGAAACGGAATCGCTCAAGCCGGTTTGTTTCCCGCGTGTACCGCATCGATAGGGCGGTGGTTTCCGGATACGGGGCGAGCGACGGCAAGCGGAGCATTGGGCGCATTCATGTCCGTCGGCGGCGCCATTGGAGTGGCGATCACGGGTTATTTGGTAACGGGCTATGGATGGCGAACGGCTTTTGCAGGTTACGGCTTACTCGGCATCCTGTTTGCCGCCGTCTTTTTCCTGTGGTTCCGCGACCAGGCAGAGGACCATGCGTGGACGAATCAAGCCGAACGTAAACTGCTTTCGGGTTCGCAACCAGTCAAGGAACCGGGCGACGAAAATGCTTGGCTGGCGATCATGTTGAGCCCGCCGACGTGGTGGATCTGTGGCCAGCAGTTTTGCCGAGCCGCCGGCCAAATGTTTTTCGGCAGCTGGTTCGCTACGTATCTTCAAGAGACTCGCAATGTGGACGTGGGGACTTCGGGGTTGCTCAACAGCATGCCCCTAATCAGCTTGGTCGCCGGCGCGCTTGTTGGAGGCACGGTTTCCGATTTTGTCCTCAATGCAAGCGGAAACATTCGATTAGCTCGATCTGGCGTGGCAGCAGCGAGCATGTTGCTGTGTTCCGCCTTCGTGATTGCAGCGTACTTCATTCAGGATCCCGTTTTGGCCGTGGTCGTGATCAGCCTCGGAACGTTTTGCGCCGCTTTCGGCGGCCCTTGCGCTTACACCATCACGATCGACATGGGCGGACGAAACGTTCCCATCCTATTCGGTACGATGAACATGGTTGGAAACCTGGGTGCATTTGCCTTTATCCGAAGCGTGCCCATGATTCGCGGACATTTCAGTTGGGATGCTGTGCTGGTCTTGTTTGCTTTACTCTACGTCGCGGCCGCGTTCTTTTGGTCGCTCGTTAATCCAAAGCGAACCATCATTGCACAATCGTTGTATCGAGAGAGTGTGTAGCTATGGAAGTAAAAACTCTGCAAAGTCGTTGTCGGGTCGGTGTTGCTCGTGGTGATATAACCCCCGAAGTGGGTACTTACCATCGCATGTGGGGAGCGGCGAGTCACGATTGCAGTGAGGGAGTTCATCGTCCGCTCACGGCAACCGCCTTGGCGTTTGGTTCGCTCGACGGCAACGACGATGAGCGACAAGTGGTTCTGGCGGTCGATCATTGTTTGCTCGGCTTCGATGAAGTTGAGAACATTCTCAACCTTGTGCATGAACAGTCGGGCGTTGATCGCACGCGGATCGTGACTACCTTCTCGCATACTCACGCTGCCGGAATGCTGCTTCGAGACCGAGTCGATCTGCCGGGCGGCGATTTGATTCCGAGTTATCTCGATGGCCTTGCCGAAACGCTCGGCGCGCTGACGGTGAAAGCCATTCAGTCGATGGTGCCGGCGAATATCGTGTACGGCGACGGCGTGTGCAACTTGGCAGGCCATCGCGATCTGCGAGATAACGAGCTTGGCGAGAATGTCTGCGGATTCAATCCCGAGGGCTTGGCGGACACAAACGTCGTCGTGGCGAGAATCAGCGATGACCAGGGCGACCTGATGGCGACCGTTGTCAACTACGCATGCCACCCAACGACGCTCGCCTGGGACAACCGGCTAATCAGTCCCGATTTTCCTGGCGCGATGCGCGAGCTTGTCGAAGGGGCGTTCCCGGCACCATGTATTTTTCTTCAAGGCGCGTCGGGCGACCTAGGCCCTGTCGAAGGATTTGTCGGCGATACGGAAGTGGCCGACCGCAACGGTCGTCAACTCGGATATGCGGCCTTGAGCGCATTGACGGCCTTGCGCCCCGCGAACACTTCGTTCGCCTATGCTGGCCCCGTTGTATCAGGCGCAACGATCGGCGTCTGGGAAGACAAGCCGATCGATGATTCACGGCGAGCCGATTTGCGGGACTGGTCGAGCAATGTCGACACAGTTTCTCTCCCATACCGCGAGGATCTGCCGAAGCGAGCGGAAGTCCAGGCGGCCAAGCACGAACTCGAACGCAAAGAGCAGTCGGCTCGAGCGAGTGGCGATGATTCGGAGGCCGCCAGGCTGCGTGCGCTTGCCGAGCGGCAAACTCGCATGCTCGGCAGACTCAGCGGCCTACCCGAAGGAACTCACTACCCGTATCAGGCGTCCGTCTGGAAGATCGGTGATGCCGTTTGGGTGTGCGTGCAAGGCGAACCTTACAACGTGCTGCAGCGAGACCTCCGCGCAGCCTTCCCGGACACTCCCATCATGGTCGCCACCATCTCCAACGGCTGGGGGCCATCCTATTTGCCGAATGAGTCACTCTACGGGCAAGAGGTTTATCAAGAGTCGATCGCATCGCTGGCACCCGGCAGCTTAGAGACTCTAATCGACACCTTGATCGCCCGCATCAAACAGATTCTGTGACGAAATTGTGTAACGCGACAATGAACGAGACCGCGCTAACACAGCCGCGCACAAAGCGACGATAAGGGTTACGTGTATGAATATTACGGCGATCGAAACTCATGTCTGCCATGCGCGGATGCGAAACTGGGTATTCGTCAAAGTGCTAACCGATGTCGATGGCCTATACGGTTGGGGCGAAGCGACCTTGGAGTGGCACACGCGCGCAGTGGTCGGCGCCGTCCAGGACTTGGCCGAACTGGTTGTTGGCGAAGATGCTTCGCGGATCGAGCATCTCTGGCAGATGATGCACCGCCAACATTTTTGGCACGGAACCGGCATCGTTCGCTCCACAGCGATTGCGGGGATCGACATCGCTTTGTGGGACATTGCCGGCAAGGCGGCGAACATGCCGTGCTCGAAACTCTGGGGAGGCCCGGTGCGGGACTACGTGCGGACGTACTGCCATTTGGGTGGCGGCAAGCTGGAGGATTTTTATGAGACGAGTGTCGACGAGGCGAACCGTTTCGCCGACTTGGCTCGACAAGCAGTGGATGACGGTTACACGGCATTTAAGAGCATGGCCGCGCCGCCCACAATGCCGCTCGAAGGACTGAAGCCGGTTCGAGCCGCCGAGGCGTGTGTGGCTGCGATGCGGCGAGCGGTTGGCGACTCGATCGACATTATGGTCGACTGCCACGCCAGGCCGTCTCCGACGATGGGAATGCAATTCGCCAAGGCGCTCGAACCGTACGGACTTTATTTCTTTGAAGAGCCGTGCTGGCCGGAGAACTTAGAAGGGCTCGCAGCCATCAACGCAGCGGTTGCGACTCCAATTGCCACGGGCGAGCGGCTTACCCATCTTTCCGCCTTCCGAGATTTGTTCGCGAATCGATGTTGTGAGGTCGTGCAGTTCGATCTAACGCATTGCGGCGGATTCACCGAAGCGAGACGTATCGCCGCGTTGGCGGACGCGCACCGGATCGCCGTCGCGCCACACAACCCTCAAGGACCCGTCAGCACGGCGGCATCGCTCGAGTTTGGTTTCTCTCAACCGAGTTACGTGATTTGCGAAACAGTTCACAACGATGTGCCGTGGCGATCCGATGTGGTTTCGGAGGGTTTCACAGTGGAAGCGGAGGGGAGAATCGTGAGGCCGAATTCGCGACCAGGTTTGGGAATCGAAATCAACGAAGATGAAGTTGCCAAACATCCTTTCGAGCAGGAAGTGCCCCAACGAGTTTTCTATCAGGACGGCAGCGTCGGCGACTGGTAGAGCCCATTTGGTAACGGAGATGGAACGGTGAAAGACCAGACGATTCGCGGTGTCATTCCGGTCGCGCATACGCCCTTTGGCGATGACGATGAAATCGATTACCCGAGCCTGTCGCGACAAATCGACTGGGCTTACGAACAGGGCGCCGACGGCTGCTGCACGGGTATGGTGTCGGAGCTGTTGAGACTGACTCCCGACGAACGTATTCGACTCACCGGCGAACTCGCGGCGATGCACGAGGGCCGCGGCTTTTTTGTCGCGAGCGTTGGGGCCGAGAGTACGAAACAAGCCGTCGCCTACGCGCGTCACGCTTCCGAATGCGACTGCGCTGGCGTGATGGCAATTCCGCCCCTCTCGTCTGCCGTTTCCGGGGAAGAATTGATCGATTACTTCAGCGCAATCGCCGGCGCGATCGAATTGCCCGTCATCGTCCAAGACGCATCGGGCTACGTCGGGCAAGCGATTCCAATGTCCGTCTACATGGAGTTGCTCGATCGTTTTGGTTCCGAGCGAATCCTCTTCAAGCCCGAGTCCTCGCCGGTCGGACCAGCCATCTCTGAGTTGCGAGACGCGACGAAGGCTAAAGCGCGAGTCTTTGACGGCTCGGGCGGCAACTTGCTGATCGACGCACACCGACGAGGCGTGTCGGGCACGATTCCGGGCATGGAATTTTTAGGCGGCGTTATCGCTATCTGGAAAGCACTTCAAGACGGGGACGAACAGCGAGCGTATCAGGTCTATTTCCCACTCTGCGCCCTCGTCACTCTCCAACTGCAGGCAGGACTCGACGGTTTCCTCGCCGTCGAGAAGTACATTTTGCACAAGCGAGGCATCTTCGCGACCGACCACCGGCGGTGCCCCAATTCATGGTCACTCGATCGCGAAACTCAGGCAGAGATCGATCGACTGGTGCAGATGCTAGACGAAGCGGTCGGCGCTTGAGTTGAGCCAGACCCGAACGAGCTTGCTCGTTCGGTGAACAAGACTATTGGCTAGCCGACATCAACTCTGCACACCGCTTCACTGCTTGGGCAGGAACGGAAACAGTTTGCGAATCTCGCTGTCGCTTGGCTGACGACCGTATTCGCAGATCTCGAACGCTTCGGCATATTTGACGTCGCGGCCTTTGTCGCCGTACCACTTCAGCAGAGCGTTGCGAGACTGCTTGGCTTCATTGGCTTGTCGTCGTTGCCAGCGTTCGGTGAGCCATTCGAGGCGCAGTTTTGGTTGTGACGCGGGCGGGACCTGCGCCATTCGTTCGGCGCTGCCCAAGGCACCGCCTTCGAAAGCTTGAGATTCGAGCGCCGACAGGGCATAGACCTTCTTGTTCATGACTTCGTCCAGTGAAACGGCAATGTCGGCATCGAACGGGTACGGCTTCTTGAATCGATCACTGGAATAGAGAAAGACGGGGTTCTTTTTCAGCGGGGGCGTGTCGGGGCAGAAGAAGGGCACGGTCACCATGAACGCGGCGTCTTGAACAAGGACTCCGACATAACGGTGATCCGGGTGATAGTCCCACGGGCGGTGAGCGATAACGATATCGGCGTTCCACTGGCGAATCAGCCGGGTAATCGTTTGCCGATTCTCTAACGTCGGCATCAGCTCGCCATCGTGAATGTCCAATACTCGCGAGACCACGCCGAGTCGCTTGGCTACTTCGGCCGACTCCGCCGTGCGGCGTTTTGCCAGCGGACCGCCAGCCATTCGCCAGTGGCCAATATCACCATTCGTTACGGAAACCAATTTGACATGGTGACCTTGCGCGGCCCACAACGCCGCTGTGCCGCCACTCTTATACTCCGCGTCATCCGGGTGGGCCCCAAAGCAGATGACTCGCAGCTTGCCGTCGTCCTTCTTTTCTTCACCTTGAGCGAACACGATCGAGGAAATAAGACAGAGAGCAAGGCAAAGGAACACGTGTTGGCTTCGCATGATTGTGGCTCACAGTGTTGAGGATGGCGTGTTGAATCATCGTCGTTGCTGCTGTTTCAAGGCCTTTTGATTCGCGGGCGTGATTCAAGGGCAGCGTGATTCAAGGGCAGGGGGGTGACTGGCATCGTAGCAAGTGGCCACCTGTTTGCAACAAGCGGCGCATCGTGTTTCAGTCATGGCCACGCGTTGGAAGGCGAACGATCGACGTCTATCCGAATCGGTACAAGTTTGAGAAGAGAAAATGGACGAAACGACGAACCGAAGACGCTACAATACTTCTCGCATAAGAAAACTCGCTTGTTGCGCCTCTCGCTGCAACGATTCGTCCGATCAACTGAAGGAGCCGTCCATGTCAGCCGGACAATTGGATCGTCGTCTATTTCTCGCGTCGAGTGCTGGAACGATCGCGACATCACTCGCTGCTTCGGGACGAGCTGACGATTTGCCCAAGGTAACTCGTCCTCGTGCGACGGATGGTGATCATCGCTTCGAACCCAACTGGGATGAACGACTCACGGTCACCGTCGGAGGCGAGAAAGCAGATCTCGTCGGTTCGAGCGACCGGGTTATTCAAGCGGCGATCGATTACGTCGCCCGGCTTGGCAGCGGGACAGTCAAGATTCTGCCCGGAGTCTACACGCTGCGCAATTCAGTATTTCTGCCGTCTCGGATTCGACTACTAGGCAGTGGAGCTGATTCGGTGTTGACGAAGGGGCCGTCGGAAAAGATCAAGCTCGCTGCCGATTCCGACTGGTACGACCAGGAGATCACGCTTGAGAAGACGGGCGATTTTCGCGTCGGCGACGGCGTTTTGCTCACAGCCAAAGACCCGCACAGCGGTGCCAACACGGTGATCAAACGGACGTTGGTCGCCAAGTCCGGGAAGCGTTACAAGATCAACGACGGACTGCGAAAAAACTTGTGGCTTAGCGGCACTCCAGCGTGCGCGTCCTTGTTTCCTCTGCTCACGAGTGAAAACACGTCGGATGTCGTCATTGAAAACTTGACCATCGACGGCAACAAAAAGAACAACGCCAATCTAAATGGCAACTATGGCGGCTGCATTTTTCTGCAAGACTGCAATCGCTACACGATGAAAAACGTGACGACTCGAAACTTCAACGGCGATGGAATCAGTTTCCAGGTTTGCCACGACGTTGTCGTCGACGGTTGCTACAGTCACGACAATGCCAACTTAGGCGTTCACCCAGGTTCGGGCTCGCAACGACCGGCGATACGCAATTGCCGACTGCACCGAAACCAGCTTGGGCTCTTCTGGTGCTGGGGCGTGAGGTACGGGCTGGCGGAAGGCAACAAGATTCACGGCAATCAAAGCTACGGGATTTCGATCGGTCACTGCGACACCGACAACGTGATGCGGCGCAATGAGATTCTCGACAGCGGCAAAGTCGGGATTCTGTTTCGCAACGATTCCCGCGGCGCCGACTTTTGGGCGAACCGCAATCTGATCGAAAACAACACGATCGTGAACAGCGGCGGCGAAGATGGAATCGCGATCGACATTCAGGGCAACACGAAGGACGTCGTCATCGTCGGCAACTCGATTCGCGAAACGCGAGCTCCAATGAATCGAACCGCCTTGAGGATCGCCAAGGTCGCCGGCAAAGTGCAGCTCAAGGACAACAAGGTCGAAGGCTTCGCAACGGAAGTGATTGACCAGCGAGAATAGGGGCGGCAGGCTCAGAAGAGCGGAGCGAATCTACATGGCTTTGAAGAGTGCCGAGACGCATGCCGCCAACACGCCGCCAACGATCGGCCCAAACACGGGAATCGGGGCGTATTTCCAATCGCTGTCGCGCTTGTTCGGAATAGGCAGTATTGCGTGAACGATCCTAGGGCCGAGGTCGCGTGCCGGATTGATGGCGTAGCCGCTTGTGCCGCCCAGGCACATCCCGATGGTGAACACAACCAAACCGATCGGAATCGCGCCAACTGACCCCAGGCCAACTTTGGTTGGGGCCGCAGCGCCAGCGACGGTAAACGATGCGCCGGCCATCATGATCGCAGCGAAGACCAACACAAACGTAGCCAACACTTCACTGATAAACGCGTTCGGGAAAGAACGAATGTTCGGCGCCGTACAAAAGGTCGCCAATTTGGCCGACGGATCTTTTGTCGCGTTGTAGTAGGGCATGTAGAAAAAATAGACCAAAGCCGCCCCGAGCATCGCGCCTCCCATTTGCGCGACAATGAATCCGGTCACCTTGAGCGCCGTAAGGTCGGGATCGCTACCGGCCGCAGCAAGTCCGATGGTAACGGCGGGATTGAGATGAGCGCCACTGTACTCGGCGACACATGCGACTGCGGTAAAGACCGAGAACCCCCAGCCTGCACAGATGACTAGCCAACCGCCCCCGTGCCCTTTCGTGCCTGACAAAACGACGTTGGCGACAACTCCGTTACCGAGCAAGAGCAGAATAAATGTCCCCACAAACTCAGCGAGGCTTTCATGAAGAACTGTTGTCAACTCGGAGAGGATCGCATCCATTTAATCGTGCTGTCCGTATCGCATCGAGGTCGTCGTCATCAGGGTCGTCGTCATCAGGGGCGCATCGAGCGCCGAAAACGTCTTGATATCTTACACATCTTGCCCGAGGTTCACAGCGGACTTGGTTTAGGCAGGACAGAAGCCCTCTGCCCCCCCATTGTCAATGTTGACCTCGAACTCACTGCGGGATCCAGCTCTTGGCCTGGCCACAATACGCGAACGAGACGCTCACACGCTCAAGATTTGACGAACCGGGCCCAGAGGAAGACAATAGACGTCCCGCCCCAACCCACCGCATTGACATTAGCTTAATGATGGCCTCACCAAACCAACGCGCTCCGCAATGCACTTACCTCGTCGCCATCTGCACCGCCGTTGTCGCCATCGTGCTGAGCCACGCCGCCGACGTCGTCGCTGCGGATGCGATTGATTTCAACCGCGACATTCGGCCAATCCTGTCCGATAAGTGTTTTCAATGTCATGGGCCGGATGCCGATTCACGCGAAGCCGAGTTGCGCCTCGATCGACGCGATGACGCAATCGCGAATCGAGATGGAGCTGCTGCGGTCATTCCCAATCGCCCGGACGACTCGTCGCTGATCGAGCGAATCAATGAGAGCGACGACGAACTGCGCATGCCTCCGCCTTCCACCAAGAAGAAGCTCAGCAAACACGAAATTGACTTGATGACGCGTTGGATTCGAGAGGGCGCGCCGTTTGACGAGCATTGGGCGTTCTTGCCAGTGACGAAACCGGAACCGCCCGAAGTCCGAAACAGCGCCTGGGTGCGAAATCCGATCGATCGCTTCGTACTGGCCAAGCTCGAAGCTCAGTCGATCGCAGCATCGCCTCTCGCGGACCAGCGCACGATTATCAAGCGAATTCATATCGACCTGATCGGCCTCTTGCCAACCGCCGAAGCCACCGCCAAATACCTGGCACTCATGCAGCGCGACGTGGATGCTGGTACGGCTCAGATGGTGGACGAGCTGCTCGCGTCGGATCACTATGCGGAACGATGGGCGCGTCACTGGCTCGACCAAGCTCGCTTCGCGGACTCGAACGGATACACCATCGACGGCGATCGCGTCATGTGGCCCTATCGCGATTGGGTGATCCGAGCGATTCGCGACGACATGCCGTTTGATCAGTTTACCATTGAACAGTTGGCTGGCGATCTCCTTGAGAATCCTACCAAGCTGCAACTATTGGCAACGGGCTTTCACCGAAACACGCTGATCAATCAGGAGGGGGGAACCGACCCCGAGCAGTTTCGCAATGAAGCGGTTGTCGATCGCGTGAACACGACGGGCGCTGTCTGGCTCGGCCTCACAACGGGCTGCGCGCAATGTCACAACCACAAGTTCGATCCCTTCTCGCAAAAAGAGTTTTACGAGCTGTTCGCGTTTTTCAATCACGGACAAGACCGCAACAACACGGGTCCGACAGTTCGAGTGGCCGAGAACGAGTTGTTTGCGACTCCTTCGTCTCAGCATCTTGCCGCGCTCGAACAAGCGAAGGATCATGTTGCCAAACTCGACAAATCGAAAGGCGAAAGAGAGAAGGCTTGGGTCAAGTCGCAGTCAAAGAAGATCGGAAAGGCAGCGATTCCCAAATGGGAGGGCGTGACGCTTCAGAACATCAAGGCAGAGGGCGGATCGAAAACGACTCTGCTCGACGATGGCTCGTTGCTCGCCAGCAAGGGGGCGACCAAGGAAGTTTATTCCGTCGAATTGGCCACGACGGCCTCCGTCGCTGCTCTGCGAATGCGAGTCTTGCCTCACGACTCGCTACCCAAAAATGGGCCCGGCCTCGCAGGAAACGGAAATTTCGTATTGTCGCGACTGGAACTCTGGCAAGGCGAACATCAAATCGCTTTCGCCCGTGCGCAAGCGTCCCACGCTCAGCCTGGTTTCCCGATCGAGAAGGTGCTCGACGACGACGCCTCCACAGGATGGGCGATCAACGTCGGCAAGGGAACGCCAAAGGGAACCAAGATGAACGCGGAGCACTCCGCCTCTTTTGTTTTGGAGAAGCCGCTCTCGCCGTCCGCCGACAAGCCTCTGCGACTCGTACTTCGGCACGAAGTGAACGCGTTCTACAACATTGGGCGTTTCGCAATCGATCAATCACCCTTTCCGCCGCCGCCGAATTACGATTCGCAACTTGTCGACGCGATCCAAACGGCGAGTGAGAAGCGAACCAAAGAGCAAAAGCAAAAGCTGACAGCTGAGTTCGCCAAGCAAGATACGCAACTTGCCAAAGCTCGCGCGGCCGTCGCCAAAGCTCGCAAACAACTCGGTTATGGAACGGTCGGGACTTCGATGATCCTTCGTGAGCTGGCAAAGCCGCGAGAGACATTTCTTCACATTCGAGGCGACTTCCTGCGGCACGACAAGACGCTCGGGCCACTTCATGCGGACACGCCCGATGTCCTGCCGCCGCTCTCGAATGATTCGACGGACCCAAATCGTCTCGATCTCGCAAAGTGGCTGGTCAGCCCTTCGAATCCGCTCACGCCGCGAGTGACGGTCAATCGAATATGGATGCGATTTTTCGGTCGAGGGATCGTCGAGACCGAGAACGACTTCGGCTCGCAAGGGTCGCCGCCAAGCCATCCCTTGCTGCTCGACTGGCTGTCGGCGCAGTTGATTGAAGGCGGTTGGTCAATGAAGCGTCTTCACCGGACGATCGTCATGTCCGCGACTTACCGTCAATCCTCTCACTTCCGCAACGACCTCGTCGAGAGAGATGCAGACAATCGATTGTTTGGACGTCAGAATCGCCTGCGGTTTGACGCCGAGATCATCCGCGATGCGGCGCTTTCGGCGAGTGGACGGCTCAACCCCAAGATCGGCGGGCCAAGCGTTCGCCCGCCCCAGCCGGAAGGCGTGTACGCGTTTACTCAGCAGAAAAAGAACTGGGCGACCGAGACCGGACCGGATCGATTTCGACGAGCGATGTACACCAAGTTTTATCGGAGCGCACCGTATCCCATGCTGACAACGTTTGATTCGCCAGATTTTCAGTCGACCTGCACTCGCCGCCCTCGATCCAACACGCCTCTGCAATCGTTGACGCTTGCCAACGACAAGTCGTTTATCGAGTTCGCACAGAACTTGGGGCGCCGAGTCCTTCAGTCGGTTTCTTCCAAAGATCCAGATGCACAAAAGAAACGCATCGAACTCGCATTCCAGCTTTGCTATTGCCGTCCCCCGTCAGACATTGAAGCTACGATCGCCGCGGAATTTCTCAACGATCAACAGGCTCAGTTCAAGGCGGATTCCGACGCGGCGAAAAAAGTCGCGCCGGCCAATTTGTCTGACGACGTGTCTCTGCCGCTGGGAGCCGCCTGGACGGCTCTCGCGCGAGGGCTCATGAATACCGATGAGTTTATCACTCGAGAATAAGAAATGAATCTCAATCAGCACGAACGAGAGGCACTCGGCTCTGCCGAATTCGATTTTGACCTTTGGACAACGAGGCGTCATTTTCTCCGCGGATGCGGTGTCGGCGTGGGATCGATCGCAATCAGCCAATTGCTTGGGCAGGATGCGCATGGTTCGGAGGAACTGCGAGGTCCGCTGGCGCCTCGAAAACCGCCGAACGAGGCCAAAGCGAAAAACGTCATCTTTCTCTTTATGGCGGGAGGCCCCAGCCATCTGGAGCTGTTCGATCACAAACCGGAACTGACGAAGATGCACGGCAAGCCCGCGCCTGATTCGTTCTTCCCGAAGGAAAAGAGTTTCGCCTTCATCAAGAAAGGAGCCAAACTGCTTGGCGGGCAGCGAAAGTTCTCGCGACACGGAAAGAGCGGCATAGAGCTGAGTGAGTTGTTGCCAAGCTTGGGCGGTGTTGCGGACGAGATTTGCCTATTGCGGGGACTGAAGACTGACGTCTTCAATCACGGGCCAGCCAAGCTGTTCATGAATACTGGATTCGGCGCGCCCGGTCGGCCGAGCATGGGTTCGTGGACGACTTACGGTTTGGGCAGCGAGTCGACGGACTTGCCAGGCTTCGTTGTTTTGCAAAGTGGTCCGCGCGGACCGCGAGCTGGAAACGCACTTTGGTCAAGCGGTTTTCTCCCGACCTCCTATCAAGGCGTTCCCTTTCGAGGTACGGGTGATCCCATTCTCAATCTGACCAGCCCTGACGGTTTTGCCGGTCGCAAGCAGGGGGACTTCTTCGAACTCGTACGAAAGCTCAACAAACGCCGACTCGAACAGACCGGCGACCCGGAAATCACAACGCGAATAAACGCCTACGAGATGGCGTACCGTATGCAGAGCAGCGCGCCGGAGTTGATGGATTTGAGTCGCGAGTCGAGTGAGACGCTAACGAGCTACGGGGCCAAGACCGGCGCCAATTCGTTCGCCAACAACTGTTTGTTGGCCCGACGACTGGTCGAAAAAGGCGTCCGATTCGTTCAGCTCTATCACACGGACTGGGACGACCACGGCAATCCAAATCAAAACTTGGATGAGGCGATTGCAAACCGCTGCAAAGAGGTCGATCCTCCCGCCGCTGCGCTAGTGCGTGACTTGAAGCAGCGGGGATTGCTCGACGACACGATCGTCATTTGGGGCGGTGAATTTGGACGAACTCCGATGGGCGAAGAGCGAAAAGATCTTACCGGCCGCGATCACCACATCGACGCGTTCAGCATGTGGGTGGCTGGCGGCGGATTCAAACCAGGCCACGTCTACGGCAAGACCGATGAGCTCGGTTTCAACGTCATCGAAGAGAAGGTCCATGTTCATGACCTTCACGCCACGTTGCTCCACCAGCTTGGATTCGATCACGAACAATTTACCTATCGATTCCAAGGCCGCGACTACCGACTCACCGACGTCCACGGCAAAGTCGTTCACGAAATCTTGAGTTGAAACAGCGAGATTGGCGAATGCAGTCAAGGCACTCATGCCACTGTGGTGCGGATAACGATACATCCGGAAGAGCCGTCCTCTACCCGACTTTCGTGCCTTTTCTCGCTTCTTCGTGGCCAACTTCGTCTGACAGGAAAAGACGAGCCACGAAAACACATATCGGCCGCGTGCCCGTAGCGGGCGGCCGAAATCCGCAACAAATATTATGAGTGTCGGCGCGAATACAGGTTGGTCATTTCGTTCCGAACGGCTGCGATAACGCCCGCGATGCTCCGTTGCCGACGATACAAAAGGAAGTTGAACTCGAGTTCGCGAAGCAATTGTCAAGCACAACGTTTTTCCAGAAAATTCGCCTCCGTCAAGCAATGGCGAGCGAGATCAAGAGGCGACTGGATGAGCAAGCGCCGCCCGGCGCACTTTGTTGAGCGTGCGAGAAAGGGCCGCGGGAGACGCTCGGGGAGATCCACCAGCGGCGTCTTGGCTGCGGCGTCTCCGATTCTTGCTGTCATTACCTTGGCGACTTACAATTTCGGTGTCGCTTGACGCTACCAGGAGTTAGAACATCTACATTGGTTCGCGATCATAAGCGAGAATTTCGATTCGACCGGCCTCGCCGGCGACATTCGTTGGATTCTTGCGAAGCCCAACGCTTACGAACAAGAAGAATCTTTACGAAAACAACAAAGGAACGCTCGTGCATCTGCAAAGTATTCATCGACTAGTCGGGATCCCATTCGTTCTTGTTTTGGCATTCGCCTCATGTTGTTTCGCTGCTGAAAACTGGCCGGAATGGCGAGGTGCCGGCGGGCAAGGCATCTCGAGCGCCAAAGGGCTCCCGTTATCGTGGTCCGAAACCGAGAACGTGGCATGGAAGACAGAGATACCTGGCTTGGGTTGGTCAACGCCTATCATCGACAATGGCGTGGTCTGGCTTACGACCGCGATCGATCGTCCGGCGACGGAGGCACAGATTGCCGAGCGAAAGAAAGCGACGAACAACTCGCAGCCATTGACCTTCTCGACTTTCGTTAGCATGCGAGCCGTATCGGTGGACCTCGAGAGCGGCAAGGTTTTGAGTGACATCGAGATGATGACGGAAGACGATCCTCAGTTCATTCATCACCTGAACAGTTACGCAACGCCGACGCCGATTTTCGAAGACGGCAAGTTGTATTGCCACTACGGCACATTCGGCATCGCGTGCCTCGACACCAAGACAGGCAAAGTGCTTTGGACCAATCGCGACTTGCGAATCAAACATGAAAACGGCCCGGGCAGTTCTCCGATCCTCTGGCGCGATCGGTTGATTATTCACTGCGACGGCATTGACCAGCAGTACATTGTGGCCATCGATAAGGCGACCGGCTCGATAAAATGGAAGACGCCGCGATCTGGCAAACTGAACTCGAACCCTCAGCTCCGCAAATCCTATGCGACCGCGTTAGTTGTCGACGTCGATGGAAAGCCGCAAATCGTCTCTCCCGCCGCCGACTGGGTGTACGGTTACGATCCGCAAACGGGCGAAGAGTTGTGGCGACTGAACTATGGCGAGCTCGGCTTTTCCAACGCCCCGAGGCCGGTTGCGGGACATGGCCTGGTCTACATTTGCACCGGATATATGAAATCGAAATTGCTCGCCGTCAGGCCAGTTGGGGCCGGCGCCGAGCCGAGCATTGAGTGGGAATTCTCCAAGCAAGTTCCGGCCGTTTCCTCACCAATTCTCGTGGGCAACGAATTGTATTTCGCGTCCGATCGAGGCGTGGCGACATGCCTTGACGCAAAGACCGGCGACACTCTGTGGACTCAGCGACTCGGCAAGAAATTCTGGGCGTCGCCGATCTATGCCGACGGCCGCATCTACTTTCTCGATTCGAGCGGCGCGACGACCATCATCGAGCCTGGCCGAAAATTCAAGCGGCTTTCCGTCAACAAACTTGACGGGACGTTGTTCGCCGCGCCCGCGGCAGTCGATGGAGCTCTTATCCTGCGCACGGACAAGGCCTTGTACCGGCTGAACTAAATTGCGCCACCGCACTTCCGCTCGCATGCGCCCTCAGCGCAGAGATTGCCTGCGTAGTTTTCGCTACCTTATCCCAATAGATGAGCGAAGAAGATATGAGACTCGGCCATCGAAACCTGCTCGCGGCTCCTCCGTCGCTGCTGCTGGTGTTCATCATTTTCGTGACTGTCGCCAATCCAGTGCGAGACCGATCGGCAGCTGCTGCCGAGGTGGCGAAAAAACGGGCAACCAGACCAAACATTGTCTTTATTTTCACCGACGACCAGGCACCGTTTGCCGTGAATGCAGCGGGTGACGAGCGATTTATCACGCCCAACATTGACCGCATTTTCCACGAGGGCGCACATCTTCGAAACAGCTTTGTGACGACACCCGTTTGCAGTCCGAGCCGAGTTGGCTTGCTGACGAGTCGCTATGGGACGGAGATGGGAATCACTGACTGGATCAATCCGGGCTCGGAAAAGAAGTTGGGTCTTGACCCGAAATCTGCCGCTTGGCCCCGGCAGCTTGCCAAGGCGGGATACAAGACGGCGTTGTTCGGTAAGTGGCATTTGGGGACCGAGGATCGATATCATCCGACGAAGTTCGGTTACGACCAGTTCGCCGGAATTCGCACCGGCGGCTGCCCTCCCAAGAATCCGACAATTGAGTTGCTCAGCGGCGAGGTAAAGAAAGTTGAAGGCTATACGTGCGACATCTTCACCGACCACGCCGTTCGATTCATCGAACAAAGCAAGCAGCATTCGTTCCTCTTGTCGCTGCACTTTCGCGCGCCCCACGCGGCCTGGCTTCCAGTGCGCCCCGAAGACTGGGCACCCTTCAAAGATCTCGACCCCGAGATTCCCAACCCCGACTATCCCAATTTAAATGTTCCGTTAATCAAGAAGCGGACGCGGGAGTATCTCGCCAGCGTGAAGAGTGTCGACCGAAATGTGGGTCGCGTGTTGGCAGTTCTGGAAAAGCTCGAGTTGACCGAAAAGACGATCGTCGTTTTCACGAGCGATCACGGTTACAACTTGGGCGAACATGGCGTTTGGTACAAGGGCAACGCCGTTCGAGCGCTGACCAAGAATCCGCCGCGGAAGTACAAGAACATTCCGCCGAGTCGCCGGCCGAACTTGTGGGAGACTTCGCTGCGAGTGCCAACGGCCGTCAGATGGCCCGGGGTCATCGCGAGTGGCGCGAAAATCGACAATACGATTTCCAACCTGGATTGGTTTCCGACCATATTGGCCATGGCCGGTGTCGAGCTCCCCGGAGACACAACGATCCACGGCCGCAATTTTGCGCCGCTTCTTCGCGGCGAATCGCTTGAATGGGACGACGGACTCTATGCCGAATACAGCATGCACCATGGAGCAAAGACTCATATGCGAGGCTATCGGACGCCGAAGTGGAAGTTGGTCATCGACTATGCCAACCCGGGGCGCGAGGAGTTTTACGACTTGAAGTCGGACCCTCACGAGCGAAAGAATCTCGCCTCGTCGGACAATCCGCTCCATCGCCAGATTCGCTCGGCCTTGCGGGAAAAGATCGAGTCGCAGATGAAACAGCTCGGCGACACCGCGTCGCCTTAGGAAATCGGTTTTCCGCTGAATTCACTCAAAAGAAAACCAAATCTCGCCTTCCCTTAATTGTGAGCTTCGCTTGTTGGGGCGTAAAGCGCCGCTTGCTACAGCCGTCAACTCGCATCTGGGGAGCAGACAATGGTTCTCGAACAAAACGATGTCGTTCTATTATCGCATCGTAGGATGTTTCAACACGACGAAGCCAGGTACTTTCTTGGCCGAGCTCTGGCGAGTGACGGAGCGTTGATTAAGGTCGAGGGCTACTCGATTGTTCGAGACGTCTCCAACGGTGAAGTCGTTAAGAAGACGAGAAACGCACTAAAATCGTTTCCCTCAGTTCGCCCGGCTACATTGCCTACGTTTTGCCGCGTGAAACGAATATTGAGGCCGCCGACATTGAATCGCAAAACGGCGATCCAGTCCTTGTCGTTGGGCCTATTCAACTAATGAATCTTTCCGAACGAACTCACTGCGGACATTTTTAGTTTGCAGCACTCAACGTCGTTTGGGCTGCGCAGCCTGCCATGCTTCAGCGGACACTTCGCTCACTTCCTGCAGAAACACGAAGGTCCCTTTCTTGTTGCCCGTGACGACGTCGAGCAGGCCGTCCGCGTTGACGTCAACGACTTGAATTTGGCGCCCTAGTCCGGAATTGTTGTCGATTGCGTAGGGCACAAATTCCACTTCGCCGGATTTGCTCTTTGTGTTCTTGAACCAGTAGAGCACTGCCGGATCGCGAGCTCCTGGGTCGTGGCCATTGTGAGCCCAATAGCACTTGCCGGTCACGATATCGACTCGTCCATCGCCATCGACATCCGCGCAAACAAGTGCGTGAAGCTGCGAGAAGGCGACGCCGTACGCATTCTCTTCGGCGGTTTTGCCCATGATCGCGCGCTGTTGAAATTTTGACTTTCCATCGACTTGGGAGTGTTCGTACCAGTCGAGTCCCCAGGCGTGGGCGCTGCGGCTTGAGACGATATCGGCGTCGCCGTCGCCATCGATATCGACCGAATAGATCTGGGCGCCGCCTCGGCTAAACGCACTCTTGTGATGCTCCCACACCGCGTCAGTTGCCTCCTTCGCGGGTTGGCGCCACCAGCCCTCCGGCATGAGAAAGTCGATTCGACCATCGCCGTCGACGTCCCCCGCGCCAAGTCCGTGGCTGAACCGCTGCCAACGTCCCTTATTCGAGATGGCCCGCCAGTTCCAACGCGATGTCGGGCTCTGCTTGTTCGGCGAGGCGACACCCAATTGGCCTTCAAACGTGCAAAGCAACTCTGGCTTGCCATCGCCATCGATATCCACAAACGACGGAGCTTCGTTGTCGACCTTGGGGAACGCGAAGTGCTTCTTCCATTCGCCCTTGCCCTTGGGATTCTGGTACCAGGAAGCCGGCGTACCCGGCAGGCCGACGACGAGCACATCGTCCCAGCCATCGCTGTCAAAGTCGCCGACGAATGAAAAGAAGTTATTCGAGTAACCTCGGTCGTTGGGAAAAGCCTCCCCTTCATAGAATTGATGCTGTTTCTTAAAGTCTGGCCCCTCGAACCAGTTGGGCCCGCAGACGATGTCGGTCTTGCCGTCTCGGTTGAAGTCCCCCACACTCGCGCCCTCGGCAAAATACTCTTTGGTCAATCGCACCTTTCGAAACGACCTTAGCTTCTTGTTCTCGGCCGCAACCAACGATGCGGTCGAGACAAGAGCTGCGACTGCAATGGCGAACGTCGTTAGACAAGATCTCGATTTATTCATGGCGTCGTTCCCAGGGGAGGTGTCGACACGGGACTCGCCCGATCGAACGGTGGTCTACGAGTTGGGTTTGTTCGTTGGGTCTTGGTTCTGCTTGACTTCGAGTAGCTGATGGCGTTCGGGCATTTCGCGATAGAACGGGTCGAGCGGAAAGCAGCCGGAGACGATTCCATTTCTCGGCGCGGTTGTGCAGTCGCTGAAGGTGCGACAGATACGTTTTCGAGCCAAGGGCCGACCCGCAAGAACGTCGGCCGGCATATCCGGGTACGACAACACCATGCGGCCGAGCCCAACGGAATCGACCGAACCGTCTCTGATCGCACGCTGCCCGACGTTCGGCAACCACTCTTGTAAGTAGGAGTAGCCCGAGCCGACGATGATAAGGTCGGGAAATCGCCGCTTTAATTCCGCCGTCGCGGCGATCTGTCTTGCGACTCCTCCAAGCGGGTCCTCCGGTGGCTGGTAACCGTCTGACGGCGGGAAGATTGCGGGCCGTTGAATGTGCGGGTTGTAGTACGGGCTGCCGGCGGTTGTGCAGATCAAGCGGATGCCCATCGACTGAAGCATCTCCAGCAACCGAGTCGGCTCGGCCAAGTCATAACCAACGCCAGTCCCGTCGCCGCCGAAAGCGAATCCGTACGGCGCGTTAGCCAATGGTTCGCCGACCGTATCGGATACGGCGCCAAACGGAGCAAAGTCAAACACGCTTACCCGGACCCCGATATCGAGCCCCGGCGATTCGGATTGGATTCCCTCAATGATCAGTCGCAGAAAGCGAGTTCGGTTCTCGAAACTGCCGCCAAACTCACCTTCTCGTCGGTAGGCCGAAAGCGTTTCATGCCCCAAGTAACCATGGCAGTGCTTGACATCGACAAACTCATAACCAACCTTCTCGGCCAACTTGGACGCGGCCACAAAGTCGTCAGCCAATCGCCGTAAATCGTCGTCGCTGAGCAGCTGCGAGTCTTCATGGACTTGGGTCCGACCATCGAGAATCGGGTGCCGGTAAATTGCCCGCGGCTCTTGCTTCCCGCCTGGGTTTGGCCGCGCGAATCGGCCTGAGTGGGTGAGTTGCAAGCCGACGAGAAGATCGTCCGTCGAACCGACATGCTCCTCATGCGAGGACAGTAACTCGCGGCGAAGTTGCTCGATCGAGCCAAGGTGTTTCGGCGTGAGCATCAATTGGTTCGGGTTCGCTCGACCGTCGTGCCGGACGGCGAAGGCTTCTCCACCCCAAATCAGCTTCGCGCCGCTAAGCCCGAAGTTGCGCCATCGACGGCGAGTTAGCTCCGAGGCGCTGCCGTCCAGTTCGCCGTCCCATCCTTCCATCGGCAGGATGCAAAACCGGTTTCCGATCGCTTTCCCGCGAGTCGTCGCATTGAAAATCTCGGCTCCCAATGGCGATCCGTCGCCTGCTTCCACCGCCTCATCGGCATCAAGTTGAATCTTCAGTTCCGACACATGAGCGCGAAAATCGTCAATGGTCCGCAAAGTCGAGACACGTCGGTAAGCCATGAAATCTTCGATTAATTCTTGCGTCGGAAATTGTATGCAAATGGGCTAGCAAACGAGGCCAATTCGAGCTTGCCGAGATACAACGTTCGCACACCGCTATCGTGGGAAAACGACGCACATGGGGCGAGCCACCTTGAGCACGTGTCCGGTCGCCTTCAATGCGCCTGTCTTCTGATCGATCTTGAACGAGAGAATATTGTCATCCTTCATGTTGGCGGCGACATACATTTTCCCGCTCGGCTCGAGACCGACAAATCGAGGATGATCGCCGCCCGTCGGTTCTCGCTCGACCAGCGTCAATTTTCCGCTCGTCTGATCAATCGAGAAAACGGCGCTGCTATTGTGGCCTCGATTTGATCCATAAAGAAACTTTCCTGAGGGATGCACCACGACCTCAGCGGTGGAACTCGAACCCGTGAAATCATCCGGAAGCGTGCTGATCGTTTGAATCGATCGCAGTTGCCCCTTTGCCGTTTCAAATTCGAGAACGTCGAGAGTCGAATCGAGTTCATTGATGCAGTAGAGCCATTTGCCGTTTTGGTGAAACGAAACATGTCGAGGCCCAGCGCCTGGCGCCGCTTTCCAGAATCCATGCGGCTTCAGGCCTTTCTCGCTGATTCGAAACACCTCGACATGGTCGTTACCCAGGTCGGCGACGCAGGCGAACTGGCTGTCGTTCGAAATCGAGATTCCGTGCGGGTGCGGTCTTGTTTGCCGCCGGGGATCGGCGCTCGAGCCTTCGTGTGCGATTTGAGAAATGTTCGATTGCATCTCGCCGTTCTTGTCGAGCGGAATCAGAGTCGTACCTGAGCCCCCATAATGGCAGACGAGCACCGACTTGCCGTTCTTCGAAACTTCGATATGCGTTGTCCCATTGTCGTTGGTCGATTGTTTGCCGATCTCCTTCAAGCCGCCATCCTTGAGGATACGGTAGGCCCGAACGGCGCCGTTCGGATTCCCCTTCTCCGCCTTCTCACGCGAACCGGCATAGAGAATCGGCAAACTCGGATGAAGCGCCATGAAACCCGTTGAAACTTCCGCGACCGGCTTCATCTCACTGAATGCGCCTGTCTCCATATCGAGTGAGCAGAGATAGATCACAGCGGGTTTGCTCGGGCTGGCTATATACATTTTCTGGCCTTCAGCGTGTGTGGACTGCGGAACCAAAAACAGGCAAGCCATCGTCAGGAGAAGGGAGGTCTTCAGTCGCATCGGAATGATCCTTATGTGTCGCCAGTTTCTGAAAAGTCGGTCGATACGCCGCATTGTAGCACCATTGTCGAGCCGCATGAGGTGTCGTCTGAACGCGGAACTACGGAGGCTCCGCGGATTGCCGTGTAGGCTAGTCGCGCTCTATTTCACACAGTTCGACGATGCGGTGTTCGTTCAGAGATCGACGGGCCGCCTCGCCGATTGCCAATCCGAAAACGCCGTCCGCTCCAGATGCTGAGACCGGCTCGCGCCGAAAAAGCCGTCGCACAAAGTCCTTGACGTGGCATGCGATCGTATCGTAAAAGCCTTCATCCGAGCTGAACTGCGGCGGCGTGGCGACCGTTACCGTGTCTGGGTCAAGGCGGGCAAGCGTGGCCTGCCGAGTCACATCTTCCACACGTATCTCTCCGAGCTCACCGTCGAGAATGGCCAATTCCCGCGTTCGCAACTGGCCGGCTCGATAGGCGCCGTTGATCGTCGCGCATGCGCCGGATGTGAGGAACAGCGTGATCGTCAAGTTGGAAAGCAAATCGACGTTCGTATCGCCCGACGTAACGCATTGGACGCGCTCGATCTCGCCAGTGAAATGTCTAACCAGATCGAAGTGGTGCACCAAAAGAGAGGACAACATCGCGGCGGGCTCAACCGCGACATGGGCGGGCGGAATCGTGTCGCTCACATAGAATGCGACTGTTCGCAGTCGCCCAATCTCGCCGGAATCCAACCATTCTTTGGCTCGCAAATAACCAAACCCGAACCGGCGGTTGTAATCGACCGCCAGTTGGCATTGATGGTGCTCCGCCAACTCGACGAGCGTCTGCGCTTCCCCCGCTGATGTCGCCAAGGGTTTCTCGCAGAAGACGTGAAGACCACGCTTCAGAGCCGCGGCCGTTGGTGCCACGTGCAAGGCGTTGGGCGTCGCCACCGTGACGAAATCGAGCGACTCATCGTCAAGCATTTGCTCGACATCGGTCCAGGGCGCCGCCCCATGCAGCTCACCGCACTCGGCGGCGCGAAACGGTTCGACATCGCAAACCGCCGCGAGCGTAACTTGAGGCTGCGCGGCTAACGTCTTCGCATGGAGCCGCCCAATCCGACCGCAGCCGATGACCGCAGCTGTCAGCTGAGTTGGCAAGTTCGTCAAATCCCGCTCCTGTCGAATCACGCGGGAGGCCTAGTCACGCGAACCGGGCGTCAGGCGCATTTCGATCCGTCTTCCGTTGCGGAGCACGATCATCTTGACTGGCTTCCCAATCTTGAGAGCTTCAATCGCGTAGGTGTAGTCGTAGATGTTTTCGATCTTACGACCCGCCAACTCGACGATCACATCGCCCGGTTTCACGCCCGCCTTGTCCGCCGGCCCGCCCTTCGCCGCACCGCCAAGTTTGACGCCTTTGACATCTTCAGCGTAATCAGGAACGGTTCCCAAGTAAGCTCTCAACTTCGCTTTCCTCTGGCCTTCTTTCGGAGCGGCCTGACGAATGTAATCGGGCGCCTCTTTACGCAGCGCGAGGGAACGGGTGACGAGCCCCATGAGTCGAGCGACTTTCGCCGCGCCCTCGTAGTTGAGTCGATCCGGTGTGTCACGAGGCGAATGGTATTCGCCGTGCGAGCCGGTGAAGGCCGAGAGAATGGGTACTCCATACATGTAGAAGGAACTCGCGTCGGTCGGCAAGTAACTGTCGTTCTGCAAAGTGATCGGCAACCCGACAGGGGCGTTACGACGTTCGATTTCACCCTTCCAAATACTCGATGAACCGATGCCCTGAAGCACAAGCTTGCTCTCCAGTCGCCCGATCATGTCCATGTTGATGCAGGCCGCGATGGCTGGGTAAACGCTGTGCCGCGAAGACGCAGCTTGGTGCGCCGCATCGGCTGCCGCGCCTGACTTGGCGGTCACCTTGACTGGCCCTACCTTGACTGGGCCCACCTTCTTTTTCGGGTCACTGGAGTGCGCCGCTGCCGAGTGCGAATGAGCGCTGTGGCTGCTTGCCGAGGCGGCGTACGTCTTCACGAAGTGATTCGATCCGATTAGACCCAATTCTTCACCGGACCAAGCGGCGAATAGAATGTCTCGGTTGCCGTTGAGCTTGCCCTGCTTCTTCTGGTCCGCCAGATACTCGGCGACCTCCAGCATGGCTGCCACTCCCGAGGCGTTGTCGTCCGCGCCATAGTGGATCATTCCTTTCTCATCGGCCTTGGCCAGCGAGGAACTGTTCTTGCCGCGGCCCAAGTGATCGATGTGAGCGCCGACAACGATCACCTGCTCGCTGGGCTTCTTCCCCAGTTGCAGCCGGCCAATCACATTGCGGCCGGTCTTTTCGATCTGCTGAACTTCAATCGCGGCACCCAATGTGATTCCCTTGAGCTCGAAACCCATCGCCATGTCGCCGGAATCGAGGCCGTCTTGCAGTTGCTTGAGCGACTTCTTCGAGCCGCTGGCCTTGAGCCATTTTGCCACGACCGCATCGGTCACGCTGACGACAGGCAGGCTTGAGCCAGAAAGCGCGCCGTCGGTGCGCAACGGAACGAGTTGCTGGCGAGCTTTCGAGTTCGGTCCGCTAACGATGATCAGGCCTCGCGCTCCGCGATCCCGAGCAACTATCGTCTTGAAGCGAAGTTCAGACGGACGCGACAAGTGTTGTCGACGCTTCGCATCGACGCCTTCCGGTTGATAACGGAACACGACCACCCATTTGTCTTTGACGTCGAGGTGGACATAGGAATCGTATTCCTCTTGGCCTTCCGCGGCGGGAGCGACCATTCCGTACCCGGCAAACACAACACCTGAATCCCTCACGGCGCCGTTTGCGGAAAACGACAACGGGCGCCACTCTTTATCGAGCTTGTAGCTCTCGTCGCCGCGGACCAGAAAGTTGTGGGCACCCAGCGTCATGCCGGCGGGGAATTGAAATTCCTGAAACCACTCGCCTTCATCACCGGCGGGCTTGATGCCGAGGCTGTCGAGATAGGCAGCCACATACGCGGTAGCGAGATGCTCACCCTTGGCGCCCGTCAATCGGCCTTCGAGTTCATCGCGGCAAAGATAGCCGACATGCCGCATGATATCCGCCGGCGCGAATTCGGACGTCGACTCTCGACGCGACTGGACAGCGACTTTCCTGGCCGATGACGTTTCAGCTTCCGCAAATTCTCCGAGTCCCAGCGCCTCGCGAGCCACATCGTGATTCCAGTTGGCGATGAAGATTTGCGATTGCTTGGAGACAGTGCGAGTTGAAGTCCAGCAGAGTCGTTTCCCGTCGGGCGAGAAGACTGGCAGCCCGTCGAATCCCTTGGTGTAGGTAACTCGAACCGGCGGCGCTTTGCCCATCGCGTCGACCATGTAAAGTTCGAAGTTCGCAAAACCATGACGGTTCGTTGTGAAGATCAGGTATTCGCCGCTCGGGTGGTAGTAGGGGGCCCACGACATGGCACCTAGTCGTGTGATTTGGCGTTGGTCGGATCCGTCGATATTCATCGTCCAGACTTCGGCCAGCGCGCCGTTAGGCGTGAAACGCCTCCAGCAGATTCGCTTGCCATCGGGAGAAAAGAAAGGCCCGCCATCGTAACCCTTCACGTTGGTCAGCTGACGAACATTTCCGCCGTCCGAGTCCATGATGTAGATTTCGTTCATGTAGGCCGGATCGCGGTCAAACTGCTCCTGATCTTTCTTCGACATCTTGGGGCTCGCGAAAGCGTTCCGGTTCGACGTGAATGCGATCAACTTTCCGTTTGGCGACCAGGATGCTTCGGCGTCGTATCCTGTCGTGTTCGTCAGGTTGATATACTTTCTTGATTTCCGATTGAACTCGAATAAATCGAAGTTTTCGTCATAGTCCCAAGTGTATCGACGCTCCTCACCGGAGGCGCGAAACTCGATTTCGTCTTTCTGTTTCTGAACCGCCTTCGGGTCGGACTGTGTCGACGCGTAGAGGATGCTGTCGCCGTTAGGGTGGATCCAAGCGCAAGTTGTCTTGCCATGGCCCGGCGACACTCGCTCGACGTCACCCGTCTCCATGTCCATCACGTAGATTTGATAGAAGGGGTTGCCTTGGTGACGCTCGCTTTGAAAAACGAGTTGCTTGCCGTCGTCGCTGAAGTAACCTTCGCCCGCCTTGCGCCCTTCGAAAGTCAGCTGGCGCGACTCCGTGACCAAACGCTTTTCCATTTCGGCCGCGGCCTTGGCGTCGGTATCCGTGATATCCTCAGGCGCCGCTACCGTCGATGGTGGATCCTCGGCGGTCGCCGAGCGAGTTAGCGATGCCAATGGCAACGACCCCAAAACGACGCCGAGGGCCGCCAGGAAGACATGGCGAGTTAGCTGCGAGGAAGTTGAGAAACGGAAGAAACAACCAGAGTGCTGGGCGGACGCCATGAACAGATTCCAGTTCGTAGTGGCGAGCGGACAAGAGAGCCGCTTGCGGTGTGAAAAATAATCGACTTGGGCCAAATCCCCGAGGCCACCATTGTAGCAACGATCGACCCTGCTGGCATCGCCTTTTAGAACGACGCCGATGGCCAAAACAGTCCTTGCTTTGAGCCGCCCCGGCAGCGTCTTGACGCTCAGCGCACCCCTTTTTACTCCCCAGCAAGCAGAACGATTGTGAGCGATTGCTGCTCGCCTGGCAGCTCGATTTTCGATGCGTAAACTTGGTGCTCGAAATCGTCGGCGAATTCCCCGTCGCAGCCGAGCGAATCGAACACAGATTTGCGGCCGCTCGACAGGTCGTCAAACACGGCTCTGGCGCCTTCGCGATCCATGCCCGATCGCGAGTGGTGAAATCGCAGATCATTGCTCTCGTCGAGCAGGAACAATTGCTTGGCGGCTCGCACTCGATGTCGCACTTGATCTTCGATCAGCATCGGCAAATCGCATTCGATCGTGACGAACCCGAACGGCTCCTCGGTTCGCTCATCAAACACCGGCACGCCTGCGGCCAGGCGTCCTGTGCAATTGGCGCAGTTTTCAGGTATCTCGTGAGCCACACGAACCTCCTCGGGCTTCTCACTCATTACCGACGCCACAAACTCCGACGCGATCCGGCTCTGCAATCGACTTATTGGAATCGAGCGAATCACGGCGGCGTCGGTGCTGTGCCGTTCAACGCGGACAATCTCAATCGCCTTATCCAAATTCTCATTGACGTGCGAGTAGCCGACGGCGATGTAATTCGAGTTCGTGCGCAAAAGCCCTTCGAAGATCTTGCTCAGCCGAGTTCGCCAGAGCAGTCTTTCCTGGCGGTCTTGTTCGGCCGACTGGATGAGTCCCTGGACTGGCGGCAAGCTGGCCATAAATCGGACGTTCTTGGTCAAATCGGAGATTGCGGAAACCAAGTTGGAGCGAAGCTCTCGCCCTTCCATGCGGACCGCTTCATACTGCCTCGGCTTGTCGCTCTGACCTGCGAGCCACAGTTCGACTTGCTCCGCCAAATCGGCAGCCGTATCGAAACGCGAATGCCTTCGCTTGGCCATCGCCTTCGAGCAGATCTGCTCAAGTTCCCTCGGCGTATTCGGATTGGACTGGCGCGGCGACGGCGTTTCATTACTGGCAATGGCCTTGAGCAGACTCGTCACGTTCAGTTTTCCGCTCTCGGTGCGGCAGGAGAATTCGTGAGGCGCATTGCCGGCGAGGATGGCGAAGAGAATGGCGCCGAGACCGTACACGTCCGTCCGCTCATCCAAGTTATCGAGCTCGCCCGCCGCCTGTTCCGGCGACATGAAGAGCGGCGTCCCGACAATCTCTCCGTCGGCCGTTTGCTCAAAGTCCGTCTCCCCAAAGTCCTCGCCGACCGCGAACTTGGCGTTCATCTCGCTGTCGTCAAGCAGCTTGGCCAATCCCCAATCGAGCACCACCGCCTGACCGAAGTTGTCGAGCGCAATGTTTTCTGGTTTGAGGTCGCGGTGAATGACGCCTTTCGAATGGGCGTAGGCGATGGCTTGGCAAATATTTTGAAATGCGACGAGCAGGCGATGAAGGACCATTTCGGACGCTTCGCCCGATTCGCGTTTTTCGTGGTATTCAATGATCGCATCCGCAAGCGTTCGCTTGCCGACAAAACGCATCGCGTAAAAAGGTTGTCCGGTTTCCGAGTCCTCGCCGAACAGATACATCGGGACAATGTTAGGATGTTCAAGATGCGCGGTGATTTGAGCTTCACGCAAAAACCGCGCCCAGGCCTTTGGCGACTGAAGCGCGGACGTGTTCATCTCCTTCACGGCCACAGTCCGCCGAATCTTCTCGTCTCGCGCCAGCCAAACCGCGCCCAGGCCGCCTTGGCCGATTTTTCGAAACAGCTTGAATCGAGATTTGGCCAATCGAAACGTTTCGTCACCATTGAGCTGAGCTGCAAGCGTCGAGTCCATGTCGACGGTGGCACCATACGGATTCGATTCGCTCGCCTCGCGTATCGACGACTTCATTCGCTCCTTAGCTTCGGTGGAGAGCGCCGGCTGGTCGCCGTTTGTCGACGCGTCCAACGCATGTGAAGCGGAATCTTGAATGGCCTTCGATAGTTCCGTAAACGCCTTGGTTTGACTTTCTGCCTGGCAGCTGTTTTCCAGCACGTCTTGTTCCGCTTCGGAGAGCGTGCCGTGCAGGGATTTGCTGACGAGTTTTGAAACGGTGCGATCGTTAGGCATTCTGCGTCTCCTTGGGATCGACCCATTTTGCGGCCACACATGATGCCAGTCGCAAGCGAGCTCGATGTAACCGGACCCAGTAGTTGGCCGGTGAGATGGATAACTCCTGACAGATTTCGTCGGAGTCCATATCCTCCATGACGCTGAGCACGAACACGTCGGCTTGTCCCTTCGGCAGATGTTTCAGGCATCCTCTGACGATCTGCCACAATTCTTGATTCGAGAGCCTCTGCTCCGGCGAGGCAAAACGTTGAGCTGTGGTGCTCCAATTGCCTTCGGCGTCGAAGAGCTGATCGGTCGCGTCGCTCGCCTCGCGTTCGCTGTCGTCTCCGCCAATGGCTCCGGCGCGTTGTCGAGCCCGAATCAAATCGATGATCTTGCGTTTAAGAATGCCAAGCAACCATGCTCGCTCGGACCCTGCGCCTCGAAATTGAGCATGGTGGCGGAGTCCGGCCAGAAACGTCTCTTGCACAACCTCTTCGGCCGCGTTGGATTCGTTGAGTCGAGAAAACGCGTAGCGGAACAGATAGTCGCCATACTCGTCGACCCATTGCTCCTGCCGCACTCGATTCTGCCCCATGTTGGCGGTGCTGGCAGGCGTGTCGCCTGACGCCGCGTCAGGTGTCGTTCGCTTTGACTTGGACGAATCGTCCATCCGCTATTCCTCGATCCCTCTTCGACAAGCTGCGTCGCCGCCATAAAGGGACTCGTAATCTACTCGACCATGCATTCTACGCAGGACGAGCAAAGGCTGGTACCGCCGCTCAGAGGAATTAGCGGTTTATCAAACATCGGCGACCGAAATCAAGCGAGCGAAACGCATTCAAGTCCGCGAACCTGCAGAAATGACTCAATCAACGAGCGGCAACGAATTCGGCACCCTCTGTTAGAATGAAGCTCGTCAATATGCGAAATCTTTGTGTGATTTCCAACAGAAGAGTGTCCAAGTCGGGTTGAGCGAAGTTGAAGAGCGACGACAAAACCGAACGGACAGCGAAGGAGAAAGCGGCGGTTGGGTCGAAGGGGCTGGCTCGAATTCCCACGCTGATCGTCGTCTGTGCGGTGGCCGCAGCCATCTATTTTCAATATGGGCAACATTTGACGCTCGAAAACCTCGTTCGATACGAGACCGAGTTGCAAGAGTTTCGCGATGAATCGCCTGCTTTGACTTTGGCGATCGCCTTCTTGATCTACGTGGTCGTCACCGGCCTATCGCTCCCCGGCGCCACGGTGTTGTCGCTCCTTTTCGCTTGGTATTTCGGATTCCTCCGAGCCATGTTGTTGGTGAGTTTCGCGTCGACTACCGGGGCCACGCTGGCGTTCTTGATGAGTCGTTTCGTCTTTCGCGATTTTGTTCAGCGATCGTTTGGCGACCGGCTCGTGAAGTTTAACGATGCGCTCGACAGAGAAGGCGCGATGTTCCTTTTTACTCTGCGCCTAATCCCGCTCGCGCCGTTCTTTGTCATCAACGCCGTGATGGGGCTGACATCCATCAAGACTCGGACGTTTTGGTGGGTGAGCCAGATCGGTATGATTCCCGGCACGGCCGCGTACGTGTGGGCCGGATCCTCCGTGCCCGATTTGCAGACCCTAGCCGAACGCGGCGCCGCTGGAATCTTCAGCTGGCGCCTCGCCATTGCCTTCGCCGCCCTTGGCCTCATGCCCTGGATCCTGCGCAGGGTCGTCGAATTGACAAAACGTCCGGACGATTAATGGCAGGGCAAGACCAGCCGCGACAGACGTTTTGTTTACGTGAACTCTGGGCGAAATGGCATCGGTCTCCGAAGCCGAAGGTTACAGGTTCGAACCCTGTCGGGTGTACTATTAATGGATCGACCTCGCGGTCGATCGTAAGTGCTGTTGGGCGAGCAGCTTCCGGACAACAACGCTCAACGACGTTTGAACTTGCAGCGATCATCGGATCGCCGTTCTTGTTGCGCGTGCCGCCATCTTCAGTGCAAAGTGATGCAGACTGATACGTTTCCGATGAGAGCCGTACGGCGCCAATATGGGCACCATTTGCGGGATCCCTCGGCACTATAGTGGGCACCATTTCTTGGCCCGGCCCACTGGCGTGTGCTTGTCGCGTAGCCATCCGTCGTTGCCTTCCAAATTGTCAAAGATCATGCCCGCTGCTTACGGTATCTTCTTTGGCTTCGCGCCCGTGTAGGGCCCCGACCTCACTGTCACTTGGTTGACCACGAAGGTCGCTGGGCCAATTCACCACGACCTGTTTGCATGACGCAGTTCAATGGCATGCGGGCTCTCTGAATCATCAAAAAAAGGTGGAGAGATCATGTTGATCTCTCCACCCTTCAATGGCTTTTCGATCGTAGATTCTCTTACTCTTGTATGGCGTTGACCTCCTCTTGCAGGGCATTGGGCGCGGCAGGGACCAACTCAACAGCAATGGCTGTGTCCAATTCGCCGTTGGATCGAACGATCAAGATTTCAGCAACGGTTGGTTTGACCAAACCGAAGCTCGGAAGGGTCACGACAACCGTCTCGTTCCACTGCTTCACGGTGGCGGGCAATGTCAACGGGCCGATGGCGACAAGGACTTTACCCGTCTCTTTGCCCAACGCTTGACCGGCCAACTCTAACGTTGCACCCACGGGGACTTGCGGCAACTGTTCGGCGACCGGAGCAACCGCTTCATTGACAGGGACGTAGACGGTTTCTTGGACGACCACTGAAGGACGAGGGCGTGGGAACGGGAAGCCAATCACGATCGGAGGCAGGTGGCCATGGTCGTGCTCGTACTCTTCGTCCTGGTTGTCGTCCTGGTTGTCGTCCTGGTTGTCGTCCTGGTTGTCGTCCTGGTTGTCGTCTTCTTCGTAGTTCTCGTCGTCGTCATCTTGTCCAGGCATTGGGGGTTCGTCTTGAACTGGCGGCTCTTCGGTCTGATCGACCGGCGGAGCGTCGTTGCCAGGATTAGGGTCGTGGTCGAGGTAGTCTTCCTGGAACTGATCGATCGCTTCGTTGGCGTCCTCTCGAGCTTCTTCAACTGATTCGGGAACTTCTCGAACGGCGTCGCCAACTCGCTTGCCGAGTTCTTCGGTGCCTCGACCCACTAGATCGCCGCCAATCCTGGCGGTGTCGCCGGCGATGTCACCTGCTTCGCCAACGACGTCTCGACCAAGGTCGCCAGCGTCGCGGATTACGTCAGCCCCGTGACCAGCCAGTTCGCTACCAGGACCGCCAATTGCGTCGCCAGCCGCCTCCGTCACGCCGGCCACGGCGTCGGCACCCTGTTCGACGGCACCTCCGACTTGGTCCCCGGCATCGCTGACAGCATCGCCAATGGCTTCACCCACACCGGAAGCCGCTTCACCCGTGTCCTTACTCTTTTCGACGACGAAGTCGGCGACCTCTTCCGGGGTGGGAAGGGGAAGAATGTACTGAGCCGTCATGTTGCCGGACGATCCTTCGGGATTCAAGTCAGGCTGTGTTGGTGAACCGGTTTCGTCGTTCGACTTGGGAGCACGATCAACCAGCTTCAATCCAGGAGCCAACGGCTTGCCACCGCGGCGAAGTGTAGGCACCGAACGGGCTGGGAGCTCGGCTCGAGGCTTAAGAGTGGATTTCTTTGGCAACTGTTTTCCAGGATTGATCACCTTGAAGCTGCCGGGGCGAGTTGGTCGCACGGTCGATTTGTTGCCACTCGTGTTACGACCACGGGACGGCTGCGGGTGCGAAATCTTGTTCGACTTACCGGGAAGAATCACGGCAGGTCGCTTTTGCGACGAAGACTTCGGCGCCACTTTTCGGGCAGACGGGAAGCGAAACTTGTTATTGTTCCCGGTCTGCGGATTGCGTCCCGTGTTTCGTGATGAAGTTTGGCTCGGGAAAGAGCTAGGCCGGCTGGAGTTGCCGCGGCCGTTAGACGGCTGCAATCGCTGCTGCGTGTTGACGCGGCTCGACTGGTTCACGTTGCGGATTCGTTGTTGTCGCGAACTGGCTTGCGACTGAGGCGACTTCGACCTCGTCTGAGAAGAACTTGTTCGTTGCGACTTGTAACTGCGATTGTAATTTGAGTGTGAGCTGCGTTGCGAGGAAGCAGTTTTCCGCGAGGAAGAGCTCGATCGGCTCTTGGAACTGTGTTTGGCCGCGGTTGCCAGGTTGGGAGCAAGTAGCATGCCGGCAAGTGTTGTGACGACCAGGATTGAGTGAATTAAGTTTCGTGAACGCATCGTTCTGTCTCCTTGCTGCGGGTGCGTGGGAAATCTGACTACACTGCTCAGCGTGAATCCTGCGGACTTGTTACAGCGATTGAGAGAAAAAAGGTTGTGGATCGCCTGTCAGCGGTGTATTGGGAGACGTAAGTCGTGTAATGGATGCAATCGCAATTCTGGTGAACGAGGCGATGAAGATCGAACGGGCCGAGGCGTTGAACGCCGAGCCCTACGAACGCACTCCCGCACGGCGCGGATACGCGAACGGCTTCAAGCCGAAATC
This sequence comes from uncultured Pirellulaceae bacterium, assembly GCA_964567745.1. GTDB lineage: Bacteria > Planctomycetota > Planctomycetia > Pirellulales > Pirellulaceae > CAZMNY01. The sequence goes on along the minus strand of CAZMNY010000012.1, from coordinate 15,898 downwards.
GCTCAACAGTCGGCCTTGCAAGTTGTCGCTTCAAGTGCCGCAGACTCGCAGTGTGGAGTTCTACCCGTCAGCTTTAGAGCGAGGTGAGCGCAGCGAACGAGCTCTCAAGCTGGCCGTCGCCGAGAGGTATTTCACGGGCGTATCGACCCGTAAAGTGGTTAAGGTCACGAAAGAGCTGTGGGGCCTGGATGTCAGCAGCAGCCAGGTGAGTCGAGCGGCGCAGCAGCTCGACGAAGAACTGCAAGCTTGGCGCTCGAGAGACTTGGGCCGCACGCCGTACGTTCTCTTCGATGCACGCTACGAAAAAGTTCGACATGGCGGAACTGTGCGCGATCGCGCGGTGCTGATCGCCGTTGGCGTGCTTCCCAGCGGTAATCGTACCGTTCTGGGCGTGAGCGTGTCATTGTCCGAAGCCGAGGTGCATTGGCGCGAGTTTATGAACAGTCTCTGCGAACGAGGACTGCACGGCATCGAGCTCATCGTCATCGACGATCACGCTGGACTGAAGCAAGCTCGCAAGGCTTGCTTCCCCGGTGTGCTCTGGCAGAGATGTCAGTTCCATCTTCAGCAGAATGCCGGACACCATGCGTCAAAAGTATCGATGCGAAAAGAAATCGCCAGGGACCTACGCACTATATTCGATGCCGCCGATGTTCATGAGGCGGAACGCCTCGTGAAGCTTACTGCGAAGAAGTATGCCGAGACCGCGCCCAAGCTCTCGCAGTCGATTGAAACGGACGTACCAGAAGGCTTGGCCGTCATTCAGCTGCCACACTCCCAACGCCGCCGCCTGCGAACAAGCAACATGATCGAACGCCTGAACGAAGAAATCAAGCGACGCACTCGCGTCGCAACGCTCTTCCCCAACGAAGAATCGTTGCTCCGACTCGTCAGCGCCGTGCTCATCGAATTCAGCGAAGAATGGGAAACTGGCAAGGTCTACCTCAAGCCAGAAAACGCCCTCAAGCCGGCACGGAAAAGAGGCTAGTGCTGCGTTACGCCTTAGTTTTAGGGTGGCGCACCCGATTCGCGTGGCGGGCGTTGACCAAATGAATTGTCGATCCCAATTCCAAGCTGTAACACAGCACTAGGCTGGGAGTTCAGAGGGGTGCCAATGAGCGCCCTCTGATCTGCGTGAACGCAAAAGAAAACCGCGGCGCAGCCGCTTCCATTTATTTCCTCATCCGACGACGCAAGAAAAACTCAAAGGCTCACCCCAAAAACCAAATTTACAGAACAGGGGTGGCTTGGCCCTGATGCGGCACGTTCACCGATCGCACCAGTGTCAGAATGACCTGACGGCTCGTTTCTGGCAGCAGCGGCCAGCAAATCAGGAGACAAGCGAGTGCCCTTAGATGCGTTCCAGCAGAGTGCATTCAGGTCATGCGTTCGACTACCACCTCTACCACTTTGGCCTGCAAATTCCACTTGAAACCGCATGAAAATGCGATATCCTGCAATGGTCTGCAAACGCAGTGACTTACTTCCTAAACACGGCTGTAGACGACCTTTTCGGCACGTTCCCACCTTCGGTTTTCAGCCTACTACGGAACCGAAGGCGTACGGCCAGTCAAGTGTGGTGTTCGAACTTGGTTTTACTGAGGCAATAAGTCAGGGACACGATGATTGTCCGCCGCAGTGATTCCCGTGGCTTGCGGTTGAGTTTCCCATGACGCAGGGGAAATGAATCATGTTTCCACGTTGGTTTCTGATGGCGAGGGTGACAAGCTTGTTCCAGCAAAGCAAAGTCGGAACATGGATGGCATCAGAAAAACAGACACTAAGACCAGATGCAATCAATGCAAAGGTATCGGACACACAGGTTGGACCAAAACCTGTGCGACACCAAAGACGTGGGACTGGTTGTTCAACTAGAATCGAATTTTCAGAGAGAGAACGGGGCCATGCCAGTTACGCGGTATGATTAAAGCGGCTGCTTTCGCGTGTTGGGTGATAGGAAAACAACATTGAATATTCGATCCGATGCAGTTTCGCCTGGTTCACAGATTACAATCGCCCAGCCATTCAGGATGTTCCTGCTTTCTTTTGGAAAGCACTGGGGGACCTCTCTGGAGCCCATTCGGGAAAATATCAAGCATTCTTAACAAGTGGGGATCCACCTATGAAGCGTTTTACTTGGCCCATGATCTTTTGTTTGATAACTGGCATCGCTGGGGCGATCCTTTCGGTCGCGCTTCCCGGCAGTTCCAACTCTGTTGATGCAAAGGATCGATACAACAGCGGATTTTCCGAACGATCACTTAGCGGTTCCTATGCATCGTCGGGACGCGCTGGTGGCTATCTCTCCCGTTCGGTCGGCGTCACAACCTTCAATGGACGAGGGGGCGTCGAACGGTTTGTGTCGATCAATGCCGCCGCCGACGACGGTGGGCGAAAGTTGATTTATGTCGTCTCGAACGGGACATACACAGTAGGAGACGATGGTATCGGCGAGATTGAATTCACAAATGCGTTTTCCAGTGGAAACACATCGGTCGTCCATTACGACTTTGTCATCAGCAAGAGTTCGAGAGGTGGCAGAGGGGGATCCATTCAGGCAAATGAAATCACTGGAATTCAGCGTGAACCAGGTGTAACAGCGTCACCCGTAGAAGAATACTGGACTCGTCGAGAGGGGCTCTAGTGTCGCCGACCTGAATGGATCCAGAAACAACGGGCCCCACTCAGTCGAGCAGGATACCTGATGAGAGCCCGTCACGATCATCGCCGTTGAAGTGAAAAAAACACTGCATCTAACGGCGTTGCATGACATGCACGGTGATATTTCGAAAAGCAACGGGGCCATGGTCCCCCTGGAACATGAGTGTTCCCGTCCTGTTCAACGAATGTGCTGTACTGTTCCTTATCGAATGCTCGTCAACGTATCGAACGCAAAACGTGAGTCAACCATAGAGAACGGGATGACAACGCCGTCATTTGCGTCGCAATTTCACGAGTGCGCGTACGCTCACCGCAGCCTTGAGGAAAGGCAACTCACTCGTCAAGCGGCTTTGCGATGGCACGACGAGATTAGCCCGCCGCGGTGCTCTTTGACTTCGACTTGATCGAGCTTGATCGTTTCAAGTTCATCGGGCACATCGCGAATTGGCGGCAGAGAATCACGTTCCATATGCGAGCGAATCGTGTTGTAGTACTCGATAATGTCGGAGAGCAGATGGTCAAGGTGCTGCTTGCCAAAAATGATGAACTTCGAAAGGCACTCGGACTTGATTGTCAGAATGTCGCGCTCGCAGCGCCCATTGAGGTTTGGCGAAGCCTTAGGTAACGCGTTGGCTCGGACACCCTGCGATGCGAGTGTGTCGACAAACTGCTTGCAGAACTTCGCATCTCGATCGTGAATCAGGATGGTCGGCGTCTCGTCGCGTCCGGCCGTCTCGCTCAGATCTTTCGGATTGGTCCGCGACCCAAGCCGAGTTCGGATGCTCTGTTGAGGTTGAGGCAATAACTTCTCGAGTCTGCATGCAAATGAACACCAGAACATGCAAGTCACGAACACCCTTCTTCGTGACGCTGCGCACCGAAAAGAAATCTGCGGCCCATAGCGTGGCGCCGTGGCGTTTGATGAAATTGTCCCAATTGTCCGAGGAGCGATCCGGCCCGGGCTCGATCTTCTCTTCCTTGAGAATGTTGCGGATAGTCTGGCGGCTGATCTTCTTGATACCCAGTTTGCGAAGTTCACCGAAGATCCGCGTCAAGCCGAAGCCCGTCGTCTTGGCTACCTTGATTACTAACTCTCGAATCTCTTTCGGCTTTCGCTGCACGCCCTTGCGATTCTTGGTTTTCGGCTTACCGTTCTTTTCATCTCGCACCCACCGGTAAAACGTGCCAGGGGTGACGATCGTAATCAGTTCATCAATCGCGCGTCCGAGCGGCTTTCCGAGCTTGAGCAGTCGTTCGCGTTCGGCTGGCTTCGTGTGAGCTTGGCTCGGAATGCGAGTCCGTAGGATTTCGTTTTCTTCCTTGAGAAACTCGACATAGCGAGCCAACTGTCTATCAGTGACCGAGGCGATCAGTGCGAGCAATGGGTGGAAAATCCCATTCATCGTGCTGTCGTCGTATCTTCTAAATTGGAAAGGCGTTGCACATTCGTTGTACTCCACTGTGTCCCAAATCTCAGGCTGCAAAAATGGCCGACAAGCCGGGTCTCTAAAGTCTCATGGGGCAACCGTTTCAGGCCACAGAAAATTCGCGTCGAAGTGGGTTTGATTGCGAATTGCAGCAGATAGCTGCAATTCGCGGGGAATACGCGCTCACCTATACGATCACCCACGCATTTCGCTCGCGACGTAAGCCCTTACCCGCGTCCGGCTTTACGCGAATTGGCTATCGGTCTACGGAACCGATGGATGGTGAACCCTCATCAGTGCACGATAAGATAGGGAGGTCGTGTTCAGGTAAGTCGACGCCAAACGATAAGGCAGTCGCGTCGATATTCGATATGTGTCGCCCCGTTAACGACCTCGCACATCGATTGCCTGTTTGCCGAAGCCGAAGACTGCCTTCTTAAGGCCCCATGTTAGGCAAACAATTCCGGTGGCGACGAAAGCGCTACGGTTTGAAACTATGGCTAATCAAAGATCATCGATGGGTGCCAAGACTCTGCCCGGCCACTACTTCTCATCGCCCGAAGTCTACGAGCATGAGACGCGAGCCATTTTCCGCAAGGAATGGATTTGTGTCGGCCGAGCGTCCGACATCGCGAATGCAGGAGACTACTTTCTTCATGAGTTGGATGGTGAGAGCTTCATTCTAGTCCGTGACGAAGAGGGCCGTGTGCAAGGCTTTTTCAACGTGTGTTGTCATCGGGGCACGCGGATGTGCGAGGAAGCATGTGGTCACTTCAAATCCAGAATTCAGTGCCCCTACCACGCCTGGTCCTATGACCTAAAGGGGAACCTGACCAACGCACCGAATATGAGATCGCTTGAAGGCTTTGACAGCACAGAATACGCACTCAAGGCGGTTCCCACAGTTACCTGGCAAGGCTTCGTGCTAATCAACCTGGACCGCGGTTGCGCGTCTTTCGAGTCCAAGTTCACATCGATACTCTCGCGCTTCGACGATTGGGGTCTCGAAGATCTCGTCTCGGCTCATCGCGTTTCCTACGACGTACTTGCGAATTGGAAAATCGTCTTTCAGAATTATAGCGAGTGCAATCATTGCGCGCACGTTCATCCGCAACTCAACCCTGTGACGTCGGTGCAGTCAGCTTCGAATGATTTCATGGCAGGGGCCTTCCTGGGCGGGCCCATGATTCTCTCTGACGCTTACGAGACAATCTCGACGAACGGGACGTTTTGCGGCGAACTCTTTTCGAGGCTTTCCAAGGCAGACCAGAGAAGAGTCTATTTTTACACGCTCTTTCCTACGCTCTTCGTCAGTCCGCACCCTGACTATGTGCTTACGCATCGGATTGAGAGGCGGTGTTCTAACGTCACTCGGATTGTTTGTGATTGGTTATTTCCTCCCGATATTATCAGTCAGAGTGGATTCGACTCGACGACTGCGGTCGAATTCTGGGACGTTACGAACCGGCAGGACTGGGCCGTTTGTGAGTTGACTCAGTTGGGAGTGCAATCGAGCGCCTACCGCCCGGGTCCCTATTCCAATCTGGAGAGTGTCCTTGCGGCTTTTGATCGCCACTATTTGGATGCCATTCACAAGCCTGCTGTTCGCGGTTGATCCCGCAGGGCCAAAAAACTGAAACGACGTTTTCGCTCTTTGGAAACTTGGTTGTTGACGGCTCCGAACACGCTGAATTGAGCTGAGATTTCGGTTCGCGCGAATTACTGTGACGGCAACGCCATTATTTTCACGGTCGGCAGGTACGTCGACTGCAGAAGAGTTAGCTGATTCACGGCATCTAACTAAGCCGCTTGGCGATGATAGTAGCGAAGCATGCCACCAAGACGCTCGCGGCACTTAAGCTCACCGTCGTAGCGACCAACGTTCTCATCAATCTGGATGAGTTGGTTTCCTAGTCCCTGGTGGCTACGCTCACCATGATAGTGCGCCATGAATCACGCACCGCAGTGCGCAGCCACCGCTCACCAAAGAAAATCATCCGCTCAACGCACTCGGATTTCAGCCATCGGAAGAATCGTTCCATGTAGTACACCGCGCCGAGAGTGCGAAAGCGAAATCAGACATTCATCAGATTTGGATGGCCGAGACGCGCGAAGACGCTTACAAAGCGTTCGATACCTTCATTGAAAAATACGGAGCCAAGTATCCAAAGGCGTGCGAATGTCTCAAGCAGGATCGCGATGTCCTTCTCACCTTCTATGGCTTCCCAGCGGAACATTGGAAGCACTTGCGAACGACCGACCCGATCGAGTCAACCTTCGCCACGATTCGTCTCCGCCACCGGCGCACGAAGGGATGCGGAACCAGGCGAGCCAGCCTCACGATGATGTTCAAGTTGGCCAAGTCCGCCGAGAAGAGATGGCGGCGGCTTAACGGGCACGAGCGAATCATCTCGCTCTTGGAAGGAAAGAAATTCGTCAACGGAGAACAGCAGGACGCCGCCTAACCGAAAATCTCAAAACACGACTCTTGCGAATATCTCGGTTGATCCGGCAGGACGTGGGCAAACTCGGGGGCATTTCAAACGCTATCGCTCGCCAACTCGTTACCGATGAGTTTCGTGAAAAGATACTTACGGAGATTCAGCGGAAACACCTTGGAATATTCGAGTTCTCCGACGAGGAGTATGAGAAGTTTCGAGGTAAGAAACGCGAAGAAGTAACCAATCGACCACGGCAATAGGTTGGGCGAACACATACTGCCGATTCGACGTTATATCGCCATCGCCAAATCCCGCGCGATGTCGCGAACATTGATGCCACCCATCTTCGCTTGGCGAAGCCACTGTCGGAGTTGCTGCTTCGTGAGCGGTTTGTAGGTATGCTCCAACGCAAACGGTAGTGCCTCGTACTCGCCGTTGGACGAGTTCTTGGATACTACGCGTCCTACGAGACCAACTCCGGAATCGGTGCCCCGCCAGTAATCACTTTCTGCACTCCGCTTGGGACGCCGCGTGAGATGCGCAATTCACCCACGTCGAATAACACGTGCATGATCGTGGACAACATGTGAGTTGGTCGATAAGGAGTCGTCGCGGCGAGTGAGGCTTGGTTGTCGGATCGGCCGATGACCTGCCCCATATCCAAGCCGCCGCCAGAGAAAACTAACGGCGTAAGTTCTCCATAGTGGTCGCGACCGCCGTTGTTGTTGATTCGAGGCGTGCGGCCCATTTCTCCGGTCACGACCAGCAGAATCTTCTCTTCCAAGCCGCGGTCCCGCACATCGTCGATGAACGCCGACACTGCATGGTCAACTTGCGAGCCGAGCCAGGCAAAGCCGCCGAGCCCTTTGGGACTGTTGTTATTGCTGTGATGGTCCCAGCCGCAATCGCTGACCGTCACGAATCCGCAACCGGCTTCGCACAACCGCCGCGCAAGCAGCATTTGCTTGCCCAACAGGTTCGACGCTCGCTTCATATCATGCCAGCGGCTGACCACTTTCTGATCAAACAGATGGGTCGTGTCGTAGCGTGCGATTGTGCGCGGATTTTCTTTCGATAGATCAAATGCATCCGCCACGCCGCCGGTGATGATTTCGAACGCCTGCTGTTGGTAGCGGTCAACGCCTCTCAGCCCACCGGCGTCGGCCTCGCGCTTGAGCCGGTCAAGACTCGCCAGTAGATTTCGCCGATCACCAAACCGCTCGCGAGGCAGCTTTAGCTCCATGTTCTTGGTCAGTTGGCTGCCGCCCTGGGGATTGAACGCCGAATAGCTTTCACCCAAATCGCCGGGGTGTGTGAGCGTCGGCAGGGCGCCGGTTTCGAAGTTGTTTTGCAGCTTGAGTTCCGGATTGATCGCCTCGGGAAGCAGCAGCACGTTTGTTGGAATGCCGTTGCGAGGATGATTCGTACCGACGACGCGCGAGTACAACGCCCCCATTGTGGCCTTGGTCGGATTGTTGCCGCTAGCCACTTGCTGATAGGAATGACCGCCGTTGCCCGAGCCGTACGACCGAACCACGGACAACTGATCCGATCGCGCAGCCATTTGCGGGAAGTGCGCCCCGAATGTAACGCCCGGATGTTTCGTTTGGATCTCACCGAAGATCGCACGAATTTCCGCCGGCGCGGTCATCTTTGGATCGAATGATTCGATGTGCGAAGGGCCGCCGTTGAGAAACAGAAATACAACCGACTTGTCGCGGACCGATCGGCCCAGCGGCGACGAAGCTTCGGTCCGCGCCCGCAACAGATCGGCCAGGGTCAATCCGCCAACGCCCAGCGCGCCGATCCGTAGGAAGTCGCGGCGGGTATAGCCGGCGCAACAATGAGCCAATCGGTCGTCGGCGATTGAGAGCATGATACTCACTCCTTGAGTTCCTAGTCGCGCACTATTCTGACGGGTTCCGAGCCATCTTCCAATATCACTCCCTATCAAATGACCAAGCCGGTCCGACACGCGCGATCTGCTGTCTTCGGCGGCTTCCCAATAGCCCCATCAGTGGCGTTGCCTTTCCATCGGACGGACGCGACGTCATCAGTACCGGTCGGGATGGCGCGACTCGCGCGTGGGCTGTGCCAACTCCGGCTCGCGGCGGACCAGCTGAGACTTCGACTTGAATCCAACGATCTTCGGCCTTCGCATAGTACTACTTCTTCGGCTTCAAGATGGGCGTATCCCAGCCTTCGATGTCGCCGGGCCTGGCGTCCGTGATGGATGGCTTGAAATTGTAGGTCGTAGGGTTGTACGACCCGACGAACGACACATCGGCATCCGCTGTAATGTATTTCTCGAAGCCCATACACCAGAGTGTTGCGTTGACGATCATGCGGCGAACGCCTTCGCTTAGGATGTCTTCGGAGGCACCTTGCGTCGAACAGAATACTCGACCTTCCTTGCCACCCTTGAAACGATAAGTGCGGACCCAAGCGGCCGGTTGAGGCGCTTTGTCCGGCAGTGCCTTGGCGCCGATTTTCATCGATTCGAGGACGCGGTTGGTAGCCAGGATCGTCGAGTTTGGCATCGGTCTGGCCGAATATGCGCCGGCCATGGCGTGCATATCCTTGACGCCTTGCATGATTGGATGGTCCTTCTGTTTTGGCACAGGATGCATCGCCGTGGCGAATTTGTGGTTTCTCCCATAGTGCCCAGCGCCGAGGCTTGGGTTCCACGTTTCGCCGAGAACTTGCCGTCCGAAGCCGCCGACAAAACTCGCATCACGGTTATTAAAGTTGTGGTACGCGTACTTGCCCTTCAAGCCGTTAAAGGCGTGAGTCGTAGTTCGCAGCCCAAGCACCGGACCGCCGCGTTTCAGATATGCTTCGAGTTTCGCCATCCAGGCATCCTCTGGATGAACGAAGCGAAGGAAGAGAAACAGCATGTCCGCATCGTCAAGGACGTCGATCCCAGGGATCCGACTTGAGCCCGGCTTGATCAACCCGTCGTCGGTTTGGCCGAATAGAACAGTGCACTTGAATCCATATCGCTTTGCCAGAATGCGGGCGATCGCTGGACAGGTTTCTTCGCCGCGGTATTCGTGGTCCGAAGCGATAAACACAATGTGTTTACCTTTCCCCAGACCGGACTCTCCTTCATACACCACGCGATCCGCGGCGATCGCTTGCGTGCACAAAAGGCTAAAAATGGCCGCTGCAAGTATGGGTTGCCTTGGTGTCATTGTGTCTCTCATCGGGTTCGAATCTGAGTTTTCGATGGAAAGTATTCGCTGAGAATCGGTGTTCATCATTGTAACTCGCTGGACAGCGTCAGCGAAACGAGGCACTTTGGAAGAACAAGATGAACTGTTTGCGATTTCCGAATTTTACAGCAAAAAAGAACGAGCCTTTCTGGCGGTGGACTCTCGATTTCCACCAACAGGCGATTCCCCGTAGGGCCAAAAAACTGAAACGACGTGTTTACTCTTTGAAATCTCGGTTTTCGTAGCCATTCCATTCTTGGATTTCGGCCGATCCGGCGCGCGAGTCACGCCAGTCCCGTCACTTTTTGGGCAATTCTGCTTTCGGCGCTCACCGGTCGCGCTCGCCACGCGATGATAGTAACGAAGCATTCCGCCGAGGCGCTCGCGAGCTTGAATCTCGCCGTCAGCCTTACCGACTTCGTTACCCGCATGGAGGTCAAAGCACCGGTTGAAGCCGTGGTGTTGAGAACTCGCGCCGAAAAGTTCAGAATGTCGTGAGAGACAGCACCAGACTCGATCAAAGTCTGCTCGCTGTCGAAGGGGCCGAGTCAATCCGCCAAATCATAGGAGCATGATGATCTATCTTCATTACTCACGACGCGATGTTCTTCGTTCGAGCGTCGGACTCGCCGGACTGACAATCCCGACGTTTTTGCAGGCACGCGCTCAAGCTGCCATCGCGCCGAGCGCAAAGTCGTGCATTGTCATCTATCTGTGGGGCGGCATCGCTCACCAGGAGTCGTGGGACCCCAAGCCGCATGCGCTTTCGGACTTGCGGGGCGAGTTCTCTGCGACTTCCACCGCGACGCCAGGAATTCAATTCTGCGAACATATCCCCTTGATGGCAAAGCACTCCGAGAAGCTAGCCGTCGTTCGCTCGCTTCATCACGCTGTCGGCGGGCACGGCGGAGCCCTTTACACGAGCATTACTGGACAGGCGAAACCGGCTGGAAAGGCCAAGGATCGCAGCAATTGGCCATCGCTGGCGGCAATGATTTCCAAGTTTTGCAAAGCTGACGAAGGGACGCCGCACGCAATTTGTATGCCGTACTTAAACTACGATAACAATGCATTGATCCAGGGACAGTTTGGGGGTTGGCTCGGCTCGGAATACGATCCAATCATGATGAAGACGCCGGCGGGCAAGCCATACGGCGGCGTTTCGCGCTACACGGATCACGAGATGGATCTAAAGCTCAACTTGCGCCGCGAGCGAATCATCACACGGAATACATTGCGCCAGCAACTCGAACGAACGATCGGCTCGCAAGCCGACTACGACCGATTCGACCGTTTCCGCAAGATGGCGGCAGACGTGCTGCTCAGCTCGCCGGTCAAAGATGCCTACGACCTGGATCGCGAAGACCCCAGAATCCGCGAGATGTACGGCGATCACATCGGCGGACAAAGCATGCTGCTGGCCCGACGACTGGTCGAAGCCGGCGTTCCCGTGGTGCAAGTCAACGCCGGAGCCGGCGATTTGGCGGGCGGCAACGGGGATAACTGGGACACGCATCGCGACCACTTCTCCAAAATGAAAAAACGCCTGTTGCCGGTGTTCGATCGCTCGATATCCACGCTGCTAACCGACCTCGAGCAACGCGGACTGTTGGAAGAAACGCTTGTCGTGGTCTTAACCGACTTCGGCCGCACGCCCAAGATCAACAAGAATGGCGGTCGCGATCACTTTCCCGCGGTCTATTCGCAGATCTTGGCTGGTGGAGGGATACGAGGCGGCCAGGTTTATGGCAGCAGTGACACAGACGGCGCCAAACCAGCCTTGGATCCATGCACGCCGGCCGATTTTCATGCGACCGTTTATACGGCCTTGGGAATCAACCCACGCACCGAACAACATGACCAACTGGGAAGGCCGTTTCAGATTTGCAGTGGCAATCCGTTGCCTCTGTTTTGACATCAAACACTGATGAGGTGTTGCATGACACGTCCTATTGCGAATGCCCTAATAGCGGCTTTGCTTCTCTCGTCAATCACGCAGGGTGCAGAGCCTTCTAAAAGCGTGGACGACTTCAGTAAACGCGTTCAGCCCATGCTTCAAACCTATTGCTACGATTGTCATGGGCGAAAAGAGACCGAAGGCCAGGTCAAACTGACCGAGTTCTCGTCATGGAAAGATCTGGAGAAGAGTCCGCAATTGATCGAAAAAATGATCGAGGTTTTGGACAAGAATGAAATGCCTCCAGAAGCTGAGAAGCAGCCTTCAGAAACTCAGCGGCAGTCCTTGCTCATGCATTTGAATAAGTCGTTGAATCGGTCATTAGTCAACCAAAGGCTGATTCCCTTCCGAATGAGACGGATGAACCGCTTTGAATATGGAAACGCGGTACGGGACCTGTTTGATCTTGACTGTTGGGTTTATTCCATCAGTGATCGCATCATTCGAGACCACAATAATTACTTCCGGCCCGAAACAGGCAAGATGCCCGACGTCGTAAGAGCCGGGAATCGGATTATGGGCTTGCAGCAAATGTTGGAGAATCGTTTGCTGGGTGTGATGGCCTTCCCAAAAGATCCTCCGGCAGAAAATGGGTTCAACAATCGTGGCGATCATCTGAGTTTGTCTCCCGTGCTGATGAAATCCTTCTTGGAGCTCAGCCGGTCGGTTGTCCATGCAGAAAATTTCGACGAGAACTGTCGCAGCTGGAACGATCTTTTTCAAGATCCAACCAAGCAGCAACAGGCGACCGGATTCGGCTCCATTACAACAGATCGGTCCGTTGCAACGCGCAGCACGGGCGTAACGATCAGCGCGTGGATCCGCCCATCCAAAACAACCGACCGGTGGCAAACCATTGCCCGCCGGGAAGATGCATGGCGCCGCCAGTTGTTAGCCATTGGCAGGACTGGCGACACCTGGGGGCTTTGGATGGGCGCTGGCATCGCCGGCCGTTACGTCGAATTCGGTGCCACAGTGAAACCGACGGCAATTGCCGATGGCAAGTGGCATCACGTGGCCGGCACGTTCGACGGCAAGCAAATGCATCTCTATGTGGATGGAAAGCAGATCGGTAGCAAAGCGATCGAGGGCAAGCTCAACACTCAAAGCACACAGCCAATGAAGATCGGCTCGTATGGAGGCGAACCCTTTCACGGAGATCTCAACGACGTTCGCTTGTACCGATCCGGATTGAGCAAGACTCAGATTAAGAGTATTGCGGACGGCGATCAGCAAGTCGCCAAGGATACGTTGGTTGGCAGCTGGCAAAAGGATGTGGATGTCAGGTTAAAACTCGAGCAGCCAATCCAACAAATTGCGCATGAACGCATTGCAAAGTTTCTTCTCAAAGCTTTCAAGTCTCCCGCTGATCGGGCGACCTTGGATCTGTACACCGAGTATTTTGACCGGCAGTACGAAAAAAACGGCGGATTTGCCCAAAGCATGAAAGACGTCGTATCGGCGGCCTTGGCTTCACCGCGATTCATTTTTGTTCACAACGAAACAGACAGGGCCTTGCCGACTCATGCCTCCTTTGATCTGGCCATGCGTTTATCGTTTTTTTTCTGGAGTTCGATCCCCGACGATGAATTGCTGGCCTTGGCTGGCGAGGGAAATCTGCAAGACACTGGTGTGTTGGAAGGGCAGGTGGATCGCATGCTCAACCATCGTCGCGTGAAAAACTTCTGCGACAGTTTTGCGCCCCAGTGGTTAAAGCTTAACAATCTGGTTTCTGCCTCCCCTGATTTCAAGACCCATCGAGATTACTACTTCGGTGGCGACGACAAAATATCATACAAGCGCGGCATGCATATGATGCTGGAGCCGCTGCTTAATTTTGAAACTGTTTTCGTCGAGAACAGGCCCATCTTGGAACTGGTCGATTCCGACTTTACGTACCGCAGTCACTTGTTAAAGGAATGGTATCAGGGCAGAGCCGCCACCTATCCAATCAACGTGAACCTGCGCCACATCGATTTCACGCGGACGCCGCTAACGGACCGAAGATACGGTGGCGTGATCACCACAGGGGCCGTGATGGTGATGACCTCGGGGCCGTTTCGCTCATTGCCGATTACGCGCGGGTCTTGGGTCTCTTCGGTCATCTTTAACGATCCTCCGGAGCCTCCGCCGGACAACGTGCCTGACTTAAAGGCGGACGACAAAACACTTCAAGACGAAGGTTTGACGGTCAGACAAAAGCTAAAACAGCACAGCAGTAATGCCCAGTGTGCCGGTTGCCACAAGAAAATTGACTCCTTGGGATTTGCCTTCGAAAATTATGATCTGCTGGGGCGTTGGCGAGATACTTATCGAACCGGCTTGAAGGTGGATGCCAGTGGAAAGCTGTTTGGCAAGCATGACTTCAAGGATGTCGTGGGGTTCAAGGACGCCGTGCTGGCAGAAAAGGATGTGTTTGCCAAAGCGCTCATCAAGCATCTGCTGTCCTATGGTTTGGGTCGCGAACTGACCTTGGCGGATCGAATTGCGGTCCATGAAATCGCAAAAGAGAGCAAAAAAGATGATTACAAAATGAGAGATGTCCTCAAGAACATTGTGATTCACCCAATATTCACACGGAGGAATGAAAAATGAAACATCTCGACAACAATCATTTCAACAGGCGCAAATTTCTGTATGGGGCGGGTGGCAGCATGATGGCTCTTCCCTGGCTGGAGACGGTTGCAGCAGCGGGGGCAACCAAGAAGGTGAAGGAGCCGTCTTTGCGTTTCGCGTCTTTCTATTCGCCGATGGGTTTTGTGAGAGATCACTTTTTCCCCAAGAAGGACAGTCAGCACTTCTTGTCGATGCCAACGTTGAGCCCGCTGAAAAAAGTAGGCGACAAGGTCACGCTGATCACGGGGTTGTCCCGAGTCAATGTCAGAGGCGTTGATGTTCACAATCAATGCAGCTCGTGCTACCTGTCTTCAGCCGACCCTCATGGCCCGCTCAAATCTGTTTACCCCATGGACAGGACCCTCGATCACCTGATTGCAGATCAAGTCAGCCATCGAACGCCGATTCGATCCCTGGAGCTGAACTGCAATACGTTTAAAGACCTCAAAGAATCGATCTACCTAGACAACATCTCCTGGCATGGGCCAGAGCATGTGGCGACGTCGATCAAAGATCCGCGTCACGTCTATCAGATTCTTTTCAAGACCAGCAAGTCGGACAAAGAGATTACGGACCTGATTTTGCAGGATGCCTCCAACTTCCAGAAAAATCTCAATCGTCACGACAAAGACAAGCTGGACGAATACTTCACTTCCGTGAGAGAAATCGAAAGGCAAATTGAGAAGCTCAACAGCTACTACAAAAACCACGAGAAGGCCGACATCCAAGAACCGGATGACGCGCCCATGACGCGTGGCGAGTACATACGACTGATGGGCAAAATGCTGGTGCTGGCATTTCAGGGCGACCTCACGCATGTTGCCACGTTCATGCTCGCACCCGAAAGGTGGGGTACGCCGCAACTCTTCCATGAATTGAATTTCACCAAATCACATCATGGACTCACGCATGCCCAAGGCCAAGACCGCGTGAAGAAGATGCTGGGTCAAGTCGACCGGTTTTATGTCGAGCTGTTTGCGGAAGTGCTCGAACAGCTCGATGCGATCCAGGAGGGGGAAGGCACGCTGTTGGATCACTCCATGATCACATTGGGTTCTGGATTGGGAGATGGAGAACATCACACCATGAATGAGCTTCCCATTATCGTGGCAGGTTCCGCCAATGGCAGAATCAAGACCGGGCGAATTCTCCGTTGCCCCGACAATACGCCGTTGGCAAACCTGTGGCTTTCACAAGCTCAATTGATGGGTACCGGCCTCAAGAGGTTTGCCGACAGTACAGGGCCATTGAACGGCTTACTCGGGTAGACAGAGAGCAACGAAACGATGGAAGCTCGTGAACTGATGAATGCGGCGATGATTAAGCAGTGACGACCAAAGTCGCCTTTCGCGGAGCGAACGGCGACAAAAGGCTGATATGAATATTCAACACGCAATCAAACCACTTCTAATCACACTCTTATTGTGCTGCGCGGCACCACTCTTGCAGCCACTCTCGGCGGCGGACCCCGAGCCGGCCGCTAAGCCGTGGCGGTAGGGACGCTGGTTGCCCAGCGCCCCCGCGCAGATCCCTGCGAGCGGAACTACCGCACAAGGCTCCTACCTCAGGTAGTGACGCGCA
>CAZMNY010000011.1:0-170244 GCA_964567745.1 uncultured Pirellulaceae bacterium | reverse complement strand
AATTTTGTTGCTCGCTTATGCCAACGACTCAGATTCTCGGCGCCAAACGACGAGTCCAGCGATCAGATTCCAGCGCGGGACGCCAATGAGTACAATGAATCGCCTGGCGCGTTTTCCCTCTATCGCTTTCCCAAAGATCGGCTTTTGGTCTGCGCGTGTTGGGTTATAATTGACGTAAGTTCAATCTGGCAATTAACGTTACGGCAAATCGGATGATTCCGCTTGCCGTCGCTCCTGTCGCAACGGATGAGGAATTTTCCATGAGACGCCCCCTGTTCAATCCACTGTTCAAGGCAGTCTTAGTCGCCGCCGTGTTGTTCGCTGCCCTGTTCTTTGGCGGCCGAGCGGAGGCGGAGGTTCCCGAAGCGACACGAAGAAAAATTGTGGCATTGCGAGTTGAATTGAAGAAAGCAAGCTCGCTATTTCTCGGAAACAACTTCGAACGATCCGGCCAGACGATTGAGCGAATCCAAACCGACCTTCAAGCGTTGGCGACAGATGCGGACAAAGAGACATTGGCGGCATTGAAGCCGCTTCACGACGCACTCGGTCGAGCTCACGCGGCTTTGGAAATCAAAGGCGTGAAGATGGCGGCGCTGCCGGCCCTTGGCTCCAGTAGCGACAAGCCGGGCAAGCCGTCCGATCCGTTGCCGCCCGGCGCCGTGAGTTTCACCAAGCAAGTCGCCCCGATCTTGATGGCCAAATGCGGCAATTGCCACGTGCGCAATGCTCGCGGCATGTTTAGCATGGCAAACTACGAAACCCTGATGAAGGGAAACAACGACGGCAAAGTGCTGTTCGCAGGCGATGCGAAGAATAGCCGAATTATCGAAGTGATCGAATCGGGCGACATGCCTCGCGGTGGTCTGAAGATCAGTCCGGAGGAGCGAGCGACCCTAACGAAATGGATTGACTCGGGTGCCAAGTTTGACGGGGCCGACCCAAAAGCGAATCTCGCCTCGCTCGCGCCTAACGTCTCGTCGGCTCTTCCCAAGGTGGAGCTCATGAAGGCGACTGGCAAAGAGACGATCAGCTTCGCCGCCGACATCGCGCCGGTGTTGAATGAGCACTGCGCCAATTGCCATGGGAACGGGCGGCGTCCGAGTGGGCGATTCAATTTGACGAACATGACCGCGATGTTGCGGGGCGGAGATAGTGGTCCGGCATTTCTGCCAGGCAAAGCGGATGAGAGCCTATTGATACAAAAACTGACCGCGCCCAAGTCGGGTGAACGAATGCCGCTGAAGAAGCCCGCGTTGCCGGACGAGATCATTACGAAGATCAAAACGTGGATCAATGAAGGGGCGCCGTTTGACGGTCCCGATCCAGCTCAACACATCGAACAAGTAGCGGCCATCGCCGAGGCGAAGGCGGCGACTCATGAAGAGCTGAGTCAAACTCGTATCAAGCTGGCCACCAAGAATTGGAAACTCGGCATGTCGGATATTGAAGCCGGCTCCGCAGAGACCGACAATTTCTTCGTGCTTGGAAACTTCGGTGAGGCGACGGTGGCCGAATTGGCAAAGCAAGCAGAGGCCGTCGCGCCCAAAGTCGCAGAGATGTTTGGCGCGCCGAGTGATAAGCCCTTGTTCAAGGGACGGATGTCCTTGTTTCTCTTCCGCCAGCGATACGACTACAGCGAGTTCGGCAAGATGGTCGAACGTCGAGACTTGCCTCGATCGTGGCGCGGCCATTGGCGATTTAATGTCGTCGATGCCTACGGCGCCATGATCCCGCCAAGGGCGGATGAATACAGCCTCGAGCCACTGGTGACGGAATTCGTCGCGAGCGCCTATATCAAGAGTCTCGGCGATGTCCCCTCGTGGTTCGCCGATGGTGCGGGCCGAGTGGCTGCGAGCCGAGTTGCTTCGGACGACTCGCGAGTCATGCAGTGGCAGGAGCAGCTCCCGGAAGTGCTTTCGACAATGCAAAAGAGCGACGATTTCGTCACAGGAAAACTGCCGCCTGACGCGACCGCGATCGCCAGCTACAGCTTTGTCAAATATCTCATGGGCCGAGACCCAAAGCGTTTTAAGCAACTGCTCGGCGAGATACGAGATGGCAACGCATTCGGCGACTCCTTCGCCAAAGTCTATCGAGCTAGCCCCGCTCAACTCACCGTAGCTTGGGGCGCATCAATCTCCCGGAAGTCGAAAAAACGCCGCCGGTAAAACTCGCTTTGTCGCCCCACTGGATGATCACGGAAGAGAACGCCGCCGACTTCCTTCGCAAGCGAGGTTGGGTCGATGCGGACGAGCGCGTTCAGGTCGAGCGATTGTGCGGCGGAGTCTCGAACGAGGTCTTCCGCGTCCGTTGCGGGCAGAGCTCATTCGTGCTCAAGCAAGCTCGAGAGCGACTTCGTGTCGCCGACGAGTGGAAATGCGCTGTTGAGAGGATTTGGCGCGAACGGGATGTCATGAAGACTTGCGGCCTGCTTCTCGGTCCGGTTGCGAGCGAGCCAGACGGGATCGCGATCTCGACGCCTTCGGTATTGTTTGAAGACGCCGAGAATTATGCGATCGGAATTACCGCAGCAGCGCCCGATCAGCTGAATTGGAAGGACACATTGCTGCGCGGCGAACCGAGCGTGCCTATTGCCACTGCCTGCGGACGCCTGCTCGGTTCACTGCACGCCGGCGCTTGGCACGACGAGCGAGTGCGGAGCGAACTCGCCGATCGGACGTACTTTATTGAACTGCGTGTTGACCCTTACTATCGCCACGTAGGCCGCCAACTCCCCAACTGCCGCAGCGCACTTGTGGCTCTCGAAAAGTCGCTCGACGAAAATCGCTGTACTCTGGTCCACGGCGATTACAGCCCCAAGAACCTTCTCGTTTCCGATACGGCGATCATGCTGATCGATTTTGAGGTGGGGCATTTCGGCGACCCCGCTTTTGATATCGGGTTCTTTCTGTCGCACTTGGCTCTCAAGTGCTGCTGGTCGCGTGCTCGGTTGACGGCGGCGGAATCTGAACGCTACTTTGAGATGCTTGTGGCGTTCTGGTCGACATACCAAAGTTACCTTGAACCGGTCGCGGATTGGCCGTCGCTGAGCCGTCGAGCGTTCGCCAATTTCGCAGGCTGCGGCTTGGCGCGAATTGATGGGAAGAGCAAAGTCGACTACTTGCCCAAAGAGCAGACGCCGAGAATTCGAGAGTTGCTTCAACGCTGGTTGATCCACGGAATGGACGAAACGCATAGCCCAGCCGAACTGATTTGCGACAGAATTCAAGCCTTGAACCGTCAATAGAAATCCCTAGCCGGCAAACGGGAGAATCAGGTGCACGCGATTGATGGGGTTTTTGCAAGAGAGGTTTTGGATAGCCGAGGCAGGCCAACCGTCGAGGTCGAGTTGAGCGTCAGATCGGTCACGGGCCGCGCGATCGTTCCTTCCGGCGCCAGCACGGGTCGAGCCGAAGCGATTGAATTACGAGACGGCGGCGCGCGTTACAACGGCTTGGGCGTTGAGAAAGCGGTCGCACATGTCAACGATGCTATTCGTCCCGCCATTTTGGGCCTGGATGTCTGTGAACAAAAACAGCTCGACGCGCGCATGATCGAACTCGATGGCGATCCACTGAAGCGGACGCTCGGCGCGAATGCGATACTCGGCGTTTCGCTCGCAGCGCTGCACACGTCGGCAATGCTAATAAAGACCCCGACATGGCGGCGCGCGCACGACTTGCTGAGCCGCGTCCACCCGGACAACGCCCCTGCCCCGTGCATGCCGACTCCCATGGTCAACATGATTTCGGGCGGATTGCACGCCGGCGGCAACCTCGACTTTCAGGACGTGCTGTTGATTCCCGACTCGAGTCGGCCATTCCGAGAACAACTTGAATCGACTGTTCGCACCTATTGGCGGCTAGGCGAATTGCTCATCGAAAACGGACGCGAAGGTCGGCTCGTCGGCGACGAGGGCGGTTACGGCCCGCGCCTTGACGGGAATAGGCAGGCGATCGAAACGGTCGTCGAAGCGGCGAGGCAATCTGGTCTCGATCCCGGCGACTCCGCTACCATCGCTCTGGACGTAGCGGCGACTCATTTCTTTCGCGACGGCACCTACCAACTGGCGAGCGAACAGACGGCCTGGACGCCAACCGAAATGGTCGATTCACTTGAACGCTGGACCAGCAACCTGCCGATTGTGAGCATCGAAGACGGCCTGTCCGAAGACGATTGGGACGGATGGGTCGAGCTCACCAAACGACTGGGTGACCGCGTGCGGTTGGTTGGAGACGATCTATTCGCCACAAATTGTGAGCGAATTCAGAAGGGGATCTCGATGGGCGCGGCCAATAGCGTGCTTATCAAGGTCAACCAGATCGGGACGCTCAGCGAGACGTTTGACGCCATTTCGCTTTGCCGAGAAGCCGGCTTTGGCTTTGTGGTGTCGGCGAGGAGCGGTGAAACTGAGGATACAACGATCGCCGATCTGGCCGTGGGCGTCGCGGCGCCGGAAATCAAAATCGGCTCGGTCGCTCGCAGTGAACGACTGGCGAAATACAATCAATTGCTTCGGATTGAACAACAATTACTCGATCAGTGACGGAGACAACCCAAGATGAGCCAATACGTAATCCGTCGAGAAGACTGTTCGCAACACGACATCTTTCCCGGAGTCAGCATATTCACCGCCGCTGGCGAGAACATGATGTTGTCGTTCGTCGAATTCGAACCCAACGCAGTTGTGGAAATGCACTCGCATCCGCACGAGCAAATGGGGCTGCTGATTGAGGGCGAAATCATATTTACGATCGACGGCGAGGAGACAACTGTCCAGCCGGGCGAGATGTGGAGGATCCCGGGCGAAATCGAACACAAAGCCGTCGCTGGCGACGCACCTGTTAAAGCGCTCGATGTCTTTTATCCGATTCGCGACGACTATCGGTAATAAGGTCAAGCCGACGATCGAGCTTGGCCGTCTCAATACGAAAACAAGAAAATTCGCGTTGGCCCCTTCTTCGTTTGTTGCAAAAAAACGGCCTTGGGACATAATGAACGTATGAAACACTATTTGACCGGTTTTCATCGCTTTTTTACGTTTACGCCTCCGAGTCGAGGAGCCGGTTGAGGTCTAGCCTTACATTTGCAACCAACCGAGCCCTGAAGACTCAGAAGTTTTCAGGGCTTTTTTCATTTCCCCCCAAACGACTTGATCGGCCCGATTAACGCCCTGGCCAACAAACCAAGACCAATAATTTCCAACAGAGCAGCCGACGTTTCAGTTGATATGTCGATAGCGAAGCCAATCCACCTTAAAAGGAGAACTCTCGATGATCGTTGTCATGGAGAAGAATGCGACCACAGACGAAATTCAACACATGGTTCAGCTCGTGGAAGACCTTGGGCTGAAGTCTCATGTAATTGAGGGGACTGAACGCACCGTGATCGCGGCGATCGGAGACAAGCGCGAGCAGACCAAGGAGTCGCTCGAAAGCGGAGCGGGTGTTTCCGAAGTGCTTCCCATTTTGGCGCCGTACAAAGTCGCCAGCCGCGAAGTCAAGCCCGAGCCGACTCAAGTCAACGCCGGCTCGCTGTCCGTGGGCGCGGGCGCAATCGGCGTGATTGCTGGCCCCTGTTCGGTGGAGAGCGAAAAGCAACTTTTGTCCTCGGCAAGAGCGGTGAAGGCAGCAGGAGCAACGGCGCTGCGAGGGGGCGCGTTCAAGCCGCGTACGAGTCCGTACAGTTTCCAGGGCATGAAAGAGGACGGACTAAAACTGCTCGCGATGGCTCGGGAAGAAACAGGCTTGGCGGTCGTAACCGAAGTCATGTCGACAGACGACGTCGACTTGGTTGCGAAGTACGCTGACGTCCTGCAGATCGGCGCCCGCAACATGCAGAATTACCGATTGCTCGAAGCCGTCGGAAACACCGAACGAGCCGTCCTTCTAAAACGTGGCGCGAGCGCCACGATTGACGAGTTGTTGCTCGCCGCCGAGTACATTCTCAACGAGGGCAATCCCAACGTGATGCTGTGCGAGCGAGGCATTCGGACGTTCGAGGCTCATACTCGTTTCACGCTTCCCCTTGCCACCGTCCCGTATCTGCACCACAAGACCCACCTGCCGGTCGTCATCGATCCTAGCCACGGAACCGGGCATACGTACTTGGTGCCTGACATGTCGGCTGCCGCCGTCGCGGCTGGAGCCGACGGCCTGATTGTGGAAGTTCACCCGGAGCCCGAAAAAGCGCTCAGCGACGGTTACCAGTCGATGCGATTCGATCAATTCGAGGCGATGATGGACCGCTGTCGCAAGGTTGCCGACGCGTTAGACGTCCGCCTGGGCGCCGTCTGTGAAGTATCGTGACCGGTGTGAGCTAGGATTCCGATTTCGAATCCGATTTCGAATCC
Source organism: uncultured Pirellulaceae bacterium (assembly GCA_964567745.1). Classification (GTDB taxonomy): domain Bacteria; phylum Planctomycetota; class Planctomycetia; order Pirellulales; family Pirellulaceae; genus CAZMNY01. Next base: position 163,889 of record CAZMNY010000011.1, on the reverse strand, counting down.
TTACTTGGCCGAGGCCGCTTTATCTCGCGCAGCGTCTTTCGAATCTGCGATAGCGTCGGCACGCCGGGTGTCGAGAGAAGCACGGTGCCAGACGCGTCGGTGACGATGGTGGACGGCAGCGCTTTGGTATTGATCGAATCGGCCAGCACGTTTGCGAATGCGTTGCGATTCTCAGCCGTTAGTTGCTGAAGCAATCGATAGGGTGGTCGATTTTTTTCGGCGTAGAGAGTCAATTTGGCGGCGCTGTCCGATTCGTCGACCGGGACGCCGAGGAAGCTCACGGAGTCGCTCGCTGTTTGCTCCGTTAGGTACTGCAACTGTGGCATATGCGATTTGCATGACTTGCACCAAGTCGCCATCGTTGTGAACACAAGAATCTCGGACCCGCTCGCGGGCTCCAACTCCTTGCTCAGCACTTGGCCGAGGTCCAGCGACTGACTCGCCCTCTCCTGCTCCCACGGTTTTCTGGTCTGGCTCCCTGCCGCGTAGGCGGCCACGACATGAGACTCGCCGTGATGCGATCCGCCGAAAGCAGCCGGCTTTGGCCCATTGGGGTCTTCAAAAAACGTGACAAGCGAGCCGGCGTCTAGATTCCGAATTTGATGCCTCATTCCCGACGGCCACTGGACCGTGAGCGAGGAAACCGTCTCGTTGTCGCCGATTCCAATGAGCATCGTCTTACTGTTTTGAGCGGCCATGCCTTCACCGCACCGATACTCGCGCATCAACGAGAGTGCGCCCGCCTCCAGAAATACTTTGGCGCCGTAACCGTCTCTCGACGTCATCGAGCTCGATGTGTTTTTTGGTCAAATTGCCGCCCACAAACCGGACCGCGATAAACCGTCCGCGATTCCCGACCTGCTCGCCGATGCGGTTTCGATAGATATTCAAGACAGGCCGGTTTGCATTGACAACGGCGATGTCGGACCACCCATCTCGATCAAAATCCCAGGTCGCGAAAACGCGAGAGTCGGCTGGGTTGTCGAGTCCTGAAACGCCGGAGTAATCAGCGAACTCGCCCTCTCGATTGACGAATAGTCGATTCCGCTCTTTACCGCTAAAGGAGAGCTTCACTTCCTCCGCAATCGACTTGCTCTGGTTCATCCTCGACTCTTGAATTCTAGCCAGCGATCGTTGTGTCGTATTGGATTGGTCAATTTCCGCTTGGGCGCGCACGACGCCCCTCCAAAAATCACTTCACAAATCGATCGCGACGGCAACCTCCTTGGGAGCGGTATAGAATCCGTTCAGCGCGTAGATGTCGAGAAAGCCGTCGTTGTTGACATCCATGAACTGACTTCCCCATGACCAGCCAACCTTCTCGACTAACAGCTTAGGGGCTTTCAATCCCGACACCTTCGCAAACGAGCCTTCGTCGTTGCGAAAGAGCGTATTTCCGTTCGCCATCTTGACTGTGCGTTCATCGATCGACTCGACCTGAGCCGTAATCCGCCGTCCGGCTTTGCTGAACATGTTGCTGACATACAAGTCGAGACGCTTGTCATTGTTGTAGTCGCCCCAAGCCACTCCCATTCCAAATCCAATGTCGCCTGTTTCGGTTTCTTGCGTGACATCGACGAAGCCTTTGTCGCCGTCGTTTCTCAGCATATTGTTGATCGCGTAGTCGTTCGACACGTAGAGATCGGGGTCGCCATCTCCGTCGTAATCGCCCCAAGTTCCTTGAGTCGAATTGCGGTAGAGTTCGACTTGCTCATTCTCAGGCGCTTCTTCAAACCGACCTCCTCGATTAGCGAGCAGCAAGTTGGGCGGACCAACTCGAGCGAACATCACATGGTTGGCTCGATGCTCAAACGCCTTTCGCGCTTTCTCTTCCGAGAGAAACTCGCGATACATCATCTTTGATGCTTCGAACGCCGAGCCGCGTTCGTTGACAAGATTTCGTTCCTGCAGCGTTATGTGCTGAGCTCCGGTCGCGAAGAACACATCGAGCGAACCGTCGCCGTTGTAGTCGGCGGCGGAAACGCTGTAGACCAACATCGGCGGCAAGGCGCCGATCTGTTCGCTCGTTCGATCAACAAACTGGCCATCCTCGTACTCGAGATACATACTGCGGCGAAGCGTCCGCCCGAGCATGAGATCGGCGTCGCCATCGTTGTCAAAGTCGGCGAACAGAGCGGATGAACAAAAGCTGTCAATGTCGAGGCCAAGATCGGCGGCGATATTCACAAAACTTCCATCACCCTGATTCCTGAGCAAGATGTTCCTGCCGAGGCGAGGCATCAAATAGAGGTCGTCCCAACCGTCTTGGTCAATATCGACCACCGATACCGACGGATGCCGCGCGTTTGAGGGCGTATTGAAATACTTGTGCGGCGCGGTGTCGTCTCCGCGGCCAATTCGAATCAGCTCGCGTTCGTGCTAGGTCATGCGAAAGCGTTCTCGCAATTCCGGCTCGACGATCGAATACTCGGCGACGTCTTGAAACATCAGTTCGTCGCGCTCCATCGTATGCATCGACACCTGATCCCAGCGAGTAATTCTCCATTGAGTTGACGAGGCATTTTCAACTGAGCTTTGTTTTGGCTTGAGGACGCGCCATCGCAGTTTTTGTTTGGCCTTGATGACGACAAAGCCGCCCGTTGCATCCTGCGTCAGACCCTCGAAACCGACAGTCGTGTCGATTTGGGTCGCCATCTCATCGACCCAATGCGCGTCGACAAAGTAGAATTTGGCCCGCATGACAGTCAGTTTGCTGAGCAGCGGCGCCCAGATTTCTAGCTTGTCCAACGAAATCTGTTCGGCGTCCGTTTCGATCACCCAATTTCGACCGGACTCGATTGGCTCAATTGCTGTTTCAGGGCTAACCGAGACGGCTGAGTCCGTCGTCAACGAGGCATCGATCGGCTCGAGATCGCGGACTTCAACTTGCTCGGCGAACAGCGCCGGACCGGTGTGATCGGGAATCCGCAAGTTCAAGCAACTTTGATTGAGCTTCGACAATTCCGCTGACCGAGCGAGGATCCACTCCTCTGAATCGACCAGTCGTTCAAGTGAGTTGTCGGGCGTTGCCGCGCCAGGGGGTTCGGCTACGTCGACGTCTCGTTCCGGCGCGAGCATCCAGAGCTGCACGATACTTATGACAATGATGGCGAACGCAACCCATCGCGAAACAGCCGAACACCATCGCGACGCGGCGTCTGTCATCACTGGAAGAATCGGAAGTGCGACTTGGGCCGCTCTCATCTGGCATCATGTTTCGCGCCGCCTTGCAATCACTCGAAACAACACCCCTCGTAGTTGGGCCAGTTTATTCGATGGCGTCAACAACCACAATTTGTCGCGCGACGGGCGAACCGGACTGATTTCAAACGGCCGACCTCAACAACACAAGACCATATCTTTTGTTTGCTCACGTAATTGTTATTCTTGCGACTGCGCCAGTTGGTCATTAATCGATGGATTGGCGAGTCGGGTCGTCGCGCTTCGTCGTCGGCCTCGGCGACAGAATGATCCACATTAATACAGCCGCCAGCCAAATGGGCAGGCTTAACAGCCCGAGATGAGTTGTGACGGTGAGAAGAGCTGCGAGAACACTAAGCAGACAGAGTACTTGCCTCATCGTGAATTGGCCGAGCGGTTTGAATGGCATCGGTTCAGCTCACTGGATTAACGAATCCTGTTCAAAATGTCGGCAGCGCAATCTTCAACTTTCACTCGCCATTGATCGAGCGAATCGCGATCTCGCACGGTCACCGTGCCATCTTCAAGCGTTTGACCGTCAACGGTAATACAGTACGGCGTGCCAACTTCATCCTGGCGTCGATAACGACGTCCGACGGCGCCTTTTTCGTCATAAAAGACAGGCATGTGCTGCTTCAATTCCAGGTAGATTTTCTTTGCAATCTCCGGCATGCCGTCCTTTTTCACTAGAGGAAATACGGCTGCTTTGATCGGCGCCAGGCGAGGATGAAATTTCATCAAGACGCGAGTTTGCATCTTACCATTCTCATCCGGTGCCTCATCTTCCGTGAACGCCTCGCAAAGGAACGCCAGGGTCGCGCGATCGGCACCAGCCGACGGTTCAATCACGTGCGGAGTGAACTTTTCGTTGGTCGCCTCGTCCCGATATTGAAGATCGCGGCCGCTTCCTTTCCAAACGGGTTTGCCATCCTCGCCAAGCTGCAGTTCAAGCGGATCCGTATCGGGATCGAGCTTGCCCTCCATGTGGCTCCGCAAATCGAAATCGCCGCGGTGCGCGATCCCCTCTAGCTCGCCATACTCGTCGGCGTCCAGAAACGGAAACGCGTACTCGATATCCGCGGTTCCAGTTGAGTAATGCGAGAGCTCTTCCTTATGGTGTTCGCGCAACTGCAGTCGATCGCCGTCCAGACCAAGATCGACATACCACTGCATTCGACGATCCCGCCAATACTGGTACCAATCATGCGAGGCGTCCGGATGGCAGAAGAATTCGATCTCCATCTGCTCAAATTCGCGAGAGCGAAACGTGAAATTTCGGGGAGTGATCTCGTTGCGAAAACTTTTGCCGACTTGGGCGATGCCGAATGGAATTTTGACGCGAGTGCTATCGACGACGTTCTTGAAGTTGACAAAGATGCCCTGAGCCGTTTCTGGACGCAGGAACGCCGTGCCCTCTTCACCTGATAGTGCGCCGACGAACGTCTTGAACATCAGGTTGAACTCGCGCGGCTCGGTGAGCGTGTCGAGTTTTTTCGCATCGGGACCGAGAACTCGCTCAAACGAATCGATGGTCGTTAGGCAGACAAAACCGCCGTCCCACTGCAGTTTGTCGAGGTCTTTGTTTCGGACCTTAAAGTACTTCATCGCCTTCCGCTGAGTTTCAGCTTCTTGTTCTTCCGCTTCAGAATTCGTGGCGACAAATATTCGCTCGCCTTTGCACTCGAGCCAGCGGCCGCGGACTTGATCGTAGCGATAGCGTTTGTTGGTTTCGCGGCAGTCGACCATGTGATCGTGAAACATGTCGTAATGGCCGGAACACTTCCAGACCTGCGGATGCATGATGATCGTGCAGTCGAGTCCGGTCATTTCGTAGGAAGCGGGCGCGCCGTCGACGACGTCGAGGTCATTGTGGCCTTGAACCATATCCCGCCACCAAGCGTCTTTGACGTTCCGTTTCAGCTCGACGCCAAGAGGGCCGTAGTCCCAAAACCCATTCAAACCGCCATAGATTTCACTAGATTGAAAGAGGAATCCGCGTCGCTTGCAAAGCGATACGATTTTTTGCATCCTGCTCGACTCTTCCTTAGGGCGATTCATCGGTGGGTCTCGTTAGGCGTTTTTGGATGGGCCGCACTGGGCGTCGCCGTTAAGATACGCGTGATCGGCGAAGCGGCTTTCAACAATTAGAGGCGTAATGTAGCCTTTATGTTCGCGTTCCCCAAGCTCACACAAAGCCTCCGCGGCACGCCGCCAGAAACGATTGACGACAAACGCCCACACGATTGCTTGACGGGGAAGACAAACACCGACCGATTTCCTGCCACTAACACGACCGATTGGATAACTCGATGGACCTCGAACAAATCGACAAGATTCTTCGCCACACGCTCTCCGATGCAAAAATGTCGCGAGGTGAAAAGCGAGTGCTCAAGCAGATCGTAGAAGAGTCGGGCGCGGACGAAGCCGACTTGGCTGTTTTTCGCAGCCGAGCATTCGACATCGCCCGCGAACAATTGGAAAACCATTCGGATCGTGCGACGATCGATTGGCTCGAGGACGCGGTGAGGGTCTTGTCCGCCCTGCCCCCAAGCGACGGACCTCGACCGAGCGAAGCCTATTTCACCCCGGGATCCGATGGCCCGACAAAGATCGCCGGCCTGATCGTGTTCGCTCGGAAGACGATCGATATATGCGTCTTTACCATCACCGACGATCGGGTCTCCGACGCCATCTACGAAGCCCACCAACAGGGCACAAAAATCCGGATAATCTCCGACAATGACAAAGCGTTTGACCCAGGATCCGATATTGAGCGGCTCCAAAGACGCGGGATCGACGTCCGAGTCGACACGAATGAATATCACATGCACCACAAATTTGCGGTCTTCGACAATGCGACGACGTTGACAGGCAGTTATAATTGGACTCGTAGCGCCGCTGAGCGCAACGCGGAGAACTTCATCATTTCATACGACTCCAAACTGGCAAACCGATTCACAACCGAATTCAATCGGTTGTGGAATGAATTCGGCTAGCCCGCGGCCTCACGCGACAAACAAACCGAACCTCAGAGTATCCTGCCATAACTCCTAGACCGCTCAACGACATGACCGAACCGACTCCAAACGAACTGCTGCAGCTCGCCAAGAATGGTGACGAAGACGCGTGTGGACGTTTGTTGGAGTTGTATCGCCCCTATCTCCGCTACATCGCACAGCGCCGCATGGACCGCAAGATGCAAGCTCGCGTCGACGCGTCGGACATCGTGCAACAGACGTTTCTGGAAGCCCAACGCGACCTTGGAAAGTTTCGAGGCGAAGTCGAGCGAGAATTGATCGCATGGCTTAGGCGGATCCTCGAACACAATGTCTCTGAGAGCATCGAGCGACACTTGACAACGATGAAGCGGTCGGCGAAGCGAGAGCAGTCGATGGACGATTCGAAAGGCAAAGGGGTTCCGATGCGAGGCCGCATTGCGTCGGATCAATCGACTCCGAGTCAGCGAGTGATGCGAGGCGAGAACGCCGCGATCTTGGTGCGAGCTGTCGCGGACTTGCCGGCGGACCAATGCGAAGCGGTTCAACTAAGGCACTTTGAAGGGCTTTCACTCAAGGAATTGGCGGAACATTTCGGGCGCAGCGAAGTCGCCGTCGCCGGATTGCTCAAACGAGGATTACAGGGGCTGCGCAAGAGCATGGCGCGATGCGAATGATAGCGGCTAGGCCCCTCGCTGAGTACGGAAGAGCTGATGCGAAGTTTGGCAATATTTGGCCGCGAGAGACGAATATCGTTTAGATGAACGAAACTTCTTCCAACGACAGCCTCGACCAACTTCTCGCCAACTATCTGCGCCGCATTGATGAGGGCGAGCACGTCGACCATGAGACGATTCGCTCCGAGCAGCCTCGGCATGCGGAATCCTTGATCGAGCTGATCGACACCGTGCAGCTGATCAGCGATATGGCTGGGCCGACTCTCGAAGAGGAAGACGGCGATGGCGACGACGACGAAGAGTCATCTAGTAGGGCGACTCCTTCAGCCGCATCGTCGAATTCAAACAGCGAGCATTCATCCGCGTCGTCTCCAGTCGACGCTGCAACGCAAGCCTCGACCGATTCGACGGAACCGAGGCCGCTGAGCACGACGGACGCGGGACGGACACGGAAGTCTCGCAACGATGACGTGCAGGACCAGACGGAATCGCTCGTCGGTCAAGTCATCGACGGCTATCAGATTCTCAGCGTTCTCGGCAAAGGCGGTATGGGCGTCGTCTACAAAGCGCGTCAAGCCAGCATGGACCGCATCGTCGCACTCAAGATGATTTTGAGCGGCCGATTCGCCACGTCCGAAGATGTTCAGCGGTTTTACACCGAAGCTCAAGCAGCCGGGCGGACCGGGCATCCCAACATCGTAGACGTATACGAAGTCGACCATTGCGAAGGACAGCATTATTTCGCGATGGAATACGTGGAGGGCACCGACCTTTCCGAAATCGCCAAACAAGGTCCTTTGGCGCCGCGACGAGTTGCGGAATATCTAAAGACGATCTCGGAAGCGATCCACTCCGCGCACGAGTCGGGCGTGCTTCATCGAGACCTGAAACCGGCCAACGTGTTGATCGACGCCAAGGATCGGCCAAGGGTGACTGACTTTGGGCTGGCCAAACATGTCGATGACGATAGCGGTTTGACCGCGAGCGGTGCCGCAGTCGGCACGCCCAGCTACATGTCGCCCGAGCAAGCCAAGGGGCACCACAAATCGGTCTCGCGTCGCACCGACGTCTATTCGCTCGGCGCGATTCTCTACGTGCTACTCACCGGCAAGGCGCCATTCCGATCGAAAACCTCGTTCCTCACGATCATGGATGTGATCAACGCCGAACCGACGGCGCCGATTGAGATCAACCGCGATGCGAACATCGATCTCCAAACGATCTGCCTGAAGTGTCTCTCGAAAGACCCAGCGGATCGCTACGAAACCGCGGGCGAACTGGCTGACGAATTCGAACGGTTCCTGACAGGACAGCCAATTCTGGCCAAGCCGAGAGGGTTCGTCGAGCGTTCTCGGTTATGGCTCCTGAACGTCCCGTTGGTTGCCGCCGCGACAGGCCGCACGATTGTTCACGCCACACCAGCTCACCAACGCTTCCAGGCTGGAATGGCCCTTGCCGTCCTGCTGTTTCCGATGTTCATCTATTTCCTCCTCACACTTTGGCAACAGACGCTCCCAAGCCAAATCTTGATCGCATCCGGACCAAAAGATGGCGCGTACCATGCATTTGCGACTCTCCTCAGAGAACCAATTGAAGAATCGACGAACCGCCGCGCCGTCGTGATCGAGTCGGGCGGCTCGGCGGAAAACAAAGCGCTATTGCACCGTGGCGGTTCGCATTTGGCGTTCCTACAAGCAGCCGACGTCTCCGATTTGAAATCACGGCAATTGGCCATCGTTGCGCCTGTCTACTATGAAGCCGTCCATGTGATTGTTCGCAAGTCGGCGGGAATTCACTCCTTCGAAGAACTCGATGGTCGCGCCGTTTCGTTGGGCGCATCGGCGGGTTCGAGTATGCATGCTTCATCCGAGATGCTCGTCCGGCACTACGGAATGAAATTGGAGTCGCTCAAACAGGGAAACCAGGTTTACGCGGACATATTAATCGACGATCAACTCGACGCGGCCATTGTCACCATGGGGCTCGGAAGCGAATCAGTCCGGAGGCTTCTCGCGGATGAGCGTCTCGAATTGCTGCCGTTAAAGGACGCCGCGGACTTTTCTCACCCGACGTTGAGGTCGTTCACAATCAAGCGCGACACATACGGCGAAGGTGCTCCGCCGCAGCATATTCGCACCGTCGCCACGCCGGCGTTTTTGGTCGCCAACGAACGTGCGCCGGACGCCCTAGTCTTGGCCGTGCTAAAGTCGCTCTATTCCAAACGGCCCGCCGCGGGCACCATCTCGCGTGAAGACGCCGCCGATTGGCCAGCCATTGCTTGGCATCGCGCTGCTCAAGAATTCTTCAAATTGCAGCAGTGACACGTCACGCCGCTGAACTCTCTGTTCCTGGACTCTGCGGTTGGCTACCATAATTGCATGTCAATCTTGCAAAAGACTGCGATTGGATTCTGGTTATTGAGCGTTTGTGTCGTCTCGGCCAATGCACTTGGCGACGATGCGATTGGCGACGATGCGCAGGCCCCGAGCAAGAAGCCGTTGAGTGAACGCGAGGCGAGCAAGCAGGGGATCGCATTCTTCGAAAAACAGATTCGACCGCTGCTTGTAAAACGATGTTATTCATGCCATTCCTCGCAAGCCAAAAAACGAGAGGGCGGGCTTGCTTTGGATGGTCGCGATGGATGGGTCGTCGGCGGAGACAGCGGACCGGCCATTATCCCAGGCGATACTGACGCGAGTCTCGTGCTTCAAGCGGTCCGCTACTCTGACGATTTGCAGATGCCGCCCGACGCGCGGCTCACCGAAGCGGAAGTCTCCCAACTGGAACGCTGGGTCCGCTTGGGAGCGCCCGACCCAAGGGTCAAGGGACAAAACGGCAAGCCGAATTTCGACAACCCTTCGGAACCCGAAACGGGCCGCACGCATTGGGCATTCGGACCGTTGTCGAAGCCGTTGCCCAGCATGGTTGGCCGCAACTCAGCGATCGGCGGATTCGTCCTGGCGAAACTTAAAGAAGCAAAACTCGAGCCGGCGGACCGAGCCGATCGAGTGACCTTGATTCGTCGAGTCTATTTGCAGCTGATTGGACTCCCGCCAACGTCGAAGCAAGTCGATTTGTTCGTCGACGACAAGCGTCCCGACGCTTATGAGCGTCTAGTCGACCGACTGCTCGCCTCGCCTCAATTTGGACAACGCTGGGGACGGCACTGGTTAGATCTCGCTCGATACGCCGACTCCAACGGGTTGGACGAGAACTTTCTATTTCGCGAGGCGTGGCGATACCGCAATTGGGTGATCGACGCGATCAACGCGGATACGACGTACGATCGATTCCTGCTGGAACAGCTCGCGGGAGACTTACTTCCGCACGACTCGATCGAACAACGCGACCGCCAGCGAATCGCAGCGGGCTTTCTTGTCATCGGGCCCAAGGTCCTGCTGGGCAACAATCCACAAGAGAGGCGAATGGACGTCGCCGACGAACAACTCGATACGATCGGCCGCGCCATCCTCGGCCAGACGCTCGGCTGTGCGAGATGTCACGACCACAAGTTTGACCCAATCCCAACCGCAGACTATTACGCGCTGGCCGGAATTTTCACGTCGACGCAAGTCATGGAACAGCGTTACATGCTTGGCCAGCAACGCTTGATGGAGCAACTCGTTGGACTGGGACCAGACGGTGACGATACGGATGGCAAATACGAAAAATTTTGGCGCGAACGGCCGAAGATTCAAAAGCGAATAGAAAAGGCCAAAGCCGCGCTCGACTTGCTCAACAAAGGAGACGCCAAGTCCGCTGACGAGATCAGAAAGCAACATGCGGACGCCGTTGCCAAGGATGCGGCCGATGAAACTCGACCTGTCGAAGAACGCTCAAAGGCGCAAAAGAAATTCTTGGCGGAGTTGGTCAAGGCAGCCGAACCTCCATCAATTCCTCCTCGCGCGATGATTCCCGCCGACGTGAAAACACCGGCGGATGAGTCGATTCGTTTGGCGGGTCAATTTGATCGGCTCGGTGAAAAAGTCCCTCGGGGGTTCCTGCGCGTCTTAAGCGGTTCGCCGGCTTCCATCCCCGCTGGGGATAGCGGGCGGCTCGAATTCGCTCAATGGTTGACGGCCGCTGACGGCGCCGGCAGAACGGCGGCTAGAGTTCTGGCGAACCGAATTTGGCGTCACTTGCTTGGTCGCGGCATCGTCAAAACAGTGGACAACTTCGGACGCACCGGCGAGTCGCCGAGCCACCCACAATTGCTTGACTATCTGGCAAACGAGTTGATCGAATCGGGTTGGTCAGTCAAGCACTTGGTGCGAAAGATTGTCATGAGCGAGGCGTTTCGCAGGAGCAGCCAAGCGAGCTCAAAGTCTCTCTCGATCGATCCCGAGAACCGGCTGTTGTGGCGAGCCAATCGACGTCGATTAGATCCCGAAGTGTTTCGTGATTCCATGTTGATGATCGCTGGGAGCTTGGATCTTGCTTCCATGGACTCGACGGTCTGGTACCTCGGAGATCAGGCCACGGCTGTCGGAGCGAACAAGAACCGCAGGCGTACGGATTTCGCTTGTCGCAGCGTCTATTTTCCCGTCATCCGCAACGACCTGCCTGAGCTCTTCGACGCTTTCGATTTTGCGGACCCACACGCAACGACCGGCATGCGTCCCGAAACCATGGTGGCCACGCAAAGCCTATTCGTGCTTAATGACGAGTCCGTGATGACGGCCGCGGAAACGCTTGCCAGGCGTCTTTTGAACGAGCGAATTGAAGGTCGGGAAAACGCCCTTGTCAGTGAGATGTTCACCAGGATTATTGGCGCGAAGCCGGGCGAAACAGAGCGAGATGAACTGCACGGTTTTATCGAAGAGGTGACAGGCGATCTGAGCAAAAAAGGAGTGAAGGACGCCGAGTTGCAGGCTTGGACTTTGGCCTGCCATGCGCTTTTCGCCTCGAGCCGATTTCAGTTTGTGGAGTAGAACAGCAATGGCGTGCCAACAATTTTTGCGACCAGCGAGCCGACGCGAGATGTTGTTGACTTGCGCGGGCGGCTTTGGCCAGGTTGCTCTTGCGGCGATAACAGGGCGACGGGCGCTAGCCAACTCGATGTCGAGCGCGGACGACGCCAAGCTCCATCATGGCGCTCGCGCAAAGCGTGTCATCTTCCTGTTCATGTGGGGCGGGCCAAGCCATGTCGATCTGTTTGATCCAAAGCCGAGACTGAACGCGGAATCGGGCAAGCCTTTGTTGGGCGCCTCGGTCGGGGCCGAAAAGAAACAGCTCGGTAAACTTTTGGGGTCGCCGTTCCGTTTTGACAGGCACGGCAACAGCGGTGCCTGGATAAGCGAGCTGTTTCCAAAACTCTCCAGACACGCTGACCGGATGTGCATCGTGCGATCGATGCACACCGAGGGGCAAGCTCATGGCGAGGCGCTCTTGCGTCTCCACACGGGCCAGGCGAATCTTGTGCGGCCGAGCGTCGGTGCCTGGGTTAGCTACGGATTAGGGCGCGAAAATGAAAACCTGCCTGCATTTGTCACCATCTCGCCCCCGCGAGGGCATGGCGGCGTGCAAAACTATGGAAGCGCATTCCTGCCAGCCGCTCATCAGGGCACGGCGATCGGTTCCGCCGAGACTCCGATCGCCAAAGCTGTGATTTCCAACCTCGTGAACAAACGTGTGAGCAAAGATCTGCAGGCGAAGCAACTGAGATTGATTCAGTCGCTCAACCGCGAGCAACTTCGCGAGGCTGGAGGAAACGACGAGCGAATCGAAGCGCTCATCAACAACTACGAGCTCGCTTTTCGAATGCAATCCGAGATTCCTCGAATCATGGATATTTGCGACGAGACGAAAGAGACACTCGATCTGTACGGAGTCGGCGCGAAGCCGACGGATAACTTTGGCCGACAATGCCTGCTGGCGCGGAAGCTTGCCGAACAGGGCGTGCGATACATCCAGGTTTCAACCGATTACACCTGGGACCATCACCAGAAGGTCAAGGAGGGAAGCATTGCCGAGTCGGCTAAAGTCGACAAGCCAATTGCGGGATTGCTCGACGATCTCGCACGACGCGGCCTGCTCGACGATACCCTCGTCGTTTGGGGCGGCGAGTTTGGACGAACTCCCATGGCGGAAAACGAACACGGGCGAAACCATCATCCCAAAGCGTTTACCGTGTGGATGGCCGGAGGCGGCGTCCGAGGCGGCCTTACTTTCGGATCGACGGACGACTTCGGATATGCCCCGGCCGAAAACCCAGTCCACATGCACGACCTCCACGCAACCATCCTCCACGCGCTCGGGCTCGACCACAAACGACTCACGTATCGCCACGCAGGTCGCGACTTCCGTTTGACCGACATCTACGGCAACGTCGTCAGCGAAGTCCTAGTGCAGCGTCAACACTAAGAATTAGGATCCCAGTGTTTGTATCGTACGCCGCCAAGTCAAGTTACGCCGAAGCCAACGCCCATTTTTAGAGTTGACGCGGCACTAGCCTGAGTTAGCGCACAAGGACCGTGCCTAGGGGCTTCCAGCCACGATCGTCTTGCATACGGCCCGTGGCTCGGCAGATTCGAGCGCCCAGTGATGCTTCGTTTCCAGCCCTATTGAGTACGCAAATTCACTGGTTGTTCGCTAAAAGGCTGGTGTTGAGGCAGACAATTCGCTCGATGGGGAGTTGATTCATCGGCTCGGTTCGACCATCGTAACCGCTCATCAACCCTATTTTCGAAGGAATCGAAATGGCGAACGCCCAGTCCACGAAGAAGAAGTCTGGCGGCCATTCCCGGCTGACAATCTATATCATCGTCGCGATCGTCGTCGCAGTCGTTTTGGCGATGGTCGCGCCAAGTCTGGCGGTGCATCTCGACTTGGGTGGTCAGATCTTTCTGCGATTGTTGCAGATGGTTGTTGTTCCGCTTGTTATGGCAAGCGTGATGAGCGGCATTCTCGGGCTCGGCGACGTACGAAAACTCGGACGGCCTGGCGGGACAGCGATCCTCTATTACCTCTCGACCACGGTGCTCGCCGTCGGAACCGGACTTGTCGTTGTGAACGTCATTCGCCCAGGCAAAGGCGTCAACAAACAGCTTGTAGAAGACGCTCGTCGCGAAGGTGAATTGGAGGTGAAACGCGCGGTTGAGGGCCGTGGCCGTCAATCGTTTACATGGACCAAGGGCACCGCGAATCAGACACGAAAGGCGTCGACCAGCGATGTCCTGCATCTCCACGATGACCACGCGAAAGTCCTTCAAATACGGATTGCCCAAGTCGGCGAGGCAGCAGAAGAAGCCGTGGTCCGAATCGAAACGCTGCGGGACATGAAGGACGCTGAATGGGAAGCCGTTTTTCCCGACCCGGTCCGCGCAATAAAGAAAGATGGCGTCTATGAAGAGAAATGGCCGCTACCTGCGAACACGCACAAAATCCGGCTCGTTTTTGAACCTCAAAATGGCGGATCCGCGAGCATCCTCACGGCCGATATCATCCGCGGCCCGCCGACGATTTTCGACATCATCAACAACCTCGTTCTCATGTTGTTCACCGACAACTTGCTCGAGTCGATGGTTGAGCTCAACCTTTTGCCGCTAATTGTTTTCAGCATCGTGTTCGCAGGCATGCTGACCACGATGGGAAGCCGAGCCGAAACGATTCGCTCATTTGTTGTGGCAATGAATGATGCTTTGATGAGTTTCATTTTGTTGCTGATGAAGGTGGCGCCGATCGGCATATTTTGTCTCGTGGCGGCTCGGTTTGGCAAAGCGAATTTGGACGGACAACTGGGCGCGTTAATCGCCATCCAGGCCAAGTACATGTCAACCGTGCTCGTCGGACTCGGCATTCACGCACTTGTTACCTTGCCATTGATTCTTTGGATCTTTACGAAACGAAACCCATACCGCTTTATGCTTCAGATGTCGCAGGCTGTGCTGACGGCGTTTTCCACGGCGAGCTCGACGGCAACACTGCCGATCACGATGGAATGCGCCGAGGTGAATGCAGGCCTCTCCAAACGATCGACGGAGTTTGTCCTTCCGCTTGGCGCGACAATCAACATGGATGGAACAGCTTTATATGAAGCAGCGGCGGCGATTTTTGTCGCGCAGGCATTCCTTCCGGTTGACCTGACTGCAATGCAGCAGCTGACCATTGCAGTGACAGCGACACTGGCGGCCATCGGCGCGGCGGGCATCCCCGAAGCGGGCCTCGTCACCATGCTGATCGTGCTCAACGCCGTCGGACTGCCGATTGAATTGATTGGTTTGATTCTCCCGATTGACTGGCTGCTCGACCGCTTCCGGACTGCGGTCAATGCGTTCGGAGATTCCGTCGGCGCCGCGATCGTCGATCCGACTTTTGAAAACGGAGAAGCGACTCAAAGCGGCTGATGATGTTCAGCATCATTTGTCCTTCGTCCCTACAATCGTTCGAACTCGAACAACAACCGCTTTCCCAACTCTTTGCCGAGTTTTTCGGAATAGAACGACAGGGATATCGAATAAATATTACCAACCGCAACTTATCTTTCCCTGTCGCCAGCGTATTAAGTGAGCGTCGTAATGGACTTGATTCAAGCCGCGTTTCAATGGCCGAACGTTGTACCTTCGGTGCTGCTGTCGCTTGCGATTATTTACTGGGTGTTGGTCATCGTTGGGGCCATGGATTTCGATGTATTCGATCTCGACCTCGACGGAGACATGGATGCCGACGTGGGAGGAATCGAAGGCGTAACTGGCCTCGGCGTGGTGGTGCTTCGGTTTCTCAATGTAGGTCGAGTTCCGCTGATGATTTGGGGCTCAATATTTACCGTGACGTTTTGGTTTTCCTCGATGCTCCTGTTCGACTTCTGGGATGACCCGAAACAAAAGGCGGATACGCTCGGCGGCAGTTTGTTGTTGCTGAGAAACTGTGCGTTGTCGGTGGCGATTGCGAAACTCGTAACGAATCCGATGAGGAAGTGGTTTCGGCTTTCAAAAGGACCGACACCCGAGCAGATGATTGGCGAAGTGTGTGAATTAGCGACAGATTTGGTGCCGGGTCAGAATGGCCAGGCGAGGTATAGAACGTCAGCCGCCCCGCTCCTGCTGACCGTGAGAACGGAAAAAGGCGCAATGAGAAAGGGCGACTTGGTCGAGTTGACCAGGTATTCGGTGGAATCCACGACCTACTGGGTCACTAAACGCGAAAATGAGGTGTAAGAATGGCTTTGTTGTTCGCCTATGAATTGTGGCAGTTGGCAATCGCCTGCCTAGCCCTGCTAGTCTTCGTCCTTGTCGTTATCGGCTTCGCACTCTCGCGTTTCTACCGCAAGGTCGGGCCGGAACACGCGCTTGTACGTTCCGGCTTTGGCGAGATCAAAGTCGCCTCGGGCGAAGGCCTTTGGGTCGTTCCGATCATGCACCAAGTCGAAAAGATGGACCTTACGATCAAGCGAATCGAAATCGCTCGAGACGGACACGATGGCTTGGTCTGCCAAGACAACATCCGAGCAGACATCAAGGTCGCGTTCTTTATTCGAGTCGACAACGACAAAGAGAAGATCAAGGAAGTCGCTCAGGCAATCGGTTGCATCCGAGCGTCAAAGCGAGAGACGCTTGTCGATCTATTCGACGCCAAGTTCTCGGAAGCGTTGAAGACGGTCGGAAAGCAATTTGATTTCATCCAGCTATACGACGAACGAGACAGCTTTAAAGTGCAAATCCTCAGCGTCATCGGAACGGACCTCAACGGTTACGTACTCGACGACTGTGCGATCGACTACCTCGAGCAAACTCCGCTTGAACTACTCAACCCCAAGAACATTCTCGACGCCGAAGGCATCAAGAAGATTACCGACCTGACCGCTCGCGAAAAGATGCTCGAGAACGACATCACTCGCGAAAAAGAGAAGGTCCTCAAGAAACAAGACGTGGAAGCTCAAGAGGCCATTTTGGAGCTCGAACGACAACGAGTCGAAGCGGTTCAAAAGCAAGAGCGAGAAATCGCCGAGATTACGGCTCGCGAACAAGCCTCCGCCCACACGGTCGAGCAAGAGCAGCGGCTGCTTGCCGAGAACGCTCGGATTCGAACGGAAGAGGAACTGGGCGTCGCTGAAGAGAACAAATCCCGTCAAGTTCTCGTCGCCATGCGAAACAAGGAGCGTACGGATCAAGTGGAGATCGAGCGCGTTCATCGTGACCGCGAACTCGAGAACACCGAACGCGATCGCGTCGTCTCGCTGGCTCAAATCGACAAAGACAAGGCGGTCGAAGTCGAGAAGCGAAACATCCAGGAAGTGATTCGCGAGCGGGTCGCGGTCGAACGAGCGGTTGTCGAAGAGCAAGAGCGGATCAAGGATACGGAGGAATTCGCTGGTGCCGATCGATCGAAGCGAGTTGCCGTGACAGCGGCGGAAGAGCAAGCTGAACAGGCTCTTGTCAAAGAAGTCAAAGCGGCCGAGGCGGCCAAGACCGCGTCGACGCTGATCGCCGAAAAAGTTGTCATCGAAGCCGAAGCGGGCCGAAAGTCGGCCGAAAAGGAAACGGCGGCAACGAAAATGTTGGCCGAGGCCACGCAGGCCGAAAAGGCTGCTCTCGGACTTGCCGAAGCTCAAGTCGAAGTCGCCAAAGCCGACTCTCTTGAGAAAACCGGTACGGCGGAAGCGAGCGTCATCGAGTTGAAAGCGGTCGCCGAGGCCAAAGGCGAAGAAGCCAAAGCCGTGGCAATCGAAAAGACCGGCACCGCGGAAGCCTCCGTAATGAAACTCAAGTTCAACAGCGAAGCGACCGGCATCGAAGAGAAGGCCGAAGCCATGAAGCTGTTCGACGGAGTTGGTCGAGAACACGAAGAATTCAAGATCAGCTTGAACAAGGACAAAGATATCGAGATCGCAGCGATTCACGCCCAGCAGGAAATCGCAGCGACCCAGTCGAATATCGTTGGCGAGGCGCTCAGAAGCGCTCGCATCGACATCGTTGGCGGTGAAACTCAGTTCTTCGACAAGATCGTCGACTCGATCAAGGGCGGAAAGGCTGTTGACCGGTTTATCCAGAACAGCGAAACCCTGACCGACGTCAAGAACACGTTCTTCAACGGGAATCCTGAGTACTTCCGCGACAAGGTGAATGAGCTGGTCAGCCAGTTCAATTTGAGCACCGACGATGTCAAGGACCTCTCGATCGCAGCGTTGGTGGCTCGCCTCACCGGCATGGCTGGCAGCGACGAAATGCGAAGCGAGCTGCATAACCTGCTGCGTCTGGCTCAAGGCGCCGGCGTCGCAGAGAACCGTGTTTCGACGTTGAACATCGGTTCAAAGGAGAATGCCTAACGACCTCGGCTTCTCAAGCGATTCGCCCCCGTCTCTCCTAGCGACGTAAGGTGAGCAGCGGCGGGCTGAATCGCAACGGGAAGATGACGTCGATCGCCGCTTGATTCGCCCGCTGTGGCGAACTTCATTGGTTGAGATGGGTTCATTCCTTTTTAGAATGCAGAGCAACTACGGTCGCTGGAGAGGATCGACATTATGGCGCAAGCTGAAACGACGCCTGACGCCGCGCCGGAAATGGAATTGGAGGGCGGTACCTACGAGATCATTCGCAACCGCTTGACCGGTTTCGGCAGCGAGTTGCGTGAACGACTAGGAAAGCTCAACGACGCGCGGAAAGATGTCTTTGGCGCCATCGACACCAAGTTGTTGGGCACCGAGCGGATTACGACGGACAACAACTGCGTGCCTCGCGACATGTTCGCCGTCGGCTCCAAGTTTGTCTTCGGCTACAACGTCCATATCGGGCTCAAGTCCGAAATCTCGATACAGGACGTCTTTTCCGTCTATGAGTTTCGCGACCATACGTTCCATCAGCAACCGCTCGATCTGATCGGCGATGAACGATTCGATCGCGACTTTCACGAGCTCTACAAGTACTACAAGAACGCGACGTTCGCCAAGTTCTTTCTGCAAGGACCATTCGTCTATATGGTCTTTCGAGTCGGCCGCGCGGAGACGGACATCAAAGCGCTCAAGTGGCGAATCAGCGATGACCAATTGGTCTACGTCGACAATCGCAGCGACCACGAAGTTCGCTTTCCGCCACAGCACGAATTCCAGTGGGAACGAACTCATCGCGATCTCCATCAGCACGGATTGCATCCTCACATTTCGATCGAGGATCGCGTTTTCGTCGAAACCGTTGGCGGCGACTTAACCATCAAAGTTGAGAACAACACCGAATCGGGCGAAGGCATTTACACCGAGGATGTCGACCACAAAGATCAGACGCTCGACGACGCTGAAATCTATTATGCGATCGTCGGCAACTTGATCCTCTTGAAGATCCGGCCATACCAGGAAGAAGCGTTTCGCTACATCGTTTTCGACGAGAAGACGCGGCACGCGCGGCGAGTCGATTCGATTGCCGGCGCATGCGTCTTGCTGCCTGACGATCACGGGCTGATCTTTTCGAACGGTTACTATCTGCAGACCGGCGAGTTCAAGACGTTCGATAACGAAGTCTCCGACATGTTGTTCGAACGTCGCTTAGCGGCTTCGAACGGCGAGGACTACCTCTACTTCTTTTACAATCGCCAGTCCGGCGAGTCGATTCTGCTTGAGTACAATCTGATCGAACAGCGAGTGCGGACGCCGCTGATCGTGCATGGTTCGACGGTGTTTGAGGGCGGCGAGCTCGTCTGCTTTAAGGCTCACGACGACCCGCAAAAGCATCACGCGGTGCAAATTTGGCAAACGCCGTATGTCGGCGAAGATGTCGCACACACAGAGCACACCGACTCGTTCCTTTACAAGATCGGCAACAAGGATCTCGTGCGAGGTATGGCGGAGTGCCACGAAATCCTCAACCTGCTCGATAAAGAGGACGCCTACGCCGGCCTCTACATCGACATCGCCAAGAAAGCCGGCGACGTCGCAGATTCATACTTTTGGGCAGCGAACGAAGCCTGTTTTGAAATCAGCACGCCGCTCGTCAAAATCAAGGAAGCAGCGGACGCGGCAATCGAGGAATTCGAGAAGGTCGTTCGCGTTCGCCAAAACACAGCGGATGAGACGAAGCGAGTTCGAGCGAGTGCGGAGGAGATCTCGGCTGCCCTGCATCGCAAGCGATTCGATCACATTAACGACTTCGTGCAATCCCTGGGCGACCTCCGCAAAGTCCGTGGCGAGATCATCACGCTTCGCGAATTGCGGTATGTCGATCTCGCCTTAGTCGACGAACTCGAAACCACAGTCGCCGAAGACGCCGATCGACTCGCCGGACGTTGCGTTGAATTCCTGTTGCGTGAAGATTCGCTCCAGCCATACGTCGATAAGGTCGACGCTGAGAAAGCTGGCATTGACGAGCTGGCCAAGGTCACCGACGCCAAGGCGTTGGGCGAGTCGATTGACGCGAGTTCGGCTGAACTGGAAATGCTGATCGATATCGTCAGCAATCTGAAGATCGACGACGCCACCCACCGAACGTCGATCATCGATAACATCTCGGTCATCTTCTCGTCGGTCAATCAGGCCCGAGCCGCTTTAAAGAACAAGACGCACGAACTCGCATCGGTCGAAGGCATCGCCGAATTTGGCTCGCAGCTCAAGCTGCTGAACCAAAGCGTCGTTAACTATTTGGACGTTTGCGACACCCCCGAACGATGCGAAGAGTTTCTCACCAAAGTGATGGTGCAAATCGAGGAGCTCGAAGGCCGTTTTGCCGAGTTCGATGAGTTTGTCCTTCAGTTGACGGAGAAACGCGAGGAAATCTACAACGCGTTTGATTCTCGCAAGCTGGCCTTGGTGGAGAAGCGCAACAAACGCGCAAACGCCTTGATCAACGCAGCGGACCGAATCCTCAATGGAGTCAAATCGCGAGTCGAGAGCTTTGACTCGATCAACGAAATAAATGGCTATTTCGCCGCGGACCTGATGATCGAAAAGGTCCGCGATATCGTCAAGCAACTCGAAGAACTCGACGATTCAGTCAAGGTCGACGATATTCAGAGCCGGCTGAAGTCGATTCGTGAGGACGCGGTACGACAGCTCAAGGACCGCCAAGAGTTGTTTGTGGGCGGCGAAAACATCATCAAGTTCGGCGATCAGCACTTCACGGTCAACGTGCAGGACCTCGACCTGACACTGGTGCGGCGGGACGGCGATATGTGCCTACATCTAACGGGCACTAACTTCTTTGAGCCGCTCGACCACGCCGGCCTCAATGACTGCCGCGACGTTTGGGATCAGGAAGTTGTCTCCGAAAACAGAGAAGTCTATCGCGGCGAGTTTTTGGCCTACCAGCTGTTTCGCGAATTGACTGGAGGCGAAGGGGAGGTCTCATCCGACGACATGTTGGTGATGGACGAAAAGGAACGCCAGACGTTCGTGCAGAAATTCATGGGACCTCGGTACAACGAATCCTATGTGAAAGGCGTGTCCGATCACGACGCGCTCGCCGTTCTCAAACCGCTGCTCGAAATGCACGCCGGCATCGGCAAACTGCGATACCACGCAATTGCTCGAGCTCTCGCCGCCGTTTTCTGGACGCTCTACGACGATTCGGCAAGCAAGAATTCGCTCTTGGCTCGGATCCAAGGGTTCGCATCGGTGGCCCGAGTCTTTCCTGGCACAGACGAATCGGCAAAGTACATCGCCGCCCTGCGCGAATCGATCAGTCAATTCGTCGAGCGAGCTCCAATTTTTGAAGAGTTTTACATCGAAGAGGCGGCATCGTATCTTTTCGAAGAATTACAGACCGGCGAATCGTTCGTCGTCAGCCGCGCTGCAGCCAACCTGTTCGAATCATTCCACGGTCAGCTTCGTTCCTCGGGCGCAGAAAACGCGTTTCAGGAATCTGCCAACGCCGTCGCCGGCGACCCGTTCAGCCGCTACGTGTTAATGCAGGACTGGGCGAAATCGTACGTGAGTCAAGAAAGTTCGGACAGTGATGAAATGGACTTCATCGACGAACTGGCTCGATTGCTCGATGTCGGCGAAGTCGATCCGACGATGATCGTGGAGGGCGACGTGGCGGCCTCCGTGAAGGGCCTCGTCGGTTCTCACGCCGTCATCCAATCGGGCGAATACCATCTCCACTACAACCATTTCCATCGCAAGCTAACCGACTATGTCGAAACAGAAGCACCTCGCTTCCAGCGATACATCGAATTGAAGCACGAGGTGGTTGAACAGTCGCGCGACGAAATGCGGTTGGAGGAGTTCAAACCGCGAGTGCTGACGTCCTTTGTCCGCAACAAGCTAATCGACTCCGTCTATCTGCCGCTGATCGGCGACAACCTGGCCAAGCAAATGGGCGCTGCTGGAGAGCAAAAGCGAACGGATCGAATGGGTCTGCTGCTGTTGATCTCGCCTCCCGGTTACGGCAAAACGACGTTAATGGAATACATCGCCAATCGACTCGGCGTGGTATTCATGAAGATCAACGGCCCTGCGATTGGTCATCAAGTCACGTCGCTCGACCCCAACGAAGCGCCCAACGCCGGAGCTCGCGAGGAGATTGAGAAGCTGAATCTGTCGCTCGAGATGGGCGACAACGTGATGATTTACCTTGACGACATTCAGCACTGCAATCCCGAGTTCCTCCAGAAATTCATCTCGCTCTGCGACGCCCAACGCAAAATCGAAGGCGTCTACAAGGGCCACACTCGAACCTACGACTTCCGCGGTCGAAAAGTGGCCGTCGTGATGGCCGGAAACCCATACACTGAGAGCGGCGAGAAATTTCAAATCCCGGACATGCTCTCCAACCGAGCCGACATTTACAACTTGGGCGAAATCATCGGCGACTCGGCAGCTCCGTTTGAATTGAGTTACCTTGAAAACGCGCTAACCAGCAATCCCGTGCTGAACAAACTAGCGACTCGAAGCCAAGCCGATGTCTACGGCATCATTCAGATGGCCGAGCGAGATAGCCGCGAAGGAATTGAACTCGAAGGCAACTACTCGATGGAGGAGCTGAACGAGTTTGCGGCCGTGATGAAGAAACTGTTGAGGATTCGCGATGTTGTTTTGCGAGTCAATCAGGAATATATCCGCTCGGCCGCGCAGGCCGATGAATACCGAGTCGAGCCGCCGTTCTTACTTCAGGGCTCGTATCGAAACATGAATCGCATGGCCGAGAAAGTCGTGCCGATCATGAACGACGAGGAGCTGGAATCGCTGATCCTTTCCAGCTACGAGAACGACGCGCAAACGCTCACGTCCAACACGGAATCCAACCTGCTGAAACTCCGAGAAATGCTCGATATTCTCACGCCGGTCGAACTGCGGCGGTGGGAGGACATCTGCCGAGCGTTCAAGCAAAACGTCAAGATGAAGGGCGTCGGCTCGGATGACAAGTTCGGCCAAGTCCTTGTCCAGATGGGCTCGTTCACAGACGGCTTGGAGTCGATTCGTCGCGCGATGCATGACGGCGTAAAAGAACTCACGCGAGAGGATGAGGTCGAGGAAACCCAACCCGAACCGATTTCGCTATTGGTCGATCAATTCGAACAATTGCGTGCGAGCCTGGACAACATCGAACAGTCTGTCTCCGAGGGGCCCGTGGAAGCCATCGAGCAATTGGCTCAAACGCTTCGCGACGCGGCGCCCGCACTGATCGCATCACAACAGAGCGCCGAACAACAGAGTGACCCACAGCCGGCCAACCGTGATCCGATCGAGCAAGCCCATGACGGCACGACTCCGATGCACAGAATCACCGTTCAACACAAAGTGCCGCGCAGCATCCTCGAAGTCGTCCGCAGCCAATTCGAATTGATGCACAACTGGCTCAAGCCGATCATGGGCGCCGTTCACGATCAGCGAACCGATATCGCGCAACTGCGAACCTCGGTCGACGACTGCATGACTCAATACGCGGAATTGCTAGGCGACTTGGAAGACGCCAAGAAGCCGCCGAAGAAAAAGCAGGCGAAGAAATCGGGAACGCGAAAAAAGTCGTCGTAGTCTTGAATGCTGCGGCATGCCGAGTCGCATCGACTCAACGAGACTCGCATCTCGGCTGACTAGGCGTCCTCTTCGATATTCAGCTTGTTATAGAGCGTTCCGCGTCCGATCTTGAGAATCTTACAGGCCTTCGATTTGTTGCCGCCAACCTGCTCCAAGACGAATTGAATGTGAGCCAACGAGGACTCTTCGAGCGAAACCAGTTGTTTTGCCGGCGACACCGCTGCGCGTTCGGAAGGCAGGCCGAGATCGGACTCGTCAACCTCGTCTCGCCTCCCCAACACGATCGCTCGCTCGACCGCATTGCGTAACTCTCTCACATTCCCCGGCCAACGATATCGACAAATCGCATCGATCGCCTCTCGTGAAAATCGTTCCGGTCCGCGGCCCATCTGACCTCGAAACTCGTCCAGAAACAACGCGGCCAGCTCGACCGCGTCCTGTCCGCGCTCGCGGAGCGGTGGGACGTGCAAGTCGATCACGCGAAGGCGAAAATAGAGGTCTTCTCGAAAAAGCTTCTTGGCGACAAGTTCGCGCAAATCGCGGTGAGTGGCCGCGATCACTCGGACATTGACTTGAATTGAGTCCTGCCCGCCGAGCCGTTGAAATGGGTGTCCCTCGAGGATTCGAAGCAACTTCGCCTGACACGCCAAACTCATCTCGCCAACTTCGTCGAGGAACATCGTCCCATGATCAGCGCGTTCGAATTGGCCGATGTACCGTCGGTCGGCGCCGGTGAAAGCGCCCACCTCGTGACCAAACAGTTCGCTCTCCAATAGCGACTCGCTAAATGCGGCGCAGTTGACCGTGATGTAAGGGCCGTCTTTGCGTTGGCTGAGTTCATGAATCGAGCGAGCGATCAGCTCCTTGCCGCTGCCGCTCTCGCCCAGCACAAGGACGTTGGAACTCGTCGGACCGATACGCGCCAGTTGATCGTGGATCTCGACCATCGCAGTGCTTGAGCCGACAAGCCGCGCTTGATGTTCAAGACGACGACGCAATTCCTGGTTGGCCTGCTCCAGCCGCCTGCGGTGTTCGCAATTGCCTAATGCGGCACCGGTTTGGTGGGCGACCACGGTGGAAAAATCGAGTTCATGCCGTTCGAACGACGCGCGTCCTTGATTGCGACGACACTCGATCGCACCGCGACTCGTCTCGCTGCCCGGAATCGGAACACCGATTGCCATCCCGACCAACGCATCTTCAACGCTTACCGTCTGTTCATCATCGTCGCTGAGGTCATCGATCAAGACAGCCTTGCCCTGCTCAACTGCCAAACTGGCCAACAGGTGTTTGCCGGTTTGATCGCCCCACTGCTTCGCACATCGCAATCGCCCGTCCGTTCCGACAAGCCAGATGGAAATCGAGTCGGCGTCGACGCCATCCATCAACGCCTCAAGCGACGCTGACAGCAAGCAATCGATGTCGCTCGACTCGTGCAGCGTGTTGGCCAAGCGGCAGAGTACAGCAGAGTCGCGAACAACTTGCGAGGCAGATTGGCCGAGACTTGCCTTGACCACATCGGCTCTCGGATCATCGAGCGGCAAACGGCCCATCAGCGCCGTCGGGTGAAGCCTGTCCGCGGCGGCCGTCGCTTCGTTCGCCCGCTCGCTGCTGTCGACGAACAAAACCAATTGGTCGCCAATCTTGACGATGTCCCCGTTTTCGAGAATCACCCGCGAGACAACTTGTGAATTGACGTGGGTCCCGTTAAGGCTGTCGCAGTCTTCCAAATGCCATAGGCCGCGACGAAAGTGAATCCGGGCGTGTAGACGACTCGCCCGCTCGTCGTCGACATGTAGATCGCGCGATGGATGCCGCCCCAGCGTCACTGGCTCCGGCGACTCGGGGTCAAGACGCAACGCAGTCCCAGGCCGTGGGCCGTTCAAATTGACCAACGAAAAAAACATCAATTTCCTCTCCTACCGCAATCATAAGCAACCAAGCCGACAAAAACAGCAGACTGTCCGAAAATCGTTCAGTTTCCGCTGAAGTTGTCGACTTTTGTCATAGCCCGATTGGCTACTGTTCATAAACAGCACACGCGATCCGCCATCCTGCCCGTTGGAGCGATTCATCTGCGCCGAAGGTGAGCCAGGAGTTGGCCAACGGACAATGACACGTTTGACACGAGCCTCAGCAGCATCAATTCGTTTGCGGCGATTGACTTGGTAACGGGTGCTTCCGCCGTTTGTACTCGTTCCAATTCCATGCTCGGTGCGCGACCGTGTCGTGGACGCCGATCGCTGATGCGCCTCATGACGTCAGTCGTGAATCATCACAATGTCGTTTCGAATCGAATTCGCGTTACAGCGAGTTAGAGGGCCCATACAAAAAATGGCGTGGCAGGTTAAACTGAGTCCTGCTTTGCGGTTCACCCTACGTAACGTCTCTCGCCGCATTCCCTCTACGCCCCTTTGGCTCCCGTTATGCCCGTCGATAAGTCCGGACAACGAGTGCAGCAGATGTTCGGGCAGATTGCGCCCCGATACGACCGGATGAACCATCTACTGTCGATGAACGTCGACCGATATTGGCGGTGGCGAACGGTTCGTTTGACGAAGCCGAGCGGCAATGGGCCGATCCTCGACATCTGCACGGGCACGGGCGATTTGGCCTTTGCGTTTGAACGCAAGACGCGTGGTCAGAATCGCATCGTGGCCGCCGATTTTTGCCATGAGATGTTGGTCATCGGCAATGAGAAACGCGAGCAAGCGGGACTGAACGGTCAAGTTGTTTTTGTCGAAGCCGACGCGCAAGCACTTCCATTTCAAGACGATCATTTTCAGATCGTGTCGGTCGCTTTTGGGTTGAGAAACGTCAGCGACACCGACCAAGGACTGCGCGAAATGGCGAGAGTTTGTCAGCCGGGCGGCCGAGTCGCTGTGCTCGAGTTTTCGATGCCGACATTCCCGCCGATCCGAGCCATGTACGGTTGGTACTTTAGAAACGTGCTCCCCAAGTTGGGGCAGTGGTTGGCCAAGAACGACGAGGAGGCTTACGCTTATCTGCCGGAGAGCGTCGGCGAGTTCCCCTCGGGCGAAGCGTTGGCCAAACGTATGGTTGATGCCGGTCTGAGCCGAGTACGAGTCTGTACGCTCACGTTTGGCGTGGCCACATTGTACGTGGGGGTCAAATGAGCAACACGATTGTCGTCGCAATTTCGGGCGCGAGCGGCGCGGTCTACTCGAGGCGACTGATTGAAGTGCTTCTCGAACTTGGCTCGGAAGTACACGTGTGCGTCAGCACGAGCGGGGCCGACGTTTGGCAACACGAATTGGGCGATTCGATTTGGGCGGATGGAGTTGAACCGAGATCGATAGCGCCAAACGCTAACGATGAAATGCTCAGCCGATTGCATTGCCACCGCAACGACGATTACTTTGCTCCCATTGCAAGCGGTGCCTTTTTGACTGACGGGATGGTCGTTTGTCCCTGTTCCGGGCACACTCTGGCGGCGGTATCACACAGCCTCAGCGGCAACTTGATTCAGAGGGCGGCCGAGGTTCATCTCAAGGAAGGCCGCAAACTCGTCTTGGTCACTCGCGAGACTCCACTCTCAGTTGGGCAACTCGAAAACATGTCATTGGCGGCTCGCCACGGCGCGATCATTTTGCCCGCTTCGCCTGGTTGGTATCACGGCGTAGAGTCGACCGATGATTTGGTCGACTTCATTGTCGCGCGAGTGCTCGACCAATTGGGGGTGGCCAACGATTTGATAAAGCGTTGGGGCGACGTTTCGCCCAGCGATTCGTAAAACACGATGCGATAATTGGAAATCGATTGATGTCGCTGCCCGAAACCACTCGCCGCATGCTGGAAATGATCCGTTTCAGTCATACGGTATTCGCGTTGCCCTTCGCATTGCTCGCGGCCCTGATGGCTTGGTCCGCGCCGGCCGCCAACGGTCAGGCATCGGGATTCCAATTGCGGCAACTTGTGGGCATCGTCGCCTGCATGGTTTTCGCTCGAAGCGCCGCCATGGCGTTTAACCGCATTGTCGACCGCCACATCGACGCCGGCAATCCACGGACGGCAAAACGCCATTTACCGGCAGGCGAGTTGACGGTTGCCGGCGTCTGGACGTTTACTTTGATCTGCTGCGTCGGGTTCGTCGCGAGCACTCTGATCTTCTTGCCGAATTGGTTGCCGGTCGCCTTGGCGATCCCCGTTCTGCTCTTCTTGTTTGGATACAGCTACACAAAACGCTTCACGTCATTCGCCCATTTTTGGCTTGGGCTCTCATTGATGTTGGCACCCGTTTCCGCTTGGATCGCGATTCGAGGTGAAATCCTGCTGCAGGTGCCGTCTGATATCGGCCCCGCAATCGTTTTGGGGTTGGTGGTTTTCAGTTGGGTTTCCGGGTTCGACATCATCTACGCGTGTCAGGATTTCGAGTTTGACCGAGACGCGAAGCTTCGCAGCGTACCGACATGGCTGGGAATATCGGGCTCCTTGAGGCTGGCGGCCGTTTGCCATTTCGCCTCCGTTCTGTTGATGGCCGCCCTCCCGGCCCTGTTTCCAGCACTCGGGATGGGCTGGATCTTCTGGGTGGGAGTTTTGGCCGTCGCTGTCCTCTTGATGTACGAGCATGGTATTGTGAAGGCGGACGACCTCACTCGAGTCAACGTCGCGTTCTTCCAGGTCAATGCGATCATCAGCCTCGGCCTGCTCTTGATCGGCGCGCTCGACTTGTGGTTGTAGGCTAGCTCGGCTGCGACGTCTTGCGGAGGGCTCGGAACTCGGGACGGCGTAACAGGGGACGGAGAACACGGCGAAGGATCGATACGGATGAGAACGACAACGGACAACGAACACGGAATAGCGATCGTCGAACGCACTTTACTGATCGCGGCAATTGCCATATTGGTGATCGCTCAGCCCGGATGCGGATCGAACGACTCGGCCTCCTCGGATCCCATAGCCGAGTCGTCCGCGCCGGCAGTCGCCGAGACAGCGCCAGATTCTCTCATCGCGGAAGATACCGGCTCGGCGAATTCCCTCGGCAATTCGAACGTGGAAAAGGATGGCTCTCAAGACACTCCCAAAGACCCTGGCGAGCAGTCCAACCAGCCGACGGGAAAGGATGAAACGGGAAAGCAGGCGTCAGCTGATTCAAGCACGACTCCCGAGCCGAATTCCGAAGTCGCGGCCGCTTGGTTTGAAGCCATCGTCTCCGATGATATTGTCGCCCGTGACGCCGCCTTGGCCGAATTGGCGTCCGCCGAGGTGGATGGTAAACATCTGGCGGCGCGATTGATCGCCAGCGCTGACACGGTTATCGTTCGCCGTGGCGCCGCGTTTTATTTGCTCGAGCGGTTTGACGAACGCGACGCGCTTCAGGTCGCCGGCGTGGTCGATGCGCTGGGCGACGACGATGCGACAGTCAGCCGGATGGCGTTGCAGTTGATCCTGAGATCCAAACGTCTCACGGCCGAACAGCTTCCGGCGGTCATCAAGTTGATGGCGAACCCAGCGGTCGACAAAGCGACTCGAGTCAAGGCCATACGCGGTCTGGCGAAAATGCCCGAAGCAGCTCAGACCATTCTTCCTGAACTGAGACGACTCGCCTCGGATTCAGCCGAGGCAGTCGTACGATCGGCAGTCGTCTATACCCTCTCTCGAATCGACAACAGCCAGGACGGAGTCGCTTGCATCATCGAACGATTGAAGACCGACAGCGCCGCAGAAGTGCGCCAGCTCGCGGCGGCTCGACTGGGCCGGTTGGGCGAGCCGTCATCCATGCCCGCACTATGCGAAGCGCTAAAAGACGCTGACTCGCAAGTTCGCCAATCCGCAGCGGACTCATTGGGACGAATGGGCAGTGACGCAGTAGGACCGCTGACGGAACAACTGAAATCCAGCGACGTCGAGATTCGCAAGCTGGCTATTTACGCCTTAGGGAAGAACGGCACCCAAGCGACATCGTCGATATCCGCGCTTCAGCGTCTTGCCGAGTCGGACGGTGATGAAGAGATCCGCAAGTTGGCGGAAATCACGATTCGCATCATCAAAGCGGCCAATTGAGTTTTGTTGTTAGGGAAGGGGCTCGTTCGAGCGGTACGTTGACCGTAATCCATCGATTCCACACGATGCCGGGCCGGTCTCGTTTCGGCCTCGGCGAACCGGCCCTTCAAAACACGAGCACGCGCTCGGCCGATCCACTCGGCACCCAATACCCAGGGCACCGCCGACGCTCGTTTCACTCACGTCTGGCTCTGCCCTGGGCTACGATGAGGTTGCGCTTCGCCCAACAGGTGTAAACATCATGACTTATTCTCGATTTCGTATCGACCGGTGGCTGATCGCGCCGACCGCCGCCCTTTCGCGTCCCGTGGACAGCCTGTTAATTCGGCCCTAAACTCCACGGTTAGTCAGAGAGGAGAGCCGCAGTCGACTCTCCCAAGGTGACGATGAACTCCGTTTTGAAAGCGATCGAAGATGAATGGCTCGGCCGGACCCACGATGCAATCGATTCGAGCCAAAGTCGAAGCTGGCGAACGGCTTACGATGGACGATGGTCTGTTTCTGTACGAACCGACGACCCCGCTGCACGAAGTGGGTGAGCTGGCCAATCTTGTCCGCGAACGGGTGAATGGCAACTTCGGCTACTACAACATCAATACTCATCTGAACGCGACTAATGTTTGCGTTTATCGCTGTATCTTCTGCGCCTTTCGCGCCGACTTGCGCGACCCCAAAGGCTATCGCATGTCCGACGAGCAGATTCTGGCTCGAGGCGCCGAAGCAGTGGCCAATGGCTGCACCGAACTGCACATTGTCGGCGGCTTGCACCACAAGATGCCGTACGAATGGTACGTCAACTTGGTGCAAATCCTTCATGACGCATATCCCAAGTTACACCTGAAAGCTTGGACGGGCGTGGAGATCAACTGGTTTGAATTCCTAACGAAAAAATCGGTCAGAGAAATCCTCGAAGACTTGCTCGACGCCGGGCTTGGCAGCATGCCTGGCGGTGGTGCCGAAATCTTTCATCCGGAGGTTCGCGACGAGATCTGCGAGCATAAGTCCGACGCCAACAATTGGCTGAACATTCATCGAACCGCCCACGGCATGGGGATCAAAACCAATTGCACCATGCTTTACGGGCACATCGAAAACGCTTTTCATAGGATCGATCACTTGATTCGACTGCGCGAACTGCAGGATGAAACAGGCGGTTTTCAAACGTTCATCCCGCTTGCCTTTCATCCCGACAACACGGGACTCGACCACATCAAGAAGCCGTCCGCGATCATGGACCTGCGGACGATTGCCGTTAGCCGTCTGATGCTCGACAACATCCCGCACATCAAAGCCTATTGGATCATGCTCGGAATTGGCACCGCGCAAGCCGCGCTCTCGTACGGCGCCGATGACATTGATGGAACGGTCCGCCACGAGTTGATTTACCACGACGCCGGTGCCACGACACCCGAGGTTTTATCCGTCGAGGATATCCGTCAATTGATCGTCGAAGCGGGACGCGAACCGGTCGAGCGCGACACGGTCTATCGCCGAGTTATTCGCAACCCGGATTCGCCGTCGGACTGGACGGTCGGAGAAGAAGTCGCCGTCGGCTAGTCGACGCCCAATCGCCACCACTTGTTCGCCAACGACTCAGCACGAAAGATTTGAAACTCAGGGCAAGCATCGCGATGAGTGGAATCCAGCGACTCGAGCCATGCCCGGACAAGTCGAATTGTGTCTGCACAACAGCGACTGACGACCGGCACGCGATTCGACCGATTGGATTAGCCAAGGGCAAGTTCGAGAGCGGGGCTGATTTCGACTCAGAAGAGGTGATGTCGCAAATCGCTTTCGTCGTTGAACAAACGGGCGGATCGATTGTTGAGCGAACGAAGAGTTACCTGCGAGCCGTATATCGTTCTCGACTCTTTCGCTTCGTTGATGACGTTGAGTTCGTCGTCGAACCGGCGTCGCAGACGATTCACTTTCGAAGCGCGTCGCGTACGGGCGTATCCGACTTCGGCGTCAATCGAAAGCGGATGGAGCGGTTCCGCAAGCAGTTCATAGCGTCAGCTACAAGCTGAATCGTTCACCCTGCACTGCGACCTGATGGCCTCGGCGACGAATTGTATCCGCGGCATTGGAGTCGCTCTGCAATGCAGGGTTGGTGTGGTTGAAGTGGATGAAGCGCACTTTGGCCCGTTCTTCGTCGGCGAGCGGAGCGAAACGCCTCATGCTCTCAGATATGAATGGGTGGGGAATCTTTGACATGTCTCGACCCGGCAACTCACCGTTCGCAAAAAACGTTCCGTCGAGATAAGCGACGTCGACTTGGGCCAGCACGTCTTCGATTCGAGTTCGCCAGCGACCCCATTTGTCGATGTCCGGCAAGACCAAGGCGGACCTGCTGGGGCCTTTGACGATGAACCCGACTGTCTCAGAGTACTCGTCGCGATGCGGCACAAGAATGGGCGTGACTCCGATCCGGCTGTTCAATGGACGGGATCTGTCAGCGGCGAGCGACTGCAAGACAATCTGTTCGAGCCGAACGAGTTGGCCCCAGGGACCGTTGTTGCGCAGAAATGACGCCATGCGAGGCATCGCGAAAACATTTGTTTTCTTGGCGCCAATGACTTCACGGCCCAAGTGAATCAGACCGGCGTAGTGCCCGATGTGGGCGTGGGTCAACAGGATGCCGTCGAGTCCAGGTGCCGAGACGCCGCGTGCGGTTCGAACCGGCGCCTCCTCATCGAGCAAGCTCAATTGACCAGGAAAGTTCGGCGTACATTCGATCATCCACCGCTGTCGCGACTTCGGGTCAACAATGCCGAAAGACGTGGCGAACCGTCTGAGTTTGGGATTGCTGCGAGCCGCTTGGCAACAGTCTTTCAGACAACCGGCCTGCGGGTAACCGGCGTCTTGAGCCACGCCGAGCACAACCAAGAAAGGTGAATCTTTTGGCGTCTCTTTTGGCGACTCAGCTTGGCCGTCACAGAGCGAGGCGCCAGAGCAACACAGGCCCAGCGTGGCCGCGATCGCTCGGCGGCGAGTTACTTTCAGGTCGTTCATCGGCATCGTCAATCCAAAGCGACGGTCTTCTCTTGACCGTCCTGTTTGCCGCCATTGATCGGCTTGATCACCGCAGCAATGGCGAGCCCGGCAAGCGTCCAGCCAACGATCACGTCGACACAAAAAACGATCGTATAACCTAAAGGGAACGACATCCAATTCAGGTAACTCAGATGACCAACCAAAGCGACGAACACGCCGAACCCGGCGACAAACCCAACTCGCGCTAAGTACCCATTGCAGCAACAACCTCCCGCGGCGCATTGCAACATGCAGGCGACCAGGGACGCTGCGAGAAGATCGATGAGGAATCCGCCAAGGAGCACTTTGGGCCCCATCACGGGTGCCCCTTCTTTTTGGTAGACGAGCACGTAGATCGGCCCGGCGTTATGTCGTTTGCTGAACTCCGAGTCTGGATCCGACATGTCCGCCTCTTCGCCGCCCGGCGCGACGTAAACGCCAGTCTCCAATTGCTGCCCCTTGAGCGTGTCGGTAAGCGCCGACTCGTCGGGTATCCTTTCGATCGTGGGAGTGTGGAGCGGCAACGCCATCCAGGCCATCATGTTCCAAACGTAAACCACGACGGCACCGAGAACGCCTGCAATCACGATACGTTTCATTAGTTGGACTCCAAGAGACGTTCGGTCGAACTCACTCTCCAATGGAGATCGTACGACCGACATTTCGATCTGTAAAAGATCTAAGATGAATTGAAACAGTCCGGCGAGTGGTTAGCGAGACATTGCAGCTTCGCCTTCGCCGTTCCGACAAGGCGTGCGAAACTGCAGGTAACCTCCAAGCAAACCTGATTCTTACTGCTTGCTTGTGCGAGTCATCTCGAACAGATTCGTCGCTTGAGGACCCAAGAACCCCTCGAATCTCCAAGGGTTGCCCGACTTATCTTCTTGCATCGCCCGTTGAGCCAACTCGAAGTAGGCGTAGGTCCAGGGCATGGTGATTGTCTCGCCGGCTTCGTCGTGAACGGGGACGTCAATCGTCACTGCTTGCGTGGCGGTTTGCCTTAGCGCCGCGTCGGCGTCGCCTTCAATCGAGCCTTTCATAGGAACGCCGGCATTCTTGAGAGCTTCAACCGTTTTGTCAATGTTGTCGAGAGCGGGCACGCCGTGAGAATCGATCAAACTTGTGAAGTGGTTGACGCCGTATCCGTGCAACATGGTCCACGCGCCATATTGCGACGACTCGTTGACGAGCTCGACTGCCGACTTTTGGGGCACGTCCCAAGGCAGCGAAAAAAACCAATCCGACGAATGCTCAAGCAGACCGTTCAGTTTGGCTTCGTCCGTGTCGTTTTCGATTGTTGCCAAGGACGTCAGAAACTCTTGAGTGGGCGCGGGTCGATGGCTGCCCAGGGTCTCGCCGATGGCGTCGCGGGCCGCTTTGGGCAATTCGCCCGCGCGTAATTCTGAAATGAAGATCTTGGGGAGTCGCGGGTCGGGCGGCGCCAGATGGATCGCGCTCAAGCACTTGTCTGGAAACGAATAGCCGCCGGCGGGATGAAAACCCAAGGCTTCAAAGATCCGCGAGATCATAGCGATGCCGCAAAACGGATCTTGCCATGAGATGGTGCGAAACGCGATGTGATCGTTGACAAACACCGCCGATTCATCGGCGATCAATTTTTCGTACGTCTGAACAAACTCAACTCGCTTGCGATAGCGACTCCAAAGTCGATCAAACAAGGCCGCAGCAAACAGATGTCTTGGTTCGCTTAAACCAACAGCCAAATGCGGTCCCATTCCGAGTTACCCATGAATTGAAGGGAGTAGATGAATGAAACCATACAAGAATGTGTGACGGCGAACAAGGAATTCAAATTGAAAA
The DNA here is from genome assembly GCA_964567745.1 of uncultured Pirellulaceae bacterium. GTDB lineage: Bacteria > Planctomycetota > Planctomycetia > Pirellulales > Pirellulaceae > CAZMNY01. Next base: position 129,240 of record CAZMNY010000011.1, on the reverse strand, counting down.
GAGTCGACGCGCTCATTGTCGCGATGCACTGCAACGCTGGCCGCGCGGCGCCTCTTGCCGTCCCGCACGCCGCGCGAACAAGCCGCTAGTGCTGTGTTACAGCTTGGAATTGGGATCGACAATTCGTTTGGTCAACGCCCGCCACGGCGAATCGGGTGCGCCACCCTAAAACTAAGGCGTAACGCAGCACTAGGCGTGTTCGTCAAACAGGGCGTCGACAAATCGATCGACTCGAAAGAGCTCCAAGTCGCTAGGCGTTTCACCGACGCCAATGTATTTTACGGGAAGACTGAATTGTTGGCGAATCGGAACAACTACCCCACCTTTGGCCGTGCCGTCGAGCTTTGCCAGGACAATCCCGGTGCAGCCGGCCGCTTCCGAGAAGCCTTGAGCCTGACTGATCGCGTTTTGACCCGCCGTCGCATCGAGCACCAGCAAGACTTCGTGCGGGGCCTCGGGAATCTGCTTCTGAACCACTCGGCGAATCTTCGCCAATTCGTCCATCAAGTTGGACTGGGTCTGCAATCGACCGGCAGTGTCAATAATACAGATATCGGCATTGGACTCTCGAGCTGCGGCAACCGCTCGATGCGCAACGCTGGCGGGGTCTCCCCCCTGCTCTCCCTTGACGATCTCGGCGCCAAGCCGTTCTGACCAAATTGTCAGTTGAGCTACGGCCGCTGCGCGAAACGTGTCTCCGGCGCCGAGCACGACGCGACGCCCCTCGTCCGAAAACATTTTGGTCAACTTGGCGATCGACGTCGTTTTACCTGAACCATTGACGCCCACGACCATGACGACCGTTGGACCCTCCGCCGCGTACTCAATTGGCCGCTCAGGCTGAGCAAGCAGTTCGGCAAACTTGGCTTTGATAACGGCCAACACATCCGACAGTTGAACTTTGCGACCTCGGTAGTCTTGTTGAATCTGCTCTCGAATCTGATTTGCCGCGGCAACTCCCATGTCGGTCTTGATCAGGATCGCGTAGAGCTTCGTCAAGAACTCGTCATCGACAAGCTGACCATCCGATTTCAGCAAGTCGCGAATATCGGTATGCAGAAGGTCAGACGTCTTCTTGAGTCCACTTCGAAGTCGGGCCCACAGCCGTTTCTTGGGCGCAACCTCTTCCGCCGATTCCCGCGTCACCGACGGCTCTGACTCGACCTTCGCGGTATCCTCAGCCAACTCGCTTGAATCGCTGCCTGAATCACTCTCACTCTCGGTTGTCTGGGCTTCCTCTACGGCACCCGCCGCCTCAGACTTCTTTCGAAAACGGTCAAAAATACCCATCTCTTGCTCCTGGTGTGACTCGCCGAGTTGCCCTATCGCCAACCGGCCTTCCCCTAGCGTTCTGTCGGCGGTTCAGATTGATCGCGAAAAATTCGGTCCAATATTCCATTGACGAAGTGCGCCGAGTTTTCGCCGCCGTATCTTTTGGCGATCTCAATGGCCTCGTTGATGGCCACTCGGCCAGGCGTCTCGGCGTAGAGAATCTCAAACGCGCCGATTCGTATGATGTTCCGGTCGATGACCGCCATCCGCCCGAGACTCCAGTTCGCCGCTCGTTGGGCAAGCAAGTCGTCCAACTCACCTCGGTTTCGCCTCACTCCACTTATCAAGCTTTGAGCAAACTCGACCAGAGCCGACTCGTTGCGCAGACGGCGACTAACGAACGTATCAGCTGTGTGCATGTTGCGATCGGGGTTGATGTCGTCCTCGTAGAGAACCTGCAAGGCGACTTCGCGTGCGCGGCTGCGACGAGCCATAAGGGCAAACCGATTGAAACGGAGGAAGGAAACGACATGAATGCTTGGTGAGAACAGGGCGGGGCTCGATTGCGATCGAGTTCACGTCCAATTATACCGCTTTCGAGCTTTCTACAAATGCCCGTTGGCGGCGAGCGACTGTTTTGGCTCGCATTAAAACACCGCGAGAAATGCCCGTGACGGGGCAAGCCGGCGGTCGCGAGCGTGCTGCTCGAGGAGAGCCGCCCTCGCTGACGAGTGCGGATTATTGTGCTGCTTGTCTGAGCGCCTGCAACAGGCCGACCATCTCCAGAGCGGCCTCGGCGCATTCATGGCCTTTGTTGCCCACCGAGCCGCCCGCTCGGTTTAGAGCTTGCTCGAGCGATTGGCAAGTCAATACGCCGAACAAGATTGGCAGGCCCTGTTCCAGCGAGAGATTTCCCAACGCGGAACTCACCTGGCGGTTGATATGTTGATCGTGAGTCGTCTCGCCGCGGATCACGGCGCCCAAGCAGAGTATTGCCTGGTAGCGGTCTGAGGCGGCCAATTCCGCTGCGACCAGCGGCAGCTCCCACGCGCCGGGCGCCCAGGCGACGTCAATCTGACCGTCCGGCACCCCAGCGCCAACCAAAGTCTCAACGGCGCCATCCAACAAACGCGACGTGATCGTCTCGTTATATCGCGACACCGCAATGGCGTATCGGCCATCGGCATCAGAATTCAGCGGCTCAATTACTTGGGGCATAATCGACTCTTCACTTAGGACCACGGCTCAACTGAGGTTCATTCCCATCAGGAATTCCCCGTTCGTCTTGGTCTTTTGCAATCGCGACGTCAACAACTCCATCGCCTCCGGCGGATTCATGTCCGCCAGCACTCTTCGCAGCACGCAAACGCGGCGATACTCGTCCGGGTCCATCAACATTTCCTCGCGCCGAGTTCCACTGCGATTGATGTCGATGGCCGGCCAAACTCGCTTGTCGACGATGCGGCGGTCGAGGACGATTTCTAAGTTCCCCGTCCCCTTAAACTCTTCAAAAATGACGTCGTCCATCTTGCTTCCCGTATCGACCAGTGCCGTCGCCAAGATCGTCAGCGAGCCGCCTTCTTCGACTCGACGCGCCGAACCGAAAAACCGTTTAGGCTGCTGCAAGGCGTTCGCGTCCAGTCCGCCGGAAAGCAATTTCCCCGACTGCTGGCACTCGCCGTTCCAAGCTCGGGCCAATCGCGTAATCGAGTCGAGGAAGATGACGACGTCGATTCCGTATTCCACCATTCGCTTGGCTTTTTCGATTACCATCTGCGAAACTTGCACGTGTCGCGACGGCGGCTCATCGAATGTCGAACTCACCACCTCGCAGTTTTCCCCGCGGACCTCCCGCTCCATGTCCGTCACCTCTTCGGGACGTTCATCGATCAGCAGCATGATGACGTAGCTATCGGGATAATTCGTCAAAACTGCTCTGGCCATCTTCTGCAACAGAATCGTCTTCCCGGCCCGAGGCGGACTGACAATCAGCCCACGCTGGCCGAATCCAATCGGCGTGACTAGATCGACGACACGAGTCGACAACTCGCCGTCCGTCTCCACCACGATGCGACGATCCGGATGCATCGGAGTCAGGTCGTCGAAGGAGACCTTATCGGTCATCAGGTTGGGATCTTCGTAGTTGATCGCTTCAACTCGAAGCAACGCAAAATAGCGCTCGTTTTCCTTCGGCGGCCGAATTTGCCCCGATACCGTCGAACCCGTTTGCAAACCAAATCGGCGAATCTGACTGGGCGAGACGTAGATGTCGTCGGGGCAAGAGAGATAGTGGTAGTCAGGACTGCGGAGGAATCCAAACCCGTCCGGGAGGATCTCCAGCGTGCCCTCGCCGTACATCAGACCGTTCAATTTGACCCGTTCCTTGAGGATCTTGAAAATCAGATCCTGCTTCTTCAGGCCAGCGACCTCTTTCACGTTCTCCTTGCGAGCCTCCTCCATGAGCTGCGACATGTTCATCTTCTGCAGCACAGCGATGTGAATCTCGCCTTGTTTGATACGTTCGTATCGGTCGTGAGTCTCTTCGGTGTCGCGCTGATTCTCGCCCTCAGCGGCGATTTCTTCGGCCAACGAAAGCTCTTTCTTGCTCCCATCGGTCGAATCGGGAGTCTGCGATTCCCGAGGGTTGCGTGTTTTTGACATGAGCGAATGCTCCATTGTGGGATGACGCGGCTGAATAGCGAAGCGCCAAAATCAAGGGCGTGGGTTTCCATGAGCTCGAGCGGCTCTAGGAAGGAGGGAATTTTTCAATGGTCCTTTGCTTGTTGATATTCGGTCTAAGGGCGATCTGCTTGATCAGTTATCCGAGCGCCCGCGTCGGTTCGACCGTCTCCACCCACCACTGAAGCAGGCGGGCTCGGGTCTCTTCCAGCGGGACATCGGTGGACAGGGTCCAGTCGGCTCGCTCTCTCTTAATCTCAATTGGGTCCTGAGAAGTTTCGCGTTCTTTCAATTCTTTTTCTGACCAACCTCGCTCCAAGGCGCGATTCCGGCGATTTGGCCAGGATGCATCGACAAAAATGACAAAGTCGCAAAGCTTGTCCCATTCGGCTTCAAACAACAACGGAGCGTCGAGAACAACGGCGACTTCAGTCTCCTCACGGGCCTGATCAATCCGCTCTTGAAGTCGCTGACCAATTCGTGGATGGGTAACCGATTCGAGGAATCGGAGCTCCTCGGCGGCTCGAGGCGAATCGCCGAAAACTCGCGAAGCGACAGATTGCCGGTCGATTGCGCCCTCCAACGTCATGACATCCATTCCCCATCGCTCGTCCAAGAGCTGAATCACCGGCTCTTCTTCCAGCACCTCATGCCCGACGCGATCGGCGTTCAAGACGGTCGCGCCAAACTCTTCCATCATTCGACTCACCGCGCTTTTCCCGCTTGCGATTCCACCCACGACTCCGATGACAAACATCTGTAATCCTCGTGTGGATTAGCGGCGGCGCGGTGACACAACGGAGGCTCGACGCGGCTCAACAAACGCAGCCGGCGAGAATCCAACGAAAAAAGGCCGAGGCGACGCGCAGCGGGGGGGTGGGGATTGGAATTGAACAACAGCTCAGGCGAGAGTCGAGCGTGGCGCTGACGAATTTGCCCTAGAACAAATCGGGAATTGTTTGGGTATTGGCTTGACCGAAGAGGCGGCGAGACTTCACCACCGTGAGGCTCGTGTCATCATAGCCAATGCTGACCCATCATTCCAGCCAATCCTCAGGCCGGCTCAAACCGCGCAACGTAACTCACAGCGTCTCAAGTCGTTATCTCGACTTCACAAACGGCCCACTGGCCTTAGAAATGACCGTCCTGCGAAAGGCGGTCGCTTGCCGCTCGGTTCTAGAGCTAACTCTGAAACAACGAGCGATCGCCGAAAGACGTGGGTCGATCACGAGAAAATGGTCTCGAGCTAGCCGTCGCTGGAAGGACCACCAAGCAGATCGCCCATTCCGATGAAATAGCAGGCTTCCCATGCCACCACCGAAACGATCGGCCCAAGAGGGAGTCCAACGACAAGGCCAGCGATGAGCAAGTCGAGCCCCAAGTCACGGTAGCCCATCAACATCAACATCTGACCGAAGGTGAAACCACAGACCGCACAAAGAACTGGGCCAAGTGAAGCGCCGTAGACCAGCCCTGTGCACACCCCCCAAGCAGGTGACATCGACACCTTTTGCTCGCTCGACGCGAGATTGCAAGCGAGTCCAGCCATCGAGTACCCGAGGACCACTCCGGGGACTCCGCCCGCAATGAGGCCGCCAAACAGGTCGTAGCCCCAAAAGCCAGTCCAGCTTGAATACATTGCGGCGCACAATCCGATCACGGCACCGAGCAATCCCCCCAGGGCGACTCCGATGGCAATTTTCATTTGGTTTCTCCGACCGCAATCGTTGCGATTGCCTCGATGAGTTTGAGGCGAGCGAAAAGAAAGGCTTGGACCATGTAGATGGTTCGATTTCCTGCAGGCCGAGTATATCGTCAGTCGGATCGTCGTACTACAGGAGGGCGCCGAGCGGATCGGCCCGCGGCCCGCGCAACGAAGATCACCCGGCGGCAGGCCGATTGCGACGGTGACAGCGGACAGGAGGCGGCTTCGATCGCGAGCGACGCCTTGCTGGACCAGTTTTTATTGACAGTTCGTAGGCCTCTGTTTAGTATCGGGTTAGGTCAATTCACCCCGTCCATCCGCTCCGCACTTCAGTAGTCGAAAGTGCCTGCGGAATAGTTCGCAACTCGTCAGGCGAATGATCCTTCGCTTGGACAATTCCTTGTGAACCCACTTCGAGTTTTTTCTCGACGGAGAAATCGAAACCATGTCGAATCGCGAAAACCAAGGCATTCAGATCGCACTGATCCTGTTTGTGATTATCACGGTTGTGCTTTGCGTGTTCACGTACTTCTTTTACAGCCAAAGCGAGACTCGCGGCAAAGAGCTGGCTCAGGTGCAGCAACAGCTCGATACGATGCGAACTTCGCACGCCCTGCTCGATTCCAAGGTGCAGCACTTGCGATTCTTCATCGGCATGAAAGACACCGATCGAACCTCGCTCGAGGACGCCAACTTGCCGACCGACGATGACTTGGACGCCATCAAGGCCAAGTACGAGAAGGACATGGAAGTTTATGGACAGGGACTTCCAGACGACAACAAGAATTACAGCAGTTTGCCGGAAAACCTGATCGCGGCGATTCGCCAAAAGAACAGTGGCCTGACCGACGCCAATAATCGTGTTAAGACGGCGGTTGACACCCGAGACCGAACTGTCACTGACGAAGCCCAGAAGACAGCATTGGCCAACACGGCCCACAAGAAGGCCGCCGACGATTTGGTCGCTGTCAACAGTGGCTTTACGATCGAACGTGCTCGATACACCACAGAAACAGCCGCACAAGCAAAGACGATCGCCGACCAGAGCAAACTGTTGGTTTCGACACGCGAGACCTCGAAAGCTCGTGAAGAAGAATTAAACAAAGACGTCGAGAAACTAACGACGTTGGCCGAAGCTTTTCAAGCCGAGAAGCGTAAGCTCAGCAACAAGGACTTTGAGATTCCCGATGGCAAAATCTCCTGGGTGAATCAGCGAGCCAACGTCGTTTGGATCAACCTCGGCTCAGCCGACATGCTTCGCCCCCAGACGACCTTCTCTGTCTACGATCACAATGCGAACGGCGTTGCCAACAAAAACTCCAAAGCGCGTATCGAAGTCACCAAGATTGTCGGTGCCCATCAAGCCGAATGCCGAATCCTTGAAGATGAATTGGCGAACCCGATTCTCAAGAGCGACTTGATTCATACCCCCGCTTGGCAACCCGGACGAAAACTACGATTCGCGATGGCCGGCATTCTCGACGTCGATGGCGACGACCGAAGCGACCCCTCAACGGTTCGCCGAGTCGTGACGATGAACGGCGGACAAGTCGATCTCGAACTAAAACCGGACGGGTCGGTCGATGGTAAGATGTCGGTTAACACTCGCTACCTCGTCTTGGGCGAACCGCCCATCGGCGCCGATGGCAAAGTCGATGCAGACATGATGACGACCTACGCCAGCGTCATCAAAGACGCCAACCAGTTGGGCGTCAGCACGATTTCGCTCGACCAATTCCTGAACTTCATGGGATGGCGAGTCGGCTCGCAAACGGTGCCGCTCGGTAAGCGACTCGGCGGAACATCGCCTGGTTCGTATCTCGAAGGTGAGACGCCGGCTGACGCAATCAAGAATGCTCCCAAACGTGGCGACGACGGAGCTTTCTAAGAGCCTGTAACGAGCTGACGAAGAGCTGAATCTGCGTCAACAACGATAACAATGGAAAACGCCGCTGTCTGGGATCCCCAAACAGCGGCGTTTTCTTATTGACCGAGAACGCTTCGAGTTAGCTCGGCTCTGACCCGAAAAGCTTCTCTCGGATCGCGTCAATTTGCGCCATCATCGAACGTTGCGAGCCAGGCTGAATATCCAGCAGTCTCGGGTTGATGAAGATCTCGGCTGGCGAGGCGAGGTGATGACGAAGGGCCAGTTTGCGAAGCAGCGCCGAATCGCTCCAACTAAGCTCATGCACTCGGCAGAGTTTCTTGAACAAGCGATTCGGACAGCAGTGTTTTTTGTCTTCATTGACGCTGAAGTAGCGAAAGGCGAGCCAGCCAAGAAAGGCGATCGCAGCGGTCACGACAAACACGATGACCAGAAAACTTGTCGTGTCCGAAGTGCCGCGGAAGTTACGGCTCAAAGACGAAAGTCGGCCCTGTCCGAGCAGCACTTGCAGTTTGCCCATCGCGTCCTGCAACAACAGGGTGAATTCGATGCTCATATCCGATGCTCCGGCAATTCGTGCGAGCGAATCCGACTCGCCCCGCTTCTTCTTTGCGTTGTTTGATCTAAGTTTGCGATTTCGTGTTCTAAGTCTGACTTGTGTTGACCGGCGTCTCGGCAGTTTCCGCTCCGCTGCTTTCCTGCGGATTTAGCCCAAGCCTTGACAGCGATTCTCGAGCCGCCTGCACGACGGTCGAGTTCGAGTCTTGCAGTGTTTGCTCAAGTGCTTCGGCAGCCGAGGGCAAGTTGCAATATCCGAGTGCTGTGGCGGCCGCGCTGCGAGTGAACGCGTCCTCGTCGTAAAGCATCGACAAGACAATCGGCGACACCTCGTTGATCAATTCGAGCGTTGGGCAGATTCGCAGGGCCTGCAAACGTCGCATTCTCGAAGAAGACTCAATCTCTTCAAGCAATTCTTCAAGGACGTTTTCATCGACTTGCGCGACGGTCTTACCGGTGTCCCAGCGTGACTCTTCATCGAGTTTGTCGAAAGAATTGAGGTAGCTCTGAAAAGTGAAATCGGCCAAACATTCTTTCACGACGCGACTAAGTGTTGGATCTTCGCTATTGGCGCACGCCAAAAGTCGCTTGGTGGCACCCGGTATCGAACGAGATCGAAGCTGAGGTGCGACAATCGCTCTGACTCGCGCGTCCTCATCTTCGAACGCCTGCACCACAAGTTCGTTCGCCTCGGATCCGCGGATGTCGCCAATTCCTTTGCCAGCTTCGAGTCGACCGCTCACGCCGGCTTTCTCGAAGACCATTCGGAGGAATTCGAGTTTCGTTTCTTTTTCAACTCCAGACCGGCATACAAAGGCGACGGCAGCGGCTTGCTCGTCGCTATCGAGCGCCGTCAGCACGCTTCGCTGAGGATCGAGCCAGGCGATTTCAGTGATCCTCGCCGTGTTTCGAGCGACGACGTCGGCTGGGTTGACGCCAATGGCGTTGAACATCCTTCGCACAAAGGGGACATCACAGCGTTGACTCGCCGCCTGGGCGGCACCGGCGGGGACGTGTTGCATTTGCAGAAGATCGATGATCACTCGCATCACGCCGGGCCGATTGCTCGAGACGAGTCGTTCGGTCATCGCTTGACCAAGCGCTCGGCCGGAATTGTCGAGTGCGCACCGCAGGAACGAAGTCTCTTTGGTCGCCAACAGCAAATAGGATTCGATCAAGGCCGGCCGAATTCTGTCACCCATCCTGCGCAATGCCGATTCGAGCTCGCCCATCACAAATCGCCGCGCCAGACTCGGGTCGTGCCCGCGTCTTGATTCACGATTGGCAAACAATTCCTCTGAAAGCATTTCGCAGAGTCGGACAAGAGTTGACTCGCCTCGTGTGACAAGTTCTTCGCTCTTGCCGGTCAGGACCGCATTGGCTAGATCGGAGACCAAGTCGTAGTCGCGACACCAAAGCCCGGCGTCGCAGCCGTTGGACTGAAGCTGAACATCTGGGCTGCCGATGGCCTCCTTGATCGCAGGCGCGACATGGTGAGAGTACTGCGCGATGAGTCCCTTCCATCGGTCGCTCCAATCCTGCCAGCGAAGCAACAGAACCGCATGCCCCAAACACTCACGCCTCTTGAGGATCGCGGTGAGCGCGCGTTCGCGCATATCGCGGTCTTTCGAATCGAGAAGATCGATCAGAAGATCGCTCGCCGATTCGTTCATCGTTTCCGCGAGGAAATCAAAGGTCGCGTCGATTCCGCTCATCCGCATCTCCTAGCAACTTCCCTACTCAGTTCCGCGGGGCACGTCAAAAATGCGTGTTCCATTCTTGGATCGATCGTCACCGCCAAGCCGCCGACTTCACGCCGAGTCGGATCTTTTGCCGAGACCGCACGGCTTGCCTAAACATAAAAGTCACAATCCCTACAACGGCCCTTTTCTCGATTCATTCCGCGTGGCCCTCATCGACCGAGTTTTTGGCACAACCGGACGCTCGCGGGCAATTCGCGGGTTGCTTTCAACCTCGGCGACGACGAAACTAAGGGGACACTAACGGGACATCGAGCAGACTTTTGCGGTTTGTCCGATCCCGAATGGCCCTTGACCGCGACAGAGCAAAGAAAAGGATCTCCGTCTCTGGGAATGGCCCTGAAGTATAGGTTTTAAACGACGCTCGGGATGTGATTTTGACCAGGACTGCCGGCCCCTCGATAACGCGGCGCCGGACGGCCTGGCCGTTCCAAACTCAGAGAGAGTTGTGTGATGTCCAAGCCACTTTCGGCGAGTGAGATTCTCGATCGAGAATTTCTCGAATTGCGTGCCAAGATTCTGCAGATCGCTGCGGCATTCGACCGTCTAGATCGAGCGGAAGGCGATGTCGAAAACGACAGCCGGCTCGGCCTCTTGCGCGAGGGAATCGAGATTCTCTCCAGCTCAAGCGAACGCGCGGAACAATTCCAGCTGCTGTTCTCCCGCCCCTACGAAGACGACTGGCAGACGACCTACGACTTGGCCGCGAAATAGCCAAATAGCCGCTCGCGCCTCGTAGCTCGAAACACGACAAAGTCGTTTTCGGCGCGGACTGGCGGCTGATTCAATTTTGCGCAACACCGCTCAACGATCGGAAACTCAGCATGTATTACCTCGACCCCCATATTCACATGGTCTCGCGAACGACCGACGACTATGAAACGCTCGCCAAAATGGGCTGCGTCGGATTGAGTGAACCCGCCTTTTGGGCCGGTTTCGATCGCGGCAGCGCCGAGAGCTTTCGAGACTACTTCAAGCAACTGACGGAGGTCGAACCCAAGCGGGCCGCCCAGTACGGCATCCAGCACTACACTTGGCTTTGCATCAATGCAAAAGAGGCGGAGAACGTTGAACTGTCTCGCGAAGTGATTGCGATGATTCCCGATTTCCTCGATTGCCCCAACGTCCTCGGCATCGGCGAAATCGGACTCAACAAGAACACGAAGAACGAAGCAACAATTTTCGTCGAGCACATGGAGTTGGCGCTCCAGTACGATCAGCAGATCTTGATCCACACGCCGCACCTGGAAGACAAATATCAAGGTACTCGAATGATCCTCGATATGCTCTGCGACGACAGCCGAATCAATCGGTCGCGAGTCCTCGTCGACCACGTCGAAGAACACACGATTCGGCATGTTCTCGATGAGGGATTTTGGGCAGGGATGACGTTATATCCCGTCACCAAATGCACACCGGCCCGCGCTGCGGACATGGTTGAGATCTACGGAACCGAACGGCTCATGGTGAACTCGGCCGGCGACTGGGGCCCGTCCAAACCGACGGCGGTGCCCGACTTCATTATGGAAATGAAGCGGCGCGGCCATTCCGAATCGACCATTCGCAAGATCGTCTACGACAATCCGCTCGAGTTCTTTCGACAGAGTCAAGGATTTTCGTTTTCGCCGCCGCACGAACACGAGTCCGCGGAATTGACGTGATCGATCGCCGCGAAAGATCGGCAACGCCAAGCCGCCATGTTTTGCAACCAAAAGCCCACCCGTTACACCACTCACATGATTGGCCCCTCCGATGAAAACAATCAGCTCGCTCGCTTTTCTCGTCAGCCTCGTCGCCCTGCTCCCTTCGATCGCCGCGGCGGACGACAAAGGATTCACCAAGATTTTTGATGGAAAATCGCTCGACGGCTGGGAGGGACAAAAAGGGCTGTGGTCCGTCGAGGAAGGCGCCATCACGGGGCAGACGTCGGCGAAATCGCCCCTGAAGAAAAACACCTTCTTGATTTGGCGTAAAGCCGAACTGAAAGACTTCACGCTCAAGCTCAAGTTCCGTTTGGTTAGCGAGAAAGGCAATTCAGGCATTCAATTTCGCAGCAAGGAACTAGATGACTTTGTCGTCTCCGGCTACCAGGCCGATATCGATTCGAAACCGCACCGGTTCATGGGCATTCTCTATGAGGAGCGTGGACGAGGCATCCTGGCGGAGCGTTCGAGCAAGGTCGTCATTAGCGAACGCGGCGAAAAGAAAAAAGCCGGGGCGACACTCGATGAAAAGAAATTCATGAGCGCCATCAAAGAGGGCGGCTGGAACGACTACGTGATTACCGTCAAGGGAAATCACATTGTGCAGCAAATCAACGGCTTCACCACGGTCGATGTTACCGACAACCAGTACTCGCGCGCCGCCAAGCAAGGCATTCTCGCCCTGCAACTCCACCAAGGGCCGCCGATGAAGATCCAATTCAAGGACATTCTTCTTCGAAGCAAATAAGGCTGTGTCCAAACCGGTTCGCTAACTGTCTCCGCATGCCGTTTGCGCGAGCGACCAGACATCGACTTTGCTGCTTTGCGCCGTCGCTGAGTTACAAGGGCGTTACACGCCCAGCGCGGGGGCTCTGCTAGGATCAATATTGGTCTTCCTCGGCGAGTCCATTTGGGTTTCAATGCGTGGCTTATCCGAGCCCGCTCGGCAAACTCGCCCAGCGTCCGCCGGTGACCGGAGTCGTTCTCGAACGCTGAGTTCGAAAAAGCTTCGTCGCAAGTTCCACTATCAGGTAAGCGAGTCCCCATGAGAAACGCGCCGAATTGCTCGAACTGGATCCGCCTCTCGCTTCTAGTCGCGGTCGCGTGCTGTCTATGTGGCGACCTGAGCCGCGCGGCGGAATTCGAAACGAGTTCGCTGAAGAGTGTGTTGATCCGGGACGTGCCGCACGTACATCAGCGGCCCGATTTTTGCGGCGAGGCATGTGCCGAGATGTTCCTCAGCAAGCTGGGGAAGAAGATGGACCAGGACTTCGTGTTCGACCAAGCGGGGCTCGACCCGCGCGAAGGCCGCGGATGCTACACGCGCGAACTGTCAACCGCATTGCGGCGAATCGGTTTTCAAACCGGCGCCGTCTGGCACACGGTCGCCGCTCAAAACGCAAGTAAGCAGCTCGATTCGCTGTTTCGCTCGATGCACAGCGATTTGCTCAACGGCGTTCCGTCGATCATCTGTATGCACTACGACGACCGCCCAAACTCGACCGAACATTTTCGACTCGTCTTGGGCTTCGATGCAAAATCCCAAGATGTCATCTATCACGAGCCGGCCGTCGCCAACGGCGCCCTTCAGCGCATGAAACTGTCGAAGCTCTTGTCGCTCTGGCCGCTGAAGTACGACCAACGAGAGTGGACGGTTATCCGCTTTCGGCTCGAGCCCGCCAGACTGATTGCCGGAAAGTCCTCGACGAAGCTCACCAACGCCGATTACGCCCAACATATCTTGGCTCTCAAGGGTAAGTTAAGCGACCTGAAGAACAAGCAAGTCTCGCTCAAACGTCAACGCGAAAAGGAAATCGAAGCGTACAACAAGGCGGAAGAGAAGCGAGTTCGCGAGGAGAAGGCCGCAGCCGAAAAACGCCGACGCGACGCCATCGCCGAGGGCGAGACGCCGCCACCCGCCCGACCGATTCGCTTCCGACCGTCGAAACTCAAGCCGCGGATCGTCAGCGATTTTCAATTCGTGATCCAAGAGCCGTTTGTCGTCGTCGGCGACGAGTCGTTAGCTGATGTGAGCGCTCACGCAACGGGCACGATCGCCTGGGCGGTCAATCGAATCAAGCAGGATTACTTCAAGAATGACCCGGACCATGTCATCACGATATGGCTGTTCGCGGGCAAGACGAGCTACGAGCAAAACGTCTACGACATTTTTGCCTCGCGTCCGCACACGCCGTTCGGCTATTACTCGCGAACAGAGAAGGCCCTGGTGATGAACATTAACACCGGCGGTGGAACTCTCGTGCACGAGATCGTGCATCCATTCATGGCCGAAAATTTCCCCAAATGCCCGTCCTGGTTCAACGAGGGATTGGCCTCGCTTTACGAACAATGCTCCGATCACAACGGTCACATTTGGGGTCAAGTCAACTGGCGGCTTCGAGGGCTGCGTGAATCGATAAATGACGAAGACTACGAGATGCCGACGTTCAAGGAACTCTGCGGTACATCGACGCATGAATTCTATCGAGCTGATCCGGGCACCAATTACTCACAAGCTCGATACCTCTGCTATTACTTGCAGCAGAAGGGATTGCTCGTCAAGTTTTTCCATGAATTCAAGCGATCGGCTAAAGACGATCCAACCGGCTACAAGACGCTGCAGAAGATTCTCAAGGAAGAGGACATGGAAACGTTCCAAGAGAAGTGGACGAAGTTCGTTCTCGACCTCTAACTCTCGTTGCGCGACAAGCGACGTCTGACCGCAGCATCTCGGGGTCGATTCGCCGAGACCGAAATGAGACCGGCTCTCGCGGCTAATCTCATTCACCGAACGAGCAAGCTCGTTGGGGTCTCGTCGAAGTTGCTTGGACTGTTAGCTGCTAGTGCTGCGTTACGCCTTAGTTTTAGGGTGGCGCACCCGATTCGCCGTGGCGGGCGTTGACCAAACGAATTGTCGATCCCAATTCCAAGCTGTAACACAGCACTAGAGTGAATCTGATTCACCGAACGAGCAAGCTCGTTGAGGTCTTGGTTGTGTCGTCGATATCGACTAGTGCAGCGTCAACACTAAGAATTAGGATCCCAGTGTTTGTATCGTACGCCGCCAAGTCAAGTTACGCCGAAGCCAACCCCCATTTTTAGAGTTGACGCAACACTAGTCTCATTCACCGAACGAGCAAGCTCGTTGGGTCTTGCTGAGATTGCTTGGACTGTTAGCGTCCATCTCAGCTACTCCTGGTCCATCACCCACTTCAGTTGCCATCGGTGTCAGGAGTCTTGAGGTTGCGTGGATGACGCGCGCCCTGACTTTAACCAAGGGATTTCCAAACTGCCTGGATCGTCCATTTCTCGACATACGACGTCTGACCGCAAATGGATGCAAATGGATGCACAAATGGATGCAGACCGCAACGTGATGGATGCACTCGCACCTGTTGGGCGAAGCCCAACCTCATCGCAGCCCAGGGCAAAGCTGACGTGAGTGAAACGAGCGTCGGCGACGCCCTGGGTTGGGTGGATCCCAACGAGTCGGCCGAGCTCGCAATTTTGTTTCTAGGGGCCGTTTCGCCGAGGCCGAAATGAGACCGGCTCTGGCGTCGTAATCTGATTCACCGAACGAGCCAGCTCGTCCGCCCAGCGTGACGGAGAACGAATCCGCCCAATGTGACTTCTTTCGATCTCCCGATGGCGGATTTGATCGAGAAGGAGAATGTCATGAGAACTGAGTCAGGGCTGAGTCGCTTGGCTGGATAACGCGTTTACTTGCGCCTTGTCGACGCCTTCGCTGAGCGTGATGGCTCGATCGGACGGAATGTCGCGCCAGGTTTGCTTGAGTCCGGATGGCCAGTCGATGGTCAGTTGATCGATGGTTTCTGCCGGTCCGACGCCGATGCTCCACTCGGCTGGCCCCTGTCCCATGAATCCATTCGGCGCGAATAGCTGCCGCCGAATAACGGTCTCGCTAGCGGTGAGTTCGAGGCGGGCGCCGATCCCATCGGCGTTGCTCTTGGCGCCTCGAAGTCTCAATCGCACGAAGCGGTTGTCGTGCGGAAATCGGTTGAGGAACAGACGCAACGGGCCTCCGCCGACTGAGCCGACGAGCAGGTCTGGGGCACCGTCCCGATTGAAGTCGGCGGCGACCGCCGAACGACTGTCGGAATCGATATTGGCCGACGACGCGAAGGAAACGTCGAGGAAGGGCCCTTTGGCGCGGCGATTGAGAAACAGTTTATTGCGTTCGTAAGCGCTGAGGTTCTTGCCCTCCTCGGCAATCAAGAACGGGTTCTCGACCCAAAACTCGCCATGCTCTTCATCGATTTCGCCTTTGGCTTGCATTCGATGAGTTCGATCGAGTGGCTGTGTCACGACAGCCCGCCACAAACACGTTCAGCCGTCGGGTTCGTTGCGCGCGAAACTCAGATAACCTGTCGTGGCGTAGATGTCGAGCAGTCCGTCGCCATCAAAGTCAGCAAGAGCCGGACCGTAGGACCAGCCGACTCCGTTGACTTCCAATTCCTCGCTGGACTCATGAAACTTCGACTGAGACGGGTCGAATTGGTAGACGCGATTGCCAGCGCACGACCCGCAAATCTGTTCGTAAACGCCTGGCGGGTAATCGTCGTTTGAGACGTAATCGATGATCCGCCGCCCCATCTTCGAATACATGTTGGCGACATAAAGTTCCGCTTGCCCGTCGCCACTCAAGTCGCCCGCCGCGACGCCCATGCTGGTGGCGAAATCGCCGGCTCCCGTTGGCTCGGTGACATCTTCAAACGACCCGTTGCCTCGGTTTCTCAACAGACGGTTGGGGCCAAAATCGTTCACGATGTACAGATCGGGGAAACGGTCGTCGTCAAAATGCAACCAAGCCGCCGCATGGCTTCGCCTCGGTCCTCCATCCGCACCCGACTGGTACGTCTCGCGGCGAAAACGCCCGTCGCCCAAGTTCTTCCACAGCTGATTGTCGCCGCCCGACCGTCCGTCCCCAACCCAAGCGGCCGATTCCCCGCCCGGAGACGCGTCGACGTCGAGGTTGGGTTGATCGTAAATGATGTACAGATCGAGTCGACCGTCGCAGTCAAAATCGGCGACAGTACAACCTTTGGGCGACGCCCCAAACTCGAGCCCGCATTCGCTTGTCACGTCCCGAAAACTCTTGCCCGACTCGTTGTGATAAAGCCGGTCGCCCAACAGCAAATCGGAAAAGCCGTCGTTGTCAAAGTCGATCCAAGCGGCCAAGTAGACATCATCCGCAGCCATCTCGCTCGAGATCCCAAATGGCTCGCCCACCTCCTCAAACGTCACATCCGGTCTGCCGCGCAACAAGATCGGAGGTTCGCGTTTGGTGGCAACGGCGATGTCGAGCCAACCATCTCGGTCAAAGTCCTCAACCGAAAATTGAAAACGATAAGCCGTCGCCTGAGCCACCGGCAAATCCCAGTTGTCGGGAATCTCGACCGCCTGCAAATTCGATGCGTCTGTGACTTCTTCCATCAATGGACGCGGACTTGTTGCAACACGAACCGACTCAAAACTCCACCGCGAGGCAATCGGAGCCGTTCCAGCCTCGGCCTTGTCGGCTAGCCGAAAATCCCCTTTGCCACGCGCCGACCAGCGTACGAGCTGCCCGCCTTCGTCCTTGCCGCTGGCTGTGAGCAACAATTCACATCTCCATGTGTCGTCCTCGATTTCCTGAATGTGAAGCACACGCAAGCGGGCGCGATCCATCTTCTCAACGGACTCGAGCGATTGAAGCAAACTGCGGACCCACTGCTTGCGCGAACTTGCATGCCCACTCGCCCCAAACAGGTTTTCCGCAACAATGGATTGACCGCGTGTTTCCGACGCCTCGGAATCGATCAGGCTCCCTTCAAAATCATCGCTGAAGAATGCGGCCAGCTCGTCCGCGGCGCCCGTTTTTAGCGCCGCGACAAACGGCTTGCCAAAGTGGGTCTCCAGCGCAAACGTTGTGTGCTCGGCGTCCCAGATGCGTCGCTGGTGCTCCTCGGTCAGCCCAGTGAAGGGCGGATCCTCGGGTACCACGCAGATACTCATAAACGAGTAGACGGCGAGACTTCCAGTAACGACGAATACAAACGTGCAAAGAATGATTGCCGCATGGCGAAGGCGTTTTTTTTTGTCGGCGTCAGCCATTGCGTATCAAGCGAAACAGTCAGTTGAATCGTGGACCAAATCAGCTTGAAGCGTAGGACATGAGCAGCCAAAGAGCAATCGGCGAGGCCGAAATGATTGGCGGAACGCGAAATGACTGCCGATACGACCGGCGCTAACCTCCGGTGCGAAGCTGTGACTCGATGCGGTGCAACGCCGCCTGCACTCCGCATTCGCCGTTGGGCAATTGCACCGCCGCGTTTTCACTCATCCAGCGAGTCACCTTCTGCTGTGCGGAAATGACCGTGCTGTGGCTGCGTTTGCCGAAGTATCGGCCGATTTCGGAATAGGCGGCTCGCGTGTGTTTTCGTGCGAGCCACATGGCCAACATCCGCGGCTGCAAAATGCTTCTCGTCTTTCGATCCGATTGCAGCGTCCGTCGATCGAGACCAAATACTTCACACACGGCACCTTCAATGTCATCCATTCGCACCGCCTTGCGTTGGCTGCGAAAGATATCGTGGAGACATTCAGAGGCCAGCTCGTCGGTGATCGGACTTTGCTGTGCGATGCTAACCGCCTCGAGACGATTCAAGGCGCCAATGACTTGTCGGCCGTCGCCACAAATCTGCGACGCCACTTCATCCACAACGGTCGCCGGAATCTTGAGTCCGCGCTGAGCTGCTTGAGCTCGAAAAATGGATCGGCGAGTTGCTTCGTCGAGGGACTCCATGGCGCAAGTCAGACCGCCGGTCATGCGGCCAATTAACTCTTGCCCAAGTCCGGACAGTTCCAGCGCGGGACGATCGGAAGCGAAAACCAGTTGTCGTCCATTCCGCTGAATCGAGTCGATCGTGTGGTGTAATTCCACGAGCGTTGCCGGCTTGCCCGCCAGAAATTGCACGTCGTCGATAATCAACAGGTCGAGGTCGCGATACTTACGCCGGAAGTTGGGCAGACCGCTGCCGTGCAAAGCCTCTAAGAAAAATGTCGTGAATTGCTCAGCCGACATCATCACGACGCGAGTCGCGTTTAGGTTGTCTCTAGCCGAATTCTTTAGGCACTTCAGCAGCTCCGTCTTGCCGCTTCCGTGCGGGCCGTGAATGAACAACGGCGACCAACGCCCCAATCGCGAAAGCGCTGTCGCTGCCGACATGTGCGCGAGTTTGTTGCACTCGCCGATCACGTACGAGGTCAGACCGCGTTCGGCACCCAACGACGATGAGTCCGTCGTTTTTTGATTTGGATCGGCTGCGGACCGACGACGGGTCGTTTTCCGCGGTTGTGGTTTTTCCGCTCCGCGGGACACGAACTTGAGCTGCGGCGGCTGGCCAACGACTTCGAAACAGGCGAGCTCAAGATCTCGACGAAAATGAGTGCGGAGCCGGTCAAGCCAGAAATCGTTCCGCGCTACCACGGAAAGAACGTTCGCCTGAAAGGCGAGGCTGACATTGTGGCCAAACCACAACTCAAATCGTTCTTTCCCGACCTTGTCAGCAAGCCGCTGCCGAATCGCTGACACGATCTCCATATCGTCCCTGGTCACGTTGGACGCATCCCATGCGCATACCGCGAACGCCAGTGGGTGGGGTGGTTTGCACCAATTCCGTCAATAAGTGGAAGGCGCCACTTGCCGCCACGAACGCCACGATGCTAGATAAGGCGACGCCGATGCGCCGCGTTGAAAATCGAGTCCGTTACCGAGGCCCGATTGTAAGGCTGCTAGCAGAGGTGTCAAACCTCTCAGTTGAGCGTTGCCTTCTTTTTTTGGAAGCAATGCGAGTCACCGGTCGGAAAGTACGGAAAAAGCAGAATAAGGCCCGCCGAATATTTTGCCAGTTCCGTCCGATTTCATTCTGTCTCGACGGTGGAAAACCTGTCGCCTCAAAGGGACCTCCGCCGCGAACACAATTCGCCGATCGCCGCAAATCACTACGGCGATTGAGCTTGCTACGACTCGGTTGGTGCCGAGGATTTTGCCAACACCTGTTGCTCGGCAAATCCATCAAACCCTGCTCGCGTGTAGGCCGAAATTGCCGGCGAATTGTTCGAGTCGACAGCGACCACCAAGCGTTTCCCGCCGCCCTGCTGGACTCGCCAGCGAGCAAATTCGGCCAGATGAGTCCCCAGGCCTCGACCACGCACTTCGACGTTTAATCCCATGTAGACCAATTCCCAACGGACCGTTATCGGATGATCGGCAAGCAGCAGGCAACCTACGTCCTTTCCGTCCAAGACGACAAAGAACCAGTTTTCCTCGCGGAATTCCCCAGTTTGCCGATACCCTTCGATGACCGAATCGAGACTGCGCATGCCGTCGACGTTTGGGCAGTCTTGGGATTGCTCGTACGTCAGTTCGATAACTTTCGCCAGTCGTTCCCGATCGGACTCGCAATACGCTTCCAGAGCGACATCTTGGCCGGTCGGCTGTTCTGCCGATGCGACGTCGGCTTCGAGATAGGAAAGCCGGGCAATTCGCTGAAAACGGGCCGCCTCGAAGGCGTTGACGTCGACATCCATCGGGAGCGACACTTGGAAATAGGTTGCGCCTCGGCCCGAAAGTTCAGACTCCATTTCGGCCCACAGGCGGGAAAAAGCATCGTTCCCGACATCACCCTGCATTCGCGGCGGCCGCACCAACGCCTGATCGCCGGAAGCGAGCTGGGCGGCGCAAGCGGCGACAAATCGATCTTGCTGTTTGGCGGCAAAGACGAGAATTTCGCGCCGCGCCGCTTGACGCATCGTTTCGGCAACCAATTTCGCTCGCTGCGCCACGGGAATCTGGTCGAATAGAAAACCCAAGCAAGCGATCAAGGACGCTCCGCTGGGTTGTTCAATTTTGATCGAATCATCTGTCGACATGTAGGTAGCATAGCGAAGCTTGGCAGTGAGGCCAGACGAGGTTGGGCGGGGCTGGTGATAATTCCGGGTGTGCGGGTCCGATCGAGCTCGCCGAGTTGGCCAACCTACGCCTATAATTGCCATAATGTTCGGAAGGCCAAGTACGGACGAATCTGAATTCGAGCGTCGAGCGTGGCAAGGAGACCGAGATGAACAAGGCGATGACGTTGGGGCAACCAATCTGGCAGTCGATCCGTTGGTCGATCGCGTTGTGGCTCGGCGTCGCCACATCGGGCTTCGCACAGTCGGCCTTGGAACGCCTTGAACAGAGATTGCTTGGCGGCGGGACCGAAGCGAGATCGGCCCGCGGAGTCGAACAGCCGTATCTCGGTTTTCGAGGAGATACGAGCATCGACGGCGGAGTGGAAGTGTTATCGGTCGATCGAGGCGGTCCCGCAGAACTGGCGGGGATTCGCGTCGGCGACGTGATCACTCGATTCGACACAACGCGAGTGGCTGGGCTGGCGACGCTTTCGCGAGCTGTGGCGGGCGTTCGCGTGGGACAGACCGTACCGATTCGACTGCGGCGTTTACGCACCTCAATTTCCACGACCATGCGAATTGGCCAGGTCGCTGGAGGCGCAGCCCCTGCTTCGCCGACGGTGCCGCCAGCGGATACCAGCACCGCATCAGCTGCGAAAGGATCGTTGGGCGTCTCCGTTGTTCCAGTCACCGAATCGGCAAGAGTCACCCACGGGCTTAGAGTCAGGCAGGGCGCGTTGGTCTCCAGCGTGGTGCCCGGATCGGGCGCGGCACGCGCAGGCGTTCGAGCCGGTTCGGTCGTCATCGCCGTCGATGGACGTCGAGTGCAAAGGCCGGAGGATCTCATTGCCATCGTCAGTTCGGCGCGGATCGGTCAAAGACTGCAGCTGTCGCTCTACGAAGGAACGGTTCTTCAATTGCGAGACGTGACGGTGATGGCTCAAGCTCCGGAGACACCCAGCGGAATGGAGAATCGTTTGGGGGATGGCGGCCGACGTCCCGTCCTCGGCGCACTCGGCAGGTTGCTCGACGACGTCGTCGGTAAAGACCCGGTGCCGCTGGCCGGCCCCCATCCGCTTCCGCCGACTCCGTTTCCGCCCGAAGCTGGGGCGGTGCCTGGCGTGAGCCCCGATGGGCTACGGTTGGGAAGCGACGAAGTCGCCATGCTCAGCGAGCAGATTCGACGATTGCAAGAGACGATCGCGCGACTTGAAGAACGAGTCGCGCGGCTCGAAGGCGCAACTCCTGTCGAAAAATCGGGTCCCAAAGTCGAGGACTTGCCGGCACCAAAACTGCCGCTCCCGCCCCAAGAACCGCAGCTTGAAATCAAGCCACCGAATGCCGCACCCGGGCAGCCCGAGCTGACTCCGCCCAAGTCGGATACATAGCGAATCCACTGTCAGCGGCCATCGACGGCGTCCACCAATCAAGTGAAGAAGGCGAATCATGACGCAGCTGGCCATCTATTTGCATTTGGCCCGCGCCGCCTCGCATCGCCTTCGTCCTATGGCTCAGGTCCGCCTGCTCTTGATGGCGGCCATCGTGGCGTACCAACTGAAATTGCACAGAATCAGCGCCGCCTGTCGCGCCAAGATGCTCGAACTGAATCGCAACCATATGATGCGTCGCTGGCCGACGATCAGCGACGCGCTCGACGACCCGGATTTCCGCCATTTCCTCCATCAGGTTGAGCGGAAGTATCCACTCGAAAAGGCCGAGAAGATGATGACCGGGCTCAACATCGATACAGCCAACGAGCGAGACGCGTACTTCAGCGATGAGGAATACGCCGCATCGCTGTTGGGCGTTTCACTATCATCGCTCGACACATTCGGCCCGCCCGAGTTTAGCTAGGCTCGAAAGAATGAGGGCGAGGAGACGGATTCTTATCCACTTCCCCGGATGTTACCCCAGGCTACGGTGAGGTTGCCCCTTGGCCAACGAGTGCGTCGCCAAGTTGGTCTTGGATTCTTACCTCCAGCCCTTCATCATTCCTTATTCGATATTCGATATTCCCCTCCTGCCTTTCCTTCCCTCCGGCTTATCATGTCGATCCTGTCCTTTACTTTCGTTCTTGTTTTGGACAGGATCGTACGCAGGGGCGGTCGAGTAGAAGAGGAACACGACGAGGCGCGGTGATCTACCACCGCCAGGTTGTGTCTTCCTTCAGGCGGGAAGCGATCTGTTCGAGTTCCTGGCCCACTTTGAGATGCGTCCGGGGGCGATTGATTTCCATGCGAACGGCGAAGCGAGAATAAGGCGAGTCGGCTCGGACGACGCCGGCGTTTTCGATCTTCAGAAAGCTTGTCGGCAACCCGTTCCAACGAGCCAAATAGAGACCAGCGCTTCTTGAATCCTGTGGCTTCAGTCCGAACGACGTTGTCACCAGCTGTTCAAGTTGACGAGGATCGCCCGTGGCACCGCGAAAGCTGATCCGCTGCAAACGATTCTTCTCGTCAAAGCAATACGTCAGCGAACCAGCGACGTCGTTTAACTGCATGCCGGTAACCACAGGTACGCGGAAAGCTCGCATCGAGTCGATTTCGAGAACCGAGACGCGGGACCAGTGCTGCATGATCCACTCGGGCGTCGCAGAGAAACGGAAGACCGTGCGCATGTCACCCACTTCTGGACCCGACAACATCGCGCCGGGTTGTGAGTCTGCCGCGCCGCCTTCTGCTTGACCGGCGCCGCTAATCGACAGCAGGCTGCCTATCGCCACGTCGCCTGTTGACTGGCCGTCGCTCGAGTCGCCTTGGGTCCACTGGGCGAGATTTCCGATGTCGCTGAGTTTGCCGGTTTGGATTAGGTACGGAAGCCCTAACGCCATGCCCAGAAGGAGAGTGAGTGCAAGTTTTCGCGTCATGAATTTGAACATGCGTGGACTGCCTAAGAACAACCTGCGAGCCTATTACGAGACTTCATCATTCTTCTCTTCGGCAGTTGATGAGCCGCTTCGCCATGGGACGGGCCGCCACAAGTGCGACCGATATGACTGGACGATCCCGCAGGATCAGATTTGTCGCCGATACACCAGTAACAAGGCGACACGCGCATGAAAAACGGGAGCTCCAAAGCCAGTTTGGAGCTCCCGTCGGATTGCGAATCGACGGCCTTGCAACACCCGCCGAAGGCGGCAGGCCGTTGGTGATCGACGCTTAGTTTTCCGTTGCCGGTTCGGTTTCCACGGGAATCGGGCGGTAGGGAGCGATGGTGCCGCCCTGCTGCGTGTAGATGTTGACCTGCAACAAGCAGACGTAACGTCCGAGTGGCGGACCGTTCTGGTGGATCAGCTCGATGACGCCGCCGCCCAAGACTTTGTGGACGATCGCCGTATGGTGCCCCATCCCAATCGGGAATCCGTCAGGACCTTGGATACTTACACCTTCGAGCTGAAAAAGGTCGCCCGGAACAAGCAGGTCATCCATCGCGATCGGACGACCGTACTGATACGAGTAAGGATGCTGTGCGTCGGACTCAACAAGCGCCGATGCGGCCAATGTCCAGCACTCGCCATTGCCGACCATGTAGCCCTTCATCTTGTGGCAGTATTCCCACACTTTACGGTTCTCGGCGTAGCCGAGGTTTTCGACGTCATTGCCGAGACTGATAACTTGACGCTTGACGAGTTTCTGAGTCTTCGCGTCAAACACGCGAAGAGAAACGCCGATCTCAGTATCGCTTCTCTGATAGTCGGCCGTGACCAACAGGTCAAATGGAAACTGGCTTTGCAGATCGTCGATCAATTCCTTCGGCGGCGTCGCATCTTCACCTAAAATTAGATGCTCCACGCGTGCAGGAACTTCGTATTTGTTTTCCACCAACTGGTTGAGCAGTTGGTCGAGTACGGCCGGTGCGGCTGGCCAGTGTTGGTCGCTATTGGCGTAATGAGGCACTGCTGCAGCCATGATTTTCTTGCCCTTGAGAATGGGAGCAAGTTGCTTCAAGGCAGCCGTCATCTGTGTTTTGAGTGTGAGGTCTTTTTTGACCGGCGCCTTTTTGACTTGCTTCTTCTTGGCGTCGGAATCAACAGCCTTCTTCGTTTGATCCGCTTTTTCGGTTGCGGCTTTCTTGTCGGTCGGCGCTGTCGTGGGATCGTCAGCGAAAGCGGGGCAGGCGGCGACTGCGAGGCAAATCCATAATCCATGCGCCAGCATTCTGGGGTTCATCAATACGGTTCCTGTTCTAGTGGTTGCGAAAAACTCTGTCCAAAAAACTGGTTCAAATATCCGCCCCAGGAATCAAATCGAATTCACTCATCTCAACTCGCGGCGACACCAACGGAGCGACAAAAAACGACACCGGTGGCACCAACAAGAACTGCCGTCAGACAATTCGACGCTGTTGAAGTACGCGTCCTTCCGGTGCAGTAATGCGGGAAGGAAAAACGTAGGTGGGGTACGGCGTCCGCCCGCGTCGATATCACATCCGTGTTGGAATGACATTCCTTGTCTTTGAGGCCAAGAAGATTGCGTTGAGCAAGTCAACTCGAACTAGGCTGGTGCCGCAGGCCGCCTAGTGCTACCTCACCCAATTCGTCCGCTGGGCGTGCCAACAATAGAGGACAGCTGGTCGATTTAGGCAACAACGGGTAAGAGCGCATTTTGCGATTTTTGCGCACATTTTGACACGTACATCACCCATACCATAACTGGCTTTTATCCGAGGCCGGAGCCGACGATCGCGCCACACCATCATCACCCCCGGATCGCTCGAGACAGGATTCAGGCGTGAGTAGATTGCGGCGATCAAATGCGCTGCGGTTGCCGGCGCCAGTAGCTGAGCGATCGCCAAGCCCACTCGACTGGCCCGAAGCGAAATCGTCTGAGCCAAATTGGTGTGAGCAACAGTTGGGCGGCCCAGATCGCAGCGACCAACAATATCTGCTCGACCCGCGACGCGTACCCGAAGTAACCGAGTCCATGGCCGTAGAAGATCAAGGTGCAAACAATCGACTGCAGCAGATAATTCGTCAGCGCCATTCGTCCAACCGACGCCAATCGGTTCGACAACCGGGTCAGCCATCCGTTCCGGCCGATCAAGACGATGACGGCCATCATGGCCAAGGAACTGAAGAGGCTGCCCCAGTAGTTGAACTGCGAGCGGATCAGCTGCGAGTAGTTAAATGACCATTCTCCGGCCTCATTTTGTACGACTCCCCAACCGCTGAGGCCCCACCCGGCAGTAAACCCGATGACGACCATTGCAGTCAGCACGACCGGCTTTGCGCTGGCCTTAAAAAATCCGAACTTGTAGAGCGCCATGCCGAGAAGCATCATTCCACCGGCGCGCCAGAAGAAAAGAATGACAAACAAGAAGGTCTCGATCATCAGCGCCGTCGCACTGCGGCTACTCGCCTGCTCGAGGTAGCTCCCTCGATAGATAGCGAGTTCCTTGGTGATCGCCTCTGTGTTGGGTTGCCAATTCGAGGCCATTTCCGCCGTGTGTTCCGGCTCCAAGTGGAGAATCAATTGTCCGATGCCGAGGCTGATAGCTGAGCCGATTCCGATAATAACAATCGCCAGCAACAACGCGGCCCATCCTGGCAGGAAGCGGCACGGGTAGAGAATCATGCCGCACATGGCATAGACGACAAGGATGTCCCCGTACCAAATCAGATGCCCATGAAGTAAGCCGATCAGAAGCAGCCAGAACATCCGTCGATAGTGCAGCCCGGCCGCTCATTTGCCTCGCTCAACACGGCGTTCGGCCATCAACACCATGCCGACGCCGAACATTATCGAGAGCATACTCATCAACTTCTGGTCAGCGAGCAAGTGGCTGAAACAGCTCGTCGGAGTCCCTCTAGTTCACGTCGCAGGGTGGGAACGGGCTTAGTCGCCGCGGTGGGATGTTTAGAATTCGTCTCCGCCCATGAGGCGTTCTTCGACTTTATCGGCCTGCCACGCAACGGCGGTGATCAGCCGAGTTACTTCCATGATGTCGGCGGTATCGGAGAGTTGATTGGCTTGGACCACCAAGAACTCGCCTGAGTCCGAACCTTGGATCGCGAACGCTCCGTGCACCATTTGCATGTTGTAGCGCAACAGAGTCATCGCGTTTTGTTCGGCTGCCGGCCCGCACTTCGAGGTGTACGAAATAATGTTTTGGCCCTCGGTGTCCTTGCCTCCAAACTGCACTTGGACCGTCTGTTTGCGAAGCGAGCCGATTGGCATGGTGACGTGCCACGTATCACCGTCTTCCTGGACTTTCCAATTCGAAGATTCGCAGACGCTTTTGACGATCGCTTTGGGGTCGACGGACACGGGCTGCAAGTTACCAAAGTCCATCCCAGCCCCCGTTGCGGCTGCTGCTGCGCCCGCGGCGCCGGCTGCCGCTTGTGGCGGAGCGGCCTGTTGAGGCGGGGCCGCCTGCTGTTGCGCTTGTTGAGGGACTTGTTGAGGGGCCTGTTGAGCGGCCTGTTGACCAGGCACCATTGCCTGCTGAATCATCCCAGGCATCATCATGCCGAAGCCGGCGCCCATTCCCATCCCCATCGCGTTGCCGCCTGTGCCGCCCCCCTGCTCCGCCATTTTGGCCATGCTGTTCGCGGCCTGGTACATCGTGAAGGCTTGCAAGTCGCCAATCGCCCCCATGCTCGAACGCGTGTCGATTGCCTTCTGAACCTCCTCGGGAGGCGTAATGGAGTTGATAAAAAAGTCGACCAATTCGAGGCCGTATTTGCCAAACTCTTCGCTGACTTTGACCCGAGTCGCGGCGGCAATCTCGTCGAACTTGGCCGGCAGGTCCAGCATCGGGATGTTGAGGGTGCCGAGCAGATCGGTCAGCCGCGATACGATGAGATCCTTGAGGAATGAAGAAACTTCGTCGGTCGTATATTTGCCCTGCGTACCGACGAGCGTGTTAACAAGCAAACTGGCATCGGCGACTCGGAACGAGTATTTACCAAAGCTTCGCAACCGCACGATGCCAAAATCTTTATCCCTCACCGTGATCGGCTGGCGAGTTCCCCATTTTTGGTCGAGGAACGTCTGCTTGCCAATGTAGTAGACCTGAGCGGTGAAGGGAGACTTCTGCCAAGGGATCGTCAGAATCCGAGTCAGTATCGGGACGTTGGCTGTGGTCAGCGTGTAGCGGCCCGGTCCGAAGCTGTCCATCGCTTTGCCGTCGCGAAAGAACATCGCCTCTTGACTCTCTTGCACGATGAGCTGCGCGCCGAACTTGATATCGGCGGAGCCTTGAGGCGGGATCCGATGGACCAGCGAACGGTTCGATTCGTCAAAATACTCAAGGACTTCTAACTGAATTCCCATGGGGTGGTGCTTCCTCTTAATGTGTGCCGGAAATTGATCCCCGAAAGCGTGAACTCGCGTCGAGGTGGCAATCGTGTTCGTATCAGTCGCCGAGGCCTTGTAACATCTCGCCTCGCTTGGCGAATCGTTTCTCCGCGTCATCAATTTTGGACAGCAAGTCGTTGGCGACAACGCTTGGCGTGTCGTTCTTCGCGGCGAGTGAGTTGAGGTCTTTGGTCAGGCCTTCAACTTGGTCAACCATGGCGAGATCGTGTTGGTAGACTTGATCCAATAGATCGGTGTTGACGGTGACGAAATCAAAGAACCCGCTGTATCCGCGTACTTGCGATCGGATAGTCGATTCGAATTTATCGAGCCTGGTGCGAACCCGCTCGAGTATCGGCATCGCATCGATTTGAGCTTGCTCGACCATCGCCCTCATGTAGTCATCGAGCCCCCGCTTGGAGTCTCGAATTTTGTCGGCCATATGGGTCCGAATCAGATAGTCGCTCTCTTGGCGGAAATCTTTTTCCAAGTATCCGCGAAATCCAGGAATGTACCGCAGAAACGACTCGATATAGCCTCGACTATCGGCGTGTTTTTGGGGATCGGGCACTTCGGTCTTCCTCTTGGAGCACGGGTGTGGGCGTGGTCAGTTTAGGGCGGACGCTCCGCGGCCATTGGGCGCGAAATGTGGCTGAGGTTCAACGCGCGAGGCGTTTTCCGAATCTCCGAGCGGAATTCAAGAAACATTCAAAAGGGGCTGTTCTACGCGAAACACGAACCAACCCTAAGCCGATATCGTAACAAATGTTGCGAGGATTCATACGGTCTTTTGGTTCGTCTGGCGGCCTGGGAGGCGTTTTGCTAACATCCCGCCGCCCGTTCCAATCAATACCGGCCAATCTATTCCGACCAATCAACCGACATGGATGTCAAACTTGGGTCTCCAATGAAGCACATTTGCCTTCTTTGCCTGGTCGTCGTTCCTTGCCTGAGCGGCTGTGCCGACGGCACTTTGCCGGAACTCGATTCGATGAACCCGTACCAGCGCCAGCAATGGCGTCAGGATCTCAGTTTTGGGCCAACGTTTCACGAACAGATCGCTGAGTTGAAGACGATTCAGTCCGAGGGAGCTCGTCTGCCCGCGGCCGAGCAAGAATTTCGAGTCAACCAGCTCAATGCGTTAATACGCGACGATGCGACCACTCCCTTGCTGCGCGCGCAGAGCGTCAAAGCCTTGGCCGCGATTCCGTTGCCGGGCGCGTCCTACGGACTCGACATGGCCAGCGCCGATGAAGATCCCGAGGTGCGTGTTGCCGCATGCGAAGCGTGGGGAATCCGAGGCGACGCGAATTCGGCCGAATCACTAGCCACTATCGCCAAGACAGATACCGACGTCGACGTTCGAATCACCGCTGTCCGCGCGCTCGCCGACTTTCGAGAGCACGCTCCCGTCGCCATCAAAGCACTCGGTGAAGCCCTGAATGATCGTGATCCCGCGCTGCAATTGCGCGCCATGAAGTCATTGAGCCAAGTCTCCGGCCGAGACTATGGCAATGACGTCGCTTCCTGGAGAGAATTCGCCCAAGGCCGAGAGCCGAACCGACCTCAGCGATCCGTCACGGCTCGATTCACAAGCTGGTTCTATTAAACCGCAACGGGCTCGGTGATCGTCTAGCGTCACGATGCGTGTTTTCGGCTCGTAAATCTTGACGTGAATCTTGACGTGAGTCTTGCCCCGAAAGGCCCTTCGGGGCAACTTCACCACGCCCCCTAACGAGCTTCTCGTTCGCTGAACGAATTGGCGACTAAGCGAGAGTCTGCCCGCTTTATCACAATAATCGGCAATTTTTACTCAGCTTGTCGGCCAACGGGTAGGGTTGTGGCGGTTTCTCGGAATGCAATGCGCATTGGCGCCTGATCGGATGCCGATGACTCTAACGGCACCCTCTCGCCTCCCCTCTCTATCCCGGCCAGTCGCAATTCGCTGCCGGTGAGACTAATCCAGCCTGACATTTACCGAACGGCACGACGCGTGCCCAACGGCCAACCATACGGACCCGCCATGTCTCGTACTCTCTTCTCCTCGGCTCTGTTGTTGTTGACACTCTTCGGCGTCAATCACTGGATACAAAAGACAAGTGACGCCGACTCGCTCGACCAGCCGTTTTACAACCAGCCCGCCGGACCTCATCTGGAACCCGAGTGGTACGAGCGTCAGCAGAGAATGGCGGACGCAAAAGAACAGCAACATCAACAACAGGCTTCGATCGCGCGAAACTCCGACGCGAACGCCACGCCGGAGCCGACAACGATCGACCGAGCAATCGAACCGGCTCGAGCTGCGATCGAGTCCTTGGCGGACAAGACCAGCGATGCGAGGCCCGAGAGCAAAGCGATGCCGCAACACCAGCCGCTCGTCGCGCCTATTCAACCCGCTCGAACTCGAAATTCAGATCCTGTCGCGTCGGGCGGCGACAAGAAAATATTTCCCGCCGCTGACTCGCCCGTCGCAATCGCGTCAGACCGCGTCTCGGCGACATCCGAGCAGATCGAAACCTTGCCGCCCGATTTCGAACTGGGCCTGAGCCCCCGAAAGATCACCCAGTTTCGCTCGACGCCCGACGACTTGAATGCCACTCCGCCCGGACCGACCTTGCCGAGGCGAGAACTCGCCACGCCGCGCGGAGCCAAAGAGATCAGTGAATCGATGCGTCGCTCGCTGCGCCAAATCCTGGACATGGAACGGCGCGCGAAGAACGCTGCCGCTGTGAACAACGAACCGGATGAGTTTCCGGGCATCTCGGTGCCGAAAGAAATCGCCGCCAAATCTCTGACAGACACAAGCAGCGGTGGCGACTCGCTGAACAAGCCGGCGAACGAGGCAAACAAAAAACCGCTTGACAGGCCGGCGGAGAACGAGCTGGAAGAAAACACAACGAGCAACACAAACGAACAACCACCAGCAACGAAACCGCCAGCAACGAAACCAGCAGCAACGAAACCAGCAGCGACGAAACCAGCAGCGACGAAACCAGCGAAGCCGCAAGCGACCGTGACGCGAACGCCGGAGGAGCCGCACACTGCGGCGGACACGTCCGACGCCTTGAACGAGCAGGCATTGGCCGACTCGAACGAGGGACCGATGGACTCCGTGGCCGTGGCGCCGAAGAAAAAGCAGCCGGTCATCACGCGCGTCGCGCCGCCGGTTGCGGTGTTGTCGCCGGAGATGGAACAAATGAAGTCGCGAGTGCGCGCGACGTTGGCGTTCTACTACAACGACTTGGAAAATTACCGCACTCGCAGTCCTTGGGGCGTCATGCACTCGATGCTGCCCTTCGGCGTCGACTCACAACTGGCTGTCGACGGGCGCCGAGTCAATACGTTGGGCTGGCTCTGCTGGAACGGCCAGTGTCGCGACCAGCAGTTGCTGTACACCGAACAGGGCGAGCTCCGCACTCGACAAGGTCCGGGCGTCCAAGGCCATCGCGGCCAGTTTCTCTCGATGCTGGCCCAATCCAAGGTCAAACGCGACTTTGCTCTTCGCGTCGACGGTGCCGATTTCACCGTCGGCGATCTAGTCCGCTACGAAATGGACACCTGCCGCCCGAAATCGGAGCTGACGTTCAAATTGATCGGCCTCTCGCACTATCTGAAATCAGATACGACCTGGACGACGTCCGACGGCGAACAATGGAGCATCGAGCGGTTGATCGAAGAGGAATTGGCCCAACAAGTTAATGGCGCGGCGTGCGGCGGAACTCACCGACTCATGGGCTTCGCCTACGCGGTCAATCGACGACTCAAACGCGACGAACCTCTTACGGGGCAATGGCGTCGAGCGGCCGATTTGGTTCGCAAATACCACAAGCACGCTGCAACGCTGCGGAACTCGGACGGAAGTTACAGCACCAGCTGGTTTGAAAAACCGGAAGCGTACCGCGACATCGACCGTCGCATGCAGACCACCGGCCACATTCTCGAATGGCTTGTCTTTTCGCTTCCTCGAGAGGAGCTAGAAAAGCGGTACATCGTGGAGTCGGTTGACTACCTCAACCACTTGATGTTCAGCAATCGCGGGCATGAGTGGCCGGTCGGGCCGAAGGGGCACGCGATTCGCGCACTCGCGTTGTATGACGAGCGCGTGTTCGGCGGCAGACCGGGTGAGCGCAATGTGCAACTCGCGGAAATCGCGCGGCGTCTCCGATAGTTATAGTTGCAGTGATTTTGTTTTCTCACTACGATGTACGCGCGGAGCACAAAGTACTTTTGACTCCGCGTTCTCGCCCCACCCAACTCACCCCGCAACCGCTGCGGACGAGTTGCCATCCATCCGTCTCCTCGTGCCTTCACGATCCGTTTTCGCGAATGCACACGCTTCAAGCACTGCAATACGCGTATGTCTCCCGCCAAATTCAGCAAACAATTCGCTTTCTTCTTTGAGATCGCGGTGCAATTGTCCGATGCGACTGAGGCGGATGCGATTCTTGTCATGCTGGACGATCCGACGGACTGGAAAAAGCTGAAAGACTTGGCCGGAGATCAACGAGTTTTGATCGCGGCGGATCAAGAGAGCGAGTTGGTGGGCGCCGTCGATGTTGGTTTTGCCACGGTTTTGATCGACAAAGATGAAGCCCCTGTTCTCGAGAAGCTGACTCAAGCGCTCCTGGAAAGCGTCGCCGACGATCTTGTGACGCCAAGCGCGAACGTCATCGCCATCTACAGCGGGTTTGAGGCCGGCAACATCGATACGGTCAGCTACATTCGCCTCGACGAGCACCTTGGGCGTCTGACGTCGCGCGACTTGCAGGCGCTGGAGACGAGCGTACCGCTCGATACGCTCAAGCAAGTCGTCGATTTAGCTGTCGAGATTGGTCGCGAGGGTCGTGAAGGCAAACCGGTCGGCACGATGTTCATTGTTGGCGACACGCGAAAAACCGCCCCGCTTTGTCACGCCGCCGGTTTCGACGCGGTCAAAGGGTACGGGCGAAAAGAGCGCAATCTGCAAGATCGGCGGACCCGCGAAGCGGTCAAGGAAATTGCCCAGCTCGATGGCGCGTTCCTCATCTCGGTAGACGGAACGGTGGAAAAGACCTGCCAGATCGTCGGTGCCACCCACGCTAACATCACGCTCAGCAAGGGACTCGGCTCGCGTCACTGGGCGGCGGCTGCGATCACTCGAATTACAAACGCCTTGGCCATCGTCGTGAGCGAATCGAACGGCACCGTGCGGCTATTCCAAAACGGCGAGATCATGTTGCGGATCGAACCGTTCCGGCGAGCAATGAAGTGGGTCGAATTCGAATACGATTCGCCCCCGGCAAGCGAAGCCTAGCATTCGCAGCTCGAGCGACATTCGTTTTGTCAAAGTGATTCGAGCAACTCAAACCGGCGCAGCAGCTCGTCGGGAACTCCCAGGCCGACGACTTTCAGCTCGCCGACATACGGCTTGGCTCGAGCTTCCAGCAAGCCCGGTTTCGGCGCGACCAGCGTGCAAGTGACATCAGCTCGAAACGTCGGCTCCGAGGGTTCCCCGGTATCGGCCTCGAGCCCGCTCGGCAAGTCGATCGCGAGCCTCTTGATCGGCGCCGCATTTAGACGCCGAATGATATTGTCCATCGGCGCACGAGGAGCGCCGGCAGCGCCCACGCCAAGCAAGGCGTCCACGCCCCACGCCGGTTGCGGCAACTCGCACAGAATAGCGCACTCGCCCGCCTCGTCGAGGTACTCGATTTTCACGCCGAGCTCTTCAGCTCGTTTGAGATTCACCGCCGCATCGGCTCGGTAGGTCTCGCGGTCGGCTGTTGCGACAACCGTCACTGCGAATCCGGCCCGATGAAGATGCCGCGCCACCACGAATCCATCCCCCGCATTGTTACCCTTGCCGCAGCAAACGACGACCGGCGCGCGATCGGCATTCAAACGCATCAGACAGTCTGCGACACCGCTCCCCGCCGACTCCATCAATTCAAGCGTCTGCATGCCAAACTCCTCGGCGGCCATCCGATCAAATTCGTAGACCTGCGAGCTCGTAAGACATTGGGTCATCGAACGACCTCCGCCTGGTTGAGGCAGAACTGTTAGCTGCGAATCTAATTCACCGAACGAGCGAGCTCGTTGGGGACACATTTTGCACTTTCCACTTTGGACTTTGCATTTTCCGTCGGGCCGAGATGGGAAAAACTCGCGCGAGATGAATGAACTCGCCGAGGTGCGGCCAACGCCCGCCGAGTTGGTGGGAGCTAGGGGCCGCCCATGCCCATACAGCCACCGCTACCGCATTGAGGGCGCCCGCATCCTCCGCGTTCATGACCAGCGATCGGCAGATCGCGGCTGCCGCCGGTGTGGGCTGCCGGAGTACTCAATAACCGCTGCAGCTTGGTTCCGCCACAATCGGGGCACTTGGGCGTTTCGTCTCCGCGAATGAGCAATTCAAACTCATCGCGGCAACCGTCACATTCATATTCGTAGATGGGCATGATTCAGCTCAATGTTTTTGGTTTTCCGCCGCGCCAATCCGCATGGCGGGCGAACCGGTCATTCGGAATCTCAGGCGTTTATTGTACCTATTCGTCGGACCAAGTCTGCGGCAATTGACCCGTTGAGCCAAGTGGCCAAACCGGCAAACCGCCGGTATGATGACAGGCTCTGCTTTGTGCGGTGTCGATCAGCACAACAGCTGACAGTGCGAGTTCACCCGCCAAGACGATTCCCACCTTACCAATCTGGAAACGACAAGATGCAGAATAAGAACCGCCCCTTCGGCACGCCATCATTCTTGCTGTTGGGCCTGTCAGCACTATGGCTCGCAACCAGCGCCGCATGTTCGGCGCCCTCACCGGAAACGGTAGCCGAGCGAGACGAATTGCCCGGGATGCCAGAAGGATCGGCGACGATAACGTTTGGCAGCTACTTTGTTCGGGCGCCGCGGCCTGCGAATCGACCGCTGCGGCATACCGTATTCTTCAAATTCAAAGAGGAATCGACGAGCGAAGACATTGACGGTGTGGTTGATGCATTCAAGAACCTGCCGAACAAGATCGAGGAGATCGTCGGTTTTGAATGGGGCGAGAACAACAGTCCTGAAGGTCTGGATGACGGATTCACACATTGCTTCGTGCTGACTTTCAAGAACGACTCGGGCCGAGGCGTCTATTTGCCTCACGACGCTCACAGAGCATTCGGCGATGTCTTGCGGCCACACATGGCCGACGTTTTCGTTATCGACTATCTCGGTTGGCCGAATTCCAAGACGCTGGAAGAGAAGCTGAGACACGCCGTTTATCTGAAATTCAAGGACGACGCCTCGGAAGAGGATATCAAACGAATCGAATCCGAGTTCGCCAATCTCAGCAACGAAATCGCGGAAGTCCGAGAATTCGAATGGGGCCAGAACAATAGCCCCGAAAAGCATGACGATGGGTTTACCCACTGCTTCATGCTGACTTTCGACTCGGAAGAAGGCCGTGATACTTACTTGGAGCACGAAACCCACAAGGCGTTTGTCGAACAGCTCACTCCGCTCATTGACCAGGCGCGAGTGCTCGACTATTGGGCCAGAAGGTAGAGCCAGAAAGCAACGCCGAGCCCGAAATAGCGAACACCCAGCCGACAGCAGAGGCGAGACGGGAACGTATCTTAGACCATTACGAAGGGCCTTGACCCTACGCTAGGCTCGTTGTATCAACATCCAATACGTCGCGCATTCTGGCGCGGCGTTTTCAATTCATCACACCAATCAACAACTGGGGAATTCGGTGACCATCTTACGTCTAGGATCCAACGACAAATACGCGAGTGGTTGGGAATCCGCTTTCGGCAAATCGACCAAGTCAACCAAATCGAAAAAGGCCACGACGAAAGCTAGCGCTAAGAAGAAGACCGCCAAAAAGAAAACGGCAAAAAAGAAAGCCAAAAAGAAAACATAGCCCGTTTTCCCGACTATTCTCTTGCGCGAGGCGAGAATCTCATGAAGGTGCACATCAAATATTGCTCGGTGTGAAACTACACGCCGACGGCGGTCAGTCTGGCCAGCCATTTGCTTGAGACATTCAAACAACAAATCTCCTCACTCGAACTCGAACCGGGCGGCGGCGGTTGCTATGAGATCACCGTAAACGGCGACCTCATCTATTCCAAGTTGAGCACCGGCGAATTCCCGTCGGACGAGTTGATCGCCGAGAAACTCAGCGCAATGACTTGATTGATCGTGACAGCGGGGCGAGCCATCATAAGCTGCCGCCCCGCGGACCGGTTCGGCACTGCGTTCGTATGGCGGCTCAAGAACCGGCGACGTTTACATGGACTCGACCATGTCTGTCAGCGCCTTGACGACAGCTGGTGGAAACGCGTCTTTCTCGCTGCTCCAAAAACTGATGAGACCTTCTTTGCCGTCACGCTTGGTCGGGACATGCAAGCTCGACTGAAAATGGCGATTCATCAATCGAAAGTCCGGATTCCTGATTGAGTCCAACGCTTGGTTGACGACGACTCTCTGCTTTTCTGCGTATTCGGCCAGCGCCAAGCCGGCGGCGGAGACCGACAACGGCTTGCTCGCCGTCGCGGGCCCAATCGACTGCACAACACGCTCGATGCGTAGTTTGTCGCCGTCGACGAATGACCAGTCGAGGCGATCAATCTGCCCCATCTCGGCATGAAGGTGGCGCCCGAACTTCTTCAACTCATCCTGGCTTCGCAGCCCTTCCGCCAATTGCTGGCCAAATCGGCCGGACTCAAACGGCTCTCCCTTCAGAGCGGCTAGAACTTTTTCAGTACGCGATTTCGTTTTGACAGTGCGTGTCAGATCCTGGTCCGCCAGGCACATGTCGAAATAGCCGATCATCATCTCTTCCCACGTCTGGTCTCCCCAGATGACCGACTTGTTCGGGTTCGGATTCGCCAAGTTCGCCTCGGAATTGTCAAAGTGGGCGGTGCAAACGAGTCGGGAGCCGGCAGGAATGAACTTGGGCTCCGCAAACCGGTACTGGTTTTGCCAATTGAAATCGTAATGAGGAACGTCGAGCAGGATCTCCTCTCGCTCGTCGGGATAAACCAGCGTGTAACGAAACGACTTGCCGCGCAGGTGCATATGCGGAAACATCGTCAACATGATGGTGTCCCGTTCGAAGCTTCGCTGAGCTTTCACGGGGTGGTTGTCGGCACCGGCTGGTATGCGAAAGCGACCATTGGCCGCCTGCTTCGTGACAACTTCCTTCTTGACCGTCTTTGGGTCGGCAAAGACGAATCCGACGGAACTGAGATCGTCTTGAGCTTCGCCGTTTGGCGTGTAATGCATCTGGAAGAGGAGCTGCGAGCCCGCCGGTATTCGCTTGGCGAGTCCATCGGCGAGGATCAGCGGGGCGGCGCCGGGTGCGGTCGCTGCGATCCATTCGGAACTGAGCCCAGCGTGCGAAGCCCGCCGTCCGCCGCGAGCGGGACGTGAAGCCACGATGATATGGTGGACAACGCTTCGGTTCCCCGGCCGGCACTCAGCGGCCTTGACCCACTTGTCCTCTTTGAAACCTGGGTCGACCACAAAATACTGGTATCGGACCTCGCCTTCGGCGGGAACGTGAAACGGCTTTTCAGACATCTTCACGATCAAATCCGGCTTGCCAATCCGCCAGCCTTTCGTGAATTCGATCGGCTTCGGCAGTTTCGACGGATCACCTTGAGGCGCGCCGGCGTCAACCCAATCGGCGATCAGTTCCTTTTCTTTCTCGGACAAGCTGGCGTCGTTCGAAAAGTCACCATGTTTCGGATTGGCGTGCCATGGAGGCATGCGCTGCTCGTCGACAACCTCCGCAATCATTTGTGCCCAGCCGACGACTTCCTGATAATCCGTTAACGCGAATGGAGCGATCTCGCCCGGTTGATGACAGGTCACACAGCGGCGTTGCAAAATGCGGCTGATCTGATTGGAATAGGTGACCTTGCTGCTCGAGTCTGGTTTGAGAAGCCGCCCGATGTGACACCCAACCGTTTCGGTCTTAGCTACAGTCACTCGTTTGCCGGCGAGTAGCTGATCCAAGGCCGACTTGAGATGCTCGCGAGTGACTTTGGGTTTCTGCAGGCCGTAGGTGTACTGGTCGTCAATGCGACCGCGGTACTGAATACGATTGGCCTGGTCGAGAACAAAAACCTCAGGAGTTCGTTTCGCTCGATAAGCATCGGCGATCCGATTTCCGGAATCCTTGAGCAGAGGAAAGGAGACTTTGTTCGTGAGGACAAAGTGGGCGATCTCAGACAACGAATCGTGCTGGTTCGAGTTGACTCCGATAAACGCGACGCCTTTCGCGCCGTACGTTTTGGACATCGCTTCGAGCCGGCCGCTATAAAGTTTCACCAAAGGGCATTCGGTACCGAGAAAGGCGACGACCGTCAGCTTCTGACCTCGCAGCACGTCCCAATCCCATTTCTTGCCTCGATAGTCTCCCAGCGAGATTGCCGGTCCGGCGGCGCCAATAGCCAGTCCTTTGTCCGCTTTTTCTTGGGCTCCCTTTTCTTGAGTCACCGCATCGTCGCCCCATGAAGGTACGACCAATACGGCGGGCAGCAGAATCGAGGCGACCAATGCGGTCATAAGGCGAGCATGTAACATCGTGCTATTGTCCTTGAGCAAAGTCGAATCTGCGGCTCGAGCGCGACCTGGTTGAGGCGACGACCGAACTCGTACAAACGCTTTAGCATTCGAAATCTTAGGCGCGAGAGAGAAATTCACCCGAGCGAGTATCCACCTTAATCCGCTCGCCCTGCTTGAGATACTCGGGAACTTGGATGCTGATACCCGTTTCCAGCGTCGCCGGTTTCGTTCGCCCGGTCGCAGAGTTCCCCTTGACGCCCGGGTCGCACTGGGTGATATCGAGCTCAACCGTGGTCGGAATCTGGATTCCGACACATTCCTCGTTGTAGATCAGTGCCAGGACGCCCTCGAGCGATTCTGTCAGATACTGCATCTCGTCCTGACAATCGGCCAGCGGGAGCGAGAATTGATTGAAGTCCGTTTGATCCAAAAGATGCAGTGACTCGGCGTCGCAAAACATCATCTTCACGCTCCGACGCTCAAAATCCGCGCCTTCAAGCGACTCGCCCCCTTTCAACGTGATGTCTTGCTTCTGCTTGGTGACGAGGTTTCGGCCGCGAAACTTATAGATCGTGGCGGCGCCCCGAGCGGACGGCGTCTGCACATGAACGCCTTGAATCATAACGGGCGAGCCGTTGAAGTTGACGACCGCGCCCGACTTAATCTCTTTGGCCTGCATCGCGATTGAGATCCTGTGGAGAGTTTAATACGGCGGCGACTATAGGACAGAGCCGCTTTGAGGATCAACCGCAACGCCCTCACAAAGTTTCGCGAGGCGTTCCAGGACGATCAGAAGGGCGCCCGGGTCCAAGTGCTCGTCTTCCGCTTCCGGGTCCGGCTCGATCACCATCTGCTCAAAGTGAAAGACGTCGAGGCGGGCGTCGTACTTCGACAGCGAAGCGATTTTTGCCCTTTCTTCGTCCGTGTCGGCTACCTGAGTCAAATTCGGCGTCAACTCGGCAATCTGCTCGGCTACTTCCGGTCCGTCGATGAATGTGATGTCCATCGCGGCGAAGTCATGGGGCGAAAACAGGGTACACGACTCAAATTCGCCCTGCTCCCCCACACGGCCGGCCTCGATGACATACCTTGGATCCAAATCGCCCAGGGCTTTCTGCACCGCTGCCGCACTCGGACGGCAGTCCATCGGGAACAGCACGAAGTAGGTCTCGCGCCACTGATACATGCTGTTTTCGAACAATGACATCCGCGACTCCTGCGGAAGAAAGAACGACTGAGCGGGCAAGCCCGTTAGCGACGCCGAATAATCTACCCCCTGGCGTTGGCGCCATCCAGCCCGACCAACCCCCGCCCGCTTTGTCCTGTGACCGTTCCCGCGGCGTCGTAAAATTAGCGATCCGTGTCGCCCGTCCAGGTCGAAATGCCTCGATCTCCGAGCTGCGATTGATGGTCCAGTGCGAACCAACTCTTCCAATAACCGGATCGACCCCAGCCAATTCGCTCTGCTCAAGTCACTGGAACTCAATATTGCGGATCGTCGTCCACGCCGCTCTGCCAGCGGTCAACCATTTCTAGCGCCTTGTCGCGTTCATCGCGATTCCCAAAAACCGCCTCGCCCTGCTCCAATCGAACTTCATACCGTCCCTCGACCAGACACTCCTCGTCACCACAAAAATGAGGGACATCGGAGATCCACACGATGCGGTAAACAGGAATGTGCTTGTCGTCGATCAAGCAAATCATAGCGACATCCGAAAACGGGAGATGAGCCGGCAATCAACTGCCTGACGCGAAACGGCCAAATGCATAACAGCAAACGACGGCATCGTTGCATTTTAGGCCAAGGTGCTGAATGAGTCGAGCGGCATGCTCGCTGGCGAGGCGGCGGACCAACCCTGAGACCACGCCAGCGTGCGACTGTCTGACCAAGAGACAGGGACGCCGATTGATTGCGCTCGTTCGCTATCGCTGTGGACAGGTTGTCTTGCACCATGCTGATTGGGCCAATAGGATCGGAAACGCTTTGAGCCGAGGATCGCGGTAGAATTCTCTCGTATGCATTGGACTTGCGAATGACGACGGAACAGAAAATAGGTTTCATCGGCGGCGGCCAAATGGCGCGAGCCCTGGGAACCGGGTTCTTTCGCGCCGGCTTGATTCCGTGCGAGCAAATGACGGTATTCGACGTATCGCCAGACGCCGCATGTCAATTCACCGAAGCGTTGCCGGGTGCCCGCTCAAACGACTCGAGCCGACAGCTTTGCCGCGAATCCGATGTCGTCATCTTGGCTGTGAAGCCTCAGCATATGCCGGCCGTGCTTTCCGAGATCGCGGAGGAGGCCAGCGACAAGACACTCATCGTTTCCATCGCAGCTGGAATTGGGCTCGCCCAAATCGAGTCGGCGCTGCCCGAATCGCGAGTGGTTCGAGTGATGCCGAACACGCCTTGCCTGGTCGGCGCCGGTGCCGCGGGTTTCGCGCTCGGCACCAAGGCAACTCGAGAAGATGGTCAACTTGTCGAGGAGCTGCTATCGGCAGTCGGAATTGCCGTTCCCACGCCAGAACCGTTGCTCGACGCCGTTACCGGGCTCTCCGGTTCCGGTCCCGCCTACGTTTTCATGGCGATTGACGCGCTTAGCGATGGCGGAGTCAAAGCCGGTTTGCCACGAGCGACCGCGTCTAAACTCGCCGCTCAAACGGTTTTGGGCGCAGCGAAGATGGTGCTGGAGACGGGCGAGCATCCGGCCGTTTTGAAAGACCGAGTGGCTAGCCCCGGCGGAACCACCATCGCCGGCATCCACGCGCTCGAAGCCGGCGGCTTTCGAGCCTCGCTGGTCGATGCTGTCGTCGCCGCAACAGAGCGCTCGCGGGAGCTCAGCGAAGAGTGAACTCGAGTTAGACGTTGGTCGCCAATATCTAGGCGAAAATCGGTCGAAATCCCGCCTTGTGGCCGAATCGCGATTCTGCGACACTTCGCCCCGCTTTTTACGACCATTCGCGGCGATCAACGCCAAGTGTTCCCTGTCTCGGAGGGCTATTCCGTGCCTCGTCAAACCATGTCGATTCTGATTGCCTTGGCCGTCGTCTCGTCAACTTGCGCCTCGTCCGCAAACGCCCAAGGTTTCTCGCTCCAGCCATTCACGAAAAAAGAGCCTTCGCCTGATGCGGTGCGCAGAACGGTGTCGGACCGTCCGCCAGAGCCGCCGGCTGCTTCGCCATTTTCGTTGCCGAAGTTCACGTTTCCCAAGCCGCGACTACCCAAGATTACGCTCCCTAAGCTGACGCTGCCGGGAATGGGCGCGAAGAAACCGACGGGTCCGCGTCGACCGAACGCGCTTGAAAGCTTCAATCAGGGCGCCAAGAACTTTTTCGGAAAGACCAAGGACTTCATCACCGCGCCGTTCCGCTCAAGCACTGGAAGCTCGACACCGGCCCGTATGACAAACTCGCCGCAACGAAGAAAGCAGCCCAGCAGCGGCGGACTCCTTCAGCTGCCATCCTGGCTCGGCGGCGGCACTCCGCCCCCACCGCAACCTCGCACTGTCTCCGAATTCATGGGCCAAAAACGTCCAGGCTTTGACGACTAGAGCGAAACTGGCGGAGAATCGACTGCGGACGAGCTAACGTGTTGGAATCGACTCCGACAATCGTGTAGCGCGATCGAATCGTCGTGGCTTGGTATGGCCGCGCGACGTTCAGTCGACCCACTTCGCCAACTCCGCAGCTCAATCGTTCAGTGACAATCGTGTGCTACAATGCCGCATTCGCCGATGCCCAAATCGGCATTTCAATGTGATTAGCCAACTGTTGCTCGAACGATCATGGCGGACCTTATTCTCGGCACGGCCGGTCATATCGACCATGGCAAGACATCGCTGGTCCGTGCGCTGACGGGAGTTGACACAGATCGACTCCCGGAAGAAAAGAAACGCGGGATTACGATCGACATCGGATTCGCCGAATTGAAACTCGGCGAGCATCGGTTGGGCGTCGTCGACGTGCCTGGCCACGAGCGGTTTGTCCGCAACATGCTGGCGGGCGCCACCGGAATCGATCTGGCTTTGCTGGTGATTGCCGCCGACGACTCCATCAAACCTCAGACTCGCGAACACCTCGAAATCCTCAAGCTGCTGCGACTGCAACACGGAGTTGTCGCGGTAACCAAATCCGACCTCGTCGATCCGGATTGGCTGGAAATGGTGATTGAGGAGATTCGTGAGTTGCTCGAGGGAACGTTTCTCGAGTCGGCCTCGATCGTGCCCACTAGCGCCGAGACTCGCGAGGGCATCGAGCAACTCAAGGCCGAACTCATTCTGGCTGCGGACGCCGCCTGCCAATCGGAACGGATGCTGCGAGCCGTGAAGCCGTTTCGCATGCCGATCGATCGCGTCTTCACAATGGCCGGACACGGCGCCGTCGTCACCGGCAGCGTGGTGAGCGGTTCGGCTGAGGTCGGCGATGTGTTGGTGATTCAGCCGGGCGGCGACGAAGTACGAATCCGAGGTCTGCAAAACCACGATCAAAACCTGGAGCAAGTTACTCGGGGGCAGCGGGCCGCTGTCAACTTGGCCGGCGTTCGTCACGATCACATCGTTCGCGGACAAGAACTCGCAGCACCGGGCTTTCTCGAGCCCTCGCAGCTACTAACCGTTGAACTCAATCTGCTTGCGGAAACGCCTCGACCGCTGAAAGATCGTTCGCGAGTTCGGCTTCACCTCGGCTCGGCCCAAGTCCTCTGCACCGTCAGACTACTGCAGGAAGGCCCGTTGGAGCCAGGCCAAACGGCGTTCGCCCAGCTCGCGTTGGGCGAAGCGGTTACGTCCGTGTGGCGTCAGCCCTACGTGTTGCGAAGCGAGTCGCCCGTCGTGACGCTCGGCGGCGGGAATATTCTCTCCACGGACGCTGAGCGACTGAAGAAACCTGATGACCTGGATCGGGCAATGCTCAAGCAACTCGCTTCGGACGACGCGCTGAGCCGAGCATCAGCGGCCGCGTTCTTCTTCGGCCTCACACCATGGGCACCGATCGCGCTGGCCCGCGCGGCTGGGGTCGATGATGTCCAAGCCGCCATGGACGCGCTGCTTGAGCGAGGCGAGATCGAGCTCATTCCGTTGTCGGTCACTCGCCAACAGGCGATTCATCGAGACGTGCTCAACCGAATCGAGCAGCGTGTGGCCAAGGCGTTGGGCCGAATGCACGACGAAGTGCCATTGCGATCGAGCTTTGACCGCACCCAGCTCGCACACGAATTCGACTACCTGAAGAACCCTGCGTTGATCGAACAGCTCCTTCGCAGGATGCAACGCTCCAAGGCAATCCTCGTCTCCAGTCGTGGCGTCTCACTGCAGGGCAGAGGCCCCAAGCTTTCCAAGAATGAACGAGCACTGCTCGAACAGATCATCGACATGTATCAGAACGCGGGTCTCGAATCTCCGACGGTGAAGCAATGTCAGGATTCGGTGCAGAAGCTCAAACAATCGGTGCCTCAATTGATCTCGCTTGCTGCCGCCGACGGCGCACTTGTCGAGGTCAGTAGCGATTATTTTATCCATCGTGACGCGCAAGACGCCGCAGTAGAAACACTCCGCGAAAAAATGCGGAGCGGCGACGGGCTCACGTTGAGCGAGATACGTGAAGCGTTGGAGACGACCCGCAAGTACGCCGTACCCTTCTGCGAACACCTCGACCGAATCGGCGTCACCCGCCGCAACGGCGACCTCCGCGTCATGGCACCAACCGCCTAATCGCCTCACCGTCGCCTAATCGCCTCACAGTTGCCTTTCGCTCCGCGAAAGTGGCGCGTCCTTCGTTATTCCGCGAAAGTAGCGCGTTCTTCGTTCGCTCTGCGACCGCTTCGCTACTTTTGCGGAGCGAAAGGCGACGCCACGCCATTCCCTGGCTGCGGTGACTAAGATTATGATGAGGAATTGAGAGTTTGGCCGTCGCGCGGCGAT
Source organism: uncultured Pirellulaceae bacterium (assembly GCA_964567745.1). Classification (GTDB taxonomy): domain Bacteria; phylum Planctomycetota; class Planctomycetia; order Pirellulales; family Pirellulaceae; genus CAZMNY01. The sequence goes on along the minus strand of CAZMNY010000011.1, from coordinate 84,970 downwards.
CTCGCCTACCATTACGAAAGCTGCCCTTATGTCCAACGTATTTCGCCGAATCCCATCGGTTAACGAGCTCCTGGAAACGCAACCGCTCAAGCAGTTGGTGTCCGCGGCAAGTCGCAGCGTCGTTGTCGACGGCGTGCGGGACTTCTTGGACAACATGCGATCTGAGCTGCAGACGGCGGCGGAGAAGGCGACGAGCGGACCGCTTGAGCTGGCCGAGAGCATCGCGGACTGGATTCGCTCCAACGAACGCTTGCCGCTCAAACCGGTCATCAACGCAACAGGCATTCTTCTGCACACAGGGTTGGGCCGAGCGCCTCTGCCCGAAGCCGCTCTCCAGGCGATGCTAGAAATCGGTCGAGGTTACGCGAGCGTCGAACTCGACCTGAAAACGGGCGAACGCTCACAGCGAGTCGATGCGGTTAACGGCTTGCTGAAGGAGCTGACTGGCGCCGAAGCGGCCGTGGTCGTCAATAACAACGCCGGGGCGACGCTGCTCACATTGACCGCATTGGGCCACGGAAAAGAGATCATTGTCTCGCGAGGCGAATTGGTTGAAATTGGCGGCAGTTTCCGGCTGCCGGAAGTTATGACGTCGAGCGGCGCGATTCTCCGTGAAGTTGGCGCCACCAATAAAACTCGCATCGCCGACTATCGAGACGCGATCGGACAAGAGACCGCGGCGCTGATGCGAGTCCACACAAGCAACTACGTCATCGTCGGGTTTACCGAACAGCCGTCGCTCGAAGAGCTTGTCGAACTCGGACGACAGCGTCACGTTCCGGTGATCGACGATATCGGCTCCGGCGCGATGCGCGATCTGGCGCCCTGGGGAGTTGCCGGCGAGCCGATTGCTCGCGAGAGCATTAAGCAAGGCGCTGACATCGTCTTGTTCTCCGGCGACAAACTGCTCGGGGGACCTCAATGCGGAATCATTGTCGGCAAGAAGACGTTGGTTGACCGCGTGGCGAAGCACCCGATGATGAGGGCTTTGCGAGTCGACAAACTGACTCTCGCCGCACTCGCAGCGACACTCCGACTACATCGAGACGAAGAGGCGATGAAACAGGGCGTCCCGCTGATGACGATGCTTTCGACGCCGATCGAAAACCTCAAACAACGAGCTGAACGGATGGCGCCTCAGCTCGCCGCGTGTTCCTCCGTCGCCTCCGCGGAGCCCGCTTTTGACCACACATTCCTAGGCGGCGGCAGCGTGCCAACTCAACAAATCGAAACCTGGTGTGTCGAGATCGAACCCGACGCCAAGGGAGTGAACGGCATGGCGGCGGAATTGAGAGCCGGAGATCCCGCAGTCGTTTGCCGAGTGCAACGCGACCGTCTGGTTGTCGATCTGCGAACTGTAACGCCCGACCAGGACATGACCATTGTAGATATATTTCAACAATCAGGATCACAACCATCTGACTCCAAGGGCGACGCGGACTAGCATGGCCGGTGAGCGAGTGAGCGAAGCATCCTCCTTGGATATTGACTGGCGTTGTCCGCCAGAATGATTGGCTCCTCGAATGAGGGGTATCGAGCCGTGCTGGCTTGGGGGAGAATCGAATCAGTTTGCGCGGCTTGCTGTGAGGTACACTCCCACATGGTCGTGGCGAAATCGCATTCAACCACGGTCGTTCGGCCTGCATAAATCGCAAAATCGGCACAACTCGCGTCAAGCCCCACACGCCACTGCAACGGTATGAGCAACCCTCGAATAACGCCATTGATCGCGCTGGTCGTTGCACTCTTTGTGACGACCACAGCTTGGGCTCAACAGCCGGCGTCGCGGCAACCAACCGCGACCCAGCAACCGGGCGCTCCGGTGTCGCTGCGCGAATTTCACGGTTGGGGCCGTTTCCTGCCAGGCTCATGGCGGAAAGTGCGAATTCGAAAAGAGCGATTTGGCGAAGAGGGCAAAGTGAACAGCGTCAGCGTCGCCGAGGCAAAGACGACGCTGATGAAGGTGTCTGAATACGACTTTCAAATCAAAACCGAGTCATCGATCGAAGTGGCGGGGCAAAAATACGTTCCTGCGCCGAAAACCACGACTCGAGATTACTTCGGCGTCCCCAAGGCAGCGCCGCTCAAGAAAGTCAGGCTGACCGATTTCATTCTCAACGGCTTAAAGACCAAGTGCGAACTCCACGAGGTTGCAGTCGTCACGGACAACTCGAAACGAGTCACTAGTTTTCACATTCCGCTCAACGGCTCGGGCTTGGTGCTTCGTCAGAACACCCTCGCCACCTCTAAAGACGGCACCCAACTCTTCCAGATTGACGTCGACGTCCTGGCTCAGAATATGCCGCTCAAGGTCATGGCCGACACAATGCCCTGTGCCTATGTGAGGACGGTCCAAGTCACAGCGGACAAGCAAATCGTCACCATGGAAGCCTACAGCCAAGCTGTCCCAGGCGGCGTCGTGAACCAATCGGTCAAGGTGCTCGACCTGAAAGGCCAATTGGTGGAGCGCCAGACGATCGAGCTGATCGACTACGGATTGGTCGTCGGCAACGCAGAGGGCCAGCCGCGTGGTCGCATTTTCCGCCTCCGCAACCCTGCTCGCCCCCCCCGAAAATAACCGGCGAGCGAACGTGAAACCCCGCTCTTCGCGAACGCTCACGTTCCGTCCCACCATGCCGAGTCGTCTGTTGCCGAGCTGTCTTGCGTAACGTCGCGGGCTCGCCACTCCCGACCAAGCCGCCAAAGGCCGCTCGACGCAATCCAATGGTCGCATGGCCTTTCCTCATCGAGCCCACTCGTTGCCAGCGTGGAAGGATCTCGGCATAATGCGTGATTCAATTCACGGCAGGCATGTGAGGAGGAACGGCAATGGACAAGATCCGCATGACCGGATTCACTTTCGACGATGTCTTACTGTCGCCTCGCTACAGCGAAGTGGTGCCAGCTGAAGTCGATGTGCGGACTCGCTTGACCGCAAACATCGACCTCAACATCCCGCTCATCAGCTCGCCCATGGATACGGTCACCGAATCGGCCATGGCGATTGGTCTGGCAAAGGCTGGTGGACTGGGCGTTATACACAAGAACATGTCGATCGAGAGTCAGACCGAAGAGGTCAACAAGGTCAAGCGCAGCGCGAACGGGATTATCGTCGACCCGGTCACCCTACGGCCCAACGCTCCCGTCACGGAAGCCCAGGCGTTGATGGACCAGCACAACGTCTCTGGCGTGCCCATTACCGAGCAAGATGGGCGTTTGATCGGGATTATTACCCGGCGAGATCTCCGTTTTCTGGACCGCAATGAGACGGCGGTTCAGGGCGTGGCGACCTGTGAGAACTTGGTGACTGCAACGGGGACCGTAACGCTTAAGCAAGCTGAGGAGATTTTAACGGATAAAAAGGTGGAGAAACTTTTGCTGGTTGACGAAGCTTACAAACTGACCGGCCTCATCACGATCAAAGACATCGACATGATGAAGCGGTTCCCACTTGCTAGCAAAGATGCACTCGGACGCTTGCGAGTGGGCGGTGCAGTTGGCGTGAAGGATTACGAGCGCGCCAAATGCCTGATTGAGAAAGGCGTCGACATTTTGGTTGTGGACAGTGCTCACGGGCACTCGGCCAACGTGATCGAAACAGTCAAGGAGATAAAGAAACGCTGGGAGATTGATGTCATTGCGGGCAACGTTGCCACGCGAGAGGGATGTACGGATCTAATTCGAGCCGGGGCCAACGCGGTCAAAGTCGGTATCGGACCGGGTTCGATTTGTACAACTCGTGTGATCAGCGGTGTGGGAGTGCCACAGGTATCGGCAATCTTTGAAGCGGCTGCAGCGGCGGCCGACGCAGGGATTCCGATCGTCGCCGACGGAGGAATCCGGTTTTCCGGCGACCTGACGAAAGCGATCGTGGCTGGCGCCCACTGCGTAATGATTGGCGGACTGTTTGCAGGTTTGGCTGAAAGCCCAGGGAAGACGATTCTCTATCAAGGGCGAACCTTCAAGACGTACCGCGGGATGGGATCTCTCGGCGCCATGGTTAAGGGTTCGAGCGAGCGGTACCGACAAGGCCGAGAGGCGGAGATCGGAACCGGCAAGCTCGTGCCAGAAGGCGTGGAAGGCCGAGTGCCTTTCAAAGGCCCGTTGAGCGATTACGTCTACCAGTTGGTCGGCGGGTTGCGAGCGGGAATGGGTTATTGCGGGACACCAACGATTGAAAGCTTGCGTAAGGAAGCGCAGTTCATCAAAGTCACCGCGGCGAGTGTGCGAGAGAGTCACCCCCATGACATCGCGATTACGCAAGAAGCACCCAACTACAGCCCCGACTCGAGCGACGGCAAATCCAACTAGCCTGAATTCGACGAAACTCGCGATCAAACAGCGAGCCATCAAGGGACTCGCGTCGATCGGACTCGCACTGCTGCCGGCCGCCGCCATGGCCGAACCCCCTCGAGCTCTCATCTTCTCTCAAGACGCCAAGCAGCTCGCTCCTGCTCGCGATTCGGGCCAAGAGTCATCTGCGACCCGGCGTTCGCTATTCGAAACCAAACCGACTCGCACACAGATCCGCCTGACCTCTGAGCGAGAAAAAATCGAGCAGAAGACCCAGCCGACATCGCCGGTAGCCCCAGTCGTCTACGACGAGTCACAACCGCAGTGGCGAGGCCGGGCGACGTCAGACGACAGCGTCCGCGTCGCGCAAGCTCCTTCGCCCCGCCAATACGCCGCGCCCGCCGATTTACCGCTCGACGGCCCGGCGACGTCCGGCAGCGGTGAAACAACTTGGACTCCCCGAGCCTCCGGCGCCAAACTGCTCGACGAACCCTACTCGGCAAACAAAGCTGACTATGGTCCGGCCTATCGAACAGCGCAGCGGCCTTCGGACAGGCTGAACGGACGAAACAGCCAGCAATCAACTCAAGGGCGAAATCAAGCGGCCGATCCATTCGACGATCCATTTGGAGACGGCATCGGCACCGCGCCGCTTACGGTTCGCGCGCCTCGCTATCAAGACGGGCCGCCCGCGCCGCCAACGCAAACAACTCCGAATGACGCTCCCGGATCGGCTGCGCCGCGAGGCAATGCCGGCGGGATCGACCCGACAGGCAAACCCTGCCCTCACATTTTCAACGACATCAACTGCTGCAGCGAATCCGATCGATGCGCCAATCACAATCACATGCTCAAGAGCATGTCGATCCGGACAATCTCGCTCGACATGACTCCCCGATTTGAGCCTGGCGCCGACGCGGCCGAAGAAGCTCGCCACAAAGCGAAACGGCTGTCGCAGGCCGTGGTGCGAGACTGGCGAGATCGCGGCGGCAGCATTGTCGCTCGCGGTCGGCTCGTCGACCTGCGTGACCACCGAGTTATCATCGAAGACGAAGACGGCTCGACAAATCGCTTGGTGCTGCGGCATCTCAGCGACACCGATCAATGTTACGTAACCGCATTCTGGTCGCTGCCGACTGAATGCAATTTGGGTGACGAAGTCTACGCCGGCAGAAACTTCATGCCGATGACGTTAACGTGGAAAGCCAGCGCGCTTTGCCACAAACCGCTCTACTTCGAACAGGTACAGCTCGAGCGTTACGGCCACACGATGGGCCCCTGGCTCCAGCCCTCATTCTCAGCCGCCCACTTCTTCGCCAGCGCCATTGTGCTGCCCTACAACATGGGCGTGCATCCGCTGAACGAGTGCCAGTATCCGCTCGGCCATTATCGGCCGGGCGACTGCGCCCCATGGCTCCTACCCGCTGTGCCGATCAGCGCCCGAGGCGCCCTCATGCAAACGGGCACCGTGCTCGGCGGCATCTACGCCCTGCCCTAGCGTCGAAAACGAGATCAAAGGGGCGAAAACTAACAAGCTGACTTTTTGGGGCAAACGCGAACAGGCAACTCGAGTCGACAAGCCGCGCAGTACTAAGATACTCACAGTACGCCGGCAATCTCAGTTGCAGACACTACTCCTTGGGAGCGATTGGCCGACAAGCGGCGGAGTACTAACTCCGCCGCTTTGTCCTTTGCTTGCGAGCGCTATTTCGACTTAATCGACTTGACGAAGGCAATCACGTCCGCGATATCTTGCGGCGACAATTCCTTCTCGAGACCTTCCGGCATCAGAGAAACGCCAGTCGAAGTCAGCTCCTCAACTGTACTGCGAAGGATCACATCCTCCTTGGCTTCAGAACGGCGAAGCGTAATGCTGTTCGCCGTCTCGGAGGCAATGATTCCGGTGTAGATCTTGCCGCTTTCCGTCACGACGTTATACGTGTTGAAGTTGGGCTGAGCCTCTCGGTTGGGATCGAGAATGGCGATCAATAGATCGCTCGACGATTTATTCTTCACCGACGACAAATCCGGCGCGACGGCGTGCCCGACTTCGTCGACCCTATGGCAAACGGAGCACTTTTTGCCGAATATTTCCCGCCCGCGATTGATGTCGCCGTCCAGATCGAGCACCGATTGGAGCTGAGCCACGACCCTGGCTCGATCTGAATTAAATTCGCCGCCGAACAGCTTGACGCTCCGTTTGCGAACGCCCACGTTCGGGTGTTTCAGCAGCACCTGCTTCTTGTCGCGTTCCAGCTCGCTTGGCTTGACCGCATCGCTCTCGATCGCGGTGAGAAGCGTGTCAATGCGTTTGACCGTAGACAACAGAGCGTCGATGACTTCGCGCCGCACGGCCGGACTGTAGCCACGCCAACCTTCCAGCAAGAGCCGAGCTGCCGAGGCCGATTCCTGTCGGCCGAGCGACGCGGCGGCGGCAAGCTGAAGTGATTGAGGCGATCTCGGCGAAAGAAACTCTGGCAAATACTTGTCGGCAACTTCCGGGTTCGCGAATGCCAGCAACAAAACCGACTGAACTCGTTGGACCATCGGCTGTTTGTCGTCGCCCGCAACCTCCGCGGCTCGCTCAAAGAGACCTGCTGTTTGTTCGAGAACCTCGGGCGGAGTCGACTTCTCGCCTAGCAATCGCGGCACGGATGATCCCCGTCGCCTCAAGCCCTCGCCGACACCAAACAAGACTGTCTGTTGCCAAGAGGTCGGCAGCTCAGAAGAAGCCGCAGCGGCGAGTACACGCTGAGCGAATATCGACTTGGGATTCGCTCCGATGATTTCGCAGAGATCCGAAAGCAAGGCGGAAGCGTGAGGCTGTTTGAGATACTGTGAGTCTTTGAGCAAAGCGACGATCAGCTTGTCGGGGTTGGCCCCGGCGGAGGTGAGCAACGCCGTGCGGATCTCACCGCCATTGCGACGGTCGCGCGCCAACCGCATCAATCCGTTAACCGCAGTCGCATCGCTGGATTCGCCAAGCGAGAACGCCAACTGAAATCGCACTCGGTTATCGTCGTCGCCGCAAAGCGCGAGCGCGGCTTTGGCAACAGCCTCGCTCTCCGCCAAGAAGGGCTCGGACAACCTCACCGCATGCTCACGCACTCGAGGATTGGAATCCGACATCGCCCCCACAAGTTGCTCCGCGTTGAGCATGTCGAGACTGGCCAACGTGCATAACGCATGCAGTCGCGCCAGCGGGTTCTTGGACGTAGCGGCGAGTCGAGCCAGGTCGGCGGCGACGGTTTTATCCTGTCGTTGCCAGAGCAATCGTTGGGCCGACTGTCGGCTCCAGGCGTTTTTGGAATCGAGCGCCGCAACGAGCTGAGCGCTCGAGAGCGACCCCAACTTGACTTGTGCGGTTCGCTTCATTTTCGGCGTCACGATGCGATAGATTCGGCCACGATCAGCGCCGCTCTGCAAGTGCAGGAACTTCTTGATCTCTTCGGGGATCGAATACGGGTGCTCGACCGTCTCGCGGTACATGTCGAGAACGTAGAGGCTGCCGTCGGGCGCGTTGACAAAGTTGACCGGCCGGAACCAGTTGTCCGACGAACGAATAAACTCTTCGCCTTCATCCGCTCGACTCGCAGAGAATAGGACGCCTTTCGCGTTCAAACGCTTTCGATGAACAATATTGCCACCGACATCGCCAACGAAAGCGTTGCCTGCAAATTCAGTCGGGTAACCGCCGCCACGATAAATGGTGACGCCGGTCGCCGAGGTGAAATAGCCGACGGGGTACTCGGTCGGCACGGCACCTTTCTTCTTGGACGGATCGAGCGGGAGAAACTCCCAGGCCCCGTCATCGTTGATGACCAGCTTGTAGCCCTTCGCCTCAGCTCGCCATTTCTGCCGAATAATCCGCCACGGCTCAGGCGGACTCGTGCGATAAACTCGAGCGCTCGCGCCGTCGGCCGCGATGCTGCGTACGAGGCTGGAGACGGCGAGGTATGGGTTTCGCGCGAGGTACCGCTGCGGGTAGACGACCTGTTGAATGTGATTGCTGTTACTGCAAACGAATCGATTTCCCCAATCATCCATCGAGTGGCCGAATTGCTGCCCGCCGGTGACGCGTTCGAATTTCTCTGTCTTCGGATCGAATCGCAAGTCGCTGCCGGAAGTTGAAAACAGAGGCTTCCCGCGATGCAGCAGCTTCTTTGGGTTGCGTCCGGTGGCGAAATAGATCTTGTTGTCGAGGCCCCATTTCAAGTTGTTGGCGAGCGACTGAACATTGTCGCGACCAAATCCAGATAGGACGACGTCGCGCACGTCAGCTCGGTCGTCGCCGTCGGTATCTTTCAAGTAGTACAGGTACTTCGGCGCGAGCACGAACAGTCCGCCGTTGTAGCAACAGACCGACGTGGGCCAACTGAGTTTGTCGGCGTAGACGACGCTTCGATCCATTTGCCCGTCGCCATCGGTATCCTCGAGCAAGCGAATAATGCCCGCGTCTTTCTTGCCGCCCCCAGCTGGATTCAGCTTGGTCGGCTCTTGGGAAAACGGATACCCATGCATCTCGGCGACGAACATTCGCCCATTCTCGTCAAAGCAAGCGTCAACGGGATCGGCGACAAGCGGCTCCGCGGCCACTAGTTCCAGGCTGCAATTCTTTGCCAACTGAAACGTCTTGAGCGCGTCCTTTGGCTCCGTATGCGGGATCCTCGGCATGTCCTTCTTAGTCACGCGTCTCGCCGGCGGCTTCTGGGCTGTCGCCGCATAATGGGCCAACGTCCAAATCGAGGTCGCGCTCACGACAATGACCAGAAGACGCAGTGGCGTGAAGTAGCGCCGGGATTTGTTATCGTTCATCACATTCATACCTTGGCGTGTTAGCTGTCGCGTGGCGAATCGAGTCGTGAGGGAGGCAAGCTTGACTTCGAAGTCGTCGGACAAGATCGACGAACGACTCGGAAGTCGGCGTGTTCAACGGATCGACGGCGCTTAAGCCGCAGCCGCTCAGCGTTCATTATAGAAGATAACCAGGTTCTTCGTCTGGCGGGCGGCAGCGACGATGTCAACCTTTCCGTCTCCGTTGAGATCAGCCACTTTAATATCCTCCACAGCGACCTGAGCCGCAGAGATTCGTTTCTCTCGCCACTTTCCGCCGCTGGCATCGAGCGGCGTGAACAGTTTGATCCCAGGCACGCCAGGATCATTCATCGCCCGCCAACCGACGACGACCTGGTCGGAGCCAACTCCGAGGTAATCGGCACACGCCACAGCATGGCCGTCCTTGAGCTTTCGATCGAGAACATGCACCGGCCGCCAGAGTTCGCCCGGGTTCTTGGGCTCCGAGTAGACCGCCGAGACGGCACCATGATTCGGCTCCACCGTCGCGATAAATCGCTTTCCATTCGGCAGTTTGCCGTCGCGAATCTCACCGGCGAAATTCTTGGTCAACTGGGTGGCCGCCCAACCATCGTCTTGCTCGTCAAAATGCCAAACGCCCTCTTTGCCCGCGACGATTATTTCTTCCTCTTGATCGTCGTCCCAATTGACGACATGGAAGTTGTGCGAAAGGTGCATCGATTCGTTAATCACTTTGAACTTCCATGGGTCGCGCGGATTTGGCGGCATGAAGTACTCGAGAATCCGCAGACCATTGCCGTCACCGTTGACGCTTCCCCGACCGCGCAAGGGCTTGACGACCAACCGGTACTCATTGCCTTTGCACCTGACCCAATGCATGCGATGCACACTCGGCTCGTGATGCAATTCGACAGGCGTCCATAGCTGCCTGCGGTCTTTCGGGGGAATGAGATAGAAGACGGCGCCATCTTTAATCGTCTCGCGATAATTCCATTGGCCGCCGACAGCGATCTCGCACTTGCCGTCACCGTCGATATCGCGGGCCGCGATGCAGACGTTATCGCGCTTCGTCAGGTCGCGGGCGATGATATGTTTCGTCCACTTAGGATTCTCGTACCACTGAATCGTGCTCTTGTCTGCGAGCAGAATATCGGTGTCGCCATCGCCATCGACGTCGACGAGCTGAAGCCCGTATCCGATTTGAATCTTGTCGATCTGCAGCGATCGCCATTTTGATTCTTGAACTGGTTCGGCCGACTCTGCGAGAGGCAAATCGAGACCGATACTCAAGAAGGCCCAAGCAAGCGCCAGTAAGAAACAAGCCGCCAAGCGGGTGCGAGACATCTTCGACATTTCCAAGTAACTCCGACTTTTCGATTGGTGAATGTAAGTTTGCGTGGTTATCAATTGCTGGTTTGAGGCGACCGTTTGCTGAGTTTGATGCGACTGGGCTCCATTGGCGGACGCAGCTCGTCCAACTTGGCCCGCCATCTTTCTTGCTCGGCCGGATTCTTCATGACGGTATACAAAGCGACCAGTCGCGTTAGGGTTTCGACGAGTTGCGTGTCGTCATCGCCTGCCGAATCGGCTTGGCCCGAGTGGGCGGCCAAAAGCTGAGCTTCGGCGTCTTCATACTTGGTCTGTTCCGCGAGCGTTTCGCCAAGCAAGCTTTGGGCGACAAAAAACGGCCCGTCATCGAGATCATTGCTCTTTTGAAACGCCAGACACTCACGCAAATACGTCTCGGCATCTTGAAATTGCCCGTTGGCATTGAGCGTGTTGGCCGCCGACAACAACTCGCAGGCAAAACGCGAAGGATCGGCGGGCGCGAGCGCGCGTCGTCCGTCGATAAACTCCTTGAGCAACGGTAACGCTGTTTCTGCTTGGTCAGCCGCGAGCTGCGTAACGGCTAGGTTCCAGACGCAGGCCAGCGTGTTGGGATGCGCGTCGCCCAACTTCTCCCTAGCGTTCTTGAGCATCTCAGCAAACATCGGCAGAGCCTTGTCGTATTTCTTCCCAGTCTTGTAGGCCATCGCCAAGTAGTTCATGGCCGTTTTGCGTTTCTCATCGCTTTCCAGCAGGCCCGCTTGACTATGTTCCCAGGTCTTCTCGACGGCCGAGATCGCCTTGTCGACTTGTCCGCCGCGAAGATACGCGGCCGTCAGCTGGTTTGCGGCACCGATGGTCCAACCGTGCTCCGCGCCGAACTTGGCTCGATGACTCTCAACAGCTTGTTCGAACATCGAGATCGCTTGCGGCATGTCGTCGTCGGCCTGAAAAGCCAAGGCCGAGTCCAGCATCGTGACCAGAACGTGAGGATGGTCGGCGCCAAGCGTCTTTTTTCGTCGCGATAGACATTCTTCCAGCATCGGGATCGCTTCATCGTACTCTCCGACACGCGTGTACGCCTGCGCCAGGCTGTTCATTGCAAAAAGCGTATCGATGTGATCCTCACCGAGCGCCTCTCGCCGACGCTCATTGGCTTCTCGATGAAGCGGCAGCGCGCTGACATGATCGCCCTGCCCTTGATAGGCAATCGCAAGATTCTGCAATGAGCCTAGCGTCGAGGGATGATCCTTGCCCAGTTTTCGCTCGGCCCATTCCAAGCGTTTCTTAAATAGCGGCGCAGCGGCACCGTAGTCGCCTACTTGAGCAAGGGCGAAAGCGAGACTGGCGATCGACTGCAGCGTGTCGTCGTGATCGGCGCCCAGAGTTTCCTCGCGACGGCTGAGCGCGTGCCTTAACAGTGGAAAGGCTTTTTCAAAATGACCGGCCTGAGCATGCGCGACGCCCAAATGGTTAATGGACAGACTGTCGCCTCGGATGAAGCGCATCGCGTAGTAAGGCCTGCCATCGTCATATTGACCAAGCCCATAAACGGGGACAATTCCAGGGTGTTCGAGTGCACCGGTGATCTCCGCTTCGAGAACAAATCGCGAACGACTCGCCGGATCGCGGGCGTGCCGTTCTTGAATCTCCTTTAACGCCACCTCTCGATTCAGCTCGTTGTCGCGGGCCACCGAGACTTTCCCCAGGCCGCCCTTCGCGTGGTCGCGCAACACGTCATACCGCGAACCGCTGGCAACAGGTCGAGTTGAAACCGGGCCGTCGCTTGGCAGAGCTAGCGTCTCGTCAATGTCGCCGGATGGCCGGTTCTCCGCAGCGGCTGCCTGAGCAGCTTCGCCCTCTTTCGTGAACTCGGGATCCGTCGCACCGAGATCGCGCGTCGACGACGAGTTTTCTTCGTTCACGATGACTAACCTTGCGGGACGAATAGGCTGTCGACTCGCCCACAAACTTCGGGCGAGCGAGGCGCCATTTTAGCCTACGATCGCACGGTGTGGGTCAAAGATCCCGCGATTTGCGATCGGCGCCCCTAGGCCATCTACTCCGGCACGTCGACGTATTTTCGGCAAAACGGGCAAGTCTCAACGCCGCCGCGACGATTGGCCGCAAACGAAATCGTCTCCCCGCATTCCTCGCAATCAAACTTCACATCCGGCTTGTTTAATGGCTTGTCAGCGTGACGCGATGACTGGCGATCTGCTTCGACAAACTGCAGCGCTGTCTCGACGTCCGACTCGCGAACTTGGAGCTTCGCGCCGCCGACCGCGTTGGACAGAAACAGGTTGGTTCCGACCAAATTGTCGTCGATAAGAAACACGTCCAATCCCTGTTCCTCTAAGAGCAGCTTCAATACCTGCGCTTTGCCGGGAAAATCAAACGTGGCGACTGTTACTAGTTTTTCCATCCGTTGCCTGCTCGTTAATGGAACTGCCAAGCACCCGGGCTGACAACCCAGTGCTCGAGTCTTCGCATGCGTTGTACTCGAATATCGACGAACCCAGGTGGCGTTGCAAGTCAAACTGGCTGACGGCGCGGGGGTTAGTCGAACAGAACGCTGCTCTGGCCGGCTCAAGGTTGCCCTACGCCGACTGTATTAACAACGCTCGTTAAACCCGCGGCCGAAGGTATGGCTGTCGTCGAGCGGACGCGACGCTATGATGGCCCTGTTCGAGCCGGCAGCGAATCGAGTGCTCGCTTTTTTAATTCGTGGCCAAAGGCAAGGCGGACTCCCAACCGACACACTCGACATGACCGATTCTCCCGCACAATATTTGACGGTCGTGAATCCGCGCGGTGGCAGGCGCCGGGGGCATGAAGTGTTGGAAGCGGTCACGCCCGTGTTCGATGCCGCTGGAGCCAAACTGGATGTGCGAGTGACCACGCATGCCGGACACGCTCGCGAATTGGCCCAATCGACCGACTTGCAGAGCTACGCCGGACTCGTTGTCCTGGGCGGCGACGGCACGATACACGAAGTCGTCAACGGGCTACTGCGACGCGCCGACGACGCGGCGACTCGACTCGGATTGATCCCAGCGGGAAGCGGCAATTCGATCATGATGCATCTCGATTGCCTTGACCCAATCGAAGCCGCTCGGCGAATCGTTGCCGGCGACGTAAAACCAATCGACGTCATGCGAGTGACTACCGACGGCGAAATTGTCCACGCGCTCAATATTGTCGGCTGGGCTGGCGTCGTCGACATCAACATCACGGCGGAACGACTTCGAGTCCTTGGACCGACAAGATACACGCTCGCCGCGCTGTCTCATATTCTTCGAGCCAAGCGACGGCGCGCCAAAATCATCCTCGACGAACAAACGATCGAAGACGACTTTACGCTCGTCATCGCTTGCAACACGAGATTCACAGGGCGAGGAATGCTGGCTGCGCCCGAGGCCGACATGAGCGACGGCAAGGTTGACGTGATCCTCGTACGGCGCGCCACCCGATGGCAGTTCTTCCAAATGCTGAACAAAGTCTTCAACGGGTCGCACATCGAGCTGCCGTGTGTCGAACTCTATCAAGTGAAGTCGTTCCGCATCGAACCGACCAGCCAAGACCCTCTCAATTTGGATGGTGAAATAACGGGCCTCACTCCCGTTTCGGCGACCGTCCTGCCGGGGGCGATAAGCGTGTTTGTCTAAGCGAGATTGCCGCGTCCTTGATTGTTCGTTTAACCCGTTGCCGCAGGCGAGTCGTTCTTCTTGCGGACTAGAAGCCGCGTCTTGCCTGCGGCAACGGGTTAAACGAAGACGTGATGACCGCCGTCGCTAGACTAGCTCGCTTCAACCGCCTGCTTAATGTCGGCGAGATCTTTGGCGAGACATCTCTTGAGCATCCCGGACATCATCCAGCCGAGAGGAGCTGTCAGTTTCGCCATTAGAGTCAATGGCTTGACCGCCGTAGTCATGCGGACAACCGTCCCGTCGTCCGACTCTCGAAAGCTAATGTCTGTTTGGTAGAGCGCGCCGCACGACTTGGCCTCAATCGTCATGGCCTCGTTCTGTTTGAGCCGCGTGACCTCCATCTCCTCGGAAGCATCCTTTCCGAACATCGTTCTGGTTTCCCGCCAGCGCGTGCCGACTCGAAAAGGGCCATCCGTTAACAACTCGACCGAATTGATTCCGGATACAAGTTCCGCCCAGCCATCAACGTCGGTCATTCGCCGAAACACGTCTTCGACCTTCGCGTTAATCCCCTCTTCAACGACAATCGTGACACCCATGGCAATTCTCCTCTCAATTGTTTGAACCGTTCATTGCGAGTCAGTTTTCTCGCCGTAAAGGTCTTGCGACATTTTCATTGCGCGTTGTGCCGCTCGGTCCTCGCCCAGTTTCTCCAGCGACATACCCAGGCTCATCCAGATGCCGGGAACGTCATTGCGAATGGCCAGACAACGGTGGTACATGCGCGCGGATTCCTGGTACCGCTCCTGGTGACAGAGGGCGTAGCCGTAGTCATGGGCCAGCATTAAATCGCGTGGGTAGCTCATTAGCGCCTCCTCAAAGATGCGATCGCTCTCGTCATGGGCTTGCACCATGTCGTAGTATGTCGCGAGCCAGGAGAGAGTTCTTGCCGAAAGCGATTTCAAGTCGATGTCTGTCACCAAGCGGTCGAGAGTTGCTCGTTTGCGCACGGGTGTATAAATGAATTTGCGAATCCCGCCGCGAACGGGATCGGAATCGGCGGTATAGATAGCGTCGGCCCAGGGCTGCGTGGTCGCGGCGGTCAGTTTCGGCCCGCCAATTGCCGCCATTTGCGCTCGAGTTCCAATCCAGAGTTCAAGCAAGTCAGCCCATAACGCAGACGACGCGTCATCGCGAATTCGACGGCCAATTTCCGCTGGCGAAGTGTTGTCGAGATCAAAGCCATGTCGTCCAAAGAATCCTCGCATGCTCTTTTCCATGTCGCGCCAGCTCGACAGATCAGGATTCGTTGCGCCCTGTATGACGACCTCATCGATCTGGACCGAAATCTGCCTCTCGTTCTGCTTGAATTCAATTTCTTCAAGCTGTTTCGACGCTCGACGGCTCATGGCGTCGTGAACACGCCCTCGCGCTAGGATGTCTTTGACTCTCTGTATCTGTGCCGCCGCTGATTCCCACGACGACTCGTCGACAATGGGAGCGATTTCGGCCTTGACCATCGCCAAGTCGGCACGATTGACGGCAAGCTCAACCTCTTGAGTTCGGGCGGCAACCTCGCTGGACGGTTGAACCAATCCAGCACAGGAGAAGACAAGCGCCAATGGCCAACAGCGCCGTACTAAAAACAGAAGCTTTGCCGCAGCCAGTTTCCGTAATTCATCGTAGACGGCGGGCAACAACTCGTCCGCCGATTCACTCGCCCCGCTCTCCAACAGGTTCAGAATTCGAATGATTTCGGAGCTAGCGGACATCGGCGATGCACAACTTGACTGGGACAATTGGACCGAAACAGGGAGCGCCCATCGGCACGCTTGGCAAACGTGACGAGGAAAATCACGCCCATTCCTTTTGCAACTTCATACGAAGAATCGAGCGAGCGCGGACGCGACCCCCTGTATACACGAAGAGACTCCAAGTCATACGATGAATACCGGCCAACTGCAAGAACGACAAGCCAACGACAAGAACGACGCGACCCTGCGACGAAACACGCGGAACAAAGGGAATCCATGACCTCGTCTGAAGAACGCAAATCAGAACAAACTGGCAGGGCGGCGGAATATGACCAAGGTGCTTTGTTGGCCTTGCTCAGAGAAGTGCAAGCGACTCGGTTCGTCGTCTGGACGCCAAATTCGGCAGGCGGCTTGCAGTCGACGCCGATGCCGACGAGCGACATTGCGCAGAATGTGAACATGGCGATTCGCATGATTAACATCAACTTCGAAGAAGCCATCAAGTTGTCTCAAACCGCCACAAAGCAGTTCGACAGCGCCGTGCATCGCTGGGAATCGCAGACTCGCCAAAGCGAAGCAAAACTGCGAGCGGAAACGGCCGCTCGGCGATTAAACGAGGTAATGGCGAAACACAACGCCATCAAGACGAGGATCAATCCCGTCAAGAGTTTGTTCCGGCGAGCGAATCAATCGTTGGCTGATTACGACATGATGGTTCGCCAGCGAGCGCGCGATGAAGCGAGGGACGACGAAGCGGCCGATGCGGATGCGGATTAGTCGGGCCGATTGGCACACGAAATTGCCTGGATGGTTAACGGCCGCTTCGATGTCTTGCCGCTTGGCGCTTCGGCACTGGCGAGCCAGTGGCAAACCGAATCGCAACGGATGTGACAGAAGGGCTGCGGATGCGCCGGAACCTTACTGGCATGTCGACCCTCGACGGCATGGCCCACAGCCCTATAATGCCGGATTGGCAATATGCGTCTCTTCCTTCTCGGGTGATTCTGGCAATGGGCAAGCAGTACATATACACGATTGAACATCTCACCAAGAAACACGGGCCAAGAACCGTGTTGGAAGACGTCTGGCTGGCTTTCTACCCTGGCGCGAAGATCGGCGTCCTGGGGCGCAATGGAGCTGGAAAGAGTACGCTGCTTCGCATCATGGCCGGGTTGGATAAAGAGTTCGACGGTCAGGCGAAACTGACCGAAGGTTTCACTTGCGGCTATTTACCTCAAGAACCTCAGCTCAATCCTGATCTCAATGTTTGGGGTAACGTGGAAGAGGCCGTTGCCCCGCGTCGCCGGTTGCTGGACCGATACAACGAGATCAGCGCGTTGCTCGGCGAACCGCTCGAAGACGACAAGATGCAGAAGCTCTGCGACGAAATGGCGCGACTGCAAGATGAGATCGAGGCGACGAATACTTGGGAGCTCGATCGAGAAATTGAAATCGCGTTTGACGTGATGAACCTGCCCGATCGCGAATCGAGCGTCGACACGCTGTCGGGCGGCGAACGAAGGCGAGTTGCGCTCTGCAAGCTGCTGCTCGAACGCCCTGACTTGCTCCTGCTCGACGAACCCACCAACCACCTCGACGCCGATTCGGTCGCTTGGCTCGAACGTCACTTGGCCGACTACACCGGGACGGTGGTGGCGATTACCCACGATCGCTATTTCCTCGACAACGTAGCCCAGTGGATTCTCGAGCTCGATCGCGGCCGCGGCATCCCGTGGGAAGGCAACTACACGTCGTGGCTCGAGCAAAAACAGGCTCGCTTGGCGCATGAAGAACGCGGCAGCATGGCGAGACAGAAGACACTGGCTCGGGAACTCGAATGGATCCGCATGGCACCTCGAGCTCGGCAAGCGAAAAACAAAGCCAGGATTAAGGCCTACGAACAATTGGCGGCTCAGGATTTCGAAGAGCGCGCTGACGAGTTCGAAATTCAAATTCCACACGGGCAACACTTGGGCGATCTCGTTGTCGAAGCGCAGCATCTGAATAAAGGCTATGGCGATCGACAGTTGATGGAGGACCTGAACTTCCGCTTGCCGCCAGGCGGCATCGTGGGCGTAATCGGCCCCAACGGCGCCGGCAAGACGACGCTGTTCCGTATGTTGACGGGTCAGGAGCAGCCGGATTCGGGGACGCTGCGAATCGGCGAGACCGTTGAGATGGGCTACGTCGATCAGTCTCGCGATTCACTCGATCCCGAAAGCACTGTTTATCAAGAGATTTCTGGCGGCTATGAAACGCTGGAAATGGGCGGTAGAAAGATCAACGCGCGAGCCTACGTTTCCCGTTTCAATTTCAAGGGACCCGATCAAGAAAAAAAGGTTGGCAACCTCTCGGGCGGCGAGCGGAATCGAGTCCATTTGGCCAAGCTGTTAAGACGCGGCTCCAATGTGCTGCTACTCGACGAACCGACAAATGACTTGGACGTCGATACGTTGCGGGCCTTGGAAGAGGCCATTCTCAACTACGCCGGCTGCGTCGTTGTCACGAGCCACGATCGCTGGTTCCTCGACCGCATCGCAACTCACATTCTCGCCTTCGAAGGCGACGCCTACCTGCATTGGTGCGAAGGCAATTTCGAGACGTATGAGCAACAGCGCAAGGAGCGACTGGGAATCGACGCCAGCACGCCTCACCGATTCCGCTACAAGAAATTGCAGCAGTAGCGCGACCTCGATCCAATTGCCCTTGTCGTTGACGCGCAAAAAAAGAGACTCGGTCGCGGGAGTTAGGACCGAGTCTCCAAGGTGCAGTACGCATGAAGGGGTGTTACTTGAGGTAGGACGAATTCAGCGTTCAAAGAACACCGTTTTCGAAGCAACCGAACCCCGACAAGGCGAGTGGATGAGCGACTCTCTCAGGGTCGCTATATGAATCAATCGGCGCGATACGTCCGTCCTTGTCAGTCTTTTCCTATCTGTGGGCACAAATGGAATAACCGTTACGCCTTGACAGCTCGCATGCATTGCGACCGCCACAATTTCGCAACCCCTTTCGCTGAGCGCAAAAAGAAACGAGCCAGCATCGCTCATGCTGGCTCGTTCTGTTGGACTGCGAAAAAACTCGTTTTTGCCGTCTGGACCACGCCTCACTTTGGCGCCCGCTAGTGTCTGTCCGGCTAAGAAACTGATCGGAATCATCGCCCAATGACTCGATCAGCTTTTGCCCGCCCGCAATCCGCCTACATGCGAAGATCGACCGACGACGAGACGAATAACCATTGATTTCGTTACCGTTAGCAAACTCGACCGATGTTGCCTCTTTTGCCAACCACGGCTGCTCGAATGTCGGTAATCGCCCTATGTTGCCTCCAGCGCCGTCTCGATGCCAGTCGCGAGCCAAATTTGGCGCCTGGAGTACGGGCAGGGTACATTGGACGTTGCTTGGCCGAACGAGGAGAGTTGACTTGACGATGAGAGTCATGTACTCAATCAACGCCGCTGCTGCGCCTCCTCTCGGCATCCCTCCTGATTGCAGCCATGGCGCTGGCCCCGCTCGTCAACACGGCCAGGGGTCAATCCAAATCGGGTGGCAAACTCAAAGGATTTGGCGCGCCGGAAGGTGGCACGTCCCTGCCAGGATTCGGACGATTTGAAGAATCGTTGCCGGCAGTCATCGAACAGGACCGAGCGTACGCGCAAGACCAGATTACCAGTTTCGATCGAGACAAAGACGGTAGCCTCGATCGGGATGAAATTCGTCGAACTGGCTACAAAGGGATCGAGTCTCGGTGGTTCGCATTCGATCGCGATGACGACGGCAGACTCGTTGCCCGCGAACTAGCCCTCTCCTACGCGAAAACGCGATTCGACAAAGAACGCAAATTGCGCAGCCAAGCGGCCGCCAAACTCAGAGCATCCCGCATATCGGTCTCGAGTGCGGACAAGTCGAACGCCGCGTCCTACGTCGCGAGATTTGATCGCAACAAAATCGAAAACTCGACAAGAACGAGCTCTCCTCTGCATGGGGCAAGAACGCTTCCAAGATGCTGTCAAACTACGACACCAATCGTAGCGGTTTTCTCGGCTCAACAGAGCTCTCTCGATTGTCGCAGCCGAGCGGGCAAAGTCGAAACAACAAAAGAAGATGCTGCAGCAGCAATACGGCATGGATTCGTTTGGAAGTTTTGGACGCCGAAGCAGAAACAAGCCGCAGAAGGCCAGCACCGTCGCCTCGACGGAAATGATGCGCCGCTACGACGCCAATGGAAACGAGCAGTTTGACCAAAGCGAATGGCCTCACTGACCAGATCGGACGTCGCCGCGCTTGTCGGTCTCGATGAATACCAGTCGAAGCAGATAGCGAAACTCAGCGCCGAGCGAAATCAGCTTGAAGCCGCCAAGGCGTCGCCGCTCCCCAAACGAATCGCGCTGCAGAACAATGAACGCCGACTTCAGGCATAGCTTACCGCAGCTCAATTATCGAAATGGGAGCAACTCGCCGGTTTGCGGGAAGCCGCGCCGATCCCGGCTGAGACGCTCGCCAACCATACGGACGACAAGTCCGAGCAGCCTGGTGACGGCGCTGAGAATGCGATTGAAGCACCAGGCGAATCAAAAAAGAGCGATTCGAAACCGGCCGAGGCAAAGCTGGATGCCAAACTGCAATTTGCATTCGAGGGCACTCCGTGGCGGACCGTGCTCGATTGGCTTGCCGACGAAGCCAGCCTATCGCTTTATGTCGGTTCGCTACCGGCGGGCAGCCTGACTTACGCGGACACGCGAACCTATACGCCGGACGAAGCGATCGAGCGAATCAATCGATTCCTCATCCCGCTTGGCTACACGCTGATTCGCAGCGGAAAGATGATTTCGGTAATCGGTTTGGAAGATACGCGTCGAGATCAATTGCTCGACGCATTGGCTGAGTATTGCGAGCTTGGAGAGTTGGACAAGCGCGGCGATCACGAAGTCGTCAAATGCATGTTCACGCTCGCCAAAGCCGACCCTCAAGAAACGCTAGTCGAGATTCAGAGTTTGGTGAAGTTGAGTCGGCCCGTGTTGATGGAACTACAAACGATTCACGTACAACCTTCGGGCACCCGCGGAGCGAAAGGCGACGCTCATTCGTATTCCTTCGCCAGCGTCTCGGCGGCTTGTTCGCCGCTGCGGATGCAGTGTGGAATGCCGACGCCTTCAAGGGCGTTTCCGGCGAGATGAAGTCCGGCGTGGCCGGCGAGTCGCTCGCGGATTCCCGCAACGCGGTCGATGTGGCCGATGAAGTATTGCGGCATGGCGTTGAGTCGGCGGCTGATTTGAGTGAGCACCGGTTCTCCCGTGATGTCGAGCAGTCCGCGCAAGTCCCCGACGGCCGTACGGACTAATTCGTCGTCCGGCAATCGAGCCAGCTCGGCCTGGAAATCGCCTCCGACGAACACACGAATCAACACATCGTCCTCGGCCGCTCGGCCCGCATATTTGATGCTCGAAAAACTGGCCGAAAGAATCTTGCGATTTTCAATCCTGGGCACTATCGCGCCGAACCCGTTGAGCGGATGGGCGATTTGGCTGCGTTTGAATCCCAAGGAGACGATCGAGCAACTGGCGTGGTGAATCGAGTCGAGTTCGTTAGCCATTTGTTGGTCGACCGATTCGACGATCTTCGCCGCAGCGGAAATTGGCGAGGCAACGATGACCGCGTCAAACTCGCTCGGAGCCTCCGCGTCGCCAGATTCAACCCGCCAGCCATTCTGCAACTGCTCAATGCTCTTGACCGGGCAATTCAAGCGAACAGCTCCTGGCGGAAGCTTTGCGGCAATCGCATCGACAAGACTCGACATCCCATCTCGAGGTGCGACAAACATGCTGTAGCGCGCGCCGCTTCCTTTTTCTTTCCGTTTCGGCTGGCTCCGCATCGCGCGAATGAGGCTTCCCTTCTTGGCCTCCATCTCGGCAAATCGAGGCATCGTCGACCGTAGACTCAGCTTGTCTGGATCGCCCGTATAGATTCCGCCAACGAGCGGCTGCACCAGTCGCTCATACGTCTCGCGGCCAAAGCGTCGACGGACGAACCCGGCCAGACTCTCTTCCTCTGTCGACTTCCGTTGGGGCACAAAGTACTCCCAGATGAGCCTCAGTTTTCCCATGGGGCTGAGAATCGGAGTCGTCAGCATGGGCCACGCTTTCGAGGGCGCCATGACGACAAAGCCGTCGGGAATCGGCGCCAATTTGCCTTTGCTAACGACAAAGGCGTGGCGAAAGCCAGAGTTGGTCTGAATCAGTTGATCATCGAATCCGATGCGCTTGCACAGATCGAGGGCCCACGGCACGTTCGTGATAAAATTGTCCGCGCCGCATTCGACCAAGAAACCGTCGCGATGGATGGTCTCCAGCACTCCGCCCAATCGCGAACTCGACTCAAACAACGACAACTGGGCTTGAGGAATGAGCTCGACGACTCGGTGGGCGGCGGCGAGCCCGGTGATACCTCCGCCGATAACGGCCACTCGAATGGCGGGCTCAGTCTGCGGGCTGGACATACCTTATCCTTGCGAAATCAGACCTTGCGAAAAACAGACCTTGCAGAAACGGCAGAGCCGCTTCGAAGAAACGAGCGGCACTCCGTCGATACGAAGGGCCAAAAACCAAGAATAGAACACGACTTGAATCGTCGCATGCGAGGAGGTTTGCGCCCAGCCTATGCGATCGGTCAGATCTCGGTCAGCCTTTTGGCGTGGTCGCTGCCTTGACGGGAACAGATGGCTTGACGGGAATGCTGATGACCAGCCCCGCCACGCGTTTCCGTTGGCGACGTTGGATAAGCCCCGACTCATGGCATCGCAAGCAGCCAGCCACCAACGCGACCGAGCCGGCTCGATGGTAGACGCCATCTTCAACACGCTCGAAGGATTCGTTGCCTTCAGCGAGCGACTTGGCCGCCAACTTCTCGATCTCCGACTTTGGTTCGTGGTCGACATTCATCGCCTCGGTGTTGACGGCGATCCAGCGAGTCTTGCCCTGCGTCTCTTTGTCGACCCACTTGAAGACATCCTCGAGCACCACCGCCGGCACCGCGTCTCGCCTCCCTTCGAAATAGGCTCGATGAACGGCAATCAAGGTCGCTTCGTACGTGGTGTGCAACAGCTTCGCCCGCTCTCGCGCCGCCACGACGGTCAGCGGCTTCGGCTTCTCAGGCGAATCGCCGTTCGCTTTCGCCGCCGGATTTGTCGCCGGCTCGTCGTTCGGCTCGCCTAAGAGACTGGTAGCGGTCAGGCAAAACGTCGCCAAAGCCGCGAGGCAAAGGGACATTCGAATTCGCGACATCGTTCGTATCCTTTGAGTAGGCCCCTCGCCGTCGATCAAGCGAGGAATTCATTGAGGACTCGGCAATCCTCGATGCCGGTCACCCTCGCGTCGAGTCCTTGAAACTTGACGGAGAGCCGTTGATTGTCGATTCCCAGACAATGCAAAATCGTGTTGTTGATATCGGAAATCTTGACCGGATCTTCGACGATGTTGTAACTGAAATCGTCGGTGACTCCCATCGATCGACCGCCTTGAATGCCTCCACCCGCCATCCACATCGTGAAGCAACGCGGATGGTGGTCGCGACCGTAGTTGTCACGAGTCAGCTTGCCTTGGCAATACACGGTCCGGCCGAATTCGCCGCCCCATGCGAGCAACGTCTCGTCCAACATGCCTCGCTTCTTTAAGTCCTCGACCAAAGCTCGGGACGGTTGATCAATGTCGCGGCACTGGTTGCGGATGTCGCGAGGCAAACTGCCGTGCTGATCCCAACCGCGATGAAAAAGCTGAATGCACTGCACGCCTCGCTCCGCCATCCGCCGAGCAAGCAAGCAACTTGCGGCAAACGTGCCCGGCTTGGTGACGTCGGGCCCGTAGGCGTCGAGCACATACTGCGGCTCATCCGAGAAGTCAGTCAACTCGGGAACGGAAGTTTGCATTCGGAACGCCATTTCATATTGTGACGTTCTCGATTGAATCTCCGGATCACCCGCTCGCTCGAATTGAATCGCGTTGAGCTTGGCTAAGCCATCGAGCATCTTGCTGCGAGTCTTGCTGTCGACGCCGGATGGGTTCGAGAGGAACAAGACGGGATCGCCCTGGGCTCTCAATGCGACGCCCTGTAGTCGAGAGGGGAGAAATCCGGTGCCCCAAAGACGGTTGTAGAGAGCCTGGGCCGATTGGCGGCCCGACCATGTCGGCGTCATGACAACATAGTTTGGCAGGTTTTCCGTTTCCGATCCCAGACCGTAGGCCAGCCACGAACCGAGGCTCGGCCAACCGGGCAATTCGCGACCGGTCTGGATGAATGTGATCGCCGGATCGTGGTTGATGGCGTTGGTGTTCACGCTGTACATGAAGGCCAACTCGTCGACGATCTTGGCTGTTTCGGGCAGTAACTCCGAAACCCAGCGCCCGCACTTCCCATGCTGGGCGAATTTGAACATCGACGGCGCCAAGGGGAATCGCTTTTGGCCCGACGTCATCGTCGTAAAACGCTGGCCCTGGCGAACGGAGTCAGGCAAGTCCTTGTTAAATAGCTTGTCGACTTCCGGCTTGTAATCGTACAAGTCCATCTGCGCCGGGCCGCCGCTCATGAACAGATAAATGAAGCGTTTAGCCGTTGGGGCGTGGTGAGGCAAGTCGGGTAGGCCGCCCGATCGCTTCGGTTGATCCGGCCCGGCCGCCAACGCATCTTTGCCAAGCAGTCCCGCCAACGCCGCCGCGCCGCCGGCGTTCAAGCCGCGGTTAAGCAACTGGCGCCGCGTCATCTGCAATAACGTCTCAGTGCGAGGGTCCATGATTTTCTTCCTTCGACAACGGGTATTCGCTATTCCTTCGTCATGGATTCATCCAGATTCAGGATCAAGTTTCCGATCATCGTCCAAGCAGCCAACTCGCTCGGATCGAGCTTGGCGTCCGGCTTCGACTCGCCAACGTTGACAAGCTTGGTCGCGGCATCCTTGTCGCTTTTGAACTTGCCGAGCTGTGCTCGATAGTTTTCCATCAACACTGCCATCTCGGCATCATTTGGCGGCCGAGTCAGCACCAATCGAAAGGCGTGGGTGGCGCGAGCTTCGTCGCCTTGGCCGCCTTCTCGCATCGCCCGTTCAGCCAACGCCCTAGACGCCTCGACGAACTGCTCGTCGTTCATCAGGGCAAGTGCGGCAAGCGGCGTGTTGGTGCGAGAACGTCGCACCGTGCAGTTTTCTCGTGACGGTGCGTCGAGAGTCGCCATCGTCGGCGGCGGCGCGGTCCGTTTCCAGAATGTGTACATGCTTCGGCGGTAAAGCGCCTTGCCATTGTCGCGTTTGAAATTCGCGGTATCGCTATCGGTGTAGCCAACCGCATGCCAGATTCCAGCTGGCTGATACGGCTTAACGCTCGGTCCGCCAATATCTCGGACCAACAAGCCGCTGACAAAGAGCGCCGTATCGCGGATCACTTCCGCGTCTGCTCGAAAACGCGGACCGCGAGCGTAGAGGCGATTGTCGCCATCGCTTTTAAGCATTTCTGGCGTGACTCGTGACGACTGTCGGTAAGTCGCTGACATCACAATCATCTTGTGCATTCGCTTTAGGTCCCAGCCGCCCTCTCGAAAATCGACGGCGAGCCAATCGAGCAGCTGCGGATGCGAGGGCGGAGTGCCCTGCGATCCAAAGTCCTCGGCCGTCTTGACGATGCCGACGCCAAAATACTGTTGCCAAATTCGATTGACCGTCACTCGCGCCGTAAGTGGATGCTCGGGCGAGACAAGCCACTTGGCCAAGTGCAAACGGGTCGGCACTTCACCCTCAGCCATAGGAGGTAGCGGAGGCAGCGCGGCTGGCGTGTTGCGCGTGACCGGCTCGCCCTTCTTGTCGTACGCGCCTCGAGTCAGAATGAAGGCCGGTTTGGGCTTGGCCATCTCTTTCCAAATCAACGTCGTCGGAAGCGACTTGTCGAGATCCGTTCGAGCTTTCTTCGCCGCCGCGAGATCGGTGCGAGCCTTAACGATACTTTCCACCGTGGTGACGTTCTGGCGGTAGTGATCTCGAATCTTTTGCTCTTGGCCGGCGTTACGCTTCTCCGCCTTGATCTGTACTAGGTTCTTGATCTCGGCTGAGGCTGCACCCTTATCGAATTGAGGCAGGTTTTCCGCCGAAGTGGCCGACAAGCGAAATCGTCCGAATTGATGCTGAGCATAAACGGACTCGTGTTTGAGCCGAATCTTGAGCCGCGTGCCGCCCTTGTGACCGAACGGGGCCGCGGGCACGAAGATCGCCGTGCGGTCTTCGACCTTGTCGTAACCCTGCGTCGCCCAGCCGGTGGCCGGCTTGCCGTCAATCGCGTTGCTGATTTTGAAGTCGCCGTTCTGCTGCGAGTGATCCGCCCAGGCTCGAGCCCATTTGACCGGAGTCCATTTTTCCGGATCGCCAACCGGCGCCGACTCGACTTCAAATTCGGTAAGCACGACGTTGCTGTTGACGCTGCGGCCCGCTCCGCCATTCGTCAACGACTCGTGAATCAGACCCTCCAGCCGAATGGCCGAGATCGATTCCGGCGCGTTTTCGATGATCACCTCATAGACGTCCTTCGCCGCGTTCTTGCCGCTGACCAAAATCGAGTCGTCCTCGAGCCGCGTGAGAATCGCACCGCCCTTGGACGTCGTGTCTTTGCCGTGCAGAACCACCCAACTGGCTTTACTTGAATCGGCGGCGAGCAATCGCGTTTCCCATTGGCGCTGAGCTTGATCGACATCGTCGGCCGGGTCCCCCATTACCTTGCTCAGCTGAGCGATCTGGCCGTCGAGGTTGGCGAGTCGCTTGGTCTGCTCGGCGCTTGGCACTTTAACGACCGGCGCTGTATCACGACGATTGCCGTCTTTGACTGGGCCGTCGAGACTGTTGAAAAAGGCGAACAGCTGGTAGTAGTCCTTCATCGGGAAAGGATCGAACTTGTGGTCATGGCAGGTGGAGCAACCGAGCGAAACGCCCATCCAAACCGTCGCCATGGTCGCCACACGATCGTTCGTGTAGTGAACGTAATACTCCTCGTCGATAATCCCGCCCTCGCTAGTCGTCACGTTGCAACGATTGAATCCTGTCGCAACGCGCTGATCCAATGTCGGCGATGGAAGTAGGTCGCCAGCCAGTTGCTCGATCGTAAATTGATCAAATCGCTTGTTCGCGTTAAGCGACTCGATGACCCAATCGCGATAAGGCCAGATCTGCCGGAAGTTGTCTAAATGCAAACCATGGGTGTCGCCATACCGCGCCGCGTCCAACCAATATCGCCCTTTGTGCTCACCGTAGTTGGGCGACTTTTGCAAACGGTCGACGACGTGTTCGAATGCTTGGTCAGATTCATCAGCGAGAAAATCTTTCGCTTCCTTGAGTGTTGGCGGGAGGCCGGTCAAGTCGAATGTCACGCGGCGCAGTAGCGTCAGCTTGTCCGCCTCTGGCGATGGCTTGAGCCCTTCGCGATTGAGTCGCGCCAAAATAAATCTGTCGATATCGGTTCGAGGCCAGTTTGAATTCGCGACCTTGGGAACGGCCGGCCGTTCCGGTTTCACCAACGACCAATGCTGCTCCCATTGGGCGCCCGATTTGATCCAGCGGCCGATCAATTCGATCTCTTCCGCCGTCATTTGTTTGGAGTCGGCAGGCGGCATTCGCATATCTTCGTCGTCGGTGACGAGCCGCTTGTAAATCAAACTCTCGTCCATCTTGCCGGCAACGACCGCGACTCCTCCAGCATCGAGCTCGGCAAACAGGCCCTCGCGAGTGTCGAGGCGCAAGTCGGTTTCCCGCTGCTCGGCGTCAAGGCCGTGGCATTGGAAACACTTTTCCGCAAGAAGCGGCCGAATATCGCGGCCGAAGTCGACGTCGTCTGCTGCCAATGATGTCGAGCAAAGCATACTCAGCACCAGCGCGATTCGGGTTTTCATGTCGATTCTCGTGTCGAAGGCTATCTAATCCAACCGAGTTTCCGCCGCTCGCTTGACCCGGGCGGCAGTTTCCAAAGTTACGCGGAATACAGGTTTCCTATATCCGGACCTTGACATCCAGTTATGGTGCAAGATATGGTTGTAGTCAAGCTGATCTTTGGCTTCCGCCACGGCAAACCCCTCTAACGAAGAGGCGTGTCGCCGTGCGGCCAACCCCCCAAGCCCCCCTTCCCACCTCGCTAGATCTCAGTCCAACAACAAACAAGAAGACTTGAGGAGCCATCCGATGAAGTTTTACGCCATTGTATGCACCGTCATCGCCGCCAGCATCGCCGTCGGCGCCAACGGAGCGTTCGCGATTTCGCCCTTCAAGAAGTCCTTCGATGCGAAGTACGTAAAGAAGAGCGACAACACCGATTTCCAAGCGGCATTCAAGAAGGCCAGTTGCAACACGTGCCATGTCAAAGGAAAGAAAAAAGACTATCTCAATGACTACGGCCTGAAGCTTGCTGAGTTGATCAAGGGCAACGTGAAAGATCAAATCGACGAAGCCAAGAAGGCCGGAACCGACGCCAAGAAAGCCAAAGAAGCTGAATTCGTCAAAGAATTCGAAGCAGCTCTCAAGAAGGTGGAAGCCAAGAAGGGCCCCGACGGCAAGACCTATGCCGAACTATTCAAGGCCCATTCATTGCCGAGCGCCGATGGCGCCAAGTCGATCCGCTAATCGCCGCGGTTTGCGACTCACGAAATCTCATTCAGCCGTTCACGACGTTGATCGTGAGCGGCTGTTTTTCTTTGTGGTTGTTACCAAAGCAATGAGTTTCGTATACGTTTTGCTTATCCGTTTGTCGCGCGCGACCGTCGAATTCAGCGCCTATCGAGGGAGTTTCAGATGCCAGACCCGCTGCCGATCCAGGCGGTTCATCACATCGCGCGAGTGACGAGCGATTTGGAGGCGAGCCTCGCGTTTTATCGCGACCTGCTCGGCTTCCAACAGGTCGACCGCCCGAACTTCAAATTCCCCGGCGCCTGGCTGTTCAACTATGGCGTGCAGATTCACCTGATTGCAACGGCGAATGGATCGCGGCCTGCTGGCGATATTTCGATCCGTGACGACCACGTCGCCTTTCATGTCGCGGACACCGATCTCGTCGAAACCCTGTTGGCTGAACATGGCGTCGCGTATCGAAAGGCGCATGTTGCCGACACCCAGGTCACCCAGCTTTTCTTCCTAGATCCCGATGGAAATCACATCGAGATCGGCTGCTACCCGAGCTGAATCGCCCTGAAACTAGCTTGACAAGCGACTCGCCGCCTCTATATTAAGGACGTCAAGGTCCTTTTGTCGGCATGCCGGTTCTCAGCATGTCAGAGGAGGCGGTTCGCGATGATCTCCCAAACTGCTGAATACGCATTGCGAGCGATTGTGTTCTTGGGCAACCAGCCGGGATCGCCTTGTACGACGGCCAAGCTGGCCGCCGAAATTGACGCGCCGCCGAGCTACTTGGCGAAGGTCATGAAAGGGCTCACTCGGGCAGGCATTGTCCTTTCGCGACGAGGCCTTCACGGCGGGTTTACTTTGGCTCGCGATCCGGCCGAGGTCACCATTCTTGACGTTGTCGATTCGGTCGACGCATTTCACCGAATCGATAAATGTCCGCTCGGACGGCCGGGCCACACGAGCGGGCTCTGCCCGCTTCATCGGCGGATGGACAATGTGATGGCCGTCGCACAGAAGACGTTGGAGCACATGACGGTGCGGGAGGTGCTCGAGGAGCCGGGATTGCTTTGTTCGATGCCTTGTGTGACGGGGCCCGACTTGTTGAACGTCGAGAGCAAACCGGTTCCCGAGGGTAGCGGCAAAGGATAGCATCAGGACTTGCGACAAGACATTGACGATTTCCGGAACCGAGTATTCCTGCGGCCGATCGGTTGAAGATCAACGGCCGACCAGAAAGGCGTTGGATTGAAATGAGTTTTTCAGGCTATGAGCCGGCCGACTTTGGTGTCAGCCCGCTCATGTTCTATTACGAGGTGACCCAGGCTTGCGACTTAGTTTGTAAACATTGCCGAGCCTCGGCGCAAGAGAGTTCGCATCCCCAAGAGCTTTCGACCGAACAGTCCAAGCAACTGATCGATCAGATCGCCAGTTTTCCTCGCAAACCTCACTTGGTATTGACCGGCGGCGATCCGCTCAAGCGGCCCGACATCTACGAGTTGATTCGGCATGCGCGAGAAGCTGGACTGCCAGTCGCGTTGACGCCTTCGGCAACTCCGCTTGCAACTCGCGATGCGTTGCAAAAAGCGAAAGAGGCCGGCGTGCGGCGTCTGGGGATCAGTTTGGATGGGGCCGACGCCGAGACTCATGATTCGTTCCGCGGCTGGCAAGGCAGTTTCGAGCGAACTTTGCAAATGCTTCTCGACGCTAGGCAGCTCGGATTGCCCGTTCAGGTCAATACATCCATCACGCGCCGAAACTTCGGGCAGATCGATGCCTTGGCGGCTCTGCTCTCGACTCAATCGATCGCGATGTGGTCGGTCTTCTTTTTGATTCCGGTGGGCCGAGGTATTGACGAGGAGCGGATTTCGCCGGAGCAGTATGAGGAGGCGTTCGAGCGGCTTTGGATCCAAGCGGGACGGCAGCCGTATGGAGTGAAGACGACCGAGGCCCATCATTACAGGCGATTCGTTTTGCAGCGCGGCGGGAACCCGCTTGCCAGCCCGGCAGAGCGGACGGGGCCGCCTCCTGAAATGGCGACAACAGGCGCCAAGCCGAATGGCGCCCAGTCCCATGACGGATCGTCCCGTGACGCCTCGCCTCATGACGCGTCGCCCCATGGCGGATCGGGCAATGGCGGGCCGCCCAACGGCGTGAGACCAACGGGCCATCGGGCGCCGCTTGGAGTTCGCGACGGCAACGGAATCATGTTTGTCGGACATACGGGCGAGATCTTCCCGGCTGGATTTCTGCCGCTTCAATGCGGCCGATTTCCTGAGAACTCCGTCGTCGACGCGTATCAAAATCACCCGACATTCGTTTCGCTGCGAGACCCCGACAAGTTTGGCGGCGACTGCGGTATTTGCGAATACCGTTACGTGTGCGGCGGAAGCCGTAGCCGAGCCTACGCGGTTTATGGCGACCCGCTCGCGGGCGAGCCGGATTGCACCTACGAACCGGGCCAAGTGCCGCTGATTGAATTGAGCGGCACATAGTCAGACGCCCGACAGCACCGATGACCGATGATCGGTGATGGGGAGTCGATCGTTTTCGCCGCCCGCGCGTAGTCGCCTGCTCGACATGCGCGGATCTTCGGTCTATCGTGCGCTGTGTCGACAACGCGAGTAGGCTCGCCTCAAAATCGAGCTGGCTCTTCGTGATCGTCGCATTGAGTTCCTTTCCGCGTCATTCTTTCCATTTGTTGTGTTGGTCCTATGAGTCTATTCGGACGGAAGAAACGTCTTGTGGATTACGCCAGCTGCGCTGGCTGAGCAGGCAAGTTGCCCGTATCGGGCATCGCACAGGTCGTGCGAAATCTGCCAAAGTTCTCTGACCCTGACTTGATCGTTGGGGCTGACGGCGCCAGCGATGCGGGCGTGTACCGGCTGCGCGACGATTTGCTGATTGCGCAAACCGTCGACTTCTTCCCTCCGCTAGTCGACGATCCGTTTGTGTTTGGCCAGATCGCCGCGGCGAATTCCCTGAGCGACGTCTATGCGATGGGTGGCGACCCAAAAACCGTTCTCAACGTTGTCGGATTCCCCGACGATCAACTGGATCTCGACGTGCTGAATGAGATCCTTCGCGGTGGCGCCGAGCGAGTGGTCGAAGCGGGCGCGGTGATTCTCGGAGGCCACACGGTTCGCGATGTCGAGATCAAGTACGGCATGTCCGTCACCGGCTTGCTCACGCCAGAGCAACTGATCACCAACCGAGACGCAAAGCCGGGCGACGCGTTAGTTCTCACCAAGCCGCTCGGCACTGGCTTCATCACAACCGCGTTCAAGGCCGGCCGTTGCCCCGACGCCACGCTGGCGGCCGCGGTCGCGAGCATGACACAACTGAATGTCATTGGCCGAGACGCCGCGCGCACTGCCGGAGCGAAAGCGGCGACCGACATCACTGGCTTCGGACTGGCAGTCCATGCCGCCGAGATGGCTCAAGCCAGCGACGTGACCGTCGTTTTGGAACCTAGCCGCTTTCCTGCCATCGACGGCGCAGCGGAGATGGTGAACAAAGGATTTAAGACTCGAGCCAGCGCATCAAATCGCGAATTCGCTGATACCCTGATGGCGATCGAGGGCCAAGCTGATCCCCTGCAATTGGAACTCGCGTTCGACGCTCAAACGTCCGGCGGATTGCTGATCAGCGTTGACTCGGACAAAGCCGATCAGTTGGTCGAAGACGCCAGAGAGGCCGGCGCTCACTCGGCCTGCATCGTCGGGACTGTCACCGAAAAACGAAATACCAGCTTGGTATTGCGAGGCGCGTAGTTGGACCACCGTGTCTAGAGTTTGCGAATACCAGCTTGGTATTGCGAGGCGCGTAGTTGGACCACCGTGTCTAGAGTTTGCGATGTTAGCTGATGAACCTGATTCACCGGAACGGGGCGAGCCCGTGGGGGTCTTTTTTTTGGCCATCCGGTTTTCCGGGGAAGCTCGAGCGAGCCAGTCAGCCGGGACGAGAGGTGCACGCGAAGAGCGCCAAGATGAAAAGATAGAAGCCGCTGACGACTGGATTCGCGTTTTCCTGACTCAGTCTTTGCTGATCCTTTGGCAGCCTCGCCTGAAACGACTGCGCGCAACCGCTTTCCACACACCTCACTTCTTCGCGCTCTCCGCGGCTTCGCGTGAGTTCCCTTTTAGCACGCGTCGTCCAGTACGCTTCTTCCGCCCCAAACTTTGCGCGTCGGCCATCCCCGGAAATACCGGATGAACCTCTTTTTCTCGTGGCCAACTCGACGAGCCGCCTAGCACTCGAAATCATCGAGCCGAAGCAGTCGCGCTTCGGCTTGCAGACATTCACGAGTCTGTTCGTCGAGCGATGCGAGTTCATGAATCATCTCGCAGTAGATGCTCGCAGCGTCTCGAGCTGGCGCGTAGCCTTGAGTCAGTTCAGCGACGTCTCTCAGAATTCCCGAAATGCGCTCGTCGCTGGACTTGCTCGCCTCGACAGCCGCGCGAAATGCCTTGCGAAAATCGCCGTTCAATTCGTCACCGCGAATGAGTTGCCGGAGAGACGGAAAAAGCCGCTGTTCCTGATCGGCAACCCGCCGCATCAACGCCCGCTCCAGTTCGATGAACGACTTGGCCAGCGGCTGCAAATCGAGGTAGCTCAGCCCGTAACGGGCAGCCACGTTGCTCATCGAATCGCTGATCCGAGCAAGCTGATTGTGGACCGGTGTCCGATAGGCTTCGGTGACGCATTCGATCACCAAATCCAATTCATTGACACTCGGCAGGCCCTGGGCCATCGTTGTCGTCACCACGAGTTCCGCCCTTTTTTGCTCGGCAGACCGGATTCTGTAGTTGACCGATCATTCTCGCACCGATATTGTGGATGTCAAGGTCGTTTTGTCCTGTTACAAGATTGAGCCAATGCGGTCTCGTTCGACCTCAAACCAAACCATGCCCCCCAAGCCTCCCCGCCTGACGACCCCCACCCCACCGTCGTTTTACTGGATACCCCAAACCCAGCCTTCCTGTGACCAGTGAGGAGCAGGCAAAGCAAACTGCCCCTTGCCTTCGCCTGTCGCGGATTCGAGACCGCACGACTCCTCGCTGGTCCATTTTTCTATTCCCCGCCCACAGCCGAATTGAGATTTGGAGAACAAACATGAATCGCCGCCTGACCCGCCGTGATGCCTTGCAAGTTGGAGTACTAGGGGGACTCGGACTGACCCTGCCCAACTTCCTCCGGCTCAAACAGGCCCAAGCCGCGCCTAAGTTTTATGAGAGCAAAGAGGGCACCGCGAAGAGTGTGATCTTTATCTACATGCCAGGCGGCATGTGTCATCAGGAGACGTTTGACCCGAAGCCAGTGGCGCCGCTTGAGTATCGTGGGCCGATGGGCAGCATTGCCACGAACGTCGCGGGTGTGCGTCTGAACGAGACCTGGACGAAGACTGCCCAGGTCATGGACAAGATCACGATCTGTCGATCGATGAGCCATGGTGAGGCGGCTCATGAGCGCGGCACTCACAATATGTTCACCGGCTATCGTCCAAGTCCGATTCTGAATTTCCCCAGCATGGGCAGCATCGTGACTCACGAGTATCCTCCGCGGAACAACGTGCCTCAGTACATTTGTATTCCGAATCAGCCCAACCAGTTTGCCGGCACCGGATACCTCAGCGCATCCTACGCGCCGTTCAGTCTCGGTTCTGATCCGGCCAGCGGAGGCTTCAAGGTTCGCGACCTGAACTTGCCATCGGGCATTGACGGCAAGCGTTTTGAAACCCGGAGAAAAATTCTCGATATCGTCAACGACCGTTTCGCCAGCAAAGAAAAAGACGACGCCCTTGTCGCGCTCGACACATTCTACGATCGCGCGTACAGCATGATCAGTTCGCCAGCCGCTCAAGCCGCTTTCGACTTGAACAAAGAAGATCCGAAGGTGCGAGACCAGTATGGCCGGAACACTGCAGGAGCTAGGCTCTTGCTGGCTCGGCGGCTAGTCGAAGCAGGAGCTCGCTTCGTCACGATGACATACGGCAGCTGGGATATGCACGGCAACATCGAGGGATCGATCAAGGGGCAAGTGCCCGCGTTCGATCAGGGATTTGCCGCGTTGATTCGCGATTTAGACGAGCGAGGCTTGTTGGATTCGACGCTGATTTCAATCTGCAGCGAATTCGGGCGAACGCCAAAAATCAACGCCAATGCCGGTCGCGACCACTGGCCAAAAGTCTTTAGCGTCGTACTCGCGGGCGGAGGAATCAAGCGTGGGACCGTCTACGGTTCCTCGGACGCCATCGCCGCCGAACCGGAAGAAAACCTTTTGAACGTTGAAGACTGGGCCACGACGATTTACCACTGCCTCGGCATTGTCGGCGACAAGGAGCTGATGGCGCCCGGTGATCGACCGATCGAAATTGTCAAAGAAGGCAAAGTGCGCAAAGCCTTGCTGGCTTAACAATGCGTTTTGCGACGCGGTCGTTGGAGTTCGAGCTTTTCGAGTTGAAAGCTGCAAACAGCGAGGGTGATCATGGGCCGACTTTTCCCGATTCTGGTTGCGACCATTGCCGTAGGCGTCACAACTTTGGCATGGGCTAAAGAGCCTCCAAAGAAGGGTTCCCAAGACGCGTCAAAGCAGTCGCAGGGACTCGCGCTTTTCGATAAGCAGATCAAGCCGGTCTTGGTCAAGCATTGTTACGAGTGCCATTCGAAGGCGGGCGAGGAAATCGGCGGCGGTCTCGAACTCGATTCGCCGATGGGCATGATGCGCGGCGGAGATTCCGGTCCGATTCTCACCGCGCACGACGCGGGAAACAGTCCGCTCATCGCCATGCTTCGTCACGAGGCCGATGTCTCCGCCATGCCGCCCAAACATAAGCTGCCAGACGAAGTGATCGCTTCGTTTGAGAAGTGGATTCGTTTGGGCGCGCCCGATTCGCGCAAAGTAACCGGTCCGACGGTCAAAGAAGAGCGTCTTGAGGCGGCCCGTCGTCACTGGTCGTTTCAAGCTCCGCGTACAACGCCAGCGCCGAAGGTAAAGCGGACCGACTGGCCGCGAGGCGACATCGATCGCTATGTGCTCGCCAAGATGGAAGCCGCTGGTTTGCAACCGGTCGCTGACGCAAACCGACGGACGCTCGTCAGACGCATCTACTTCGACTTGGTTGGCCTGCCGCCCTCGCCCGCAGACGTCGATCAATTCGTTAATGATGACTCGCCGGAAGCACTCGCCAAGCTGATCGATCGACTCCTCGATTCGCCTCAATTTGGCGAACGGTGGGGCCGCCACTGGCTCGATGTCGTGAGGTTCGCTGAATCGAGCGGAATGGAGTTTAACTTCACCTATCCGCACGCTTGGCCCTACCGCAACTACGTCATCGATTCGCTGAACAGCGACAAACCGTATGACCAGTTTGTACGCGAGCAGATCGCGGGCGACTTGTTGACTCCCGACAAGAACGAGACGGCTCAACATCGGCAAGCCCGACACGTGGCTACCAGCATCTTGTCGTTCGGCCCCAAGCGGCACAATTCGAGCGGCACTGAGTTTCGGATGGATGTCGTCGACGATCAAATCAACACGGTTTTCCGCGCGACGCTGGCCATGACGGTCGCTTGCGCTCGATGTCACGATCATAAGTTTGATCCGATCCCGACCAAAGACTATTACTCGCTGGCCGGAATCTTCCTCAGCACTGAACCGCTCTTCGGGACGATCAAACAAAAGTACAGCAACAATCCCACGGACCTGTTGCCGATTGGCGAAAACGCCGAGGCAAGGCATGCCGCCGCAGAAGCACACGACAAGAAAGTCCAAGATGCCGCGAAAGCGTTGGCGGCCA
This sequence comes from uncultured Pirellulaceae bacterium, assembly GCA_964567745.1. Classification (GTDB taxonomy): domain Bacteria; phylum Planctomycetota; class Planctomycetia; order Pirellulales; family Pirellulaceae; genus CAZMNY01. Next base: position 48,706 of record CAZMNY010000011.1, on the reverse strand, counting down.
GCGACGCGGAGCTGAAGAAAGCGGCGGACGCCGAGAAAGTGGCCGCGGCTGGTAAGGCGAAGGCGGAAAAACTGGCTCAAGCGGCAGCGGCAACGGAATCCGATGGCGCCGACCCGGCCGTCCAACAAGCGTTGGACGAAGCGGTTGAAAAACTGCAGGCCGCCGCTGAACTCACGGCGAAACTCAAGAAACAGTCCGCGTCGCTCAAGACGCAAGCGGAACAACTCAAATCCAAGAAGCCGCCTCGCCCACAGTATGCGATGAGTGCTCGCGATCGGGCCAAGCCCGCCGACACCAAAGTCGCCGTACGCGGAAATTTTCGAGACCTAGGCGATGTGGCGCCGCGGGGCTTTTTGACGGCGGTCACAACCGCGGAAACGCCGAAGATCCAGTCTGGAAGCGGGCGGCTGGAATTGGCCGAATGGATCACTCGACCCGACAATCCACTCACGGCTCGAGTCATGGTCAACCGAATCTGGCATCACCTATTTGGTCGAGGCTTGGTCGCCAGCGTGGACAACTTTGGCATGATCGGCAAGGCGCCGAGCCATCCGCAACTGCTCGACGCCCTGGCGATTCAATTCGTTCGTGAGAAATGGTCGGTCAAGAAGATGATTCGAGCCATCATGCTCAGCCGCTCCTATCAGTTGAGCAGCGCGCAACATCCGGGCAACGCCGAGGTCGATCCCGACAATCATCACTTCTGGCGAGCCGCGCCGCGTCGGCTTGAAGCGGAAGCCATTCGCAATGCGATCCTCGCGGTAAGCGGTCAGATCGACTTGAAACGCCCCGTCGGTTCGACGGTTACGGGACTCGGCGACAAGCTTGCACGGAGCATCCCGACAAACAAGATTCAGCCCCCAAGTAACCATCGAAGCGTCTATCTTCCCGTGGTTCGCGATTACATTCCTGAGCTCTTCGATCTCTTCGATTTCCCTTCGCCCAGTTTGGTTAGCGGAGGTCGGTCGGTAACGAACGTGCCGTCACAGGCCTTGTACATGCGCAACTCGAAGTTCGTCGTCGAGCAAACGAAGCATGCGGCTCGGAGATTGCTCGCTTCGAAGGATGCGACCGACGATGGACAGCGAGCTGAGTTGGCGACGAGATGGGCTCTGGGACGGTCCGCGCTGGACGATGAACGGACGGCCGCCTTAGAACTGGTCAATCAGGTTCGCGCGTCAGCCAAGGCGGACTCGCCCAATCGCGACGTCGATGCCTGGGCTGCGTGGTTCCACACGCTGTTTACCACTGCCGAATTCCGATACCTCGTCGACGCACCGTAAACTCTTCGGCGCATCCACTCACGAGTAGCAATAACTAGTGATCCCAGAGGAGCAGTTCATCATGAGAGAAAAATCATCGCAGCCGATGCTGTCGCGGCGAGATTGGCTCAAGGCGGGCTCTTGCGGACTCGGCTCCCTAATGCTGACAGGAATGGACCCCGTGTCGGCGGACGCGGGGTTGCTCGCGCCCAAGACACCCCACTTCGCCCCGCGAGCGAAACGGGTCATCTTCTTGTTCATCAACGGCGGCCCATCCCAGTTCGAGTCGTTCGACTACAAGCCACATCTGGCGGCGCGGAACGGCAAGACGGGGATCAAGAAACGCAAACTGCTCGCTCCGCTGTACAAATTCAAGCAGCATGGCGAGAGCGGCATGTGGGCGTCCGAGGCGTTTCCGCATTTGGCTCAGCATGTCGATCGACTCTGTATGCTCAACGGGATGCAGACGACAAGCCGCGCCCACCCAATCGCGATCCCGATGCTGCACACTGGCGAATTCCAGTTCGTCCGCCCGTCGTTCGGATCGTGGGTGCTCTACGGACTCGGAACAGAAAACCAGAACTTGCCTGGCTTCTTCACAATCAAACCGACTCGCACCTTCGGCGGGCCGGCCAACTATGGAAGTGCGTTCTTGCCAAGCACGTTTCAGGCGACGCGGCTCGGCTGGGACGGCCAAGCGGTTAAAAGCGCGTCGATCAGCAACCTGGCGCCGAACCACAGCCTGTCGCCCGACAACGCGCAAGCGACGCTCGACCTGGCTCAGCGCATGAACAAGCGCCTATTGGGTCAAACCGAAGATGTACGCGGCGTAATCGATTCGCTCGAACTGAGCCAGCGAATGCAATCGGCCGTGCCCAATGTGCTCGACATCGGCAAAGAGACCAAATCGACGCTCGACATGTATGGCATCAACAAGTCAAAAACCGACGACTTCGGCCGGCAATGTTTGTTAGCTCGTCGTCTCGTTGAATCGGGTGTTCGTTTCGTTGAAGTCAGCAACAGCGGCTGGGACCACCATAGCAACTTGCAAAACTTCAAGTCCAAAGCCGAGCAAATTGACCAACCGATTTCAGCTCTGCTAACCGACCTCGCTCAACGCGGACTGCTCGAAGACACGCTTGTGCTGTGGACGGGAGAATTCGGCCGAACGCCGGAGACCCAAGTTCTCGACGGTAAAGAAGCCAAAGGGCGAGACCACAACGCCGAAGGCTACACGGCTTGGCTGGCCGGCGGCGGGACGCGAGGCGGACTGACTCACGGCGCCACCGACGAGCTTGGCTACCAGGCGGTCGACGGCGTTGTCCATCTGCACGACCTGCACGCGACCATGCTTCATTTGCTCGGACTCGATCACACCAAACTCGTTTACCGTTACGGCGGGCGAGATTTCCGGCTGACAAATATTCACGGCAACGTCGTCCACGACATCATCAGCTAATCGACTTGCGATTGCGACCGGGGCCTCCAGCGAGTCCAGCGGCCATTCTGCATCGGTTTGCCAACAAGTGGCGCGCCTCACGTCGACGATCGTAAACCCAGTCCAGGACGCGGTCTGCTCACGGAATCGCCGGAAGCCCCCCCCCTCGCACGGGTCGTGAACTGGACATGGGCAGCGCGAGTCAGCATAATATGGACACCAAGGTCCTCAAGAATTGCTCGCAAGGCTGCGAGTGAAACGGACCTCCCGCCAAGCCCTCCACCGCAGCCCCACCTACTGCGAGGTCGTTCATGTTTGCTTTCCTCAAGCCGACTCTGCTCTTGCTTCGCACGCGCGCGACCTTGTCGACTTCGTTTTGCGTCACCGCATTGTTCGTCGCGGCATCGGTTGCTTCTCCGCTATGCGCAGTTGAGCAATCGAAAGCGAAGAAATTCGCGACCGACAAGGAATTCAAGTCCCGAGTCTTGCCGTTGATTGAAAAATATTGTCTCGATTGCCACGGGGAAGACGGAGCCGAGGGCGACGTTTCGTTTCACGGTCTCAGCGAGTCGGGACAAGTCTTAAGGAACCGGGAGATCTGGGAGAAAGCTCTGCGAATGATGAGTTCGGACATGATGCCGCCCAAGGATCATGACGACCGCCCGACGGAAGCGGAAAGAAACAGCGTCGCGACCTGGCTCGAACTCAAGCTCTATCACGTCGACTGCGACGTCGTTGACGATGCGGGCCAAGTGACAATTCATCGGCTGAATCGAACGGAGTACAACAACACCGTCCGCGATTTGCTGGGTGTCGATATTGACCCTGCGAAGGACTTTCCTTCGGACGACGTAGGATACGGTTTCAGCAACATCGCCGACGTCCTCTCGCTGCCTCCGCTCTTGTTTGAAAAATACGTCGACGCTTCCGAGCGGATTGCCTCCGCTGCGATCATGACCGACAAGTCGGGGCGAGGCCGGCAGCGGTTTGAGGCAGCCAAACTCAAGGGCGGCGGCGCAGGCCAAGTTCGCGGCGAGTGGATGCAAATGAGCTCCACGGGATCGGCGATTCATCGCCATGACGTACAGGCGGACGGCGAGTATATCATTCGCGTGGAGGCAGCAGCCGATCAAGCGGGCGGCGAGCTCGCTCGCATGGAAATTCGAGTCGACGGCAAGTCAATTACAACGCATGACGTCAAGGGGCAGCGACAGCCAGCGACCTATGAAGTCAATCTCAAGTTGTCCAAAGGCAGCCGTGTCATCGAAGCGGCGTTCGTCAACGACTACTACAACCCCAAGGCGAAGAACCCAAAGGATCGCGATCGCAATCTGGCGGTAAGATACATCGAAATCCAAGGACCGACCGATGCGCCGCCGCCGGAAGTTCATCAGCGACTCGTCTTCGTCACGCCGAGCGAAAAGAAGTCCGTTGAGCAAGCGGCGCGGGAAATCCTCAATCGCCTGATGCCTCGGGCGTTCCGTCGTCCGGTCGACGATGTCGAAGTTGACCGGCTCGTGAAGGTTGTCGAATTTGTCGTGGACCGCGGCGACTCGTTTGAAAAGGGAATTCAAGTCGCACTGCAAGGAATCCTCGTCTCGCCCAATTTCCTTTTTCGAGTTGAACAAGAGCCGCCATCGGGCCAAACGCAGCACGCGCTCAACGACTATGAACTCGCCTCTCGGCTCTCCTACTTTCTGTGGAGCAGCATGCCCGACGCGACGTTGTTCGAAATAGCCGCCCAAGGGCGATTGCACGAGCCCAAAGTGCTGGACGAGCAGGTGACGCGAATGCTCGCTGATCCTAAATCACAAGCCCTTGTCGACAACTTCGCAAGCCAATGGTTGACCTTGAGCAACATCGTCGAGGCAACTCCGGACAAGAAGCTGTTTCCAGAGTTCACCCCCGAATTGCGAGCGGATATGGTCGCTGAGACCAAGGCGGTCATCGCGGAGATATTCACCAATGACCGCAGCCTGCTCGATTTTCTCGATGCGAATTACACCTTCGTCAACGAACGTCTCGCGAAGCACTACCAGATTTCAGGAGTCCAAGGCGCCGAGATGCGGCGAGTGTCGCTGCCGTCGAACCAGCGCGCGGGCGTGTTGACCCACGGCAGTATTCTCACGATTACGTCGAATCCCGACCGAACGTCGCTCGTGCGGCGGGGAGCGTGGATTCTGGACAACATCTTGGGCGTGCAGCTGCCCGATCCTCCCGCCGATGTGCCTTCGTTGGAAGAAGGCGCCAAGAAGTCGGGAGCGACATCGCTTCGTGACCAGCTTCGCATCCACCGCGAGTCGCCAGCTTGCGCGTCTTGTCATGACACGCTCGATCCGCTCGGTTTCGGCTTCGAAAATTTCGACCCGATCGGACGTTGGCGGACCAAAGCGGAGGGCGTCGAAGTCGACTCAGGAGGCAAATTGCCAAGTGGCGAGTCATTCAAGGGACCGACTGAGCTTGTCGTCATTCTGAAGAAACGCAAGGATGAATTCGCCAAACTCCTGACCCGCAAAATGCTTACCTACGGCCTGGGCCGCGGACTGACATTGCCAGATACATGCACGGTGGACGAAATTGTTGCCGATCTAAAGAAGAATGACTATCGTTTCAGCGTGTTGGTGCGGGGAATCGTGCACAGCAAACCCTTCTTGATCCGGAAGACAAGCAATGAGTAAACGAAGCAATCTACCGAGACGCACTTTTCTTCGCGGCCTTGGCGCCGCGATGGCATTACCCATGCTGGACGCGATGACGCCGACAGCCAAGGCATACGCCGAAGCTGCGTCGCCTGTGCGAATGGCGTTCATTTTCTTCCCCAACGGCGCCATCGTGCCGAGCTGGAAACCGGAGGGAAGCGAAAACGATTGGACCCTCTCCAAGTCGCTTGAGCCGTTGGCGAAGGTGAAAGGCGACATCAATGTGTTTACCGGTTTGACTCAACACCACGGCCGAGCGAACGGCGATGGCGGCGGCGATCACGCTCGCAACGCGGGCTCGTTCCTCACCGGCGCCCAACCTCGCAAAACGGCCGGCGCCGATATCAAACTCGGCGTCTCCGTCGACCAAGCGGCGGCCAAGTTGATCGGCGGCAGCACTCCCCTGCCCTCGCTTGAATTGGGTGTGGAGCGAGGTCGCAACAGCGGCAACTGCGATTCCGGTTACAGCTGCGCTTACTCGGCCAATGTTTCCTGGAAGTCGGAAACGACGCCGATGGCCAAGGAGATCAATCCCAAGCTGGCTTTCGAGCGTTTGTTCGGTTCCGCCGAAGCCGCCAAGGGCCGCGCCGAACGCGATGTCTACCGCAAGAGTATCCTGGACATTGTCGCAGAAGACGCAGCGCTGCTGCGGAAACGGCTCGGCAAAAAAGACCAGCGCAAACTAGAGGAGTACTTCAATAGCGTGCGCGAATTGGAATTGCGAATCGATCGCTCAGCGACTCGCCGCAGCGAAGTTCCGGACGTGGACGTCCCTGCCGGTATTCCTCGCGAAATTGAAAGCCACATTCGGCTGATGTACGACGTGATGACACTGGCGTTTCAAACCGACACAACCCGAATCAGCACGTTCATGCTCGCCAACGCCGGCAGCAATCGCAGCTATCCGATGGTCGGCGTCAAAGGAGGTCATCACAGCCTCTCACACCACCGCAACAAGCAAGAGACGATGGATCAAATCAGCAAGATCGATCGCTTCCTCGTCACTCAATTCGCCTACTTCATCGAAAAACTGAAGAGCGTTCAGGAAGGCGAAAAGACGCTGCTCGACAATAGCCTGATCCTCTACGGCAGCGCCATCGCCGACGCCAATCGCCATACCCATCACGACCTGCCGATCGTCGTCGCGGGAAGTGGCGGAGGCCAATTGGAAACCGGACGGTTGCGCGAGTACGAAAACGAGACGCCGCTCAACAACCTGTTCGTCTCGATGTGCCACATGAGCGGCGCCAAGGTCGCTGAACTGGGTGACAGCACCGGCCCTCTAAAGAACCTGTAATTCCTATGCCGCGCTTCCACCACTTGAAGCGCTTCCAACAACCTGGCTGGCTTCCAACAACGTGGCTGGGGCTTCCAGCCGCAGTTGTTGTTTCTCAGTAGCATTTGAAGCGCTTCCAACAACGTGGCTGGGGCTTCCAGCCGCAGTTGTTGTTTCTCAACAGCATTTGAAGCGCTTCCAACAACCTGGCTGGGGCTTCCAGCCGCAGTTGTTGTTTCTCAGTAGCATTTGAAGCGCGTCCAACAACATGGCTAGGGCTTCAGTCACGTCCGGTTGCCTCCAGCGCATAGACCAAACAAAACAACAACTGCGGCTGGAAGCCCCAGCCACGTTGTTTTAGCCACGTTGGCCCATATCAAGCGGCGGCTGGTTTGGCGTGTTTGGAGACGAAACGCTTTGGTGCAGCACGGTTTGTGGCGGAAGCCAGCAACGAATTGGGCGCTCGGGAAAACCCAAAACAAAGGGGAGGCTCCCCTTTTATTCACCCTTTTGTTCACAGAACTTTTACAAACTCAAAACACGTCTCTCACCCAGCAAACCCAGTAATTCGCTAGGATGGGGCAAAACAAGACATACTCATCTTTAAGTATGCAAGGACCATAGACATGTCGACTGAGACGATGCCGCGACCCTCGGTGAAGCCGCTGCCAACGAAACAAGAGGCGTCGGGCACAGAGACGCAAAAACGACGATATCCTGACGGAATCAGCTGGATTACCGTGTTCTGGATCGGCCTGCTGCACCTTGGCGCCTTGGCCGCACCGTTCACGTTCAGTTGGTCTGGCCTGATCTTGATGTTCGCCCTTTATTGGCTTACCGGCGGCATCGGAATTTGCCTTGGATATCACCGCTTGCTCAGCCACCGAAGTTTTACCGTCCACAAGCCGATGCGAGCGTTGATTGCTCTGATTGGCGGGCTGGCGGGCGAAGGCTCGGCGGTCCACTGGACGGCAAATCACCGCAAGCACCATGCGTTGAGCGATCACGAGGGCGACCCCCACTCGCCTCGCGAGGGATTCTGGTGGAGCCATATGCTTTGGTGCTTGGGCAAGATGAGCCCCGAAAACCGACAAGCTCACCACGAGCGTTACGCACCCGACTTGATGACCGAGCCGGTGCTGCTGTTTCTCGACCGAACTTACATCGTCTGGCACTTGTTGCTCGGCGGAATCCTCTACGGGGTCGGACACATTCTCGGCGGGTCGGCCCTCGGTTGGTCGCTGGTGGTCTGGGGAATGTTCGTGCGATTGATCGTCGTCCTTCACTGCACGTGGTTTATCAACTCCGTCACCCATGTTTGGGGCTACAAGAACTTCGAGACGACCGACGACAGTAAGAATCTCTGGTGGGTCGCCCTGGTGACTTTTGGCGAGGGTTGGCACAACAACCACCACGCCATTCCGAGGCGAGCCAACTACGGCCGCAAATGGTGGGAGCTCGACACGACCTACGGCTCTATCTGGCTTCTCAGCAAACTCGGGCTCGCTTGGAACATCGCGGGCGACCGAGATCCGAAGGATTAGTTCGGCTCTCGTGCGGCGTTCCACAGCAGACTCTTGAAACGTGGCGTTGGGGGAAGCTCGCCACATTGCCATCGGCGGTTCGAGAAACCGTCGGTGGCTGTGGCGGGCATTTTGAATTCAGCGACACAGTGACCGGGCGATCCGTGTTTCGCTGTCGAAACTCCTGATGGGCGACTCTGCGCAGTATCAGGACCTTGACATCCAGAATGCGTCAGATAGACTATTTGGCGAAGCCTTCCCCTGGCAACTCACCTGCCAAACGACCGTAACTGACGCTGAGGACCGCCCCATGTCGTCGTCGATCGCCCGCCCTTGGTTCGCTCTTTCTTGTCTGCTCGTCCTGTCTCCCTGGACGCCTCTTCTCGGCGAAGAGAAAGCTGCGAGCGCCTCCTCCTCGTCAAACAGCTCGGTGAGCTACTTCGAACAGGTGCAGCCCATTTTCCAGGCGCGGTGCCATGGTTGCCACCAGCCGGCCAAGTCGGACGGCGAGTACGTGATGACCTCGTTCGCGAAGATGGTTGCGGGAGGCGAGAGCGAAGAGAAGGCGATCGTGCCGGGCGACGCAGACTCGAGTTACCTGCTCGGACTCATCACGCCAGACGGCGGTGAAGCGGAAATGCCCAAAGGCAAGCCGCCGCTATCCGACGCTGAAGTCGACTTGATCCGCAAGTGGATTGAGCAAGGAGCGAAGGACGATACGCCAGCGAGCGCGAAGCGGCAGTACGACATCAACAACCCGCCGGTCTACTCGATGGCGCCGGTTATTACATCGCTCGACTACTCCCCCGACGGCAAACTGCTCGCAGTCGCAGGGTATCATGAAGTGTTGCTGCACAAGTCCGACGGTTCCGGTTTGGTCGCTCGATTGGTTGGCGTTTCCGAACGGATCGAATCGATCGCGTTTTCTCCAGACGGTAAACTGCTCGCAGTCACCGGCGGCCTGCCGGCTCGCATGGGCGAAGTGCAGGTTTGGGATGTCGAGAAACGGCAACTGATTCAGTCAACGACGGTGACGTACGACACGGTGTACGGTGCGAGTTGGTCGCCGGACGGTAAACTGATCGCGTTCGGTTGCGCGGACAATACGGTTCGCGCCATCAATGCGTTGGGCGGCGAACAGGTGCTTTACCAGGGCGCCCACAACAACTGGCCGCTCGATACGGTCTTTTCCGCCAAAGGCACCCACTTAATTTCTGTCGGCCGCGACCGGACCGCCAAGCTGACCGAAATGAACACCCAGCGTTTCATTGACAACATCACGTCGATCACCCCCCGCGCCTTAAAAGGCGGGATTGCCGCAGTCGACCGGCACCCGGTTCGAGATGAGATTCTCGTCGGCGGAGTCGACGGCGAACCGAAACTCTATCGCGTGTTTCGCACATCGAAGCGTGTCATTGGCGACGACGCAAACTTGATTCGCAAGTTCCCGCCGCTCAAGGGCAGAGTCTTTGACGTGGCAATCAGTCGCGACGGCAAGCGAGTCGCGGCGGGAAGCTGTGTCGACCGAACCGGCGAGATCAAGATTTACTCGTACGAATACGACGGCAAAGTGCCAAAAGACTTGCAAGCTATTTTGCAGAAACGCGTCGCACAGCGATCCGCGGCTGAAAAGGCAAAAGTCGCCAAACTCCAGTCGCAAGGCGTGACGGTCGTCGCTCAGATCAGCTTGCCCAACGCAGGCGTCTTTGCCGTCGCCTTTAGTCCCGACGGAAAGAGCCTTGCCGCTGCGGGAACGGATGGGATGGTGAGGCTGATTAACGCCGAGAACGGCTCGATCGCAAGTGAATTCGTACCGGTGCCCGTGAATTCTATGGTCGATGTCGCATCCGATGACAAGACAGAGTCGAAGGTCGTTCTGCCTCCGCAATCGACAGCGTTCGCCAAACAATCGCTGCCCGCAAATGATCCGCTCGTCTCGATCGACGTCCAACCGGCGCGGATTGCTTTGGCGAAGCGATTCGATACGGCCCAATTTTTGGTCACTGGGAAACTGAAGTCAGGCAATCTCGTTGACGTCACGCGACTTGCCAAGTTCACGCCGTCGGGCGACGTCGCTCAAGTCTCGCCGACAGGCCTGGTTCGTGGCAATGCGAATGGCCAAACCGAGATCGTGTTGTCCGTCGGCGATCAACGGGCAACCGTAACCGTCGATGTGGCGGGTATTCAGAACGACTTTGACGTCGACCTGGTTCGCGATGTGATGCCGGTCTTTGGCAAAGCGGGCTGCAACGCCGGGGTCTGCCACGGGTCGAAGAAAGGCAAAGGCGGACTAAAGACCTCAATGCGAGGCAACGATCCCATCTTTGAACTGCGAGCCTATGTCGATGAACTGGCGTCGCGACGAGTTAATCTGGCGTCTCCAGAGAACAGCCTGATGTTGTTGAAAGCCACCACGCGGGCGCCTCACGAAGGCGGACAAGTCGTTGTGCCTGGAACGCCGGCCTACAAGATCATTCACAAGTGGATTAGCGACGGCGCCCTCATCGATCACAAAGCGCCTCGAGTCGTCAAGATCGACATCTCGCCCAAAGATCGAATTCTTCAGCCCACAGATGCGACTCAGCAATTCCGAGTCTTAGCGACTTACGCCGACGGGGAAGTGCGAGACGTCACGGCGCTCGCCCATTTTTCGAGCGGCAACATCGAAGTCGCCACTGCGGACGAGACGGGGTTCGTCACGGTGCAGAGGCGAGGCGAAGCGGCCATCCTGGCGAGGTATGAAGGCCAATACGCCGCGTCCACTTTGACCGTCATGGGCGACCGGGCAGGTTTTGTTTGGAAGACGCCTCTCGCGAATAACTTCATCGACGAATTGATCGCGACGAAGTTGAAGCGAACCAAGACGGCGCCCTCGGAACTTTGCAGCGACGCCGAGTTCATTCGCCGGGTTCAACTTGACCTCACAGGCCTCCCGCCAACCGCCGAAGAAGTGCGAGTGTTTTTGGCTGATAAGCGTGAGACGCGAGTCAAACGGGACGAGTTGATTGGCAAGCTTATTGGCAACAACGACTATGTCGAGCACTGGACCAACAAATGGGCTGACCTGTTGCAAGTGAATCGAAAATACCTGGCGCCGGAAGGCGCCGCGTCGTTCCGCAATTGGATTCGCGAGCAGGTTGCAAGCAACGCGCCCTACGACAAATTCACGTATTCCATCCTAACGGCCAGCGGCTCCAACAAGGAGAATCCCGCCGCGTCCTACTACAAGATTCACCGCACGGCTGAAGACACGATGGAAAACACGACCCACTTGTTCCTGGGCGTTCGATTCAGCTGCAACAAATGTCACGATCATCCGTTTGAGAAGTGGGTCCAGAATCAGTATTGGGAGACGGCGGCCTACTTCGCTCAGTTCGGCCTTAAGAAAGACCCTGCTGGCGGCAAGAAGCAGATTGGCCGGACCGCAGTCGAAGCGGGCAAGCCGCTGTATGAGTTCGTCTTCGATAAAGATTCGGGCGAAGTGTTGCACGACGAAACTGGCGAAGTCACTCCACCGAAGCTGCCGTTTGAGAGCACCTACGAGGCGCCGTCGAACGCAAGTCGTCGCGAACACATGGCGCGCTGGTTGACCTCGCCGGACAACGACTATTTTGCTCGCAGTTACGTCAACCGAATGTGGGGCTATCTGCTCGGCCGCGGTTTAATCGAACCACTCGATGACATTCGAGCCGGGAATCCGCCAACGAATCCCGAATTGCTGGCGCGACTCACCAAGGAGTTTGTCGACAGCAACTTTGACGTGCAACACTTGGTTCGCACGATCTGCCAATCGCGTACGTACCAGATGTCGATCAAAACCAACAAGTGGAACGACGACGATACGCTCAATTATTCACATGCAATCGCCAGACGACTGCCGGCCGAAGTGCTCTTCGACGCCTTGCACCGAGTCACTGGTTCCGCATCGAAGATCCCCGGAGTCAAACCGGGGACGCGAGCCGCGGCGTTGCCGGACGCGGGAGTCAAGGACAGCAATGGTTTTCTAGCCAAGCTTGGACGGCCCCCGCGTGAAAGCGCGTGTGAATGCGAACGCGCCGGCGGTATGCAGTTCGGACCCGTCATGGCGCTCGTGAGCGGTTCAACGGTCGACAATGCGATCACAGACCCGCAAGGGGCAATCGCCAAACTAGTCGTCAGCGAAAAGGATGACGCGAAACTGATCGACGAATTGTTCGTACGCGTGCTCAACCGTTCCGCCAGCCAGAAAGAAATCGAAGCCGCAATCGCGATGCTGAAAAGTCTGCCAGGAGAACACGAACAACTCATTGCAGCTACTGAGCAATATGAAAAAAGCATCGCTGGCAAGACGGCAGCAAGAGAGAAGGCGAGGCAGCAACGCATAGCAGCTTCGACCAAGGAGTTGGCGGAACACGAGAAGAAAATCGCGGCCAGCGAGGCTCAGCTCGACAAGAAGCATGAGCAGGCCCTTGCTCACGCGATGGCTGAGTTAAAAAAGCATGAAGCGAAAGTCCCCGCGAAGTTGAAAGCATGGGAGAGCGAAGCTTCGAAATCGACGATCTGGACTCCGCTCGACCCAGCAGAACTCTCGTCGACCAGCGCCACGACATTGAAAAGGCAAGAAGATCTATCCGTCCTTGCCAGCAATTCGAACGGGCTCGGCGCCTACAAATTCGTCGCCAATACCGACGTCAAAGGAATCACGGCGATACGTCTCGAGGCGATGACCGACAAGCGACAACCCAAAATGGGGCCGGGCCGCGCGACCGATGGCAACTTTGTGCTAACCGAGTTTGAGTTGTTCGCCGGGCCCAAGTCCGAAACGGGCAAGGGAACAAAGGTCGCTATGGAAAACGCTCAAGCCGATTTCAGTCAAGCGGGCTACAACGTCAAGACTGCGATTGACGGCGTCATGGCGCCTGCGAGCAACGGTTGGGCTGTCGCCCCCAAGATGGGCGCGCCCCATGTCGCCTCATTTGAAACGAAGGAAGATGTCGGACACGAAGGAGGCACGAAACTGACATTCTTGCTCCACCAAAACTTCCAAAGCGGCCAACACTCTTTGGGTCGTTTTCGAATCTCGGTGACGAACACCACAGGACCGATCTTGCTTGACGGTCTCCCCAAAAACGTTGTCGACATTCTTGCGGTGGCCGCCGAAAAACGAAATGAGAAACAGGCGGCGGATCTGCTCGCGTATTTCCAAGGCATTGATAGCGATCTGAAGCGACTGCAGGCGGCTGTCGCTACGGCCAAAAAGCCTCGCCCCGTCCCGCCAGAACTCAAACGACTTCGAGACCAATTGGCGGAAGCCAAGCAACCTTTGCAAGTCGATCCCAAATTGGCTCAACTGCAAGCGGATGTCGCGCTGAGTCAGAAGCTAGTAAAGAACGCTCGCCTAACGGCCGCCCAAGACCTCGCGTGGGCCTTGATCAACAGTCCGGCGTTCTTGTTCAATCGGTAACGGTATTCGGGCGTGGACGAGCTGCGGCGATCCGCCGCGCTCGACGCGCCAACGACAGGAGAAACCTCATGCTGGTCATCCCCGGACAGCCCGGCGCCAACAACCAATCCCAACACTCCGGAATGAGCCGACGGGATCTCCTTCGAGTCGGCGGGTCCTCCGTGCTCGGGCTGAGCTTGGGCGGCTTGCTCCAGCTCGAAAACGCCGCGGCAGCCGACCCAGCCAAGGTCGGCAAAGGAACGGCTAAGAGCATTATCATGCTGTTCCTTCAAGGCGGCCCAAGTCATCTCGACTTGTGGGACCCGAAGCCCGATTTGCCTGACAACATGGTCGGCCCATTCAAGGAGATTTCCACCAAATTACCAGGTGTGAAATTTACCGAATTGCTGCCGCAACTGGCGCAAGTCAACGATCGTCTCTCGATGATTCGGTCGATGAGCTACACCCCGAGCGGCCTGTTCAATCATACGGCGGCGATCTATCAAATGCTGACCGGTTACACGACCGACAAGATCAGCCCCTCTGGTCAACTCGAACCGCCGAGCCCGAAAGACTTTCCCAACTTTGGCGCCAACCTGGTTCGGCTCAAACCGTCCAACGTGCCAATGCTTCCGTTCGTGATGCTGCCAAGGCCGCTGCAAGAGAGCAATGTCGTCGGCAAGGCGGGAACGGCTGGCTTCCTTGGGCGAGGATTCGACCCCTATTACCTCTACCCGCCCGGCGACGATATGAACCTCAACAAGATGGAGGGGATCAGCGTCGAGGACTTGAAGATGAGGCCTCAAGTTCACTCGGGACGATTAGAGCGCCGAGCTCGATTGCGAGACCTAATCAACGAGGGCATGCCAGACGTCGAACAGGCAGTTCGAGACTACAAGTTAAACGAATACTACGGTCGTGCGTTGGATTTGGTCACGTCGGGAAGAGCTCGTGATGCATTCTTGCTCGATCGAGAGTCCAAGCAACTGCGCGATCGCTATGGTCGCAATACGTTTGGCCAGAGCTGCCTGTTGGCGAGACGGTTGGTTGAGGCGGGAACGCGAGTCGTTGAAGTTGTCTGGCCCAAAGTCGCCAATTCCGACAATCATTCGTGGGACGTTCACAAAGGCCTCACCAAGAGAATGAAGGACCAGTCCGCGCCGATGCTCGATACCGGGCTCTCGGCTTTGATCAGCGATCTTGATAACCGGGGCATGCTCGATGAGACAATGGTCGTTGCGGTAGGCGAATTCGGTCGCAGCCCCGAGCGAGGCGTCAGCACCTCGGGCAACGACAACAGCTCCGATGGCCGTGACCACTGGCCCTATTGCTACACCTCGGTGGTGGCGGGTGGCGGAGTCAAACGCGGCTACATTCACGGTAAATCGGACGCCACAGGATCGGCGCCGACCGAGAATCCGGTTCACCCACGTGAACTACTGGCGACGATCTACACAGCGTTCGGTATCGACCCGAGCATGCTGATGTACAACCAACTCAACCAGCCTCGCGAGCTGGTAAAGGGGTTTCCTGTAACTCAGCTTTTTAGCTGAGCGAATTCGCCCAATATCTCGATTCTGAGAGAATCTGGCTCGCCCGGGCCATCGCTGGGCAAGCCAATCTCGCACACTTTTGCGCGTATCCGCGCAAATGTCAGCGCGAATTCGCCATTCCGCCCAGGTTTTGTAAAGCTGTAACGGCTGGACAGTTCCTCGTAATGGACTCTGCCGGATAGGTCGATCATTAGGTCATGAGACGATCTAAATTCGCAGCGCTGGGCGCTGTCGATTCACCAAACCGGTCAACAGGCACTAAGGGTTCACGGCGATGAAATTTCTTATCAAGACATTGGTTGTTTCTACATTGTTGGCTTTGCCGACAGTCGTTGCAGTTGGACAGGATGACGCACCCGCGCCAGTCGCGTTCTCACTCTCCGACGCGGCTCTGCCCGATTCGAGTCCATCGGATACCGACCTCGATTTGGATGCGGTCTTTGTGTCCCATGAGGGCAAAGGAGGCGGCTGCACGGACAAGAGCGGCGGATGTGACGGCAAGGGCGGCTTCTGCAACGACAGTTGCGGTTGCGACTCAGGCCTGCTCGGCTTCGGCTTGGTCAAGCGAACGAGCAACTGCTTCAGCGGATTCATCACTCCGATGACAAACCCCGTCTTCTTTGAGGACCCGCGGATTGAAACGAACGCCAAGTTGATCTTCGTTCAACAGCGTCTGCCGCTCGCCGCTGGCGGGCAAGATGTCCAACTCATCGGCCTTCAGTTCCAACTCGCTTTGAGCGATCGACTTTCGCTCGTCGCCGACAAAGACGGCTACATCATTTCGCAAAACCCCTTGATCGACGACGGCTGGGCCGATGTCGCTCTGGGTCTGAAATACAATCTCTTTGCTGACTACGAAAGACAACGACTCGTCAGCGCTGGCTTTTCCTACGAGCTTCCTGTTGGCAGTACTCGATCGTTGCAAGGCAACGGCGACGGCGAATTCCACCTGTACGTCTCCGCAGCGGCTCAGTTGGGATGTGACTGGCATTGGATGACGGGCGCCGGCCTTCGTATTCCCACCGACTCCACAGACGAAAGCCAAATGGCTTATTGGTCGAATCACCTCGACCGCCAAATCAGCGACCGACTTTACCTGTTCGGCGAAGTCAACTGGTACCACTGGATGAAGTCGGGCGGCCAACCCGCGCTAGCTGGCGTTGAGGGGGGTGATTTGTTCAACCTCGGTTCGACCGCAGTTGCCGGCAACGACATCGTGACGGGAGCAGTCGGCATCAAGTACCGACCGCGAACAAATATGGAAATCGGTTTCGCTTGGGAAGCTCCCCTTACGGACCGAAGAGACGTACTCGACAATCGCCTGACAGTGGACGCGATTCTGAAGTACTAGAGGAATTGGATTCGCAGATCGCTCTCAAGCTGTGACCATACAAAAAACAGTCGGCGCCGAAAACGGCGCCGACTGTTTGCGTTTTGAGGTATGGAGAACAATTACTTCTTGTGCGCCTTATGGCAGGCGGCGCATGACTTCGTCATCGCCGTGAAGGCGCTATTAGCTCCCTCGAGATCCTTGGCTTCGATCTTCTTGAGCACGACCGCACTGCACTCCTTCAGCGTCTTCGTCGCGCCAGCCCAATCGCCGTCGGGACAACGACCATCCGCCATCAGAATGTGGCCGGCTTCATTGAGCAACGCGGCATGAGTCGCCAAGGCGTCCCAAGCCTTATCGTTGGCCGGCTGTTTCTTCAGCCCGGCGCCCAGCGCTTTGCAGTTGGTGACCACCAAGCCGCTCATCATCTGTTTGGTTGTCAGGGGTCGCGTCTTGCCCTTCTTGACTTGGGCCACCGCGTTGAACGACAAAATCGCTGCCGCGAACAGCGGCAAGGCAACAATTAGAAATTTCTTCATAGATGCATTCTCCTCAAACAGGTGATTGGTGGCGCAACTGTAGATGCGCCTCAAAGTCGTTGGGGCTGTAGTATAGGAAGCTGAAACCGGCAAGCAAGGATAAAACAACCTTAATGTCCGCAAAAACAGCCAGTCGCTTTGCGTTCGCCGACAATCAAGGGTTCAGTTGACAATCTCGTGGGTGAGATCTAGTTTGGGAGGAATAGGTCCTCATGTCCCTTTGACCTGCTTTGGTGACTCCACCTCCCTGCAGGAAGAAATGCAAAAACGATGATCTCACAAACGGCCGAGTATGCGCTTCGAGCGATCGTCTTCCTTGCCGACCAGAGTGAGCCGCAGACGAACGCTCAAATTGCCGGCGCCACGGAGGTCCCTGTCGGGTACTTGGCCAAAGTGATGCAAAGCCTCAGTCGGGCTTCCATCGTAACGGCTCAGCGCGGTCTCCGCGGCGGCTTCAAGTTGGCCCACGATCCCCGCGAACTCACCGTCTTGAACGTGGTCAGCACCATTGACCCGGTGCGTCGATTCCATGAGTGCCCGTTGGGCTTGCATGGGATCAATCTCTGTCCTTTGCACCGCAGCTTGGACGATGCGGCCAAAGCGGTGGAGGACGCTTTTGGCGACACGACGATCGCTAACCTTCTCGATGTGCCTCAACACCGTAAACCACTCTGCCAGTTCCCCGCTCCTTCCGAGTCGACCAACTAGGAGCACCGGAACTTCAGCAGAACGGTAACACGAACGCGCGTAACAACCGTACTCTTACGGCCGTGCGGCCTCGACAGCGAAGGGCGTAACCACTGGCGATTCAATCGTTTGGAAATCGTCAAACCGCATACGAATGGCCTCGTGATGCGAGTTGCCCTCAAACACGATCGTCTCGTCCTCGGCAAGGCTCTCATCGACGATGGTCTTCATTCCGTACTGCGAGCCAAATGGCGGCAGCGCCCCCATCTCGCAATCTCGGCAATGCTCCTTGATTTCGATTTCCGTCGCCAGTTCGATCTTGCTCCCGCCAAACGCGGCGGAGACCTTGTCGAAGTCGATGTTCTTCGTCGCGGGCAAGACAGCAACGATGTAGACGTATCCGCTGTCAGCTCGCAGCAGGACGGTTTTGGCGACCTCGCGGCCAGGCGTGTGTAACTCTTCGGCCAAACGCTGCGCATCGTAAACGTCTCGGTGTACGATCGCGTCGTAAGCGACCTCCTTTTGACAGAGGAATTGTTGAACGTTCATGTCATCCTCCCTCGAAGCAAACTTCGACTTTTCTCTTGCCTCAGCGACAACGGTCGCCGTTTCACCGCACGGTCGGCCGCGAACATTGGCGGCAATTGCGACGCGTGCGTCTCTTGTTCGCGCAAACGACTGGGCGTTTGCGTTTGGGATAGAAGCCCATTTCTAGCCGTTCCCAACTCGGATTTTGTGCGACTTCGTTGCGTCCGATTTGGGAAGCGTGATCGTCAAGACTCCGTCCTGATAGTCTGCGGCCGCCTCGTCCTCATTCACCTCGACGGGCAGATTGATCGACCGAGAGAAGCTTCCTCGACGTCTCTCCATACGATAGAACGTCCGTCCCTTCTCCTCGTCTTCCTCCTTTCTCTCGCCGCTAACCGTCAGCACGTTGCCGCTGACCTTAACGTCGATCTCCGCAGGATCCATCTCCGGCAAATCCAGTTTGGCTTCAATCGCGTTATCGGTTTCCGACAAGTCGAGCTGTGGCGAGTTGTGGCCGTGGCCCCAACGGTCATCACTCCCGAACATGCGTTCCATCACATCGTCAAACTCTTCTCGTAGTGACGCCAACGGATGTTGCGGCAGGTAGGACGATAAGCTGCGAGTCTTTTCGTTCGTCCTTTTCATGACGATGCCCTTTCATTCTGGAGGAGTTGCCCGAGCGGTCGCCAACGCCGACGCCGCTCAACGATTCTTAGCTCGAAACACCATTGCCGTCGTAAGGAACATTTGCCTCTTAAGAAAGGATGCAAACAGGGCGCCGAATCGACTCCATCCGGGTGGATTTCAAACCACCCATTTGATCGGATCGTGAATTCCAGGAATCGCCGCACTCCAATGTTCGCTCGCTCGTCATCGCCCACGGCTCGAGACAAGAGTCAAACTCGTCCATGGCGGCCGTCGCATACGCCCCTACTTGCGGGCCATTGCCTTGGGCCAACTGAATGGGTTCACCTTGCGCGACCCGAAAAAACACGAACAGCGCCAGGAGCAACGCCAACAGGCCGATCAAAATCCACACCCATACTTGGGAATGTCGATTCGGTTCAACTTGGGTCATCGTTCGTCCTCGCCAAATATGACGTGGTGTTCAGCGTCCATTCCTATCCGCTGCAAAACTGGGGCCAACGCACCCCTTCGCGGCATAGCGTTTGCACCTTCCATCCAAGTCGCGTCACCCTCGCCAGTTCGCACTCAAGAAGTGTGCGACCAGCGCGCGATGTGCGACTGCAACTGAGTCAATTGTGTGCGCGACGCGGCGAGCTGACGTTGCCCGCTCGCGCGAAGTTGAGCCGCTTTGACCAGCCCTTGCCGGTCGCAAAAAAGGAGCTGAATGATGAGTCGAATTGGTAGCTTCAGCATGCTGCTGGTCCCGGTTGATTTCTCGGACAACTCCCGAGCCGCTTTCGCCTGGGCTCTCAAGATCGCTTCCGGCGACCATCCGGTTATCGTGCTACTGCATGTCATCGACCCCGCTCTACCCGAGTTCGCGGAAGCACATGGACTCGGACCGGCAGAAAGAACGATTCAGCAAATGCGAACGACGGCCGAAGCCGAAATGAAGCAGTACATGGATGCGTGCCCCGAAGGCATTGAAATCGATCCAATCATTTCCGAGGGAAGACCCTTTTTGGAGATCATTCAGAAATCGCGCGACTTCGCCGTCGACGCGATCGTGATGAGCAAAGTTGGGCGACGCGGCAAGATGGAGAAACTATTGTTCGGTTCGACAGCGGAAAAAGTGCTACGAGGTAGCAATCGGCCCATTCTCGTATTGCCGCCAAGTCAGTGAATGACGCGAAAAATAGAGTTTTGCGACGTCTGTGGAGGTGACGGGCCCAGGCGCTCGAAGAACGGTCCAGGTTATCCTCGCCAATTGCGCGCGTAGGCCAAGACAGACCGGCACGCGTTGGCCGCGAGACGCGCGAAGGCGGACGGACTCGCCAGCGCCTCGCGCATTCATGAAGCGAGTATATCGAAGTCCGCCGTCGCGTCGTTTATGGCATCACGTGCCAATACTCGATTCCCTCCGGAACACGACCACCAATGGACGCGAGCCACACGAGAAGCGCCATCAGCGCCATGGTCACCGCCATGACAGCGACAGCCGTCCAACGATCACGCCGAAGTTGGTCGCGATCTACCGAACTTCCGCCCATGTGCGGGCTCGAAGAGCCTCTGGTTGGTTTGAGCGAGGTCAACATCGCGCACCTCCTTTCGAAGGCATCGAAAGCCTCCAATGGTTATCAATGCAAACCGGGCGCCAACTGGTGTTGGAGTTCGCCCATTCTCCACGGGCGCGATTCGACGAGCGGGTCAAATCAGCCTCGCCTTTGACCAGAGCGAAAACAGCTGCCATGATTGGCCGGTCAAGCCAGGGATCAGGAGTGAACTTTCTGGGGCTGCGAGTGTCGATCTAAATAATGGACGGCTCCCCTTTTCTTACTCCTGTCCCGCCTACTGGCGACGCGGTTTGGGCGGACCAGCGTGCGAAGCTGTGGCCCGCGCATATTCTTCCGCTGTGAACGGCAGTCCCATCTTGCTCGCCATCTCGACGATCGCTTTGACAGTCGACTCACGGTCCTCGCCGCTGACAGCCTTGAGTTTGGCTCGCAGCGTGGCGTAGGCGTGCACTTTTTCAAAGAACGCCTTGACGTTTTGTTCCGACATGTCAGCTCCTAACTCGGCCCGATTCAAATCGAGCTATCAAGCGACGGGTTACATCAGTTGAGCCCACAGGACGACGGGGCCAGAACCAATGTAATAGCCGATCCCGCGCGGCGCCATCGGCAAGTGTCGATTCGAGCGGCAACGCGACTATCGCGGCGGCTCGTCACTCACCCGCGCAATTCTGGCCGTCGCCGGCGAATCGCCAAGTTGAACGAGCATGTTCGCATCGGCGGGGAGCAAGTCAATCGAGGCGTTGGAGTCAAGTAGCTCACTTGTTTCCATCACGTCGAGCACCGACTCCAGGATCTCGCCATCTTCCTTGGCGATTTCGTTGATCGTCTTGCCGACTACTTTGGGGCGAGCCGAATTGGCTTCCGCCATTTGCTGTGAGACTTTCCGCGCCGTTTCACTGCGAATAAGTCCGACTCGGTTGTCGCCATCCTGCTTCATTGCGCTGGTCACTTGCACCAGACGTTTGACAACCTTCTCGGTGATGTTGTGCACCATTTGATCGTCGGTAAAGAAGACCTTCCGAATGTAAACCGAACCAAGCCGGTAGCCCCATTTCTCGGAAAGCGGCGAAACCGTCTCGCGCACAGTACGACTCAGACTATGGCGATCCTCGAGCATCTTCTCCATCTCGAGATTGCTGAGCGTCGAAATCGTCGAGCTCGTCACATTGGCTTGCAGCGATCCCTCCGGGTTCGTGTTGTTAAACAAGTACGCGACCGGGTCGTTGACTCGCATCTCGTACCAGATTCCAACCCCCATCGGCGTACCTTCCTCCGAGTTGACCATTTGGCCGCGAAGGTAATGCTGTTTTAACGCCGTGCTGACGACTTGCTTTCTCCCGAAGAGGGGAATCAGCAGCGCTTGCGGCCCGAACTCGACGATCGGCAACCGCAAGCCCGGTTCTTCCATCGTGGCGATCACTTTACCGAAGAGCGTGAACACTTGCGTTTCACATTCATTGATGATCGTGTAGATCCCAAATGCTCGGCACAGTCCTAAAAAGACAGGGACGATGACCAGGCCGACGACGAAACAGCCGATATAAAAACCCATGGTATTCTCCTCGACTCAATTGGTCAGCTAGGGTCCGACACTTGTACAACGCGATTGGCGCGAGCCATCAGGGGGACGCGCATGTTTCGCAGATAGGCGGCCAGCACGTTCGATCCGCCCTCTTTCTTGATCGCCGTCAGCGTACTAGCCAACTCGCGTAGCGGAGCAACTTCGGCTTCGGCGTTGTTGATCGCGATCTCGACGGCTCGTTTGCTCATCGTGATCTGCTGCTCGGCGTCGGCCCTGGCCGTACTGATGTCGGCGGCGACTTGGTTACGAGTGCTATTGATCGCCGAGAGTGCGCGATCGACTTCGTTTGGCGGATCGATGGTGGTGATCAGGGCGGCGTCCAATTCCACACCGTATCGACCTCGCGTCGAATGGCATTGCTGTTCCATGTACTGGTTCAGCAACGGCAGATTTTTTCGCAAGTCGTTGATCGAAACGCCCTCGGACAATTCAATCATCGCCTCGCTCTGTTCGGCGCTCTGTTCTTCATCGACCGCCACCAACGGTTGTCCCTTGGGATCGACGAAGTTGGCGATCCGTTCGCGGAGCACGGAAACGAAGAAGCCCATCACATGTTCGAGAGGGCTTTCGACGCCGAACAAGTAAGCGTAAAGATTGTTTTCACACACGCGGAACCGGATCTGACCGTTGACGCCTGTGGTCAGATTATCCTTGGTAACCGCTTCGATCGTGTTCTGGCTCTTGGTCGGATCCCAGACGAGATTGACAGCTTGGGTGGCCACGCTGATCTTGTGCACGCGCTGCCAGGGCCATTTAAAATAAGGGCCGCCCGGTCCGATGACCCTCACCTTGGGATGTTGATAGCGTTCACTTTCTTCGCTCGTCAGGTCGGTGCCGTCGGCCTTGTCGACCATCGAATCGGGCAGCCGCTCCGCCTTGCCGAACGATGTCTTCACCGCGCGTTGGTCGGGTCGCACAATAAACAAACTCGTAACAACAACCCGGCCGACCGCATACACGGTAAGACCGCCCAAAAATGCAATCAACTCATACATCGCAACAACCTTCCCACGCTCATAGGAAAACGGCCAGCCGCCAAACAGCGCCGCCAAACAGCGCCGCCAAATAGGGCCAACAAACAGGGGCAACAAACAGGGGCAACAAACAGGGGCACAATTGACTTGAAGAGCCTTAAATCGACACCGTACGCAAGCGCAACGCCTCGCGATTCCTTCGAAACACTACATCGGTAGCAAGAGGATGTCAAAGACTGGCGGACAACCAGGAGGCTCGAGGCGCGAAATCTTACCTGATAACGCCCGTGTTCACGATTTTGGCACCGCGAAGCTCATGTGCATTTCGGCGTGCCGCATCTGAAAGTTATCCGAGTCTTGTCGGGACAGGTCGCCAAAGAGCGGATGTTTGGCGCGTTCCTCGGTCTGTTGTAACCGCTTGACGGCCCTACGGAGTTCGTCGAGGGCCGTTTGAGTTTCGGCGGAATCTTGCGGAAGGAATTGGCCCTCCGCCTCTTTGGGAGTTGGAAATCCGCAGGGGAGTTCCTTGTTGATGAAGTTGTTGCGCATCAACGGTGCGAGCATGCGAACGAAGAATGGGGGCTTGAACGACGAGCCGTCGAGCGACGAATTGAATCCTGCGGCGACATGGCTGAATGCCTGCGCCAGCGACCAATTGCCCAACATCCGCACGTCGCCGGCCGCCAATTGTTCGGCGTCAGCCAACACATCGTACAGTGACTCGAAGCGAAGCATCCGCCGCCCATCCACCTTTTTCGTGTCGACTGCCATCGTCTTCCTCGTTCGTGCTCGGCACCCTGTTTCAACCGCAATCGGGTTACTTGATTGTTCCCGTTCCCATCTTAGCGCGTGACCGCTCCGCAGCGGCGGAACGGGCAGCAAGAGTATAACGATCGCGAGCCAGGCCGAAAGGGAATAGGCCGAAAGGGAATAGGTCGAAAGGGAATTCAATGATCCCACTGCCTCATGTCGTTGACGACCCGCATCAACTCGGGCCGCTTCTTCTCGAACACGCCAAACACGGTCAAGATCAGCAGTCCCAGCGCGATTCCAAACCCCCACCAAATGCCGACATGATGGACGTTGGCGTAGGCGTGCCAGACCATGCTGAGGACCGATAGAAAGACGAACGTCGCGCCGAGGTACAGAAAAGCTCGAATCTGCAGTCCGATGCCGACAAACACGCCGATCACCGACAACGTCGCCAAGACCATCGGCTCCCACAAACTGTTTCCAATCCCTTCCAAGAAGACGTCGGCGGTCGAGCTGACGTAGATGACGAGCAGGTAGATATAGCGAGCCGCAGTGAGTTGGCTTTCCGTGAACGCTCGACGATTGATGTGGACGGCAACGAGAGCTGAAACGGCCGGCGGAATCAGCCAGAACTGCGGGTGCTTAAGAACATCAAACATCTGATAGTCGCCGAGAATCGCCCACAGCGCGGCATTGCCTGCGACTGCGGCGGCTATACCGCTTATGTAGGACTTGCGCAGCATGCTGAGCATCGCGAACAACAGCCCGGCCAGAAACAATACAAGCGAATAATGTCCCGCCGCCGCAATCCCCAATGAGCTGTTGAGCCACCAGCCGAGCGCGGGCAACAACGGCAAGAAGCCGCCAGTCCGTTGGAAGGGTTCGGCGAGTACTCGACGGCCGCTGCGTTGAAAGAGTTCTCCGACGCCGACGCCCGCAAAAGCAATCCCCAACACGATGTACGGCCAATACGGTTCAAACATCCCAAACATCTGCGGATGAGACAGATAGAGATGGGCGAAAAGCAATGCGCCTGTGATTTGCGCCGCGTAGACAAATCCCATCCGGCTCGCCTCCGTCAACGTGAGCGAATCCGATTCCTGCGCAAGTGCAATCACCAAGAAGGTGACGATCAAGCCGACAAGCACGACAGCCACCGCGACCACCTGATACGGATGACCAAACGGCGCGCCGACGCCAGGTCGAAAATAGGCGAGCTCGAGCAAGAGCACGACCACCAAGTTGGCGATGGCTCCTACACCGCACCCCAACCCCATCTGCTTAACCGCCGAAGACCAGTCGCTTGCCAGCCGATTTGCCAAGCGGGCGAGCGGAATAACATAGAGGAACGCCAGAACAGCAAGAACCATCAACAGCCTGACGGACCGCTCCAGCGCCAACCCGCTAGCCCAATTGGGCTGAATGTCCGACAACGCAGCGTAGGCGACTGACAGGCTCGCCAGACTCAATGCAATCCGCTGAAATCGGTCACGGCGATTCAACTGGGCTTGGCAGCCGACCCCGTAGGCCAGCAGCAGCGGCGCCAACGAAGCGGCGACACGCATCCATCGCTCGGGAAATGCTAAGACGACCACCAGTTCGACCGTGCTGACGATCGCGGCAATCGTCAGCGAAATGGCTGGCAGCCAAAGCGAAGTACGCTGTAGGCGATCGACGGCGTCGTGCATGCCGAACCGCTCGCCCACGACCGCTAGATTGGCACCGAATCGCCAAATGTGTCCGGTCATAGCGACGTAGGCTGCGAACGCGACGCTGGCTGTGACAAACATCGTCGCCTCGTCGAAAACGAATCGTCGATCGACCATGTCAAGCGTCATCATCATCGCCGCTATTCCGGCAACATAAAGAAACAGCAAGGCGTGATGCATCCGCCGATCCCAAAGAGATCCAACCAACAGCCCGCCGAGCAACAACAGCAATATCCAGCCAGACTCGTTGGCGATATTCAGATCGCTTCGCGACACATCCAGAAGACCGGTCAGGATAAATCCGATCAAGCCAAACATAAGCAACACCGAGCTCGCCACACGCGCCATCACTCGATGCACGGCCGGAACTCGGTCAGAACAGTCGAAGCCAACTCGCCCCCTAAGCTGGCTCCACAACTCGGCGCCCATCCAGACCAGCGACGAAGCAACGAATGCGATGAGGTTGAGTTGGACGAGTTCGAGGACGCCTTGAGCGCCGTTGTTGGGCCAGGCACCCCACCAGGCCATCGACGCCGCGGCTGCGGTCGCCAGGGTGGAGGCATAGGCGTAGGCTTGGCTGCGAGTGAGAAAGCCGAGCGCGCCCATCACGCACGCCATGGCGAGCGAAATGCCGAACGACCACCAAGGCGTTGCGGGATCGAATAGAGCGGCTTCAGAGGCAAGCAGTATCGTCAGACCGCCGACCCATGTCGCCCACCCAATCGATGTCGTGACAATTTGCCGACTCGCCCACCAGCGAGGCGCAAGCCAGGCGAGCGCTGTTGCCGAGATGGCGGCGGCCGACCACGCCATCATTAAGACATGAAACCCGCGCCAGCCGCCTGCCGCGCCCTCGAGTGTGATGGCCAACGGTCCGGCTAAGGCCATCATGCAACCTAGAGACAACCAAACACCGAATCGCTCCCAGCGATCACGCGTCAGCCACGCGGCGGCACCAAAACCAAGTAGACAGACCAGGTAGCTTAGCCACTCGCCGCAACTTGAAAACCGAGACAAGTCGTGTGGCGATGCAATCACTGCGAACGTGGCCACACCGGCCGTGAGCGCAACGGCAATGACGGTCGTCGCGATCTGGACCACAATGCATTTGTCGAGCTCGCCATTCTCGCTTGCGAGAGCCGAGGCGATGTTGTCGCGATCGTCTTCCGCATCGATCCATCGCCTCGCCGCCAACCAGGCCAACGAATAGACCGCGAGTCCAAGTGCGTTCCATTGCAAACAACCAATCGCGACCGACCAATCGAATTGCGAGTTGGAATCGCACAAGATCGGCAGAAAGTACGCCAAGTTGACCAAGTATTGAAAAACGCCCGAGCCGGAAAGCATCAGGCGAGCATTTCGCTCGCGGACAGCGAATGCGACAAGCACCGAGACCAACAATGCTAGGGGCGTCCCAAACGATAGTTCGGATCCCATTCGACCGAATAAACAATCGGCCGAAGGACCGTTCGGCGCAACACTCAAGGCCGCCTGCACCAGACTGACCGTTGTCAGCCCGAGGACAGGAGCTGCGATGAGCCCGACCGTCCAGAATCTCGCAAACCGATCAATGCCGCTCGGCAGATCCTTCCATTCCAGCCATGTCAGACGCCTCAGAGCCGATGCGATTTGACCTCCGCAAAGGGCGGCGATTGTCAGGGACACGCCGAGTGCCGCAAAGGACCAGCGAATTCCTGACGCGACCGCAACCCATTCGTATGCCGGACCGACGATCAACAAGGCGGCAGCCGCGGCCGATACGAACAAAGCGGAGAACGCGGTCAGCGTGAATCGTTCGATGAGAGAACCGATCGGCGCGATCAGCAATGCCAGCGCGGCAATCCAGGCGCCGCTCCCAAACGCCGCTCGCCAATCTTGAAACGGAAACTCCGTTGCCAGCGGCGCCATGCCGAGTTCAACCGCCACGCCGATTCGACAGACCCATAAGCACGTCGCCAGCATCCCGATCACAGCGCAAGCTAAAACGAATTCGTCCACCGTCGCCCCGCCCTGGCGAGTCATCGCGATCAGACTGGGCCAACGCATCCGCGCAAGCCTTCGCCCGACACTCCATGCCAAGCACCAAATCGCCATTACGGCGAACTGAGCGTAAAGGTGTTGAGGCGCTAATAGATTTCCGCTCCACCATGCTTGCCCCTCGCAAACCGAAGCGGTCACCAGGCCAATTGATATCGTCGCCAGAGACTGGAAGATCGCGAGACTGATCCACGACCTCAGGACGACGGTCGACGCCAACCAGATCGTCGCCAAAGTCGCCACGTACATGGCGCGCCGGATGAACTGATGCTCTTCGACGTAGGCTGCGGGAATCAACGACACCACCGACGAGGCCATCGCCGCGAATATCAGCGGGAGGATGAGCCCGCCTCGAAAATGAGAATCGACTGGCGTTGAATCGCTTAGCTTTGAGCGCCACAACATCGCCCCAATCGACAACGCGGAAGCCACGATGCCGTGAGCCAAGACGGCGACCAGAATGGGCTCGTTTGGGAAGACGCCGACTCCGGTCAAGACGGTTCGGAAACCTGCATTCCAGCCAAATGCATGAACCAGCCCACAAAGCAGAAGCGAAGTTCCCGCCCAATTCAGCTCGGCGCGGGGCGCGACGAAACTCGCCGCGATCAAGGCGACTGAGTAAAACAAAAGAACGGGCGAAACAAGATCGACCTCCTGGCCAGGCGAGCCCGAAAAGCCAACGATGATCGAAAGCAAGATGCTCACGACCGCCACGCCGCCGCCAGAGACGAGATAGCTGAAACCGCTCGCTGCTTTTCCCAATCGAATCAATGTGCCGCCGACGACGACTGCGATTACCGCGAAGACCGTTAGTGCGACGCAACTTCGCCCCATCAGCAACAATTCGAGAATCCGCTGGGCGAGCGTCGATTCATCACCGGCGAACGATCCCTGGAATAGATGAAGAGCGACGAGTCCAGTGAACGCGGCCGTCGCACATGCGGGCACGTGAAGGACGGGCAGCCGGCCAATCGCGGCAAGCAGAGTCAGAGATAGAAAGCTGAACAGCCCAACCGCGACCATCAACTCTGGATCCGGCCAGGCAAGTAGCAATGACGCAAACATCATCGCGCCGCCGAGCACGGCCAACGTGGTTCCCGTCGTTTTCAATGGGCTGAGGCGACGGGACCGAAGTCGTCGGTGCAAGGAGAGTCCGGTCCCCAAGATGACAACGGCTGGAAGACTCAACGGCGTCGACAGCCAGGCGAGCGCCGTGCGAACCGAATCGGCGCGAGACAGCAGCAGCCCGATCGGAGCTACTAGCGCGAACGTGACGACGCCCAGCACAAGCAGCGTCTCGACGGCGAGGCCAAGTCCGATTCTCGTTCTCCGCGTCGTCTTCTGAAGCTGCCATACCGTGGAAACAAGATAGGCGGTCAAGGGCGTGGCGACGAGCGCATTTGCGGCGAACGCGGTCATCTCGTTATCGGCCGCGCGACTGATGATGAGCTGGCCGCACGATGTTCCTATCACGCCGATCCACAATCGCCATGCGCCGTCCCGCAATAAAGCTTGGCCGGCGAAGTAGGCCATCGTTCCGAATGAAATCAAGCCGATGACAACCGCCGAGATGTAGAGCGGGTGGAACAGAGGCAGCTGCTTCGACTCGGGCCCCGTGACGATGATTGCGGCGAGAAAGTTGATCGGAATCAACAGTGTCGCAATGATCAACACGCCCCGGCTTGTCGCACGCAACTTCCAACGTCTCAGCGTGTAGTTGCCGGCCCCGTGAATGGCGGCAGTCGCCAGCATGAACAACAGCGCGGGCAGATAGATGAACTGTTGGCTGAGCGATTCGATTTCGCGGCGAAGACTGATCACCAACGCGATCGAACAACCAACAATGAGAATGCCGCTTACCAATTCGCCCCAGCGAATGTTCTTCTCGGCCATGAACGCCTGCAGCACGTCGGCCAACGCTCGGCGTCGCTGCTGGGGAAGCGTAGACGCCGGCGGTAAAACCGGCTCAGGAGCGTCAAGAGGATGAACGGGCGCGGCGGGCGGAACCGTCTCGACAAGCTCGGCAAGAACGATCTCCTCGTCCGGTGCCAGGGCATGCTCCCCGGCATCGAGATCCGTGTCGCGCTCTTCACCAAGCGTCTCGGCGGGCACCACGGGTTCGAGAGCGACAACGTCGTCATCACGACTTGCCTGCTTAGGCGCACTGTCGCTCGCTTCTACGCTCGATGCGGCTGCTGTCTCACTGCCGACTTCGCTCCACGGTCGACTTGAAGCGCCGACCAACTCGAGTAGCCGGCGTCGAAGGCTCGGATCGATCGAGCCCTCATTGGCCAGTCTGCGAATCGTCCTGGCCGTGGCGGATAAGTCGTCATTGCCGTCTATGGTCGGTGAATCGCCTCGGCGCCCAACGACCCAACCAACAAGGAAAGCCATAGCCAGGGGCGTAATAACGACCACCAGCAAGATCAGTCCAATGATCAATTGCTCCCCCTGCATGGTGACGCTCCCGGTTGTCGACGATACGTTCCTCAATCCTAGCTTGAAGGCGAGCGGCCTGCGCAACGATTCGAGTCGCCACAAGCACTTTCGTGTGCGGTCCTACTTCGTCTCGACAGGGCGTTCTTTCCCTGACTTGTTATCGCGGATAAACGGAGCTTTGACCTGCTCGCCTTTCGCTGCCCCGATTTCGCGAACCCAGATATTTCGAAAACGGATGGGGTTGCCGTGATCCTGCAGCCGCAGGGGGAGCCGTTTTGCATGTTTTGCGTAAGCGGGCGGCCGGTTGTAAGGCGTATCGCCCTTCAGCTCAAAATGGTTGAGGATCAAGACGCCGTTGTGGATCGCAGTGATGTAGGCTGGCGACTTCAGCTTTCCATCGTCGCCAAACTTGGGGGCAGTCCAGACGATGTCGTAGACGTTCCACGTCCCTGGCGCGCGAGTGGCGTTGACTTGCGGCGGCGTCTGCTTGTAAATCGCGCCGGCTTGGCCGTCGTGGTACGTCTTGTTCTCGAACGAATCGAGAATCTGAATCTCGTAGGTGCTCATCAGAAAGACGCCGCTGTTGCCTCGCCCCTGCCCCGACCCTTTGGCCGGGGTAGGCGCCGACCATTCAATATGAAGTTGGCAGTCGCCGAACGCTTTCTTCGATCGAACATCGCCGCGACCGCTGACCATACTGCCGTCGGCGATCTTCCAATTGTCAGCATTGTCCCAAGCCGAAAGGTCTTTGCCGTCGAACAGAACGACCGCGTCCGACGGCGCTCCGCCTTCCGCTCCCGGCTGGACGATCGCTGGGGATTTCCATTTGATTCCGTTGAGATATTCATCGCCGCTAGCCGACGAATCGACGAGACAGATAGCGGCCAGAACGCACCCTGCCAACAAACTCCAGTACTTCCTCATTTCAGGTTCTCCTTGGCGTGAACTCCGAACCCAAACGGCCGAAGTGCGGTTTCTTAATGATTGCAAAAGTGAACTCGTATGCCGATTTTAGCATGGGACAGAGCCTAGGAACCATGAAGCTCCGGCCGATGGGAATTCGAGCGAATTCGGGAGGTCGATGCGCTTTTTATGCTCGCGATTGGTATATTGCGTTTTGCCGTTCGCAAAGCCATTTCATTCCCTGGGCGACTTCGCGATGAAACATTGCTTGCATCCCAAATTGAATCGCCGCACAGCCATCCAGGCCGGCGCTGTTGGCTTGCTCGGACTGGGCGCCAATCATCTGACCGCGCTGCAAACGGCGAGCGGCGGCGAGACGAACTCGCAAGCCGAGCCATCCACAAGCGAGCGGACAGGCTCCGCCAAGTCGCTGATCTACATCTTTCTTTCCGGCGGCCTCGCTCAACAAGACAGCTTCGACCTTAAGCCCCAAGCGCCCGATACGGTGCGCGGCGAGTTCAAGCCGATTGCGACAAAGACCAGCGGCATTCAGATCTGCGAGCACTTGCCGATGCTCGCTGACCGCAGCGACGATTGGGCTCTCGTCCGCTCACTTACCCACCCGACCAATGGCCATACGCTCGGCCATTATTTCATGCTGACTGGAAGATCAGTTGCGTCGCCGGGGTTTCAAGGCGACCGCAAACCGAGGTCGAGCGATTGGCCGTCGATCGCATCAATTGTGGGAGACCAATTGCCGCCGCAAAACGACAACTTGCCGCCTGCCGTTGTCCTTCCTGAGCGTCTTGTGCATTGGTCCGGCGGAGTCATTCCGGGAGCATATGCGGGGCAGATGGGCAGCCGTCGCGATCCGTTCTTCATCGAAGCGACCAACTACGGCGATCCGTTTTGGCGCGGCGCGTATCCTGAATATACGTTCTTCCAACTCCCCAAGAAAAAACCGACCACGCCAACTCCAGCTGTCTTTCAAGCTCCGAATTTGAAACTGCCGTTCGGAATGGCGAGGCGACGATTTGCCGACAGGCTTGCCTTGCTCGACACCATTGATGCGCAGAGAAAAGCGTTAGAAGATTCCGCTCAGGTTCAGCGATACGACGAACATCGGCAGTCAGCTATTTCACTGTTGGCCAGCCCGAAAGTTCGCGAGTCGCTCGATGTCCGCAACCTCAGCGACAAGCAACAAGAACGATACGGGAAGAACAGTTTTGGATGGTCGCTCTTGATGGCCTCGCAACTCGTCAAAGCCGGCGTCAATCTCGTCCAGGTCAACCTCGGAAACAACGAGGCGTGGGACACGCATGGCGATGCGTTTTGGCGATTGAAAGATCGACTGTTTCCTCCAACCGACCAAGCTCTGTCGGCCCTGCTCGACGATCTTCGAGAAACCGGGATGCTCGACAGCACGCTGATCGTCATGGGCGGCGAATTCGGGCGAACGCCTAAGATTTCGCTTCTCCCCGAACACTACAAGGGGCCGGGACGCGACCATTGGGGCGCCGTGCAGACGCTGTTCTTTGCCGGCGGCGGAGTCAAAGGCGGCAACGTCATTGGCGCTAGCGACAAGATCGGCGGCTACCCAATCGACAGTCCGCAAAAGCCCGAAAACATGGCCGCCTCAATCTACTCGGCTCTCGGCATTCCGCCCGCGGCTGTCTGGAATGACGATATCGGACGCCCGCACCGGATCTATCATGCCGGCCCCATCGATGGGCTGATGTAGGAACTTCCCACCCTCGCGCCGATGTCGCGGCCGTTCCGACTGCGGCCGAAAAAAACACTCCCTATTCGGCGCCTGCGAAGCGCGCAACAACAGCCGCACGCCGCGCGCTTAACTGCGGACTTCCACGCTTTAAAAACGACGCACCAGCCTATTTCAGGACAATATGGTCCGTTACTCCACAAAATCCTCTTGGCGATGTTGGCATTGACTGGCACCAACCTAAGTAACAATACGCGATTCAAGATGTCTCGAACATCACGGAACAGTCGGCGGCCAGCAGTGAAGAACTCGCCTCCAGCAGCGAACAACTGGGGGCGCAGGCGTCAAGCTTGAATGACCTTGTTTGTGAATTCAAGACGGGGTCGGAACTGAACCGTTTTCACCAGTACGCTAACAGCTAGATCCGCAGGTCTGGCACCAAGAGTCCATGCAACCGACCGCTTCCAGAGCATTGCTGCTTTTGCACTGGAGGCGGTTTCGGCTTGCGTCACAACTGTTTCAGAGTTGGCACGGCGTGACCGTCGCGTGATGCTGCATCAGCAAGTCGTGATACCACGCCTCAGCTTCGTCCGAGCGACCTTGCAGCACATTCGTTCCCCAGATTATGGAAAGCGTCCGACGTGACGACGGCGATGTCTTCGTGCGCTGCGAATCCTTGACTGCGTTGCCGCACGGTCCATGCGAATCGAACAAGCAAAGCAAGCCGCCAATGTCGATCGATTGGCCCGACGGGTTGAAAACATAGGTCGATCCCTCCGCCGCCAAACCGACGCGAAATGGCGCCTCGGCTACGTCTAGGTCGACCACGCTAATCGGCAGTCCGCTGTGAAGAGAAACCGCGTTGCAGACGTCGACAGCGAGATTGATCGTCGACAACTTGTCTCCAGTCGCCGCCTTGAGCAAATACTCAGACGCGGGTTTGCTCCTTCCAGTCGGTTTGAATCCGCCGTGTCGAAGCAAGTTTCGAACCGCCAGCCGCACCTCGTCGCTACTCTGCATCGGCGCGGCGCCATCCAATGAGAGCAAACCGTGCAACTCGTCAGACGACGCCTGCTCGCCCAAGGAGCCGGGAAAGACAGTCTCGAATGCCCGCAAATCGAGTTGCGGGTGCGAATCAACGGAAAGCACGGGAGAAACTCCCTGTTGTTAATTGTATTCAACTTGCGAACGGCGAACTCAATCGTCTCTTGCTCACCTTTATAGCTCAACATCAAACCGCCGCCATCTCGCGTCATTATCTCGCCCTTCTCGACGGGCATCCGTCCCACTCATCTCGCGACCGGCGCGCTAAGCCCATTGGAGCCATTGGAGCCAAGCTGAGCAGGACCTACGGGATAGTCGAAATCAAGTCGTCGCTTTCTATCATCCTGTTGATCATGTCCATCCTGTCTAATTTCTCCGTCAACTTGATCGCCAGAGCCAGTGGCGCGCGTCATAGCGAGACCCTCGCGCACAAGAAAAACGCCCCGGCTCGATCACTCGAACCGGGGCGCGGAGCATTCTCGGCGTTGCCGACTAGAGCTCAATCGACTCGACATCAGCGACAAATCCTGATGCATCGTCGCTCATGAATGAAGCGACTACTTTGAATACAGCGTCGGAAAAACCGCCAATATTCAAAATATCATCACGTTCTGGCGCCTGGGACGAACCGTAGGGCTGGATGTCGAGGCACACCAATTTTGGATCGTTGACGCCGCTCCGCTTTTGGTTCCTGACAAACTGGCTCCATTCGGTCATCACGCCGGTCGAACCGTAGCGGCCGGAGCCGATCCAGCTCGCGTTGTCGCTCACCAGAACACAACCTGCGAACGCTCGATCGCCGAATTGCGAGTTGGCCATGCGCAACGGAATCGAGCAGTCGGTTCCGCCGCCGCCGTAGCCAGCCAGTCGTTTCGAAAGACTCAAAATCGAGTCGCTCGGATCGATGCTGACACCGTACGCTCGCGTGTCGAAAGGACTCTACCATTGAGCTACGGCGCATCGAAAAATGAAAAATGGCGCCGGTGGGACTCGAACCCACATCCCCGGCTCGTAATGCATGTACTCCAACCCGGCAGTCGGTCAGCTGTCTCGGTTTATGTTTTGTGAAGTCGGCGAACGGGTAAGAACGCGCCAGCGAGAGCGCTCCGTCCGGGAATCGCACCCGATCAGCGAGCTTCAGAGACTCGCGCCGCATCTACGCGCCGGAGAGAGTGTCCTGCGGGAATCGAACCCGCCTATCCAGGTTGGAAGCCTGGCGCCTTTGCCGCTCGGCCAAGAACACAGATCATTGGTTCACACCGGCAGTTCAATCAACCGGCGGTAATACATAGACGACCTAGCCGACTCGAGGTTCGCGGCTGGAGCCAGTTTGTGTGAACTGCGAGCCACACGCACACGGAACCAGACGCGCACGTCTGCCCGATCGCGGATCGATTCGCCTGTCCTGAATCGACCTGTCCTGAATCGACCACTCGCGCCTCCCAATCGTTCCTACCGATGCCAACAGCATGAACTCCGCTGGACAGTCGGACTGGATCGGCAGCTCGCTCTTCTTCTTGCCGATGGACAACCAGAGATCCAGTCTCACGGCGAGTTTTCTGTTTCAGCTCTGCCGGCGCCAATTTCGCTCGCGCCGAGTCCCCCCTCGATTCAGAGCGTCGGCAGTCTCGACCCGGATCGTTTCCCTCCTAAGCTTTCCGCCCGGACGCTTGAAGCGCTTGCCGAGACCGTTGGCGTTGTGTCTAGTAGTCCCGCACATGTAACGACGTAAGCAGCATTCTTGTGATGAGGTTCCTATGCGAGGCGCGACTGCGACAAGCGTTGTATGGCTCTTGGCAACGTCTCTAACGAGCGTTGTCTTGGCGACAGACGCCGCCGACGGTTATCAAGTCGGAACGCTCTCCGTACAGCAAGCCGAAGAGTACGGGCTGGATCAGTCCTTCTACAAGAAATGCACGGTTGCCGAGGATGTCTTGATCGCCACTTCGGAGCACGTGTCCGACCTCGCTCATCGTGAAGCCGCCTACCAATTCGGCATGATCATGAAGAGCATCAACAGCGATGTCGCTACGCGAATCCGCGCAGCCAAAGTGCTTTGCATCTTGATCGGCCATGATGAACTCACCTCCGATGTGCCTCAGTTCGCCTCGAACAAGAAAGGAAAAGAGCTCGACTTTTACAATTGGCGACAGCGCGGCTTTCTCACCAGAATCAAAGGGCGTCCGACAGTCGTATTCGCGGAAGAAGATGTGCTTGAGTATGAAGGCGGAATGCAGATCGAGAGCATTCTCGTCCACGAATTCGGTCACGTTATTCACAACGCCGGATTCGACAAAGCGCTGCAGGAACGGCTGACGGCTGTTTTTCAACGAGCGAGGGCGAAAGGGATTTGGAATGACGGACGCGCGGCGCAGCGATTTCGACGAGTAAAAAGCGAGACGCCGACAAGCTTGCTCGATGCGCTCCTCAAGTCGTTCCCACAGCAATCGCCCAAGTTGATCAAGAAGTGCCTTGATGGCGGCGACATCCTCGTCAACGGCAAGCCGACCAACTCAAAGGTGAAAGTGACGAAGCGAGACAAGGTGCTGATCGTATTCGGCGGCCCGAAAGAGTGTTACGCCCACAAGAACCGCGCCGAATATTGGGCGGAAGGCGTGCAATGCTGGTACGACACGAACCGCACGATGGATCACGACCACAACCACATCCATACTCGCGAACAACTCAAAGCGTACGACCCGGCGCTCGCTCAACTTTGCCACGACGTGTTGGGCGACTCCCAGTGGCGATTCGTCTCGCCGCGCGATCGAAAGGGCAAGGATCATCTCAAGGAATTCGACCCGGCAAAATCGCCTGTCGTCGTCGATCTTCCCCATATCGAAATTGCCGCGCTCGACTACTACGACAACTACTGGAATTCCTATTGGAGTCGGCTGAGTAAGAAACATGATCTAAAGACGAGTTCACATCCGGTCCCCGACAGCCCGCTTTGGCTGACGTATCGCGGCGGGGACGGTCCTGGCAAAGGCAAACATATCGTGCTTATCGCCGCCGATCAGGAGTACCGAAGTGAGCAGTCGATGCCCATGCTCGCAAAGATCCTTGCACGACGGCATGGGTTCGACTGCACTGTGCTCTTTGCTCTGAACGAGAAGAACGAAGTCGATCCGACGCAGAAGATTCGTTGGCAAGACAAGAAGGTAATTCACAACATTCCGGGGCTCGAGCACCTCGCAAAAGCTGACCTCGTCGTCTTTTTCAGTCGGCTCATTACGTTGCCGGATGAGCAAATCAAGCACGTTGTCAATTATCTTGAATCGGGAAGACCAATCATTGGGATTCGCACGGCCAACCATGGGTTCCTCGAAAGCTTTCCATACAAGAAGAATGGCAAGCGAGTTCGGTTCGGAGACGATGTGCTTGGCGGCGCGTTCCGCGGACACCATGGCAATTGGCACGCCGACTCAACTCGAGGCATCATCATCGAGAACTCGAAGGACCACCCTATTCTGATCGGCGTCAAAGATGTTTGGGGACCTTCGGATGTCTACCGCACCTACCCGAAGGACTCGAGTCTGCCGGCCGAGTGCAAGCCGCTCCTAATGGGACAACCGCTCTTGGGGCGCAAGCCGACCGATGGCGTCAACACCAAGAAAGAGCCGCTGCCGATCGCCTGGACGAAAACATGGACGGGAACTAGCAAGAAGACATCGCGCGTGTTTCATGTCACAATGGGAAGCGCCAAGGACTACGAGAGCGCTGGGCTTCGGCGGCTAACGATCAACGCAGCCTACTGGTGTCTTCGCTTGGAGAAACGCATCAGCCCAACTAGTGACGTTTCGTATGTTGGCGAGTACAAACCACTGGCGAGCGGATTCAACTACGAGAAACTCAAAGTCATCCCGCGAAAGCCCGAGTTCTATCGGTGACGACTAAGCACGACGAAAGCGACTAGATGAAACACGCTCTGTTTGCCGCATGCGCGACGGCCGCGTTGATGCTGCCCTGCGAGACGCTTA
This sequence comes from uncultured Pirellulaceae bacterium, assembly GCA_964567745.1. Taxonomy (GTDB): domain Bacteria; phylum Planctomycetota; class Planctomycetia; order Pirellulales; family Pirellulaceae; genus CAZMNY01. The sequence goes on along the minus strand of CAZMNY010000011.1, from coordinate 11,107 downwards.
TCGCGCAGACGCTTTCCGCCAAACTCAAGGCGGAAGACGTCGACGCTTTGGCGAAAGACGCCCGCGAGCGAGGCAGCGCGGTGCGTGGAGCGATCTTGTTTCCGCAACAGAAACTAGGCTGCGCGAACTGCCACGCGCCTGGCGGCGAAGACTTGCTGGGGCCCGACTTGACCTTGATGGACAAGCAGGCGACCGACACATTCCTCGTCGAAGCCATGTTATCGCCGTCGCAAACGATCAAGAAGGGCTTCGAATCTGTCACCGTTATCACCGTCGCAGGAAAGAGCCACGCGGGGAGAATAATTAAGCAGTCGGCTGATGTGATCATACTGCGCGATGATTCCGAGAACCGACGATTGCTCACACTGCAGCGCAATGACATCGAAGAAATCGTGCCGAGCAAGAAGTCGTCAATGCCCGACGGACTGGTCGATCTACTCTCCGACCGCCAGCAGTTTCTCGATGTCATCAAGTACATGATGGAAATTAAGGCGACTGGAACGAAGAATAGAACGCCACTCGTCGCGGTGCCGTCGGGCGGAGAGAGCTTGAGCGAAGAACTGCAAAGTCTCGTGCTGCTAGATGACTTCAAGTGCTTCGCATGTCATCGCCGCGACGTTGCCGAAAGCTCAGTCCCGCCGAGGCAAGCACCCGATTTGGCGTGGGTCGGCGCAGGGATTAGCCCGCGATACGTCGAGCGATACCTGGCGAATCCACACCAGGTCAAACCGGGTGCCAAGATGCCGGACCTGATATCATCTTTACCGCCCGCGGAACGACTTACCGCGGCGCGCGAGCTCACCCACTATCTGGTATCGCTCGGCGAAAAAAAGGGAGCTTCCTCTTCTCCGAAGCCCTTGAAACGCGGAGCGGCGGAGCGAGGCGGCGAGCTGTTCGAAACTGTCGGATGCGTCGCTTGCCACTCGCCGCGTGACGCTGACGCTGACGATAACGAAACGCTTGCCGACGATTCGGTTCCGCTGTCGACCGTACCCAATAAGTACAGCCTCAACTCGCTTGTTGCTTTTCTCAAAGACCCTCACCAGTCGCGTCCGTCGGGGCGGATGCCGAATATGAAACTGTTGCACTGGGAAGCTGTCGATGTCGCCAGTTATCTGTTGGAGTCAAGTAACGAATCCGACAGTTCTCCAGACCGTTTCGATCTGGATCGCCAATTGGCCGAGAAGGGCCGAGCACGATTTGGCGAACTCGGCTGCCGACAATGCCACAAGACGGACGAGACGGAAGCCAGCCGAGAATACTCGCGACTCACATCCGCGCGCAGCGACCGTGGCTGCCTTTCGAAGACAACCGGAGCTTGGCCTAGCTACCAGCTGAGCGACTCGCAGCGGAGCGCAATTCGCGCGGCGATCGACAGGGCCAATACTCAGCTGACGAGCCGACAACAGATCGCAGTTACATTGACCACCTTCAAGTGTGTCGCCTGTCATCAACGAGGCGAACTGGGCGGGGTCTCTGCGGAGCGAAACGAATACTTTCACACGACGAATCCAAACCTCGGCCCTCAGGGGCGAATACCGCCGCCCTTGACCGGCGTGGGTGCCAAACTCAATCCAAAATGGACGCGGCAAGTGCTCGTTAGCGGCCGCTCGATTCGCCCTTACATGTTGACTCGCATGCCTCAGTACGGCGCGGGAAACGTCGCCCACCTCGTCGAGTTGTTTTCGGCGGTCGACCGACTTCCCCCCGTCACACACTCTAAGGTCGGTGACCAAAAAGAATTGCGTAAGACCGGTCACCAGTTGGCGGGGACGGGCGGACTGAACTGCATCGCTTGCCATAACTTCCAGCAGAAGCCGGCGGCCACGATGCCCGGCGTCGATTTAACGGAAATGTCCGAACGACTTCGCAAGGATTGGTTTTACCATTACATGCGGCAGCCGCAGCAACTGAGCCCCGGTACCGTGATGCCGTCGTTTTGGCCCGGCGGACGCGCGATACGCAGCGACATTCTCGATGGCGATCCGGACAGGCAACTTGAATCGCTCTGGCAATACTTGCTCGACGGTCGACAAGCGCGAGCGCCGCGCGGGTTGATCCGCAAACCGATCGAATTGCTGGCAATGAACGAAGCCGTCATGCTACGTCGTAGCTATCCTGAGATCGGCAAACGCGGAATTGGCGTCGGTTACCCTGGCGGAGTGAATCTCGCTTTTGACGCCGAGCAAATGCGAATCGCGCTGATGTGGAAGGGTAAGTTTGCCGATCCCGCCGGCGTTTGGCGGAGCCAAGGACATGGCCGAGTGCGCCCGCTCGGCAGCGACTTGATTCGGTTTGCCGCTGGCCCCGAGTTCGATAGTGTTGAGACCCCGTGGACGGTCGATGAAGGCAGGCCGCCTCGGCACCGATTCAAAGGCTACACGCTCGACGAGCTACGTCGCCCAACCTTTATGTACCGCTTTGACAACATCAAGGTTGAAGATTATCCGATCGACGTTCAGAGTAGCGAAACCGGTTCGAGCCTGCTTCGGCGAACGCTGACGTTTTCCTCCGAGCACTCGCGCAGCGACGTTGCCTTCCGCGCGGCGACCGACGCGAACATCAAAGAATTAGCTGGCGACGCGTTTTTGATCGGCAAGGCGCTGCAAATCCGAATTCGTAAACCGCACATCGGCGAAATCGGCGAAACGCCCGCGGGACGGCAACTTCGCGTCCCGCTCAAGGTCGGCCAGAAGAAAACAACACTCGTGCTCGAATACACATGGTAGGAGGTGCCGGATGCGGCTCCGCTTATTTTTCTTGATCCTGCTGATGTCGGCCTCCCCGTTACACGCGCAGACGTTGGGCGAATACTGGAACACCGCCGAAGAAGAGTCAAAATATTACCGGATCGTTGAGGTCCCGATCCCGGAAGGGATGGCGCTCGAGGCAGGCAGTTTTGAGGTCATGCCCGACAACCGCTTGGCGATCGGGACTAGGCGAGGCGATATCTATCTCGTCAGCGGCGCATTCGACGAAAACCCTCGCACGAAATACTCGAAGTTCGCCAGCGGACTCGATGAAATCATGGGGCTCTCCTACAACAAGGGCGTCTTTCAGATCACGCAGCAGACCGAAGTCACTCGCATCACGGATACGAATGCCGACGGCAGAGCCGATCGGTTTGAAACGCTCAGCGACGCTTGGGGGTTTCGCAATTATCACGAGTTCGCTTTTGGGTCGAAGCCGGACCAAGACGGCAACACCTGGGTCGCGCTTTGCCTTTCCGAATCGTACCGATCGAAGGTGCCGTTTCGAGGTTGGTGCTTGAAAGTCTCGCCCGACGGCAAGACGACTCCCGTTTGCAGCGGCATCCGCAGTCCGTGCGGAATTGGACCAAACGAGCACGGCGTGATGTTTTACGCCGAGAGCCAAGGACCTTGGAACGGGTCGTGCTCACTGAAAGTGCTCAAGCCCGGCGGCTTCATGGGCCATCCTGTCAGTTTCAATTGGTATGACCTCACCGACAAGCTCGGCCCCAAACCGATCGAACCAAACACGCGATCAAGGCTGTTGACCGAACGCAAACGCGTCAAGCAGCTCGTTCCGTACGCCGTCGTTTTTCCGTATATCAAAATGGGTCGATCGATTTCGGGATTCATGGTCGATCGCACTGGCGGCAAATTTGGCCCGTTCGAAAATCAGATTTTCGTCTGCGACTTTAGCCTCAGTGTCGTCATGCGAGCCACCACGGAGAAAGTCAACGGCGTTTGGCAAGGCGCGTGCTATCCGTTCCGAGAAGGCTTGGCGACAGGACTGCTCGCCTGTCAATTCACGCCGCAGGGCGACCTGATCGTCGGCGGTACGAACCGCGGATGGCCTGTGCGAGGCCCTCGCGAGTTCGCGCTCCAACGACTCGACTGGACCGGCAGAGTCCCGTTCGAAATCAAGCAGATCAATGCCCAACCCGACGGCTTTCTAGTGACGTTCACCAAGCCTGTCGATCGAGCCATCGCCTCCAAGCCGGAGTCGTTTTCGCTATCGACCTACACCCACATTTACCAGCAAGGTTACGGCAGCCCCGAAGTCGATCAGACAACGCCGAAGGTCGTTCGCTCGGTTGTCTCGGCAGATGGCCTGCAAGCACGTTTGACCATCGACGGATTGATGCAGGGGCACGTCCACGACTTTAACCTGCAACCGATCCGATCCGCGACTGGCGAAAAGCTTGTGCATATCAAGGCCTACTACACACTCAACGAAATCCCAAGTAAGACGAGCGCCAGGTAACGGGGGGACGCGACATCAACCGCTTAGCCCGAAAATACGGCGCCGAGTTTTGTCTGAGTACTTAGGCTGCTGGCGACAAAGGGCACAGAGAAAGGGCGAGCGACAAGGACTAGAGTGCCGCCAAGGAGCTTTGCCGACTACTCAACCTCGTAGGGTCAAAAAACAGATCCGACCTCAAAGCTCTTTAACAATCAGGTGTTACGCTTGCTTGCAATGGGCAGAGCGATGACAAACAAGTCGCCATTCGATTGCTGTGGGTGCTGAAGTACGTCCGCTCCGCCATCACTTCAGCTCGGTAGCCTCCCGCTCCGGGCTCCGCCCTCCGCTTGGTCGTGCTACCGGCTTCCGCTCTCGGCTTCGCTTGCTCGCTTGTTGTCTGGCAGCGGAACTTGGGCCACACGAAAGCCGAAGTTGCGGTACCGGTTCCTGGGGTTGCTCCTGATGCGGATCCCCGACTGGCAGTACCTGGCGAAGTCGAACCAGCCGCCGCCCCGGTACACACGGATCGAGCCCTCGGAAGGGCCTGTCGGGTTGGTCACACTCCCACTCGGATATTCCCCGTACCGGTCCTGACACCACTCCCAAACATTCCCGTGCATGTCATACAGACCCCATGCATTCGGCTTCTTCTGCCCCACGGGATGTGTCCTCCTGTCGGAGTTCCCCACGTACCACGCGTAATCGCCCAACTCTGAGTCACTATCTCCGAAACTGTATTTCGTCGTCGTCCCTGCTCGGCAGGCGTACTCCCACTCCGCTTCCGTTGGCAAACGGTAGACCCGACCGGCCGCCTTCTCCTCAGGCAGCGCGGACAACTTACGGCAAAACTCCACTGCATCTTCCCAACTCACCCTCTCGACCGGGTTTTTCGCCCCCTTGAAATGACTCGGATTCTCGCCCATCACACGCTCGTACTGCTCCTGGGTCACCTCGTATACGCCAAGCTCAAATGGCTTCGTCAGCGTCACCTGATGAGGCGTCTCATTGTCATCACCGTTTGCATCGCCCATCGTGAATGTTCCGGCGGGGATCGACACGAAACGCATACTAATACTGTTCACAATCGGATCACCAGCCTGCGTCTCGCTCTGCGAGTTTGGCCGAGTGAGAGATTCCGCAGCGGCGTCCGAGAGCTCAGTAAACTCAGAAAGGTCGACCGAGTCTTCATCGGCCAAAAACTGCTCGGCGATTTCGGCTGTGAGGACTTTGGATGCTGTTTTGTCCCGTACGCCACGAAGCCGTTCTCTCACGACAATGATCATGGCAGAGAACAACAGAAAGCAAAGGAGATCAAGTAACAGCATGATCCCATCAAAGTTTGAAACAACACGGGCAGCATTGCTTTCGCTACCGGAAATCGGCGGCAAAACGGAGGTCGTATAAAAGGCAAAGGGCAGCCCGAGCCGTGAGCCTCCCGCCATGCTGATCGTGCTCACGAAGGAATAGCCAAAGACCAGCACGAGAATCAGGCAGAAAAGTCGTATTACTGAATAGACCATGACGTTTTCTCCAAATGAGTTAAGCGACGAACGCACACAGGTATCGGTTTTTGCTACTTCGGGCCAGCGCCACGCGATCGTTTGAAGGACTGACCGGAGGAAGAATTCGAACGGCGTTCTTGTCGCTAACGCGACCGCATCGTCAGGCATAGGCATAGAGTACGACCAATTGCCTTTTTTGGGTCCCCCCCCTTTCTCTCACGGCAAAACGTTCCCTGCTGCGGACAGACCAGCCGCAAAGTTTTACCTGTTTTACCGATCCTGGAGTGGGCTCCTTCGCAGGCAAAGGCCGGGTAGACTGAAACGGGTTGACATTGAAAGCGAAATTGAACACCGACGCATCGGAACCCCACGCCGCGTCCGCAGCGAAGACCGACGGACACGGCGTGTAAGATGCCGGATAAGATGTCACAGTGGCCTAGGCCGGCAGGTCAAAGAGCCCCTCTTTCGCCTTTGGGTCAAGCTGGATTTCATACTGTTCCTGAACGCGGCCGAATCGCGCCGATGAAATTGTTCGGCGGACGGGCAAAAAGGTTTCGGCATCAATGTATAAGACGATATCGACGGTTGTCTTATCTTCTGCAAGATAAGCTCGATAGTGAATCGCCTGTACGGTACGCCCATTGTTGCGTGTTCTTGCACCCAGTCGAAAATCAGAAGTACGAATATGGTTGTGCGACAGCTGTGTGTCGTCACCCCCGGCTCTAAGCATCCACATCCAGCCCATACGCACGAAGTCGAACAGCAGTTGATTACGCAGATGTTTTGGTGAATCGATTACTTGCGCTACGGTTCCGCTTTTCACCAGTATTTTATTTCCGTCAGAAATCAACATCCAATTATCGCCAAAAAGCCAATCCTTGGGACTGACTTTTGCCTCCAGATTCACCTTGTTTCCCTGACGCAGCCACAGTTCCGTTGTGATGGTTGTCAAGGAACGACCATCCCGAGACTCGCCGCTGATGATGAACTTAATCGTCCGGGGCTGATTTAATCGCTGCTCCATTTGTTCAAATAACTTTCTGGCCTGCCCCTTGGTCGCCTCACGCCGCCGTGTTTTGCGGTCCGGTTCAAAGCTGCGACCGTAAGCTGCCAGCTGCAACACATCCGCATCCGCAACTGCCGCACCTGTCGGATCAGGATCCGCGGGGTTTAAGAATACGCGTCCGGACCAGCCTGCTGAGATTTTTGGTGGAATCGCAGGACCCGCAAAGTTTTCTCCCGCGGCGGGTTCAACAGACCACGTGTCAAAAATGATCATACTGCCCATGCGATAGCCCTTAGCTGAGCGATCGACTTTGGTGACCCGCGCACGACAGCGGTAGTAAGCCTGTGTCTTACCTCCACGCACTCGCGAGACGTTGACGACTTCGATGTGCAGAACTTCCTTCGCTTCCTGCTTGAGTGATTCGTACGCCCCCGGCGGCAATTCGGCGTGCAGTGGCGCAACACACGCGGCAAACACCCCAATCGCAGATACCTGAAAACAAGTGGACAAGATCTTCATGGTTTAGTTTCCTCAAATCGTTACCGGAACAAGTAGCACTGACGTTTGAATTCCGGACCACGCGTCCGAGAATAAACTTTCGCCAGCAGAAAAAGACCGTTCGTTCGGCCCTGTAAGCTTCACGGCAGAACGTTTTGCTGGTCGGACAGCAAATTGCACAAAAAGAAATAATTTGGGAAGGTTGCTGTCTGTCGTGCACCATCAGACAAAAAGGGGAACCAGGCAGAGACCTGTCAGAACAGCGATGTCGCCCGGCAGCCTGCGGTGACACTGCTGCGTCGCGGTAGGGACGCCGGTTACCCCTGCGACAAAGACTCATTGGAATGAGGCCGGTCGTGATGTGCCTCATTCAGTCGACTGAAGGAGAGCGATACCTGTTTATTCGGCCAACGCAAAGTCCGAATGCTTGGATGCCGCCGAAATGTCGTCCTTTTGATTCATGTCCATGAATCCGCCGTCGTCCTGGCCATTGAAACCGACGCTGTAAAGTTTGACTTGATCGCCTTGAACGCAGCCAACGAGTCGCGGGATTGGGGGATTTCAGACACGGCAGAAACGAGTCAGGATGCTGATGGACCTGATTTGGCGTGTCTGGTCATGCTCAATCAGGAATGGAATGCTGACGGCTGAGGTTCGCCTGTTCGACAGAGAATCGCGGTGGGTACAAGAAAAAAGCCGCAGGATGGACAGTCCTGCGGCTTCGGTTTTCAAGGGTTTCAGACAACCACAGTCACGCTGCAGAACGCTCAAAGCGATAGCTGTTGTTGATTCGATAGCGTGAATTTGTCTGCAGCACTTTCAGATGCATCGTCGTTCCATCAGTATCGACAGTAAACTCGCAGACCTCATCGGCACTTTTGCCAGAACCGGATCGGCCTTTGCAAATCAACTGGGTGCCATTGATTTCGTAAGTTCCTGATTCTGACCACACTCGCTGACCTCGGGAGTTAAACCACTCCTTGCGATAAGTCCCATCATCCGCAAGTTGGAATTCTTCGACAACGGCTTCCTTTTCAACCTTTATCGCCGCCGCTTTATTGATCCCCGTCTGATCCGATAAGTTCCGCGGTTGCTGCGAGCAGAGGTCGACCAGCTGCCACTGACGACTGGTGTTTGAGAATAGTTTTCCGGATCCAGATTTTCAGCAGCCGCCAAGAATATATTACTGCTTTCCTTATCTCCATTGGCCTCAGCAATCTTGCCGGCAAGAAAGTAGTAGCCGGCATTGGGTTGGCTGAGTTTCATCGCTAGCTGAATGTTTTTCCATGCGTCCGCAGTCTTACCAAGTACGTAGAGAGCAAGTGCCCGATAGTAAAAGTAATCTGAGTGGTTCTGGGCGACGTCCAGTTTGACAGCAGCATCAATCGCATAACCGAACAGCTTTTCCGCAGCCTCGTACTTCTTGAGAATCAGACAAATCTGCCCTTTCACGTTCCATGCTTCGTGAATCAGCGGGGTGATCTCCGTCGCACGATTCAGGTCGCTGAGTGAGTTCTGTAGATCGTTCTTGTCAAAAAAGTACTTCCCACGCATTGCGAACAGAATGCACATCGTCGCGGGGGACTGCGGAGAGCGAATCGCATTAGTCACCAGACTGATGGCACGATCTTTGTCGGAACCTTCAACAAGTCGCGCGAGGCCAATGCAGGCTTGAACATTCTGCTGGTCGACTTTCAGTGCTTCTTCAAAATCAGCACGGGCAGACACAAGGTCACCCGTTCGGCTGAAGCAGGTACCTCGGCCTGCCAGAGCGTCGCTGTTTTTCGGCTGCAGGCGCAACGCCTTGTTGTAATCAGCCATTGCACTTCCAAAACGTTTTGCGGCCTGGTGCAGCGAGCCTCGCTCAACAAACTGTGCGGCTGAAGTTGGACCAACAAGATCGTTCACTTCCTGCATAAATTTCTGAAGTGTCGTTACATCGACGAAGTGACTGACAAGTCGTCCATCTTTTCGGTATGCAGCTGAAACACCGATAATCTCACCATCCTCATTCACTGCCGGACCGCCGCTGTCCCCAGAGTTGATCGCTGATGAGGATTCCAGCACTCGGTACTCCACAGGCCCTTCAACACGATAGCCTGTCTGTTCATATACAATTCGAACTTCTCCTCGAGTAAATACCCACAGGCCTCCGCTCACTCCTGGATTTCCTACAGAAATGATCGACTCTCCGGGCGACGCACTCTCAGCTGCCAGTGGAAGGCTGAGCCTGGTGTTGGGAAAATCCTGAATCTGAACAACTGCGAGGTCACGAACGGGATCACTCGCAATCACAGTACCGGTCCGGCGACTCTGCTGATTGTTCAGATAAAACTCACGGCTGCTGATATATCTGCCTGACTCATCCTGCTGAGGAAAGCAGACGTGTACATCTACAGCAGTCCCCACCACATGATGGTTGGTGACAACGAGCCCTTTTTCCGCATCAATAATCCAACCCGTTCCACTGCACTCCTCTGCGGGATTCAAAATCCATACGGTCGAATCAACCACCTGTTGATACAGGACCGTCGCCTTCGAAGTCCGGGCTGCAGCGGGACTCAATCTTGCAAAGTGACTCACCAGAACACAAAGCAAGGCGATTTGCAGTGTTCTTCGTCGAAGATTCTTGTTGTTGATCATTGTTCTGTCCTCGTGTCTTGAAGTCCTGAAAACTGAAAAGGCAGCCGATTGGTCCTCGGCTGTCCTTTTCACGGGAAGAAAGCCCCACTCACCGGACACGTTCGGCAGAAAAAGCACAATTATCAGTCCTTTACTGGAGGGGGACTCCGTCCTCCCCGGTAAGCTCAGGCACTCGGACAGTTCTTTCACGCGGACCGATGGCGTCTATGCCCCACGACGTTCACACATTCTGCGATGACTTCGAGGTACACTGAAAGTCCGGTGAAGGCCCGGATATAGACAAACTCATTCACCGCGCAGATAACGTCAATTCGATCGAAGCTGCGGCGGGAAAAAGGCCCGTGTAACTTGGCCAATATTGCGATATTATGGCCGGCACGTAAAAGATCTTCAGCAGTGCTGGTTTCCCGGGAGGCAAAATGACAAGTAGATCGGAAGCTGATTCGGACATGGGCGATGCTCAGCAGGAGTTACTGAAGAGAGTCGTGGCGGGTGATGAGGATGCCATGACCGAAGTGGTGACCGCGTCCATGGGCCGGCTTAAGAGACGCATTTCAAAACGACTGCCACATGGCCTGCGTCGACATACCGATGAAGACGATGTGGCACAAAGTGTGCTCAATTCATTCATAGGTGGGATGCGTCAGGGTGACCGATTCAGGAAACTCAACGACACTAACGATCTCTGGCAGATTCTCGGGATGCTGACAAAACAAAAACTCGCTAAACATCTGCGTCGGTTTCAGGCTCAGAAACGGGGTGCAGGAAATGTCAGGGGAGATTCAATTTTCATCAGTCCTGATCAGGACTCCATCACTCCCGGACTGGATGGATTGCCGGACCAGCGGGTTTCTGTTGCCGATGAAATTATTCGAATCGAAGAGGTAGATCATCTGCTTGAAATTCTGGAGGATGATAAGCTGAAGAAAATCGCCTTACTGAAGCTGCAGGGGTACGAACATGAGGAGATCGCTCGTGATCTGAGTATTTCGGTTCGGTCGGTCGGTCGTAAAATGAATCTTATTCGAGATTTGTGGCAGAACAGGCTAAGTGCTTTGACGGACGAATCCTAGTACTACAGTCGTATTTCATAATTTAGCTCTTGGCGATCCTCTTGCCTTGAAGTGACATTTCATGGCGTATTCTTGGTGCATTCTTCTCCATTCGGAGAACTGAATTGCGTAGGGGATGTCCGTGGTGTACTGGACCAGCGACTTTTGCGCACCGCAATTTTCCGCAACCCAACTGC
>CAZMNY010000010.1:15471-182240 GCA_964567745.1 uncultured Pirellulaceae bacterium | reverse complement strand
GTGTGGGGGGCGGGGGTTGGTCCGGGGGTGGGGGGGAGGGTGGGCGGCGGGGGCAAGTGCGAGATCAAAAGAGCTCTTTGACTTCATGGGTGCCGAAATCAACAAGCGGGTAGGGCCTGCCTGCCGGACCGGGTAAATGCGTTTCCAGATCGAATCCGAGTGACTTGAATATGGTTGCCGCCACCTCGGCTGGTCCGGTCGGGCGATCCGCCGGCACTCCGCCGATCGGGTCGCTCGCACCGACAGCCTGGCCGCCGCGAATGCCGCCGCCCGCGAAGTAAACTGAAAAACATTGAGGCCAGTGGTCGCGACCGCCGGCCGGATTGACTCGCGGCGTTCGCCCGAATTCGGCCAGGTTACAGACGAGCGTCTTGCCCAACATGCCGCGGTCAAAGAGGTCTTCGATCAGGGCGCTGTAAGCCTGGTCATACATCGGCGCGACGATATTCTTCATTCCCTCGATCGAGGTAAACGGTTTTGAGCCGTGGATGTCCCAAGTGATTTCATCGAACACGGTCAGGAACGTGTTGATCGTAACAAAGCGGACTCCGGATTCGATCAGGCGTCGAGCGAGCAAGCAACACTGGCCAAAGCGAGTCATGCCGTATCGTTCGCGAACTTTCTTTGTTTCCTTGCTCAGATCGAAAGCCTCACGCGCCTGGGTGCTCGTCATCAAGCGATAGGCGGCTTGAAAGTTGCCATCGAGCAACTTCGCGTTTTCCGTCGCCTCGAAATTCTTCACCGTCTGATCCACGATATCTCGCATCCGCCGCCGGCGATCGAGCCTCGCCTGTCCGAGGTCGGGCGGCGGAAGCAAGTCGGGCACTTTGAATTTTGGCTTGGAAGGGTCAGCCATTAAGGCGAACGGATCGTGAGCCTTGCCGAGAAATCCGCCCGCTTGACCATTGGGAAGATTGCCACCGCCGCGACCCATCGTTTCGGGAAGCACGACGTGTGGCGGAAGGTCGGTCTTGCGGCCTCGCAAATAGGAGACGGCCGAACCAATATGCGGAGTGTCGACGCCGCCGGTGAACAGACGGCCGGTTTGCATCATCTGCCAACCGGCGTCGTGAACGGCAGCGCCGTTGTGGTACGCGCTACGGACCAAGGAAAACTTGTCGGCAACTTTCGCGTGCAGCGGCAACAGCTCGGAGAGTTGAAATTCCGGAGAGGCGGTTTGAATCGGTTTAAACGGGCCGCGAATTTCGGCCGGCGCCTCCGGCTTCATGTCGAACGTATCGAGATGACTCGGCGCTCCCAGATTAAAGATCATGATCGCGGCGCGATCGTCATGCTCGCCCTTGACGCCGTTCGCTTCTTTGGCCGCAAGATATTGAGGCAAACCGAACCCCAGCGCGCCCAGCGTTCCGACTTGCATGAAATCTCGGCGCGTCAATCCATTGCACGTGTGCGATTCTCCGCGACCTGTCAGCGAAAGCATCGAGCAACCTCCCGTCTCCACGATTCAACCAAATCACAGGACGATTGTACTTGAATTCGAGGCACCTTGAAGCAATTCGAGGGCGACGAAACGCAGCTAATCGACGACGCTTAGATTGCGGCAGTTTCACGCAATCGTAGTAGTGGAGCGGAGTAAAAGAGCGAAAGGGTAGCAACTCAGCAACAACTCAGGTGCTTTTCGGCCATTTCTCGAGAGCGGTTCGGCAGCTACTCATCTTTGTCAGAGAGCCCGAGACGAGCGAGCCATCGGCCGCGAGAGGCAGGCTTCTCGGTGGAATCCTCCTCCTCTGGCGCATTGAGCCCGCATAGCTTCTTCTCTTCAAGAATGCGCATGGCTTCGTCTAACTTGACGGTTTCACGGGCGAGCTTGGCGCGTTCCACGGAGATTTCCAATTCCGACTCGCGCAGCTTATCGTACCATTGCTGTTGAAGCTCTCGAACCTTTTCGCGTTCGGCTTCCAATGTCGCCGCAAAGTCGAATCCCTCTGCCGTCTCGCCAAACGCCGAGGCGATCGCGTTCATCAGAGAACTCAGCTGCTCACGCAACATCTCGACCTCATCCGCACTCACGGCAACCCCGGATTCAATCACAACACGAGAGCGTTCGACCGCCTGAATAGATTGCTGAACGGTTCCGTTCTTGTCGCCCATTTCCTGCATCAACAGGCGTTTTTGAGCCTCCCAGTCGAAGTTGCTTGAAACTTCGGGCGGCCCTTCAGTTTCCGGCAACGGCCCACCTGCCTTAACGGATGAGCTAGCTTGCTCTGCTCGCGAACATTCTTTGGCGAGCGATTCAAGTTGCAATGTGAGACGATCTATCTCGGCTTGCCCCGCCTCTTCCGCGGAGTCTCGCTGATCGAATAAGCGTGCGTTTTCGGCCTGCCAATGTTCGGCCTCGGAACGAACGGACTCCAAATCGCTCTGGAGCTGCTCGATCAACCGTTGCGAATCGACATCGGAATGCGATGGCTGCGGACCTTCCATACTTGCCGCCGCGTTCAAGGCTTCACCCGCCAGCTCGCGCTGCAGTTTCAGTTCGCGAGCCAAATCTTCGCACTGCTGACGCGACGCCAGCAACTCGGCGGAGTCCGCCACGGGGTCATGCGAATCGTTTAGAAGCGAGGCGAGTTCCGCTCGTTTGGCTCGCAGCTCCTCGGCAATCCGGCGACGTTGCAAGCGAGTCTTGGATTCGCGTAATGCGACGAGATGCGATCGCTTTTCTAGCTCCGATCCCCGCCGATCGAGCTCGCCCTTCTGCCGCTCCAGATCGTCGAACGCCGCGTCGATCTTCGCCTCGAGTCTCTGCAGATCATCGTCCAGACGAATCTCTAAGAGTTCGACATCCGATACCCGATCGGTGTCCGAGTTGGATCGAACGGGTTCATTGCGGTCGGAGCTTGGCGGCATTGCGGCTCAAGTTTTGGATTCGGATTTGGGCGTATTCGGTGTTTGCGGAATCCTATGCCTTGATATACGTCGCAAATGCGAACGGGTCAAAATCAAGGAAGCCGACACGGATTGGTTGGAACAATCGGTCCAATCGCGCCCGGTCGAATCAATATATTCGTTGCAGGTCTGCCGCATTGGCAAACAGGTCGAGCCACGTCATCATAAGAGCGGCGTTGCTTGATGCGTGGTGCGGACCGGTACGGCAATCGCGAGAATGACCAGAGGTTGATCGCCGAGAGAGTGAAACATGCAAAGTGACAACGGCATTTCTCAAACCGAAGGCGACGCGGGACAGGGCGAATTGTTGACGTCGAATGAAAACGTCGCCAAGTTGACGATCGGCGACACCGAGATCGTCGACACGTTCGCCGAAGCGTTTGACATGCGGTTCGCGCGATTGCTGCTGACAGCGGCCGATGATTATTGGCTGGACCACGCTATCCGCGAGTTCTCCGGCTACAGCGCATCGGTGATCGCTTGCGACGCCGAGTGCGGGCTCGACCGAATGGCCACAGCGACGGAGACGCCCGACGGTCGACCAGGCGCATTCGTGCTGGCCTTCGGATTCTCGAAGAAGGCGCTTCAAAAGGCGGTCGCCAATCGAGTCGGTCAATGCGTGATGACGTGCCCGACAACGGCCGTATTTGACGGACTGCCCGATTCCGAGACGCGAGCGCCGTTGGGAAAACAGATTCGCTACTTTGGCGACGGCTTTCAAAAGAGCAAACAGGTTGCCGGCGTTCGTTACTGGCGGATCCCGGTGATGGACGGCGAGTTTGTTATCGAAGAGAGTTTCGGGGTTGGCAAGGGTGTGGCTGGCGGCAACTTCATTCTTCAAGGGGAGAGCAAGAGCGCCGCACTCGCCGCTGCTCGCCGCGCAGCCGAAGCGGTTCGAGCTTGCCAAGATATTATCGCGCCGTTTCCGGGCGGAGTTGCACGTAGTGGCAGTAAAGTCGGCTCAAGATACAAAGGCCTTCCCGCGTCGACGTCCGATGCCTATTGCCCGACGCTCCGTGGCCGAGTTGAGAGCCAGCTTCACGCCGACGCCAATTGTGTCTACGAAATCGTCATCGACGGCGTGTCGTTCGACGCGGTGGCCAAGGCGATGGTCGTCGGCATCGAAGCGGCCGCCGACGACGGTGTCGTAGCGATCACTGCGGGAAACTACGGAGGCAAGTTGGGCAAACACCATTTCCACTTGCACCAATTGCTCGCGGACTGAACGGCTTTTCGACCTGCATCGCCCCACTCGTGTCGCGCCTTGAACAGCGCTGCTCGCGCGCCAGTCTCTGCTCGCCGCCGCACGGGTTCGCCTATTCGTGGCGCAGCGCATCGATCGGATTGAGCAGAGCGGCCTTGATTGCCGGGATCATGCCGAAGATAACTCCAGTGCCGGCTGAGATCCCAAAGCCGAGCATGACGACCCAGAACGGGACGACCACATCGATCATCTGCGGGTGCAGACTCGCCAATGCGCTCAAACCGTAGCCAAGTCCGATCCCCATTCCGCCGCCGAGCAAGCTAAGCGTCATCGATTCGGTCAAAAACTGAATCAGGATGTCGCGTCGTCGAGCGCCGACCGCTTTGCGAAGGCCGATCTCACGAGTCCGCTCAGTGACGCTGACGAGCATCACATTCATCACGCCGATACCGCCGACAAGCAACGAGATTCCCACGATTCCGGCGAGCACGGCCGTCGCGATGCGGCTCATGTTCGTGAAGACCTGCAAGAATTCGTCCTGAGTTTGAATTCGAAAATCGTTTGGCAATGACGGGCCCAGATTGTGTCGCCGCCTCAGCAAGCTTGTCACCTGAGCCTTCGCTTCCGCCACCTCTCCGGACGAGTTGATTTGAGCTGTAGCGACCAATCGACGTCGCGACGCGGGATAGGCTTTCAGCGCGGTGGTGTACGGCATTACGACGACGTTGTCGAGACTCTGACCAAAGAAACTCCCTTTGCCCTTGAGCACGCCGATCACATAGTATCGGCGGCCGCCGAGAAAGATCGACTTGCCAATCAGATCCTCATCGATACTCAGTTTCTTCAAGATTTCACGACCGACGACGCAGACTTGCTGGCTGTTAAGAATGTCTCCATCCGCCAATTCTCTTCCGGAATCGACGGGGTAGTTGCGAATAACATGATAGGCGGGCGAGCCGGCTTCGATCTGCACGTTGAATTCCGTTCCCTCGAATTGCAATTGGGCCGCTTGCATCACAAGAGGAGAAACTCGAATTACAGACGAACATTCTCGGTCGATCGCCTCAATGTCCCGGATATCCAATTCAACTCGGCCCAGTTTCCGTCCAGCGGCACCCGGCGGGCGATCGGGCATGATGAACATCGCGTTCGTGCCCTGGCCTTGAATGATGTTGGATACGTAGGTAGTGAACCCTTGCACAATGCTGACCACGATGATCGTCGACGTCACTGCAATCACGATGCCGAGCACCGTGAGAACCGACCGCATTTTGTGGGCGATAATCTGTTCAAACGCGTTGAACATGTTGCTGAATACGAGCATCATTTTCTCAGGAAGTGGCTCCCGCATCCTTTCGGGCTGAACGCTGATCCGATTCGATCATGCCGTCGCGAATGGAGACGATTCGGTCGCAGTGTCCCGCGACCTCTTTTTCGTGGGTGACGATGATGATCGTCTGACCTTCATCATGAAGCGTCTGGAACAACTCCATGATCTCCGCACCTGTCGTTGAATCCAAGTTTCCCGTCGGTTCGTCGGCAAGTAGAAGCGAGGGATGCTGCGCAAGCGCCCGAGCGATCGCGACTCGTTGCCGCTGACCACCCGACATTTGGTTCGGGCGGTGGTACATGCGGTCCGCCAGTCCGACTCGAGCCATCGCATCTTTGGCTCGCTGCCTGCGATTGTTGACGCGTGTGTAGACCAAAGGCAGTTCGACGTTTCTCAGAGACGTCTGTCGGGGCAAGAGCTCAAACGTCTGAAACACGAACCCGATCTTCCGCCCGCGAACTTGCGACTGCGCCGACTGCGATATCTTTGCGACGTCTTTGCCATCCAAGACGTACTTGCCGGCAGTCGGTACGTCGAGCAGACCGAGAATATTGAGCAGAGTCGATTTGCCGGAGCCGGACGAGCCCATGATCGCCACGTATTCGTTTGGCTGGATTTCCAGATCGACGCCGCGCAAGGCGTGGACTTTCTCCACCCCCATGTCGTACACCTTGGTGACGCCTTCGATTCTGATGAGCGGTTCGTCGCTCATGGCTTCTTCCCTACGTTCTTGTCTTTTTCGGTGAGCAACTCGACAGGCGTGCCATCCTTCATTTCGTCGAGCGCTCGGAAGGGACCGATGACAAGTTGGTCATCCTTTTCGAGTCCGCTTTTCACTTCGATCCGATCCATGTCGCTGATGCCGATTTCGACAGGACGAGCACGAGCGATCTTGCCATCTTTGACGAACACGACAGGCACGAATCGTGCGCGGATGTCATCCTCCGTCTCGCCGGGCCCTTTCGTTTGGCGTTTGGCCCACTCGCGAAACAGCTCGTTGGCAGGCAGATCTTTGAGCCGTCGATTCACCACAGCTTGAACGGGAACTGTGAGCACGTTTTCGCGTCGCTTGACCTCAATCTCCAACGTCGCAGTCATCCCAGGACGCAATTGAGGTTGCTGGCCTTCGATGGCCACGATGGTCTCGAAACTAACCACCTCGCCCTCTTTCTTTCCGGTCGGCGCCACCAACTCAACTTTACCTTCGAGCGTTTGTTCTTGATCGGACTGCAAGAAGATCTCCACCTTCTGGTCCGAGCCGACGAGCGACACGTCGGTCTCATCCACATCGGCTCGAACTTGCTTGCGGTCAATGTCGCCCACCGTCAGCAGAATGCTTCCCGGCAAATTGGTTGTGCCCGCGATCACGATCTCGCCCACTTCCACATCCATGTCAATCACGACGCCTTCGATGGGCGCGAGAATTCTTGTATTGCTCAGCGCTTCGAGGTTGGCTTTACGGCTCGCTTGAGCTTCCTTTAGATCAAAGCGACTCATCGCCAACGAGGCGGTTGATTTGGCCAATAGCGTTTGCGCGTCCGCAACCTCGGTCGGCGTCGAGAACCCTCGGTCGGCGAGGCTGCGAAATCCCTGACTGTCTCGAATCGCCTTCTCCATATCGGCCTCGGCCGATTCAATGCCGCCTTTGAGCCGTTCAATCCTCGCGTCGATGGAATCAAGTTGTGCTTGGGCGTTTGAATCATCCAACTCCAACAACAACTGTCCCTTTTTGACTCGATCACCTCGCTCAACGTGAACGGCGAGCACTTGGCCCATCGTCTCCGGGGCGATGTCCGCCTGCTCCACCAACTCGATCACGCCAGGCGCCGTAATGGTCTGCACAACGGTCGACGAGCTGGGCGAACCGAATTCGACCTTCTTTTTGGCGATCGGGATTTTGATCTGCCAATTGATGCCATAGGCCTTGGGGTCGCAACTGATGTTAGCCACCACCACGCCGCCGCCTATGACAGCAATGACGATCAGAATGAGCAGAGTTCGCCGCATCTCGTTCTCACTTTCTAGGAGAGCCACACCGCCAATTCGGCGAAGGCGGGATTGAGTGTTTGAGGAATTGTTGTTTCATCTGTCGGCGCTATTGTGACCGTCACTGGACGGCTCGCTATTGTTGGACGATGGTCAATCGAACGAGGGCACCCATCGTCGCGAGCAAACTTCCTCGTATCGATGCTTCCGTGAGGGCGAGCACGAGAACAATGAACAACGCGAGAAACCAGTTAACTTGTTTTCTTTTCCAGGCCGCCCAGGCGACGACGAGCCAACCGCAAATGGCGAGTGGATTCACTGCGGCCAAAGTGATCACCGTGTTCGCCGGGTACTCTTTTGCCGGCAGGAAGACGAGCAGCGAATTCGCGGCAGCGGGCGAAACCACGATTTTCAGCATCGAGTCCAAGACGACGCCGGCGACCCAAAACCACTGCCACGTGACGTTGTCGGCAAGCGCCACCCCGTACGCGACAGGCCGGCCAAACAGGGCGGCGAAGGAAGAGAAGGCGATCGTCAGCACCAGAGCCCGAAACACGGGCGCCATCGGCTCGATGACCAAGTCGCCTAAAATCGCCAGTGTTGACCAAAAGGGGATCGACTGTCGCTGAGTCTGGATCGACTCGCGAATCTCGTCCTGCTCGACGTCGCCGATCGTGCGTTCTTCGATCACGGCCGCGCCTTGCTCGACCGCGTCGAGAATCTGTTGCTGCCGGATTCCGAAGCACCAAAGTGCCGCGGACGACAGTGCGACAAGAACGACCATTAACGACAGACGGCCGCCATATGGCGGCGAACTGCTGTCGAAAACTTCGGCCGGAGCGGCGCGGCGAAAGAAGCCAAACATGGACGCTTTTCTGTTGAACGACAGTGGTTGAAACTGGGAGTTATTCGGAACGCTAGTCGTTCAACGCCTGAGCCGACCACGCCGAGCCCAAAATAGGCTGCCTGACCGACATCTCCCTACTACTTACCCATCTTATCTACCCCTTGTTTCGTCCGATAGCTGTTCGTCTTGGTGCCAGGCATAGATGGTGAAAAATGCCGTCACCCAGCAGTCAAGAGCCACCTGGCAAGAAATCCTGGCTGGGGCATCCTGCCGCAGTATTGTTCCTTGGTATGCACCCACGGCACGCCATTGACCAGTGCAAATCACCTCTCGTACCTTTCAGAGCCACGCGGCTGGAAGCGCTGCAAGCCCCAGCCACGGGCCAACGGCGCGCAAGAAAAAACGCGAACGCCGGACGATCCGGCATTCGCGTTGTGTTATTCGACTGCGTTTGTCGTTTGCCAATTGCGGCACGCAGTCCAAGTTGCCTATCGCTTAGTACGACAGGGCTCGCAGTTGTCGAAGAGCCACATCGACTCGGACAGGATCGGTGGCGCCGTTTCGGACAACGCCCAGTTGCAAGAGTCCAGCGGACGACTGGATCTGTCGTTGCAACACCGATTCGTCAGCAATGCTCTGGCCGTTGATGCTGACGATCATGTCGCCTGGCTGAAGTCCTGCCAATGCGGCTGGTGAGTTCGGCTGCACTTTTTGAATTCCGTAACAGGCCATGTCGGGAATCAACATGCATTCAACCCCGAAGTACCAACTCGTGCTGACGTAGCCAACTGCCGGCGGGCAGTGAATGACGTGGTAGTGGCACGGCGTCCAGCAATGCCAGTAGCCGGGCGTGTAGCAGTAATCCCACCAGTGACAGTGGTGGTGGTGCCAGTGCCATCCGATGCAGAAATCGACCCACCAGTGGCAACCCGGATGCAACGACAGCTTCTGAATTGCAAACGACTTGGCTTTGACGCCTTGGATCGATTTGAGTTGCAGGTCTTTGGCCTTGTGGATCAAGCCAAGTCCTTTGAGATTGCTCGGACCGATCGGAGTGAACTTCTGGTTAGGCACCTTGCCAACGAGGTTTTCGAATTTCGTCAGTCCGTCAAGTTTGCCAATGACGCCCGGCTTGAGTCCGTTGCCAGCGCCTGGTTTGCCTGGGAACAAAGGTGTCAGACCCGGCTTGCCGGGGAAGAACGGTACTGTTGCACCTGGTTTTGGAAACGTGACGCCCGGTTTGCCGGGGAAACTGGGAATCGTAACGCCCGGTTTGGGGAACGTGGCACCAGGCTTGGGAAAGCTGGGGATCGTGACGCCGGGTCGAGGATACTTCACGCCGGGCTTGCCGGGGAAACTGGGTACCGTGACGCCGGGTCGAGGATACTTGCCTTGTCCGCCGATCGTTCGCGGCGGTTTGGGGCGGGCGATTGGTTTGAAGCCGCCAAGGGAGACGCCAGGTCGAACCCGCGAGGGCGATTTCGATTGTCCGACGACCGCAGGTCGTGTGACGCGGCTGGTCGGACGCGAATTGCCGGCTCGCCGAGTTGGCGAAAACTTGAATCCCTGGGCAAAGCCTGGGCTCGACGGGAATGCGGCGAGCGGCAAAGACAGAGCTGTGACAGCCACAGAAAGCATGAGGCGGGAACGGGTCATCTTGTCTCTCCTGATCTCGAGGGTGAATTGGGAATGCTTGAACAAATTTGCGAACCCAATGCCAAACCGAAGTTTCCAGGGCCAAACCGGCAACCCATGCCATCCAAAACACCTAAATCACAGACAATGAAACTGTCTGAAAACCCAGGAAATTCTGGAGAATTCAAGCGATTGAGCGAAATTCGGCTCAAGTTTCCCTTGAAGTCCAACGTCACAAGCTGGGAACACTGAAGCGAAGCGAAAAGATGTCAATTCGACGACACTTCGTCGCAAAATGAACTTTTGCGCGGCCGGGAAGGGGCTGCAACGTGAGCAGCGAGTGAAGAAGCAACGGACAAGATTGCAGTTGGGTCCCGCAAAGCGTCGACATTGTAGGAATTAGGGGGATGAAAACGAATGATCTGTTTGCAACGACCAATGACGTGGACTCTTCTCGCGGGCCTTTTGCTGTTGGCTGCTGCGTTGGCCTACGGTCAGGAGCCTGAGCCGACGGCCAAGGTGCCTCCGGCAAAGAAGACACCACCCCGAGTGGGCATCCCCTATACCGAGGCGCAATTGCGAAAAGCGATGCTCGGCCAACGACAGCAGATGCCGAACACCGGTTACAGCAAAGGGCTGCTGCCGCCCGACGCCGCGGCGACGGTTTTCGAAAAAGCGGAAGACGAAGACAGCGTGGCGAGGAAAGACTGGAACAGCCAGACGGCCCATTGGTCGGCGTCCGGTCTGTGGCATTACCCTCTCTATTTTGAGGACGTTATGCTCGAGCGGCACGGCCACGCGAGAGGCCCCTTCGTTCAGCCATGGATTTCGGGAGGGCGATTCTTCGGAACGCTACCGGCGCTTGCCTACAAATGGAAATTGGACCCGCCCCGCACTCGGTTCCATACTCTCGGTCACTATCGCCCCGGCAGCTCAGCTCCCCTGTTGTGGCAGCGCCCTCGTTGGCGATGGGATGCCGCAGCCGCCGAAGCAATGACCGCCACGGGGCTCATCTTCGTCGTCCCTTAGCTGTCGCGCTGGACGAGAAAACCGATTCGCGCCTGACTTTTCGAATCAGCCAGCGAACGCGGGCGATTCAGTCTGCACACTGCTTTCGATCGCCTGGGTCAGGTGCAAAGCATGGCTTTTCAGGCCTCGCTTTAAGCCTGGAGGTTTGGGCGGAGTTTGCGGGTGGTAACGCTTCTCAGATCTGACTCAATTGTGCGGATTGCTCTAGTTATCAAGCGTCGATGGTCGATGGCAGTAGAGATCCCGCGAAATCACTTCGCGAGATTGACGGACCGACTTGGCGACGCGACTCGCGTGGAAGTGCTTTCACCGAAGCGGCCAAGATCGGACGCTGGATTAATCCGAACGAAGATGCGAATGCGTCTTCTGGTTGGCTCAAGGCGATTGTTCATGCCCCGCGTTGTCGTCATCACTTCATTGATTGGCCTGCTCGTCGCCTGCGGATGTGCGGGGCCCTTTCACGATGCGCGGCAGTTAGAAACGACACAGCGGATGGAGGGGCCTTACTTTCAGCCCTATGCGACATCGATTGAATACCCCGACGTCGACACGATTCTCTCGGACGAATTGGCTACCGCTCCGGCTCCGCGTACTCTGGAAAACCCAGACGACTTGACTCCGCGACCGCTTGGCCTGGAAGAGGCAATTCGTTTGGCGTTGGGTTCGAACGACATCATTCGCACGCTTGGCGGAACGGTTGTGCAAACGCCTGGCGCCGCGAGCATCTATGACATTGGACTGACCGAAAGCGATCCGGGCGGAAGCGTCGAGGCCGCACTGAGCGCGTTTGACGCCCAGTTGACGAGCACGCTGAATTTCAACCACAGCGAACGGCCCATCAACCAGACCTTTCCCGGTCTTTTCCTGCCGACTTTCCAGCAAAAGGGAAGCACGTTTGTTGGCGAGGTGAACAAGACGACGGCCACCGGCTCTCGCTTCGCCCTCCGTCATCACGTCAACTACACAAACAACAACAATCCATCCAACCGCTTCCCGAGCGCCTATCAAATCGACTACGAAGCGGAATGGCGCCAACCATTGTTGCAAGGCGGAGGTGTTGAATTCAACCGAATCGCGGGACCCAACGGACAACCCGGATCAGCCAACGGCGTCCTGATCGCTCGACTCAACACCGACGTCGCCTTGGCCGACTTCGAATCGGCAATCATCAACCTTGTTGCCGATGTCGAACGCGCGTATTGGGATCTCTATTTTTCGTACCACGATTTGGAGTCGCGTATCGCGGCGCGACGAAGCGCGTTGACGACGTGGCGAAACATTGCCGAACGAGCTCGGCTTGGATTGCGGGGCGGCGAAGCCGAAAACGAAGCGCAAGCTCGGGCTCAGTTCTTCACGTTGGAGGCCGCAGTGCAGGTCGCCCTGAGCGGACCGACCGGACTCTACGCGCGAGAGGAACAACTGCGTCTGATGCTCGGACTGCCGCCGAACGACGGTCAGATTCTCCGGCCGACTGTGGAACCGATACTTGCGGAAGTCCTTTTTGAATGGAACGACCTATTGGATGAAGCAGTCTACCGCCGAGTTGAACTGCGGAAACAGAAGTGGATTGTCAAACGCCGCGAACTCGAATTGACTGCCTCGCAGAACCATCTATTACCGAGACTCGACGCAGTCGGGCTCTATCGTTGGTACGGGCTTGGCGACGACCTGATCGGTCCGCGTGGACCAGGTGGTGCCGACAACGCTTATCAAAACATGACCGGCGGCGATTTCCAGGAATGGCAAATGGGCTTCGAACTCACTGTGCCTGTCGGATATCGCCGCGCGGCCACAGCCGTGCGAAACGCTGAATTAAGGCTTGTTCGAGAGAACGCGATTCTGGAAGAGCAACAGTTGCGAGTCGCCCATGAGTTGAGCAGCGGAATTCGAGACGTTCGTCGCACACATCAATTGATCAAGACGAACTTCAATCGTCGCGTCGCGTCGCAGTACGAAGTCGAAGCAATTCAAGCTCTGTTTGACGCTGGTCGAATCGGCATCGATGTCTTGCTCCAATCACAGCAGCGTCAGGCGGAAGCCAACAGCGCCTATTTCCGCTCGGTCGCCGACTACAATCTGGCCGTCTCTGCGGTTCATCAAAGCAAGGGCACGCTGCTCGAATACGATCGGGTGCGATTGGCCGAAGGTCCATGGTCGGCGTCGGCGCACGACGACGCCCACCGTCGCTCGCGGGGCTTTGGAATCCGTAATCATCCCATCTCCACTCCGCTCCCAATCAGCCAAGGCGAGGTGTCGCAAACCGAACAGCAGTCGGGACCGACACAGGAATTGGGACCGACCCAAACGGCGCAACCGCCACCTGGCGGACCGCCAAATCCCGATACAACCGACTAGGGTTTCCGCAGAGAGCGCCGAGTCGCCGAAAATTCAATAGACGCGAATAGTCGCGTCCGCTCAATTTTCAGGCACGCTCTTCCCTACGAGTCGGTTCAATGGTTTTGCGCGGGATATCAAACGCCAGCGGGCATAAGCGGAGGGATGACAATCCAATTCGCTTTGGAAAAAGACGTGAACGGGCGTCGAGTTCCGCCCACGCGAGCCATCTCGTTGCGACCGAAGAGGAATATCTGGGCTTTCAGATTGTCTATCAGCGCCGCAAGCAGGGCGTCACAATGACTCGAGCCCAGTTTTCGGCGGTGATCGCCAGCAATACGCTCGCTCAAAACATCTACCTGTCCGGATTCCCCGATCAGTCGGCTGCACGCGACGCCGCGCACCGCCGGATCGACACCCTGATTTTCAGCCGACGTCGCCAAAGCGACGCCAGTCGTTGGGATTCCGCCCATCGACCTCAATGCGACCTTTGACAAGATCGACCGGTGGTGGAATTCGCTGGACGACCTCGTCAAGCGAAAGAAAGCCATATAGGTCGGCACTCGGCCGGCTTTTATATGGACGACCGTTATACCGGCCCGCGAGTGCTCGCGCTCTGTTGACGGCTCTCTGTTGACGACTCTGTGTTGACGACGCTGCGAGTGACAACTCTCTGTTGACAATTCTACGCGAAGAACTCGATCGCGTTTTGGAACACCTGAGCTCCGTCGCCTTGCTCGCCGCCTTCGCCCCGTGTCCAGCGCGGATGGTGTGTTCGATCGATGTTTCGCTCGGGATGGGGCATCAGCCCAAAGACTCGGCCCGTCTCATCGCAGACTCCAGCCACGTCAAGCGCCGAGCCGTTGGGGTTGTCGGGGTAGGGCGTCGAGCCGTTCGATTCGTTGCCTAGCGCCGCATATCGCAACGTCAGCTGATTTGAATCAGCAAGGGACGACAGCGTCGAGTCATTGCGCGCTACGAATTTGCCTTCGGCGTGAGCCACAGGCAGATAGAGCGACTCAACTCCTTTGAGGAAAACGCATTTGTCGCCGTCCACCGCCAACCGCACCCATCGATCCTCGAACTTTCCCGAGTCGTTCCAGGTGAGAGTGACAGGGGCACCATTGCTTTCGGGCAAGAGCGATCCCGATTTGAGCAGAACCTGAAAGCCGTTGCAGATTCCCAGAATCAGCTTGCCAGATTCCTTGAATTTCTGGATCGCCTCAAACAAATGTAGGCGTATCTGATTGGCGAGGATTCGGCCTGCGGCCACATCGTCACCGTAGGTAAACCCGCCAGGAATACAAAGTATTTGGTAATCGTCGGGCAACGACGGATTCTCGAGCAAGCGGTTGATGTGAACGCGATCGGGATTGCCGCCCGCTTGCTCAAATGCGAAAGACGTCTCCTCATCGCAATTCGCGCCCGGTGCTCGCAGAACCAGTACCCTCGGTGTCGCCATGTCTAGCGTGCCTTTCTTAAGCCTTTGAGCTGAGTTTCCATTGAGTGACTTGGTGGTCTTTCATCCGGCATTCGTTCCGCCGAAGCAACAAGGACGCTTTTGCGTTACCACCGCAACGGTGCCTGCCATGTCTCTTTCAACTGCTCCAGCGGCAATTCGATTGCAGGTTCGTTTTCGCCATCAGCGCGGAACACAACGACGGCCGCTTCGGTCGTTTGCCCAACGCGAGCCCAATGGGAATCGGACATCGTCGCTTCGAATTCCGCAGCGTTCTCACGCGCCACCTCGCAAAGGAGTCGTGAGTTGGATTCCGCGAACAACAACTCGACAAGCTCATCTGCTCGGGGCTCCGTGTCTGGTTGATAGGGAACCTGAGACAGATCGATCTCTGCGCCAAATCCGCCGGCAAACGCCATCTCCGCGGCGGCGACGGCCAGACCGCCTTCGCTTAGGTCGTGGCAGGATCGGACCAAACCGGTTGCAATCGCTTGGTGCAATCGCTCGTAAGACGTTTTAGCCGAGAGCGTATCGAGAACGGGAGGCGCACCGCCATTGGTGCCCGTGACCTGTCCGTAGTGTGAACCGCCCATTTCAGATCGCGTCAAACCGACTTGGTAAAGCAGATTGCCCGAGCCCTTCAAGTCCATCGTGACACATCGCCCGACGTCTTCGACTTGTCCCATCGCGCTGATTAACAACGACGGAGGAATCGCAATCGTCTGCTTGCCGGTATCGGTCTCGTAGCTAAATTCGTTGTTTAGACTGTCTTTGCCGCTGATGAACGGCGTCTTGAAATCAACCGCCACGTCGTGGCACGCCAGTGCGGCGCGAACCAACGAACCAAGCGTGCTCGGCCGATCGGTGTATCCCCAACAGAAATTGTCGAGGATGGCGATTCGATTCGGATCGGCGCCCACCGCGATACAATTCCGAATCGCCTCATCGATGGCCGACGCCGCCATGCTGTACGTGTCGAGTTCGCCGTAGTTGGGATTCATGCCGCAGCTGATCGCCAACGCGCGACGCGATCCGAGCACAGGGCGAACCACCGCCGCATCGCCGGGCCCATCATTTTCGACTCCAACCAGAGGCTTGATCGCGCTTCCGCCTTGCACCTCGTGATCGTACTGGCGAATCACCCACTCTTTGCTGCAAACGTTGAGCGAGCCCAAGATGGCGAGCAATGCATCGGAGTGCGACAGTTCGTTCTGCGGAGGTGTTAGCGGCGTCTGCTCGACTGGTTCATAGTGGGCGTCGCGAACAATCGGCGGGCGACCATTGTGAAGGAAATCCATACTGAGATCAGCGACTTCTTCTCCGTGGTAAACCAGCTTGAGCCGGTTGGTCGGAGTGAACTGGCCGATCACTGTGGCCTCGACATCCTCAGCCGCGCAGAGATCGCGAAACGCTTCCCACTTCTCCGGCGGGACCGACAGCACCATGCGTTCCTGCGCTTCCGAGATCCAGATCTCCGCGTAGTTCAAGCCGTCATATTTGAGCGGAGCTTTGTCGAGCCAAACTTCGGCGCCGATCTCTTCGCCCATCTCACCGACCGCGGAGGAAAACCCGCCGGCACCGCAATCGGTCACCGCGGTATACAGATTCTTGTCGCGTGCTTCGAGCAAAACATCGAGCAACATCTTTTCGGTAATGGCGTTGCCGATCTGAACCGCGCCGCCCGAGAGACTCTCGCTTTCGCTGGTTAGCTCCGCCGAGCTAAACGTGGCCCCGTGAATTCCGTCGCGGCCCGTTCGGCCTCCGAGAGCCACGATCAAATCGTTCGGCTGTGGCTCCTTCTCCGTTTTGTCGACGGGCAGCAAGCCAACGTTGCCGCAATAAACCAGTGGGTTGCCCAGGTAACGCTTGTCAAAATAGAGCGCACCGTTGACTGTCGGAATCCCCATTCGGTTGCCGTAGTCTCGCACGCCGGAGACAACGCCCTTCATGACGCGGCGAGGATGCAAGACGCCTTCCGGAATCTCGTCGCTCGGCGTGTCCGGCGGTGCAAAGCAGAAGACGTCGGTATTGCAAATCGGCTTGGCGCCCATGCCCGTGCCGAGCGGGTCTCGAATGACGCCGCCGATGCCCGTGTTGGCGCCGCCATAAGGTTCCAGAGCCGACGGATGGTTGTGAGTCTCTACTTTGAAGACGACATTGTGCTCGTCGTCGAACTTGACCACGCCGGCGTTATCTCGAAAGACGCTCACACACCAATCGTCGTCGCCCAACTCGGCGCGAATCTTTTGAGTCGCCTCAAAGATCGTCTCCTTGAGCATGTTTTCAAATCGACGCTCGCCGCGATCGTCCCGATATGCGATTCGACCCGCCAATGTCTTGTGGCTGCAATGCTCGCTCCAAGTCTGAGCCACCGATTCCAATTCGGCATCCGTTGGATCACGGCCCAGTTTTTGAAAGTGTTGCTGGATCGTCTGCATCTCGACGAGCGTCAGATAGAGTTGACCGTCGCGGCTGAGTTTTTCCAGCCCCGCATCATCAAGCTCGCGAATCTCAACGATGATCTTTTCGAACTCGTAAGCCTCTCCGACTTGCAATTCATTGAACGGCAACGGCCCCACCACGACTTGCTCGATGGAGTCGTTGGCGAGCACGCGTCGGCAGAGTTGGCCAAGTTGATCGGAATCGACGCCGCCGAGCCAATACTTCTTGAAGGTGCGAACTGAGTCGGCGGCCAGGCCGAGATCGTCGATCGCTTTTTGCGCGCTTTGAGCTACAGGGTCCATCACCCCGGGCTTGGGCAACACGTAGACTAATTGGGCCTCACCGTTAGGCGGGACAGCCAATTGAGGATCCCCGGCGGCGGCGGCCACCGTTCGCTCGACAACCTGGTCAGCGAACAATTCCTCGCTTAGTTTCGCGATCTGCGACTCATCGAGATCGCCCTGCACGAGGAACCCTCTTGCAGATGCCAATTTCAGTTGTTCGCAAAGTCCCATGTCAGCTGCGTCGGCTGAGATTGACTTGGCCGCGAGATCGGGTTGGCCCGGTCCCGGATAGATATCAACTTCCCAAAGCGTCACGGTTTCGTTTTCCTTGCTCCAAGAGATCGGCGAGTTTGTTTTGATCGTCGTTTTCGATCGCGATGCGAAACTGTGAAAGAATCGACTCAAAGCGATCGAATGCCGGGCCCAAACAGTGTCTGTTCTCGGCGAGAATCTGGCGCCACAGCTCCACGTCCCCGCCGGCGATTCGAGTGGTGTCCCTCCAGCCCGTTGCGGAGAGAGGCAAATCGGATTCGTCAGTCGCTGCCGCAAGGGCCGCGGCGACCACGTGAGGCAAATGGCTCGTCGCCGCCAACGCTCGGTCGTGATCGGCAGGCTCGCGAATCACAACCTGACCGCCAAGCTGGCTCCAAAAATCCGTCAATTCCTCAACCGCGCTCGGATCCGTCTCGGCGACTGGCGTCAGCACAACTGTTCGGCCTTCGAAGAGTCGTTCATCCGCATGACTCGGACCCGATTTCTCACTTCCCGCCAATGGGTGCGATCCGCAAAAACGGACCGAGGAGGGCAGCGACTGCAACGTCTGAACGATCTCGTGCTTGGTGCTCCCAACATCCGTCAGCAAAGCATGCTCGCTGCAGGCTTTTGCCGCCTCAATCAACTGCGGGGCGATGTATTGCACTGGCGAGCAAGCGAGAACCAACTGGGCGTCGGATGCCGCCGATTGAAGCGAAAGATCAGCTTCATCAATGGCTCCAAGCTCCAAGGCCACATCCAATGTTGCCTGCCTCGGTCCAACACCCACGACCGTCTCCGCCAATCGCCGACGGCGCAGAGCCAATCCGATCGAACCCCCGATCAACCCGACACCAATGATTGTTACCCGTTTCCAGTGAGGCATCGAAGCTTTGGCCGGCAGGTGTTGAAAGCTCCGATTGTAGCAATCGGCGGCCGACTGGCGTACCCGCCGTCCAGAAGGCAAAATGCTGTGTGAAAGCCGCGCGGTGCGGCAAGGCGGCGTCTCGAGCATCTTGGACGACTCGGACACCAATATCGGCGGCTCGAGGACGAAAAGGGACGGGGCAAAGCGAGGCACGCTGGCTTGCGATTTGCAATGATGAAGAGGACGGAGCACTGGATTCTCAGGGCTTCAAAGAGTGTTCTGTCATTTTCGGAATGGATCAGTCCAGCCAACTCGCTCGATTGGGCTTCCGAACAACCGACTATCGCCTGGACTCGAATCTCCGCCGGCCGGCGATAATTTACAAGTGATTCAAGGTATGACCATGGCAAAGCTATCTCACCGTCAGGCAGCCTTGATGCTCCGTCGACTCGGCACTGGCCTCAACGCGGGCGTTTCCGTCGTACGGCTGTGGGAGATGGAGGCGTCTCGCGGCGCGGCGCCTCAACAAGAGGCCGCGAATCAAGTGCTTGCCAGCATCAAGTCCGGAAGCGGCTTGGCCGAATCGATGGCAAAATGCAACGGTTTCTACCATCCAACCATTCTCCAACTGGTCGATGTGGGCGAGCGGAGCGGAAAGCTCGAAGCGGTCTTTCATCGATTGGCGGATCACTTCGACCACCAAGTGAAAATTAGGCGGACGTTTCTCCAGAGCATCGCTTGGCCGGCGATGCAGCTGGGAATGGCCATCATGATCATCGGCCTGGTGATCTGGGTCATCGGCGCCCTTCTGCCTCCGGGGATCGACGGCGAGCCGATCGATATCCTCGGGTTCGGACTCTACGGCACCAAAGGACTCATGATCTACCTGTTCATAGTCGGGTCGGTCGCCGGCGCAATCGCGCTGGCCGTCAACGGACTTGCGAAAGGCTGGTTCGGGCCGAAGCCGCTGTTGTTCGCGATGAAGATACCTGTGATCGGCAAATGCCTCGAGACGATCGCAATGTCAAAACTCGCCTGGACCCTCTCGCTCACCCAAGAGTCTGGCATCGACGCCAGGCGCACCATGGCCATGGCGCTTCGCTCGACACAAAGCCCCCACTACATTCGCTTCGTCGAACCAGCGGACAAAGTCATTCTTCACGGCGGCGAGTTTCATGAGGCGCTTGGGAAAACGGGCGTCATCCCCGACGAGTTGCTCGACACATTGGCGGCCTCAGAGATTGCCGGCACTCAAGCTGAATCGATGGCCCGTCTATCGCGCGAATATCAGCAACGAGCCGAAGCGTCAATGCGACTGCTCGGCGGCCTGGCCGCCGGCGCCGTCTGGTTATCCGTCGCGGCACTGATCATCATGATGATCTTCCGACTGTTCATGTTCTATCTGACGACGATATACGACGCGATGCCGTGAGCGGCGAACGATGAGAACAGTGGTTATCGAATGGGCTCGTCGAATGGCCTCAGCGATTGGCTGTTTCGGCAAATCGCAGCGCCTGCTGTCGAATGTCAATTCCAACGTCGTCGCTCCAAGCGGTAAGTAGCGACGTGAAAATCGATCCCGCCTGAAACGGACTCGCATCGTCCCCACCGACTTTCAGTCCGTCGACGTGACTGACCGGCAACATACAGACCGATGTGCTGCAAAGAATCGCCTCATCGGCTTGCCTGACATCGTCCGCCGTCAGATCGCGATGGGCGAAAGGGATCTCGAGTTTCGCGGCAAGTTCACCGGCAATCGCAACGCTAATCCCCGGCAAGATCTTCTCGGTCGGCGGAGACAATAACCCCTCGCCCTTGTTGTAGAGGAGCAGGTTCGCTGTGGAAGTCTCCGCGACGCATCCGTCTATATCGAGTAGCAAAGCCCGGCTCTCCGAATCCATCGCGCGGGCCTCTCGATCGGCCAGAAAATAGTGCATTCGGCTGCGGCACTTCAGCTCGGCCGGCCAACATGCCAACGGCGCCTGCCGCACTCCCACGATGCTCAGCCTCTGCCCCTGTCCATACTTTTCGGCCCAGAGCTTGAAGGGCAAGGGATAGGTATGCATGGCCAACATCGGCCCGGACGGCTCTGGCTCGAGAGTCGGATATCCGCCGGGTGTCACGAAGACGCACAGGCCAATGTCTCCGGGGCCCGATCCGCCTGATTCCTTGGCCTCGTCGTTCATCCTCCGCCAGTTCTCGGCCGCCAATTCGGTGGCCATCGAGCACAGCGATTCGGAGGAATGAGGAAGGCTGACTCCGATGATCTCCATCGATCGGTGCAACCGAGCAATATGGTCATCAAGCCGGTAGAGTTTGCCGTCGAACGTGCGAATCTGTTCGGCGACCGTGGCGCCAAGGACAAACCCGGCGTCGGAAACAGGAACCGTTAACTCGCTGGCGGGAAGGCGTTTTCCGTTGAGAATCGCTGATAGCATGTCGGACCAAAGTAGCGGGCGGGATCGATCCGAAACGGATCGACGTAGTAACCCATTGTGCCGAAAGTGGCTCGACGTGCTAGTTGGAGAGCCCGACTTTTGGCACCCGCTCTCAAGAAATCTCGAGCGAAATCGGCGACGACGACGCCTTTGCGGTCTGACAGAGTTCAGTCGCGGTAGGTGAGCTCGGTGGGCGGCTCTTGCCCGAGTTCCTGAGTGAAATCGCGGCTCAGATCGAGAAATCCGCGGACGCGGTTCATCAGATAGGTGGACGCCAGATAGTTGGCTTCAGTGTGGGCCTTGCCGATCAGGCTACACGTATCTTCGTGCTCGACACGACTCGGCACCTGGGAAGCCCACCAGGGTCCGGTGTAGCCGAGCGCTTCTGGTTGAAAACAGGGATCGCTAAAGCGGAATCGTTTGAGCGCTCGATCGCACGAGTTGTAGAAGATCAGCAAGCTCTCCATTTTCTCCCAGGCAAGCCAGTGGTGCTGGTTCGGCCCGAGCCATCCCGTTGCCAGCGCTGGGGCCACGAAGACGACTCGAGCTTGAGGGCAAGCCATTTGCGTCTCCGCCGCGTGTTGCAGCGCGCCCGAGATGACTCTGGCGCCAAAACTGAAACCGATCATCAAGATCGTCGATTCGGTGGGGACCGATTGAAGAAACTCAGCCAAGAACTCGGCTTCGCAATCGGCTCGCGCCGCCTTAGCACGAACGTCATTGAACGCGCGCTTAATCTGATCGCTTGGCCAGGACCAAATGATAAATCGAATTGGCGGGGGCTCAGAAGCGGCGAGCTGCTCGTAATAACGCCGGCCGCGCTCAGCGGCGTTGTAGAACTCCATCCGATTGCCATGCACGTAAATGACGATCTCACCGCTCGTCAGCGAATCAATCAACTCGTTTCGTTCGACGTTGACCCAAACGAGTCCGTCCAAGCGAAACACTTCGGGATCGCCCGCGTTCTTGTTGCTACACGACATCGAGCGAGTACTTATCATCCAGACCGAATCTTGCAGACGGACTCCGTTAGCAGGTCGTACGCTGGGCTCGATTGAAAGAGCCGAGTCTTTCTGTGCGGCTGCGACGTCGGGCCCGCTGGAAACTTCCGTCGAAACGTCGCGGCCAGCATTGTCTGCCGACAGTACGCCTCGGTGCGGCGTAAGCGCGACGACGGCAAGTATCGCAATCATGATCGGCAAGGTGCGACGGATCGAGCCATCGCGAAAGCGCAGCGCGGCGCTGGCAACGCGGAGCACCGCGATCGATAACAAGGTTGCCAGCCGATGAAACATTGCGAGTTCGTCTTGGGCGGGATACGGCGTCAATTGATCACGTCAAAACTTGGGTGTGAAAATGTAGCTTATTTTCAACATGATGCGATTAGAAAACATGTGTGTTGCAGGAAAAATTTGCGGCTTGGTGAAAAAGTGCAGCAAGTTGCTTGCACGACCTACGCTGTGATGTAGAGTTTTACGCCCACAGCCTCTTGTCTGTACGAAGAATCGCCAAAATCGGAGTCACTGTCATGAAGAGGCTACTCGCAACTACCGCATTGACCGTTCTCGCCCTGACCTTCACCGGTTGCAACGGCGGACTACTATCGATGTGCCGATGGAATCGCGGCGACTGCTGTGATCCATGCCAAAACGGCGTCTACGATGGCATGATGTACGATGGCGTCGTCGATCAAGGCGCAATCGAAGACATTCCGGCTGGCCGCTCGAGCACGCGTGAGTAAACTCGGCTTGTCGCGGCGAAACCAGCTCGACACGGATCCTCGCAAAAGAAGGCGAGGCCGCAGCTCAGGACCGTTGACCAATTTCGGCGTTCCCGGCGCGACCGCAGCTGGCCATTTTGCCGAGCGATACGATCGTTGAGGTTGAGTACCGCCGCCATCCGAGCAAGCCATGGGTTGACCGATAGGTCTGGCTCAACGGGTCTGGAATGACGAATAGACCGTCGCATCCAGCGCACGAGCGGTGCCTACGCGCGCGACGAATACGCCGAGCTTGTCGTGATTCGCGTTCGGCGCAGGCCGCTTACGCTCTAACTAGAATGGAGTGCTAGGGCCGCTGCCGCCACGGCTCGCCCCTAGCGGATCCGGACCCTCGCCCTTCCGCGCGATCGAAAAACGCGAAGACCGGAGCTCCCATTCGAACCGATGGAGACGAGACATGTCGCGCTCGACGTCGCTTGCATTGCTAACTCTGATTCTCTCTCTGGCGATTCAACCTCTCAATCCCAGTCGCGTCGACGCCCAATTCGGCGAACGGCCATCGAGAGGGATCTCGCTTGGCGAGCCTGTCACTCAAAGGTGGAAATGCGGCGTCATGATCACAGCCGCAGGCGGCCCATGCACGGGTGTCCTGGCGACCGTGCCGGTTCCGACCGACTGGCCCGAGCAGCAAGTTCGGATCGACGAAGAGGATATCTCCCCTGGAGCTCGAGTTAGCTACCGGATGCTTGATAACGGTGTCAAGCAGATGCTGATCGCGATTCCGTCGATTCCCGCCGGGCAAACTGTCGGTGCCATGGTTACCTTTGAGGTCACGCGAGCCGCCATCATCGGTCCGAAAGATGTCAGCGTGTTCAAAATCCCCAAACGGGCCCCACGCAATGTCCGCACCTATTTGGCGGAGAGCCCGTACATCGAGGTCCGCAACAGTAAGATCCGCAAGGCCGCGCGGGAAGCCGTCGAAGGGATGGACGATCGCCTTCACTGGGAAAAAGTCGAAGCCATCTACGACTGGGTGCGAGAGCGAGTGAAATACAAAGATGGAAAACTCAAAGGCGCACTCGCAGCTCTCGAAGACGGCGACGGCGATTGCGAAGAACTAACGTCTCTGTTTATCGCCCTCTGTCGAGCAAACAAGATCCCAGCCAGAACCGTCTGGGTGCCCGGGCATTGTTACCCTGAATTCATGCTTGTCGATGACGAGAACAAACAGCATTGGTTCCCCTGCCAAGCGGCCGGCACGAAAGCGTTCGGCGACATGCCCGACCAGCGACCGATTCTTCAGAAAGGGGACAACTTTCGAGTCCCCGAGAAACGCAAAACGCAGCGGTACGTCGCCGAGCTACTGCAAGTCAAAGGGCTCCGCGGAGGTCAGCCCAAGGTCAAATTCGTGCGGCAATTGTTGCCCTAGCACGACATGCAGTTCGCTGCAGCTCGCAGCTGCAAGATCTCACTTGAAGAGCGAGGTGCGACGGTACTCAGCGCGAGTCGAGCGTTTAGAACTCGCGGCGAAGATTGACATTCTTGGGCGTCTGCTCGTTTGCCAACCAGCGTTTCCAGGCGACTTTGTCGTACTTGAAATCGACATTGCCAACGAGCGACATCAAGGCAGCGTGGACTTTCGGATTCTGCACGTCTCGGCGAATGATTTTCGCCTTTCCGCCCATGTTGAGTCCGCCGCCGCCGTTGCCGCCAAAGATTGGATTGATCGACCCTGGCGCCCCGCCACCCGGCTTCAGAATGAACTTGTGCTTCGTCACGAGCGCTTCGATCAAAGCGGGAACGGCTTCATCATCTTTGAGTCGAGCGAGCACTGCGGCGGCGCGGTTGACAACTTTGTTGTCCGCATTCAGCAACCCGCCTTTGCCCATCAAGAATGCGGAAGCCTGATAGCCGCCGAACTTTACAAGACTGTCGATACAGGCGTCCGCGACATCAGGATCTTGCTCGCTCATCGCCATCTTCAGGAACGCGCCGACTCCAGCGCCGCTATTGAGCCGCGAAAGGGTGGCGACCAACAATAACTTGACGTCCCTATTGTTTTCATCTTCAAGCAGATTGACGAGCGCGTCGGCCGCCAGCGGATCTTTGATCTGGGCAAAGCTCCTGAGGCCTTCGGTATGTCGTTTCTTGCCGAGCCAGGAATGCCATCGCTTTACCGATCGATACCACTCCTTGGTTGCTGCATCATTCTTACGAGCCATCTCGAGAATGAAATGTTCTTGCGGCGCTCGCCATTCGCTGTTTCGCCTGACAAGCCCTTGCTTCATCATCCACAGGTCGGTGCGAATCCAACTCTTGTCCAGATGGGTGTAGCCCAGACCGCGCCTCGCTCCCTCATGGTTCGTGTCGAAAGTCAGCACGTTTTCCATGTGCACGCGGCGCTCATCGGTCAGCCGCTTCTCACGGCACAACTCCGCCATCTTCCAGTTGCCGTCGAGCGTATCCGGCATCTTCTTCAAGGTGTCCCGATACCAATTTTGAGCGGCCGACTCACCGCGGACCAAACGGACCTGTCGCTTCGGCAATGAGATTTTGCCCAGCGATGTTCGAACGACGTAGGTGACTCGAGGCACCTCGTCGGCATTGAGCAATTCGCCCTCCACCAAGCCGCCATTGTTGAGCACGAACGTCTCGGCACCGGCGCTGCCTGCAAGACAGAATGCGACTAGCCATACCAGTGAAAATCGCGTCGGATTCATCGGTCTCAAGGCCTCGCAAAGGTACTGCCATCGGGAATCCCGCTCTAACCACCCAGTATAGGCGGTTCGAGGCCAATCGTCGCGTTTTTTCCGGCACAGCAGGCAGCCGGGCGGGGCGAGCCCAGGCGCGCCAGAAAGGCCGGTTATCACAATCGTCCCATCTTGGGCGTCTGGCGATCAACCCATCCTTGCCATCGAGAGCAGGCAAATGAGCTTGGCTGCCCATCGCATTGCAGTCTCTCCCGGACCCTCACGCATCGGCGGAGAGACGGCTAGATTTGGATTCTCGCTCACGGCCAGCTTCGCGCCTCGACAGATACGAGAGACCCGGCGATGACAGATCGGAAAGACGCAAGAACAAGCGGTCTCTCCTCCGACGCGCGAGAGGGAAAGGCCGAAGCGTGCGCCGCCATATCCCTAGTGCTGTGTTACAGCTTGGAATTGGGATCGACAATTCGTTTGGTCAACGCCCGCCACGGCGAATCGGGTGCGCCACCCTAAAACTAAGGCGTAACGCAGCACTAGACTAGTGTTTGCATTTCCGGATTACGATTCCGCGAAAATGGGCTTCATCAGCCCGGCAACGTTGTTCGTCAATGAAGCAATCATGGTCGTGGTATGGTTCCTGAGTCTCGCGATACCTCTGCCGACCAACCCACCGCTATGATCAACGTTAAGAAACTCGATCCGGCGACCGTGGAAATCAACGGCTCGCTCACGACAATCTAGGCAAACATAGTCTGGGTATCGCGCAACGAAAGGCACGTCATCACTGCAGATTGGGCAGCGCTGTTTTTCCGAGATTCCTAGCCAGAACTTGATACGCCGAAGCATGGAAGCGAAAACCGAATCGTTGACCGAAGGCGACAAGTGCGGCAGCTAGTCGACTCGCGTCACGAGTTACTTGGCGCCGACGAGTTGTTCTTTGCGCTCGGCAATCACATCTTCTTGGATGTTGGCCGGGATCTTGCGGTAGGCGAACAGCTCCATCGTGAAATCGCCTTGGCCTTTTGTCAGGCTGCGAATTCGCGAAATGTAACCGACTGTTTCGGCCAAGGGAATCTCGACGTCCAAGTAGGAAACCGCTTCGCGGACTTCGGACGAGACGACGATCGCTCGCCGAGAAATCAAGTCGCCGGTCACGTTGCCTTGATACTCCTCCGGACACTCGACCGCCATCTTCATAATCGGTTCGAGCAGCGTCGGCTTGGTCGCTTTGAAGGTCTCGCGGAAACACCCTCGAGCACACGTTTGGAACGCTTTGTCCGAACTATCCACGTCGTGATACGAACCGTCATCGACAACCACTTTCACGCCGACCACGGGGTATTCCGCAACCGGTCCCTTGAGCAGCGACTCGCGGAACCCCTTCTCAATCGACGGAATGTACTGCTTGGGAATTCGACCCTGCACAATGTTCTCTTCGAACACGAACGACTCTTCCGCCTTCTCCGGCAGAGGCTCGATGCGGCCGACGATATGGGCGTACTGACCTGAACCGCCAGATTGCTTACGGTGCTTGTAATTGAACTCCGCCGTCTTCTGCGGAGCTTCGCGGTAGTTGACTTTCGGGGCGCCGACTTCAACCTGGACGCCGTACTCGCGACGAATCCGCTCGATGTAAACCTCGAGATGCAGCTCGCCCATGCCGGCAATCAAGACTTCGTTGGATTCCTGATCCGTGCTGACTTGGAATGTGGGGTCTTCCTTGCGGAATCTGGCCAACGCCTTGCCCAACTTGTCGCCGTCGGATCGCGTCAGTGGATTAACCGAGACTTTGATCACGGGATCCGGCACGTAGATGCTTTCGAGCGTACAGAAGTCGCGCAACTCGGCAAACGTATCGCCGCTCGCGCAATCGACTCCCATAATCGCCACAATATCGCCGGCCTGGGACGTGTCGACTTCTTCCCGCTTATCGGCGTGCATTCGCACAATCCGGCTGAACCGCTCTTTCTTGCCGGTTCGCTGATTGATGTAACTGCCGCCCTTCTTGATCTCGCCCTGATAGATCCGCATATAGGTCAATTGGCCGAAGGGATCATCGACGATCTTGAAGGCCATTCCCACGAAGGGCTCTTTCGGATCGGGAACCAACTCGATTTTCCGCTCGTCCTCGTCACAGCTCTTCGCACTAATTTGGCGTTCGAGCGGCGAAGGCAAATATCTCACGATGGCGTCGAGCAACAGCTGGACACCTTTGTTCTTGAATGCACTACCGAGAAACACGGGAGTCGCGCCCTGCAACTGGACCGCATTCTTAGCCACCGAGTGGATCAGCTCTTTGCCAATCGGCTCTTCGGAGAGCAGCAGCTCCATCATCTCGTCGCTGTACATGGCCAGCGCTTCAAGCATTTGAGCTCGAGCGGCCTGTGAGTCGGCGAGGTACTCGGCTGGGATCTCTTCGCGCCGCAGCTCTTCGCCTTCAGCGCCGTCGAAGTAAACCGCCTTCATCTCGACCAGGTCGATCACGGCTTCGAAGTCCTCGCCCAACCCGATCGGGTACTGCATCAGAATGGCGTCAGCGCCAAGTTTCTCACGAATCTCTTCGCAAACACGCAGAGGTTCGGCACCGGTCCGATCCAGCTTATTGATGAACGCCAGGCGAGGCACGTTGTACCGTTTCATCTGACGATCGACCGTCAGGGACTGGGTCTGCACGCCGCCTACGCCGCAAAGCACGAGAATGGCGCCATCGAGAACTCGCAGGCTGCGTTCGACTTCCACTGTGAAATCGACGTGCCCGGGCGTATCGATCAAGTTGATCGCCGAATCGCCCCACTCGACCGAGGTCGCGGCGCTGGTAATCGTGATGCCGCGCTCCCTCTCCAACTCCATGTGGTCCATGGTCGCTCCGCCATCGCCTCCACGAACCTCTTGGATCTTATGGATCCGTCCAGAATAGAAGAGGATTCGCTCGCTAAGGGTCGTTTTGCCCGAATCGATATGGGCGGAGATACCAATGTTTCTGATTTTGGAAAGGTTCATAGCTCTACTCTAGTCGGCACAATTCGATCCTGTGCACGGATTGTGGTGGGCAGCCGAGGCGGGAGGGAGATCACGAGGGCCCGGCCGGTAAACGAAAGAATCAACGATTCGCTGGGCGAAATTGCTTCGGTTCAATCATCTTATTACAAACAAGAATTCCGGAAAGGGCAAATCTTGCCCTTTCCGGACTCCTTAATTCAAATTACATCGTTCCGGCGGCCTGCGGAGATTCAGGCAAACCGGGCGAGTTGGCGAGGTTTGCAGGTCTTTGCCGTTACCGCAAGTCCAAATATGCACATTGAAGGACATCTGCATACCAATTTCGGTCCGTCGCACCCCCGCAGAATCGCGGCGACTCCGACGAGCCTTCTAGGCGATGCTCCAGATATCAACGCTGTGTTTTTGCCGCCGGACTCTCGGTCGCAAAGGCGGTTCGCAAGGTTTGGCGATATGGCTCATTTCGCTCGTACTGCTGATATCGCTTGCGAAGAATCGCGACCTCGGCATCCGGCGCCAGCTGAATCGCCTTGGACAAGCTGGCTTTCGCCTCGGCGAAACGACCCGCATTCGCCATCGCGGCTGCCAGCGTGTCGAGGTACTTGTAGTCAGACTCGCCGTCGAGACTGATCGCTTTCTGGGCGGCTTGCACCGCCGTCTGCTTGTCAGATTCCGCAATGGCTCGAAAGTTTTCGTCAGGGCAAGTTGCCATCTGCCACGCGATGCTTTGGTAGGCGCGTCCCGAATCGCGATTGACCTGGATCGCCCGCTGATAATCCTCGGCCGCCTTCGACCAGTCGCCGGTCGCCATATACGCGTCGCCTCGATTCGTATACCCATCGGCATTGTTGGGATCCAATCGAATAGCTTCCGCGTAGTCCGCAAGGGCCTCCTTGATCCGACGAAGCTGGAAGAAGGCATGGCCGCGGTTCGTGATGGCGCCGATGTCGCCAGGCTTGATTTTGATCGCCCGGTCATAGTCGCCAACCGCTTTACTGTACTCGCCCATCTCATAGTAGATTTCCGCTCGATTGAACCAGGCGTTGCCGTACTTGGCGTTCAATTCGATCGTCTTGGTGAAATCCAAAACCGCCTCGTTGTACTTGCCCAACATCGCGTAACTCACACCGCGATTGTGAATGGCCTTCCAGCGAATCGGGTCGTACTGCACCGCTTTCTCAAAGTCAGAAAGAGCGAGAGCGTCCATCTCCTTGGCTCGGCGAGCTTCGGCGGCGCTGTTGAGCGCCGACGCCTGATCGGCATAGATCTCGCCGCGTTTGTTGTAAGCCCAAGCCGTCAGCCGGTAGAGGTAATCGCGTTGTTCTTTCGACAGCGATTGCGATCGCGTTTTTTCACATCGAGTAACAACGTCGACGAGCGCCTTCAGTGTCTTCGCGTCGCGCGTCTGCTGATAGATCTCGTTGATCAAGTCCTGTCCAGCCGCAGCGGACGTCGCCCCGCCAGGGCGCGCTGTAGTCTGCGCGACG
This sequence comes from uncultured Pirellulaceae bacterium, assembly GCA_964567745.1. Classification (GTDB taxonomy): domain Bacteria; phylum Planctomycetota; class Planctomycetia; order Pirellulales; family Pirellulaceae; genus CAZMNY01. Next base: position 152,313 of record CAZMNY010000010.1, on the reverse strand, counting down.
AGAGGCGCTGCACAAGCGGCGCAAACCAAACTGGCAAAAACCGCACTCGTTACGATTCGTCGACTCATCGAGATTCCCTCCATGGTGTACTCCGACCGGGCGATCCAAACCGCGGCCGACGCTCGATTAAGTTATCCCTGCGGCTCCGTCATCGACATTGGATCCAATGCATCGCGGAGCGTGTGTTCCGGTAGTATGCCTTGATTGCGGCAAAGCTCTCGAATCGTCTTGCCGGTCTTGAACGCTTGCTTGGCCAACTCGGACGCCTTCTCGTATCCGATCAGCGGGTTCAAACTGGTCACCATCGAAAGACTCTTCTCGATCGCGTCCTCGCACGCCGCCTGATTGGCCTCGAGTCCTTCGGCGCAAAAATCGATGAATGCCGCCACGCCTGACGCCAGCAATTGAACACTCTCCAGAGTTGTTTGTCCCATCACTGGCATCATGATATTCAGCTGAAATTGGCCGCCGCTTCCGCCGCAAATTGTGATCGTCTGATCGTTGCCAATCACGCGAGCGGCGACTTGCATCAGACTTTCACACATCACGGGATTGACTTTGCCGGGCATGATCGAGCTGCCAGGCTGACGACTTGGCAACACGAGTTCGTAATAGCCGCAGCGCGGGCCGGCGCCTAGAAATCGAATGTTGTTGGCCACATTGAGCAGAGTGGTCGCGATCGTCTTCAGCTGACCGTGACACTCGACCAGGCCGTCTCGTTGAGCGTTCGCCTCGAAGTGGTTTTCGGCTTCAACGAAAGCGACGCCCGTCTTCTCGGCCAAGACTTGAGCGACGCGAGATCCGAATTCCGGATGCGTATTGATGCCGGTGCCGACCGCCGTTCCGCCAACAGCCAACTCGAGCACCGCGTTCACCGCAGCCTCTGCGCGACCGACAGAAAGCTCCATCTGCCGCGCGAAAGCGCCGATCTCTTGCCCCAGCCTCAATGGAGTTGCATCCATCAAGTGGGTTCGACCGATCTTGATGATCTGATCCCATTGCTGAGCCTTACCCGCCAACGTCTCGCGCAGCCGGGTGAGTTGAGGAATCAACTCGCGACGAATGGCGCTTCCTACTGCGACGTGGATCGCAGTGGGAAACGTGTCATTCGTGCTTTGGCCCATGTTCACATGATCGTTGGGGTGAATCGACTTCGCCGCCTCGAAACGATCACCGCCATGAATTTCGATCGCCCGGTTGGCGATCACTTCATTCACGTTCATGTTGCTGGACGTCCCCGACCCCGTCTGAAACACGTCGACAGGGAACTCCGCGTCCAACTTACCTTCCGCCACCTCCTCGCAAGCCCTCAACATTGCCTCTACTTGCGAGTCATCCAGCGGGTTCTGGCCCGAACCAGAAAGTTTGCCTAGGTCTCGATTCGCGACTCCGCAACCAAATTTCACTAACCCCATCGCGTGGATCAGTGTAGGCGGAAGGGACCAACCGGAAACGGGGAAGTTTTCGACTGCGCGCTGAGTCTGCGCGCCGTAGTAGGCCCGCGAAGGGACTTCTACTTCCCCCATCGAATCGCGTTCAACACGCATTTCGGACATTCAGAATCGGTTCCTTTCCAATAGACCCCCATCACTTGTCCGCCCCTAGAGGCGTACCAAGCGGCGGGACCGCCATCGTACGCCAAGCCCAACAAGCGGCGGAATCATAACCGCTTTGGAAAGCATGACCAAGATCAAACAAGTGCATGCATTGCAAGCACAGCGAGGTATGAAATTGGCTGCCAATGGCGTAGCCGCGACCACGGACACGGCGTGTGCGACTGGACGTGACTAGCCGGAGGCTGGCGGCCGAGGTTGGCTGGAATCTTCCAACATGGGCTGGAGTTCGTCGACGAAGTCACGAACGTCTTCGAAGTCGCGATAGACGCTGGCGAAGCGGACGAAGGCGACCTGATCGACGTGGCGAAGCCTCTCCATCACCAACTCGCCCAGCACTTGAGTGTCGACTTCGATGTCGAAATGGGCGTAGATATAGTTCTCGACATCGCGGACCAAACCATCAATCACTTCGTCGTTAACCGGCCGTTTCCAGCACGCTCGCTCAAGGCCGTTGCGGATTTTTTCACGCCGGAAGGGTTCGCGTACGCCGTCCTTTTTGACTACCTTGATGGCAATCTCTTCCAACCGCTCGTAGGTTGTGTACCGCCGCTTGCACCGCAGACACTCGCGACGACGACGGATGACGAATCCCTCGCTCGTGGTCCGCGAATCGGTGACGCGGTCATTGTCGGTTTGGCAGAATGGACACTTCATTGGCGCAACTATAACGCATTGAGCGTGATTTGGGGCATACCTTGTTTGATTAAACAGACCCCATCTCGCTTGCAGAACTAGATCTCGCGCTCGCGATTCGGAGACCAGCATGAGCAACGACAACGCGGAAAGACTGAAGAACAAGGGCGGCGACGCGGACGAACCGGAAGAAGATCTGTGGTCCGGCGGCTATTCCGGCAAGGCGATGTACGGTTCGTGGCTCGGGGCGATTGTCGCCACCGTCGTCTTTCCCATCATCGGGTCTCTTGTCCCTGTCATCGGGATCATGATCGGCGTCGGCCTGGCCGCGCTGGTCTGGGTCGGCTTGGCGATACTCTTGGCCGCCCGCAAGCTCGGTGTCCATTATGAACTGACAAGCCAGCGATTCATTCACAAAGCGGGCATCCTCAGCCGACGCACCGACCGAATCGAGCTTATTGATATCGATGACGTCAGCTATGTCCAAGGCATCGTCCAAAGAATGCTCGGAATTGGCTCGATCAAGATCACTTCAAGCGACCGCTCCCACCCCGAACTCAGCATGCTCGGAATCGACGGAGTCGAAAGGGTGGCCGACATGATCGACGACGCCCGACGAGCCGAACGACGGCGACGCGGACTACATATCGAGGCGATCTAGCTCGGAGCTGTTCGCTCAGCAAGTGGGCGAAAGCCGAAGACCGCTACTTCGTCCAGACTCGGCGCTGCCTTGAGCTGGGGATTCCCATCTTCTTGCGATACTTGGTGATGGTGCGTCGAGCGACGGTGAGGCCGTGTTCTTTGAGGCGTTTGACGAGCACGTCATCGCTCAACGGCTTCGACTTATCTTCGGCGTCGATCACTTCTTGCAGTTTGATGCGGATTCGGTCCCAGGCAACATCCTCTCCGCTATCGCTGCGTGTTCCGCCGACGAAGAATCGTTTCAGCGAAAAAATGCCTCGAGGCGTCTGCATCCATTTGTCGTCAACGGCTCGGCTGACGGTCGTCACGTGAACGCCAACGCGATCGGCAATCTGCTGCATCTTGAGCGGTTCGATCGCGTCGGGGCCGTCGTCAAGGAATCGTTTTTGATGATCGACGATCGCTTGCGACACTTTGGTCAGCGTGCTGCGACGCTGCTCGATTGAGTCGATGAGCCATTGAGCGGAGGTGATCTTGCGTTTGATAAACTCTTTCTCTTCAGGCGTTGCCGTACCGTTCATGAGTCGCTGACGATAGTAGCGACTGATAAACAGCCTCGGCGTCGCACCCTCTTCCAAACGCACTTTGTAGTTCCCTTCATCGTCCTGATCGACGAACACATCCGGCGTCACCGACTGCACGTGAGTCTCAATGAACATGCTGCCCGGCTTGGGGTTCAACGTTCGCAACACCTCCCACGCTTCTTGGATCCGTTCGATCGAGTAGCCGGTGATGCGTTCGACTTGAGGCAGCCGATTGTCGCGGAGATCCTCCAAGTGCCCTGAGACAATCGTCTTGACTTCTTCATAACAGGGTATGTCTTCGTCGAGTTGCAGCAAGAGGCATTCGCGAAGATCGCGAGCTGCTACGCCCGCGGGTGAAAACGACTGGACTGTCGCCAACGCGTCGGCCGCGTCCTGGCGTTGATCGTCGCCCGCATCGGGTGGAAGCAGGTCGTCGAGGTTGCCGAGAAAGTACCCGCCGTCTTTGGCCGACAGCGTGGAGATAATGCGTTCACAAATCCGACGAACCGCTGCGCTGGCGTTGACTTCGCGCAATTGATCGAGCAAATGGTCGTTCAGTGTCTCTGGCCTGCTGGCAATGTTGGCGAGCGTATCGTGGCGGCGATCGGCTTCGTCCGCCATCGAACTGGCTGACCGACGCGGCGACTCATCAAAGTAATCAGGCACCTCGCGGTCGAGATCGACGAGCCGTTCGAAATCGTCAGCGTTGTTCGACCCCTCATCGACCACCATCTCTTTTTCTGATTCCGGCGTGGCCTCGGCAGTCTCCGCGTTGGAGGATTCATCGGGTAGCGAGGCGTCGCGCTCCTGAACCTCAAGCGTCGGATTCTCGATCATCTCCTGTTCGACTCGCTCCTGCAAAGCCATCAACGGCAACTGCAGAATCTCCATAGACTGGATCATCCGCGGCGCCATGATCTGCTTTTGCGCCATGCGCTGGTCGATTACATGGGAGAGACGCATTCACTCTACCTATTCGTGTCGGTTCGTTCTCAACACCGCAATTGTACGATTTTCCATGTCATTCACGCCGACTTTCCGACCCGCCGAAGCAACTGAATCGCCAAATCTGGATCACGCCATAGCGCAAACTGATTATTCGGTCTCAGCTACCCTGTCGCTAACTTCAATCTTGACAATCGCAACGTCGGATCCTTTTTTCCTCGCTCACGTGATGTTCAAAACTTTTGACGGCCGGACAACGCGTCGGCCAATATTTCTTTGTTGGTAAACTCTAATACGCTGCCTGTCGTGATGCCCCGAGCCAAACGAGTGACTTCGAGTGGATATTCAGCCAGCAAATTGGAAATGTGAAGCGCCGTTCCGTCGCCTTCGACCGTCGGGTTCGTTCCCATAATCACTTCGCGTATCCCGCGGCCTCGCACGCGTTCGACAAGCGCGTCGATCGTCAGCTGGTCGGGTCCCACGTTTTCGAGCGGAGCGATACGGCCGAGCAAGACGTGGTAGAGACCGCCAAACACCCCTGCCTGTTCCAACTGAATCACATCTCGAGGCTGTTCAACAACGCAAAGCTGAGTTCGATCTCGTTTGGGATCTTGGCAAATCAAACACTTTTCCGACTCGGCGAGCGAATAGCAATCTTCACAGTACCGGACGTTCTCTCGGACGTCACGAATCGCATCAGCCAGCGCGATGGCTTCCGGCTTGTTGACTCGAAGCACGTGGTAGGCGAGTCGCTCAGCCGACTTGCGGCCGATGCCGGGCAGCTTTGCAAACTGATCGATCACGCGTACCACGGATTCACTCAGTTGAGCCATTTCGTTTCTTTCAATTACCCTTCGCCCTGTCGACGCACTGCGAGTGGCGATGCTCGGCAGGATTTCCTAAGCCAGCTCCGAGAGTTCGGGCCGGAGCACGTCGCGCTTTCCGTCTCGGACCATCGATCGGCTGAACGCGAGCCAGCTCAACGCCAGCGTTCGCGAACAAAAAGCGGTTACGAGCCGCCGCCGGTGATTTTGGACAACGCTTCTTCGACACCTGGCATGTCGAGTCCCGATGTCATGTCCTGCATGGCCTGCGAATGAAGTTGCCGGGCCTTCTCATGAGCTTGATTCACGGCAGCCGGAATCAACTCCTCGAGCATTTCGCAGTCGCCATCGGCGATCAGCGAGGGGTCGATGCGAATTTGAAGCATTTCGCTGGCACCGTTCATTTCGACTTCGACCATGCCGCCGCCGGACGCGCCCGTGACCCGCTTCGTTTTGAGATCGTCACCAACGTTTTTCATCTTCTCGCCCATCTCTTGGGCTTGCTTCACCATGGAAGCCAGATTTGTGAGGTTTTTGAACATCTCTGTCTCGGTCCCGGCAATGGTTGTTGGTTTTGCGGAAAGGGTGCTAGGCGTCCCCTTTGCCGGGGCCGGGACGCCCTTGCTCCATGCGAATCATCTCCGCGTCAAAAATCTCGATCGCCTCACTGACCATCGGGTGCCGCTCGGCCTGTTTCATCAATTGACGTCGGCTGGCCGCAGATTGCCTCACGGGTGTCCGCGGACGCGCCGCCTGCGATGAGCCTTCCAAGAGCTGAAACTCGACTTGAATCGGCGATCCGAACGCTTCAGCCAAGCCAGCTTCGATTCGAGTTCGCCGTTCGGGGCGTTCGCATTGCCCTTTCTCGAAACTATAGCTCGGTTCAAAGAACGCGACCAGACGATTTGGCCCGGAAATTGCAACACGGGTGGCTCTCGAGGCGAAGTCCTGAGTCGTATCTTCTATTGAGCCAATCACTTGCGACCACAATTGCCATGCCGATTTATCGTCTAATTGCGGACGATTTAAGCTAGATCCGGATTTTGACTGCGACTCTATGGACGGCTTACCCGTTTTTTTTTGAGTTCCATCAGCCGCTGCCGGCGATTGCGGACCCGACGTCGGTTCTGACGGACGACTCGTCGAGCCTTGTGGGGCGCTCGGGGACGACAGCGCCGGAGTGCTGGACTGAGACGGTGCGGGGGAGCTCGCTCGAGGTGGGCTGGGCGAACCACTGGCCGCTGAACTCGAACTCGCCTGGGGCTGGCGAGGAGCGGGATTGGCCGGGGTCAGTCCCTCGCGCAGATTTGCGACCATCTGGCCCAAATCATCCAATTCTTCGAGATGACAGATCCGAACCAGCGCCACCTCGAGCAGCGTTCGAATGTGAACGCTCTGTCGCATCCGAGTCATCGAGTGGTCGAGCAACTGGATGATGGCCAGTAGAGTCGCCATGCCAGCCGATTTGCCCTGCTCGGCCAATTTTGCGTGGTCGTCCGAAGATGCCTGCAAAAGCATATCGGGGGAACAGCCGAGCGACGCGGTCAGCATGTCGCGAAAGTAGCCCAACATCTGATTCGTCAATTGCCCCGCGTCCGCTCCTTCTTGCAAGGCGCCGTCGAGCTCCAGCAGCGCGGCGGCCGGGTCGCGGAGAATTAGCGCGTCCGCCAAATCGCCCAATCGGCCCCCTCGAGCGGAACCGAGCATTCGCTGCACTTCATCGAGCGTTATCCGCTGGTTGCTGAACGACAGTAGTTGTTCGAGCAGCGATTGGCTGTCCCGCATCGAACCGGCGGCCCGTCGAGCGAGAAGTTGTAGCGCTTCGTCCTCGGCTTCGGCGCCTTCGCTCTCGACGATAAACCTAAGGCGTCCCACGATGTCGGTGGTCTCAACCGGCGCGAAGTCAAAACGCTGGCATCTGGAGAGCACCGTGATCGGAATCTTCTCGGGATCTGTGGTGCAGAAGATAAATTTCACGTGCTCCGGCGGCTCTTCCAACGTCTTCAGCAGCGCGTTGAAGGCCGGCACGGTCAGCATATGGACTTCGTCGATAATGTAGATCTTAAAGCGAGCTCGACTCGGCCGAACGTTGACGTTCGAGCGGAGCTGACGGATCTCATCGATGCCCCGATTGCTGGCGCCGTCGATTTCGATCACATCGATGTCGTCGCCCGATGTTACCGCCTCGCAGATGTCGCATTGATTGCATGGCGTGCTGGTCGGTCCCTCGGCGCAGTTGAGGGCCTTCGCCAAAATCCGAGCGGTTGAGGTTTTGCCGACGCCGCGCGCTCCGGTGAACAAGTAGGCGTGGCCAACTCGGTTGGTCGCGATGGCGTTGTGAAGCGCTTGAGAGACTTGGCCCTGACCGACCAACTCCTCAAAGTTTTGAGGCCGATATCGCCGAGCGACAACGACATATTCGTGGTCGGTGGGGTTGGCAGGCGATTGTTCGGGCGACATGGAAATGACCCTGCCAATGGTGCATTACGGCCACCGATGACCTCACATTGGCGGCACCGGTTCGCACAGGAAAAATAGCTTTTCGGCCGCGAAGCAGGCGAACGGCCCCCACACAAGAGTACACCGCTTAGGGCTGCTACGGTTAAGTCCTGACCCGGTTCACGGTTCCCCCTCGTGGAGGCCGTTCGAATGCCTCACTTGCCGCCACTCGGCTATTCTGTTTGTACGCTGACTCCAGGCCGCGGTAAATGGGGCCGGGCAAAAATGACACCCGCAATTCAGCGCAGAGTCTAATCTGTCGTTCGCGAGACGAGTATTCTCTCGGCGGCGTCGCGGGCCAGTGTCGTCTCGTCACTTCCAATCGCCAGAGTGATCACGCCGGCCTCGGGAAGTCGCGATGCGATCCGTCCCTCTACGCCCAGCGACAATCCTGCATCACTGAGAAAACGCAGGAATTCGGGAGACTGATCGAGCACGCGGACCATCCGAAAGCCGTCTCCCTCTCCACAATCCGCCAAACAGCACCCTCCCAGTTCCGCCACTTTGCCATCCGAACTCGGAATGGGATCGCCGTGAGGATCCGCGGCGGGAAGGCCGAGGAACTGGTCGATTCGCTCGATCAAGAAGTCGCTTACCGCATGCTCCATATGCTCGGCTTCATCGTGCACTTCGTCCCAGCTGAGCCCCAACGTCTCGACGAGAAACAGCTCGATCAGCCGATGCCTCCGTATCACTCGCAACGCCAAAGCGTTCCCGGCGTCGGTCAGCTTGACGCCGTCATACGGCTTGTAGTTGGCCAGCCCAGTTTCGCTGAGCGTCTTAAGCATGCTTGTGACCGTTCCCGGCGAAACGGCCAGTGTTTCGGCAACGTTACCCGTCGACGCCGCCTTCTCAGTCGACTCGCAAATCTGGTAGATCGCTTTGGCGTAGTTTTCGATCGTCAGGCTTGGCAAACAAATACCCTGTAAAGTCAGCTCGGAATCTTTGACTGAACGGCCGTATGTCAGCGATTTCTTCGTACCGCCGGAAGGCTTCCCTTGTGAAGCATATTCCGGCTAGGCAATTTCGAACAAGACCCCAAAGGTCTATCATTGGACAGCGCGAATGTCTCCATGTTCGCGGCAAGACACTAAGTGTCGATTTGACATGACCATCCTGCGAGTAGAACGATGATGCAACTCGCCGCGGCCACACAACAATGAACAGATCGGTGTCATGGGACTAAACCAAAGAGCGAATAATCTGGTGGACGAGCTCCTGCTAGACACGGAGAGTCTGAACATCGGCATCAGTTCCGTTGAAGGTGCTCGAGTGCTTGATTTCGGCTGCCAATCGGCCGGCGGCTTAGAAGCGGGACGCCGCTTGGCCGAGCTTTGTCTTGGCGGATTGGGACGGGTCTCTCTGTCTGCTGGCAAACAAGAGCTCTGGCCAGGACCAAGCGTTGTGGTTTCGACGGATCAACCGCTTCTCGCTTGCCTCGGCGCCCAATATGCGGGCTGGAGCCTAACAGCCGACTATGTCTCACCCACTTCCGGAAAGATAAAGAGCTATTTCGCCATGGCGTCCGGGCCGATGCGATCGGTGCGAGGAAAAGAAGATGTGCTCGGCGAATACGACTTAAGCGAGCCCGCTCAACCTGTCGTTGGCGTATTGGAATCGAGCAAGTTGCCGCCGGCCGAGGTGGTTCGAGAAACGGCCGAACAGTGCGGCGTTTCCCCTTCGCAAGTGACATTGGCCATCGCTCGAACGGCAAGCATCGCCGGTTGCGTTCAGATCGCCGCACGATCGGTCGAAACTGCCATGCACAAACTCCACGAGCTCGGCTTCGACCTGCGCCGCGTCCGCAGCGGCTTTGGTTCGGCGCCGCTTCCGCCAGTCGCCAAGGACGACATGGCCGCCATCGGGCGAACCAACGACGCAGTGCTGTATGGCGGCGAAGTGACCTTATGGGTCGATGGCGACGACACATCGATCGAGGCGGTCGGACCGAAAACGCCAAGTCAATCGTCGCGCGATTACGGGCGGCCGTTCGGCGATGTCTTCAAGGACTACGAGTACGACTTTTATCGCGTCGACCCATTGCTATTCAGCCCGGCCGTCATCAACTTCTATAACGTCGAGACAGGAAGCTGTTTCACATTCGGCGAAATGAACCGGGACGTCATCGCCGCTTCGTTTCGAGGCTAGCCCTCGAATCGATGCGTGGCTCCGGCTTCCAAGTCGAATTCAAGAACTTACCGGCCGACAATTCACGACACCTTGAAGAAAGAAATGACATGCGGATTGGTGTCCTCGGTTCAGCCGACAGCTGGTACACGAACGACCTAATGCGCGCGGCGGGTCTCGAGATGTCAATTGAACCCGCGGCGTTTTCGCAAGTCTCCGTCTGTATCGGCGGCAACGCTGGCGTTCGAGTCGATTCGGAGCCGACCGCGCTCCACGACCTCGATGCGGTTATCGTGCGGACGATGCCGCCGGGTTCCCTGGAGCAAGTTGTCTTTCGCATGGACGCGCTGGCGACTCTGGAAGAGCAGGGCGTCGTTGTGCTCAACCGGCCCAAAGCGATCGAAGCGGCGGTCGACAAATTCCTCACGACGGCTCGTTTGCATCGACAAGGAATCGCGACGCCGCAAACTGTCGCCTGCCAGGACTTCGAATCCGCGATGAATGCATTCGAAAGTTTCGGCGGCGACATCGTGCTCAAGCCGCTCTTCGGCGGCGAGGGTCGAGGCATCATGCGGCTGGACGACTCGGCGCTCGCTCACCGCTGTTTCAAAACGCTCGGTCAACTTGACGCTGTGTTTTACATCCAGCCGTTCATCGAGCACGACAGCGACATTCGTCTGCTTCGAATTGGCGAGCAAGTTTTCGGCATGAGACGCCGCAACGCGCTTGATTGGCGAACGAATGTCAGCCAAGGCGGTCGAGCGGAGCCATTGCGAGTCGACTCGCAGCTTGAACGTCTGGCGATGGAATCCTCGGATGCCGTCGGCGCCGAGATCGCCGGTGTCGATGTCATCGTCGACAATTCCGGGCGGCAACTCGTCTTAGAAGTGAACGCGGTGCCTGGTTGGCGAGCGTTACAGCGAGTTGTCGAGATCGATGTCGCGGCGGCGATACTCGATTTTGCCGCCAGCCGAGTTGGCAAAGCCGCGCTGGAGACCGACTGAGCGGGGACTTCGCCTGGTTGGCTCAAGAGCTTATGCTCAATTGGGTGACTGGCTTCAGCGGCAGGTCCAAACAACAACTGCGACTGGAAGCCCCAGCCACGTTGTTTTCCAGCCACGTTGTTTTCCAGCCACGTTGTTTTCCAGCCACGTTGTTTTCCAGCCACGTTGTATTCCAGCCACGGTTTTCCAGCCAGCGACTTTTCAAACTCTTGCAGCGGAATCAAGCGATGGCGGAAAGCTCAGGCGCCAAGAAGCAAAGCGTCAATGTCGCCCATCGATTGGCCCAGTTCGCTGCCGAGATGCCGGACCGGTTGGCGATCGCAGCGCCGCTGGGGAAGCGAAATCCTGGCAAGAAACGCCGGTACGATGAAATCACGTTTGCCGAACTCGAGGCGGACAGCAATCGCATCGCATCCGGTCTGCAAAAGCTGGGCGTTCCCAATGGCGCGCGAATCGTCTTATTGGTGCGACCCGGAATCGACTTCATCTCGCTCGTTTTCGCTCTGCTCAAATCGGGTGTCACGATGGTTCTAATCGACCCCGGCATGGGTCGAGCGAATCTGTTGAGCTGTCTTGAGGAGGTGAAGCCGGAAGGCTTCGTCGCGATTCCTTTGGCTCACGCGGTTCGTTGTCTGTTCGCCAATCGATTCAAGTCGGCCAAGCACAACGTGACGGTCGGCCGTCGATACTTCTGGGGCGGTTCGACGCTCGATCAAGTTCGAAAGCAGGGCGATCCGAAGGCTCTGAAGAAAACGACGGCAGCCTCTGACCCGGCTGCGATCATCTTCACGACCGGAAGCACCGGTCCGCCGAAGGGAGTTCTATACAGCCACCAGAATTTTGATCGTCAAGTCACCGAGATCGGCGGGCGATACGAAATTGAGCCGGGCGAAATCGACTTACCCGGCTTCCCCTTATTCGGGCTTTTCAATTGCGCCATGGGCGTCTCCACCATCGTGCCCGACATGGATCCAACTCGACCAGCCGATGTCGATCCGGAAAACATCTTGGAAGCGGTTCGCGATTGGAACATCACCCAGTCGTTCGGCTCGCCCGCCCTCTGGAACACGGTCAGCCGGTACTGCGAAACGCATCAGAAAACGCTACCGACCATTCGCCGAGTTCTTTCGGCCGGAGCGCCGGTTCCGCCCGATGTGCTAGAGCGAGTGAAGAAGATCATTCACGCCGACGGCGACATGCATACGCCCTACGGTGCGACCGAGGCGTTGCCGCTGGCCTCCATTTCGGCAAACGAGATACTCAATGAAACGGCCGCGCGAACCAAGCGAGGCGAAGGCGTTTGTGTCGGCTCGCGATTTCCCGGAATCGAGTGGCGGATCATTCGCATCGACGACAAACCGATCGCGGATGTTGCCGATGTCGTCGAAGAGCCGGTTGGAGTGATTGGCGAGTTGATGGTCAAGGGCGCCGTAGTAACATCGACCTACGTGAATCGGCCCGAAGCCAACGCGCTGCACAAAGTTGCCGATGCCGACGGATTTTGGCATCGCATGGGCGACCTGGGCTACATCGAAGAAGCGACGGCCGATCACGCCGAGCGGTTTTGGTTCTGCGGGCGAAAGGCCCACCGACTTCAAACGGCAGCCGGACCCATGTTCACAATCCCTTGCGAGGCGATCATGAACACCCACGAAAAGACATACCGATCGGCGCTCGTGGGCGTTGGCGCTCCCGGCGCCCAGACTCCGGTGCTCATCAGCGAACCGCTGAAGGGTCAACTGCCCGAAGGCGAGTCAGCCGCGGAAGCTTACCTCGAGGAACTGAAAACCTTGGCGTCTGAGCATGAATTGACGCGGCCTGTCGAGCATTTCTTGATCCATCCGTCGCTGCCTGTCGACATTCGGCACAATTCAAAGATCTTTCGCGAGCAGCTTGTCGATTGGGCTGCGGAGCGGATTTGATTGACCTGAAAACGTGTCGTTCGCCCGACGTCGGTCAAGTTTTGGCCTTTCCGCTTGAAGTGGCCAACGACGCATGCCATGCTCTGAGTCTCCATTGATTCCGCACATTTGGGAGCTGCCATGTTGCCTATGGTTTGGTGCCGTTTTGTTCTTGGTTTGGCGATCGCCTCCGCACTCGCTAGCACCCTGACGCCCCCCGTTTTTGCTCAGCCTCCCACCTCGACGCCCAAAACCGAGGGTGGCTCCGCGCCCACGTCGCCCGAGTCGAGCGGACAACCACCTCGTACGACAGCTGGAGATTCAGGAAACGCTACGCCAGACGCGGCGAATGCGAACGACCCACAACCCGGCAATCTTCGAGTTGACGCGCCACCGATTGGGCCAGCAAACGGCGACGTGCCGACCCCGGTTACCGACCCCGCGACGAGCCCGGCAACCGACCCAGCGACGATTCCGCCGGCGGATTCTGACACGAGTCCGGAAGCGACTGCAAGCGGCGACGCTTCGTTTGGCTGGGAAGTCTGGCAGCCGATCGCGATTCTGGCGATCGGAATTTTTATTGTACTGGGACTGATCATCGGCTTGAAGGTCAACGCCTTTATCGCATTGATCACAGCGGCAATTGCCGTCAGCCTGATGGCACCCGGCGATGCGAGTTCCAAGATCAGTCGAGTCGCGGAAGCGTTTGGTAGCACGGCAGGCGGCATCGGCATTGTCATCGCCTTGGCCGCGGTGATCGGAAAGTGCATGCTCGACTGCGGCGCGGCCGACCGAATCGTGCGAGCCTTTGTGCGCTTGTTGGGCGAGAAACGGGCGCCGCTGGCGTTGATGGGAAGCGGTTATATTCTCTCCGTCCCCGTCTTCTTCGACACCGTTTTCTACCTGCTCGTTCCACTCGCTCGGTCGCTGCATCGCCGCACCGGAGTGCAGTACTTGAAGTACATCCTGGCAATCAGCGCCGGCGGCGCACTCACCCACTCGCTCGTTCCGCCGACACCTGGCCCGCTACTCATGGCGTCGACGCTCAATGTCGATTTGGGTTTGATGATTCTCATCGGCGGTCTGGTGGCTTTGCCGGCAGCACTCGTGGGAGTCATGTTCGCCCATTTCGCCGACAAGATCATGAAGACGCCGATGCGGCCGATTCCGGGCATGGTCGAGCCGGATCCGCTTTCGGACGACGAGCTTCCGTCGCTTTGGATGTCGCTTTTGCCCGTGTTGCTGCCGGTCATCATGATCTCGACAAACACCGTGTTAACGACGATTGCCGACATGGAGCCGACGACGACGATCGCTCGTTCCGATGTCGATTGGACGGGCTTGCGAGCCTCCTTGGTTGTTTACGACGGCCCAGATTCAAAGCCGGGCACCGCCAAAATCTGGGACTCGCTCCCCAATTCCTCTCAAACCAAGATCGCAGGATCGGGCCAACTCGACGACGCCGTGAAAGACGAGATCGTTGCGAGCCTCAACGATTTGTTGCGAGATAAGAAACTTTACAGCGACGACGATTTCCTTGGCGTCCCGCTCCGCCCAGCGACAAAAACGCTTGTCGGCAAAGATACGACAAGGATGGGACTGGCGATCGTCAAGCACCGCAATCGTCTATTGCTCGAAGACGTCTTCAATCGCAAGGGCAACGAAATAGTGCAGTCGCACAACTGGAGCACGACCAAGCGGCAGGCAGCCGACATCAGCAAACTGTTCGGCAACGCCAACCTGGCTCTGCTGATTTCAACCGTGATCGCCCTTTGGATGTTGATTAAGCAACGAGGCCTGAACAAACGCGAAGTCGCCACGGTTGTCGAACAATCGTTGATGAGCGCGGGCGTGATCATTCTGATTACGGCTGGCGGCGGAGCGTTCGGCGGCATGCTCAAGGCGGCGCAAATAAGTAATTCGATTGAGACGCTATTCGGCAGCGCGTTGGGCGGCGGCGAAGCGAGTGGCGGAATCGCCTATCTCTGCCTGGGCTTTGCAATCGCCGCGGTGCTCAAAGTCGCCCAAGGCTCTGGCACGGTTGCCATGATTGTCGGGTCGAGCATGATGGCGGCCATCGTGGGGGGCGAGCCGCTCGGTTTTAGTCCGGTCTATTTAGCGACCGCGATCGGCGCCGGTTCCCTTGTCGGTTCCTGGATGAACGATAGCGGTTTCTGGATTTTCGCCAAAATGGGCGGGCTAACGGAGACCGAAGCGCTTAAGTCTTGGACGTTGCTGCTCGTCGTGCTCGGACTTGTCAGCTTTGCAGTGACACTCGGCCTGGCAACCTATTTGCCCCTGGCGCCCGCATCTTAAGGAAGACGAGTTTGATTCGAGTCAAGGGAAAACGCCGCGTGGGAGGTTGCCTGTTTTTTGCTGCAACCTGCATTGTCTCCTGCGTGCTATTAATCACGAATCAATCGGTGGTGGCCGCCGTGCACGGTGCGGCCGCCGCGACCTGGCCTGGCGCGCTCGAAAGCAAGGGAAGTCGGCAGTTCTTTCTTTTCGTCGGCCCGGTCGTGATTCTGTTCGCCGAATGGTGGCTCATCGATACGCTGTTCTGGCCGCTCAAGCCCGAGCCGGATGAAGACGAGGACGACGATCTCTAGTGCTGCGTTACGCCTTAGTTTTAGGGTGGCGCACCCGATTCGCCGTGGCGGGCGTTGACCAAACGAATTGTCGATCCCAATTCCAAGCTGTAACACAGCACTAGTCGTTCTCAGTGACTCGCAGCCCAAGACTTCCACGCCGTTCGCAAGTCAGTCGGATTCATATCCTCGGTTATCGCCGGTGCCTGATCTCCTGTGATGCAGATCAATGAGCGGCTGGCGGTTTGACTGACGTTGTCATCGCGATCCTCGACCATGCGAAGTAATTGAGGCAAGAACGTTTGCCGGCCGACATCAGCCATCGCGGCCGCGGCCCGACGTCGCTCGCTGGGATTCTCCGAAGCGGCGAATCGTTCGAGTGCAACGAGCCCGGAATCAAATCCCCAAGAGCAAAGGGCGACTGCCGCCGCGACTCGCGTTTCGGACGACGAGTCGCCCAACCGCTGGACAATCACCGACTCCGCTTTGGAGTCGCCAATTTCGCCAATCGCGATGACTGCTGCGAGCCGCATGCGGCCATCGGAGTGAGTAAGAAACGGACGGCAGAGACTGGCGTCGCGCAGATCGCCGTACCGCTCGACATAGCGAAGTCCAATCAGATTCAATTCCGAGTCGGTATCCTCGAGCAGCATCCTGAGCGTGGACTGGAACCCTTGGTTTTGCCGCGATGCAATGGCGCGCGCCAGCGGGCGGCGAACGGATCGATTATCGGCCTTCGCCAGCAGGGCAATAAGTCTCTCGACGGCTCGCCTGTCCAAGTAAACTCGGCTCGCCATCTTGGCAATGGACTCGGCCGCTTTTTCCCGATCGGTTCCGGCCGTCTGGAGGGCGTCTATCCAGTCGCCAAATTGTTCCGAATCCGATTCGGTCATTTCGCGTCGTTCCAGGCTTCCGAAAGGCCACACGCGACGCAAGATTTTTAGCTGTCCGCGCCGCTGGGCTGCGGAAACGCTAGGGCCGAAAAGCAGAGCGGTCGGCCAGTGATTGGCGAGTTGCTCCGCAGCGAGTTTCCTCGCCAAGATCGACTGGCTATCCAACGCGTGAAAATAGATCGGCCCGCTCAGCCGAATGTCCCAATCCTCAATCGCCTGAATCGCGGCGGCCTGAACTTGAGGGTTCTCGTCGGTCACAAGCTGCATTGCCACGTCCGCCGCTTCCGCTCCATCTCGATCGTCAAGAGAATCGGCCGCCGCCAAGCGAACCCGCCAGGAGCGATCCGAGGCGACGACGCGGTCCACCGTGTCAAAGTCGCGCAGGCGAGCCAGAGCGCTGACGGCTTCGGCTCGCAGCTCGGTCGAGCTCTCTTTCAGCAGACGGCGGAGTTCCGTTCGCGAAGAGGCGACATCGATGTAGCCGAGGGCTTGTATCGCGCCGGCCTGAAGCGCCAAATTCGGTTTTTGGATGGCGACAATCACGTCCGAAAGATGCTGTTCGCCTTCGCAAGCCGCGAACGCTCGCAGCGCTGCAGCGCGAATGGCGTCGTCCGGGTCGGTGAGCAGCGGCCGGCCCGCATCAGGCAAGGGCCCTCGCGATAGCCGCTCCCAACCGCGAAGCACGGCCAGCTTGGGTTCGCGCTTGCTATCAGCTAGGCCTCGCAGCCACCTCGGGTCTTGTGGCTCAGTCTCTTGCAGAGCCAGTGACAGGATCAATTCCGTGTAGACGTGTTTCGAGAATTGTTCTTTCTCGGGGTCGCTCAACTCGTCGAACACACCGTCGAACGTTTCGTTGGAGGCGGTCGCGCCGAGCGTTTCCACCGCTGCTCGTCGAGTTGCAACGGAGAGGTTCGGGTCGCGAACCAAATCGACCAGTTCGGATGATGCGCGCTTGGTCTGCCGAGCAACGCCGATGACCGCGGCAGCCGCCGCAGTACGCGTTTTCGATTTCATCAGCGCCGGCCAATACTGCGCATCAATCTCTTTGAGCCCTCGATTTTGCCAGCGATAGGCCCCAGGCGATTTGGACTCCGCCCATAGGTCAATCTGCTCGGCTATCCCTTTGACTTTGCGCGTCTCGACAAGCTGATTTTCGAACGCGACCATCATGGCTGCCGGCAACTCCGCATCGGATTGCCCCAGCAAGATGGCTTCGGAGTTGGGCACTCGCTCGACGATCGGATCGGCGTGGAACGAACGACAACCGAATGCGCCGGCAAGCAAAAGTCCGGCAGGAAGCAGAAGACCGGCTGCCAGAGACCAACCGATCCGGGCGCGCTGCAACGACACGATTTGCCGATGGGGCATACGTCGCGGCCATCGTCGCAGCGGCACAAGGTCGTTTTGTTCGGGCATTCCCTGCCTCGTCTCGCATGACTCAGCCGGCAAACCGGCTCAGAGGACTAGTGCAGCGTCAACACTAAGAATTAGGATCCCAGTGTTTGTATCGTACGCCGCCAAGTCAAGTTACGCCGAAGCCAACCCGCATTTTTAGAGTTGACGCGGCACTAGTTTCCTTTGGCCCCTCCGGCAGGAGGCGTTTCGGGAGTCTTGCTGGGGATCTCGTCGCCCTTGTCGGCAGGCTTGGCGCCGAGCGGATCAGCTTCGGGTTCAGCCGACTTGGCGCCAAGCGGGTCTGCCGCCGGCGCGACGGCTGGCGCCACGAGTTCCTTAAGTTGATCGACTTGGTTTTGAAGTTTTGCCATGACCTTGCCAAACTCTTCCTCATCGACCGTCAGTTTGAGCAGATTTTCGATGGCCGTATCAACCTCGGCCACACGCGTTTTGGCGGGATCGACAACGGCAATGCCAACGAGTCCCAAGAGCGGCTCTTTGGTTGTTCCTCGAATGCCGCGTTGAACGCAAAGCAATTCAGCTCGAAGCGATCGCTGAAGATTGTCGACCGAAAATTCAGGGTACTCGGAGGTGTTTTGGTTGTTGGCCGTTCCCGTGCCGCCACCCAAACCGCCGGCAGGTCCGCCTGGGTCGCCGCCCAAACCGCCTGGGTCGCCGCCGAGTCCGTCCAAACCTCCGCCGTCAGCGCCGCCACCGGGAGGTCCGCCGGGATCGCCGCCCAAACCACCGGGAGGTCCACCGATTCCGCCTGGATCGCCGCCCGCGCCGCCGGGAGGTCCGCCGACGCCGGATCCGCCTCTATCGGACGGCTTGTTTTTTCTGCTGGCGATAGCGTCCTTGAGACCTTGGAAGCGAGCCAGGTTGCGTTCGGCCGAGGCGACTGCCGCAAGAGCAATCGCGTCTGCGGACTTGATGAAATCGGCCTTCATGTCGTTCGGGTATCGCAACAGGCCAAGCCCGTTGGCCGCCGCACAACGCAGCGAGATGGGGGCGTCCTTTTCTTCCAATACACCATTGAACGCGTTGTAGACAACCAGCCCTTTTCCCGGTTCGCCCAAAGCAGCCAAGGCTTCAATGGCTCGACCACGCATCCAGGCGTGCCCTGCCGCGCTCCGCTTTCCGGGCGGCGTCTTTTCATTAATCAAAGGCAACAACGCGTCGGTCATCTTCTTTAGATCTGCGGCAGAAATTGTGCGGGGATCGTCGGCGAGATAGGTCGTCAGGTGACGACGAATGCCGAACAACGCAACCGCTTTCACAGCGTCCAATTCTTTCGCGTCTTTCAGTCGAGCGAGCAAGACGTCCATCGCTGGCGCGTAAGGAGTAGGAACGCGCTGACTGACCGAAACTTCGACCGAATTCAAATGGGCGATGGTGTGCATCGCTGTGATTCGGGCGAACGGATGATAATTCCCCGCGAGAACGCGATTGGCGTACGTCTCCGCCTCAGTCACCAACTTCGTGTGAAACTCGAAGTCTTTGATTCTCGCCAAGTCGGCAATCAACTCGACGCGACGTTCCGACATGCCGCCGAGATCCGCTTCATCGGTCATCAAGGGAAGAATGTATCCGGTGTACCAGACCATCCCATCGACGCGATCTTCCGCTCGCAGCGTGGGGCTTGTAAGACAACGGGTCCGAGCCGCCTTGGCGTCTCGATGCACCTGCGTCTTGGGGTTCATCATGTCGGGCGGATTGACTGGGTCCACCTTGTGTTTCGTCTGACCGAGAACGGGTCCCGCACTGAATGCGGCCGCACATAATGTCAACGCGAGCCATTTGGAAAACGCGACTTGGACTCGTGGAATCACAAGCATTTTGGGCACCAACCTGAAGTCGTTCTGCACTGATTTGAAGTGAAGACTGTGTGTCGAATTGGATTGAAGGCGTCATGGTGACAATGATCACCAATCACGCCCAATGGCTGACAAGCGGCAAACGAACGGATTCGCCAAAAAACGCGAAACGCTCGCCATTTGCGGCTCGGCAGCTCAAATCGTTGGCAACGCGAGCCAGAATTGGCCTAATCGCGATTCTTGCACCATTCGTCGCCTACACAAGCCTACTCTTATCAAATTACTAAGCGGGTCCCATGAATGTCAATCTAAATCGTTCTCAGAAATCAGCTTGCGCATCAATCGAGCCCTCAAAACCGGCTCTCGAAATCCGGGACGGTGGACGCAAACAGGTCTGGCTCGTTAGTTTAGGGCGAGCGAAGCTTCGATCTCCCGCGAGAACCAACGGATGACCTTGCTCTATTACGATTCTCTGTTCCTGCTTCACCGAACGGGTCGCCACCCCGAACGGCCCAAGCGTCTCCAGCGAACCTGGGACCACCTAGAGCAGCAGGGCTGGCCGGAGCGATGTGGCCAACCGAGTTGGTCCGAGGCCACGCCAGTCCAAATCGAGCGAGTGCATGGCCAGGACTATGTAAGGTCGATTCAGGCGTATTGCGACGCCGGAGGCGGGCAGATTGAGCTGAATACGGTCTGTAGCGATCGTTCGTATGATGCGGCCGTGAGAGCCGCTGGGACGGTGTGCGACGCGGTTGGCCGAGTCATCAAAGGGGAAGACGAAAACGCGTTTTGCCTCGTCCGCCCGCCCGGCCATCACGCTTTGGCCGACGCGCCGATGGGATTCTGCCTGTTCAACAGTTTGGCGATTGGAGCTCGCGAAGCCATCGCCGCACATGGACTCGACAACGTGCTCCTGGTCGACTGGGACGTGCATCACGGAAACGGCACCCAAGACGTCTTCTATTCCGAGTCGAATTGTGGCTTCCTCTCGATGCACCGTTTCCCGTTTTTTCCCGGTTCCGGCCGTGACTGCGAGACAGGAACCGGCGACGGACTCGGCGCGACTCGCAACCTTCCGATTACCTATGGCGAGCCGCGCAGGGAGATTCTCAAGAGATTCGCCGACGAACTGGATGAATTCGCAAGTCGAATCAAGCCGCAAATCGTTCTGCTCTCGGCCGGATTCGACGCCCACCGCGAAGACCCCATCGGATCGCTCGATTTGGAGACTGAGGATTTTGGCGACCTGACGGATTCGGTCATGCGTGTCGCCGACCAATACTGCGGAGGCAAGCTCGTCAGCCTGCTCGAAGGGGGCTACAACGTCGACATCTTGCCGATGTGTATCGAGCAACATCTCGAGCGATTGACTGATGAAGACAAATAGCGCCGGCGACGATGGGGCAAGTGCGAAACGACCATCGGGACGATGCCCGCCAACTAGCCGCTCTGCGAGCAAATGAAACCGTCGGATTTAATCGCGGCATCAACGTTTGCTGGTCAACGGAATCGCGCCCGTCCAATCCGCCGGCGGCGTGCGATTGTGCTGGGCGATGAGCACCGTCAGAAAGTCCTTGACTCGATCGCTGGCCGGAACTTGATGCAACAACGTAAAGGCTTTCTGCCAATCCCCATCTTGCAGGGACTTCAGCGCGGCTTCGTAGGCCTGAATGTCTTTCTGAGTTAGCGAGGGGAATTCAGTTTCCGGCGGCAACAATTCCGAGACCTCGATCGGGGCGTCGAACCCTACCGGTATGACCTCGGCGACGCGGCGTATCCGAGCGTCTGACGCATTCGTTTGGTGACGAAGCTGAGCAGCAACGGCTTCATCGACAAGAATCGGCGCGTTGAGGATCTTTGTCATCCCTTCGAGCCGCGCGGCGCGGTTCACCACGGGCCCGAAAACGGTCACCTTGACCTGGTCGATCGTTCCGATCTTCCCCGCCACGGCGCGCCCGTGCGCAACGCCGATGCCGATTTCAAAGTCGACGAGCGGGTGGGAATCGTCCGAAGCGGCGGCTTCAAATTCCGCTCGAATCGCCAGCGCGGCTCGACACGCGCGATTGGCCGCATCCTCCTGCGCGAGCGGCCAACCCCAGAATCCCATCGCGGCATCGCCATGAAAATCTCCGACTACGCCGCCTTGCTCGAGAATCTGTCGAGTCATCACGCCCAGCGCCCCGCTGACCCGTCGCAACAATCCGTGCAAGTCGTCTGCGGCTTGCTCCGATCGCCTCGAAAAGCCGCGCAAGTCGCAAAACAACACGGCCACATCCGCCTCTTGAGGTGCCAACGCCTCCTCCGGGTCGCGACCGGCGATCGCCTCTAAGACCACCGGCGATATGAACTGACTGAGGCTTGCGAGGCGCCTCGTCTTGTTTCTCAGTTCGCACAGTCGGCCGATTGTCGACGCCGCCAGCTCCGCGAATTTAAGGTCATCACGCAGATCCTCTGGGCCGCTGGAGGAAAAACCTGCGGAACTGAAATCGCCTGCAATGTAGATGGCCCAATGTCGCTGGTCGCCGAGCACTGGCGTACAAAACGCCCAATCGGCATCCGCCGAGTGGGTGAATTGGCCCGCCGAATCGGCTTCGCCCCAAACGTGAACGACACTTTCGCCTTCCTTGATCGCTCGCCGTATCAGCCGATCGCTCGGCATAAACGCGCCGTCCATTTGGCGGCGTCGATCCCAATGCAAAATGCGAATTTCGCCATCGCCCGAATTGGTTTGTGTTTCCACAATGGCCGCCGATGAGCAGCGAGGGATGCCAGCCAACAGAACGTTGACGATCCGCACAAACATCTCGCTGTCGTTGCCCGCACCCGCAATCACTTCCGGCAATCGACCCAAGACCTCAATCCGTTGATCCGCATTACGGAATCGAACGCGTTGCAGAGCGACCTGGCTGTAGACCTGTTCCGTTATCGGCACGGGGGCGTCGAGCGAAGCGTCGGCCTGTTCGTCGACCAACGTGAAGGTGGTTTCGCCGATCACAAAATGTTCGCCGACCCGAATCGAAACCGATTCACGCGCGCCGCCTCGAACAAACAGCGGATTGCTCGCGGTGGCCAATACGACGACTTCCAACCGCCCGCGATCGAGTGTGACTTCCACATGCCGTCGAGAGACTTGCGAATCCCAGCCAACCGACCAAACATCGACGTCTCGGCCAATGACATAGCGTCGCCCCGGCGCAACGGTGCGACGCCAACGATGCTCCTGCGCCGTCCCTTGGGCGATCAAATCCGGCATGAATACCTTTCGAGCGAGTAACGAACGCGTTGCTTAGTCGGCGGGCGAATCGGGCTTGTCGTCGGGGCGCGCGAGCGTTGTCAGATCGAACATCGGTGCCGACGTCGTGCGGGCTCCGGCCGCGCCGATTCCAGTTGAAGCGGCTTCCCCCATCACTCGCGAGACGAACGCCCACAAGCCGATGACGACCAGCAAGAACAAGACCAGCGCAACGAGTCCCTCCTGCATCAGTTTTTCGCCTAACAACCGAATCGGCGAAATCGCCTCTTCGTAATCCTCTTGCACTAGGACCGTCAGGCCCGACTGCTCCGTCTCTGCGGACTGGTCGCCCGCTCCAGTCCCCGCGCCCGCTTCCGCTGCTCGCAACCGACGAGCCAGCAACACTGGAGATTGAGCGACAATCCAAACTCGATCGTACGCTTTGCCCTCCGAATCTTGCCCCATTGGATCGGTGTATAACGACTCGTCCTTGGATATCTTCACTAGGTATTCGCTGAAACGATCTGGAAGGCGATCGCGGCCATCGAACAAAGGATGTTGCAACACCATCCCCTTCCGCGCTCCGTCTCGACTGTCGATGAGCGAAGCAAAGAATGTCGGCCCGCCTTCAAACGATTTTAGAAACTCACCCAGATCGACCGTCAGCGCGACCACACCCAAAAACCGGCCGCCTTCAAGCTGCTCAGCCGAGCCTTCCATATTCTCGACAATGGGCGTTGAAATCGCGATCTTCCACTTGTTCGTCGCTTTACTTTGAAACGGCGAAGAGAGGCGAGTCGTGTTGAGTCGACCGGAAGTGGGCAGCGTATAAGACGCAACCCCGCCGTTCACCGTCGTCAGATCGTCTGGGCCGCTATGGAAATAAGTTCGCCATGCGAAGTTCTTGCCGATGGTCGTTGCCGCGGTTGGTGAAGAAAACGACGCCGCCAATTGAACGCCTCGATGGTCGCACACAAACCAGCTCGCCACTTCCGGCAATTTTGGGTTCTTCAGCAAGTCGTCAAATCGCTTCTGCAACGCGGATTGTCTCGACTGGCCGAGGAACGATTCGCGAGCCGCAAGTGGAGTTGCGTTGTCATTCGGATCGGCCAGTTGTTTCAGGTCGTCTTCGTTGGCCTGAACGAACTCGAGCAGCGCACGCTGAAATTCGGGTTCGCGTCCCACGTTCTCCACGGAATTGAAGTAACGTTCGATGTCACGAGCGGCTCGATTCGCCACCGCTTTCGCCGCGTACGAATTCGTGTCTCGAGCTCGCGCGGTCACCGCCGCTTTGGAGCGATCGACAGCGCTGCGGTAAATCCGCCACGAGAAGAATGCCATCACGAACAGGATCAGCATCGGGCCGACCAAGCCGAGCACCAATTGAGGTCTTCGGGTTCGACGCTTGTCGCGTTCGCTGAGCGCGCTGAGCACTTCCTGCACGTTGTTGAAACGATTCGAGGGACGCGGCGTCAGACAGCGGTCGATGATGTCCGCCATCGACCGATCCAATCCTGGCAACGAGCGATGGGCCGTTGGACGAGGCGAACCGTGAATAATCTCGCGATATCGTTTCAACCTGTCGGTTAAATCCTCGGACACATCGAGCTTGGCAATCGCTCGATCGGACCGATAGGGCGGCTCGCCGACGGCCGCTGTGTAAAACAGAGACCCCAACGCGTACACGTCCCAACGCGCATCCGGCACCGCGTCCAAATCGGCTTGCTCGGGCGCCATGTAGAACAGAGTGCCTAACGACGGCGCCTGCTCATGGGTCAGACGCGATTGCCCAAAGTCCGCCAGACGAGGCTTGTGATCGACGTCGAGCAGGACGTTGGCCGGCTTCAAATCGCAATGCAAAACGCCTTTATCGTGAGCGTGCACCAACCCGATCGCGACCTCTCGAAACAACTCGATCGCATCGTCCACCGCCATCGGCCCGTCTTGCTCAATCCGGTCATTGAGCGAGCCGTTTTCGATGAAGTCCATCACGTAGTATGGCGGGTTGGCGTCCCAACCAACATCGAGCAGCTGTACGACATAACGATCGGCAGAAAGATAAACGAGCTTCTCAACTTCGCGGGAAAGCAAAGACCAATCGACCGAACCGCGATGCGTATAGAACTTGATCGCAACTCGGCGTCCGGTGTTCTGGTCGACCCCGACCCAAACTTCGCCGTACGCTCCCGATCCAAGAAACTTCTCGATCGTATAACCCGAGACCTGAGCCGGCGCATGGGTCCGTTTCAGGCTGAGATCAGCCGATTTTCGCTGGCTCTCCTGAGATTGTCGTTCTGTGCGATCTCGTTCCATCTCGCCCTAACCCATTTACCCTCTTCGCCGCGCCGCCGGACCGTATGGTATCAAATGCTCAGCCGAGTTTGTTACGCTGGGAACTTCGATTCCCAAAATCGAGACGAGCGAAATCTTGAGTCAAGCGAATAAGCCGGTGAGTCCGCTGCCTGGCTGAGTCAAAAAACGCATCGTCTCCATCGACCTACTCGAGCCAAATCGATATGCAAGGTTTCTCCGCACTTGTCGCTTCGCCTAAGTCCGACCAACGCGCTGACCAGCTTGCATCGTGTTCCGGCAGGTACTCGTTATACGCAGTTGTGCTCCGGCAAGTTCGATTGACCACGTCTGCCATTGCGGCCGCGCTAGCCATCTTCTTCACTGCCGCCGACGGCTCGGCCTTGGCGCAAACCGATGGGAAACGCGTAGTTGACGACAGAGAGACGGCGCCGCCGAAGCTCGATGGAAGAGATGGACGCGATTTGCTGTTGAGCGGTTTTCGGCCTCGTTCGATGCTCAAGACCGACGCTGTCGCCCCATCGCGAGCCAAGCTTCCTGTCGTCGATGTCCACACCCACTTCTTCTTTCGCACTCGACACTCGCGCGAACAACTCAACGCCTTCGTCGATCTCATGGACCGACATCAGATCGCCGTTTGCGCTAGTGTGGACGGCAAGCTGGGCGATCGATTTGAAGAGCACCGAAATTTCCTTTGGGCCGAACACAAGGACCGCTTCGTGATCTTTGTCAACGTCGATTGGCAAGGCGAAGGCAAAGAGAACGATCCCTCGTCGTGGGCCTGCCATCGCCCCGGATTCGCGCGCCGAGTCGCCTCGCAGTTGGCCGAGGCGAAAGAGAACGGCGCGAGCGGCCTTAAACTTTTCAAGAGTCTTGGGCTCGGCTATCAGAACCCCGACGGCTCACTTATCAAGATCGACGATCCGCGGTGGGATCCGATTTGGAACGCCTGCGGCGAACTCGGATTGCCGGTGCTGATCCACACGGCCGACCCCGCCGCGTTCTTCTTACCCATCGACGAAACGAACGAACGCTGGGAGGAGCTCCACCGACACCCCGAATGGAGCTTTCACGGGCCCAAGTTTCCCAGCCGCGAATTGCTGCTCCGCGCTCGCAATCGAATCATCGGCAAGCACCCCAAAACGAAGTTCATCGGCGCCCATATCGCCAACAACTCAGAAGATCTCAAGCAAGTGTCGAGCTGGCTTGAACGCTACCCAAACCTCTACGTCGAACCGGCGTCTCGGATCGGCGAACTCGGGCGCCAACCCTACTCGGCAAGGAAGTTTATCATCCGCTATTCCGATCGATTTCTGTTTGGCACCGACGGACCCTGGCCGGAGACGCGAGTCAAACTCTACTGGCGGTTCCTGGAAACGTTCGACGAAAACTTCCCTTATTCCGAGAAGCCGTTCCCGCCGCAAGGACTCTGGAACATTCATGGCGTCGGCCTTCCCGACAGCGTTCTCGAGCAGATCTACTACCAGAATGCCAGCAAGATCATTCCGGGTGTTGCCGAGCGAGTCGAGCGATTTCGAGCGGCCAGGCGCCGTAAACCTTGAGCTGGCCCTGCATTCGCGCCGGGTTGCCCTCAAGTCGATCGGGCGCGTCCAAGCCCGATTGGCATTCGTTTCGCGATTAGACGATTAGCGAACGGTAACTCTGGCATCCACTCCGATAGCAATGCTGGCGCGATCCGTTTTCTGGTTGTGACTGACATTGACGGTCTGTCGAGCCCTACTAAAATGTTGCGATTCTTTACTTTACTACGCGCCGACTGTTGTCCACATGACCGAGCAAGAACCAAACGAAACACACGATCCAGGCGAGTTGCTTGCGGCTCGCCGCGCGAAATTGCAGCGACTGCAGGATCGGGGCGTGGACCCGTACGGCCACCGATTTGACGATCGTTCGTTTCTCGGCGACATCCGCGACTTGGCCAGCCAAATACGTTTTCGTTTGGAGAGCGGCGAAGAGATCGAGCTTCCCGATTTGCGAGCCGAGGGATTCGATTTTCGTCAGTGGAAGTCAGATCAAGGCATCGGCCAAATAACGGGTCCCACCGTTCGCGCCGCGGGCCGCATCATGCTCAGCCGGCCAACGGGCAAACTGATCTTCATCAATATCAAAGATTGGACCGGCGAGATTCAACTGTTCGTCGGCAAGAAGCAAGTCGGCGAAGATAACTTTGAACTGGCGAAGGAGACGTTTGACCTGGGCGACTTGGTCGGCGTCGATGGGATGCTCGGCTTCACGAACACGGGTGAGCTGACGATCTTTGCCAGCGAAGTTCATTTTCTCTGCAAGGCGCTCGAGCCGCCGCCGGCCAAGCATGTCGGAATGACCGACCCCGAACTTCGTCAACGTCGCCGCTATGTCGACTTGGCGTACAACGACGGCGTGCTCGAACGATTCATGAATCGCACTCGAATCGTCGACTCGGTTCGCCAGACATTGCGAGACGAACAGTACAGCGAGATCGAAGGGCCCACTCTGCATTCCATCGCTGGCGGCGCCGCAGCGCGGCCATTCGTGACCAACCATAATGCGCTGGGAATCGAACTCCATTTGCGAATCGCCTTGGAGCTCCATCTCAAGCGGCTGATGGTCGGCGGCATGGAGCGAGTGTTTGAGCTCGGTCGCGTCTACCGAAATGAAGGCATCAGCCCTCGGCACAATCCCGAATTCACGATGCTGGAGTGTTATCAGGCCTACGGCGACTACGGCACGATGATGGATCTGACGGAGAAGATCTTTCTCAATGGACTGGACGCCTGCGGCGGCGGACGCAAACGAGCTTGGGGCGATAAGACGATCGACTTTACGCCACCCTTTGATCGCCGAACGTACGCCGAGTTGTTCGAGGAGCACGCGGGCGTCAACCCGGCGGATACGGCCGCCGTTGAAGAGCTCGCCAAGTCGCTGGGAGTCGAAACGGCCAATCGCCATCACGACGTGATCGTCAACGAGATCTTCGAAGAAAAAGTCGAAGACAACCTGACCGGTCCCGTGTTTGTGATCGACTATCCCGCCAGCATTTGTCCACTCACCAAACGCAAGAAAGACAACCCGAACATTGCGGAACGGTTTGAGCTGTTTGTCGAAGGGATGGAAATCGCCAACGCCTACACGGAACTCAACGACCCGGATCTGCAGGAGGAGTTGTTTCGCACGCAGCTCGAAGGGCTCTCTGACGAAGATTCGATGGCGAAGATGGATCACGATTTCATCCGAGCCTTACGACACGGAATGCCGCCGGCGGGCGGCCTTGGTATCGGCATCGACCGGATGGTGATGTTGCTGACCGAATCGCCTTCGATTCGCGACGTCATCCTGTTCCCGTTGTTGAGACCGGAAGCGTGAGGAAGTGGAAGAGTGCAAAGTACAAGTGATTCAGCGATGGCCGCGTAACAACTCGGCCGCGAACATAATACGATCGCTCGGCTAGGAAGGTCGAGTCTTACCGCTCAAGGAACGAGCAATGTATAAGTATCTATTAGCTTGGCGTTATCTTCGCACACGCTACATCGCGCTGGCTTCGATCGTCAGCGTCACATTGGGCGTCGCCACTCTGGTGATCGTCAACAGCGTAATGGCTGGCTTCAAACAGGAGATGGAGCATCGGCTCAACGGCATCCTCTCCGACATTGTCTTCGAAGCTCGAACCCACTCCGGCGTTCCGGATGTTGACGCGCATATGGCGGCGATTCGAGAGGTCGTTGGAGACGACTTGGAGGGGATCACGGCCGCAGTGCACGTTCCCGCGATGGTCGTCTTCCGAGTCGGCGATCGCTACTTGCCTCACCACATTACCCTGATTGGCGTCGACAGCGCGACCTATTCGGATGTGAGTGATTTCTCACAGTACTTGCTTCACCCGGAGAATCGAGAAGCTGGAGCCGACGTTTTTTCATTGAGGCCAGGCGGATGGAGCAAGCGGCTGCCGAAGTCGGGTTGGGAGTGGCGTGAATATCAGTCGGCGATCGCGAAGACGATGCGTCAGCAGCGCGAGCGGCTTCAAGGCCGAGGCGGCCAAGCGACTGCCCACGACACGACGATGCCTCCGCCCGATCCGTACGGTGCCATCGAAGCGGCCAAGCCGTTTGACCCGGCGAAAGACCAGCACGACGGGATCATCTTGGGAGTGGCGATGGCGAGCATTCGCGATCGCGACGCCGAGGGCAATGTGATGGACTACTTCTTGGTGCGACCGGGCGAGGACATCCAAGTCTCAGTGTCGACTGTCGGCATGCCTCCGGAAATCGAAAGCGACTGGTTCACCGTCACCGACTTCTACGAAAGCAAGATGAGCGAGTATGACTCGAGCTTCGCGTTCGTTCCGCTCTCGAAACTGCAAGACTTGAGAGGCATGGTGCAGAACGGCTCGAGAGCCGTCACGTCGATTCAATTGAAGCTAAAGTCAAATTCGAGCTTGATCTCGGTCAAGCAGAGACTGCTCGAGCGTTTTCCGCCGTCGAGCAACTACCCGTTTCGGATTCAAACGTGGCGCGACATGCAAGGACCGTTGCTCGCCGCGGTCCAGCTGGAAACCACCATCCTCAACTTGCTGCTGTTCCTTATTATCGCCGTCGCAGGTTTCGGTATTCTGGCCACGTTCTTCATGATCGTCGTCGAGAAAACTCGAGACATCGGCGTCCTCAAAGCGTTGGGCGCGCCGAGCCGCGGTGTGATGAGCATCTTCATGAGCTACGGGCTTTCGCTCGGCGCCGTCGGCTCTGGAGTCGGCGCCGTGTTGGGGCTGATCTTCGTTCGCCACATCAACAAGATCGCGCAGTTCTTGGAGATGTTGACCGGCCGGGAAGTCTTCGATCCAACGGTCTACTATTTTCTGGAAATCCCAACTTTGGTGAATCCGATCGCTGTTGTTGGCGTCGTCATTGGTGCCGTTCTGATCGCGGTTGTCGCCAGCATACTCCCCGCCATCCGTGCGGCCCGACTACACCCCGTGGAGGCGCTGAGATATGAATAGCGGATTCCGACAATTGACCTCGCCCATTCGACGACGCGCAGACGCGACGCCAGGGGACACTCACCTCAGATACCATTACCCGGGCGAGAACGCACAAGCCGTTTCAGCTCAGGTGCAGCAAGAGTCGACCTCGACGGTCGTCGAGCCGGCGGGCATTGCGGGCCGGATTGGCGCGGCTTCGTCCAACCCGATTCAGGCGCCGTCGGTGCTCTCCGCCGTCGACCTGTTCAAATCGTTTCACAAGGGCAAGCACGAGGTCGAAGTACTCAAGGGCGTCAATATGAGCGTGCCCTTGAACCAATTCACCGTCATTCTGGGCCAAAGCGGATCGGGAAAGAGCACGCTACTGCATTTGCTCGGCACGCTCGACGCGCCCGACAAAGGCGAGATTCACTTCGATGGCGCTCGCATCGACAATCTGCCCTCTTCACGCCGCGAAGCGTTGCGCAATCAGAAATTCGGCATGATCTTTCAGTTCTACCACCTGCTGCCGGAACTCACGATGCTGGAAAACGTGCTCGTGCCGCGGATGATTGGCGACGGCATGGTTCGATACTGGCTCAATCGGAGAAAATACGTCGAGCGGGCCAAAGACCTGCTAAATCAAGTCGGCCTATCGCATCGACTCAAACACAAACCGAACCAGCTTTCCGGGGGCGAAATGCAGCGGACGGCTATCGCGCGCGCGTTGATGACCAATCCGCAACTGCTGCTCGCGGACGAACCTACAGGGAACCTCGACGAAAAAACCGGCCGCGGAATACTGGAAATCTTGCGAACCTTGAACGCCGAGCAAAGCCTCACTATAGTCATGGTCACCCACGACATATCCATCGCTGACGAGGCCCATCATGTCGTCACGTTAACGAATGGCCAAGTCGACTAGCCCTCCGCGCCGCAGCTCCGACGCGTTGTGACGGTAAGGTTTTAGCAATTCCAAGACGACTTTGATTTTTGGCGGAAAAAACATGTCCGTTAAGGTCTACATCAACGGCGAACTATTCGACAAAGCGGACGCCAAAGTCAGCGTTTTCGACCACGGCCTACTATACGGCGACGGCGTCTTTGAAGGCCTCCGCAGCTACAGCGGCAAAGTCTTTCGACTTCAAGAACACCTCGAACGGCTCTACGATTCGGCCAAGGCAATTTGCCTTGAGATTCCGATTTCAATGGAGCAAATGACGACAGACGTCAACTCGACCTTGGCAGCCAACCAAATCGAAGACGGATACGTTCGCCTGCTCGTGACTCGCGGTGCCGGCACGCTCGGGTTGGATCCCAACAAGACCAGTGATCCTCAAGTCATCATCATCGCGGACCACATCTCGCTTTATCCCCCTGAGTTTTATGAAGCGGGGCTGCAGATCGTCACCGCCAGCACGATCCGCAATCACCCAGCGGCCTTGAACCCTCGCATCAAGTCACTCAACTACCTCAACAATATCCTTGCCAAACTTGAGGGACTTCAAGCCGGTTGTGTGGAAGCGTTGATGCTCAACCACAAAGGCGAAGTATCCGAGTGCACGGGGGACAATATCTTCGTGGCGCGCGACGGCGTCCTCTGCACCCCGCCAATCGACGCCGGCATCTTGAGCGGCGTCACGCGCGGAGTCGTGATGGAATTGGCGACTCAGGCCGGCATTCAGGTAAATGAAGTCGCTATGACCCGCCACGATGTCTATGTGGCGGACGAGTGCTTTCTGACGGGCAGCGCGGCCGAAGTGATTCCCGTCGTCAAGGTCGACCAACGCGTCATCGGCAGCGGCAAGCCAGGCCCAATTACGAAGCAATTGACCGAAGCATTCCGGCAAGAGATTCGTTAGTAAGCAAAAGGCGCACCCAACGGCCCTCAAAAAGCCGAATTCGACGGGTGGCCCTTGCTGTGGCGGTTCGACTGGCGCGACAACATGAGTTTCGTCGCCGCTTGCGTTAGCATCGACTTCGCCTTGCCAATTCGGCGGGTGGTTCGGCGGCGCCTCCGTGAGGTAACGTCCGCAGTTCGGACACTTGCCATCCTCACTAAAGCTCGACTCGACAGCACAAGACGGACAGATGAACAACGACATAAGGCGCCCCCGGAAAATTCGATCGGTTCGCAGACTGCTCAGTTCGCTTCGTCTTGCGTTTCGTCTTTGCCGAAGAACATCAAGTGTTGCCAGGGCAGCTCGTCGTATTCGCGCACGAGCTTGAAGCCGTTGGGCGGCAGTTCTTTCATGATTTGCTTCTTGCTCATTTTGTGGAGCGGCTTGATCGGCACCGATTTGTCTTCCTCGCGGTATTCGACCAAGACGATCACGCCGTCGGGCTTGAGTGAACGTCGCATTCCGGCCAGCATCCGTTCGGGAAACGAAAACTCATGGTAGACGTCGACGAGCAAGATCATGTCGATTTGCCCAGCGGGAAGGCGCGGGTCGTGGAACGAGCCGAGAATGGGTGAAATGTTTTCGATGCCCGCTTTCTCAGCTCGATCGCGAAGCATGACCAACATTTCCGGCTGTGCGTCGACGCCGAACACTTGTCCTGTTTTTCCGGTGAGTTCCGCGAGCCGAAGCGTGTGGTAGCCGTTGCCGCAGCCCATATCGCAAATGTTCATCCCCGGCTTGATCTTCAGCTCCTTGAGCATGTGAGAAGCTCGCTCTTCGCGTTCGCGAGTCTTTCTGATCAGCCACTCGGCGCCGGTGTAGTGCATCGTCTGGGCGATTTGTCGGCCGTAGTATGTTCGCCTCGGCTTGGGCGTTTTGTCCTGGGCGATGCAAGATGCCTTCGGTGCGGCGAATGCCAGCGTCAAGCATACGAGTACGGCAGAACACACGCGCGAATTGTGTCTTCTCATTCTTCTTTGACTCCGTCGTTTGCACGATTGCCTTCAGCGACTCTCGTCGAGAAGCGGCCTGATGTTTGTTTCTCAAGGAAGGCGATTTTAGCATCTTAGCCGCCGCATAGGTCGTCGACCCTCGAGAGTCGGTAACCCGTCACGTCAGCGGTCCCGAGCCGAACCGTACATCGACACTCGCAAGCCAAGATGCATAAAAGCAGACGACCGCCAGCGTACATCGGTTCGGCGCGGATGTGGCGCTCTCGGTCAGCGCCACTTTCGCGGGAGCGAAAAGGCGACATTCACGGCACTGGCAAGCCAGTGGCGCCCAAGGGCAAGCCGACAACCGGAGTCGACGATCTGAATGAAACTCGGGAAATTCTGGGGGAGGACTCGCAGAGATTTGAAAAGGTGGTGCGATTGCGCAGACTTTAACGATTCAAAGATGCACGGTCGTAGGGATCATGTGGTGAACGGAGGGGCGTGATTCCGTTTTTGGGCAAGCGCGAACTGATTCGAGTATTGCGAGCCGGGTGTTTGTTGGTAGAGTCAGAACTGTGTTGCGAAACCGCTCAGGAACGACCCCGTTTGCACAACGCTACAGACATGACCAATTCCGATGAAGTTGAACAATTAATGCGGAACGCCGTTTTGCGCGACGCGCTCGAACCCTATCTGGACGAGTCCGTGGAATTAGTCGACGTCAACCGCATGCCGACCTCGAAAGAGAACGAGTTTCTCGAGTCGATGTTGGCTTGGGAGCGAGCTCCCATTCTTCCGGTATGCCAGTGGTTTTCGCCAGAACTCGCGCTGCCCGCCCCAGACACCCTCGATGATGCAACACTCCATACGCATCTTTGGGAAACAATCAACCGGCTCTATGACCAACGTGTCGTAATTGACTTCACGGATCACCTCAGCGATCGCGAACTCTACTGCGTCATCTTTCGAGACATCTTGCCATCGCCGGAGAAGAAGATCGATCTCCCGCGAAACTACTTGCACTGGCACTGTCTCGATGAGAACGACGACATGGGCGTTTGGCTAAGATATTACGCGAGCGACGCCAGTCGTCAGATGTGGGCCGAAGAGCACGCGTGCTCACCGCCTCCTAAGCAGCTGCCGCCCTTCCCGCGTCAAATGCCTCGGCGCCCATGAAGGCAGGCAAAGCTAGGCGATTGACTTGCGAGCGAATCGCTTAGCAACTTTCGGTTTCAATTTGGCGAATCTTGTCGACGCGTCTGGCGTGACGTCCGCCTTCGAAGTCGGTTTCCAGCCACGTGCGAATCATGTTGTCGAGCGAACGCTCGCCCAGCAGGTCGCCCGAAAGACAAAGGACGTTGACGTCATTATGACGCCGGCACATTTCCGCGGTCACTTCATCGTTGCATGTCGTCGCGCGAACACCGGGAACTTTGTTGGCCGTGATCGCCATGCCGATGCCAGTGCCGCAGACCAAGATTCCTCGCTCCGATTTTCCCTCGGCGACCTCGTTGGCTACAAGCAATGCGTAGTCGGGATAGTCGACACTCTGATCGTCAAAACTTCCAACGTCGCTGACCTCGTGGCCCCATTGTTCGAGCATCGGCGCCAATCTTGATTTGACGTTAGCGCCGCGATGGTCACTGCCAAGCGCGATCCGCATGGTTAGTCCTCTTTCCACAAAGTCGGAAGGTCGTTCAGATTCAGGTCATTGAGCCAACCGTCAAGTTGGTCGTCGATTTGCATCGCGCATTGTCCGTACAATTCGAACGGACCTCCAATCGGATCGGCGACGTCCGCGCCGTCTCGACAGAGAACAGAGACTCGAGACGCAACCTCGGGCCAACGGCTGACGATGGCGTGGCGATGGCCCCGCGTCATGGTCAGAATCATATCGGCGAATCGCACGAGCTGTTCCGATAGCGGCTGGCTCGAGTGCCCCGAAATGTCGATCTTTCGCTCCGCCATCACGCTGACCGCTTCGGGCGACGAACGACCGCCTTGCATAGCCGCGATGCCGGCCGAGAGCACCATCACGCCTCGGTCCTCGAGATCGTCGATGGCGCAACCGATCCGATCCGCCGCGCGTTGACGGAACAAAGCTTCCGCCATCGGACTGCGACATGTGTTTCCAGTGCAGACAAACACGACCATGCCGTTGGCAAACCACTTCATTCGCGATTCGTTTAACACGCCTTCGCGCAGCAATCGCCAGCGATTTCCTTCGACTTGCACAACCGAACTCGGCTGCCCAAAACGGCTCGGACCATCGTCCAAAATGGTAATGTCTTCGTCCGGAAAATCGCTCACGATTTCACTTGCCTGCAGCGCGTCGGGCTGCCCCGAACGGTTGGCGCTCGTCAACACCACCGGACTCGCCGATAACCGCAACGCGTCCAAGATAAGTTGATGGGCCGGTACGCGGAGCCCGATTGTGCCCTGAGGCGAGACCGATTGTTGCACCGCTGGCGAAAGGCGGCCGAGCAAACTCTCGGGATGTCCGTTGTCGAGGACCAGCGTGATCGGACCGGGCCAACAACGTCGAGCCAGCCTGCGGCCTAAGTCGGAAATCGAAGGAACGTAGTCGAGCGCCGCATCGGAACTCTTCACGGCCAGTGTGAACGGCTCGTTCTCACCGCGTACTTTGAGACGGCTCAGTTGCTCAACCGCTTCGGTTGAATCGGCGCTGGCGGCTAATCCGTAGACCGTTTCGGTTGGAAAAGCCACGATCTTGCCGGCGGCAAGCGCTTCCACAGCGCGGTGCACAATGTCGCGGTTATCGTCGGCGTTTTGGACGTCGATCACCACGGGAGCCATAGGGCGACTTTCGCGTAAAGAGACATCGGCGGAAGGGAGACGGAGTCAAAAACGCCAAGGTGTTTGGCCGGGACATCCGCCAGGAGTAGGGGAATTGGCAAAAATCGCCACGAACGCAATGCACGGCGGAGTTGCTTATTTAGAACAGAAGAATGTGCGTAATGCGTTACTATAGTAGTCGTTACGCTCGCCGGTCAAGGGGCCGTCGCGGCTCGAAAACCGCCATTTTCGAGCAGATGCTTCTTGCTCGAGCCTCGATTCCCTACAATAATCAGATCGAGTTTTGGTTTTTTCGTTTTCGCGCTAACTCCTCTGCTGAACAGCAACTGCGTAGATTCGCAGCCTCTCATGCATCGTCCCTACAAACTCGCATTTTCGATCCTCGTGCTGGCGGCCGCGATTCCCTCGGGATGCGTTCCGGCAGGAGAAACGGGTTCGAGCGGAAGTGTCGAGGCGATTTGGGGCGGGTTGGGCGTGACCGAGGCGAAATTCAAGAAACCACGGGCGATGGCCATCGACGATGAAGACAACCTCTACATCGTCGATATGACCGGACGGATCCAAGTCTTCACCTCCGACGGCCAATACTTGCGCGGCTGGCGAACGCCGACGATCAGGAACGGCAAGCCGTCCGGTTTGTCGATCGACCATGATGGCAACGTACTGGTTGCCGACACCCATTACTTTCGAGTTCTCGTCTACACCAAACAGGGAAAGCGACTCGAGGACCGGACGATTGGCGGAGTCTGCGGTCACGGGCCAGGCGAGTTCAATTTTGTCACCGATGCGGTTGAGGATTCGAAGGGGAATATCTTCGTGTCGGAGTATGGCGAGCACGATCGAGTTCAAATGTTTTCGGCGAGCGGCGAGTTCATTTGCCAATGGGGCGTGAGTGGTTCGGATAAGATGCAGTTTCTGCGGCCCAACAATTTGGCGATCGACGACCGCGATCGGATCTGGGTTGCCGACTCATGCAATCATCGAATCCAGGTTTTTGAGATTCGAGACAAGCAGGCCGAGCTGGTCACCATGTGGGGCGAAGAGGGAACCGACGCGGGCCAGATGCGCTATCCATACGACCTGGTGTTTGACGCCGACGGCAACTTGCTCGTCGCCGAGTTTGGCAACCACCGAATCCAAAAGTTTTCACCGGACGGCAAGTCATTGGGAATGTGGGGCACAGCCGGTCGCAATGAAGGCGAACTACAACAACCGTGGGCCGTGGTGACCGATCGTCGCGGTCGCATTCACGTGCTTGACACTTACAACCATCGAGTTCAACGATTTCGTTTGTAGTCTGTCGCGTCCAGCGTTGGTCAACACCGCGGCGACGACAGATGATGAGACACGGCGTCAAGATCGACCCGCATTCGCGATAACGGATCCGACGACACTTCCGATACCCATTCCCAAAACAGACATCCTTTCCTACTGGCCGTCGAAGCGAGAGAGACCATGGAATTCCTCACAGGGTTTTCACTTTGGCAGGTGATGATCGCATGCTCACTGCCGGTTTTTTTCTACTTCTTGTTTCTTGCCTTTGAAGGCTGGGGCGACGCCAAACGATGGCTCCTGTCTCTGCTCGGCGCGGCGGGGCTCACGGCGGGCCTCTACGCCCTGTTCGCGACCTGGCTTCCGAACTCGGACTTGTCGTTCAACGCGCCGTATTACCTTCTGCTGCTAGTTTCGGTGCCGCTTCTTTGGTGGTTCAGCTATCGGAGTCTGGCGGGCCTCGGCAAACATCGGCGTTGGATCGCACTGGCGTTGCGTTCGGCCGTCGTCGCTGCGGTCGTTTTCGCACTGGCTGAGGTTCAGCTTCGGCAGACGAGCCAAAAAGTCACGGTGATGTATTTGCTCGACCAATCGCAGAGCATTCCGTTGGCCAAGCGTCACGCGATGCTCAACTATGTCGTGACGGAAGTGGCGGGCCATCGAAACGCGGAACGCGGCGATCGGGCAGGCGTGATCGTGTTTGGACGCGACGCCCTGATCGAAGTGCCTCCGTTTGAATTCGACATTCCGATGATCAATGTGGTCAGCAATCGCGAATTGTTTGATCCAGACGCCACCAATCTCGCCGGCGCGTTGAAGCTTGCTCAAGCTTCATTTCCCGAGGACAGCTCAAAGCGAGTGGTCATTGTTACCGACGGCAACGAAAACATCGGCAACGCCAGAAGCGTCGCGCCGGCGCTGCGAGACGCCGGAATTGGCATCGACGTGATTCCTGTCACGCTCGAAAACTTCGGCGAAGTCGTGGTTGAGAAAGTCGCCCTGCCTCCCGATATGCGGCGGGGCCAACCGGTGGCGGCAAGAGTTGTCGTCAGTAACTTCTCGGACGAGCCGGTGAAGGGCAAGTTGACAATTCAGCGCAAAGTCGGCGCTCAACAAGAACTGCTCGACGAACCCGTCGTAACGCTCAAGCCGGGCAAGAATGTCTTTTCGTTCGACCACACGATCGATCAGCCAGCCGTCTACACCTACAGCGCGGTGTTTAGTCCGGAAGACCCTCGCGACGACTTGATGAAACAGAACAACACCGCCACGGCCTTTACTCATGTGAAGGGTAAGGGACGAGTGCTGTTGATCGAGAACTGGGAGAGCCCCGGCGAGTATGATTTTTTGGTTGAGCGTCTGCGGGCGAACAATATCGAAGTCATGATTATGGGCAGCGACGATCTCTACAACAGTCTCGCCGAGCTTCAGGCCTACGATTGCGTGTTGCTGGCGAACGTGCCACGCAGCAGCGGGGAAGATCAAAAGACGATTTCAAACTTTACCGACGCGCAAATTCAGATGCTCGTTCGCAACACGCAACAACTTGGCTGCGGCTTGATCATGCTCGGTGGAGACTCCAGCTTCGGAGCGGGTGGTTGGGCGAATACCGAATTGGAAAAAGCGATGCCCGTCGATTTCCAAATCAAGAACGCGAAAATCCAAGCTGTCGGCGCGCTCGTCATGATGATGCACGCCTCCGAAATGGCTCAAGGCAACTATTGGCAAAAAGTGATCGGACAAGAGGCTCTCAAGGCGCTTGGGCCGATGGATTACTGCGGCCTGGTTCACTGGGGAAACACCACAGGTCGCGACCAATGGCTATGGGTGGCTGGCAACCGAGGATTGATTCGCGTCGGCCAGCGGCGAAAAAGCATGATCGGCAAGTTGAGTCGAATGACTCCGGGCGACATGCCTCAGTTTGATCCGGCGATGGTGATGGCGCTGGCTGAATTCCGACGAACCAACGCGTCGGTCAAACACATGATCATCATCAGCGACGGCGATCCCGTGCCGCCTCGACCGTCGACGATTGCGGGCTACAAGAAAGCGGGAGTGCAAATCAGCACCGTCGCGGTCGGTAGTCACGGTGCCCCGAGCAGCGGTCCGATGCAAGGCATCGCCAACTCCACGGGCGGGAAGTTCTACGTGGTCAGCAACCCGAAGGCGCTGCCGAAAATCTATCAGCGCGAAGCCCGCCGCGTGGCCCGTCCGCTCGTCTACGAACCGGCCGGCGGAGTGAAGCCGGTCGTGGTCTACGATCATGAAATGCACGACTTCGCTTCTGGCTTCCAGCTCCCGCCGATTTCCGGTTTCGTACTCACGACAAAGAAGAACAGCGAGTTGGTTGAACAGTCGGTTGTTTCGCCCAAACCGGCTGACAAGGGAAATACGAACAACACGATTCTGGCGAGTTGGACCTATGGTTTGGGCCGGACCGCGGTCTACACCTCGGACGCCGGGCACCGCTGGGCGAACGCCTGGACTCAATGGGAAGACTACGACCGGTTCTTCGTGCAACTCGTCCGCTGGGCAATGCGGCCGGTCGACGACTCGGGAAAGTTCACGGTCGCCACCGAGACGAAGGACGGCAAAGTCAAAGTCATCGTAACCGCGCTCGACGACAACGACGACTTTATCAACTTCTTGCAGATGGACGTTTCGGCTGTCGGCCCCGATCTCAAAGGGTTCGATTTCAAGATGAACCAAGTCGCTCCGGGCCGATACGAAGGCGAGTTTGAAGCCGAGGGATCGGGGAGCTTCTTTGTCACCGTGAATCCCGGAACGGAAACGGACGAGAATGGCAAGACTCGACCGCGAGCTCCGATCTTGACCGGCGTGACTGTTCCTTATTCGGCCGAGTTCCGGGATCGCGAGGCCAATCTGGCTTTGATGCGAACGCTGGCCGCGATTACGCCGGCGGGCGGCAAGAAGGGCGCCATGATCGAAGGCGGACTGAGCGACGCGGCGACTATCGGCGAAAAGGATGTCGACACGTTTCGCGATACTTTGAAACACGCCATCAGCAGCCAAAACGTCTGGCCGCTGTTCCTGATGCTGTGCGCCGGAGTCTTCTTCGCCGACGTTTTCGTGCGGCGAGTCGCGGTCGGTTACGACTGGATTGAACCGGGCGTCGATTGGGTTAAGCAACGCGTATTTCGGCAGTCGGCCGAACCGCATGTGGAGCAGAGTCTGCAGCGTTTGAGAAACCGCAAACAAGCGGTCACCGGAGAAATGGACGAAAGGCGCGCGGCAGCTCGCTTCGAACCGCAAGTTGACGCCGAGTCCGGCGGCCCCGAGTTGTCGGACGTCCTCGATCAAGTCAACTCGACAGTCGAATCGACCGGACCTCCGCAGGCCCAACAGGACGCGACGCCTGGCGATCTCGAACGAGACGAATCGTACACGTCGCGATTGATGGAGGCTAAAAAGCGGGCCTTCAAGGATCGCGAGGGCGGTCAATAGAGTTCGGATCACATATCGTCACTCAAAGAATCCAGCGGCAAACCAACCGATCAAGACAAGTTGATCGCAACAACACTGAGGAATAAAAATGAGCATCGCTGAGTCCATGCAAGAACAGACGGAAGAATTCCGCAATCGATACAATTCTCTCCGCGAACAAATCGGCCGCGTGATTGTGGGCCACGACGAAGTTGTGCACGGCGTCTTGACGTGTCTGTTTGTCGGCGGCCACTGCCTGTTGGAAGGTGTTCCCGGTTTGGGAAAGACGCTGCTGATTCGAACCTTGGCCCAAACACTCAACCTCGACTTCAACCGGATTCAGTTTACGCCCGACCTGATGCCCGCCGACATATTGGGCACCAACATGGTCATGGAGACGCCCGAAGGAAAACGCGTTTTTGAATTCCAAAAGGGCCCGATCTTTACGCAGATTCTTCTGGCGGACGAGATCAACCGAGCGACGCCGAAAACGCAGTCCGCCATGC
Source organism: uncultured Pirellulaceae bacterium (assembly GCA_964567745.1). GTDB lineage: Bacteria > Planctomycetota > Planctomycetia > Pirellulales > Pirellulaceae > CAZMNY01. Next base: position 111,477 of record CAZMNY010000010.1, on the reverse strand, counting down.
TCGAGACGATGCAAGAGGGAACGGTTACCGTTGCGGGGCAGCGATTCGATTTGGGCAAGCCGTACTTTGTCATGGCGACGCAGAACCCGATTGAGCAAGAGGGAACCTACCCGTTGCCGGAAGCGCAGCTCGATCGCTTCTTCTTCAAACTCGTCGTCGGTTACTCGGGGCGCGATCAGTTGAACACGATCATCGATCGAACGACCAAAGGGGTCTCGGTGGAACCGGAAGCCGTCATGGATGGCGCGGAAATCGTCAAGTGGCAGAAGCTGATTCGCGAGGTGATCCTCGCCCAACACGTGCAAGATTATATCGTTCGGCTGGTCATGGCGACTCACGCCGGCGGCCCGTTCGCTCTGCCGATCACGGAACAATACTTGCGATGGGGCAGCAGTCCGCGTGGAGCTCAAACGCTGGCCCTCGCGGCGAAGGTCCACGCTCTGCTCGAAGGTCGTTACAACGTCAGTTTCGAAGATGTGCGACGCGTCTACCTGCCCTCGTTGCGGCATCGCGTCATCCTCAACTTTGACGCTCAGGCCGAAGGTGTTGAAACGGACCACGTCTTGCTCGACATCCTCGAAAAACTCCCAGAGAAGTCGGATGACGCTCCAGTCGCCGCCATTGTGGCGGACTGAGCACGGAAGGTGAACCGCAACGACTCTGCTTCCTCGCACGCACTCCACTTCGACAGCCAAGACTATGCCGGCGCCAACAGCAAGAACGAATTCAACATCGAGCCTCCTCTCGCCAGCCATGCTGGCTCAGCTGGAGCGAATGGAATTGGTCAGTCGGAAGATCTTTCGCGGCCGCATGAAGGGCGAACGACGAAGTCGCCGCAAAGGGCAGAGCGTCGAGTTCGCTGACTTTCGCAACTATGTGCACGGCGACGATCTGAGGTTCATCGATTGGAATCTCTACGCGCGGCTCGACAAACTTTTCTTGAAGCTGTTCCTGGAAGAAGAGGACCTTCACTTTTACGCCCTAGTCGACGCCAGCGCGTCGATGGAGTTCGGCGACCCGACCAAGTTCTTCTACGCGAAACAGATCGCCGCGTCGCTCGGCTTCATCGGTCTCTGTCGCGCCGACCGAGTGAAGATCGAAACGCTTGGCGCGGGGCCGGCGAATCCTGGGCCGGTTCTGCGAGGCCGAGCCAGTTTGTGGCGGATGCTCGATTACTTGGACCACGCTGAGCCAGGCGTCAATGTCTCGCTGGGAGACGGCGTCAAGGATTTTTGCCTCCGTAATTCAGGCAAAGGCATCATCGTGTTGATCACCGATATGATGGACAAAAGCGGCTACGAAACCGCGCTTCGCTATTTGCTTGCGCAGCAGATGGACGTCTACGTTATCCATGTGCTTTCGCCGGAAGAACTCAACCCCGACGTCAAGGGCGACCTGAAACTCATCGACTGCGAAGACTCCGACGTCGCCGAGGTAACGATTAGCCGCCCGCTCTTGGACCGTTACAAACGCACGTTAGCGAGCTTCATCGATGGGGCTCGAGACTATTGCGTTCGCCGCGGCATGTCCTATGTCCTTGCGCCGACGGATACGCCGATCGAACAATTAGTCTCAAGCTACCTACGGAAGCGGGGGCTTGTACGATGAGTTGGCTCAATTCACTCGCAATCTGGCAATGGAGTTTGTTGGCGATCGTCCCGCCCGCGATCGTACTGCTTTACTTTCTCAAGCTGAAACGGCAACCGCTAGAGGTTCCCAGCACCTTCCTCTGGGCTCGCACGGTCGAGGATCTGCATGTCAACACGATCTGGCAGCGACTGAGACAGAACTTGCTGTTGTTTCTTCAATTGCTGCTTATCCTGTTGATCATTCTGAGCTTGCTCCGCCCCGGCTGGGAGGGAACGGCGAAGATCGACAAACGAGCGATTTTTGTTGTCGACACTTCCGCCAGCATGAGCGCCACTGACGTCGAAGGAACGCGGCTCGACGAAGCCAAACGCCGAGTGGCCCAGATGATTCGGGAGATGAACTCGGGCGATGTGGCGATGATCATCAGCGTGTCCGACAGCGCCAACGTGGAACAGCCGTTTACCGACAACCAAAGCCTGTTGCTGAGAAAGCTCAACGCGATCAAGCAGACCAATCACCGCAGCGACATCGAGCAGGCATTGCGCTACGCGGCTGGACTCGCCAACCCAGGCCGTACGGCGGACGATCCGGGCGACACGCAGGTCGCTCAAGCCATGCCGGCGACGCTCTACATTTACAGCGACGGGCGGTTTCCCAAATTCAAGAATTTCTTCCTGGGCAACCTGGAGCCCGAATACTATCCGATTGGATCCGCCGAGTCGGATAACCTGGCGGTCGGCTCATTCCGCATCGATCGCAACCCGGAGAAATTCGACCAGATTCAGGCCTTCGCGAGAATCGACAATTTTGGGGCCGAGGACGTCGATACCGATGTCTCGCTTTACATTGACGGTGAACTGCGCGACGCCGAACAGCTTAATGTTCCTGCTGACGGTCAAGCCAGTTTGCAGTTCAACATGGACGACATCGAGCAAGGCGAATTGAGGTTGGTGATCGACCGCAAAGACGATCTGATGATCGACAACGATGCGTACGTCGCCGCCAATCTTCCTCGCCGAGCCAAAGTGTTGCTGATCACGGACTTTAACGCGGCGCTTTCGATGGCGCTCAGCACAACTGGGATTGAAAAATACGCCGAGGTCTCGCGGATTAGCGCAGAGGATCTCGCATCCGACGCGGCGCTCGCAGCCAAGTACAAGCAGCAATCCGATGCGGGCGCGTTCGACTTGATTATTTTCGATCGTTACTCGCCGGAAGAGATGCCGCAAGCCAACACAGTCTTCCTGGGCGCGGTGCCTCCGACTGAAGGCTGGGGCTTCGCCGAAAAGAAACCTCGCGGAATCGTGATCGATAGCAACCGATCTCATCCGGTGACGCAGTTGATGGACATGGGAAACGTCAACATTGCCGATTGCTATCCCGTCACATGTCCCGCCGGCGGCACGCGACTCGTCGATGCGGACGTCGGGCTTTTGATGGCCATCGCGCCGCGTCAGGGTTACGAAGATTTGGTTGTCGGCTTTGAAATGTATTCCTCGGATGACGCCGGAGAAGTTGTCTACAACACCGACTGGCAGATTCGCCGTAGTTTCCCGCTGTTCGTGATGAACATGATCAAGTACCTCGGCGGCGTTCGCGGATCGATGTCCTCACTCAACGTCGCCCCGGGCGAGCCGGCCATCGTACGAAGTCGACTTGTTGTCGATGAGGTCCGAGTCAAACCGCCAGTCGGCTCGCAAGCGAAGGTTGGCCGTGAGGGCGAGAATGCTTTCGTTTACACGTTCACGAACGAGTTGGGCGTCTATCAAGTTCGCGAGGGATCGGACGACGAAGTGTCGCAACGGTTTACTGTCAATTTGTTCGACACGCGCGAGAGCAACATTCTGCCGCTCGATAAAATCGACTTGGGCGAGAGCGAAGTGAGCGGCACGGCAGGCGTGCAACGCTCGCGATTTGAGCTCTGGAAGTGGATCCTGCTGCTCGGCTTCTGCGTGCTGGTCGGCGAGTGGTACATCTACAACCAGCGCGTCTATCTGTAGCGGCGACGCTCGCGCCATGTCCGAGTTGGCGCGGTTCAATCTGTCGACCGCCATCACCATTTTCCGGTGAATGGCCTGCAAACTTGCGTTGCGGCTGGCACCCATACTAGGATGATGGCCCGACACCCAATGCACTCCTGAGGATCTTCGATATGCCCATGGCCAAATTGTCCGCAGTTCTCGTCGCCGGTCTGTTTGTTCTTCCGTCGCTTCGCGCCGCATCGGGGCAAGTCAAGATCGAGCGCAAAGGCGAGACCGAATTGGACGTTAGCATCGGCGACAAGCCGTTCACGACTTACCGAGTGAAGTCGGGCGCGAAGCCGGTCATGTGGCCCTTGTACGGTCCGAGCGGTAAAGAGATGACACGCGGTTACCCGATGCGTGAACCGAGCAAGTTGGAGAAGAAGGACCACGTCCACCACCGTTCGTTTTGGTTCACCCACGGCGACGTTAACGGCGTGAGTTTTTGGCACGAACAAGGTGGCAACGGAGAAATCATTCACCGCGAGTTTCTCAATGTGAGCAGCGGCGACAAAGGCGTGATCGCAACGCGAAACGACTGGGTGGCCCCCGGCGGCAAGAAGCTATGCGAGGACTTTCGCTCGTTTGTTTTCGCTGGCGACAAGCGGTCGCGGTGGATCGACGCCGAGATCACCGTTAAGGCGAGCTACGGCGATGTGAAATTCGGCGACACCAAGGAAGGCTGCTTCGGAGTCCGCGTGGCCGGTTCGATGCGCACCGAGCGCGAGGACGGCGGTCACATCATGACCAGCGAAGGCAAGAAGGACAAAGCTGCCTGGGGAACCGCAGCCAGTTGGGTCGACTACTATGGTCCCGTCGATGGCCAAACTGCGGGCGTCGCGATCATGAATCATCCGTCCAGCTTCCGCTTTCCCACCTACTGGCATGTGCGAACCTACGGACTCTTCGCCGCGAACCCATTCGGTCTGCACAACTTTAAAGGAAAAGAGCATGACGGCTCGCATTCGATGAAGAAGGGCGAGTCGTTCACGCTTCGCTACCGAGTGCTGTTGCACGACGGCGACACGGCCGAAGGCAAAGTGAAATCGGTCTATCAGCAATACGCCAAATGGAAGCCCGCCAAGTAGCCGCGTGGCACCCGTATAAAGCCAACAAAACGTGGCTGGGGCTTCCAGCCGCAGTTTTGAGTTTCTTCCGTTCGCAACTGGAAACGCCAATCACGCGTTGTACAAGCGCACCGGTATGAGGCCAGCAAATTGTGGCTGGCGATTCCAGCCTTCCAGCCGCAGTTGGTTCTTAATTGCTCGTCTCTTGTTCGGTTCTTCAATCAAACTGTCTGCGAATGTGCACAAAGAATCACAGATGCGCCGATGAGACGGTTCAGTGCAGTTGGACGTTTGAAATGCGTTTCGTCTTTTTCATGGCAATGCCGCGAAGCGGCAAGGATCGGTCAGGTAGAAGTGATCGAAGAAAGGGCGTTAGCGGCTGCCTGAGAAGCGCCACGAACACGGTTTGCGCAAACAACCAATTCTTCGCATTTTCTTTTTCCTACAAAGTGAAACTATTTACCCCATCTTGCCGATAACTCTTTCTACCGACACCCACCGCAATCTACCGAGAGTCCCACTCTGGTGACTCTCCTCTCAGGAGCTGTTCTCTCATGACTTCACCACCATTTGAGATCAAGGACGTCGAGGGGCTTCAAGCGTATGTCAACCAAACTCTTTGTGACCTCAACGAATTAGAGGTTGGCGCTTTTCCGATGACCGAACGCATTTTGGTGCGAAGGGGTTCACCATGCGGAATGTACTTCTGCCTTCATGGACCTCGCAGCGTCAAATTGACCGCGATCTGGGAAACCGATCGAAACTCCCTGCTTTTTTACAGTTCGAATGGCGAACGCGTGTGTAAGGCGGAATTGACTGAGGCGTTGGAAGTGGCTGCCCCGCCTTTGAAAGTGGCCTGCTAACGGAGCCAAGGAGGCGCTCTGTTTTCCGATTCTTTCAACTGGCTATTGATTCAAATCGGATTTCGTGTACAAATGTACACAAAGAAACAACTGTACACCATCGATTTAATGGAGGATTCCGATGCTTGTCCTGTCCAGGAAGGAAACGGAGCGAATCAGGCTTGGTGATTCGATCGTTTTGACGGTTGTTCGAGTTGCTGGAGACAAAGTGAGAATAGGGATCGACGCCCCACCGGACGTCCTTGTGTTACGAGACGAACTGCAGCCGTTCGAAGCAGCGGGCATTGAAATGGCTATCTCATAACGATCCGCTTCCTCGAGTCGCGATGTTGGCGAACTCGAGGGAGAGCAAGCCGAGCTTGGCAAGAATCATCGGCTGGTAAAATCAGATCGGGGCAAATCTGAGACGGATCTAAGAGAATTTCCATCTGTGGCTATTGCCAGCCGCGATGAGATTAATGCGGGCAGATGTTTGCGAAGCAAGAGCGAGGGGCTGTGTTGAAAGGGCTGCGTTAAAAGCGGTCACAAGTTAGTAACTCGAGACAGCGTTTACGACGGCAGCGAGATGACAGTGGCGAATCACGACGGCGGCAGATTCGACAATCGAGTCGAGGGAGTTTGACGATCGAGCCGATTACCGCGAATTCGAATTGTTGAAGCAGTCAAGATTCCAAATGCCACAAATGAAACGGGACGGCCCCCGCTGGCCGTCCCGTTTTTTCGTAGGCCCCTCTCATTGGAGTGGGACGGCTTGGAGTGAACCGGCCTGGAGTGGGACGGCCGGTTGGAAGGTCGGTTGGAAGGTCGGACGTCCGTGAGCGTTCCGTGAAGTACACGGCTTGGCGAGCGAGTTATTGTTTGGCGTGTCGCTCTTGCCTGCGGATGTCGTCGATTTCCCATTTGTGGTCAGGGTGTTCGGCGAGCCAGCGATCGGGGAGGAGGAAGTCGAGTTCGTCGGATGTCACGGGTTCGCCATCGACTGCGGCTTGAAACGCGGCGCTGTCTCGATAGTAGGGAAGTCGAGTGAAGAGTTCCTTCAGCCAGGCGAACGGCTCGACTTGGTTGGCCTTCGCGCTGCTCACGAGCGAGTACATGATGGCGGCTCGCTCGCCGCCTTTTGCACTCCCAACGAACAGGTAGTTCTTGCGTCCGATCGCAGGAAGTTTCACAAGCCGTTCCGCAGCGTTATTGTCGAAGAACAGGTAACCCCGTTCCGTGTATCGGCAGAGAGCGTTCTACGGGTTGGTCGTGTAGGTGAAGGCGGCAGCCACTGGACTCTTTGGAAGGATGCGGCCATCGTTCTGCTCGGCTTCCAACCAGGCTTTGAACTCGTTCATGATCGATAATGCATGCTCGCGGCGAGATTGAGCGTAAAGTCGTAAACCGAGTAGGGGTGCAGCCAGTCTCCCAAGTAAGGCCAAAACTTGGCAGTTAGCGTCTGTCCCGCTCCGGGGTTTAGCATCTTGATCGAAGTGTCATCGGTGTGAATGACCTTCGACTGAAGCACTAAGAATTTCATTCGCTGCACCAGGGGCAACGCCAGATCGGCCAGTGCGGCTTGCCAGCCGCACAACGTGCTGCTGCGAATCGTCATGCCCAACCGTGAGTGAATATCTTCCTGCCGAGAACAACAGTAACTGATCGGGGTCGATCCGCTCTTGCCGAGAGCCCTTGATGCGTTGCAGCAACAGTTTGATCTGGTGTTCGAGCGAGGCGACTTGCTGTTGCTTCTCTTCAACAGCCTAAGTGAACTGCGCGATAATCGCCTGATGCTGAACTCGTTCCCTCGCCGCGTTCTTCGTCGCGTCGGCGAGCAACTTCTTGAGCCGTTCGTTTTCTTTTCGCAGGTCCGTTGCGTTCATGGAAATACGTACGCACGAATTGTGTTTTGGGTTTCAGAATGACGAAAAAACGCTTCCAGAAAACCCAAGTTCTTGAAAGCGTTTTCATTCGATCCGTCAATGCGCATCGCGGTTTCAACTTGCCGCCGAGTAACGCTTGCGCCGACGGACGGTGGTCAGGTCGATGCCACGCAGCAACATGGTCAATTCGTCACTGCGGATTTCCAATGACGTTTTGTCGCCACGAGGTTTAGGAACCTGAAACGTTCCTTGTTCGAGTCGACGATACCAGATTGCCAACCCGTTGCCATCCCAGTAGAGGACTTTCAACTTGTCGCGGCGACGATTGATGAACAAGAACAGATGACCCGACAGAGGGTCCTGTTTGAGAGCCGAGGTCACTAGACCTTGCAGGCCGTCGAACCCCTTCCTCATATCGGTCGGAGTGGTGGCGAGAAAGATGCGAGTCTCAGCGAGGATGCTTGACATCGTCGAACGTCGCTTTCCGCCTCGAGCACGACGCTCAGCACATCGCTCAACCGCTCGACCGGAAACGAACTTTGAAGCCGCAGGGCGAGCCCACCAAGCGTCAGGATCTCCATCCTGTCATTCGCTTCAACACGACTCGGTTCCGCCTCGACGACTTTGACCGGAATCAGTTGCGAAGTCCCTGAGTTCACTGCCGCATCGCGCCGCCCAATCTCTCTGCGCCAACCATAGAACGAGTTCTCTGCAAGCCCTTCACGGCGACAGTACTCTCGCACAGTGCCGTGGAACGATTCGAACTCCAGCAACACCAGTCGCCAAAACTCTTCCTTCTCTGCTGACCGAATTCGATTCGCCATCGTGCATCCTTGCGTGAGCGGTTAGCTAAATCATTCAGCCTACACCCACGCACAAGATGCACTTCACCGAACGCTCACAATGTGCCGCCTATTAATGGACGTCCAAGTCCAGAATACGAGCTGCGTAACGGAGATTACGAACAGCTCACGAAAAGGGCTAATTTGGTTGACATTGCGATTTCCGTCTACTAACATCGGGAATCACTTATGCGACCCCCGTCGCTCCTCCCTGCCTGCCTTGCATCCCACCCAAGTTCAGTTTTCGGCCAATTTGATTGGCTAATCGTTATTCGCCCCCTTACTCTAGAAGCTGTTACTTCTGGTTAAACGGGCAAGGCAGCGCGACGACCTGAATTCACACGGAGAGAAGTTCATGAAGTGTCTTGGAAATGACATCAGTCGGCGTGGATTCATGCACGTTGGTTTCTTGGGCGGCGTCGGGCTTACGCTGGCAGACGTCCTCCGCATGGAAGCAAACGCGGACCAAAAATTTTACGAGAGCAAAGAAGGGCCGGCCAAGTCGGTCATCTTCATCTACATGCCGGGCGGCATGTGCCATCAAGAGACATTTGATCCTAAGCCTTACGCGCCGATCGAGTATCGGGGGCCGATGAACAGCATCGCCACCAGCGTGGAAGGCATTCGCATCAACGAAACGTGGAAGAACACCGCCAAGATCGTCGACAAGATCGCGATCTGCCGTTCGATGACTCACGGCGAAGCGGCTCACGAGCGCGGCACCCACAACATGTTCACCGGGTATCGCCCCAGTCCAGCTCTGCAATACCCGAGTATGGGTAGCGTTGTGGCCCACGAGTTTGGCCCACGTGAGAACTTGCCGCCATACGTCTGCATTCCCAACCAGCCGAATCAATTTGCCGGTACGGGTTACTTGAGTTCGTCGTACGCCGGATTCAGCTTGGGTTCGGACCCGGCCAGTTCAGGATTCAAAGTCCGCGACTTGAATCTGCCGGGCGGCGTGGACGACAAGCGATTCGTCACTCGTCGTCGAATTCTCGACGTCGTCAATGATCACTTTGTCGCGAAAGAAAAATCGGACTCGCTCGACGCGGTCGATACTTTCTACCAACGCGCCTATTCGATGATCAGTTCGCAAAAAGCGCGTGAAGCGTTTGACATCAATAAAGAAGACGCCAAGATTCGGGACGAATACGGCCGCAACACCGCGGGCTCCCGATTGCTGCTCTGCCGTCGCTTGGTTGAGTCGGGCGTTCGGTTTGTCACGACCACCTACGGCGGTTGGGACATGCATAGTAATATTGAAGGAAGCATCAAGAGCCAGGTTCCTTCGTTCGACCAGGCGTACGCCTCGTTGATTCGCGATCTCGATCGCCGCGGCCTGCTCGATTCAACCATGGTCTGCATCGCATCGGAATTCGGCCGTACGCCAAAGATCAATGGCAACGCGGGCCGCGACCACTGGCCAAAAGTGTTTAGCGTTGTCATGGCTGGCGGTGGAATCAAACGAGGCATCGTGTATGGTTCGTCCAATGCGATTGCCAGCGAACCGGAAGAGAAACCGCTGACGGTCGCCAACTGGGCCACCACCATTTACAAGCAGATGGGCATCATCGCGGACAAAGAGTTGATGGCGCCCGGCGATCGTCCGATCGAAATCTGTGATGGCGGCAAGATTGTCAAAGAATTGATTAGTTAACATTCGATACGCAGAGCGGCCCACGCTCAGTTAGTGCCGAAACCATCGCGGGCCGCGCCTTACTCGGCGCGGTCCGCCTTCATAGATAGTCACGGAGCTCATCTCATGCCGCGACGTTTGCAGCTGAACGGAATTCGCACGCTGGCCGCTTGCTTGGCTGCCTTTTCGCTTGCCGCTACCGCTTTTTCCGCATCGCCTCGACTAACCTCGATCACTCCGCGTGGCGTGCAGCGAGGTACCGAAGTCACCGTGTCTTTCAGCGGTTCTAACCTGGCGGACGCGGCGGAGATCTTCTTTTATGAAGACGCAGGCTTCAAAGTGACGAAGCTTGAGCCCGAAGGCAACAATCGCGTGAAGGTCACCATGACCGTAGCGCCCGACACGCGACTGGGCGAGCACGTCGCTCAAGTGCGGACAAAGTCCGGCGTTTCGGACTACCGAACGTTTTGGGTTGAAGCGTTGACTGTCGTCGCCGAGAAGGAACCCAATAGCGACTTCGCCGCGCCGCAAGCCATCGCGCTCAATCACGTGGTGAACGGAGTCGTGGCCAACGAAGACGTCGACTACTACGTTGTCGAAGCCAAGAAAGGCCAACGCATTTCCGCCGAGGTGGTTGCGATGCGGCTGAGCACGGCGCTGTTCGATCCCTACGTGGCGATTCTCGATGAGAAGCGTTTCGAATTGTCGGCCAACGACGACACGCCGCTCGCTTTGCAAGACGCCTTCGCATCGGTCGTCGCGCCGGCCGACGGCAAATACATCATTGAAGTTCGCGAGAGCGCTTACGCTCAAGGCAACACCTATCGTTTACACGTTGGCACGTTCCCACGGCCAACTGCCGTTTATCCTGCAGGCGGCAAGATCGGCGAGTCGACTGAGGTTTCATTCCTCGGCCTTCCAGGAGGCGATCTCAAACAGAAGTTTACCCTGCCAAAGGAAGTCTCAGATCAGTTTGGCGTGTTCGCTCAAGATGCCGGCGGTGTCGCTCCGACGCCCAATAATTTCCGCTTGTTCGAACACGGAAACGCGTTTGAAACGGAACCAAATAACGACCGCGAAAAAGCGTCGGCCGTTCAGCTTCCGCTCGCTTTCAACGGCATTATTCAAGAGTCGGGCGATGTCGACTTCTTCAAGTTCAGCGCGAAGAAGGGTCAGAGTTTTGACGTCGAGTGTTTCGCTCGACGGATTCGATCCGGGCTCGATCCGGTGATGAACATTTACTACGCCGACGGCAAAAGTGTTGCAGGCAACGACGACTCGCGAGGCCCGGACAGCTATATCCGATTCAACGTACCCGCCGATGGCGAGTACGTGGTGCGGATCGCCGATCACTTGGGCCGCGGCGGACCCGACTTGATCTACCGCGTGGAATTCCACCCGGTCAAGCCGAAGCTAGCCCTCTCGATTCCCCGAGTTGAGCGTTACGGCCAGTTTCGCCAGCAGATTTACGTGCCGCGTGGCGGACGTTTCGCGACTCTCATCAACGCGGGCCGAACCAACTTCGGCGGTGAGCTGGTCTTGGAAGGCAAAGACCTCCCGCAAGGCGTGAAGATTGTCGCCGAAAACATGCCGTCCAACATGAGTTCGATGCCGGTCGTGTTTGAAGCAGCCGCCGATGCTCCGCTCGGTGGAAAACTAATCGACTTCACCGCTCGGCACGTCGATGAGAAGACGGGCATCCGCGGTAGTTTCGGAAACAACGCCGACTTTGTTCGCGGCGGACCGGGCCAATCGATTTATCGACGCAAAGCGGTCAAGAAACTCGCGATCGCCGTGGTCGATGAGCTCCCCTTCAGCATAGACATTGTCGTGCCCAAAGTTCCGATCGTCCGAAACGGCTCAATGCAATTGAAGATTGTGGCCACGAAGAAAGAGGGCTGGGACGAGGAGATCAACGTGCAAATCCCCTTCCGACCGCCGGGAGTCAGCGCGAGAAGCTCGATCAACATCCCCAAAGGTAAGAACGAAGTCCTCTACCCGATCAACGCCAATGGAAATGCTCAGATCAAGTCGTGGAAACTCTACGCACTGGCCACTTCCGGCGGGATGTGGTGCTCCTCGCAGCTAGCCAAGCTCGACGTCGCCGCGGCCTATGCAACATTCACATTGCAGCGAGCCGCCTGCGAGCAAGGCGAAGAGGCTCAGATACTTTGCAAAGTCAATCACGCCACGGCGTTTGATGGCGACGCGACTGCGACGCTTTTGGGCATTCCGCCGAAAGTTGAGACGACCGCAGTGAAGGTCAACAAAGAAACCAACGAAGTGATCTTCACGTTGAAGACGGATCCAAAGAGCCCGGTTGGTAAACACAATCTGATCTGCCAACTCTCGATTACCCAGAATGGGGAACCGATTGTTAGCCGAGCTGGCGGAGTTCAGTTTCAAATCGACAAGCCGCTGCCGCCAGAGCCCAACGCTCCGCCAGCGCCAAAGAAGGTCGTCGCCAAGCCGACGCCGAAGGATCCCAAAGTAGCCGCCAAACCCAAGCCCAAACCGAAGCCGCTGACACGACTTCAGAAGCTGCGTCTTGCGGCCGAGAAACGCCGTGCAGCCAAAGCGGCTCAAGGCGCATCGGGCGGCGGAGAAGAGTAAACGAGAACGCCAGGCATTTCGCCTGGCGGACAAGCACGAAGCGAAACATAACGTCACACTCTTGCATCAGGTCGATTGTCGGCGCAACAGCCTTCAATCGGCACTGCCAAAACGCACAGGACAACCATCATGCGACTTCAGCCGTCATGGATTAGCACCCTCGCATTGTTGATCGCGGCCATTGCTTCATCCGTCGGGGTTTCAACAGCCCGCGCGGAAGACCCGAAGCCGACCAAGATCAACGTCTACCCAGCGGATGTGCTGCTGACAACGGTTCGAGACATTCAGTCGATCATCGTCCAAGCGGAGTACGCCGACGGTCTCACCCGAGATGTCACAAAGGAAGCCAAGTTCGCGCTCGCCAACGACCAACTCGCGCGGCTCGACAAGAACGTCGTTTATCCCAAAGCGGATGGCAAGTCTGAAGTCACGATTACGTTTGCTGGTTTGACCGCCAAAGTTCCAGTCGACGTTTCGCGTGCGGCTGAGGACCCGGCGATTAGTTTCGAACAGGACGTGATGCCCGTGTTCATGAAGTCGGGTTGCAACACCGGAAGTTGCCACGGCGCGGCTCGGGGTAAAGATGGCTTTCGCCTGTCCCTTTTCGGTTTTGACGCCGGTGGCGACTTCGACCGGCTCACACGAGAGATTAGCGGCCGGCGAATCAATTTGGCCATACCTGAGAAAAGCCTGATCATGGAGAAGGGCGTCGGTGCGGTCCCGCATACCGGCGGCAAACGATTCGCCATGAAGAGCGAATACGCCGACACCATGATGCGTTGGCTCCACGCTGGTGCCCCCAAAGACAAAGGTGCCGTCCCCAGCGTTGTGTCGCTCGAAATTTACCCGAAGGGTGCCGTCTTGAATGGCGAAGGTGCCACCCAGCAGATCAGCGTCCGAGCCAAATATTCCGACGGCACCGATCGAGATGTCACATCGCTCGCCTACTTCAGCTCCAACAACGACAACTCAGCGCCGATCGAGCAATCGGGCGTCGTGACGGCGGCCAAGCGAGGTGAAGCGTTCATCATGGCTCGCTTCGACACCCACACCGTGGGAACTCACTTTATCGTCCTGCCCAAAGGGCTGAAGTTCACCTGGAAGGACGTCCCGTCGAACAGCTACATCGATGACTTGATGTACGCCAAATTTAAGAAACTTCGCATTCAACCATCCGAACTCTGCAGCGACGAAGAATTCCTTCGCCGCGCTTACCTCGATGTCGTCGGAACCCTTCCAACTGTCGAGCAATTCCATGCGTTCACGTCGGAAAAAGATCCCAAGAAACGCGAGAAACTGATCGACGAACTGCTCAACCGAAAAGAGTTCGTTGAGTTGTGGGTGATGAAATGGGCGGAGTTGTTGCAAGTCCGAACGACTCGCCAAATTTCCTACAAGCCGATGTTGAGGTATTACAACTGGATTCAAGAGCGGATCGCCGCCAACGTCCCGATGGACAAGATGGTTCAAGAGTTGCTTGGTGCCAGCGGCGGCACGTTCGAAAACGCGGCCACGAACTACTACCAACAAGAGGGCGATCCGAAAAAGGTCGCGGAAAATGTCGCTCAAGTCTTCATGGGCATGCGGATCCAGTGCGCCCAGTGCCACAACCATCCGTTTGACCGCTGGACGATGGATGACTACTACAGCTTCTCCGCATTCTTTTCGCAAATCGGCCGAAAGCGAGCCGAGGATCCTCGGGAACAGATTATCTATAACCGAGCGAGCGGCGAAGTCCGGCACTTGATCGGAAACCGAGTCATGCAACCCAAGTTCCTCGGCGGCGATGTGCCGGACGTCAAAGGCAAGGACCGTCGAGTTGTGATGGCGAATTGGTTGGCCTCGTCGGAGAACCCTTACTTCGCAAAGAACTTGGCGAACATTGTCTGGAACCACTTCTTCGGTCAAGGCATCATCAACGAAGTCGATGACGTTCGAGTCAGCAACCCCGCGGTCAACCCCGAGCTGCTTAACGCACTTGGCGATAAGTTCACCGGCTACAACTACGACTTCAAAAAACTGGTTCGTGACATCTGCACGTCGCGAACTTATCAACTGAGCACTGCCACAAATGAGACGAATGAGTCGGATACGAAGAACTTCTCGCACGCATCGCTGCGGCGAGTGCGAGCCGAGATTCTTCTGGACATCATCAGTCAAGCCACGAGCACAAACAACAAATTCGCAGGCTTGCCGTTGGGCGCCCGGGCGGTGCAGATTGCCAATGGCAACACGAGCACCTACTTCCTGACTGCGTTCGGCCGAGCCAAACGGGAATCGGTATGTGCTTGTGAAGTGAAGGTTGAACCCAACCTTTCACAAGCTCTTCACCTGCTCAACGGCGATACGCTGCAAGGCAAGATCAGCCAAGGCAAGCTCATTGCGACGCGACTGTCAGAGAAAGTCGCCGTGCCGAAGATCATTGAGGAGATCTACATTCGATGTCTCACACGTCGACCGACCCAGAAAGAAATGGACAATCTGGTGGCTCTCGTCGCGCAAGTCGAAAACAAACAACAAGTACTCGAAGACACGTTTTGGGCCTTGATGAACTCACGCGAATTCGTCTTCAACCACTAGATTGCCCTTGGTGGCCTAGCCATCAAACCCACCCAAGTTACGCAGCAATTGCGAGTAGAAGATTGGCGTCCTTGCGATAGCCGACTACCATAGATTTAGCACACCACCCCCCGTCATTTTGGCGGCGCATCTGGGGAAATCACTCGTTGGAGTAAAGACTGATGAGAGCGCAGCGACAACTGCTAACGTTCGTTCTTTCTGGAATCGTGGTCGCAACCTCGCTCAACAGCTATGCCCAGGAGGCGGAAAAGAAGAAGAAGAAGAAGCCGCCGCAGGTGACATACGACGACCATGTGCAGCCGATTCTTCGGCAGAAGTGCTTTTCTTGCCACAATGCTGACAAGAAAGAAGGCGATCTGGATCTGTCGAATTACACCAACTTGATGATTGGCGGCGGCTCAGGCGAAGTCGTTGAGCCGGGTGACTCGAGCGGAAGCTACCTCTACCAGTTGATCACTCACGACAGCGAACCTTACATGCCGCCCGAACAGCCGAAAATAGCTGACGAGATGGTTGAGACGATTCGCAAGTGGATCGACGGCGGCGTGCTCGAGAACAAAGGAAGCAAGTCGGCAATCAAGAAGAAGAAGACGTTCGACTTGGCGTTGAGCGAACCGTCGACAGCGCGCCCAGACGTACCGCCGATGCCTCCGCGCCTGAGCCTGCAACCTGTTGTCAATCCGCGGACGGGCACCGCGATTGCATCGATCGCAACGAATCCTTGGTCGTCGCTAGCGGCCGTTTCGGGCCAATCGCAAATTTTGCTTTACAACACGAAGACGCTCGAACTGGTCGGTGCCCTGCCGTTTCCAGAAGGCGTGCCCGAGATCCTCAAGTTCAGTCGCAACGGATCGCTTCTCTTGGCCGGTGGCGGTCAGGGCGGCGCGAGCGGCAAGGTGATTGTCTGGGACGTGAAGACGGGTGAACGAGTTATGTCGGTTGGCGACGAACTCGATGCCGTCCTGGCGGCTGATATCAGTTCCGACCACGGTCTAATCGCCCTTGGCGGACCGCAGCGCGTTGTCCGAATCTACTCGACCGAGACAGGGCGGCTCCTGCACGAATTGCGCAAGCACACCGACTGGATCTACTCCTTGGAGTTTAGTCCTGACAGCGTCCTCCTTGCGACAGGCGACCGCAACGGCGGTCTGTTCGTTTGGGAAGCATATACCGGCCGCGAATATTTGACGCTCAAGGCCCACTCCAAAGGCGTTACGGACGTCTCGTGGCGAAGCGACTCGAATGTGGTCGGCTCCTGCAGCGAAGACGGCTCGATTCGTCTTTGGGAGATGGAAAATGGCGGTCAGATCAAGAGTTGGACTGGGCATGGCGGCGGTGCTGCTTCGCTCGAGTTCGCCCGTGACGGCAAGTTGGTTTCCGCAGGCCGTGATCGACTTGTCAAACTTTGGGATCAGGCCGGAAAGCAACTGCGAGCCTTTGAGGCCTTTGGCGACTTGGCCCTCGAGTCCTCGATTTGTGATGAGTCGGCGCGGGTGATCGGCGGCGACTGGAATGGTGAAATTCGCGTTTGGAATGTAGCGGACGGAAAACGTGTCGGCCAATTGGCCGCCAACCCGCCGACACTCGAGACGCGATTGGCGACAGCCCAGCAACAGGCAACCGCCTTGGCTGCAAAACAGGCTCCGCTGACTGCTGCGTATACTGCGGCCAAAGCCGCCGCGGATAAAGTCGTCGCCGATTTGGCGACCAGCCAAAACGATATGAAGACAGCAACGGCGGCCCACGCCAAAGCGACCGCCGCTGTCACGAGCGGCTCGGCGACGATAACAAAACTGACTGGTGAACAAAAAGCGGCCCAGGCCGTGGTCGCCAAGCTGACGCCAACCGTGCCGATGGTCGGCGACGCGGCAGCCAAAGCCGATGCCGCAGCCAAAGCCCTCGCAGGCGACAAAGAGATAGCCGACCTTGCGGCCAAACTGAAAGCGGTCCACGCGAAACGAGCCGCCGAGCTTGCTGCGCAGCAAGGCGTTGTCGCGGCGAAAACGAAAGCGATGGCCGAGACGAAAGTAGTCATCACCAAACAACAAGCTGTTGTCGCAGCGGAAGCCAAGAAGATGGCGGCAGCGAAAGCCAAGATCGCGGCCTTGGCGCCTCAAGTCAAACCGATGGCCGACAAAGCGAATGTCGCTAAAACAGCGGCCGACGCAGGCGCTGCGAGCTTGCAAACCGCCCAAGTCGCGGTCAAGCGATGGCAAGAAGAAATCGCCTTCACCAAGCGAGTGAATGCGCTTCTCGAACAAAAAAAGAAAGCCGAAGGCGATCTGACGACGAAACAGGAGACGGCCGACGAGGCCGCAGCTACCGTCGACAAACAAAACGCGGTGCTAGTCGCGGCTAAGAACCAGGTTGATGCGGCTCAAAAGCAAATCACAACTCACCAAGCCAAGATCGCCGCTCTGGCCAAGTCATCAGCGACCTACCAAGCGGCGATGACCAAGGCGACCGCCGATGGTGCCCAGGCCAAAGCACTCAGCGCGAAACACGCAAAAGTGGCCGCGGCGTTGCAAGGCGCTGTCAATCAGGCCAACGAAGCCGTTAAGCTCTCCGGCAACGACAAGATGGTCGTCGACGCGGCTGCCGCATTGGCCAACGTGCTAAAAGCGAAACAAGGGCAAGTTGCGACGGCCAATCAAACGGTTGCCGCGAAACAAAAGGAATTGACCACGGCGACCGCGGCTCTCGCCAAGGCGCAAGCGGACGACAAGGCAACCAAGGCCCTACTCGCCAAATCACAGACCGAGTTGCAAGCAAAGATGAAAGTTGCTGCGGCGGAACAACAGAAGGTCGATTCAGCGAAAACCGCGGCCGCTACCGCTGCTGCCCAGGCTGCCGCTGCCGAGAAAGTGGTTGAAAAAGTGAAAGCAGATATCGCAGTCGCCAAAGGTCTCGCCTCCGCAGCCTAATCGTGGCGATCGTCTTCAATCATCTGCTTCGATGCGAGTATAACGCTTGCTTGGACCTGCGTGTGGACTGTTGCGTCAAACACGCGTTCGCTGAGTCGGACTCGCTTCTTGGCCCGAGTCCTATCTTGATCGATTTCGTTGTGCCACTCACAATGCTTTTGCGTTCAAACAAACATCGACTCGTCGGCGCTGTTTGATTACCAATCATCTGCGACTACCAATCATCTGATTGTGACGCTGAGCGAAAATCAGAGCCTGAGGTTGCTTTGGCCACATTTGCGGTAATACTCCCCGCAGCCGGGAAAAGCCGTCGTTTTGCCGACGTGGACGAAAAGAAGCCGTTCGTATTGCTTGCCGACAAGCCGGTTTGGGTCCACGCGGCTCGACAATTTGCTTGTCACCCGGATGTCGAGCAAGTGATTATCGTCATCGATCCCGCTGAACGAGCTCGTTTCGAACAACGTTTTGCTGGTGAGATCGCTGAATTCGGGGTCGAGGTCGCCGACGGCGGTTCAGAACGATTTGAGTCGGTTGAGAATGGTTTAGCTGCCGTAAGGGAGGGTATCGAGTTCGTCGCGATTCACGATGCCGCAAGGCCTTGTATCGCCGGACCGCTAATTGACCGTGTGTTTGCGGACGCGTTGGAATACGGCGCGGCGATCCTGGCCATTCCCGTTCCTGGAACTCTCAAGAAAGCGGCCGCCGGTGAAAAACGCATCGAACAGACGATTTCGCGCGTCGACGTTTGGGAAGCGCAAACACCACAAGTCTTTCGCCGTGATTGGTTGACAGGCGCCTTCGAAGCACGCGGGGACCAAGTCGTAACAGACGAATCACAGCTGATCGAAAACGCCGGGCACGACGTCCACCTTTCGCTCGGGTCGCCGATCAATCTCAAAATCACAACGCAAGAAGATCTGCGAGTCGCCCATCATTCGCTCGCCGCTTCGCTGGCCAGCGAATCTTAATATTACTCTTAATCTTAATCTTAATCCCGTCCGAGCAAGCCGCAGCGTCTCAATCATCAAGCCACCGCAAGCAGCGCCTCGGCGCCTCAAAGAGTAAGAGTTACCCAACCAGCCTCACAAAGGTAACTCGAGCATCGCAGGGCCATGTGAGGCGCGAACAACGGCGGCGAGTAGGCCGCAACGGAAGACCGAATGAGCAACGATATTTTCGCCGACCTGACTTGGCGAGGCCTGATACATCAGACGACCGATGACGACAACATTCAGGAGTGGCTCAATGAAAAGCCGCGAACGTTGTACGCCGGGTTCGACCCGACCTCGAGCAGTTTGCATGTGGGCAACCTGATGCCGCTGTTAAGTCTGAGGCGTTTTCAAAAGGCGGGCCACCGGCCAATCGCAATTGTTGGCGGTGCCACTGGCATGATCGGCGATCCGAGCGGCAAGAGCGAAGAACGCAATATGCTCTCGACGGATCAGCTGAAGAAAAACGTCGAGGGAATTCAGGAGCAAATGGCCAGCTTTCTCGACTTTGATTGCGGAGACAATTCGGCGCTGCTCGTTAACAACTTCGACTGGATGCAGAGCGTCGGTTACATCCAGTTCCTACGAGATGTTGGCAAGCACGTCTCCGTCAACGTGATGAAGACGAAAGACTCAGTGAAGAGCCGGCTCGAACGCGACGACGCGGGGATGAGCTACACCGAATTCAGCTACATGCTTTTGCAGGCTTACGATTTCGTCTACTTGAATCGCGAGTACGGATGTGAATTGCAGATCGGCGGGAGCGATCAATGGGGAAACATCACGCTGGGAGTCGACTTGGGTCGGCGGATGAACGGAGCGCAGCTTCACGGCGTCACCTGCCCGCTGCTCACCAAGTCCGATGGTTCCAAGATGGGCAAGACCGAGAAGGGCGCTCTCTGGCTTGGCGCCGATCGGACCAGTCCGTACGCGTTCTTCCAATACTGGATGCGAGTCGACGACGCGGACGTGAGCAACTGCCTACGATTCCTCACCGGACTTGATCAGGAAACGGTCGAACAGCTTGACAACGCCCGCGAATCCGAGCCGCATCAGCGAGCGAGTCAGAAGAAGCTGGCCGCCGAGTTGACTCGAATGGTGCACGGCGATGAGGGGCTCGCGTTGGCCGAGCGAGCCACGCGGATTTTCTTCGGGGAAGAAATCGAAGGAATGGACCCTGACGAACTCGTCGAGATCTTTCCTGATGTTCCAAGTTGCCAGTTTTCCAAGGATCAGTTCAACGAAGGGATCGGCCTGATCGATGCGTTCGTAGGATCTGGTTTGGCCAAGAGCAAGGGCGAAGCCCGCCGCACGATCGAACAAGGCGGCGGCTACGTTAACAACCGTCGTGTCGAGGACTTTGCGTACCGGTTTTCCGAAAAAGACCTCAACGGGCACGTAATCGTGATCCGCTCGGGACGAAAAAAATACGCGATCGCCAGCATCGGCGACAAATAACGCTCGGGGCAATCATCTGATTCACTCGGCCGTCGCAGCGAACTCGTCTGGACAGCCGCGACCGATCTCACTATTCTCCCTCCGCTGAATTTTCCATTTTGTGGATCAATGGCGAGGAAACCGATCATGCGATCGACGATGGGTGCTGTCATTCTTGCAGTCTTGCTAGCTCAAACGACCTTGGCGGACGATTTTCGCGTCGTCACAACGATTGGCGATGAGAACGAGATTCAAGCTCGGACCACGACGATTTTCTATCAAAGCCGAGTGTTCGATCTCTCGGATCCGAAAGGGAAAGAGTTCACGGTATTCGATCCGAAGAATAACGTGATTCACCTGATCGACTTGGACCGAATGATGAGAACAACGCTTCAAACAGCGGACCTCGCCAAGTTCACTGCCGCACTCAAGCAGCGTGCTCCGGCGGTCAAAGCCGTCGACTTCATCAATCCCAAGTTCAAAGAAACAACGACTGACAACAAGGTAACGCTGACATCGGCCAAGATATCGTACGACGTCGACACGCTTAGGCCGAAGTGGCCGGGTGCCGTGAAGGCGTATCTGGAATTCGCCGACTGGTACAGTCAGTTGAATGCGACGAATACGAGAAATCTGCCGCCCTTCGCTCGTATGGCGCTCAACGAGGCATTGGCTAAGAAAGACGTGCTGCCTGAGACCGTCCGTCGTCAATTGACATTGGGCTCAAAGACGCAGGCGATCGAAGCCAAGCATCAGTATTATTGGGCGCTTTCGCGTGACGATCGCGAGTTGTGTGAAACGGTGGGCGGACATCTTGTCGAACCCGAAATCCAGGCCGTTGATTTCGGACGCTACCGCAAGAAAGTGCAACTGGCGAATCGGCCGAGATGATGCTCGTTGAGTTCGGCACGCTGGCATTATTCTCGCGTCAACGTTAGTTGCGTCACTTCCGGCGGGCAGTTGAAACGAATCGGGTGCATTGCCGCGAGGCCCCGACTGACGTGCAACACAACTCTGCTTTTTCGAAAGACTCCACACGCATATCGGCAGCCAAGGTAGCTCGGGCAGATCAGAGGTCCGATGACGGGAAAGCGAATCTGCCCACCGTGCGTGTGCCCAGCCATCGCCAGGTGGAACGGATGTTTCGCCGCCCATGCGAACTGATCCGGTGTGTGAATCAGCGCCAAGCGAAGCGAGCCGTCCGGTAGGCGATCATCAATTGCGGGTGCCGGTCCAAACCACGGGCGCTCGTTGCCAGCCAGGAACAACGGTCCTCGCGGCGTCTCGACCGTAGTCGCTTTGCCCCCCAAATCGACCATTCCCAATTCCTCAAGTCGCATTCGCAGGGCCGGCACATCAGGCATCCGTTTGTCGTGGTTGCCAAGAATAAAATAGACGCCCAATGGTGCGGCGAGTTGCCCGAGCGTCGACTCGAGCCAGTCGAGACATTCAACGTTTTCGATGATGTCGCCGGTGATCACAACCATTTCGGATTGAAGCGCCGCAGTCCGCTCCAACGCGTTGTCGTAGAACGGCTTGTCCATCCGGCCGGTCAAATGGAGATCGGTCACATGAGAAATCGTGACGCCCTCCCACGACTCAGGGAGATCGGCCACCGCGATCTGCTTGCGTTGGACGTGCAGCTGTTCGATTTCGTTTCGCGGAATCTGAGCCAAGAGCCGCCATCGACCTCGACTCAACGGCTCGCCGTGAACTGCCCGGATATCAACGGCTTCGCCTTCGTCGCTGAGTAGCCCTGCGAGCTTTTCGCTGTGAGTCATTCTGACAATCCAAAAGATGATCGTCAGGGCGCCGACGGACCAGCAGAATACGAAGTAGAGTCGCGCCCCGCTGTTTGCGGCAAGATAGAGTTCGACCCACCAGGGCAGAAGAAGCAGAGGTGCCGCGGCGATTGCGGCTAACACGCGTTCCAAGATACGGACAAAACGGCACGGAAGCGGCGTCGAGTGGAGCGCGTTAAAACAATAGGTCCAGAAGGCCCCGTGACCAAAGAACACAGCGAGTGCATAGAGCAATTCGAGGCGCAACATTTCGAGAATCAACCGTCTGCGAAAGCGTTAGGTGGAAGCGACTTTTCCATTCGCCTCAAGAATCGCTTCCACGGTCTGCACGAGTTGATCGAGTCGAAACGGTTTGTAGAGAACAGCTTTGGCGTGAAGGCCGGACTGTCTGGCTTTCACGATCGAGTGCCCGGGATCATAACCAAAGCTGGTCATCAAAATCAAAGGTACGGGATCGATCACGTCACGAAGTCGAACGAGCAGTTCGTAGCCAGACAGATCCGGCAACCGAATGTCTGCGATAATGGCATCGTATTCTTCGTCGCAGTTGCGCACCATCATGATGGCCTCGCCGCCCTCATGCGCCGTCTCGACGTCACAGCCATACTTCTCCAGCAATGCATGGGCGTCGTTGCGGACCGAGTCGTCGGCGTCGACCACGAGAACACGACGGTTGACCAGCATCGGCCTCGCTTCAGCTCGAGTCGACGCGGGAACGACTTGGATGGGAGTCATCGTCTGCCCGACTTTTTGAATGACTCGTTTGATGTCGCGGGCATTGCGAAGAATGCGGTGCAGCCGATCGACAACATGAGGCTCGTGGCCGATGTACCTCTCCATCACGTTGACGGCTTCGTTGAGGATCTCGTCAATCGGAAGAGCCACTGCGCTGTGAATCGCCTCGACGCTCTCCTGAGTCGCCTCAGCTTTTTGCGCCACCAACAGTTCCAAGGTGTTTAATGAAACGGCGAGGTCTCTAGCAAAGATTTCGAGGAACTGAAGGTCGCTCTCGGTGAACGCTTGCGACTCTGGACTCTCGACGTTGAATGATCCGATGACTTGGTCATGGAGGATCAAGGGAACAGTCAATGAACTGCGAGCGCCCTTGAATCCTTCGATGTAAAGCGGGTCTTCGCTGACGTCCTCACACAGATAACTCTGCCCTGTTGCGGCAACAAAACCGGTCACGCCATTGTCGGTTGGCCGAGCAAACAAGGGTCGATTGGCAGCCTCATCGTCGATGCCCATCGAGAGTAGCGGGGCGAGTTCGCCGGATTGCTGGTCGAGCAAGCGAATCTCGACGACATCGAATTTGAGCAGATCCTGGGTGTAGTGAAGAATGTTCGACTTAAGCAGCTCAATCCGATCTTCCACTTCCATTTCGTAGATCTCGCCGGGAGTCAAATCGGCGAGCGCGATACCAGCCTTGTGAATGGCCGCCAGCTTCTGCCGTTGGAGCATCTCGACGGTGTTGTCGCGAACCGTGACGATCAAGTGCGAAGGCTCCGCGTCTCCTTCAAACACAGGTGCCGCGTGAGTCTGAAAGTACTGATTCTCGTGCACTCGCAACGATGACGTACTCGGCCGACGAGTGGCGAGGGCGCTGTGAAACGGGCAAAAGTCCGGTCCGAGAATCTCGGGGCCCTTTAATGCCGTGTAAAAACCTTGGCCAACAATGTCCTCTTGGCTCATCGACGTCCAATCAAGCAGACGCCGGTTGGCCCAGATAATCTTGTTGTCACAGTCGAGCAACACCACGCCATCAGGCAGCCCATCAAGGATTTGCTCGCTCTGAAGAATACTGCTGATGTTGCCGGCATTCAGCAAGTCGTTGCAGGACACAAAGACGCCAGCGACCCCGCCATCGCTCAAAGATTTGAGGGCATCGAGCGGGTTATTAACTAATGATACCTGAGCCGCCCGAAGGAGTTCTTCGGGCAGGTTGACGTCTGGGCCTAGGCAAAGGATTTTGGGCTTATCAGTCACCCCAAACTTCCCTTCAGTGCAACGGGTTGGGGAATTATACGTCCGCCCCTTGGGGGCAACAACCACCGAGCAGTGGAAGTCCGCATTCGTCGCTCCAAATAGCATCGGGAAATGGCGCGACAAAGTTGAGCCAACCGTTCACAAAAACACAATCGCGTAATCTTGGCGGGCCGACTAAGACAGTTAAAGTGAATGACGCAATTCTTCCGCTGGCCATTTGAGCAATGCACGTTAGTGGCTGCCGACGCGTCCCTAAATCAGCCACAACGCGGGCAATAGTCGCGATCGGTCAAACCGGAATCCGACTCCATTCCCAGCCCATGAATCGAGAAATCGCCGATAAGAATAGATGGTAGGGCGTATTCGGAAGACGAGTCGGCATGCGCCGCATGCTCGACTCGCGTCGACGCCCGCGTTCGGAAAACTTTGGGGAGAACCAAAGATGTGGCGTGCATTTTTTGTTGCGATGGGGATCGCACTCTGTATCGTCGGCGGCGAATGCCTGATTATCGACAAGGCGGTATTGGCCAAGCAAGAAGACGGAGCGACCGCGTTTGACGCCGGCCCGCAAGGCATGGCACCCGTGAAACACGACCTCAAGCCGCCGGAATGGGCGCCTTGGACATTTATTTCCGTCGGCGCCGTCGTTCTCCTCTACTCCTTCACGATTCCCAGACGCGCGGCATCGTAGCCTCGCTTCGACGGTAGTGGGGCGGAGCCCGAGCTTCGTCATCATCGCCGAGCAATTCAGGATCCCGAGCAACTTAGGATCCCGAGCAGTTCACGAGCCCAAGCAGCGACGCACAGCGTCTGTGCTCTGGCCCGCCCACTTATGGCTTCGCAATTCGAAGACCCATCGCAAAAAAAAACGGCACCGACCGAAGCCGACGCCGTTTGGATTCTAAACGCTTAAGCCGCAAGCGACGGCCTAGTGCCGCGTCAACTCTAAAAATGGGGGTTGGCTTCGGCGTAACTTGACTTGGCGGCGTACGATACAAACACTGGGATCCTAATTCTTAGTGTTGACGCTGCACTAGTTCTTAAGTCGTTCGAAATAGTCTTTGGTGTGATCGCGTTGATCTCTCGGGAGCCGTTGATCGGACAACGAATCCGTTGAGGTTGCGATGTTCTGTTGAATCTTCGTCTTGATGTCTTCGGTCGATACGCCGGGCAAGTTCGGGCCTGACGTGAAACCTTTCAAGATCGATTCACCCGTACGAGGCTTCGCGCCAACTTTCGACCGGTAGCCGGCCGTGTCGGTTTCTTCTTCCGGACGCTCGCCTCGACCTTGGCCTTCACCAAGACCGTTGCCGTTGCCCTGCATTCCGCTGCCCATGCCCTGGCACTGTTGGCATCCGGCACCATTACAGTTCTTGCAGTTCATAGAGTCGCGGATGTCGGCCAAGTCATCCATCAAGTCATCGAGCGACTCAAGCTCGTCGAGTTGATCTTGAAGCTCTTGGAAATCTTGCATCATCTGAGCCATCTGCTGTGCGGCCATTTGCTGATCGCCTTTTTGCATGGCGTCGGCGGCCTGTTTCATCTGCTGGGCCATCTGCTGCAATTGGCTCATCATCTGATCTTGTTGAGCCAACTTGTCAAGCTGCTGCTGAAGCTGCTCGACGGCATTCTGGTCGCCGGCTTGCTTCATTTGCTCGATCTTCTTTTCCAGCTGCTTCTTCGCGTCTTCCTGCTTCTGACTTAGCTGCTGCAAGTTCTTCTTGATCTGCTGCATTTGCTTCGTCAATTTCTGCTTTTGCTCTTTCGTCAGCTTGCCGTCGCTGATCTTCTTGGCGAGGTCTTGCAGAGCTTTCTTGGCGGCGTTGAAATCGCCTTGCTGCATCGCCTTGGCCAATTCGTCAGCCGGGCCCGTTGTCGAGTTTGCCAGTTTTTTGAGCTGGTTCTTGAGCTCTTTCACGCCATTGGCCTGATCGCGACGATCGCTCAACTTCTTGGCGAGGTCTTTGAGTTCGATCAACGCCTTCTTCTTGCTGACGCCATCTTTTTCAAGATCGACATCGCCAAGTGATTCTTCGATTTGCTTGAAGATCGAATCCGCATCCTTGAGACCCTTTTGCTCCATCTGCTTGCGCTGTTTCTTCAAACGTTCACGCAAATTGGCTTGCCGCTCTTTGGCGGTTTCGATTTCGGTTTTGGTGGAAGCCGCAGCGTTAGCCTTCTTCTGGATCGCATCAGGCACCATGAGAGCCAAAGCGAAAACGGCAGCCGCTGGGATGAACGGGAGCAACATTTTCCAACTCGTCTGAACCGGAAAACGCTCGCTGATATCAACTCGCGATACTCGACGCATGGCGTCTTGAACAAGCGCTTGGCCAACTTCGCTATCCCGCTCTTGCGGGGCCAACGAAAGCGTGCTCGATACGCGTTCCTTAAAACCGAATCGGCGATCGATTTCGATGGCCGCATCCAAGTGGCTTCGCCGAACGACAAACGTCCAAATGGCGGCACCAAAGAGACCGGCAAGAGCGGCTCCGCCAAACCAACTCCAAAGCCATATCGTCTTGTCGATGGACATCACCCAAATCTTACTCGCACCGACGCCAAGCAATGCAATGAATAGGCAGCCAAACACCCACCAAACCGCAGCTGCCAGGAATTGATGTAGCGCCAACCGGCGGCGCGCTCGACCTACTTGTGTTCTTAGCTCTTCCATCTTTCAGTTTCTCCGGTCACAGGACTGGCCAGACCTGCATACATTTCCAGCTTGAAGCGAATAGGGCCGAACGAAGGGTCGAGGCGGAAAATGGGTCGGCATTCCCGCAAAGCTAATCTCTCACGTAGAATAGACGAGTTGGGCACGAATTAGCGCGAACGGCGAAACCCGAGCCCTCTTCCTATTCCTCGGCTATTATACGGGTTGCCGCAATATGAAGCGCACCCGTTTCACGCCGTTTTTTGGGCATTTCATCGAATCCTTGCGGCGCCACTTCAACGGACCGACCCACCCATTAGAGGAATAACCGCCAATTCATGTTAAAGTGGGCAAGATTTTGCGGTTAAAAGAGCGGACACGACCTGAGCCCCACTGTTCGCCTAATCAGGGGACTAAGCAACAACTTGAGCCAATGAACTCGCACGACGCCCTCCCAGCTCCCGACGCAAGACCCGACGCCGACGTCGTGATATACGACGGCCAGTGCCAGTTCTGCCAAGCGCAAGTGGCCCGCCTCCACCATTGGGATTCACACGGGCGGCTCGCCTTCGTGTCACTCCACGATCCGACCGTGGCGGAAGCCTACCCGGATCTGACGCACGACGAGCTGATGAAGCAGCTCTACGTCATTCCGCAATCGGGCGACCGATACGGCGGAGCAGCGGGCTTTCAGTACCTGTCGCGTCGATTGCCGCGTCTCTATCCGCTCTACCCGATCCTCAACATCCCGTTCACGCTTCCGATTTGGAATTGGGCCTACCAACAAATTGCCAAACGACGTTACCGGCTCGCGGGGAAGAATTGCGAATCAGACGCCTGCAAAGTGCGCTCGACAAACTAAACATCGCTATTCGCGTAACGCGCGCCGCGAGCGGATCGCGGGTGAGTCGAGCCGTTTGGTATAGGGGTTGATGAAATTGACGAATTGAAGATGAGCCTGGTTCATCGCCTCTTTCGTGGCGGCGCCAAAACCCAACGCACGGTTGATCGTGGCTTCGCCCATCGGCAGTCCAGCGCCCTTCAGCAGACCGATGATGTTCTTCACTTCGTCCGAGCCAGCCACCTCCTCGAGCGACTCGCGCTTGACCGTCGCCGTCGATTGAGTCGCCCGAGTTTGGAAGACCATCGCCCATTCGCCGTCCGGCATCTTGGCGTAGAACGAGATGTCGACGCTGGCCGAGCCTCTGGCCGTGTCCTTCTCGAGCCTGGCGACGCGGAATCCCAACACGTCCTCTTTCTCCGCTTCACGAATCGCCTGCTCAAGCCACTTGCCATCGTCGCGCGGCTTGGCTCCACCCAGCAGCGCGTTGAGCTGTTCGGTCAGTTGGTCCTTGAGGACTCGAGCCATCACGTCCTTCATCGCCACGTCGTCGGCGCCCGCGCCGGTGCGAGCGATAAACGACCCGGCGCCTTGGAAGCGAAGCGACTTGCGCAAACGAAATTCGACAAGCGACATGCGAGTCGCCCATTGTTCATCGGTATCTGATGTCGCGCCGGCCGCTATCGGCCCAGACGGCTCCCTCCGCCATTCAACGCCCAGTCGTTCCAACTCGCGCGAAATGGCCAGCGGAGTTCGCGTGACGGCGTTCCGGACATTGTGCTTCCACGCCGCTTGCAACAGTCGGCGACGATCCGTTGGCTGAGCATACGCGCTCTTGATCTCGCTCGCCAGAATCTCAACCGTCATCAACTCGGCCGGGCCACCCGCCGCTTTCGCTCGCTCCGCTTTCGCCGCCTCACCTTTGCCCGCGTCATCTTTCGCCGCGTCATCTTTCGCCGCGTCACCTTTCGCCGCGTCACCTTTCGCCGCGTCACCTTTCGACGGGTCACTTTTTCCAGCGGCTTTGGCGGAAGCCGACGCCGGCAACTCGGTCAAACGCTTTGTCTCTTTATCCAGAAACACCTGAATCCCAACGTCGTCCTTTCGTTTCTTCCGCCAAGCGTCGATGCGATCTAGCAGTCGCCAATGGTGCGTTTCAACGAACTCGGCGTCCCGCTCCACCACAACGTCGTAGTACGCTCGGTGAGTCTTCTTGAGCCAAGCGCGATTAACGGCCAGCGTTACGTTGCCCGTTTCGTCTCGATCGACAATGGCGCCGTAAAGGGTCGGCCCGCGATTGATGCGAACCATGTCCGCGGCCAGTTTCGAGACCGGCAGTCGAGGCTGTTGGGCGACGACCGACTCAGACTGAATCTGCAGCAAGGCGACGGCCAGTAAGAGAGTCAACGCGAGTTGAAGTCGACGTGGAAATTTGCGCATGGTTTGAGTCTCGTTGAAGCCTCGGCGCGAAAGGGCGATTGTCGGTTATTGCGGCAAACGCCCAGTAAAAGCGGGTAGGGGGAATCGAACCCCCGTACCAAGCTTGGGAAGCTTGTGTTCTACCATTGAACTATACCCGCACGCGGGCCCAATCGGGCCAACGTTGCTTGTTTGACGCTGCCTGTTTACCATCAGCCGCATCGAAAACCGGTAACTGGGCCAACGCCGCTGACTGGGGCTTCCAGCCGCAACAGGTGCGCTCGCGTTATTCTATCACAACCTAAATTGGTCGCGGCAAACAACTGGTTGAGCCCGTTGGGGTCGGTAGATTCGTGTTGTCCCGCACAGTCAACCGAGCATAGAATCCAGTCATGAAGACAACCACCGATCGAGTTCGCCCCACTCGCTTGTGTCTCGCTCTGCGAGCCGCGTTTT
Source organism: uncultured Pirellulaceae bacterium (assembly GCA_964567745.1). Lineage (GTDB taxonomy): Bacteria > Planctomycetota > Planctomycetia > Pirellulales > Pirellulaceae > CAZMNY01. The sequence continues at coordinate 81,893 of CAZMNY010000010.1, read as the reverse complement.
GCGCTTTTTTGATTTCGCTGTTCCTGGTCGCCTCGAACGAATGCCAGGCGGTCGAGCCGGCGGACGCGATCGTTGTCTGCGCGGAACCATTGCGCCCGGCTTTGGCCAAATGGGTCGCTCACCGTGAATCTCAGGGACATCGCCTGGAATGGATGGCGAACACGGGCAGCGCCGATGCACTGGATTCGCGCCTCACTTCGCGATTCGGCAAGTCGTCGTTTCGGTCGATCGTGATCGTCGGAGATGCGGTCTCAAAAAGTAATCCGAGTCCGCTGCAGACCGCGACGCACTTGGTCAAGGCAAAAGTGAACGTCAAGTTTGGCTCAGAGCCCACGATCGCCTCCGATGCTCCTTACGCCGATATGGATGGCGATTTGCTGCCGGAAGTCGCCATTGGTCGTCTTCCCGCCGATAGTGCGAGCGAGCTCGAAGCGATGGCGGCTCGCATCGTGGCGTACGAAACGAAACTCGACTATGGACCGTGGCGTTCCAAACTGAATTTCGTCGCCGGCGTCGGCGGCTTTGGCGCGATCGCCGACATGGTGCTCGAAATGACGACGAAGACGTTCTTGACCGAGGGCATCCCGTCGGAATATCTCACCAGCATGACCTACGGAAGTTGGCGCAGCGCGTATTGCCCCGACCCGCGCGACTTCCACAAAACAACACTGCGACGACTGAACGAGGGTTGCCTATTTTGGGTCTACATCGGCCACGGGCAACGGACGTATCTCGACTTCGTGCGAGTCCCGGGGCGAGCGTACGGGATTTTCTCTGTTGAGGACGCCGTCAAACTCGAGGCCAAGAACCGGCCGCCGATCGCCATCTTCCTGTCTTGTCATGCCGGGGCGTTTGACAAGCGCGAAGACTGCCTGTCGGAAGTAATGATTAAACAACCGGGCGGGCCGATCGCCGTTTTTTCAGGTTCTCGCGTCACCATGCCGTATGCGATGGCAGTGATGAGCCACTCGTTGTTGCGATTGTATTTTGTCGAGAAACAAATCACGCTCGGCGAGCTGATCCAGCGAGCCAAACGGGAACTCGTTTCGACGCCCGGCGAAGACAACCCCGCCGATCGGCATCGGCTGATGCTCGATAAGCTCGCTGCCGCTTTAAGCCCGTCAAAGAACATGCTGGCCGAGGAACGCACCGAACACGTCGCTCTTTTTAACTTGATTGGCGATCCGTTGCTCCGTTTGCCCCGACCGAAGAAAGCTGAAGTTGAGGTGCCGGACGAAGCCAAAGCGGGACAATCAATTGATGTCAAGATTAAGGGCGTCAAAGGCGATGCCACCGTCGAACTCGTCTGTCGTCGCGACCTGACGCGCAAGCAAGTTCCCTATCGGAACCAATTCGAGAATACTCCCGCTGTTCTGGCCTCATACAATCAGACGTATGAAATGGCCAATGACCCGGTCTGGTGTCGACATTCGATCCGAATCGACGGCGAAGCGACTTTAAAGGTCGACATCCCGCAAGAGGCGCGGGGCCCCTGTTTCGTCCGCGTGCACGTATCCGGCCGCGATGGGTTCTCTGTCGGCGCCGGCTCTGTTTATGTCCGGCCGCCACTCCGACCAGACGCTAAATGACCAGACGCTAAATGACCAGATAGCCATCCGTCTGGACTTCTCGACGAGTTCTGAAGATCGCGCGATTGCGCTTAGGCTCGAACCAGCGGAGCTTCAACGATCGAGCGACGCTCGGTGAGCGAAAGAACGACCGCGTATCCGCTGAACAGAGTCACCGCGAAGACCAGGTCTCCGGCCAAGGTGAATCGGAAGAACGGCAACGCCAACAGGTAGCATTCCGCGAATCCGCTGAGCGACCGTTCGTACCAGGAGCACCAGACGGCGAAGTTGGTCACCAAGAAGAACATGACGGACGAAGCGAGCGCGCTGGCCGTGAGAGCGGCGACGCTGCGAGCGTTGGCTGCCATGGACGAATCGCCGAGTTGGAAATTTCGTCGAAGCCAGCCGCGAGCGGCGACGGGCAAGGCCAACATCGAATAGACGACGACCATGATCAGCAGCGAATACCCTCCGATGAAATAGTCGGAGATCAGCATCACGGACAGAGGCGCCGCGATGGCCATAATTCGCGATCGAAAAAAGTAGCCGGCAAAAAGAGCGAGCCCAGCGACTGGAGCGAAATTCGGCAGGTCTCTGAGATAGAGCCGCAGGACAACGCCAAACGCCACCAGAACGACGAATGCGATGACTTCATTTCGGGTGCTTCTCATCGTCACACTTTCAGCCAAGTTGGGTTGCAATCAATAATCCGCAATTCTAAGACACCTGCCGCTCGTCGGAAAGGCAAGCAGATCGCGAATTCGCAGTCCTCGGCCCGAGATTCTACTCACCCGAATCGCTGCGACGAGCCTTATCGCACCTTCCCATATCGCTCAAACCGCCATTTGACGTGATCGCCCGCCTTAATCGGGGTGACTCCGCAACTGCGTTTGCCCAGTTTGCCTTCGACCCGAAAGATCCAATTGCGACCGGCCCCATCGTTCTTGAGTCCATCGATCTGGGAGACAAACGCTGTCTCACCTTTGCCGCGATGCTGAAACTTGAGTGGGCGAGAGTGTTTTCTCGCCGCGAGCATGGCGTCAAACACCGTCATGTTCGGCGTCAACTTCAACTCGGTATAGCGTTTTTGAAATCCGTCACCGAAGTCGATGGTCAAAGTCACCGTTTTGGAATCCGTGTCGGCACCGCGAGCCGCCGGGATGTCCATCGGGGCGAGAGAGAACAGTGCGAATATCAGCGCGCAAGCAGCGCAGCCGTGGAGTGCGGGACGTGTGACACTGGGCATGGGTAATTCTCGGCGAAGGGAGTGGGGACCTAACCGCATCGTAAACGGTCTCCTCAGGGATTCAATTCCCGGTCCGGGCTTTCCTACGCTCGCTACGGCGGGTAGCATTCCAAGTCGAGCGGGCGCGGTTGGCGCAACTCAAGTCAGCGGCGAATGTTTCGCCTTTTTCCTGTCGCAAGGATCGCTTTCTATGTCGGAAGCTCAGTCGCTCACCGTGACGAAACCTGAGCCGGATATTGCCCTGCTCACGTTTGACATGCCCGGCAAAGGGGCCAACATTCTTTCGTCAGCCGTGCTGGATGAATTTGAATCGCGTTTGGAAGAGTTGGAAAGCGATGCGGGGCTTGAGGGCTTGATCATCGCCTCGGCCAAACCGGGCATCTTCATCGCGGGCGCCGACATTCGCGAATTCGCCGACTCGCTCGACATCGATTCATCCGAAAGCGAAAAGATCTGCCGCCGCGGCCAGACTCTCTTTGCTCGACTAGCAAAGACTCCGTTTGTAACCGTCGCAGCTATCGACGGCATGTGCGTCGGCGGAGGCGCGGAACTCGCCATCTGGTGCGACCGGCGTGTTTTGGCGAACAACCCAAAGACTCAATTCGGTTTCCCCGAAGTCAAACTCGGCTTGTTCCCTGGCTGGGGCGGCACCGCGCGCACGCCTCGGATCATCGGGCTTTCCAACGCCGTCGAGATGATTACCGGAGGCGAATCAGTCGATGCTTCCGCGGCCGTTTCACTCGGCATCGCAACCGATACAGCCGACTCTGATTCGCTGCTAAATGTCGCCATCGAATTGGTAAGGGAGGAGCGGAGGAGCGGACGATATTTCGATGACCGCGTTCGTTGGAGTCAGCCGATCGCGATGTCCGAAACGGAAATGGGTTTCCTGGGAATCACGGCATCGGGATACATTCGCTCGCAAACGGGCGGTAAGTATCCCGCGCCCGAAGCGGCTTTGGATTCGATGCTGGAATCGGCGGGAGTCGACGTCGAAGAGGCCTGCAAGATCGAAGCTCGAGGGATGTCGCAGCTGTTCGGCTCGCCCGTCAACGCCGCTCTGATCAATGTGTTTTTGCTCACCGACCGAAATAAGAAAGACAAAGGCGTTGCGGCCGACATCGAAGCGAAGAAGATCGGTCATGTCGGCGTGATCGGTGCCGGAATCATGGGCGCGGGAATCGTTGCGGCGAATCTCAAGCGAAATCTCAGCGTGAGTCTTTCCGACGCGGCTCAAGAGTCGCTCGAAAAAGGGAGTGTGGCGGCGCTCGAAGAGGCGGCCTTCGACCGAGCGATCAAGGGCCCCAACATCGATCGCGTTTTGGAGCTGTCCTCAAAACTCAACCTCGCGGCAATCGACGACCTCGACCAGTGCGATCTTGTGGTTGAAGCGATCGTCGAGAACGCCGATGTCAAACGACAGGTATTCGAAAAACTCGAGACCCGATTGGCGGACGACGCCGTGCTGGCTTCAAACACCTCAACGATTCCGATCACGCTTCTCGCCGAACAATTGAAGCGGCCCGAACAGTTTTGCGGGATCCACTTCTTCAACCCCGTGCGGCGGATGAAGCTTGTCGAGATCATTCGCGGCAAATCGACCGCCGAAACGACGATTGCCACCGCCGTCACCTACGCAAAGCGGCTTGGCAAGATGCCGATCGTCGTCAACGACGGCCCTGGCTTCCTCGTCAATCGCCTGCTTCTGCCGTACATGAACGAGGCCCTTGAGTTGCTCTCCGACGGGGCGGCGATCAAGGACATTGAACGGGCCTCAAAATCCTTCGGCATGCCAATGGGCCCGCTGACGCTCTACGACATGGTCGGCATCGACACCGCCTTCTACGCCGGCCGCACGATGTGGGAGGCCTACCCCGACCGAATCGTCGCCTCACCAATCCTTCCCGCGCTTGTGAAATCAGGTCGGCTCGGACAAAAAAGCGGGCGAGGGTTTTTCAACTACGAAAACCGCAAACGTAAGGCGGAGCCAGACCCGGCCTTCGACGACTTGCTACGTCCTTACTTGCGCAAAGCAAATAAGTTCGAACCAGACCAGATTCGCGACCGGCTCTTCCTAACCATGTTGCTCGAAGCGACTCGTGCGCTCGAGGAGGGGATTGTCCGAGACCCGCGAGACGTCGACCTCGGAATGATTTTTGGACTCGGATTTCCCCCCTTCAAAGGCGGGCTGCTGTTCTGGGCCGACCAAATCGGCGCGGCGAAAATCGTCGAGAGCCTTAAGCCGCTCGAGTCGCTCGGCAAGCGAGCCGAACCGACGGAATTGCTCCTGGAAATGGCGCGTGATCATCGCAAGTTTTACGATATGAGCCCTCAGGAGTAGGGAAATGAAAGAGGCTGTTATCGTCGATTGCGTCCGCACTCCCATCGGCCGCGCGCACAAAGACCTCGGTTGCTATCGCGATGTCCGCAGCGATGATTTGGCCGTCGCCTGCATCCAAGCGTTGTTGCATCGATGTCAAATTCCACGGGATGCCATTGAAGACGTTATCCTCGGCTGTACCCAGCAGACAAAAGAGCAGGGGCTCAACGCGGGGCGACTCATCGCCGTGATGGCCGGCCTGTCCACCGACACGGCCGGCGTCACCGTCAATCGCCTTTGCGGAAGCAGTTTGCAGGCGCTGAATCAAGCCGCCCATTCGATCATGGCGGGATTTGAAGATGTGCAAATCGTCGGCGGGCTGGAGCACATGCATCATATCCCCATGGACCACGGCATCGACCTCAACTCGCGACTCTTCCGCACGACCTCCAAAGGCGCGATGATGATGGGCGTCACCGCCGAATTTCTCGCCCAGACGCAGAACATCTCTCGAGAAGCTCAGGATGAATTCTCGCTTCGCAGCCATCAACTGGCTGCTGAGTCTCACAAGTCGGGTGCGTTCGCGAGAGAGATTGTGCCGATTTTTGGGCGAGACGAGGAGGGTCGAAGGGCGGAGATATCGGTGGATCAATGCGTTCGCTTCGACGCCACGCTCGATGGACTTTCCGCGCTGTCGCCCGCCTTCATGCCCAAGTTCGGCACGGTAACCGCCGGCAACAGCTCGCCGCTCAACGACGGCGCTTCGGCCATGCTCATCATGTCGGCGGAGAAAGCGAACGAACTCGGACTCAAACCAATTGCCCGAATTCGCTCGACTGCGGTCGCCGGCGTTGAGGCGTGTGTGATGGGAACGGGCCCGGTGCCAGCCACCACAAAAGCGCTGAAACGAGCTCATCTGAAAATCGACGACATCGATCTGATTGAACTGAATGAAGCCTTCGCCGCGCAAGCGCTCGCCTGCGTCAAGATGTTGAAAATCGATGTCGAAAAAGTCAACGTTCGAGGCGGCTCCATTGCGATCGGGCACCCACTGGGCGCCAGCGGCGCTCGCATCGCCACGACGCTGCTACACGCGATGCGAGACCGCGATGTGCAATTCGGCCTGGCCACGATGTGCATTGGCGCCGGTCAAGGCATCGCCACCGTTTTCGAACGCCTAGACTAAGCTTGAGCCGAGCAACTAGGCGCCCAGCCCCGTTGCTCGAAGTCTCTCTTCACAGGCGATCGGGGAATTGAGGACAGTTGACGGTGAGGCAGACATGACCGAAACCATCCTGACTCATTTTGCTCGGCTCGCTCAATCGCTCGATGGACATCCCGCCATTTGGCGCAAAGTCGAGGAGACGTTCGAGCCGATTAGCTGGGCCGACCTTTACCGGGGAGTCTGCCTTGCCGCATCCGCATTGAAGCGGTCCGGCGTCCAGCGCGATGACAAGATTGTTCATGTCGCGGAGAACCGCTGGGAATGGATCGTCGCCGACCTGGCCATTCAAGCGGTCGGTGCCGTGCATGTACCAGCCCACGCTCCTTTGTCCGGGGCCCAAATCGCGTGGCAAATCAACGACACCGACGCTCGACTACTGATCGCATCGACCGCGGAACAAGTTGACAAGTTGCTGGGACAGGAAACGCCCGCTCTGTTGCAAACGATCACTTACGATCGAGTCGAGCTGGACGGCCGAGAGGCCGTAGGGGCGATCGCAGCTTGGGCGAACTTTGTGGAGCAAGGAGATCTCAGCCACGGCGAACAGATTCTCCAAGCGACAATCTCCGACTCGACGCTCGATCAACTGGCGACGGTTCTCTACACATCCGGCACGACGGGTGAGCCAAAGGGCGTCATGTTGAGCAACCGGAACCTGAGCAGCAACGCCCAGGCCGCTTGCCAAGTGTTCGCCCAGGCAAGCTCGGACCTGCGCCTCTCGTTTCTTCCCTGGAGCCACATCTTCGCGCGGACGTGCGATCTCAACGTGACGATTGTCGGCGGATCGCAATTAGCACTGGCCGGAAGTCGCGACTCAGTCATCCCGGACTGCCAGGCCATTCACCCGACCCACGTGAACGGCGTCCCCTACTTCTTTGAAAAAGTTCAAACGCAACTCATCACCGCCGGGTTGGCGGACAGTTCAAGCGCGCTGCAATCGACTTTTGGCGGTTCGATGAGGTTCCTTTGTTCCGGCGGCGCTCCTTTGCCGGTGACGACATTCGACTTTTATCAACACAACAGCTTGCCAATTCTGCAAGGCTACGGTCTCAGCGAAACGTCGCCCATCATTTCTGCATCGAGCGAAACTCAATATCGCCGCGGTTCCTCCGGTCTCGCCGTCCCGGGTGTGGAGGTTGTTTGCGCTGACGATGGCGAGATACTGACTCGCGGCCCGCATGTCATGCTCGGCTACTACAAACAACCGCAAGCGACGCAGGAGATCGTCGTCGACGGATGGCTGCATACGGGCGACCTGGGCCGAGTCGACAATGACGGATACGTTTTCGTTACCGGCCGCAAGAAAGAGATTATCGTTACGTCGTCCGGTAAAAACGTTTCGCCGCTGCTCATCGAACACTTGCTTCATCAATCGCCGCTCATCGAACAAGCCGTTGCGATCGGCGACAACCGCTCCTTTCTATCCGCGATCATCGTCGTCGAACCCGACGCCGTCCGAAGCCGCCTTGGCGACCGCCACACCCTGCCGCACGACACCGCGATTGAGGACTTGCTGAAAACGTCTGAGGCCAGCGAGTTGATCTTGGAGGTCATTGGGGAACAACTGTCCAACCTGTCTCACCACGAACAAGTCCGGCAGGTGATCCTGCGAAGCGAACCGTTTTCGATCGCGAGCGGCGAACTGACGCCCAAACTTAGCGTTCGACGCAGCGTGGTCACTCAGCGCCATCAGAGCGAGATTGAGGCGATCTACGAGCGGTGAATCGGGACGGCAACACAAAAACGCTGACGCATTTCCCTCATCGCTCCGAGCCGCGTCGCATCTCAAGCCTGCGTGTAAATTCGGAGAACAGGCTTGAAAACTGCGTTTCTTGACGCTTGATGCGCATTCACCCACGGGATAATTGCCGCAAAAATGAATCAATCCCTCTAGGCGTTACTACAGAGGAGAGGATAGGCGAGTGCGGCGAACAATGTCGATAATAAGATCCGGGGCGCTCGTGCCGACCCGGATTTGTTCGAACCTCTAGCAGGATGGGAGCATTCGATGTCAACGGACCCTCGAGACGAGAATGCCGCGAATGAGCAACAGGATGGCGGCCGCGAAGTCAGTGCCGACGAGCAATCGTTTGCAGAAACCGCAATGCGAATGGGCGGCAAGAGCGACGAAGAAGCTCGGCGAACCGGTGCGATCGACAAAGCCGACGATCAAGTGGAACAGCTCTTTCAAGCTCAATATCAAACCGTCAACAGCCCGGCGCATCGAGCCGTTTGGGAGAGCGGCGCCCCGGTGGAAATGTTCTCGGCAGATGTTGAATCGACGCCGGCGAACGTCCAAAAAGTGATGGACGATTCGCTCGATGTGGTGAGGCAATTTCGCAGCGAGAACAAGCTGTTTGACGAAAACAAACGACTAACCGAAGAACTCTTTCGCGAGCTCGGCGACGTCGGCTATTGGGGACTGCTTGTCGGGGACAAGCACGGCGGTTCGAACGCGCCGTTTCGCAGCTTCGCACCGTTCCTGACTCGGATGGCCATACTCGAGCCAACTGTGGCCGGTTTGGCTTCCGTCCACGGTTGTATCGGCGCTGTCGATCCTGTCCGCACGTTTGGCAATGACGAGCAGAAACGAAAGTACTTGCCTCAACTTGCCAGCGGCCAAAAGCTATCCGCGTTTGCTCTCACCGAACCGTGCGCTGGATCGGACTTGACCGCTCTCAAGACAACTGCGGAACTTCGTGGCGAACACTACGTCGTCAATGGCGAGAAACTCTTTATCACCAACGTAACGCCAGGGCGAACGATCGGACTGGTCTGTTTGATCGAAGGTAAACCGGCCGTACTGATTTGCGATTTGCCGGACGCGGAAAACGACCAGTTTCAATTGCTCAAGTATGGGATTTACGCGCTCAAACATACGTACAACCGAGGCATCGTATTCAAGGATTTCCTGGTTCCAAAAGAGAATCTGCTTGAGCCCGTCAAAGGCAACGGACTGACGATCGCCTACCACGGTCTCAACCTGGGACGCATCGCATTGTGCGCCAACGCCGCAGGTGTGATGCGGACCATGATGGCCAGCATGATTCCCTGGTCGGAGTTCCGAGTGACGTACGGCGAAGCGATCGCCAATCGGGAACTCGTCCAGCGGCGTTTGGGCCGCTTGGCGGGGCTGATCGTGGCCAGCGACGCGCTCGTCAACTGGTGCTCAACCCTGATCGATCAAGGGTTCCGCGGCGAAATGGAATGCATTGTCGCCAAGATCTTTGGCAGCGAATCGCTCAAGGAAGCGGCCATCGAAATCTTCATGAAGACTCACGGAGGTCGCTCGTTCCTGCACGGACACTTGCTCGGCGACCATGTTCACGAGTACTTGGCACCTTGCATCTATGAAGGCGAAGGGGAAATGCTCGGCATGGCCTTCTTCAAATCGCTCGTGAAGCAACATGGTTCTAGTTATTTCGAACCCGTTGGACGAGCCCTCCAGAAGGCCGGGATCAAGAAACCAAACCCACTGAATCCGGCGCACATGTGGGCTCTCAAAGACGCGATGGCGCCGTACGCCAAATGGATGTTGAAGCAGTACGCGACCATCACGCCCAGCCCCAAACTCCCGACCATGTCCGACCGACTGCAATCCCATGCGCACTACGCGTACGATCGACTGCAATCGATGCCGCTGACGATTAGCGGAGTCATGCGAAAACACCAACTCAAACTGGCCGACCGTCAGTGCCGCATGTCGCTTCTCTCATCCGACGTGCAAAAGCTCATCATCATGATGTGTACTTGCTTGCACGCGGCCAGTCAGGACGACGAAATCGTCGTCGACGCCGCCGATGTCATCTGCCGCGACATGCGGAGAGAAATCGAAGGTCGGCGCCCTTCCGATCGCGACTTCCGCCAAGTCACCGCGCTGGGCGGCGCCATTATCGATGGCAAGTTCAAATCGATCGCCGGACTCGAGCCGGATGAAGTCCTCATGCCGTACTAGCCAACATCAACGCAAGCCTAAGGGCAACGCCCTAGGAGCGCTCAGGATGTGGCCGCGATCAACCGTTGCGCTCTGGAAGCGTTGAAAGCCCCAGCAACCGAAAGCAGCGGCATTCAGCGCATAAGAACAGCCGGACAAGTCCGGCTGTTGGTGTCTTCTGCAGATCGTGTTTTGGCTGATCGTGTCTTTGACTAATTCAGCGATCGGTGCGAAATCTACTCGCGGGGGCGAATGGCGCCGGTGAGTCCTGAGTAGTCGACTCGATCTTCGGTGCTCCAGAGAGGGTTGCCCATTTCAACTCGTCGTCGGAGGATTTCGATCTTCTCTGGTGACCCAGCCGGCGCGTCGGTCGGCGTGAAATTGGTCGTATCCGGAATGAAATCCTCATCGTGGCCATACTTGAGGATGGCCTCAAACACATTGGTTACTTTACTCATCGCACTAAACCTCCGGGAAAATGGTCTAAGTCGAGCCCAATCCTTTGGCCTATGAGCGAGTGCCGTGATCTGACGGCGAAGAACGCAAATACTCGACGAATAAATTATTCAGCAAAACGCGTCGGAATCTGGGGAAGCGGGTAAGGGGATTTAATCACCCCACCGGTGATTCAGGTAGGAAACGCGTGAGACGGGTTATTGTTCGCGGGAAGCGGACTAATGTCAAGCATTTTTCTTGGCGTTTTTCCGCAGTAAGTAACCAAAAGCCTCATACGTTCGTGCCCGGGTGACAGCCCCGCATGTGGCGCCTGGAAAGCTTACAGGCGTTACTAGCGAGTGGAGGACCGGCGCGACTCCTGTCGAATGTGATGACGCGAGGATTCCGTAAGGGTAATCATGACGCCGTAAAGGCCAACTAAGGTCTAGTGGATTTACGCAGAGTTTGGGCCGCTGACAGACGAGACTTCCGCAGCCCCCCTTGACTCCGCGGAACAGCGGACTTTCTAACTGCGATTCGGCGTCGCCAGACACGGGAGTATGGTGCCCGTCTCACGCCGCAATTTGGCGAAACTTTATTTTTCAGTCCGAGTTTGCTCGGTTCGTTTTCTCGCCCTGGACTTCTTGGAAGCAACTTTCGGCCCATGTTTATTCAACGGCAAATCACCCTTGCGGCTAAGCGACGCGGCTTGCATCTGATCACGACCGAAATCGTCGAAGCGATGCCGGAAATCGAAGAATCGAGCATCGGAATGCTCAACGTCTTCCTGCAGCACACGTCAGCGTCACTCACCATCAACGAAAACGCCGACCCAGATGTGCAGCTCGACTTGGAATCGTCGCTCAACGCGATCGCCCCGGAAGACTTCCCGTACATCCATACGCTCGAGGGCCCAGACGACATGCCGGCCCACGTGAAGTCGTCGCTGTTCGGCTGCTCACACAACGTGCCCGTGTCCGAGGGCCGGCTCGCCCTTGGGGTGTGGCAGGGCATCTATCTCTGTGAGCACCGCGACCGCGCCTCAAAGCGGAACATCGTGCTGACGTTCAACTCAGGTTAGTTACCGCGAGCCTCGATCGACGCCGTGTTTGTGACGCGACACCTCGGAAACGTTTCTAAGCAGTGTCTAGGCGCGAGCGGCAACCGGGTGGCTAATGCGGTAGAGGTCGTCGAACCAAGTCTCGAGAATGGTCGCGATGTTGCCGTTGGCGGAAATATGATCGAGCGTTTCCAGTGTGCGAAGGACGCACAAGCCAGCTGTTTCGCGGTCTGCGGTCCAGTGCTGGCTGGCCGTGGCGACGAGAGCGTCCAGGTCGTCGGTCGTCGAACACTCGGCTTCGCTCAACTGCATCATCAGCTGGCGATAGTACCGGACCACATGATCGACCAACTGTCGTAGTCGTTTTCGGCGTTTCGGGGCCTCCTTGCCAGCCGCTTCGACAAACTTCGCCACGAGCGTCGACAGCTCGACCGCATTCCAATGAGGACGCCCCAAATCCTCAATCAAGTCACGTCGAAAGCTCCGCAGCTCGGCATCGGTGCATTCCAGCGCCGTCAGCAGGCTGCCTCCGCTCAGCGCTGCTAATTCGTCAGCCTGCTGCGGTTCGGCCATATCATTGGAGACGAGAAGTTGGCTCACATGCTCATTCGTCAGCGGCGAGAAATGAACGACTTGGCACCGCGACAAGATCGTCGGCAGCTGCCTCTGCACACTAGTCCCAATCAGAATGATCAGCGATCGCCGCGGCGGCTCCTCTAGCGTCTTGAGCAGGCAATTCGCGCTTTCCGCGTTAAAGTAGTCAGCGTCATCGACAATCGCGATTTTTCGCTTGCCGCTATAGGGCGTCAACGAGATCTGATGGCAGAGGCCTTCGCGCATTCGTTTTTCGCGGAGTCCAACAAACAGTTCGATCGGCAGCACGGCCTTATCTTGCGGCTTGAACACTTCGATGATGTCGGGGTGCGAGTCGGCCATTGCTTGTATGCAGGCGGAACATTCGCCGCAGGCATCGAAATCGGCTGAGCGTTCGCAGAGTAGCGTTTGAGCAAGTTGGCGAGCAAACGTTCGTTTGCCAATTCCCTCGGGACCAACGAATAAGAACGTGCTGGCCAGCCTGTCGCGATTGACCGCGCGGCGGAATCGGTCGACAACGTCCTCATGACCGAGAATCGTGTTCCAACTCATGGGACAAACACCATCCGTTTAACAACTGCCATTTCCGATGTTGAGCGCGCTTCGAACGCAATCGAACAGGCAGTAAAGGTTAACACTCGCACTCGCGTCAACTCAATCCGCTCGGCCCGCCAAGACTGGTTCGGTTATGCGCCGAATTTCTGCTTGAATCTCGTCAATTTCGCGATCGGCATCAATCACGGCGACCGCATCGTTGCGTTCCGCTTCACGCAAGAATCCATCCCGGACACGTTGCAGGTATTCGTTGCCTCGCGACTCCAACCGATCGGGCTCACCCGTCCGCCGCCTCGCAGCCGCCTCGACGGACAGATCCAATACTAGAGTCAGATCGGGCATCAAACCAGCCGTGGCAACTTGGCCGACTCGCCAAGTCGTGTCGACATCCAGCCCGCCGGCATGAGCTTGGTAGACAACGTTCGCCAGCAGATAGCGGTCGGAGACGACATCCTGTCCTCGATCGAGGGCCGGGCGAATGACATCCTCAACGAGTTGAGTGCGAGCGGCCATGTAGAGCAGCATTTCGCTGCGAGGATGAATCGGCATCTGCTTCTGATGAAGCAGAATGTCCCGAATCGCCTCGCCCAAGGGCGTGCTGCCAGGATCGCGACAGACGACAACGTCACGCCCTTTCGACTCAAGCCAGCTAACCAGCAGGCCGAGTTGAGTGGACTTGCCGGCGCCATCGACGCCGTCGAGACTTAGAAATGCCATGCTTCCAAACCGAGCTCTTGAGATTCACGAGTTGCATGAGGCGATTCTACGTGAATGCTCAGCCAGCACATAGTCGCCAGGCAACAGGCAACTCGCGATCTACGCGACGGTCTTCTCACCGAGCTATCGCAGCGGGTTGTTGACCTGCGGGCGAGTCAGCTCGACAGTCGGAGCGGCCGCTTTGGCCGCATCGGTCGGTTTTTGGCTGCCAAGGCCCAAGTCGCCCCATTGATACGGCGAGGCGCCCGATGTTCGCAGCACCGAGGCGCCGCCAGCGGTCTCCGCATTCGGACCAGGCGTCGCGGCAGGTGCCGGTTTGGCCGGCTCCATCGGGGCCGTGTTCATGGGAGCTTGGTTCATCGGGACCGTGTCCATGGGCGAGAGGCCATTGGGCTGCCGTTCACCGGGCGGAATCACTTCCCTATCGCTGGGGAGCGCGTTCAGCTCAGGCACGATCACTCCGTCCGGAATCGGCGTACCGATAATCTCTCCGTCCATCGGACCGCGGCTCACAACGCCCGGCCGAGTGTAGCCGTAGTTTAGATAATGGCTGGCGTCGCGTTGTCGAGCTTTCTCGATCGCGTCCCAGTATGCTTTGTCCGGCCAAGGACCTTCGGCCAAACGAATGCCGCTGTATTGCAAGAGCGTTCCTTTGCGGAAGTGCACGTCCGCGATCGCCTTGTTGTATTCGCAAACCACTCGGAAATAGTCGCTTTGAGCCAGGGCTCGTCGTCGCTGTGCGTCCAGGAGAACATCGGTCGTCGGGCGACCAAACACTTTGACTCCGCCGCCACCAGCTTCAGCGGCCAACGCCGACTTGATCTCTTGGTTGGCCGCGGCCCAGCGATTGAGGTGAGTCGTGATTTGGCGATAGTTGAGCGCCTTGTTTCGTAAGGCCGTCGAGAGCAGGTGAACGCTCTGCAACTCCATGTCTTCCAGACGATCTTCTTCCCGCTGCAGGCCGATTTCTGAGTTGCGAATTCGAGCGTGTTCGCGTCGGGCGCCGAAAGCGGGAGGTAGAAACTCAAGTCCGACAAACGAGCTCTGTTGGTCGCCGTCGGTCAAGTTGTCCCAAGCGGTCGATCCGACTGCGGCGAAATCGAGCCCTCGGCGATCGGCCGTCACATACTCGTCGCCAACCCCATGCCACTGATGTTGGGCGAACAGGTTGAGGGCGGGAAGCAAGAGGTGTCGAGCGTTGGCGAGTTCGAGTTCACGCTGCTTGATGCGCCATTTCTGCTGACGCAGTTCCGCGTTGCGGTAGAGGGCTTCGGTGCGAATCTCATTAAAATCGAAACTGACATCAGCGATTGTGGGGTCGTCAATCGGACGTACGAGTCGACCGTCTGTGGGAGCGAGCCCCATCAGCCAACGCAAGCGAGCTTCCGTTTCGAGCAGCGTCGCGAGCGACGATTCAAGTTGAGCTCGGAAGAACAGGTATTGCTCTCGCGATTGGGCCTCTTGCTGCACGCCGCCGGTGACTTTTGCCTTCTCAAATGCTCGCTGCCATGTTCGCTGAACCGCGTCACGTCCCTGCTTGGCCGTTTCGAAGTTGCGATAAGCACACTGCAGATCCCAGTAGGTATTTTCGACGTCGAGCAACTGGTTGCGAACCGCGATCTCAAATGCGGCGACGCTGATATCTTCGTTGATTCGAGCGAGGATGACTGGAATGCGATTGATGAACGCACCCCGACCTCGGAGCAATGGATGATCGACTCGAGCTTGAATGATCGCGGTGTAATCGCTCGGCACGGCTCGGCTCGACGCATCGTTGCGCGAATATTCGACACGGTGCTTCAAGCCAACGGAACCACCCGTTGCTAATCGCTTGGTCAGCGAGGCGTCGGCGATCGAGCGGCTGTTGACGGTGGAGGTGAAGATGTTGCCGATGGCGAGGTTGTTTTGAATGTCCTGATGATCGTAGCCAAAGACGGCCGCGAATTGGGTGTCAAAAGCAGCCAGCGCGTCTTCGACGCCGCCAACCGTGTTGGCCGTACTGAATTGTTCCGGGTCGATGCCTCGCGAGCCCGTGCCGACAGCGCCGACTGAGCCAGGCGTGTTGCTGCCGATGTTCGGCCGGTTGGAGGCGTTGGTCGCCGAGATCGCTGGATCGTGGACGGTTGGCGCCGTCGCCGTTCGGCTAAGCAAACCGTCGGCGATTCCAAACTGGGAGACCTGACCGACGTTGCGAATGACCTTGCTGTTGTGCAGCGTGAGCGCAATAACCTCTTCCAACGAGAGATCCCACCAATCGTCGAACTCGGGGTCGAGCACGGTGAGCGGCTCGATAGCCATCGTCGCCTCGGGCGTGTCCGCTGTCTCCACGTCCGGATAAGCGGCCGTGGTTTGGACCGAGTCCAAGTAATGCGACAGATCTCCATCTTCGTGAAGGAAGAAGGGCTGTGTCGGCGTGCAACCGGTGAGGAGCGTCAGGCCCGCTACGAGCCAGACCAGGGAAACTTGAATTTGCCGTTTCATCGACTTTCCAATTCGCGTTAGCGTCGACGTGGACTCAATCCGTATTGGTAAACGAGAGAGCGCGCAGCTGCGCGCCCTCTCGCTCACACCGTCCCCCAAATCACCGACCGCCAGTTCAGGCGCAAATCGCGCTTACGATCTTGGCTTTCGGTACAACTGATATCGTCTGCCTAACCGGCAAACTTGTGTCTTTCGACCTAATCGGAGAGGTTTTGTTGATCGGCAAAGTTTCCCTAGTCTTCGCAGACTTACACAAGGGCGATATGCGTCAGAGAAGATGGCAAAACAGGTAAGCCGGGTCCACTAGAAGACTGGATCGATTCGAACTTCGATCTCAGGGCGTAGGATCCGCCAGCTAGCGAACACTGCCAGAAGAGCTGGTGACGGCAAGCCGGTTGGCGATGCTCCACAGTCTGGCGACCATGGCTGCCTTGAAGATTGCCGTGTTTGATAGCGAGCAGGAAAGGGGAGCCCGGTATTTAGAGATACATGCCGAGGAAACCGCCGGCATCGTCGCTCTCTGACTGGATCTTCGCCAGTCGCTGTCGGGCCTGCTCGAGGTCGCCAGCGGCGATATAGCGATCGAACTCGCAACGCACGGCTTCACCCACGGTTTGCAGAAACCACTGAATGACGGGCTCGTTGAGCCAGTCGCAGGTTTCTTCTTTGAGGCGAATCGCCAAGTCGGTGCGGATCGTCTTGGTGTCGTCAGCGTCGGTGAAAACGCAGCCCTCGAAGCGAAAGTCGAGCTTGCCGACCTTCGCGTTGTTGGTCAGATGAAACACGCAAGTCGCGTTGTAGAGGTAGTAGGTGTTGTGCGAGCCGTGGCGTTCGATGGCCGCTTTAATGTTCCCGCACAATTGGCGGAATTTGGGCGAGGCGTCGAGAGGGGCGTCCATGCGACCGACGCTGCGGAGCGGTAGGCAATCAAACCGAATATCAACCCAGAGGTTTTCGCCTGATGCGTCCATTGAATCACTCCAGCGCTATCAAGGCACACAAACCGTGAGAGTTCGTTTCGCCACAGGTCAGCGGCAAGACAAATATGAACAATCCCTACTCTACCGAATTGCTCGCGGTTTGCTCAGGCTGGGGTTCGGTCTTGGCTGCGTTTTTTGAAGTTGTTTTCGGCGCCTTCCAGCCGAGCACCAACCATTGATTGTCGCAGCTCATTTGGGCCAGGTTGAGTTTTCCAACCTTCTGCCATCGTCCTGGAATTTCCAGGCCTTCGAACGTGCGGCTCTCTTTGAGCAGTGCGGTGAACTTCTTTCGCATCACCGTCTTGATCGCGATCTTCTCAGGTCGTTGGAAACCCTTCTTGGTGTACTCGGCCGTCACATCGCCTTGGCGAGTCAGTTTGGCGCCGACGTCGGTTTGTTCGACCTTGTAAGTGGCGCCAATTTCCATCTCCGATCGCACGACGGTGTCGCCGCGGGTGAACTTGCGGCCGCGAATCGAGACCGTGATCAGTTGGCCGTCAAAAGTAACTCGAATCGGCAGACTGCGTGAGAACGTTATCGACCAAGGCGGCTCGTTATCACCGGCCAGTCCTTCCGGCACTTCGCCGTTCATCTCAAGAAGCGTGTCCGCCAATTTTTCACTCGTCAACGTCTGGCCTCCAATCAAACCTTGCGACATGTTGCCAACGAATGATTCATGCAGTTGCACGGCGAGGTCGAGCCCTTGGACGTGTGCCGGCGGCTCCGTCGTACCGGCCGCCAGTTGATAAGCATTTGCTTGCGTCATGATGATGGAGAGCGCGTCCGCCGAGGTCGCCAGTTTCATTAGCGAAGGAAAATCGCCCTTTCTCAGCAGAGGATTGCGGAACTTGCCAAGGAAATCCTCGTTGAGCTCCTCCACCGTCTTCTCACTCTCTCGATCAATTCGCCCCGCGAGTCGATTGGCGGCTCGCTGCGATGCGATGACCTCAGCTTTTCCCTTGCTTTCAGCCACGCGCTTCTGCGCGATTTTGCGAACGAGACAGTTCTTGTGCCAGATTCCAGTGATCGTCGATCCCGTCGCCGCTGTCGCCCATGCCGGCTCTGCGGAGATACCCGTCGGGGAAATCGAGATTCGCGCGCCGCCGTTGAGATCCGTCTCGCCAACGCTGTGAATCGTCACTCCTCGATTCAGTCCGACCGTCGTCGATTGAGCCACGCCCTTCAGCAAGATCTCAAGATCGGCGCTATCCTCGCTGGGGTGCAGCGCGACGCTCGTGTTTCCGGAGAGCACGGCCGTTCCCGAAGTCGACGTGCCAAGGATGTACTCGTTCACTTGTTCGGTGCGATCAATCGGCTCGGACATACCGTGCGACATAAAATGTTTCGACACGCGTGCTCGCATGTTGGGCCGGCGAAATCGGTCTCGCGCCGCTGTCACGAGCGGCTTCGCTTGCGAGCCGAGTTCGAGATTGCCGAGCACAGTCCCAATGAAGACAGAATTCGCCAGCGTCGGCTTCGCTTCGTACTCGCCCAGCTTGGCCGCCAACTGGGTAAGTTGTTGTTCGTAGAGCTGTTTTGAATTCGGGTTTCCCTGAATCAACAATGCGCGCTCGAAGCGTCTCAAGGCCGATCGAGCTTCCAAGATCGGCGTGGCTTCAAGTCCCTCTTTGTCGATTTGAAACTTTGCGAGCGAATCGCGAGCCGCTGAGATGTCGGTTGTCTCAGCCTTGAGTGAAGCGTCGAGGGCGCCAAGCGCCAGCTCCTTGCGCCACTCGCTCTGCGCTGGTTCCCCGAGTTCAGCCAAATAGGCGTCAAGCGATTTGAGGGCGTCAACCAACTGTTGCTTGAGGTCCGCCACTTGCTTGGCGGAAACAGGCTCATAGCTGACTTTCGCATCCTCGACCAACTTGGCCAGTTGTTTCGCGCCATCATCAGCACGCAAAGGGCAGGCCATCGTAATGATTACGGGGAGGAGGAGCAGCGGTCGATACTTCCACATCGGGTCGTTCCTTCGCATTGCGGAGATGATCCGCGTGTCTGAGCCGAGTTGACCGTTGTTTTGCCGGAGCCGCGTCGAGAAACCTGTAGGGATACGTAGCACAAGCTTGGACCACGAGCAATAAAGCGACTGCTGTTTCCATCCTGCTGCGCGATATACCTACCCCCTTCAGGGACTCTCCGCCTCGGCACAATCACCCTAAAACGCCTAACACCTATAGTCTAAAGGATCTGCAGATTTTGTGAAACTGACAAGACCACATTCCTTACCCACTTTGCCAGAATGGCCTCTTTAAAACTCGCCGCCGCGGCGGATCGGTGCTCGTCCAGCTTTCAAACGGCGGCGCTTTGGGTCGTGATTCGCGACGGTCGCCCGCGCGTTGCCCCCGCTGGTTGCGGGACGGGCCGTTTCATAGACTAGGCGTTACTCGCAAACGAACGCGAGCAATCCTTCCATTTTGCAACTTGGCACGAGGAAAACACCATCGATGGCTGATCAGTTGGCGAAACGCGGCAGAGCCCTGGAAAAAGCATTCTTCGCGAAACGGGACAACGAATTGCTGGAAGCCTTGCAAAAGCAGATGGACGCGGAGGCTCTCGGCGAGCTCACCGGAATCGACAACCCGGACGTCACTGGCAAACTGTGCGATTTGGGGATCGGCGGAGAGACGTTGGCCGCGCTGGGCTTGGCGCCTCTGGTCGAGGTGGCATGGGCCGATGGCCGAATGGAGCCGAATGAGAAAGACGCGATCGTGGTCGCCGCCCACGCATCCGGCATCAAGCCGGGCTCAGCCTCTTACGACTTGCTTCAACAATGGCTTGAATCGAAGCCCGGCCCCGAACTTCGGGAAGGTTGGAAAGAGTATATCGCCTGCTTGGCGTCGACCATGGATGTCGACACGATGAAGGCGATTGAAACCAGCGTTTTGGGTCGAGCAGAAACGGTCGCCAAGTCTGCAGGCGGAGTCTTAGGGATTCAAGCCATCTCGACTTCCGAGCAAGCCGTGCTCACCGATTTGAAATCGGCCTTCTAACGTCAGGCACTTTGTCGCCATTCGTCAGCGCTCAATTCGTCAGCGTTCATTCGTCAGCGTTCATTCGTCAGCGTTTATCCTGCGCGGTGAAACCGTCGCGATCCGTACAACCGTTGCGGATTGAGGTGCAATGATGCGATTTTGCATCGCTCCATGTTGCCCTTTCGCCACATGTTGCCAAAACGCGTGCTACGCTTCCGGTGCAAGAGTTAAGAATCCGTCATAGATTCTCGTCTCAACTAATTGCCTGGATGATCCATGTACCTGCGATCGAAACAAACCGTCTTGCTTTCAATGCTGCTTGTCGCTGTGACAGTGACCGGCTGCGCTGTCAGTTTGCCGCGTATCGATCCGCAAGGGCGTTCCATCTTGATGCCTCAGCCAAACTACACTCGCCTTGAAATTCCGGGCGGAGAGGGCCTTCAAGCCGCGTCGTGTCTTCCCAAGCCGGCTTGGACGCAGCCGCTCGATCCGAATCCGTGCCCCGAACAACCAGCGGGGCCGCCGTTGGCGGCTCAAGTCGGTCCGCCTTGTCCTGCACCGTGCGCGACCCTTTGCGGTCCCCAATGCGGACTTGGCTGCGGACCAAAATGTAAGATCCTCAAAAACGGTCACCGTTTGTCTGCTGGCGAGGCCGGCAAATTGCAGCTCACGCCACAGCGGCTTGTCGCCCGAGTTGGAACGGAAATCGTTCTGCGGAGCGGCGTCTGCGGGAAAGACGGCTGCTTGGTTACAGGGCAGCCGGTCGAGTGGATCCTAACGCAAGACAGTGTGGGCCACCTTGTCGGATTGGGCGGCACAGGTCGGCCGTTAGCCAGCCGATTGTTTGGCACTCAACCGCGCAAGGTCACCGATCGATTCGCGGTCACCCACACATCGACTCGAGCCCATCTCGTGACGCGAGGCACAACGACTCCGACCGACGACGTCCCGATCAAGAAGGGCGAGGGTTGGATTAGCGTGACGTCTCCGCGCGAAGGCGTATCGTACGTAACGGCGATTGCACCGAAAGCCGTCGATTGGGAAGAGCGTCGTGAAACGGCCATCATTCATTGGATCGACGCCAAATGGGAACTCCCTTCGCCCGCGAGTGTCCGAACGACGCAAGAGCATGAGATGATCACTCGCGTCTTGACCAGCGACGGCGAGCCGCAACGTGATTGGCTTGTCCGCTACGAACTCGAGACCGGTCCTCAAGCGGAGTTTTCGCCCGGACACGGGAACATCGTCGAAGTCGCGACCGACGACTTGGGTGAATCGCGAGTTCGCGTCAGGCCGCTGACGGACAAGGCAGGCGTCTCGAGGGTCAAAGTCGAAATTATTCGACCCGGCGACCGGTTCATGAAACGTCGAGTCGTCGGCCGAGGCTGGACGACCATTCGCTGGAGCGCACCGGCGCTTCACGTCGACGTCAGCGGACCGACTCGAGTCGAACTCGAACGCCCCGTTCAGTATCTAATTCGCGTGACCAATCCCGGTGACCTAACGGCAAAAGACGTGACCGTCTCGACTGCCGGCTTGCCGAATTCACTGGAGTACGTCAACAGCATGCCAGCGGCGCAGCGTGAATTGACTGACGGACAGGAATGGCGGCTCGGCGACATCGAGCCGGGGCAGGTCAAGACGATCGAAGCCAACTACCGACTCTCCGCTCGAGCCGACTCGGAGATCCTCTATCGAGTTCGAGTTCGCGACCGCGAGGACACGGTTCGAGCCGAAGGAGAAAGGCGTACGTCCGTCTTCATCCCGTCGATTCGTCTGGACGTCATCGGGCCGACGGAGGCTGAAGTTGGCCAAGAGGTGCAGTACGAGATCAAAATGACGAATACTGGTCGGCAACCACTTGAGCGAATCTCGATCCAAGACAGCTTTGACGCTGGGTTGAGGCACATCGATGACGCCGCTAGCCCAATCGTTCGCGATTTGGACCAACCTCTTGAGGTCGGCGCCTCGACATCGGTCGGCTTGACGTTCGTGCCGCGAAGACCGGGCTACTTCTGCCACACCGTGACCGTCCTAGCCGATGGCGGACAGCAAGCATCGGAACGCGCATGCCTGACCGTTCGAGCTCGACCTGTCGTCGCACGGCCCGACGTGCAAGTGCGGCTGCTGGGTCCAACTCAGGGCCAAGTCGACTTGAACGACACGGATCAACCGGATGGAAACGACGTTCTATTCCGTGCCGAGGTAACCAACAACGGCAACGTGCCGCTGACGAATGTGATTGTCGACGTCGAGGCCGATGCGAACTTGCTCAGCTCGAAAGAAGCCACTACCGATCCGCCGTTCCAACTCGCTCCGCCCAACTCGATTCGCTGGACGGTCGATCAGATCGGTGCCGGCGACGTGAAACTATTTGAAGTGCGATACAACTGCCAGCGAGAGACTCGCGCGACAAGCGTGCGAGTGCTGGTGACGGCGGACGACCAGGTGCGCAACTCGCAAACTAAGTCGATTGAGATCCTCCCGCCGCCTCGGCAGGGCCAACCGCCGGCGGGGCCGGGACAGCCGGGGCCAGGCGTCGCGCCGCCGATCGACGTCGCAAAGAAAGATATCAAGATCACCATCTTCGATCAGAGCGATGGGATCCGCGTCAACGAGACGACGGTCATCACGATTCAGATCGATAACGACCGAGCTGATTGGGACGGCGATCTCCGCCTCTACGTCACCATCCCGCCAGGACTGGAACTCGACTCAGTCCTCCCCGGCGGTCCGGCCAATCAAGCGAAATTCGACGGTCGAATTCTCGAATTCCAGCCAGTGGCCACCGTTCGTCCGGGCGAGAAACTGCGAGCCTTCCGCATCCGTCTTCGAGGCGCCCAGGCCGGCGCCAAGAAGGTCGCCGTGGAAGTCCGCAGCAACCTCTCCCCCGACGGCGTCACCGCATCCGAATCAATCAACGTCACCCCCTAGCGTCGTCACAGTGTCGCCAGCGTCGCCTTTCCTACGGCGGCGGGTTAAACGATTGGGATGCGGCGAGTTGCGCGAGATCTCTACAGAGTCCAGCCTTTGCGGTATTCGATGTGCATAAAGGCCTGCGCTTTCTTCGATGACGCGGTCAACGTTTTGGCGTTCCAATCGAATGCCTCGCCCGATCGATGTGACATGACTCCAAGCATGACGGCTTCGGTAAGTGGTCCCGCGTAGGAGAAATCACTGCCGGCTTTCTTGCCGGTGCGGATTCCGCTGAGCCATTCCGCGTGGTGCCCGATTGATCTGGCAACCGTCTTTTCGGGACGCTCGATTTGCGACTTTTTGTTGTCGTGGGCGAGCAGCACTTCGCCGCTGTTTGCGACCACATAAT
Source organism: uncultured Pirellulaceae bacterium (assembly GCA_964567745.1). Lineage (GTDB taxonomy): Bacteria > Planctomycetota > Planctomycetia > Pirellulales > Pirellulaceae > CAZMNY01. Next base: position 58,478 of record CAZMNY010000010.1, on the reverse strand, counting down.
GTCGTCCGTAATCTGAAATGATCACGCCTTTTTCGCCGACAAACATTTGACCGCTGCGGAAGCCGACTGGCTTTCCGTCGCGTTTGGAGAGAATGGGCTCGAGTTTCGCAAGCTGCTTCTCGGGCCGCTTGCCGCTGTCGTACCAGGTTAAGTCGACCGCCGGCTTGTCGCCTCGAGCCGGATACTTGTAGTCGACGATAAGCCAGTCCGGCGCGCTGACGAGGTCGGCTTTGGGTCCTTTTGCACGCACATGCGTCGGCGCCGTCAAGTCGAGCGCCCAATGGGCGAGGTCGAGATAGTGGCAACCAAAGTCGCCGAGCGTGCCGGCACCGTAATCCCAAAACGATCGCCACTTGAACGGGTGCACGCCTTCGCTATAAGGACGCTCCGCCGCGGGTCCGAGCCACAGGTCCCAATTGAGATTGGCGGGCTTGGGCGCATTCTTGAACTTTGCGTCCTTATAGACTGCCGCGGCCCAAACGTGTGATTCTGCGACCGCGCCGATCACGCCACTCTGAACCAACTCGACAACTTGCCGATAGTTCTCGCTCGAATGGATCTGGTTTCCCATCTGGGTGATGAGTTTATTTTCCTTGGCCAGGTCGGCGAGCGTTCGGGCCTCGAAAAGAGTGTGGGTCAGCGGCTTCTCGCAGTAGACGGGCTTGTTCAGTCGCAATCCCATTGCCGCTGCGGGCGCGTGAGTGTGATCGGGCGTCGCCACAACGAGCGCGTCGATCTTGTCGACTTCCTTCTCCAACATCACTCGGAAGTCGGCATACTTCCGGGCGCTCGGATAGCGAGCGGATCCCTTCTCGAGAAGCGCAGAATCGACATCGGCGAGCGCGACGATGTTTTGCGACGAGACTCCGGCGATGTTGGCGCCGGCGCGGCCTGTGGTGCCGACAGCCGCGATGTTGAGTCGCTCGTTAGGCGAAGTCGAATCTTGGGCGGCGGCATGGCTTACGAAATATCCGCCAGCTGCGGCAGCGGCGGTTGTTTGGCGAAGGAATGATCGGCGATTCAGAGGCGTTGGCATGCGAGGCTCCTAGCCAGGTTGGTTCGGAAGGTGGGGCGAAATCACCCCCCTACTTTAAAGCACGCCTCGGCGGACTTCCATCAAGTTAGGACGATTCCTACTGCAACTCCTGAACAAACTTGGCGACCAACTCTGGATTGTCCGAATCAACAAGGCTATCGATCTTCGCCTGTTTGACTCCCAGCTTCTCCAAGTGGCCGGCGAGCGACTTCCAGTGTTTTTCTCGCCTCTTGCCCTCGGTCAGGTACAGCTCAGTCACAAGCTCCTGAACGCGCTGGAGGGCAATGCTTTCACGGTTCTCGTAGTAATTTTTGATTATCTTCTGCTGGTATTTCGACCGTTTCGCCATCGCCTTATTACGCTCCTGTTCGCATGGATTCCATCGGGGCGACGGTCTCCGCCCGGGCAGAGGGTCACGCTCGAATGATCCTTCGGGAAAGATTGACGAGCGGAATTGGCCGGGACGACTCGAGACCGCACGGATTGCCTGCGACAAATTGCCGCCATCGCACAAATGGTGGCAAAAATAGCTCGTCGAGTAAAGGACAACGCGGCCGCTCAACCGTCTTTCACGGGGTCAGTCAAGCGGGTAGAATTGCCTGCCGCCGTCATGACAATGAATCACCCTGCGCAGGAAAAAGCAGTCTCATGCCGATCGTGAAATTCGTCAAGGAAAACAAAGAGATTGAGGTTCCCGAGGGCGTCTTTCTTCGAGCCGAAGCCGTCAAGACCGGCATCAATCTCAATCAAGGCGTCAATGGTTACGGCGAGTCGATTAACAAGTACGTCAACTGTATGGGCAAAGGCCTCTGCGGGACCTGCCGAGTTCTGATCACGGCCGGCAAAGAGAACACGAACGAAATGACGATTCGCGAACAGATGCGGTTCAAAACGCCGCTGCTGCCGGACCCGGTTCCCTGTCTCGCATTCGTCGGCTACGAAGAAACGATGCGGCTCGGATGCATGACGTGCGTTAACGGCGACATTGAAGTTGAAACCGGTCCGGAGCTGAATCTGTTCGGCGAAAACTTCTTTAGCTAATCTCGCTTTCGGCGCAAGTCATTGCGAATCGCTATTGGCAATTCGCTGTGTGGCGAATCTCGATCACCTTTCCGAATATGAGGGTAGCCGTGAAAGAGATCATCGCCATCGTTCGCCCTCATCTGGCCGAGAAGGTTCTCGAGGGCCTCAAGCACGCTCCGCTCGAAGCCTTGCATGTTCGCGAGGTCAAAGGGTTTGGCCGCCAAAAAAGTTCGCTCGGTCGCTATTCCGACAGCGAATACAGCCAAGCATTTCTACCGAAAGTCGAAATCTCCTTATGGGTCGACGACGCTCGCGAAGATGAGATCCTAGAAAAAGTAGTCGCGATTGCTCGGACTGGTCGAATGGGCGACGGCAAGATATTCGTGATGCCGGTCGATCAGTTTACGCCCATCACGCCCGAAGCCGGATAACGCATTTCCAACTTAAAGACTGGGGTCGTTTGGTGACCACCAACGATGCGGGCTTTCGTGGATGGTATGTCCTGGCGACGATTGTCATCGTGTCGCTCATTGCCGCGATCGTCAGTTGCGCTGGCTACTCAAGATTTCCCGATCCGTTAATGGTTGTCGTCCTCGCGGTCACGATTTTCTACTGCAATCTTGTCGCCTTTTGGCTTGCGCTCGGCAAGGGCTGGGTGCGGATGGCGACCGCGGTTGTTTTCGTACTGGTGGTAACAACGAGTGTCGCCTGGACGGCCGGGTGGCGCGAGTATGTCGCGTTCCTTTTCTTCTATAGCGGGATCGTATCCGTTGTCGGTTTGACCGGCCTATTTTTGCGGGCGTTCTTTGGCGAAATGCGCAAATTCGCCACGGAAGACTCGGACAGGGACGCACTTCAATTCGGCGTGCGACACTTGTTTATCTTGACCACCCTAGTCGCGTTCACGGTGGCGACATTGCAGGCGTTGATTCAAACCAAAATGTTTGCCATGGACATGGGGGCAGCCATGATCATCACGTTTCTCGTCGCCTCGATTTCTATTGCGACGATCGTGCAGATTTGGGCGTTCTTTGGCAACCGGCTGACGTGGCTGCGCGGTGCCGTCGTCGCCGTAATCGCCATCGCCACAAGCTGCGGAGTCATAGCGATTCGGTCCGACCTGTACTTCTGGATGACCGTAATCGTATTGAATCAAGCCTTGACGGTCTCCGCCCTGCTTTGCATTCGATTCGAGGGCTACCGGTTTGTTAAGAGAGGCCAAGCGAACTAGCCCCGCTAGCGGCGGATCCGCTCGTCTACTCCGCGGTGCGAAGCGCGAGGATGAACTCGATGTCGCCGAGTGATCGTCCGATCTCATTTGAGATCTGCCGTGCATCGAGTCCGCGATCTGCGAGTTGATAGATCGAACGTCGCATGTCGTCGTTGCCCGGCAATCCGATGCCGGTGGAATCGTCTTTTGACTTCGAGCGAGTCGCTGTTGACTGGCGGGCTGGTATCTCGGCAAACTCGCTTGGCACCGCGTCCGAACTGCTTCCGCCGCTCGGCTCACTCGAGCTCGCACCGGAACGCGTTCTTTCGGCAAGCGAATTGAGTTGACCGATTCGATCGTCCGCCATTTGCACCAGCGTTTGCAGCAGGCCGATCTTGGTGTCCAATTCGGCTTTCAGGTTGCGAGCGGTGTCGTGCATATCGACTTGCCATCGCAACACATTGTCAGGCGCGTCGAGGAGAGTCTGCTTTTCGACGCCGGACCGTTCATCAGCGATGGAAGACGCCGCGGGCTTCTTCTTTTTTTTCTCTCGCTTAAGCTTGCCGAAGTATCGGAAGTAGCGGCGCATCAGGATTGCGATCATCAGCGCGACGCCGAAGAAGAAAGCCCATTCGCTTATCTGATTCGCCATTAACATCGTGACGTCCGCCGGACACTTCGACTGTAAGTCGAGCTTCAGTTTTGTTCGAGGCTGTCAAAAGCCTTGCGAGCTGATTCGTAAACCGCGCGTAGCGGAATGTCGTTCTGCTCTGCGATAGCTCGACACGATTCATATTCAGGAGAGAAGCACTTGTCGCCGGCGATCGTGGCGGTCTTGCCAGCCACCTCACCGTACTCGGTTGTTACGCTAGCCGTTTCCCGTTCGAGTTTATGCCGACACGCTGACCAACGCCGGATGCCGAGCGTCCCAGTTTCGCGAAAGATAATTCGTTCCAGTTTGGCCACATCATCGCCTCGGCAGAGCACGCTCAATACAATGCCTGGGCGATTCTTTTTCATCTGAATCGCCGTCGTGTAAACGTCCAGTGCGCCGCGTTTCATCAGCAGTTCGGTGCAGTGCCCGATCGTCTCGCCAGTGACGTCGTCGACATTTGTCTCGAGAACCCAAACTTGATCGGCGTCGACCGACTCGCCCGACTCGCCCGTTTCGCCGACCACGACTCGCAAGACGTTGGCCTGCTCCTTAAGATCACGATCACCGGCACCGCAGCCGATTCGGTCGATCGTCATCGCGGGCATCGGGCCGAACTCGTCGACCATAGTTGCGACGATGGCAGCGCCAGTCGGAGTTGTCAATTCCGACTCGACGACACATGCAGCGAGCGGAATTCCCTTCAACAGTTCGGCGGTCGCCGGAGCCGGAATGCTGACGCGACCATGGGCGATCTGAATCGACCCGTGACCAGTGGGCACTGGCGCCGAGACGATTCTGTCGACGCCAAGCAGATCCCAAGCAACCGCAGCGCCCACGATGTCGGCTATCGAATCGACTGCGCCCACTTCGTGGAAATGGACTTTCTCGATGGTCGAACCGTGAACCTTGGCCTCGGCCTGACCCAACTTGGCGAAGATTCGTTTCGCGAGGTCCTTCTGGGCGGCGGAGAGCACGTCGCTGCCATCGATCATCTCGGTAATGTGATGCAAATGGCGATGGGCGTGTTCCGGATCGTGAACAACCGAAACCTTAGCCGCTCGAAAACCGTGCTTCCTGACTTCGTCAAGTTGTAGTGTGCACGAAGGGAGCCCCAGCGAATCGACTGCGGATTGGATCGCCTCAAGCGGCGCGCCGACATCGACGAGCGCGCCTAGCATCATGTCTCCACTGACTCCGCTGAGACAGTCGAGGTAAGCGATTTTCATCCCGCTGATCCTTGTGGTCGCAGTGCAACGACTGTCTTGAGTCGAGTCAGACGACAATACGCCCGCCGAACCTATTGATTGGCGGGGTAGGGATTGCGATTCGCCGTCGCTGCTTGCGGCTCTTCGGCCGATTGCGTAATGGCTTGCAACTGACTGCGAATTCCGTCGAGTTCACGACGCAGTTGTGCGTTCTCGCGGCGGACGTCGTCGAGCCTGGCTTGTTGGGCAGTCGCGTCAAGAACCGCAGCTTCGTCTTCGCTCGATTGTTGCTTTGCCGAAGCCAATTGAGTCGCCTCTTGCCCCGCTCGCAGCCGTTCGAGTTCGATCGTTTGCTGGACAAGTTTCTCCATCAAATTGTGATGGCCCTGCATGGCTTCCAACTGGGCGGACATCGCCGCGTTTTCCGCTGCAACAGAAATGACCGACTCGCGAAGCGAGGCCTCGCCACGCAGCTCGCCCAACTGTTCGTGGACTTCAACCAGGTGCCGAATCAAACCCGCTTGAGCGCCAAAACTGGCGTACGGATCGGGCCTTTGCGGTTGAGGACGCTCCAACCAACCCGAAACGACGAGTCCCTCTTGGATCGTCGGCGTCGGCCTGAATTGATACGTCGCCACATTGGGTCCTGGCGTGACTGACGAAAGCTCTTGACACTGACCGGAACTCGTGATCGCGACGGCGGTACGCGCGTCAGCAACCTGTTGCGTCGCTTTGGAGTCTTGATTCGGGCAGGCGCCCTTTGCTGGACAAGTTTGAACCTGGCAAGCCTGTGACGTACAGTGCTTCCCGGGACATGCCTTGCCCCAGACGTAAACGCCCGTGCCGGTGGCAGTGCAGTGCTTTCCTTGTCGACACTGCTCGCACTTAGTGCAACTCACTTGGCTGTCCGGCTCTGCGGCGACCCAAACGTTTCCAACTTCAGCGACTTGAGTCACGCCGGCGAATTCACTCGGCTTGGAAGTCGACCAGACGACTGGCTCGCCTTCTTGCTTGACTTCAGACGCCGCCCAACCAATGTAGGGCTCACTGGATTCGGCGAGCTCTGTCTCTGCCGATTTTTCATCGGTAAACGAAACATCAAAGCCGGGACTTGGCTCGAGAGAACCGTAAGCTGCTGTTTGATCGTTCGAATCCTGCGACGTAGCGGACTCAGTCCAAGTGGGAACCGTAGGAACGCTGGCGGACGCCTGGACAACGCTACGGTCTGCGAAGTGCGATTCGCCAGTTGCCTCCAATTCATCGGCGTGGGGATTCGGATGATCGACGTAACTCGGTGCGGCTGAAAACCGCCCGTTGGCGGCGTTCAGGCTCATCAGGGCGGCTATTCCAAGTAAGAGTGTGGCCATCGGCCATGATTTCAGAATGCGCATTGAACTCCCTCCTTGGGTCAATGATGCGGCCAGCGGGTTCTGGGGCCGCTTGATAATGTTTGCTATACGGAAATTCGCAAAACCGAGCAAGTCGAGATTCCGCGGCTCATTTCACCGATGACCAGATCAGAATCCCCCGCTCAACGCAGTTGGTCTGTGCGAAGTGGTTTCGGACGCTGTTTTGCGGGCTTGCCAAACGAGCCGAATTGAATCGACTGCACGCGGTCGACATCGAAATCGTACGTGTCGGTCCAGAACATAATCCTCTTGGCGACCGCCGACTTGGGGTTCTGCCCGTAGACTTTCAGTTTCGCGTCGTAGGTGCTGTCGCCATCAAGGACAAGCAGATTCTTTGACTCAGTAAACGAAAGTCGCTGCGCCGATGCGCCGTACAATTCGTTCTCAACAATCGTGTTCCCGATTGCAATTAACTCGATCATCGGAATCTTAGTCGCACTCACGTCAATGACCGATAGCTCGTCGCAACGAAGCTCAACGCCCTCCTTACCTAGACCGCCACGTTGATCGGGCTTGAGCGTTTCTCCCCATTGGCTAATTGGCCCGTGCACGGCAACAACGTCCCCCACGAACTTGACTCGCTTGTCGAGGATGTTGCCGACGACGCCGTCTTCAAAGCGAACGTGCAGGTAATTGAGTCGGGGCACCTTCTTGGGTTTCATCGCCGACGCGGGATTCGTCTTGTCGGTGCGGACGAATCGTTGCGAACTGAATCGAGCGGTGCTGGTCCAGCCAGGTCCATTGACGGAAAGGCGCCCATCGATTTGATCGATGTCGAGATTGTTCGCTTTCATCTTCTCGTGACTGGTCATTTTTCCAGCAGCGTCGAACGACTGGTTCTCAGAATAGACGCCGCCGTCGAACTTCATGTGAGCCAGTTCTAAGTCTTCGGACTTGCCATCGAGATCCCGAAAATTGAGACGTTTACTGACAGTCGCGGCCATATAACCAGCCTCGACGTGATACCTCATCAGACGTTGCTTTCGGTCCGCCCGCGAGCCGTCAGCCACAACTTGGCCGCGGAATCTCGCGATCAAACCGTCGAAGTCCATTCCCTCCCGCCAACTGACCGTGGTCAACCGCTGGGGGTCGAACTTCGAGGCGGGAAACGCCATCTGTCCGGCACCGTCAATCGACACGGTATTGGCCTGTTGATCCATGACAATCGCCTGGCCTTCGATCGAAACGGGCCCAACGGAAATCCGCCCGGGTCGGCCTTGCACCAGGATCGTGTTTTGGTCGCGGCTGACCGAACTGATTCGCAACACGTCGCCGTTCATGCGCAGCGGACCTCGATCCTTCTCGTCCAGTTTAGTCTGACGCACTTCAACGTCCCCAGCGACGGTCAAGTCATCAAGCGTCGGGCGGCCGACTTCCGGCGCCAACACTCGCAATTCCATCTTGAGGCCAGCCACATGAAACTTGCGTGTGGGAATCTTGTCGGCCGCGGCCCTCGACGGCGCCTCGAGTATCGGCGTCGACTTTCCCGAGGCCGCCAACGAGATCGTATCGTCGCCGAGCAGTGTCGCCTTGGGCGATTCGAAGTACACGTTGAGCTCATCGGTCTCGCCCGACAATTCAGCCGAGTCGAATGAGACCTGCTCGAGCGCTCGCATTCGCAGAGGACGAATCTCGTATCGAGTCTTCTCGCCATCACTTTTGACGATCGGAATCTCTTGGACGTAAAGATGAATGCGTTGAGCGTCGAATTGTCCGACCTGTTTCTCTTGCACAGTCAGACGCACCTGCTCGTAGAACGAGAATACGTGATGGTCGTCGCGGCGTTCAAGTTGCAGAAGACGATTCCATGACGCGCTGAAGGGTTGCGCGTCGCGCCCCGTTCCTTTACCTTCAATCGCGCCCGGACCCTCCGCCCAAAACGTGCCGAGGCGATTCTGATCCTCGGCCAGAGTGTAATTGATGCGTGGGCTGCGGATCTCGTAGTCTTGATACTTGAGCCAAGCCACACCCGGCTGTTCGAGTTGCAGGCTGCGCGATCGGCCGTTGTAACTCAGCCGTAGTCCTCGAGCGCCCGCTTTCTGCGATGGCGCTTCAAGCACAACGGGTTGAGTTGGAGTTCCGGTGGCCGTCAAAGAAACAAGCCCAGTCTTCAGCGGAGCTTTGTCGGCGTCGATCGTCGAGTCAACGGACGAGTTGCCTGCGGATCGCGCCTTGGGACTAGTCGCGTCCGGGTCGCTGACCTTGCCGAATTGGAGTGCGAGCACGTTGCATAGCAGCCGGTCGACAGGGCCGCTTTCGCTGACCCGCGTCGCCTGAACCCGATTGTCAAATGACGCGGTCATCGTCGCTACGTCGTAAAAGAAGGAACCGCGGCAGGCGACATCCAATATCAACGGGCGTTTCGACTTCTCCTTGCGGCGTCCGGCGCCCGATAGAGGGAACATGCTCGCGTCGTTCAGGTGCAATCGTAGTCGATCGACTTGCACGAGTTCGACCGATTTGATCTCGCCGAACGACGATTCACTGGGAGCGTCGACGCCCGCCGTCTTCTTGGCTGTTGTCGTGATGACCAGGTTCGCGCCGCTCCCCTCGCTCGCTCCGTATCGTAAGTCGACCTTGTGTGGCGTCCAGATTCGGTTGCCGTCAATCTTGACATCTCTCGTCGTCACCAGCAGACGCTTCTCGGGCGGCGCCGAATCGGCTGAGCGGATCGTGACCGGGCCCTTGAGCTGACCGCCGACAATCTTGCCGAACTGCATGCGAGTCAGATTCAACCCGGTGTCCGAACGCAGTTCCGCACCCTCGGGGGCGTCTAGAATGACCGGGTGGCCCGCCGGTTTCATAGTTTCGTCAGAATTCGATTCGTTCGAAGGCCGCAAGATTAGGGTTAGCGGGGTCAGCTTGATGGACCCGTCGTCCGACCGATCAAACTTGCGGAACAGGAGAATTCCCTGAGCTGTCTCGACCGTCTTGCACCGCTCGCCAAGTTGCCAGTCGCCCTCGCCGAAAAATTCGCTCAAATCAAGCTGGACTCGATCGCTAAATCCTTCGCCTGGCGATTCGTCACCGCCGTTTCGATAGGTCGCAGTCGGCTCAATAAGCGGTACGACAGCGCCCGCGTAAACCCAGTAGATAGCGACGAACGCAACAGCCGTCACGAAAGTTCGGATCCATCTCGTCATGGTTTGCTTCATCGTGTCGCCTCGTGCTTCACTGAGCGCCGCTGATCTGCTTGGGTCCTGTTCGAAATTCTCTCGCCCAATTGGCGACGCGGTCACTGCCGCGAAACGAGAGCGACCACAGTCGGCTTAGCGATCGTCGTAGCTTCGCACCAAGTCCTCCCATTGCCCTTGCGACTTGAGAATCAACTCGATCGCCTCTCGCACCGCGCCGCGGCCTCCTTTTTTTTTCGTCACGTATTCGGCCGCCCGAGCTACCTCGTCCGCGGCGTCAGCAACCGCCACGCCTAGCCCCACCGCGCGAACCACGGGAAGATCCGTCAGGTCGTCGCCGATATAACAGACTTGCTCCGGCGTTAGGCCCTGTTGTCCAATGATGTCGAGCGCCGTGGGTAGCTTGTTTTCGAATCCTTGCCTCACCAAGTCGACATCCAATTCGGCCGCTCGAACTTTCACCACATGCGAATTGCGAGCGGTAAGAATGCCGAAACGCTTTCCTGCGCGTGCCCAAAGCCGAATTCCCAAACCATCACGGATGTTGAACGTCTTCGACTCAATGCCCTGATTGTCGTAGGTGATGCCTCCATCCGTTAATACGCCATCAACGTCCGAAAGGATCAGTTCAATCTTTCGGCAAACTACGTCGAGCTTCATCGTGTCGCCTTGCCTTGAGCGTGTATCGAAAGTGTGACTGGCGCCGCCGCATCGGGTCGCCCTTCTGCCGGCGAATCCTGCACTTGGCTGGAAAGACCGACAACATCTGTAATGTCTAGCAGACCGACAGGCCGGTTGTCGCTGTCAATAACGGGCAACTCACTGATCTTGAATCGGTCGAGGATGGCGACGGCCGTCTCCAGCAACTCGCCGGACTGAACCGTCTTCGGTGATTTCGTCATGACGTCGCGAATCGGTTGATCCAGTTGCTCACCTTGCCCTTGCGACATCATGCGAGCCAAATCGCTGTCCGTGAACAGGCCTGCCAGTTTCTCGTGGCTGTCAAGCAACAGAATGGCACCGCTCCGACGTCCCGGCTCCGGCGCTCGCGAGAATACCTGACGGACCGTCAACTCATCGCACGCGCAACGGCACTGGGGCATCGTTCGCATCCACTGGTCGACCTTGGCCAAGCGGCGCCCCAAACTGCCGCCAGGATGGAAGCGAGCAAAATCGGCTCGCTCAAATCCTCGCTCACGACTCGCCGTCAATGCCAGAGCATCGCCCAAAGCCAGCATGGCCGTTGTGCTGGTCGAAGGTGCCAAGCCCAAATGGCAGGCTTCCTCAAGTTCACCCAGCGGCAACGTCACTTGTGAATGTTCTGCAAGCGTCGACTTGGGACGTCCGGTCATCGCCACGAGGTTGATTCCGCCAGCTTGCAGATTCGCCGCGAGCCGCACGATCTCTTCCGTCTCGCCGCTAAACGAAAGCGCGATGACGAGATCGGCAGCGCGGACGGCGCCCAAGTCGCCGTGGATCGCCTCGGCCGGATGCAAAAAGTGGCTCGGCGTACCCGTCGAACTGAACGACGCCGCAAGCTTGCGGCCAATCAATCCAGCCTTTCCCATTCCCGATACAACAACTAAACCTTCGCAATTCAGTATCTTCTCGACCGCCACACAGAACGCATCACCCAATTGCTGACTGAGCGAATTGATGGCGTCAGCTTCCGATTGCAGCACCGTTCGAGCGAACCGAAGTTGCTCGAATTGATTGGGTCGTACCGGCTGGCCCGCTGAAGGGGCCGATAAGGGGCGCGCCGCATCCATGTCACGTCTTCCTTGACGTTTTCGCACCCCGTTCGCTGTGTGACAACAGGACGCGTAGGACCGTTTCTCCAGAACGATTTCCAGAAGGAGGATTCTAACGATCGAGGCAATTCGGAGCGAGGCCAAGCGTGGAGAATTCAGTCTTGTTCTGTGTCATCCGTTGGTGCCTGTCTTACTGAGCCCTGCAGTCCCACAGGGAAGAGTTGAGCGAAGCGTCAATGATGTCGCGGGTCGCTGAGCAGCAATAACTCGCGGGCTCATGTCAAAAAAGAAGCCGTGGCGCCAAACAGGCCACGGCTCTCTCTATCTCAATTTGGTCGCAATCCTGCTAGCTAGATAGCAGCTTGCTCACGCAGTTTCGAGGCGTTTCCGGCTTGCCCGAACTGGGTCATGCGGTCGACGCAGACTTGCTTCATCGCGGCTCGAGCCGGTTTCAAGTAGGAACGAGGATCGAACTGCTCAGGCTGTTCGGTAAGTACTTTGCGAATGGCGCCGGTGATGGCCAAGCGGTTGTCGGTATCGACGTTGATCTTCCGCACGCCGTGCTTGATGCCTCGCTGAATCTCTTCAACGGGGACGCCATAGGTTTGACGGATATTGCCGCCGAATTGATTGATAATATCTTGCAATTCTTGCGGGACCGACGAGCTGCCGTGCATGACCAAGTGGGTATTCGGCAGCCTCTGGTGGATCTCTTCGATCCGTTTCATGTCGAGCACATCGCCATCGGGTTTGCGAGTGAACTTGTAGGCGCCGTGGCTGGTGCCGATCGCGACGGCAAGTGCATCGACTCCGGTCTTGGCGACGAATTCTTCGGCTTGCGCCGGGTCGGTTAGCAGTTGATCTTTGCTCAATTGGCCTTCGGCGCCGTGTCCATCCTCTTGTTCACCCTCGCCGGTTTCGAGCGAACCGAGACAGCCGAGTTCGCCTTCGACGGAGACGTTTTTGGCGTGGGCCAGGCGAACGACCTCGCTGGTCACTCGCACGTTGTAATCGAAATCGGCGGGCGTCTTGCCGTCTTCTTCCAGCGACCCGTCCATCATCACGGACGTGAATCCGTTCTCGATCGCGCTTTCGCAGGTTTCCACGCTGTTGCCGTGGTCCTGATGCATGGTGATCGGAATGTGGGGATAGAGTTCCACGGCAGCGAGCATGAGGTGCCGAAGATAGGCGTCTTGCGAGTAGGATCGGGCGCCGCGGGAGGCTTGGATAATCACGGGCGAATCCGTGTCCTCAGCAGCCTCCATGATGGACTGGATTTGCTCCATATTGTTGACGTTGAACGCCGCGACGCCGTAATCGTTTTCCGCCGCGTGGTCGAGCAAAATACGGAGGGGAACCAATGCCATCAGAAATCTCCTTGAACTTCGAACGTCAGTTTCGCCCCTTCGGACGCCGAAGGTCGTGAAGGACGCGCCGTCTGAGTTGATGATTATCGTATCGCGGAGCCGATTCGCCTAGCCCGGGTGTCGCTGGAGGACGGTGGCGAGCGATACGATCGCTTAATAGCGGCGACTGAAGGTGACCTTAAACGCGTGAGAATTGCGTCCGCTGAAACGTCGCGCAGCGGCTCAAACTATCCTCTGCTTCCAAGAGCCAATTCGAAAAGATGGCCCACAACGTTATCGGCAACGGCGAGTTCTACTCCGTTAGACTGGAAATCGGCGGTGGGACGATGTCAGGGGTTTGGAAGAGAGGACTGCCCTGACTGTTCGCCAAGCGGACCAGTAGAATCCGGCGGCTGCCGTCTTTTTCGTGAAAGAACAATTTGCCTACGCCGCGAGCCTCGGCGATTGGCGCAATCACCAGCGTCTCGCCGGGGGCGAGGGAAGACGAGAAGTGCAGGTCGGGAAAGTCGACTTGTTCGCGTTCCGGGGCAATGGTCCAGGCACCATCTTTGCCTCGGTAGGTCTGCTTGACGGGGCCGTAGACGATCCATGGTTGAAAGAACAGCATGCCCGACGACGTCTCGTTCTCAACTCGCATGGTCAGCATGCATTGGGCTTCGCTTAGCGTCCTACCTCGAATCGCGCCATCTTCATTGCGCAGCAGGGACAGCGAGTCTTGGGACTTCCCAATCGGCAGCTCTTTGTCGGCGCCAGCAGTCATCGTCATAAGGTGAAGTTGAAGGCCGCTTTCAGTCGAACCCGCCACCGCCGGGTCTGGATGGGCGTTAGATTGACTGACCAAGACGCGAAGATAGGCGGGCAATTCGCCGCCGATTCGACCGATTCGAACTCCGTTTTCATTCAGGCTTTTTCGCAGCGACGGGTCGAGCACTTGCTCATCGATTCCGCGCCAAACACTTTCGAGCTCTTCGACATCCGCTCGATCGATCGTCACGTGGGCAACTTCGAGCACAACGCGATTCGGCGCCAGCGTGGCGGACTGAATCTTGAAAGCATCCTCCAACTCGCTCTCTGTCTGCTCTCGCGTCGACCAGTGCGCACACCCTCCCAACGAAATTGCCATGGTGGCAATAAGCAAATTGAAAAGCAGTCTTTGCGCAGTTCTACCCATCATTCCCTCAATAGGTTGCGAGGAGATTACAGAATCCGTCTCCGAGCGTCAACGCGAATGACGTTCAGCGGTCGCGTTGTTGTATGGGGCGCAGTGGAGCGACGGCGCTGAGCGAGAGAGAACGCGCCGTGGAGGAGCACAACGCGACTAGATGCGACGGATCCGGATGACAGCATACCGTTAGGCGAAGAGCCATTCGGAAGGAAGGGTTCGCTCTATTTGGGCGGCCGCTTCAAACGCCCCATTTCGACGAGGTTCGCATCGCGGCCGATGAGCCGTCGCGCTTCGACATCGGTGAGCGGGATCCAAACTCGAAAACGCTCCGTCCTCAACAGCGTCTTCCCTTGAGCGGCAGCTTGATCCAAGATCCCCGGATACTCAAGAACCGTTTTGTAGATTGGCAACTTGCTTCGGGTGTCTTTTGACAGATGGGAGAATCGCACTTCACGAAGATTCTTGAGCAACGAGGTAGCTCGTCGACACGTCGCGCGGCGTTGCACTTCCAGGGTCCAGCTGACCCCCTGATCCTGTGAATCGGCGATAAAGTCGAATTTGACGTCGACAACTTTGAACAGTCCGTCCTCTTCGAGCTTCTCAAACTCAAATTTGATCTCGTCAAACGGCTTGGGAAGCTTGGCGTAGGGCGACTCTTTTTTCTTGGCGGGCACCTTGGTCGCCGTTTTGGCTTCTTCCTTGGCTGGCGGGTCTTGCGCCAATGCAGAGCTAAACGAAACTGCAAGAACTGTCAGAGCTAGAGCAAAACGCGACATGGGACGCCACTCAGTTGGATTGCGAGAATGCAAGAACGTATGTCTCTAGCCTGTACGGATGGGAGCCGCCAATCAAGGCTATTCCGTTAATTCCGGCCGTTGGACCGTTGAATCCGGGCTCAATCCCTATCGTGTCGCGCAAGAAAACACCCCGACCGACGATTTGTCGGTCGGGGTGTAGACCAAGTTGGGCCGCGCCAGGCCCGCAAGGAGACGCACTCGCTCGCCCACCGCGACACTCGACTTTGCGGTGGAAATCAGCGGGCGCGATTTTGGTGCATCCGATTTGCAGCGACTCGATGATTAGTAGCTGTACTCGAGAGACGCGTAGCCGCCGTGAAGAATCATGCTTCCGTTGGAGTCAATGATTCGCACGTTTCCGAGATCAACGTAAGTCTCTGTCGGAATCTGCTCGCCCGCAAAGGCAACGCCAGTGATCGCGACGGCTCGATAGCCCATGCGAGCACGCCAATTGCATGTCCATTGGTAGGTGAGAGCCGTATCCCATTCCGCCATAAAGGCGACGTCATTCTTGGCTGAGCTGACCAGCCAGTCATCGCCGTTGTAGGGACTGTTGATATTATTGATTGTCGCCGTTCCGGCCGATCCGTAGATTCGCGAACGGTGGTTGATATGCGAGGCGTAGGCGCCGACTTTGATCGAGTTACGGAAGTTCCAACGTGAGCTCCAACAGTAGTCAGCGATTCCACCCAGCTGAAAACCGATCAAGTGATTCTCAATGTCGATATCGTAGTGAACTTCTTCCGGGGCGCCTGTGAACACAGTGTCCGCAGCATCGCTGGAATAGAGGAAATCTTCGCTGAATTGAAAATAGCGGAAACCGGCTAGCCAGTTGAATCGCCAGTCGCATGACGAAACGCAAGCGGAACATCCGCCGCAGCCGCCTACGCCATTGCCGCACGTTCCGCAGTTGCCGCCAACATCACCAAACGGTGCGCCGCAACCAACGGCCGCCGCGTATCCCGGCGCGCCCATGATGTTGAATTCAAAGTTGTGGAAATCGTAATTGCGTCGCAGACGGTGGACATCCTCGTCGTTGTAGAAGTCGGCAACGTTTCCGCCGTTGTACTGGAGCCCGTCAAACGTTCTCGATGTACCCAGGTTGCCAACGGTGTCGACGCCAGCGTACACACTGTGCTCTTGCTCATTGGGGGAAATGCCCCAGTAGGAGAGCTGCCACGCCCGAGTGTTGTTGCAATAGTAGCGGCCAATACTGGCTTCAAAACCGACGCCGAATCCCATATCGGCGTCGTGAGTCGTCATCACTTTGTCGGTAATGTTGTCGTCGTCGACGCTGAGCCAAACTTTGTTGGCGTTGTCGCGAGTCATATAGAGACCGCCAACGCCTCCAAACCAACCGCCGCCGTGCCTCAAGCGACCAACTCCGTAGTTGGGTTGTTCGCATGCATAAGCGCCAGTGTCGAAAGCGGGTCTGAATGAGCCGGTGTTATCCTGCGACCAAATGCCCGCGTGGGGCGCGCCCGATTGAGCATGAGGCACTTGACCGTGCCGCCCGATGCTGGGCAGTGCAATACTGTGCGGCGCGATGCTCGGCGGGGCCAGGTTCTGCCGCGATTGGAAATGCGGAACGGCTGGATGTCCGTACTGCGGCTGTTGCACCTGCGGATGAAGATGGCTATGAGGCGCTGGAACGGCCGGTGCGGGAACAGCTGCCGGATGTACCGCGGGTGCTTGCACAGCCGGCGCTTGATTTGGTTGCGACGGCAGTACCGGCGAGTCGTCGCGTTGATACCAGTAATCCGTCGGCTGCGCGGCGACCCCCAAACCGATGGCGGCCGAGGTATCTGTGTTTGACCAATACGGCGAGCCCGTTTGGGGCGCCGGAAATTGGGCCGAGGCTATCGCAACAATTGAGGCGGTTGTAACACACCATGCCCCGAATGTGAAAAGGGACTTCATCTGTTGACTCCTTGCAGAAGCAGATCCATCTCACGGCGATCCGACGCCATGATTCTAAGATCCTTCCTAAGCCGTAAAGGCAATGCTCAATATGATGGAGTCCATTCCTCCATTAGCCACATCCGTAGCGTCAATACCCATCGTCGCGTTGAGTCATGCAAGTTGGCTCGTTTCCGAATCACGCCTCAGATTTTCTTCAACGCTCGACGTGCGAAAGCTTCATTCGGCGCAACCCGAAATCAAAATTCCGCAGCCACAACTTGATGCAAAGAAACGGCCCAATCCGCACGATTCGAACCAACGCGCACGGCCGGAGCAAACGGGATAGAATAACAGCCGTAGGTTTGCATCCCGCCCAGATCGACTCGTCGTGAATTGTCGACGAGTTTGCGAGCTTGGCCCCGAGTCCTAACGATTGACGAGACAACAATGATTCGATGGTGCTGGCTGTCCTTGTTTTCAATCGCGCTAATCACCACGGCTGCGCGAGTCGACGGCGAAACGGCTCAAGCGAAATCGCCACCCGGCAAACAAGCGTCGGCTGCGAGTGCAGAATTCTCCAGTCCGCTGGGCGCCAAAGAGGCGATCAAGCACATCCACCTCCCCGATGGCTTGCGTATCGAGTTGGTGGCGCAAGAACCGCAAGTCATCGACCCCGTCGCGATGAGGTTCGACGCATCGGGCCGGCTTTGGGTCGCCGAGATGCGAGACTACCCGCACGGACCGGCTGAGGGCGAGGCGCCGAGTTCGACGATTAAGATTCTCTATGACAAGGATGGCGACGGAATCTTTGAAACCGCCAAAGTGTTCGCCGATAAACTTTTCTTCGCCAACGGCATCCAACCATGGAGGACGGGCGTCATCGCCACAATCGGCGGCCGCGTTGCTTATCTGCCGGATGATGACCATGACGGCAAAGCCGATCGCATCGAACCGTGGTTTCAGGGCTTTGCTGAACTCAATTCACAACTTCGCGCCAACCATCCGACGCTGTCCATCGACAACCAAATCTATGTCGCCAACGGGCTGCGCGGCGGCGCGGTGATCGACGTCAGGCCGGGCGCCAAACAGGCAAAACCGTTATCGATCAGCGGAATGGACTTTCGCTTCGACCCGCTCGGTTCAGACTATCAAGCCATTAGCGGCATCGGCCAGTTCGGGCTGACCTTTGACGAAGCGGGGCGACGGTTCGTTTGTAGCAACCGCAATCCGCTGAAGCACATCGTCTTGCCCAATCGGTATCTTCGCCGCAACCCTACGGCTCTGGCTAAACAGGTCGCCTACGATGTGGCCAAGTCGGGCGCCGATTCGAAGTTGTTTCCGATCAGTCGAGCGTGGACGACGTCGACGCTGCACGCCAATCAATTCACCGCCGCCTGCGGCGTTACGATCTACTCAGGCAACCGACTGCCGAGCGTGTACCATCGTAACGCCCTGACTTGCGATCCCACCGGCAATCTTGTCCACCGCGAAATCATGCGACCGCTGGGAGCAACATTCACATCAAAACCCGCACGCGATGGCGTCGAGTTCTTGGCGTCCCCCGACGAGTGGTTTCGCCCTGTGAATATGGAAAACGGCCCCGATGGCTCGCTGTACGTTGTCGACATGTATCGAGCTGTGATCGAGCACCCGCAGTTTGTGCCTGAGGAGTTGAAAAACCGACCCGACCAACGCAACGGCGACAATCTCGGGCGAATCTATCGCGTCGTCCCCGATACGACCTCGTCTCCGAGCCCGCGATTGCTGGCAGGCGCCGCGGATAAAGTCCTGGTCGATGCGCTGGGCGCGGACAACGGTTGGCATCGTGAAACGGCGGCCCGACTGATCCTGGAACGACGATCCGCTTCCTTGTCCTCCTTATTGGCGGCGAAACTCAAACAGGGCCCGCCGCTCGCACAGGCTCGTTCACTCTGGCTTCTGGAAAGTATGAGCGGCTTGACCGACGCCATGATCCTAGGCGCGCTGAAGAACCCGAACTCAACAGTCAAAGTTCAGGCCCTGCGATTGAGTGAATCTCGTTTACTACAAGACGCTGGCAATGAGAAACTTCGAAAGGCCGTTCGCGAATTGAGTCGCGACAAGGACGCTCAAGTCCGTTGTCAGGCCGCGCTCTCATTGACTCCTGCAAGCGATGCCGACGGCCCGGCCCTCACCGAAATCGCTTGGCGCGGCGCGGCTGATTCGTGGACTCGGCAAGCGACGACGATCGCGGCGGGAAAACAAGTCGCCGACATCGCCGAGCAGATTCTGACGCGTTGCCTTAAGGCCGGCGCGGAACGCGACGAGTCGACGTCGCTGCTCGCTGCCGAACTGGTGCAACTCGCGGCCAGGCAGTCGCCGGAATCCGAAAGCATGCTCCGTCAACTCGAGTCACTCGTGAACTCGAACGACCCGGCCGCAATTGCAATCTTGCTCGGCCACATCGATGGCGTCATTAGGGCGAGGTCAAGCTATCCAGCACTGCGGAAGAAACATCCGAGTTTTGACCGAGCCGTATCGAAGACGATCGAGAGGTCTGCCGCGATCGCCCGCGGCGAGGATCAAACGGATGCGAAACGAGTGCAATCGATTCGTTTCCTGGGCGCCATGGCACCGAATGACGCGTCGAGCATGAAGACGCTTGCGGAGCTCGCCTACGACCGAGGAACGCCCCGCGTAATTCGTTTGGCGTCCATTGGAGCGCTGTCTCGCTCAGCCACAGATGCAATCACCGCCGACTTGCTCAGCAGATTTCCGTCGGAGTCACCCGACATGCGGAGGGCGATTCTAGATCTATCTCTAGCTCGCGGCAGTCGCATCGCCTTACTGCTCGATCAAGTACAGAGCGGCAATATTAAGCTCGGCGAGATCGATCGCGTACGCACGAATCGATTGCTCAAGATTTCAACGCCCTCGCTCAAGCCTCGCATCGCCAAGTTGTTTGCCGGCGCAATCCCCGAAGACAGGAAGAAGGTGCTGCAGGATTACCAGCCGGTCTTCAAATTGAAGGCCGATCCGCGGCGCGGCGAATTGGTATTTCGCAAGAACTGTGCAACCTGTCACCGTGTCGGCAATTGGGGTGTCGACGTCGCGCCAGACATTGCCGACTCGCGAACTCGCCAGCCAGCACAATTGTTGACCGACATCCTCCAGCCCAATCGAGCCATCGACAGTAACTATGTCAGCTACTCGGTGATCACCGACGATGGTCGATCGCTGACCGGCGTTCTAGCCGTCGAAACGAGCGACTCCATCACGCTGAAATTGGCCGAAGGCAAGACCGAAATCCTGGCGCGCGACGAGATCGACGAGATGCGATCCAACGGCGTCTCGCTGATGCCGGAAGGACTCGAAAAGAACATCGACCAGCAACAAATGGCCGATCTGATTTCCTACATCAAGAACTGGCGATACATGGACGGGCTCACTCCGTACACGAAACCTAAGTAGGACAGGGCAGGGGGCTCTGAAACGCGAG
Source organism: uncultured Pirellulaceae bacterium (assembly GCA_964567745.1). Classification (GTDB taxonomy): domain Bacteria; phylum Planctomycetota; class Planctomycetia; order Pirellulales; family Pirellulaceae; genus CAZMNY01. The sequence continues at coordinate 38,346 of CAZMNY010000010.1, read as the reverse complement.
CTTTCGCCTCTCCGCAATCCTCGAGCGCCCTATTCGCCCGCCTCTTCATCCTCGGATTCAACCTCATCGACGGCGACGAACCCGTCCTCGTTTGCATCGAGTGCGGCAAACTGTTGCTGCTCGCCAAGGAACTCGTTGCGGGCGATCGCGCCGTCCTGATTGCGATCCATTCGCAGGAACCAGCGCGGCGCGTTTTCGGGCGGAGCGGGGCGAGAGACGGGAATGGCGAATAACGCATCGGCCTGTTGTGGATTGCCGCGAACAATGGCCAGCGCCATCGAACCGGGTATCTCATCGACAATCAACTCGCCGTCGTTGTCGCGATCCAGTTGTTTGATACGCTCTGGAATCGCGTAGATCTCCCGGCCATCGAGACGGCCGTCTCGATTACCATCCAAAGCGTCAAAGAAAGCGTCCGTTTGATCGCCTGCTCGCGAGCGAATTTGGCTCCGCTGAGCGACTCCGGCATTGGCGAGGTACTCCACGATCTCCGCCTTAAAGACCTTGCCATCATCGTCCGTATCGTAGGCCTCCAAACCGCCTTGAAGCACGGGCGCCTGATCGGGAAACTCGTCTTCGTCCAAGTAGTCATTCTTGTCGGTGTCGTATTGGGCCAACAACGCTATCGCCTGCTGTTCCGCCTGACCGGATTGCGCTTGATCCTTGAGAAAGATCAAAATGCGGTCCTTGGGCAACTGGATCGTTATCCGATCGGTGCCAACGTCAAACGATGCGCTGTCACGCAAATCGTCGTGAAGCATCGTGAGGTTTAGCCGAGGCGACTCGGCATCCTCGGCTCGTTCGCCGAAATGCGATTCGATGCGAACATGCGGCTCGACGGTCGCTATCGCGGCAAGCTCATTCGAAACGATCCGTTCATCGTCATTCGCGTCCAGCAAATCAAACAGGTCGGGTGTGAGTTTGAACGCTGATTTCTTCAGCGACCCTCCCAACATGTACTGCTCTTCCATGGCGTACAAAATGTTCGTCCACTTTGGCTTACCGCCGAGCCACGCCGAGGCTGCGCCAGCGGAAACTCGACGCTGCGTAAGCGGACCTGGTCTCTCTTCGGCGGAATTGGCGACTTCATCTGAGAACAGAACGCCATCGGAATCTGCGTCGCGCGAGGTCAACCTCGTTTCCGCGCGAGCGGCTTCCTCTTGATTGATTCGGCCATCTTCGTCGTAGTCGAGCAGTCCGAATAATGGCGAGTCGCCTCGGTTTATGTCTCGATAGTAATTTGCGCTGCGAAAGTCAAAGGAACGCGAGCCGCCGGCATTTCGCGTGAGGAATCGAGGCACTTCGCTGGCGTCGACTCGGCCGTTCTTGGTCACGTCGTACAAGTTGATCGCATTTCGTTTCATCTCGGCTGTGTTGAACGCCGCATTTCCCAGCTGCCCGTAGATGAACTTTGGACTGTTCGTCAATTCGTCCCAGGTCGGCCGGCCGTCGTTATTCGTATCCGCCGCCTCGAGCACATACTCGACCAATTTGGCCAGCGCCTGATCGTGAGGCGCGCCGTCGATCGAAAGCACCACTTCCACAATCAGCGGTCCCTGTAGCGTGAACAATACGATTCGCTCGGTCTTCAATTTCGCCGGTTTCGCAGCGGCGCCAGAATCGGCAGCCGGCTTGCCCTCGTCATCGGCACCGTCCGCTTTGGCTTGATCTGCCTTAGGTTCGGATTCCGCTGGCTTCGTCTCGGATTCCGACGGTTTCACATCGTCGGGGGTTTCGGTCGCATCTTGCGGAGCGGTGTCCGAAGATTCGGCAGGCATGGTCGATGAAGACGTTGGCGGACCGGTCGCCTTGTCGATTGCGGCGTCTGGTTTCGTGCAGCCTAGATTGGTTACGCAAAACGCGGTCAGGCTCAGCAAGACCAGAGACGAAAACGCGTATCGGCATGAACGGCGCGTCATGATTTCAGGCTCTTAAATAAGGACTTCAAGTCGGCACAGAATCTAGGTCATGAGACCTCTCTCGCCCCTCGACTTGACGTCTGCTAATGGAGTCGCAGCAACGAGTCGCAATCGGCAGGCACTCGACCGGCCGATGATATTCCCGATGGTCCTACGAGAGGATTTCCTCGATCGGTTCCCCTTCGGCGATCTTCACCGGTCGTCCGATGCGCGTAATGTTTTCGAGGGACGGGTCGACACCTAACGCCTTGCACAATGTGGCTAGCACTTGCGTTTCATTGACTTTGCCATCCGCGACTTCCAGGCCGTCTTCGCTTGTCTTACCGTGGATCGATCCGCCCTGGATTCCTCCACCGGCCAAAACTGCCGACCATGCATTGGGGAAGTGATCGCGTCCGCCGTTGGGGTTGATCGTCGGCGTTCGACCGAATTCACCCATCCAAAGCAGCGTCGTCGTCTCTAGCAAGCCGCGATCGCTCAGCTCGGTCATCAGGGCGCCCCAACCGGCGTCGAGCTGTTCGGACAGGCTGCGTACGGAAGCGAAGTTGTTGGCATGGGTGTCCCAACCAACTCCGCCCGATTCGATTCCGAGCGAGACTTCGACGAAGGGCACGCCGCGTTCAATTAACCGTCGCGCCATCAAACAGCCTTGTCCAAAGCGGCCTCGTCCGTATGCCTCGCGCACTTCGGTCGGTTCATCGCTCAAATTGAACGCTTCGATGGCTCGACCATTCATGACCCGGACCGCTCGGCGGTAAATCGTGTCTTGAGCTGTCGCGGAGCTGGCGGATCGCCCTTTGAGAAACCCGGTCTGCAGCGAGTTCCACAAATCCAAACGCGACTTGCCCTGCTGTTCCGAGACTCCGGCTTGGCGCCGCAGAAAATCGACGCCCAATTCCGCGAAGCCCTGATCGTCGTTCGCATTGTTCTGCGGTTGAGGAGTCGGCGCGTTCAAGGTGCCGACAGTGGCGGCGGCATATTGAGGCCCGAGGAAGCCGGGGCTGAACGCCGCGGGATTGAATCCGACAGCCGGAGTGATGCTGACATAGTTAGGCAAGTCGCCATCGCGATTGCCCAGTTGTTTCGAGAGGCTTGAGCCAATGGCGGGGTAACGAATCGGACCGTTTTGCGACTGCCCGGTCCGCATCAAATACGTGCCGCGACCGTGGTCGCCCTCTTTCGTACTCAAACCGCGAATCAGCGACATGTGTTCGGCATGTTTCGCCAACTTGGGAAGATGTTCGCTGAACTTGAGCCCGGGAACGCTTGTGGAAATCTCCTTGAATTCTCCACCGTTTGCGTGGCCCGGCTTCATGTCGAACGTATCCATCTGGCTCGGTCCGCCGCTCATCCAAAGCAAGACGCACTGTCGCTTGCGTTGCTTTTCTTCGGCTAGCGTCTGCGCAAAACCGGGAAACCAACCGCTGAGGCCTCCGCCAATTCCAGCTGCTCCCGCGCCAACGGTCCTCAAGAAATCTCGACGTTTCATTTTTTCGTCTCTCGAAATAGGAACCGGCCAGGCTCTCCAAATCGTGTTTTGCTTTTCCGCTATCGATTCGTTGCTGCAACTCGCGCTTGCCGGCAATTGAATTGACGACGATCGAATTGCCGACAACCGCAGATCATCGGCTTAGTGATTCAGGGCAAACTCGGCGCTATTCAAGAACGCCCAAAGCAGATCGCCAAGTGCTCGCCTCGTCTCACCTTGCTTCTCTCCCGCAGCCAGATACGCTTCAAGCTTCGTGCGTTCCGCGTCGCTGGGAAGCCGTGAAAGCGTGGCCAACATCAGCACCTCAAGCCGCTGCGAATTCTTGAAGAAGGGCGCTTCGAGCGAAGTCAGCAGACCGCTCTGTTCGATATGAGTTGCCTCGCCAACAAGCGGGCCATTCATCATCATCAATGCCTGCGGCAAGCCCGTATCGTATTCAGTGGCGTTTCGCGATTGCGATTGCATTCGAGTGATGAACTGCTGCCGTCGTTGATCGAACAGTTGTCCCCGGCGTTGTCCCATGCCGAGCGTCTGCGGGCGTTTGACAAGACATTGCGCCAGGCTGTCAAAAAGCTGTTCCGGCGTCAGTGTCTTGAGAGCCATCTGGGCGAACAGCGACGGTGTCGTCGCCGTCTCGTTTCCGCCGCGACTCGAGCGTTGATAAGCGTCCGTCAAAGCGATCGTCTTGAGCAACAATTGCAGGTCGAATCCTTGATTGGCAAAGTAAAGCGAAAGCTCATCGAGCAGCTCGGGGTGGCTCGGCGGGTTGTTCTCGCTGAGATCATCGACTGGGTCGACGATTCCACGACCGAACATGTGCGCCCAAGCCCAGTTGGCGGCGGCGCGTGGTAGGAAAGGGTTGTCTCGCGAGGCCATCCAAATCGCCAGTTGGCGGCGCCGCGTACCGCGTTCATCCGCGCCTGGATTTTGACCGGCTGGATACTTCGGCGAAATCACTTCCTCGGTATCGGGCAGGGTCACTTCGCCGCCCGGCAAGTCTTCAATTTGATTGTTGGCGCCGAACGCCGTGTTTTCCGGCTGTTGCAACTGAGCAAAGAAAGCTGCAAATCCCCAAAAGTCTTTTTGAGTCCAACGGTCGGTCGGATGATCATGGCACTGGGCGCACTGAATCTGCAGTCCCAGAAATACACGAGCCGAGCTGGCGGCGAGTTTTTCCGGCTTGATTTCGTGGGCGGTGTAAAAAATGCCCGGCCCTCGATCGCCACCACCTTTGGCCACGAGAAACTCGGCGACTAAGTTGTCGTAACGAAGGTTCTCAACGAATTGGTCACGAAGCCAATTCTGCAGACCAGCGGCGTTCTGAAGTTGCGCCGGGTCAAAATTGTCCGGCAACAGACGATTGCGCCAAGTTGTCGCCATGTGAGTGGCGAAGCCAGCGGAGCGAGTGAGTTTGTCGATCAGCTTTATTCGCTTGTCCGAGTCTTTGCTGGCGAGGAACTCCCGAGCTTGCGCGACGGACGGAGTGACACCGGTAAGGTCCAAGTAGACACGCCGCAGAAACTCATCATCTTCTGCGGGTGGCGCCGGCTGCACTTCGCTCGACTCACGCTGCCAACGCTCAGCAAGCAATTGATCGATACGACGAGCCATTTCGTCCGGCGACGTCGGAATCTGGCCGTTCGCGAGCAGAGAGAATGCCGGGGCGAACACGAACGCGGCCCCAAGAACGAGCACCAGAACGGTGCGGCACAGGAAAGTCATTTGTCGATACCCAACACGATGATTGGCCAGCTATTCACCGATTGTAGCCATTTTCGATCGCGGCCGCCAGCGAAATTCGGTGTCGCCGATTACGCGTTAAATCGCTTGACATAAACGACTTAGGCCTCGTAAACATCGTCCGGGTCGACCAACCGGTCAGCGACCAGACGAGCTCCCTCCGGCGTCAACCGACGAAAGAAGCAACTGCGATAACCCTCGTGACAGGCTGCGCCCTTCTGCCGGACCATCAGAAGCACGGTATCGGCATCGCAGTCGACACGAATTGACTCCACCTGCTGAACGTGCCCGCTCAACTCGCCCTTCCGCCAGAGCCGGCCCCGACTGCGGCTCCAATAGACCGCCCGCCCCGACGCAACCGTCTCGTTGAACGCCTCCTCATTCATGTAGGCCATCATCAGAACGTCGCCATTCTCGACATCCTGCGCGATGGCCGGAACAAGGCCTCCCTCGCCGCCGAAATCGGGCCTGGTTATCGCCAAGTCGATCATGCTCATCTCCGCGTCTTTCTACTGTCGCAACCAATTCACTCGCACAATCGTCACGACAGTCACATTCCCAACGGTCGAATTCCGCACGGTTGTCACAATAGGAAGAAATTGCCTGTTGTTCGAGACGTCGTTAATTTCGTGCCGATGAACAACTCGTCAAGCCACGTTCTGGGCTCAAAGTAGACCCATTGCGCCGGCTTGCACGATCGACTCGCTTACTCAAGTCGATGTCAGCGGTCATGTGTCGCCGGTGAAAGAGTTCATTGTAACCCATTGAAAGTAGTTCATTGCCAAGTGACGCATTGCCAAGTGATCCATTGACAATAGACGCTTCGACAAATGACGCTTCGACAAGCGCCCAAGTTCGTTCGCGATGGAAGGGGACTCCCGTGCCACATTCACTCAGTGTCGTATTGCCTGTCGCGAATGCTCAGGCCACGCTGACCAGCACCGTTAGCGACGTCTTGGATGTCATTCCCGACCTGACTGACGATTTCGAGATCTTGATCGTCGACGACGCATCAACCGACCTGACCGAAGAGATCGCGATCGAGTTAGCTCAGACTTACCCACAAGTGACGGTGAGTCGAAACCGTCGGTCGATGGGCAGCAAGGACTCAGTAAGAGCTGGCTTGTCGCGATGCACTGGCGATGTCATCTTCGTCAAAGATGACGCCTCGCCCGTCCGAGCATCCGACCTCCGCAGCATGTGGCAGATGAGGTCCGATGAGCAGTTGGTCATGGCCAAGTCGCCTGCCCATTCCCATTCTCGTTCGGCCGATGCGCCCGCGACTCCCGACCAGGTCGATCCGCAGCCGTTGGGCCCCGAGCTCATTCGGCGATTGATGCAATGGGGAGCGGCGTTGGAAACCGCCAACGACCAATCTCATGGCGGAATCCAAATGATCCGTCGCCAAGCGGTGGAGCAATTAGACAGCGAGTACGTCGCAGTCGAAACGCCGCCGGAGCCGGTCGCGCAGGATGACTCGAACATCAATCGACGAACCGGCTCGCGACCCGTCGATCGGAATTCTAGATCCGAACAGATAAGCCGGCGCATGCCGCCTCGGCCTTACGCAGCTCGAAGTTAGAGCGGCTGAAAGCTCGACGCCAGCGATCTCGACGCTACGTCTGAGCGTGCGAAAGTTTACCGGCGGCAGCCGAAGCGAAGTTCGAACGCGACAGCCAGAACGATGACGAGCACGAGCAGTCCAAGAGCCGCGACAAGATAAGTCGTTCGCTCTGTGCGAAGGAACTGGCCAGCCACCATGCAGCACGCCGTTGTCATCGCGCAAATCGGAATCAGCATGTACGCGCTAGGCTCGCTCCACACCAGCTCCAGAACGATGCTTGTGATTGTGTAGCCGATACCGATCAGGGCGAGCACAAAAAAACGCAGTTCAACAGCGCGAACGCGAAACGACGAACTGTGAGTGTTCGAGCATTGTCGTTGTGCTGATGCGGCGAATGGTATGGATTAGAGGTCGCTCATCTGCGTTCGCACCCCGACTGAATTCGTCTTTCCGTGTTAAACGCCGTATCTCAATCATACGGATTCGACCGTTCTGGCGCGCAATGAATCGCCGCTGGCATTCCTGTCGGCACAGGCCAACCGAAACGAATCGCCGTAACTCTTTCAGCTGACGAAGGTTGCGAATTCGAGATTTACTGGAACTTTCGCCGCTCGCACCGCGTCTAAACTCCAACACGAGGAGTCGCTCGTCTGATCGTGGAACAGCAGGATCACCCACCGTTCGCGACGGGCAAAAGAGGAGGCGGCAATCATGGCAACGGCTGATTTGACACCTATTCCGACGAATTCAACACCCCCGACCTCACCCAATTCATTGGAACCGCTCAGTCCGGTTTCTCAACAGCGCAAAACCGGCCAACCTCTTCACCGCGTGCGAGAGGTGCGGCTGGAGCAGGGCATGTCTTTACGCAGCGCAGCTCGCCACCTGGGAAGCGATGTGCGGACGTTACGGCAGCAAGAGCAGGAAAGCACCGACCTACATTTGAGTGATTTGCACAATTGGCAGAAAGCGCTCAACGTACCACTGGTCGACCTTCTCGAAGAAAACGACGCCTGCTTATCTCGCCCGGTGCTTGAGCGAGCTAGAATGTTGCGGCTAATGAAAACCGCAATGGCCATTCACGCCAAGACGGAATCGGTCGGCCTCCAGCGCATGGCTCAGATGATGGTCGATCAATTGGTCGAAATCATGCCGGAGCTCAAAGAGGTTACCGCGTGGCATACATTCGGACAGCGTCGCGGACTGGACGAATACGGCCAAGTGATGGCGCGGCGAATCGCCGACGAGTCGCTGGGCGGCTGGGACGACTAGAGATCGAGGCGACGAGGAAACTGAATCGCGGCGGCACGAGTTTCGCGCGGCCGTTGAGCAACTAGGACGCCAACAGGCGACCGTCCAATTCCGCCCTAATTCGATCGACGATTTGATCGCGGAATGCGTCGGCCTGTTCGTTCGTCAACGTCGTATCGCTCGACCGAAAGACGACTCGGAACAGCAGCCGCTTCTTGTTCGGACCGTCGGCCTTTGCGTCTCGATAGGTATCGAGATAGTCGAGCTGTTCGAAGCAATCGCCGCCAGCTGCGCGGACGATGCTTTCCAACGAAGCCCAACGCACCGACTCGTCGAGCACGATGTTCAGGTCTCGTTCGATGGCCGGGTAGGGCGAGAGCGCCGAGTGGGTTCGAAGAGGCTGGGCGACTTCGAAAAGCAATTCCAGGTTAAGCTCGGCCACGGTGGTCGCGCTGCGAAGTTTTGCTTGCTTGGCCGCAGTCGCACTGACTTCGCCAATGACGGCGAGTCGCTTATCGTTCAGGAGAATCTCGCAAGCCCGTCCGGCCGCCATCAGTCCCGTTGAATCGAGAGGGCGGACGAGAAGCGAGACGCTAGGCGCGGCCTCAATGGCCAGCAACTCGACAATCCCCTTGAGCTCAAGGTAGCCGCGCCCGCTGACGACGCCAAGCGTGCGTTGTTCCACCGGCAGTTGGCTGGGTCGACTCAGGAAGACGCACGCTGTCTCGAACAATTCGCTCGTGGCGTTGCCGATCGCTTCATTCGCGCGGCGAGCGTTTAGCAAGCTCGGCACAATCGAGCGGCGAATGTTCGATTCGCCTTTGACCATGGGCGTGAACGTCGCAAGGGCTTCTTCATCGGACCAGGGTGAAAACAAAGCATTGTCGCGATCGCCAACCATGCTCCGTGTAAGCGCTTCGTCAAATCCTTGCGACGTCATGATTCGCCGGACGAGCTCAAGCGTACGATCGGCGTCGCTTCTAATCGACACCGCCATGGCGACATTCGTGCTCTCCGGAATCTTCTCGTAACCGTGAACTCTGGCAATTTCTTCGATCAGATCGATTTCGCGAGTCAAATCGCGGCGCCAAGAGGGCGGCAAAACGCGAAGACATGCGTCGTTATGATCCAATTCGTGGCAGCCCAACTTGGTGAGGATCTGGCGCGTTTCATCATGCGCAACGTCGATTCCCAAAACCCTTGGCACTTGGGCGTATCGCAGCTCAACTGGGTCGCGATCGCCGACTGGCTCGCCGACGTCAATCATTCCTTTGGCCAGTTTGCCGCCGGCGATTTCGAGGATCAATTGACACGCTCGCCGACTCGCCCAATCGATCATCTGAGGATCGACAGTTCTCTCGAATCGATAGGAAGACGAGCTATTGAGCTTTAGTTTTCGCGATGTATTACGGATCGACAGCGGCGCAAAGTCGGCTGCTTCGATAAGCACGTCCGTCGTGGTCTCGGAGACTTCCGAGTGTTCGCCACCCATCACGCCGCCGATGGCGACCGGATCGTTCGAATCGGCAATGACGCACATGCCGGCGTTCAGATCATAGCTCTTGTGGTCGATCGCCTGAAACGATTCGCCCTTGTTCGCTTCACGCACGATGATTTCAGGACCAGCCAGCTTGGCGAGGTCGAAAGCGTGAAGCGGTTGACCGCACTCGAGCAAAACGAAATTGGTGATGTCGACGACGTTGTTAATCGTTGGCTCGCCAATGGCTTGCAGCCGCGCGACAAGCCAATCCGGGCTCGGTCCTACTTTGACGCCTTGGATAACTCGAGCTGTATAGCGAGGGCAAAGGTCCGGGCACTCCGTTCGAACTTTGACGAGCGATTCGACATCGGGACCGTCCTCTTTGGGTTGCGGATCGTCGAACTTCAGCGGCTCGTCCAACAGGACCGAGATTTCTCGGGCGACGCCAATATGCCCCAACCAATCGGGGCGGTTGTTGGTCACTTCGAGGTCGACGGCAAAATCATCACCGACCGCCTCGGTGCCCTCATGATTGACGCCCGACATCGAGAGCCGGTCAGTCAGCTCATCCAACGCGATGGGGATTTTGACGTAGTCCTGTATCCACTTGGATGAAACGAGCATCGTTTCGATTCCTTAAAAGATGACCATTCAATCGAACAACAGAACGACTCGGCCGAAGACAGTTAGAACTGGTGCAGAAAGCGAACATCGTTTTTGTACAGATTTCGAATGTCCGTAATATTGTGTCGCCGCATGCAGAGGCGTTCGACTCCCAAGCCGAAGGCGAACCCAGTCACTTTTTCGGGATCGTAGCCAACAGCCTTGAAGACGTTGGGATCGACCATACCCGCTCCGCCAAATTCGATCCAATCTCCATTCCATAGATAGTCGGCTTCGACACTCGGTTCGGTGAACGGAAAGAAGGAGGGTCGGAAACGGACTTCGACATCGCCGCCAAGGTAGTTCGATGCGAACATTCTCAATACGGATTTGAGATCAGCCATTGTGATCCCTTCATCGACCAACAGCCCTTCCATCTGATGGAACATCGGATAGTGGGTTGCGTCGACTGCATCGGGCCGGTAGACACGCCCTAGGCTGATGATTCGAATCGGCGGCGGCGTCTTCTCCATCACTCGGATTTGCACTGTGCTCGTTTGGCTTCGCATCAACAGAGCGCCGCCCGTTTGCTCTCGCTCGTTTCCATCTTGGCCTTGCTGAGCGCATGCCAGGTAGAAATTGTCGAGTGGATCTCGCGAGGGGTGTTCCGGCGGAATGTTGAGCGCTTCGAAATTGTGCCGCTCGTCTTCGATCTCCGGTCCATGAGCGACTGAAAATCCGAGCCGCCCCATGATGTCCTTGAGCTCTTCGATCGTCTGCGTGATCGGATGTAGCTTGCCGATCCTGAACGAGGCGCCGGGAAGTGTCGGATCAAACGTATCGTCGGCGCCCGCCGCTTCTGTTCCGAATCGCGATTTGGCGGACTCAAACAGGGACTCAAGCTGCCCTTTGACTTCGTTGAGCCTTTTGCCGGCGGCGGGTCGCTCGGTCTTGTCAACCGCGCCCATTCCTTTTTGAGCCGCCTTGAGCTTGCCTTTCTTGGCGCCGAGAAACTCAACTCGGGCCTCTTCGAGAGCCGCTTCGTTCTCGGCTGCTCCAAATACCGACTTGGCGTCATCGACCAGAGTGTCGAGCGAGTCAATGAAATCTGCCAGCGCCATCGGATCTCCCCAAAAGGAGTAAGGAATTAGAGCGGAATTCGCCTGGGCGAGACTCGACGACACGAAGCGCCTGCGAACCTATCGTCAAAGCCGGTCCCTCATGCTGAGGCACATGGCAAAGCGTGAAGGTTCACGAAAGATCGACAACCGTCAAATTGAACTGCGGTCAAATGCGTCGCAAATTCAAACAGGCCAGTTTCTGTTCGGCTTTCAAGCGGTCGTTAAGCCGCAAGGGCTTCCTTAACCTTTTCAACGACTTTGCCAAACGCGGCGGGATCGTTGATGGCCATTTCGGAAAGCGATTTTCGGTCGAGTTCGATGCCGGACTTCTTCAGGCCGTTGATGAACTCGCTGTACCGAATGCCGTGCATGCGAGCGGCGGCGTTGATTCGGATGATCCACAATTTGCGGAATTCACGTTTTCGGACGCGTCGGTCGCGAAAGGCGAATACGCCGGCGCGGAGAACGGTCTCTTTAGCCGTTCGCGTTAGATTGCCACGGCCGCCACGGTACCCCTTGGCTGCCTTAAAGAGACGCTTTTTCGCTTTGCGTCGAGCGGAACCTTTGGTCGTTCTCATTGTTTCTCATTCACTATTGTTAGGCTCGGAAGGTCCCGTTTTCACCCGAAAACGGCGTTACAACCCGCGTGCACTAATCAAGCATCAACGTCGACTGTTGCTCTTCGCCGCTATGCGATGCGACAAGTTATTGCTTGGCCGACTTGCCGAGATGCTTGTTCTTCCCAACGTCTCGAAATGCGAACTGCGAACTGCGAAGCGGCACTCTAGACAAAAAAGCTACGCGAAAGCCGAGCTTAGTTGCTGTTTCCATTGAGTGCGATCTGGATCGACTTTTCCATGCACTCATGGACCGCTTTCGTCCCACGCAAATTACGCTTGCGCTTTTGAGACATGCGCGATTGAAGGTGGCTGGTGCCGGATTGCCGGTGCTTGGCCTTGCCGCTCGCGGTAAGCCGAAAACGCTTCTTCGTGCCTTTGTGCGTTTTTTGTTTGGGCATCACAGCACCTCTACTACTTCTTCGCGAAATTGGAAACGGCCGATTCTACGTTCATTTTCACCCTGTCGGAAGGGGGATCTTGAGCCAAATCGAACCGAAATCTCACCGGCAACGCGAGCCCAATCAGCGGAGCGTGCGAACTTCGCAGCCGTCCAGGACTTACAATTCCAGGAAAATGAGCCTCTCGGGGACGAAGCGATGGGTTTCGCCCGGTTTGACTTGTCCGTGAACCTGCACAGAATACAAGGATGACTGACCTGGCACCCCACCGACGAACTGCATCGCGCCGATTTTGGCTCTCCCTCTCCGCCGGGCTCATTTTCGCGATTTGGGCTTTGGCGACGCCAATCGACCCTGTCAACGCTCAGCCCCCGCCGAGTGGAGATAAAAAGGCTCAGTACAAGGAGGGCGGCCCCAACAAGCGAAGGTATCGCCAGGGCCCCTTGCGAGCGAATGAATTTCTTGGGCGGCCGAAGGAAGACAGTCCGCTGGATGCTTACACGTTTGTCGCCATGCGGTACACCTACAGCTACCGATTTCGCCGGACTCGGACGGGCGTCTTCATTCGCGCCACTCGAGTCGGCGTGTTCGCAGTTTTTGAGCCCGAAAAGTCGTGGATGCGAGGCGAGGTTGGCCGACGACTGCTCGATCATGAGCAAGGCCATTTTGATCTGCTGCAGATCCATGTGCTGCGAAGCCAAAACGAATTTAGCAAACAGCTAGGCAAGTTCACGGCCACCGCGGCGAGTCAGGAAGCCGCGATTCGAGCGCTCAAAGAGAAACTCGACGCGAGCATGGAGAAAGCCCATGCGAAATGTGCCGCCGCGCAAGAAGAGTACGACTACCAAACGAAAAACGGACGCCAAGACGACGCTCAGAAACTACATCGTCGCAAGCAAAAGGAAGAGCTTGAACGACTGACAAAAGAGAATTCTGGCGGATCGGGCGGGAAACGCGATTCTTCGCGGCGATGACGCGTTGAGGAGAAATGGACGAGTGAAGTTGGTCTACCTGACATCGGGCGCCGCCGGCATGTACTGCGGAAGCTGCATGCACGACAACACGCTCGCTCGCGGGTTGGCCCAACTTGGCGTCGACGTGCTACTCACCCCGACCTACACGCCGATTCGAACGGACGAGCAAGACGTCAGCATCGACCGAGTTTTCTTTGGCGGCATCAACGTCTTCCTGCAACAGAAGATCCCGATGTTTCGCCACGCGCCGGCTTTCATTGATCGACTGCTCGATCAGCCCTGGCTGATACGAATGGCCACGTCCCGCGCGTCAGAGATGAATTCGAAAGAGCTCGGCGCGCTGACCGTATCTATGCTGCGCGGTCGGATGGGGCGGCAGCGCAAGGAAGTGGGCAAACTGTGTCGCTGGCTGGCGAGCGATGCGAAGCCCGATGCGATCATGTTGAGCAACATGCTGATTGGCGGCTGCATTCCGGCCATCAAGGACGAGATGGGCTTGCCGGTCATCGTGACGCTCCAAGGCGACGACATATTCTTGGACGATCTTCCCGAACCGTATCGCTCCGACGCCATTGGCGAATTAAGAAACCTCGGCCCCGTTGTCGACGGATTCATCGCTCACAGCGACTACTACGCCGACCACATGGCCGACTACCTCAGCATTCCTCGTGAGAAGATCGAAGTCACTCCGCTTGGCGTTGACGCGAAACAATTCGAGCATGTGTCGCGAGCCGAAGGCGAAGGCCAGGCGATCGGATATCTGGCTCGGTTGGCGCCGGAAAAAGGGCTGCACAATCTGACCGAAGCTTTCATCCGGCTCAAGCAAGACCCGCAACACAAAGATTGTCGGCTACTGATTGCCGGGTGGCTCGGCAGCCACAACAAGGGCTACGCTGAAAAACAATTTGAGCGAATGCGTGAAGCTGGATTGTCCGACGATTTTGAATACGTAGGCTCCGTGGATCATGACGAGAAGCTTGAGTTTCTAAGCCGAATTGATGTGTTGTCTGTGCCGACCGAATATCGCGAGCCCAAAGGCCTGTTTGTGCTCGAGTCTTTGTCTTGCGGCGTGCCGGTCGTCCAGCCTGCGCATGGTGCCTTTCCCGAGATGTTGACACGTCTGCAGGGAGGCGAGTTATTCTCGCCGGGCGACCATGCTCAACATGCTGAAAAACTTTCCGAGTTGTTGCAACAGCCGGAGAAACGGGCGGCGATGGGGCAGCGCGGTCGCGCGGCCGTGCGGAGCGGGTACGATACCGATGCGATGTCACATCAGACACAAGATCTTGTCCAGCGGCACATTGCACGACTCAAGGGCCAGAATCGTTTGTAGACGCCCAGAACGGGAGTTGGCCAGCGGCTATTCGTCTGAAAATTCGGGCAAGTTGAGGCCAACTTTTTCAGCACCCCTCGATTGGTTTAGGACGAACAAAGCGATAGATTAATCGTATTAGTTGCGAGCCTTCCGGAACGCGACGATGTCGAATACAGAGGAGCAAAAAGCCATGGCTTCCATTTTGGTCGTGGATGATGCCGTAGTTGACCGACGCATGGTCGAAGGGATCTTGAGCGCCGACGGCGCGCATCAGGTCGCTTCGGTCGAAAGCGGCGCTGACGCGCTCGATAGCATCTCGGGCATCAAGCCAGACCTCGTCGTCGCCGACCTTCAAATGCCGGAAATGAATGGTCTCGAGTTGGTCTCGCAGATCCAGCTGTTTCACCCCAATTTGCCAGTCGTACTGACGACGGCTCACGGGAGTGAGGAGCTGGCCGTCGAAGCGCTTCGAGCGGGCGCCGCGTCGTACGTCCCGAAAACACAGGTCGCCGAGTGCTTGCTCGAGACCGTGGACGAGGTCCTTGCCAACATCGGCGCCGACGAATCGTATCAGCGACTTGCCGAATGTGTCGACTCAGCTGCGTTTGAGTTTACGCTCGACAGCAACCTTGACCTGCTTGGTCATCTCGTCGGGCTGTTGCAAGATGTGGCGGGCAACTCGGTTCGATTTCAAACGGGCAAGCTGCACCGCTTTTCGTTCGGTCTTTCCGCGGCGCTGACCTATGTGATGTGTCGCGGCAACTTCGGTTGGTCTCTCGAAGACTTTGCGGATCTGCACTCGGGCCGTCCCGAAGCGGTCGATCGCGCGAAAGAACAGACAATCAAAGAGCCGTTTTGTGATCGCAAGCTGCGTGTGAATTCGAGGTTCACCCGCGACTCAGTCACGATCGAGATCACTCACGATGGCGACCCCTTGGGCAACGAGATACTGGATTTCAGCCCCGAGAAAGCGATGGCGGGCACAAGCGCGCGAGGACTCGTCCTGATGTGTGCTTTCTTCTCGTCGGTTGAGCTGCGAGACGGCGGCAAGACTCTCGTTCTGGGCACGTCGACTCAGTAAGTCGGTTCTCTCTCCGTTATTGCCAAACGCTGTCATTGCCGAAAGTCGGATCGCTCAGCCGCTTCTCGCCGTCGCTCCCACATCAATCAGCCTCGCTCCGGCAAGAAGCCACCTCGCCTGCGGCATCAGGTTAAACGAGATTGTCGCATGCTAACGCAAACAGGTCGCGTGGTTTGTAGCGGTTGGGTCGCGCGATTCGATTGGTGTCGGAGCGTATTCAGGCGTGAGCCCGATGATTCTTTGCGCCTCAGCGCATTGAAAATGCTACATGTTGTTGAAATGCAGCAATGTGTGTGGCGAGGAATGCCGTGGACGCGAAGGCAAATGCCGATTGGCAACAGGGTCCGAGTCTGACGATTGTCATACCGGCTCTCAATGAAGAGGCCGCGATCGGCGGAACGATCGAGCGTTGCCTTGAAGCTCGCAGTACTATCCAGCAGGAAGCTGGCCTGGGTGACATTTCTATCGTCGTCGTCAGCGACGGTTCGACGGACCGCACGCCTGAAATTGCCGCGGAATACGTGGGCGTCGATTTGATCGTCTTCGAGACGAACCGAGGCTACGGCGCAGCGATCAAGGAGGGCTGGGAGCAATTCCCTTCGGACTATTTGGCCTTCCTCGACGCCGACGGAACATGCGACCCCATCGCATTCTCGGAACTTTGCCAAACTGCGATCGACGAACAGGCGGAAGTCGTGCTCGGATCCCGAATGGGCACCGACTCGAAAATGCCTGCGATACGGCGATTCGGCAACCGCGTCTTCGCGATCCTGCTCGGATTCCTCTGCGGGAAACGAATTACAGACACGGCGAGCGGGATGCGAGTTGTTTCGCGTGCGGCGCTTCGCCATCTCTATCCGCTGCCCAATGGGCTTCATTTCACGCCGTCGATGAGCGCCCGCGCATTGCTTAATGACCTGCGTGTGATTGAAATCCCCATGGCGTACGAGGAGAGAATTGGAGCGAGCAAACTCCATCCATTTCGAGATGGGATAAGATTCCTCAAGACAATTTTCACTGGCGTGTTGAGTTACCAGCCGGAGCGGATCTTGCGGTGGCCGCTGCTGTTTTGCCTGCTCGGTATTGGACTGCTCGGCGCCTATCCGACCGAGTTCTATGTGCGCAACTTGAGGCTGGAACAGTGGATGATCTACCGCTTCGTCGCTTCGCAGTTGCTTGGCTCAGTCGCGCTTTCGCTGTTACTGGCGATCGGACTATTGCAACGCGTGGCGTTTTTCGGGCCACGGCGTACGGCCGCCAACAAGTTTTGGGCCTCGATAGTCGCGGAAGCGTTTAGTGGCTGGAGATTGGCCGTTGTCGGAAGCGGACTTGTTGTCACTGCAATCGGTTTTCTCTGGCCCGGCATCGTACAGTACGCACTTTCGGGGCAAGTCACTATGCACTGGTCGCGATTGATCGCTGGCGCCTTCGCCCTCCTCGGCGCGGGGCAATGCGTGATCTTTGGACTCCTGTTCACCGTGGTGTCTCAGTGGAAGAACGACATTGAGTATCGCACGCTGGCCAACAAGGCTCCCTCGCCCCGCAGCCAGGCATCCGTCAAACAGTAGAGCCCGACGTCGCCGGGTTTAGCGGTGAAAATGGCATCGTTCCCGAGCGGCGCAAGAAAAAGACGCGACCCAATGGGTCGCGTCTCTTGTTTTGCTTCTTCGCCAGAATTTGACGCTTAACGTTTCGAGAACTGGGTGCCTCGACGGGCGCCATGAAGACCGGGCTTCTTTCGCTCTTTCATTCGTGAATCGCGAGTCAGGAAGCTGCCTTCTCTGAGTGCATCGAAAGTCTCTTCGTCGTAACTGAAGATGGCTCGAGCGAGTCCCATTCGGCAGGCGCCAGCTTGGCCGCTGGTTCCTCCGCCGTTAACTCGAATGACCACGTCGACGTCTTCGCGGTGTCCAACGGCATTGAGCACTTCGAGAATCGCATTTCGGTCTTGTTCAAGAGCGAAGTACTCATCGATCGGCTTATTGTTAACCGTGATTTGACCACTGCCCGCACGAACTCGAACTCGAGCCACTGACGATTTTCGGCGGCCCGTACCGAGCGCGTCACCATTGATTTTGTCTGTTTTCTTAACCGCAACCATTACCGTGTTCCAGAATTTCGTCGGAAGGGGTCGTCCAGTCGTATTCGCTTAGGGAGCCGACAACCTTAGGCCGTCGATTCCGTTTGAATTTAGTCGCTTGCTTCGATTTTCTTGCCCAGCTCGATTGCCTCGGGCTGCTGGCAGGCGTGCGGGTGATCCGTTCCCGTGTACAGCTTCAACTTGGAGAGCATTTTGCGACCGAGTTTGTTCTTGGGAAGCATCCGTCGGACTGCTTCACGGAGAATCAACTCGGGGCTCTTCTCGAATCGTTTCCGAGCCGTAATCGATTTTTGGCCAGGATACCCGGTGTACCAGGTATAGAGCTTTTGGTCCCACTTTTTGCCGGTAAAAGCGATCTTGCTGACGTTGGTCACGATGACAAAATCGCCGGTATCGACATGTGGCGTATACGTAGGACGATGCTTGCCCATCAAAATCACGGCAATATCGCTAGCCAAACGACCGACCAATTGGTCCGTCGCATCGACGGTAAACCAACTCTTTTCAACTTGGCCCGGTTTGGCCATGAACGTCTTTGTGCTGGGCACAGCACCACCTCCGAACAATTCAAAAAGCACACAAGAGAGCCCGCCCAGAATGCCCAACCTCGAATGGCTGTGGCTCCGCTGGTGGATACTTCCCCCTGGGGAAACACGCAGTTTAGTGCCTGGAAGCGCCGCGCTCAAGGGCTGTTTCACGGCAAAGCGGCGAGGAAAAAAGGAACGCAGGTCCATTCTGCTCGCCTCGGCGAGAGTTCGCCAAGACGCCCATTTGTCCCCTGTTTTTCCAACTCGTACTCTTAATCTTAATCCGTCGGAGCGAGCCATTGGGGGCATCAGGTGAGAGTCGATGTCGTTCGCTCTAGCCAGTAATCAGCTCAAGGATGCTTCTGCCCCCAGCCATCAGGGAGACAGAGCCCAACTCGGCCGACGCCCCCACCGGTTGACACGACCAATTTGCCAAGATTGCCCATTTGGTTGGGTTCGTCTTGGGGGCAGGACTATTCAGCAACCTCGCCTAGGCGGTTACAATCCGCAAGTCAGTCGCGAGGAAAACGTCAAACTGTCCCGCGTTTCCCTCCCATCGTCTTCGCGCCATATCATCGCCTGACGACACCGCTTGCCCCGTAGACGGACGCAGAAAATGAGAGTCGGCATTGTACGAGAGACTTTTCCAGGCGAGCGTCGAGTGGCGCTCGTTCCCGCGGATTTGCCAAAGCTGGCGAAGGTCGGTCTGACCGCAATCTTAGAGCCGGGGGCCGGCGAATCGTCCGGCTATTTGGACGAGGAATATGTTGAGCAGGGGGCGACTCTGGCTTCGAATCGGGCAGAAGCACTGGCGGCTGATGTCGTGGTTCAGGTCCGTTCACTCGGATCGAATGAAGACGAAGGGTCGAATGACCTGAGTCAATTCAAATCCTCGATCGTGATCGGCATGTGTGATCCGCTGGGAAATCCGCAGGCAGCAGTTCCTACGGCCGAATGCGGAGTCACCCAGTTCGCCCTGGAATTGATTCCTCGAATCACCCGCGCTCAAAGCATGGACGTGCTCTCCTCGATGGCGACGATCGCAGGGTACCGAGCCGTCATTTTGGCCGCATCCGAGCTACCGAAAATCTTCCCGATGCTGATGACAGCGGCTGGAACCGTAAAACCGGCACGAGTCTTCATCATTGGCGTTGGCGTTGCCGGGCTTCAAGCCATAGCCACAGCAAAACGGCTTGGAGCCGTCGTTCACGCGTACGACGTGAGACCCGCATGTCGAGAACAAGTGGAAAGTCTCGGCGGCAAGTTTCTCGAATTGGAATTGGAAACGGGCCAATCCGAAGACAAAGGCGGTTACGCCAAAGCGCTTGGCGATGACTTCTATCAACGACAGCGCGAACTGCTCGCCGACTTCATCGAAGACTGCGACGTTGTCATCAGCACGGCAGCGATCCCGGGGCGACAATCTCCGCTGCTGATAACCGAGGACGCCGTCAAGCGGATGGAGGCCGGTGGAGTCATTGTCGATTTGGCGGCCGAGCGAGGCGGGAACTGCGAACTGAGCAAAGCGGACGAGCGAGTTGTCACGCACGGGATTACGATTCTGGGCCCGACAAATCTGCCCTCCGAAATTCCGAAACATGCGAGCCAGATGTTCTCGAGCAACGTCACTCGGTTCCTGCTCAACATGATCGACAAGGAATCGGGCGAGCTGACGATCGATTTGAGCGACGAGATCATCGCCGAAACAGTCGCGACTCGCGAAGGCGAAGTGACCAATTCACGAATGCGAGAGGCGTTAGATCTTCCGCCATTGGTTGTGGACGATACCGGCTCGGACGAGGACGAGACAGACGAAGCCGACCCGTCCTTGGACGACGAGATGGCGATTGACGAATCGGACGATGACGCGCCGCTCAAGCTTGACGTCACTGACGAAAGCGACTCGACAGCAGACAACTCGACAGCAGACAACTCGACAGCAGACAACTCGACAGCAGACAATTCGACAGCAGACAATTCAGCGGCCGACGAATCGACGACTGCGAAAGCCGAGGGAGACAAAGAATGAATCGTTGGATCGCACTGTCAATTTTGTTCCTGGCAGCCGGCGCCATCTGGCAGCTTGGGTCCGCTAGTGCTCAAACCGAACCGACATCGGGCCAGTTGCCAGCCACAGGGCTGGCAAGCGAGAAAAACGCGGGCCTGGACGGGAACCGGCCCAGTTCTCAGCCAACCGGCAAGGAAGCGGCTGACGACGATGGGGGCGGCAACGACAAGGTCGAGAATGCAGCCGCTGGCGGCAAGTCACTCCGCCCACAATTGCTCGTCGGCAGTCTGGCGGTCTTTATGCTGGCTGTGCTCGTCGGTTTCGAAATCATCGCCAAAGTGCCGCCAACCCTGCACACTCCGCTGATGTCAGGATCCAACGCGATCAGTGGAATCACCATCGTCGGAGCATTGCTGGTTGCCGGCGCCGGCAAGGGCTACGTGGCGCCCATACTCGGTTTTATCGCGATCATCTTGGCCGCCATCAACGTGGTCGGAGGTTTCCTTGTCACCCACCGCATGCTGGCCATGTTCAACAAGCGATAGACAAGTTCGAATCCGCTGCGCCGATCGACACGCAACCTAGTCATCCAACAAGGCCTCCATCGTGCAATCCTCCGCTATCGCCAACATATTCTATCTTGTTGCCGCCGCGTTATTCATTTTCGGCTTGAAGAAGATGGCCCACCCGCGAACGGCGGTTCGAGGCAATCTGCTTGGCGCCGCTGCGATGACGCTGGCCATTTTGGTCGGCTTGTCCGTCGTGATTCAAGGCGGCCAGGGCGGGCTCGTGCTGATCTTGGTCGGCTTGGTTATCGGAGCGGGAATCGGCGTCGCGTTGGCTCTGTTAATCCCCATGACGTCGATGCCTCAGCTTGTCGCTTTGTTCAATGGATTTGGCGGCTCGGCGTCGATCTTCGTCGCGGGAGGCGCTTTGCTGCAATCCAATGACCCCACATGGGACGTCATGCTGGCCACCGGTTTGTCGGGCGTGATTGGCGCGGTCACGTTTTCCGGCAGCTTGATCGCCTATGGCAAGTTGCAAGAACTTAAGATATTCCGCCGTCAATTGACGATCCCAGGACAGCAGATGGTCAACCTCGGGTTGGCGGTCGTGATTGTGCTGTTCGTTGTCGGACTGACGTTCGGCGGCTCAGGCTACGGTTGGGTCTACATTCCGATCACCATCTTGGCTTTGGCTCTGGGCGTCTTCTTAACGACCTCCATCGGCGGCGCCGACATGCCAGTCGTTATCGCGTTGCTCAATTCCTATTCGGGATTGGCTGCGGCCGCGACAGGATTTGTGATCGACAACAGTGTGCTGATCATCTCCGGTTCGCTCGTCGGCGCCTCGGGCATCATTCTGACCCAACTCATGTGCAAAGCCATGAACCGGTCGCTGACGAATGTCCTGTTCGGCGCTATGAATGGCGGCAAGGCGGCGGGTGACGCCGACGAGATCTACTCGACTGTCCGCAGCACAACAGCCGATGACGTGGCGATGATCCTCGACACCGCTCAGCGAGTCGTTTTCATTCCAGGCTACGGGATGGCTGTCGCTCAAGCTCAGCATGCCGTTCGCGATCTGAGCAATCTGTTGGAGGAAAAAGGAGCGGTCGTCGAATACGGGATTCACCCGGTCGCGGGCCGGATGCCGGGCCACATGAACGTGCTGCTTGCCGAGGCGGACATTTCCTACGACAAGCTCAAGGAGATGGACGACATCAACGCGACATTGGGCACCGTGGACGTGGCGATCGTGATTGGCGCCAACGACGTCGTTAACCCGGTCGCTCACACCGATTCCGACAGCCCGATTTACGGCATGCCGATAATTGATGTCGACAAAGCGCGCACTGTGATTGTCATAAAGCGGAGTTTGAGCCCCGGATTCGCGGGAATTCCAAACCCGCTGTTCGCCGCCGAAAACTCGCTCATGCTGTTCGGCGATGGACAGAGGGCCGTCTTGGATATCGTTCGCGCGGTAAAGGAGCTCGGCTAATTCGCGCCGAATTATTTCTTCGGTTTGATTTTCAACCGAGGGATCGCGTTTGCTTTGTCAGCTTTCGCGGCATCTGCTCCGCGTGGCGTAGCTGCTCCCCGAGCTGGAGCTGCCCCTCGTGCGGCAGCGGCTCCGTCAGCGCGTTTCGCAGCCATTGCGATTTGCGGTCCCAAGACGAGCGTGCCGCTATTGGTGACCGGGAGATCGGCCACAAGCAATCGTCGCCCTCGCATATCCCAAACGATCAGGACGCGATCGCCGGCAATCAACTCTTGGGTATAGACATCCGGTCCGGTCCGACCGCCGTCAAACGTCAGCCGAAACGTGGCCCTCTCGGTGAAACCGAAAATGCCGACTCGCACCGGATAGCCGAATTCGGAAACAATCGTCACATCATAAGAATTCTGTTGAATTCGAATTCTCGGAATCTGAGCATGAACTGAATTCGCGTAGCAAGAAGCCAAAATGCAAACCGCCAATGAAGCCAAAAACGATCGTCTCATACACATCGCACACCCCCGATCAAATAGACGCGACTGGCGACCGATTTTTCCGAAGCGGAAAGCAAACGTCGGCCACCCGACGCATTGTACCCATTTCCCAGTATTCAGTACCCATTTCCCAGTACTCAGTACCCATTTCCCAGTACTCAGTACCCATTTCCCAGTACTCAGTACCCATTT
>CAZMNY010000010.1:0-15371 GCA_964567745.1 uncultured Pirellulaceae bacterium | reverse complement strand
TCAGTACCCATTTCCCAGTACTCAGTACCCATTTCCCAGTACTCAGTACCCATTTTCGCAGTACCCATTTCCCGCGGTTCATTCCGCTGGCACTGACTCGAGGTTCAACAGGTGCAACGCAAGGCCGCTATTTTTGATTTGGATGGCACTCTGCTAAATACCATTGATGGCATCGGCGATGCCGCTAACGCGGTGCTGACGCTTCAAGAACTGCCGATCCATCCGTTGCCGGCGTACCGCCAGTTCGTTGGAGATGGCGTCATCAGGCTCTTCGAACGCGCCGTACCTTCGGCCCAAGCTGTGACAAAGCCGCTCATCGCGGAATCCGTTCGACTGTTCGACACAGAATATGAAAAGCGGTGGCGTGCACATGGAGAACCGTTCGACGGCATCCCACAATTGCTCGATTCGCTTGTCTCGCGAGGAATTCAGCTTGGCGTGCTCTCGAACAAGCCGCATGCATTCAGTGTGCAATGTGTCGAGCATCACCTGAAGCGATGGCGCTTCAGTCGCGTTTACGGGCAGAGGGCCGAGACGCCGCGCAAACCGGACCCGGCGGGACTAAATCAGATTCTCCAAGAACTTGGACTCGATAAGGCCGAGTGCCTTTTTGTCGGCGACTCTGGCGTCGACATGCAAACCGCCTGCTCGGCAGGTGTCTTGGCAGTCGGCGTCAGCTGGGGATTCCAGCCTGTCGAGTCACTGCGCGAGAATGGCGCCGATATCATCGTAGACCGACCCGAGCAGATTATTGAATTACTCGGCAGCGAAATCTAGCGCCGCGACGAACCTAAAGTGCTCGGCGGTATCGTTTCGGTGGTCGTCGCATGGACGATGCGGGAGGCGGCGGCGGCTCTTCGCCTGTCGACTTGGTTTCGTTTTCGTAGACCGCGTGCGGATCAAAGCCTTCGATCGCGTCACGCTTGAGCTGCTTATTGATCCCTTGTTCAATTCGGGTGAGCTGCGTGCCTTCTTCCGGTGAAACGAAAGTAAACGCCACGCCCTCTTTCCCCATTCGGCCCGTTCGACCGACTCGGTGAACGTAGTCGTCGCTGTACTCTGGAATATCGTAGTTGACGATGTGCGAGACGCTTGTCACATCGATTCCGCGACCGACAACATCCGTGGCGACGAGAAACCGGAACTTCCCACTTCGAAATCGCTCCATCACTCGGTCTCGAGCTGACTGCTGCATGTCGCCATGCATGCAGGAGACATTGTCGAGCTTTTTGGCAAGTCGCCGTTGAATCTTGTCGGTGCCGCGTTTTGTCCTGCAGAACACGATCATCTGAGCCGGATTCTCTCGCTCGATAAGTCGCACTAGCAAGTCGAATTTCTTGCGCGGGTCGACGGTGAAATAGTGCTGTTCGATGGTGTCGACGGTCGCGCCCTGGCTCTGCGGCGAGAGGTCAACCATCTCCGGCTCGTACATGTATTTACGCGATAGCCGCTCGATCGGCGGCGGAATTGTGGCGCTCAGCAGGAACGTTTGACGATCCTCGGGGCACTTGCGAAGAATTCGTTCGATGTCGGGCCGGAAGCCGATGTCCAACATCCGGTCGGCTTCGTCGAGCACGACGCACCAAAGGTTGTCGAGCTTCAGTGTGCCGCGCTGGACATGATCGATTACGCGTCCCGGGGTACCGACAACGATGTGGGCGCCTTGGTTCAGCTTCTCAATTTGGCCCCGTATGGGCTTGCCGCCGTAGACGGCGACACAATTGAGCCGGCGTCCATAGGCCAATTTTGCAACTTCACCTCGGACTTGAACCGCGAGCTCTCGTGTTGGAGCGAGAATCAAGGCTTGTGGGCCTTGCGTACGTCGCTGTGGCTCTAGCTGCTCCAAAATCGGAATGGCGAACGCAGCCGTCTTGCCGGTTCCGGTTCGCGCTTGCCCAATCACGTCGTAGCCATCCATGGCCAGCGGAATCATGCCCGCTTGGATGGGCGAGGGCACCTCATATCGCGCTTCTTTGAGCGCCGCGAGCATGATTTTGGAAAGGTCCAGGTCCTCAAATCGAGGCTCTTTCTTCTTTTTTGTGCGTTTGGCCAAGACTGGCGATGACTCCAACTAGTTGTGTAAGCAGTATTTAAGCCCAAACGCTAACAAGCCGGCTGCAATCCGTCAACGCGGCATTTGGCCATTCCGCGTCAACGCGGCCGTGATATGGCCTGCGAATGAACAACGAGAGGGTGTAGATTGTTTCCATCAACGACATGCCGATGGGCTCAACGACAATTCTCTGTGCGGCGGGCCGAGTACTCGCAAAACCGTGTCTGCTCCCGTTAGGGCGTCCCGCAGATCAACGACGGAATCCACGAGTCGTGCCGCGAGAATCGAGTGGCAGCCTCGTTCGATTCGCATCTGAAAAACGAAGGAAGTTCGAGTGAACGATCAACTTGTCTCGCCGATTCTTGTCGACCAGAAACCATCGCCCGATAGCATCTCCGAGCTCGCTCGACGCCTCGAACAACTCGACGATGCCGGTCGAATCGGTTGGTTGAGGGAGTTGGCCGGGGCCGACCCGAAGACGCTCGCCGACGCTGAGGCAACATTGGAGACGGTGCTGCGGGCTATCACGCGAACCGTTCTTGCTTCCCCCTGCGACACAGATCTTGAGACCGATTGGAGCGCCGCGGTTGACGGACTTTACCGGCGATTGTCGCCTGCCAATCCGTCTCGCTACTGGCTGTTGCTGCTGCTCAATCGAGGGAACAGCACCGACGAGCTTGAAACTCTGACGACGATTTTGACCGACGACCCGCCCGAGAACGCGGATGCCGTTGCTGCCCTCGTCGCCCGATTGATCTACTCGCCGCCAGCCGATCCGACGCCGCTTTTTCCGCGCCTGCTCGACGCCATTCAACACCCGACAAACGCTGCGCCGATCCTCGATCTGGCAAACTATTACTGCCGCAACAAGATCGTCCCGCAACACCCGGCCGTCTCGAGGCATGCAGAACTCGCAGCTCTGCTCGGCCAACTCGTGCACCGCATGCAATCGCTTGAAGAGCGAAAGGACGAGCAGGCTCAGCAGGATGTGGCGAAGACGATCGACGAGACAGTCGCCTTGGCCATCGGACTCTGCGACGCCCTCGGACAAATCGCGGAGCGCGAGCATATCGGCAAACTCACTCAAGCCATGGATCTCAAGCACCGGCGGATTCGCGTCGTCGCGGCCGCCGCGCTCGCTTCGATGGACGTCAAGGAGGGACAGAAAGCGGTTGTTGAAATGGCGGCCGAGCCTGTCGTGCGGAGGCACGCAATCGAATCGGCTGACGCGTTGGGATTGGGAGACCAAATATCGCCCGAACACCGTGGCGGCTTTGCGATCGCCGAAGCCAAGTTGGCTTTCTGGCTGGCTCAGCCATCGCAGTTTGGAATTCCTCCAACTCGCATGGAACAGGTCGATACGAGGACATTGTTTTGGCCTGGATTCGACGAGCCGCAGGAGATGTTCCTGATCCGATTCGACTATCAAATCGGGAACGGGAGTTTCTCCAACGTCGGTCTGTCTGGCAGTCGAGTCAACGCGTGCGCCGCAGACCTCACGGAACTACCGGCCGACGATGTCTTCGCCCTGTTCGCTGGTTGCGACACCGATCACGAAGATGTCTTCGAGGTTCCTATGGAGCAATGGACGCCTGCCCATCACGACGAAGCCGAGAAACTCCGGACTCGATTCGCAACATCCGGTTATGAGAACATTCAGCCCAAACTGCTTTGCTTTTTCCTAGGGCAAACGAGTCTCGCCGCCATCGTTGAAAAAGAGGGACGTCGAGCTGTCGCGGTCGCCGATCAAGATGGCGTTTTATCTCGGCGCATCAACGAGGCACCCCGCTCGCTTCAAGCCCAAGACGTCGCGGCGATTTACCGAGGCCGGCGTATCCTTCACACGTTCAACAAAGAGGATGAAAAGGAGTAGGGCAATTGCCTTACCCCCAAGCCAACAAGATGATCGCCGTTAGAAACGGCGCGCCGATCAACATCGCGGCGACGTAGAACCCAAAAATGACAACAATGCCATTGGCAACCGCGGAGAGTCTTCGATCATCCGTCGTCTCTCGCCTCGCATCAAGCGGCGTGTAGTATGACGCCATTTCGCGTCCGTTTGCCTCGACATTCGGTTCAACTACCGGAGCCACCTCAGCATTAGCGGGGCTGGACGCATTTTCGCTGACGACCGGCACGGCAACGAACTCCGGCTCAATGGATCTATCCTCTACAGTAGGCTCCCGTCCACTTTCGCGACTGCCCTTTTTCAGAGGCACATAACTGTTCCAATTTTGAAATCGATCTTCGTATCGCTGGTTGGCCAGAGTAAACCAGAGCGGACCGAAGAGAATCGCAGTCGCGAAAAAAACGCCAGCGGCGGCGCCCGGCGAATGAAAATACAAACCGTGAAGAGCGAGCATCAGGCTGACAAACAATGTCGCGGCGGTGCCGATAACATTTCGAAGCGTAAAGATGGTCGACTTGGGCTCGTCCCATTCCTCGGCGCCCAAATCAAGCGCGTGCGGCCGTGTACGGCCATTTGTCGCCTCGTCGAGTTCTTCGTCGACGTCGCCCGCCTGGGGCGATTCGCTTTCAGTCATCTTGAATTCCAAGGTTCAGGCCGGATACGCTCACTGATTCGATCTTAACGCCACAGAGCCGGGCCTGCAAAAAACGGGTCACAGTTTACTTCGTCCCGATATGTTCGAGCCGACACAATACGAATTGCTGGATTTTGGCGCCGGCCGCAAGCTTGAGCGGTTCGGCAAGTTCGTGCTTGATCGCCCCAGCCCAGCGGCCTCGGCGAGCGTCAAAGAGCAGACTCGGCGGTGGAGCGAAGCCAACGCCAAATTCCGCAAAGCGGCTTCGGGTGAAGAAAAATGGCAACCGACGTGGCCCAAAAAGACATCCTGGCCAATCGGTCACGACGGGTTTCAGTTGGAGTTGAAGCCGACCGGTTTCGGTCATCTGGGCGTTTTTCCAGAGCACGCTTCGAACTGGGATTGGATCGTCAAGATGATCCAAAACGAGTCGCGACCGCTCAAAGTGCTCAACTTGTTCGCCTACACTGGTGCCGCGACATTGGCGGCGGCAAAGGCTGGTGCCAACGTTGTTCACGTCGATTCGGCGAAAAACATTGTGCAATGGGCTCGTCGCAATGCCGAGATTTCGTCGTTGCAAGATGCACCGATCCGCTGGATCACCGAAGACGCAATGCGATTCGCCAGTCGAGAAGTTCGACGCGGAAATCAGTACGACGCCGTCATTCTCGACCCGCCGACTTATGGTCATGGACCCAACGGAGAAGTTTGGAAAGTTGCCCGCGATCTCGCTCCCCTGCTCGATGCCTGTGCCGCTTTGACTCGAGACCGACTGGCGTTTGCGCTGCTTAGCTGTCACTCATCCGGATTCGGACCGGCGGAGCTGCAAGCGGCAACACTCGGCTCCTTCTTTGGCGGATCTTGCCAGGCAGGAGGAAAGGCGGGGGAAATGATCTTGAAAACTCGTGCCGGCCGTCACTTGAATTGCGGAGCATTCGCACGATGGCCGGCCTAGAATCGCCAGTGGCGTGATTGTCGGCGAAGACTTCATCGAAAATCATCAGACAACCTACGTTAGTCCAGACAAAGCACATTTCGCTTCCCGCCACAGGACACACATTGGACCGAAGTCGGTTATGCCAAACGCCCTGATAATCTCGAGTCCTCAAAACGCGCGTATAAAGCACGCAGTGCGCTTGCGCGAGCGTCGAGGTCGTCGCAAACAAAAGAGGACGATTGTCGACGGACGGCGGGAGATCGAACAGCTTTTGAAATCGGATTGGGTCGTCTGCGAGTTGTTCTTCCGCAAATCGTTTTACGACTCGGCCGAATCCGATTTGATTCGGCAGAGTGTCGATGCCGATCGCGTACAAATCTTGGTTGTTGATGACAACGTTTTCGAGAAACTTGCTTTTGGTGATCGCGACGAAGGCATCGTGGCGACGGCCGAGACACCCGATTTCTCGCTAGAGTCGCTTGACCTGTCGCAGGCGCCGCTGATCTGCGTTTTGGACCAGGTTGAAAAACCGGGCAACATCGGCGCCGTATTGAGAACGATCGATAGCGCCGGCGTCGACGCCCTGATTCTCTCCAGCCCTTTAACGGACGTCGCCAACCCGAACACGATACGCGCAAGTCTAGGTGCGATTTTTCGAACTCGAATCGCCGTTGCCGAGGCGAACCAAGTCATCGCCTGGCTGCGAAACCAGGGCGCTCGGATCCTGGCAGCTCGGGTCGAAGATGGTGAAGACTACGCGGTCGCGAACTACGACGGCACAGTCGCTATCGTTTTGGGCAACGAGGCAAATGGGCTCGGTGACGATTGGACCGGCGAAGGCATTCGCAACGTCGCCATCCCGATGCGAGGGCAAGTCGATAGCCTCAACGTCTCCGCCTCGGCCGCCGTCCTGCTGTACGAAGCGACCAGACAACGATAGCGGCCCAGCGGCGATAACGACACACACAGCGGCGATAGCGACTCATGGCGTCAGCTGATTTCACGCACCGTGATCTTATGGCCGTGAATCTGCAGCACTCGAATTTGCGCGCCGGCGTTGACGAAAGTGCCTTCCGTCGCGACGTCAACAAACTCGTCTCCAAACTGCGCTTTGCCTGATGGCCGCAATGGCGTGTTCGCGATTCCCCAGTCTCCGACCTGAACCAGTTCGTGGGCCGGCGGCTCGGCCTTCCCGCCTTTATCGCCATAGAACTCGTCTTCCTCGTCGACGCTCGGCGGCTTCAAAGCCAGATTGCTCAGCAAGGGAATGTTGCCGGTAACTTTCGTGATGATGTAAGCGCCAACAATAAAGGCGAAGCCCGACCCCATCAGCACAAACAGCGTGCCTCGAAGTGATTCCCAATCACGAACCGTCTCGGGAAGAATAAACGTCTGACTAGCCAACACGACGCTGGCAAATATCAACAGGATTCCGGTAACGCCAGCGACGCCGAATCCAGGAATCACAAACAGCTCGACGGCAATGAACACGAAACCGGAAACGAACAGAATCACTTCCAGCCAGCCGGCAGTCCCGCCCAAAAAACGGCTCCAGAAGAACAATGCAAAACAAAGTCCGGCCGTCAGTCCGCCGATGCTTATGCCCGGCGCCGAGAATTCAAAATAGAGCGCAATGAAACCGATAATGAACAGCAGAACGGTAATAATTGGCAAGTTGAGAATGTAGACAGCCATATCGACAGAGTTGGGTTCGACGACTTGAAAGTCGGTCTCCAAACTGAATCGAACCGCCAACTCGCCTCGATTGGCGGCGTTGCCTTGTGCGAGCTCCAGCTCAACGGCTCGGTTGCCATTCACTTCGAGAAATTTTGCCTTCCGAGACTCGTGCACCATTTGAATCGTTT
The DNA here is from genome assembly GCA_964567745.1 of uncultured Pirellulaceae bacterium. Taxonomy (GTDB): domain Bacteria; phylum Planctomycetota; class Planctomycetia; order Pirellulales; family Pirellulaceae; genus CAZMNY01. The sequence continues at coordinate 7,973 of CAZMNY010000010.1, read as the reverse complement.
CCCAACGATCTGGTTTCTCGTCCGACTCAATTTCGGATTGCGACATGAAGTGGATGCTGCCGTCATCCTTGTTGCGAACTCGAAAGACCTCGAGGTCCATGTCGACCATCGCCTCAGCCAGCGCTGGAGCACGTCCTTTGTGGCTTGCAAGATCTCGAACTTTTCTCGCCAAGTCCGAACGTATTTTTTCGGGCGCGTGTTCGAACATGGCGCCTTCATTTTGATAGATGGGTCCCGCGTCGCCCATGACCGCATCGCCGCCCATGACGATTTCGTCACACCCCAACGAAGCGATTGCCGCACCACTGAGTGCTTCTTCATTGGACCGCACGAACGCCACGGTTTTGGCCCACTTGATCGTCTTGAGCCGGTTGGCGATGTCAAGGCTCTCCTGCAGGTATCCGCCTGGACTGTGAATTTCGATTACGAGAAGGTCGGCGCCTGCATCTTGCGCTCGATCGATGCCGCGAAAAAGGTACTTCGTTCGCATCGGAGTGATTGCGCCTTCAAACCGAATCAAGAACGGCTTCGCAAATTTGACTGGTTCGGCGCCGGGAGCTCGATCCGAAAAGGAGCCGCAAATAATCACTGTGAGCAGCGCGAGCAACACCATCCGCGCGGTGCGTCTGGCGTCGATAGAATCCCAGACGCGCATCGCTGCCGCAAACCGCGTCGGAGCATGGCCTCGCGTTTTGTACTCTGGATAATTCCGCATTGATGGTCTCGCAGCACAAGCAGGCGTATGTCTTCGATGGTATAAAAGGCGAGACGCCCTGTGAAGACTTTGCCTTTGTTTTAGACTTCAAATTCTGCGTTGGTCGAGAATTCCCCTTTGGGTAGCGATTCGGTTTCCGATACGCGATGTTGTTTGGTTTCCCCAAGAAACGGCTCTCGATATGCCGTTATTTTCGCGTTCGCTCGCGATCCATCCGATTTGAAGAATTCCGCACCGTTCTCCCTTCGCGAAAGGCCCTAGTGACTTGAGTCGACGAACGATCATTTTGACGGAAGGCCACAGCGATCCACACACGGCGAAGACGGCGTGCAGCGTAATCCGATATCGAAGCGACGAGGTGGTTGCGGTACTCGACAGCACCCAGTGCGGCAATAACACGGGCGAAGTGCTGGGCGTCGGCGCGGCGCCGTTTGTCTCGTGCATCGAGGAAGCAGGCGACGCCAACACTTTGCTGATTGGCATCGCACCACCCGGCGGCAGAATCCCAGACGCCTGGAGAGCCATCGTTTTGGTCGCGATCTCACGAGGCATGAATGTCGTCTCCGGACTCCACGATTTTCTCGCTGACGACGACGAGTTTGCTCAGGCCGCCGACGACGCCAATGTGTCGCTCATCGATGTGCGACGCAATAACGAGAAGACGATTGCGAGGCGAGTGGGATTGCGAGACGACTGTTTTCGACTGCTCACGATGGGCCATGATTGCTCAGTCGGCAAGATGGTCACGTCCATTGAGATTGCCGACGGCCTCAAGAAGCGAGGGGTCAGCGCGAAATTCGTCGCTACCGGTCAGACGGGAATCATGGTCGAAGGGGACGGTCTGCCCATCGACTGCATCACCGCGGATTTCGTCAGCGGTGCCGCGGAGAAATTGGTGCTCGAGAACCAACATCACGACGTTCTTTGTATCGAGGGGCAGGGCAGCCTGGTGCACCCTTCGTATTCCGCTGTCACACTTGGTCTGCTGCACGGCTGTTTCCCGCACGCGTTGGTGCTGTGTTACGAAGTGTTGCGTGATCGAGTGACAGGCATTCCCCACATGCCCGTGCCGCCTCTCGCAAAAATCAAGGAACTCAATGAGATGATGGCGGGTTTCGAACGCTCCTGCCCGACAGTCGCGATTTCGATGAACAGCCGCCGAGTGGATGCGGACGAGGCGGAAGTTGAGCGGCGTCGGGTCGAAGATGAGTTTGGTTTGCCCGTCTGTGATGTATTCCGTGACGGACCGGAGAAACTTGTCGATGCGGTGCAGTCGTATCGAGCATCAAACGCTTGGCGCGAGGCAACAGAATGAGGCTGACGCTACACGATTTCGATTTGCCCTTGAGGCATACGTTTACGATTTCACGGGAATCGATCGACAGTCAGCCAACGCTGATTGTCGAACTCGAACACGAAGGCAAACACGGATTCGGCGAAGCGACAAGCAACGCCTACTACGGTTACACGATCGAGTCGATGTCGGCCGCACTCAATGCGGCCCGCGAACCGATCGAAGCCTGGGACGCGAATGATCCGGAGTCGTTTTGGGATTCGATTCAGCCCGCGTTGTCGAAAAACCCGTTTGCTCTTTGTGCGCTTGACCAGGCCGCCAACGACTTGTGGGGAAAAATCAACGGTAAGTCGTTGATCGACTTGTGGGGCTTGAACGCGAAATCGGCGCCGCTCTCGAATTACACGATCGGCATCGACTCGATCGACGTCATGGTAGACAAGCTCAATGAATTCGCGGGCTGGCCGATCTACAAGATCAAACTTGGCGGAAAAGACGACCTGGGCGTCATTCGCAGATTGCGAGAGGAGACCGACGCAATATTTCGCGTTGATGCGAATTGCGGGTGGACGCCTGAACAATGTCTCGAGCTGGCGCCGCAGCTCAAAGAGCTCGGCGTCGAATTCATCGAACAGCCACTGCCCGCCGACCAAATGGAAGCGATGAAGGAACTCTACTCAAAATCGGCGCTCCCTTTGATGGCCGACGAGAGCTGCATCGTAGAGGGCGATGTCGAACGATGTGTCGGCGCGTTCCACGGCGTCAACGTCAAGCTTGTCAAGTGCGGCGGACTTACTCCCGCCAGGCGGATGCTGAGTCAAGCCAGGGAGCTAGGATTGAAAACCATGGTCGGCTGCATGACAGAGTCGACGGTGGGAATCTCAGCGATCGCTCAGTTGCTGCCGATGCTAGACTTCGTGGACATGGACGGCGCTGTCTTGCTCGATAAGGACATCGCAACCGGCTCGCACTTGGAACAGGGCCGGTGTCTGTTTTCCAGTCTCAATGGAACCGGCGCCCGAATGCTCGACTGACGCGGCGCGATCGCGTGGCGTCTACTGCGGTCAATAGCGAATCTATCGCCGCACTTCCGGCTCATGAAACACATGAGGCGTATTGATGACGGTCTCTTTCGACTTCGCCTGCAGCGGCTTGGAAAGTTTGGTGGAGACCAATGTTTCAAAGATGCCAGACTGAACGACGAGTCCGTCATTGTTAATGAGTTCGCGTTTCCAAGTCACGCTTCCGCAACGGCGTCCATTGGGGCGAGTTGCGAGAATCTCGGAGCGAACGTGAACGGTGTCGCCGATGTGTGTCGGGCGACGAAACTCCCAGTTCTGAATCGCAACAAACGCCACGGTCGCAACGGACGGGCTATGGCTGCCCAAGCCGGCCACGAACGAGAGTCCCAACAGGCCGTGCGCAATCGGTTTGCCAAACGGAGTGCCGGCGGCGTATTCACGATCGACGTGGAGAGGATCGTAGTCGCCAGTCATGCCGGCGAAATTGACAACATCGGTCTCGGTAATCGTGCGACCGTGGCTCGTCCACTGGTCACCGACTCCTAGATCCTCAAAAAAAAGTCGATTGCTCATCCTGGCGTTTACTCGCTATTGAATGCGTCCATCGCGGCGGTAGTGGATGCTGACCAATTCGCCGAGACGATTTTGCCGCCGCCGAATTGTTACCAGCCGAATCGGAGCCGCACGGCATTGTGGATCGATACGTCCTTTTTAGATGGATGTCGTGTTTCGAGCAAGCTTATCCGGCGTTTGCAGCCAATTTTCCTATCGCCTCACGACACGAGTGTATGGCGGTTGTACGGGCTGTTAGCAGAGAAGACAATGGGATTTTGGCAGCCAATCGGACTCGAAATCCGTCATAGATGGAAAAACGGATGAGCATGAGAGGAATAGACGCGTTTTTGGAGTTGCTCGGTGAATTCGGCGTTCGATACGTTTTCGGCAATCCAGGAACGACGGAATTGCCGCTAAACGATGCGATGGTTGGCAATTCCCGCATAGAATACGTGCTCGGGTTACACGAGGGCCCCGTCATGGCGATGGCCGATGGGTACGCGATGGCGTCCCGCACCATTGCTGTCGTCAATCTGCATGCAAGTTGCGGCGTCGGCAACGCGATGGGGCAGCTCTACAACGCGTATCGTGAACACACGCCCTTACTGGTTACGGCGGGCCAACAGGATAGGCGATTAAGGCAAGAAGAGCCCATTCTCGCGGGCGACCTTGTCGCGGTCACTTCGCCATGGACGAAATATTCGTCCGAGGTGTCGCGAGTCGAGGATTTGCCAACACAACTGCGCCGGGCAGTCGAAACCGCACTAACTCCGCCAACAGGGCCCGTCTTCCTCTCGATCCCCGTCGATGTCCAATTGGAGGTTGCCGAGGAGTTGGACCTACGCCCGATCCGCATGCTCGACTACCGAACTCGCCCGCCCACGGACGCGCTCGAACGAGCTCGACAAGTACTCATGGGCGCCAGCAATCCCGTGATACTTGCAGGCAGCCGTGTTTGCGATCGCGACGCGTTTGAACCGCTCGCTGCAATCGCCGACGCGTTGGGCGCACCGGTCTATCAGGAGTCGCTGGCGAACCACGGCCGCCTTGGCTTCCCTGCCGATCATCCTCTGCGAGGCGACGTGTTGCCGCTTTGGTCGCATGACGTCCATCGACGACTCGCATCGTTCGACGCGGCGTTGGTCGTCGGTATGGACCTATTGCGACAGTACGTTTACCACGAGCCGGCCCAACCGATTCCGGAGAGCCTCGCCGTTGTGCACTTGGACGAGGATCCTTGGCAGTTGGGCAAGAACGTGGCAACTGAGGCGCCAGTCGCGTGCGACATTAACGAGTCACTTCGCGAGTTGCGTTCGTCAATCGATTCGATGTCGGACGACAGCTTTCGGACGGCGGCGGCCGGGCGACGCGAGCGGTGGAGCAAAAAGCACCTCGCTGCTCGAACAAGACTGCAGAAGGACATCGAAGCTCAACGCGACTCACAGCCAATGACAGCTCTCGCGTTTATGTCAGCCATCGCAAACGTACTTCCCGAAGACGCGGCGGTCGTTGAGGAGGCTGTCACGACGACCAACACAACGCTCGAGCGGCTCGGCGCAATCAAACAGACCAATGGTTTCTTTGCTCAGCGAGGCTGGACTTTGGGGTGGGGAATTGGCTGTGCAATTGGAGTCAAATTGGCGTGGCCTGAGCGTTCAGTGCTTGCTTTGATTGGCGATGGCGCCGCCATGTACGGAATTGCGGGGTTGTGGACGGCAGCCCGTCGAAAATTGCCAGTCGTTTTTGTTGTGTGTAACAACTCGGGCTACAGCATCCTCAAGTCGGGCGCAGAATCGATGGACCTGCCGGCGGCTCAAGAGGGCGAGTTCGTGGGGATGGACATCAACAAACCGGACATTGACTTCGTGAAGCTGGCCGAATCGATGGGAGTGACTGCTTACCGCGCCGACACCGTCGAACAAGTTGAACTCCGGGTCATTGCGGCGTTCGACCATGACGGCCCGACTCTCATCGAGTCGTCGATTGCGCCAGAGGAATGGGAAAACAAGTAGCGTCGCGTCGGAGTCGGTCTGATTGCTCAGCATCAATCCGATTCGCCGAATTCGTTCAGCCATTGTTGCACTTCTGCGGGGCTGAGCGGAAGGTGTGGTTTGGCGTCGTCTGCGTGTGAGTTGCGTGCAAGGACTTTCCGCCGAGTCAACTCAGCCATCCATTCGTCGCTATCAATCGGTTTTGCTTTTCGCCGCCTCGCTGCTCGCTGAACCTGGTGGTCGCTGGAGACCACGGTTAGTTGCCGAGCGGCGGTGTGCTCGTCGATCAACTCGGCAATCAGATCATCAGCGGATTCGTATCCGCGCGCGAAGCGAACCGAGATCCCCTCAAATCGATATCGGTCCGCAACGCCTCGTGGCGAGTTGACAGCGTCGAAGACGATTACGGATTTGCTTCGTTCCTTGTCCGTGAGCGTTTTGGCCAAGAAAGAGAGGAGCGCGCCGCGAGCACGCTCGAAAGTGGCCGGACCTGCTCGAGACGGCAATACGCCTGATGCGTGGAGGAGATTGTAACCGTCGATGAGCAGTGGCATGTCCTGATCCTAACAGGCCGTCGAACAACAGTCTGTCACCCTCGCGCGAGAACTCGAGACAATCACAAAATCTACATCGTCCGACTTCTTCTCCAAACATCATATTGTGCGAAGGATTTCTTATCGTCGTTACTTGAGGGACAAATTCGACTATTCAGAAGGCCCGAGCACAGGAGGCTCGACGAATGCCGAACAGTAGGACGAGTCATCGGGAGGAGGAGGCAAGCCAGCGCCGGGAACTCAAGGCAATTGGACTCGAGTGGCTGATCGCGTGCCATCTTGGCGAGCCGTACGTAGAGCCTTGTGGAGCGAGTTGTGACGCGGTTGAGTATGCGATTCGTCCGGGTCATTCGGGAGACCTGCTGAGTCATCGGGGAGCAGGCGCGTTGCTTCCCGAGTTTTGGCGACGGTTTCACGATCATGGGGGCGGTCTCGAATGGGCACCGCCTCCGCTCGATGGGCGGCTGATCGCCTGGACCATTTCGCCTCGAAGATTGAGGCGGCGCATCGGCGTCATCGGCTCAAGAATTGGTCGTCGCCCCGACTTGGCTCGTCATTTCTCCATCGGCCTTCGCGAGATTGCTCGTGAGCTCGACACGTGTTTGGACGTCGTCTTCATTGCCAAGTCTTCGCCTCAATGCGATCTCGTTCGACGGTCAATCCAAAGGTCGCAGATCGACTCGATCGTCATCGATGAATCGGCGGCGAGCAGTTGGCGAAAGTGGAAGACGTTAGTTACAGCAGGGCAAGATGAACTCACGGCGACTGCAATCATCTCGCCCATTGTCTTGGGGGACAAGTCTCAAGGGAGCTCGCCGACTGCAGCGAGGGATGCCGGGGGCGAGCAAAAGAAGCGGCAAGTGGCGTTGGCGGATCGGCTGATTTCCGCGCTTTCGGATTTGTTGTTTGCCCCAAATGTTCGCGCCAAGGGCATTACTTGCGAATTGCTAGAGGAGAAGGCAGCGACAGACGCGCCGACATGCTGCTGGCTCGAATTAAGATCGGACGACGATCGATTCGTCAATTCGTTATTCAACGCGGGTGTCGATGTTCGGCGACATGATGCGAAACTGCGTCTTGATGATGATCTAGTTGAATCGACGCGGGCGCGATCGATGCGAGATGAGGCCCGAGATGATCTGGTGATTCGCCGATTGCTCGAACGTCCCTTGTTACTGCATTGCACGCGAGCGCCGAGCGGGCCGTGGCCAATGGAGAGCGAGCGACAGTTCCTTGACGAAATACTGGCGACCTGCGAGCCTCGCGATGCGTTTGCATCATTGAAGAGAATTCTCGACAGGCGATTGCTCGCGCGTACTCAGTTCGGGTTGCGAGGCGGCCATCAAGCTGTGTGCCTTTCAGCCTCCTCGTTGGAATGGGTTAGTAGCGCGAGAGTCTACCGTCCGCATCGAATGCGATGGGATTTCGAGCCCTACGGGCTCTGCTTTTCGCGGCAGGCACTATTGGAAATTGGAGCGAGACCGGTCGCTTACGCGGACGACGATAGTCTTTGGACGCGGCTCTCCGATGATCAACAGTTGTTCTTTCAGTTAGGCTCGTCGAACGACGGCGCCATTGATTGGCGAGCGGAGCAGGAATGGCGTTTACCAATCGACGTGTCGCTTAACGAATTGACGCCGGGGGATTACGTTGCCTTTACGAAGAATGCCGACGAAGCTGCCGACCTCCGCCGCACTTCGCCGTGTCCCGTTGCGCCGCTGGCCACGCTTGTCGAGTGGTGCGTTTCCGGTGAGTAATCGAGAGTGTTTCGGCCGACTCGCTCGATGGCTGGCTACGCGCGTGACATCAGTGTGGCAATCGCGCCTGAGTTTCTCGGGGATT
>CAZMNY010000009.1:193128-202763 GCA_964567745.1 uncultured Pirellulaceae bacterium | reverse complement strand
CAGCCCAGGGGAAGCACTACCGGCGAAGCCGTAGTGCGCCGCCCTGGGTTGGATGTTAATCTAGCCACTAGCCCTGAATGGGCGTGACACTTACACCCTCGCCAGTGACGACGTGATCGAATCGTCGCGATGCACGGTTGTTTCGCGGTTGTTTCGCCCTTTCAGGGCCGCGTTCATGGCGACGACGAACCCAGGGCGGCGATTGTGGCTTCGCCTCAAGACTTCCCCTGGGCTGTTATGTTGGGCCCCTGCGGGGCAACGCGCAGCCGAGACCCTAACGAGCTTGCGGCCTGTTGATTTAGTCGTCGACCGCAAACCGTCCTTCTACTGACTGTCCGCGTCGCCCCGCGCACCTGTTGGCCAACGGCCTACCTCAACGTAGCCTACGGGCAACGCCCTAGGATTTCTTGAGTCGCTTAGCGTTGAATCTGATTCACCCAACGAGCTTGCTCGTTCGGTGAGCAAGATTCGCAGCTGCTAGACGGCGCCGCAGAGATAGACGACGACGCTCAACTACATCTGCTGTTTCGCGTTCTCGACGGCGGGAGTCATGTCGTCAAAGATGCGGCCTGCTTCGTCGGTAAAGATTCGGCCGATGAGCAGGTCAGTCAGATTGCCCGTGTGCATCGGATGCTGTTTGAGGAATCGACCGAAACTAAAGTCGTCGGTGTAGTAGGCATCGACCAATTTACGAATCCACTGGCTGCCGCGATCGAAGTCGCCAGTCCATTTGCCCAGCTGCTCGCCGCTGAGATCGTCGCTCGCCAGACCTTCGACGATCGCGTCGGCCGCCAGCATTCCGGACTGCAGCGCGAAATAGACGCCGGACGAGTAGATTGGGTCGATGAATCCGTAAGCGTCGCCAGTGAGCACCCAACCGGGGCCCGATCGCTGAGTTGTGCGGTAGGAGAACTCGCGAGCAACTCGAAAATCGTCAGTCGTTTCGGCGTCCTTCAGGCGGTTGGCCATGTTGGGGCAAATCGCCAGCTCGTCCGCAAAAGTCTGCGCCGCGTCGCCTCGGTCCTTCAACATGTAGTCGGCGTCGCCGACCACGCCGACGCTCGTAATGTTGTTCGACAGCGGGATGTACCAGAACCACGATTCCTTCTTCTCGGTGTGCAAGATGACCGTGGCGCCGCCGTTTTCGCCCTCGTCGCGAAACGCGTCGCGAAAATAATTCCAGACCGCAATTTTCTTCAGCGCCGGATCATCAACTCGCAAACCGAGCCGATGGGCGAGAACCGCCTGTTGTCCGCTAGCATCGACAACCACTCGGCACGTGACCTGTTTCGCTTCGTCATTTTTTCGAGCAAGCTTGACTCCGCTCGCACGATCGCCCTCGAACAGCACTTCGAGCACGCGAGTTTCATCGCAGCAATGCGCGCCCTTCTCGGCGGCGTTGTCGAACAGCATCTTGTCGAACTTCGAGCGTTCGACTTGCCACGTGGTCGAGCTCTCTCGCGGATCGTGTTTCTGAAAAAAGAACGGCGCGGATTGTTTGCCGGTGTAGCTGACAAACTGCACGCTGGCCTTCTTCACAAACCCGCTCGACTTCATCCGCTCGAGCAAGCCCAATCGTTGAAGAGGCCAATAGGTTTCCGGCATCAACGATTCCCCGACGTGGAAGCGGGGCGTTTTCTCTCTTTCGACCAGCAGCGTCGAGCAACCTGCTTCGGCAATCAACGCGGCCGCCGTACAGCCAGCCGGGCCGCCGCCGATGACGATAACGTCGTAGTCGTCCGTGATTTCACTGGTCATATTGCTTCGCGCGTTGAGTGTCAGACGGAAATGGGGCGAATTAAATAGCGTCTTGGATTCGCCGCCGAATCATTGGGGAGTGACGATTTCGAGCAGTTCAACGGCCGGCTCGCCGTTGCAGTAAATCAAAGCCGTTCGCCCGTAAACAATGGTGCCGGGCTCCAGCTGCAGCGCAGCCGCGAGATCGTCTCCCGCCGAGACTCGCCACAGTCGGGTGAGCTGTACTTCACGAAGGACATCGTGTTCAATCAGCACTCGGCCAAGCGGCGTTTGCTGAGCCTCGATTTCCCGGCGAACTTCGTCGTCGACGTAGTCAAAGCAGAGACGAACAATTCCGAATTGCACGACCGCTTGGTCGCTTTGGCGGCGAAGCAAGATCTTTCGCGAGTAATGCTCATCGCTAACGGTCGTCTCCAACACCTCCACATCCACCCTGCTGTTGTGGTGCGACTCGACCGTAACGGTCATGTGTTCGTTGTGGTCGATCAAGCTCCGAAACCACTCGGGCATCTCGTCACTCACCACCTCGGTGAATTCGCCCAGGTCCGACGCATTGTCAGCGTAAAACAGGTTGATCAAGCAATCCAAATTAGGCGACACAGGGCGAGACGACATTGCGATTTCAAATCCGTTCGTGCTTAGTCATGGAATGGGGCGTCATTCGCCGATGTTCACTTTCGATCTCGTGAGGCCGTTTTGTTTATCGCATCGCGCTCGGCATCGACGGCCTGTGCGGAGAAGGGCCTATGGCGCAATGCTTACGGCGTATTCGACGGCGTATTGGGCATGGCTGAGATATTGACAATCGCTGGCACCGGTGCGGCCGGCTGTTGTGGCCGTTCCAGAACGGTGTCGATCAAGTAGTAAAGCATACGGCGGAAGTCTTCGGATTCGATTTCATCCGCAACAGCCTCAGCTCGCTCTTGATGCTTGTCGACGAGACGCATCGCCTTGTCGAAAACTTGAGCGTCTTCGTAAAGGCCGCGGATGCCTTGAACTCGTTGCATGTCCGTTTGAGGGCAGGCGGGATCAGCGAGCGCCAAGAGCTCTTCTTGCTTCGCTGGCGGTAGTGCGTCGAGGGCCATCGCCCACAACAGGGTCGGGCGGCCGCCGAGCACGTCTCCGCCCACAGCCAGTTTGTTGTCCGAATCTCCCAGCCAGTCCTTCAAGTCGTTTAGTATTTGAAACGCGACTCCCAAGTTTCGCGAGAAGTGCTTGATAGGCGTCGCGTATTCGTCCACCGGTTGAGCGAGTCGCACTCCGCTGTACAGAGCGGCTTCGAATGCTGGCGATGTTTTGAGCGCGTAAATCTTCAGGGCGTCGATCGGTTTGAGCCGCTTGTCCGAGGCGTCGCGCCAAAGTAATTCGGCGCCCTGTCCCTCAGAGAGCTTCATATGGGCGGCGGCGAGTGAATCGAGAATGTCGGCCACGGTATCGGCACCGAGATCCTTTGATTCGCGGCTGACAAGACGGTAGCCCAATCCGATCAGGTAATCGCCGACGTTAATCGCCGTGGGAACTCCAAACCGCCGGTGCATGGTTTCGACGCCGTAACGGAATTCGTCGTCGTCTTCGATATCGTCGTGGACGAGCGATGCTTTGTGAAAAGTCTCGATCGACATCGCCGCTCGCTTGATCGCGTCGGGCAGAGACGCAATATACTCGGTGCCGTCCGCGCCGCAGCCGCTTCCGCCCGTCAGCGCATCGTATGCGGCGAGCGTAATAAATGGCCGCGAGTGCTTTCCGCCCTTCGCCAAGAACTCGTAGGCCAACGACTCCGTGCCGGCGACTGGGTCGAGGCTTCCAACGGGGCGTTTACTCAGCCCTGTCAAGTCAGCCGTACTTCGAAGTCGCGGGGCGAGCCGATCGAGTTCCGCGGGTTCAAACAGTCTCGCCGCAGCTCGAATCAAATGCACATAAGTCTGAGTGTGTTGGGCCGCTGGCGTGTGTTGAACACGCAACATTTGGTCAACCCAATCTTCGTCGACGGATGTGTTGCGGCAGTCGCTTGAAAGTAGAGGCACTGCGGTGCATGGAATGCCGGCCAGCAGGATCTTGTCGATGGCCTTTTCCAGCACGTTCAGACAGGCGACGCCGACGATCGCATCGACGTGCCCGCTGAGAATGATCTTCAATACGATCGGCGAACCCTCGGCCACGAGCACCTTGTAGCCCATGTCTTCGGCGAGTCCGCGAAAATCGGCGATACTGCACGCGCCGCATGTCTTGCAGTCCAAGCCGAACTCGTCGTAGTCGGCAGGACATCCCTCGGCGTGCTTGAGGCAATGTGGGAGCAAGAACAGTCGGCGGTCCGGGGCGGTCGCGGCGACTTGGTCTCGCCAAAACGATGAGGCGAACATCACCATCGCCCAACCGAGAAACCCTTCCGGCTGATTTTCCTCAGCCAACAATCTCCGGACGATCGTTTCCATTTCGTCTTTGGACAGGGGGCGCGACTTGTCGAGTTTGTCGGCGACCTCTTCACAGCGTTTCTTGAGATGTTCGCGCAGCGGTTTCGACAGGGGGACATCTTTCAAATGGGCCGTCTTGCGCCTGCGCGATCGCTTCTTCGGCGCTCCGGCTTCAGCGGCCGGTTGTACGGGTGCGGTTGCCAAGGTGTCGTCCTTCAGTGAAAGCTATCGCACCTGATGTGGTGACAGCAGTCCGGCTTCATTGGGCTTTGGGGATCGTCAATCGCGAATCGTGATTGACGGTTTGAATCGGTGGGCTTGACGTTGTGGTCATCGGGCCGGTGGAGGCCCTTATGCAAGGTTCGCCCTGTTGCAAGGTTCGCCCTGTTGCAAGGTTCGCCCTGTTGCAAGGTTCGACGATTGCGATTCGGTGTTACTGGTATTCTAGTACCTTGGGGCGGACCCCGTCGAATCGTTCGTGACGCTTGAGCAGGATTTCAAGGATGTCGTTCTTCGGTCGGTTCTTATTTCTCGGACGATGTCCGTCCCCCCGGCGAGTCTCCGTTTTGTTTTTCAGCGGACGCCAAGCCGAGCGCAGCGACGTTAAATATCAGCGGATACAGCCTTTCATGATACCACAGCTTGGCGAAGTAAAAACCAATTGGCCAGCAGTTACGGTGCCCCCCAGATTCGGTTGTTTCGACTAGGAAGCGGGTCGCATTTTCGGCGATTTCGCGGTGTTTTCCGCCCGGATGGCTGAGAAAGGCCTCCAATGCGACGGCCGTCTCCTCGACGCTGCTGGTGGTCCCTCGCTCACGCTCATGCGAGACGCCTCCTCCCCAGCCGCCATCCTTATTTTGGTTGCTCGCCAGCCAACTGTAACCCCGCTGAGCCTCTTTGGACTCGTTCCAACCCAAATCGCGGTAGGCCAAAAGCACTCGAGCCGTGCCGTACACCGGGTTTTCCTCGTCGCTTTGGTCCTGATTTCCAAACCAGAGCGGTGCCCAGTGGCCATCGGACTGTTGCTGACGCCGTAAGTAATTCTGGCCCCTTACTGCGCGTTGTTGCAGCTCGGACTCGGTTACGCTCAGGCCGTACATTGGCTTGGGCAGCGAACTCAGCTTGGTCCGCCAGGCCTCGGCCGCTCGTAGTGCATGGGCCGTCAAATCGGAGCCCGACCGATCGAACGGGAGCTTGCCCCAACCGCGGCAGAATGTGGGCCAGCCGCCATCGCGGTTCTGCAGGTCGAGCATCCACCGCAATCCGCTGGCCGCGGCGTTGTCGATCCGCTCGCGATCCTCGTCGCGGCAACTGGGCGCCTTGCGCCAAACGGCCAAGGCCAATAAGGCGGCAGGCGTGTCATCCGCGTCCGGCACGGCGCCGGACAGGTCGGTCCAACCCCAACCGCCGGGGGCCGCGCCGGTGAATGGATGGCGAGCGACATTTTGGCACGACAACAGCCAATCGAGGCAGGGCAGGGTGGCCACATCGAATCCGCCATTGGAGAGAGCATTGATCGCCAAGGACGTATTGAACGTGGCAAGATTGGTATCGATGGGCCAACTTCCGTCTTCACGTGCTGAACCGAGAATAAAACGGACACCCTCGCGAAGAACCGGCGACTCGATTTGACCGATCGACGCCAGGCTCATCACGACAAAACTGGTCAGCGGCGTGGCTTCCAAGAATCCTCCGCTGGCGGGCTGTAGTTTCTCGAGCACACGAAGGCTTGGCACCCTCGCCATACTGCGAACGAATCTCGCGATCGGATTCCAAGGCCGTCGATGGTGAAACCTCGCTTGCCCAACTGCAACCAAAGCGGGGATGGCGTAGCTAACGACGGGCAACTGCATGAAGCGATAGAAGCTCTGAGGCACGCAGGCGAACTCAAACGGCAAAGAGCTGATGTCGGCCCAGTCGGCTTGCCCGGCGAGCGCGGCGTTGGTCAGGATCGGAACGGCAAACGTCTTGTCCTTTCCGTACCGCTGACGAAGGCCATCGAGTCGACCCAAACGGTCGATATAGGCGTTTGCGCTCTCGAGTTGGGCCGCTCGCTCGGCCGATGCTCCGGAGAGCCCGATCGCCGCGACGGCCAGCATGGTGGTGGCGATATTGGAGTGACTGAGGTTGGTATCGCCCCAGCCTCCGTCCGGATTTTGTTGCTCGCCGAGCCACTCGACGCCCCTGGAAACCCACGAATCGATCGTTTCCAGGGAAAAACCGAGGTTGTCCGAGTCGTCCTTGGGATGGCGCGCGCGATATTCTCTGATCCCTTTCGCAACCAACGATAACGCGCTGACCGCCGTCGCCGTGGAAACGGCCGAAGATGCCAATTGCCCGGTCCACACCCCGCCCGCTTCCGCTTCGCCAAGTAGGTCGCGCCGAGCGGCTTGCAAGGCTGCGTACAGTCGAGCCGGTGAAACCGTGTCACCACATATTGTCATCGGCGGGCCAATTGCGAGGGAAGCCAGTCAGGTGTGCCAGTTGCGGGGATGCCAGTTGCCAAGGTCGCTGTCCCCGTCTGCGCACGCAATTCGGCGTGAGCTTCGGTGGACTCGGAATTGCTAGCGAATGCCGGCCTCGGCGCTTTGGTCATCGATTCACAGTTTACCCAGTCTAGGTAAGACCGTTCGGTCTGTCGAATTCTGCGAGGCACCAATTCGAGACGATCGGGCGAAGCAAGATCGGCTCCCATTTGGACGACGATCCACTGGCATGTTCCGCTGACTTTCGCCAAGCCTTGGGCGGGTCGTTTGCGGTCGACAGTCGCGCGATGGAGTGAGCCGAGCCACGTCGAAAAAATAGTTGGCATTTCCTGCAAAAGTTCTCTAGTTGTCGACCAACATCCCTCCTACAATCGGACAACCTTATTAGGAAAAACAAGGCAGTACGAGTCGTTCACGAACGTCATTCAAGTTTAGATTCCACAGTCGGCTGGAATCCGTTCAAGGAACTTCAGATCGTCAGGCGAAGCGGGCCTCGTGGCGTTTGTTGTTCGGTGCATTCGCATTGCTGAACAGCGACCACGGCGCAAACTCTTGCACGATCCACAGCGACTCGACACGAACCGGATCGCATGGCCAGCAAATCCAAGACGCCTCGAGCAGCTCGACCCAAATCGACACGCGTGACAACCGCCCGACGGCAGACTGCGCGCGAGGCCAATACGACAACGTCGTCCCTACCGAATTCATCGAACGGATCGTCCAAGAACGGGACGTCCAAAAATCGATCGCTCAACGGCGCGTCGCGAACGAGTGTGGCAACGACCGGCGCTGCGAAGAATGGCGCTGCGAAGAACGTTGTTGCAACGAACGGTGCTGTGAAGAACGGTGCTGTGAAGAATGTTTCGAGACAGTTGATGCATGTTCGTCCGGCGGAACCGGAGTGGGCGCGTTACAGCGACGAGCAGTTGCTGGACATGCGGATCTGCGACCTCAAGGTCAAAGTGGAAGAGAGCCCGCTGGCGGTTCACATCAAGCGGATTTATCGCGAGCTCGAGGGTCGCGGTATTCGCCTTCGTCCGCATTGTTGGTTCTCGGATGATTGGTTTTCTCCCGACGCCATCCCCGGCATCGCCATCCCCTTCTATATGGCTCACCGCCGTCTACAGCGGCTTGAGCGATCGCAGGTATTGGAAGTGGAGGGTGGCGGCAAAGATTGGTGTATGCGAATCCTCCGGCATGAGACCGGTCACGCGATTGACACGGCGTTTCGGTTGAGTCGAAGGCGGCGATGGCAATCTGTATTTGGCAAAGCGTCGGCACCCTATCCGGATTCGTATCAGGCGATTCCGGGAAGCAAGAATTACGTTCTTCATTTGGAGTCATGGTACGCGCAGAGCCACCCCGCCGAGGACTTTGCCGAGACGTTCGCAGTCTGGCTCAAACCTCGCTCACCGTGGCGAGCGCAGTACAAGGACTGGCCGGTTCTTGAGAAGTTGGAGTATGTCGACGAATTGATGACTGGGCTTCAAGGGCAGCCGAGCAAAGTGAGGAGCCGATCACGAGTTGATCCGGTTCGCAAGATTCGCAAGACATTGCGAGAGCACTATCAAGAGAAGCGAGCTCGCTACGGTTTGGGCGGCGAGACGTTTTACGATTTCGATCTGCAGAGACTTTTCTCCTCGGCGCCCGAGTATTCGAAGAACAAGTCGGCCGCCGTGTTCTTGAACCGCATTCGCAAGGAGCTGCGCGAGGTTGTCGCCGAGTGGACCGGCCAACATCAATACACCATCGATCAAATTCTCAGTGAGTTGATTGATCGCGCCCGCCAGTTGAGACTGCGGCTGGATCGATCTTGGGATATCGCAAAGCGCGACGCTCAGGTTATGCTAACCGTCCAAACGATGAACTATCTTCACCGCGGCAACCACAAGATCGTGTTATGAAACGACTGCGTGTCTTGGTTCTGATGGACGAGGAGCTTGTGCCGCCCGAATCGATGGAGGGGCACAGCGAAGAGGAGATTCTCAATTGGAAGACCGAGTTTGACGTTCTCAACACGCTCAGGGAAATGGGCCATAAGACGTTGAGCCTCGGGGTCAGCGACGAATTGGGCGTGATCCGCAGCGCGTTGAAGGAATTCAAGCCTCACGTCACTTTCAATCTGCTCGAAGAGTTCCATGGGGTGGCCGTCTATGACATGCATGTGGCCGGGTATTTGGAGCTGATGCGCCAGCCGTACACAGGCTGCAATCCTCGCGGCCTGATGTTGTCCCACGACAAGGCGCTGTGCAAGAAACTTCTCACATACCATCGAATTCGCACGCCCAATTTTGTCGTTTATCCTCGCAAGCGACGCATCAAACCCGTCAAACGATTGACCTACCCGTTGCTCGTTAAGTCCGTCAGCGAAGAGGCTTCGCTCGGCATCACCAAAGATTCCATTGTGAGCGACGACGAGGCCCTCGTGACTCGAGTCGAACTGATTCACCAGGAACTCAAGACCGACGCGTTGGTCGAGGAGTTCATTGAGGGCCGCGAGTTGTATGTGGGCGTGTTGGGCAACCGCCGTCTCGAGACGCTGCCGGTATGGGAGATGACTTTCAAGCACCTTCCCGAAGACATTCCCAATATCGCCACGGCTCGAGTTAAATGGGATCCCAAGTATCAGCGCAAATTGGGCGTCGAAACTCAGGCCGCCAAAGGACTCAGCGATGCCGAGAACGTCAAGATCGCCAAGCTCTGCAAACGCGTCTATCGCGTGCTCTGCCTAAGCGGCTACGCGCGAATGGACCTGCGGATGACAGACGACGGCCGAGTCTACGTGTTGGAAGCCAATCCGAATCCCAACCTATCCTACGGCGAAGACCTGGCCGAGTCCGCCGCGAAAGTCGGAATCTCGTACGAGAAACTCCTCCAACGCATTCTTTCACTCGGCATCCGATACCATCCCGAGTGGCGTAGTTAGTCGGGGGGTTAAATGGCGGGTGTGGGGGGGGGACGGCGGCGGGGGGGCGGCGCG
>CAZMNY010000009.1:0-193118 GCA_964567745.1 uncultured Pirellulaceae bacterium | reverse complement strand
GGGGGCTTTGTTTGCCGCCTTCCCGCGCCCTAGGGGTCCGCAATCGGGTTGTTAATGGCGACGAATGTTACTTGTTCATCTCGGCGGCGATTAAGAACGCGATTTCCATCGCTTGTTCGTAGTTGAGGCGGGGATCGACGTTGCTCTTATAAGCGGTCGGTAGGTCGCTCTCGGTCACGTCGCCGGAGCCGCCTATGCACTCGGTGACGTTGTCACCGGTCAATTCGAGGTGAACGCCGCCCAGATGGGATCCGCACTCGCGATGAATGGCAAACGCGTCGCTCAGTTCCCGGAAGATCTTGTCGAAGGGGCGTGTCTTCCAGCCCGAGTCGGTTGTAAACGTGTTCCCGTGCATCGGGTCGCATGACCAAACTACGTTGGCCTTTGCCTTCCGCACGGCATCAATGACCGCTGGCAAACTCGACGCGATCGAGTCGGCCCCGCAACGATGAATAATCGTGACGCGACCCTCTTCGTTGCTCGGGTTGAGCGCCGCGACAAGCTCACGCACTTCGTCGGGGTCGACATGTTTATCGATCTTCACTCCGATCGGGTTTTGAATTCCCCGAAAGTACTCGACATGCGCGCTGTCCAAAGATCGCGTGCGGTTGCCGATCCAGGGCATGTGGGTTGTCAAGTCGTACCAGCCGTCACGATTGGGCACGGTGCGAGTCTGCGCCTGCTCGTAGTGCAAATGCAGTCCTTCATGCGACGTATAGAACGTGACGCGTTCAAGCTCCGGCGCTGATACATCGACGATCGCTTCGAGGAAGCGAACTGCTTCGCCAAGCGATTTCAACATCGCGTCGTATTTTTCGGGACGCTCCATGCGTCGAACGAATTCCAGATCCCAATTCTCAGGGTGATGGAGATCGGCAAAGCCGCCTTGACTGAGTGCGCGGATAAAATTCACCGTCAACGCGGCTCGCTCGTATCCACGCAGCAGGAGTTCCGGATTCGGCCGCCGATCCTCTTCGGTAAATGGAGTGCAATTGACCAGATCGCCGCGGTAGCTTGGCAGAGTTGTCTCGTCCCGTGTCTCCAAATCGGCTGAGCGAGGCTTCGCGTACTGCCCGCCAATTCGCCCCACGCGTATGACTTGCCGTTTGGAGCCGTAGACGAGCACGAGACTCATCTGCAGTAGCACTTTGAGTTTCCCCACAATCGTGGCGGAGTCGCAATCGTCGAATCGTTCGGAACAATCTCCACCTTGCAGCAGAAACGCTTCACCTCGCGAGGCTTTCGCCAGATTGCTCTTCAGATTCTCAACTTCCCAACTCGTAACAATCGGCGGCAAGTGAGAGAGTTTGGCGAGGGCCGACTCGAGCTCTTGCGGATCGTCGTAGTTCGGCTGTTGGGTGATCGGCTTCGACTGCCAGGAAGTGGGCGTCCAGTTGTTGTCCATGCCAATTAGGATATCCACGCAGAGGTTGATCGAAATCCAGAGCCGCTAATCGTTTGAGAACGCAGTTTGACTGCAGTCATCGTTCACTTAATCTGCACGAGATCCGACTCACGCGATTCGCCTCGAGTGTCTTTCCAGTTTTCGATTTGGAAGTGTTTCGTGTAGGTGCCGAAGTCATTAAAGCAAAGCTTCTTGGCGATGCGGTAGGCCCAACTCCGCTCGGGAATCTCATCTCCGGGGCTGTATTGTGAAGAACGTCCCGTGAGCGCTTCGAGTTCACTCATCGCTTCCGCCCTGGCTGTCGAGTCGCGCGCGTCATGACGCTCGACAAGCTCTTTCAGTAGGTCGGGGCGTTCGAGAATGATACAGCCTCGAGTCGACTTGGCCGCTGTCTCTCGGAAATCGGTCAAGAATGCCGATTCGTTGAATGTCTCTTTGAGAGGGCGATCGTCGTAGATCGAGTCGTTGGCGAATTGAATCACCGGACACGGCTCAATGTCGCCCCAGGGGCTGATGTGATGGGTGAATCCCGTGGCCGCTGGGCAGAGCGCGTTGCCGTCGGCGTCATAATAAGCGTCGACCACCACGATCGGCTTGGTCGCTCGCGTGTCGACAACAAACTGCCGAGCCTTTCGCTGCTGCTCGGGCGTGAGTGCGAGTTGAGGATTCGGATCGGGGCCAGCGACACGGTAAATGTGAAACCAGGTGTACAGAACGCCCATGTCGATGAGCCGATCGACCCAGGCATCGTTCAGCAAGTCGTCGAAATTAGACTGGCACAGACTCGTGCAAACGCCCGTCATGACTTTATTGTCCAGGCAGTTTTGCAATCCCTTCATTGTGTCGCTAAATACATCGCCTTTGCCTCGGCGTTCATTGCTGATGATCTCGTTGCCTTCGACGCTGATCAGCGGCGTAATATTTCCAAGCTTGCGCATCCGCTTGGCGACTTTATCGGTGATAAAGTGGCCGTTCGTGAAGACTTGAAAGTAGGCGTCTGGATGTTGTTCGACGATGTCGAGAATCTCCGGATGCATGAACGGTTCTCCGCCCAGCAGGCCAAAGAACGAGTTGCCCATTTCCTTGGATTCGTCGATAAGACGATTCATCGCATCGACTTCGATTTTCGACTGCTTCGCCGTTACGTCGACCCAGCATCCTTGGCAGCGCAGATTGCAGCTGTTGATAAGCGAAATGTAAAGAAACGGCGGATAGAACTCACCCTTCTTCAATCGCTGTTTGTGTTTGCGTATCGAGAGAAAACCCTTCACGCCCATGTTCCAAACCAGCTTCCAAACCAACCGTTTGTCAGTTTCCAGCAGCAGCCGTTTCGCCATTCGAAAATACATGTGAGCAGATCCTGACTAAGCGGCGGCGGTTAGTGGAGCGCGAGGACGTTTCAGCGTCAAAGGTCGGCCTCGTCGAGTTCATCAATTAGGTCATCGAGTTCATCGTTTTCTTCGCGAGCAGGTTCGGTTTGACGTTTGGGTATGCCGACGGTCATTCCCACCGCATCTCTTCCGGCGAGCTCCAGTTGCTCGTCTCGTTCGCTCGCGGCGGTTGCCAGCGAGTCGGGTCGGCCGAACAGCGAGGAGAGATCGATCTTCAACGCTCCCTCAGTGGCTGGGGCGCCTGCGATGGCGGGAGTCTTGTGCTGTGGGAATATGATCGCGTTCTCTGGACAGACTCGGCTACACGCCGGGCAACCCTTGCGGCAATTGTCTGGCAGTTCCACCAAGATCGTATCGACTTTGTCGACGCCATAGACTCCGAATAGACAGAAATCGATGCACTCCATGCAGTTGGTGCATTGAGCGTAATCGATCACCGGATACCAACGCCGCCCCGCTTGTTCGTCAACACGGACGGGTTTGTTCTCCGACGAGCCGGTACCGTTGCCATTTCCATTGTCCGAGTCGGCCTGCGGATGCGCGTGCGGCGATTGGGCGTTTTCCAGCGTTGTCGCGCCGTCGGCGCCTTGAGTCAGTGCCGTGTCGTTGGTCGGCGAGACAATCCTGGCTTGCTGCGCGGCGGTGGGGAAGGCGCCGAGTTCGCCCAGCGTTACGACTTTCGTTGCGGCTTCCGCGGCAATCCGTTTTATCTCGCTGACAAAGTCATCGACCGATTCGCTTGCGCGAAAATCGAGACAATAAATCTTTCGATCTGGAATCTCGCGTTGATCAATGACTCGGTCTTTTTCCTCAACCGGCTCTTCCGGCGCCGCTTCGTCGTCGTCCTCGTCTTCTTCTTCGGCTGTCAGCAAGACAGGCCCGGCGGCACCGTGGATATTGTTGCGATCGAGCACCCAATGCGCCGCGCGAGCGTAGAGCCAGGAGACGACGACCATCGGTCCCTTGACTCCCTGCATCGCCAGCATTCCGGTGCCGTCTTTTGCCAGGTCATACAAGTTGGGAATCACGGTGACGTCAAGACCCGACTCGAATATCAAGGCCGTTACCAAATCTTCCTCAAGCTGGCGCTTGACAGGGTTGCGGCTTTGGCCTTGCGATATGACGACGGCAATTCGATTTGCCATGGGAGTAGCCGTTAGGGTTGGGAGCTAGGAGGTTATGAGTTGAGTTGGCCTTTGATCGTCCGTTGGGTAATCTCCCAGAC
The DNA here is from genome assembly GCA_964567745.1 of uncultured Pirellulaceae bacterium. GTDB lineage: Bacteria > Planctomycetota > Planctomycetia > Pirellulales > Pirellulaceae > CAZMNY01. Next base: position 189,097 of record CAZMNY010000009.1, on the reverse strand, counting down.
AGACTCCAAGTGGTCCAGGTAGTCGTTTGCCGACAGCAGTTGTTCCGCCGGTCCGCGGATTTCGAATAACCACCCGCCGACATACTTGTCTACATTGATTGCCGAAGGGTCTTCCATCAACTGTTGATTAAATGTCACCAATTCTCCGCCGATCGGAGCGTACAAGTCGCTTTCGGCTTTTTTACTTTCGATGGCACCGAATTGCTGGCCTTGGTTTACCTCCGCCGGCGGTTCGATTTCCCAGTCGAGAAAGTAGACGTCCTGCAACAATCGAACGGCGTAGGCCGAAAATCCAAAACGCCAAACGTCAGCGGTCTCCGTCGCTTGCCCCCACATGTGGTTTTTTGCGTATTGTCGGTCCGTGGGAAAGATCGCTTCGAATTCGCCCATCATGAACACTAGCTCGTTGCTCATGTATAACGAACTCCCCTATGCTCCGCTTCAAAAAAGACGGGCAACAAAGCGTCGGCGTGCAACAACCCTTTCCGAGTGAATTTGATTTCGTCGCCTTGGTAATCGAGCATTCCCGCGTCGCGATGGGCAGCCCACTCGGCCGCCCAGTCGTCGAGGATTTCGACCTGAAACTTGTTGCGAAAGTAGCCTGCATCGAGCCGGCCGCTCTTGAGTTGCAAGATCATCTCACGAATTAACTGCTGATGTTTCGTCGGCGTGAGAGCTCGGCCGAGCGGCAATTCCGATCGCTCAAGCAGCGAGTCGATGTAGTCGTTCCATTCGGTCAAGTTTTGGTAGTGCACTTCGTTGACGTGGCCGAAGCTGGCGATTCCAGTCGCCAATAAATCACTGCCGCGCCACAGATTGTCGCGGTAGCTGAAGTTGACCCGGCTCGGATCCTTGACCATCGTGTACGCGCTCGAGACGTGGTAACCAGCTCGAGCCAACTCGTCGAACGCGTAATCGACCCACTCGCGCTTCGTCGGCCAATCGGCGACTGGCGTTGCGACTTGATTGCCCAGGATGTCTTGCGAGTAAACCGTGTTGTAAGGCAACTCCATTTGATAAATCGTCACGCTCTCCGGCGACATCTCGACAGTTCGCCGAATCGTGTCGTGCCAGTTCTCGGTTGTCTCGCCAACCATGCCGGAAATCAAATCGATGTTGACGTTGTCGAAACCCGCATCGCGAATCCAAGGCCACGCGCGATAGATTTCATGTGACAAATGAGCTCGACCGTTCTCCTCCAAAATCTGATCCGAAAAACTCTCGACGCCGAGGCTCAAACGCGTCACGCCGAGCTGCTTGAGCGTTTGGATTTTCGATTCGGAAAGCGTTCCTGGTTCGCATTCAAACGTCACTTCTTCCGCCAAGCTCCAATCGATGTTGGCGCGAAGCCGGTCGACGAGCGAGGTTAATTGTTTGCTGCTGAGGTAGGACGGAGTGCCGCCGCCGAAGTAGACGAATCGAATCGGACGATCGCCCATGACAGGCAATTGGCTAACTAGCTCAATCTCTCGAGAAAGCGCTTGCACGTACGTCTCGATATCGCTGGCTTTATTGTCCGTGAAGACTTTGAAGTAGCAGAATTTGCATCGCTTGCGACAAAACGGAATGTGCAGGTACAGGCCCAACGGCGTATCGGCCGAGGGAGCGGCGTTGAGCGCATCGCGGATTTGCCCAACGTTCTCCGGCTTCCATTGAGAAAACGGGGGGTAGTTGGAAATGAAATAGCTGCCGACTTCGGTTTTTGAATCGGACGTCATTGCGGATCGACCTCTGGATTATTTCTTTTCGCCCAGACAATAGACCACACCGTGGTCGGTTGCGATCACGAGTCGTCCATCCGCGACTGCGGGCGAGGATGCTCTTAGTTTACCAGCCAGCTGACGTTGCCAATCCGATTTGCCCGTTTTCAAGTTGACTCGGTACAGCCGCCCGTCTTCCGAGCCGAAATAGACATGGTCGCCGACGATGACAGGCGAGCCCTCGATTGGGCCTTTGGCCGCGAAAGACCAACGTTCTTCGCCGTTCTTGACGTCGAGAGCTCGGAGCCGCTTGTCGCGCCCGCCGTAGATCACAAGGTCACCCTGAACGGCTGGGCAACTGTGAATAGGCTGGACATTTGAGTCGTCCTCGCGTCGCCAAGCAACCTCCGCATCTCGCCAATGAACGGCCAGAAACACGCCGCCCTCGGTGCCCAAATATGCGTAGTCTCCCTCGACCGCTGGTGTGACCAACGTTCGAGATTCCAACTCAATTGAGGCAAGCGACTCGCCTTTGTCGATGTCAATAACGTGCAGACGGGCATCGCATCCCCCGACAAACGCGCGGTTCTCCACAATGGTCGGAGTGCAGCGAATCTGGTCATCGATCGCATGCTTCCAGACCAGCTCGCCCGTGTCGCGTTTGAGCCGATAGAGAGTGGCGTCTTGCGAACCTATGAGAATGCTGTCTTGATAAATGTTTGGCGCCGCCCCGATCTCGGCTTGAGTTTCGAACTCCCAAATCTTTTCGCCCGTCTTGGCGTTCAGGCCGTATACGAATCCTTCGATGTCGCCGGCGAACACTTGACCGTCGGCAACCGCCGGAGATCCGACGAAGCCGCTGACTTTGCCAGCCAAGAACGTCCAGATCGGCTTGCCATCCTCGAGGTTTAACGCGTGCAATGTGCCGTAAAGGTCGCCGATGAAAACGACGCCATCGACGATGGTCGCCGTCGCTTCATAACCGGCCTCGCCTGCGTCATCGTACTTCCAAAGCAATTCGAGTTTGTCTGGAAGCGTTGCAGCGGAAACGCCCGTCGACTGCGCGTTGCCTCGAACCATCGGCCAGGCATTGGCCGGTGCCGGCGCGGCTGCCGTTGGCGACGGGCGGGTGCTTGGCTGCGCTTTTTCTAGTGGCTGCGTCGGTGGTTGCGTCGGTGGTTGAGTCAGCGGTTGAGTCAGCGGCTGAGTCAGCGGCTGAGTCAGTGCCTGGTTGGCGAGTTTGCTGCAACCTGTGAATAGGATAACGGCCAACACGATTAGTCGTTTTGCCGAATTCTCCATCGCTTCACCTCTTTCGTGACTCGCAATACGAACGGCCAGCTGCATTAGAACGCTTGTCGATAGACTTCGAACAGGGCTTCCGGGGAGAGCTTGCGCGGATTGAACGTACCGGTCCATTGTTTCATGGCCGCCTCCGCCAAGGCGGGAAGTTCTTCCTCAGCGACGCCGCAATCTGAAAGTTTACCCGGCAGTTCCGCTTTCTCCACGAGATCGGCGACGAAATCGGCCAGCCCGTTCGGACCGTCGGCCTGGGCGGGAAACCCGTCGCCTTCGCAGGTCGATTTCAACAAGTCCTCGTACCACTCGCCAATCTCGACCGCGTTAAAACGGATGACATGCGGCAACATCACGCCAATCGCTTGCCCGTGCGCGATCCCGTACTCGGCGGTCAACGGGTTGGCCAGTGCGTGAGCCGCGCCCAGCATGGAATTTTCAATCGCAAGTCCGGCTAGGCAAGCGCCCAATTGCATCTCACCTCGAGCCCCCACATTATCGGGTTCGCTGAGCACGGTGGCGAAATTGCCGCCGAGGTGCCGCCAAGCCTCGCGACTGAACGCCAGCGACATTGGATTTCTCTTGCTCGTAACCAGCGTCTCGAGCGCATGGGCAATCGCGTCGATGCCGGTTAACGCCGTGATGCGTTTCGGCTGAGTGACCGTCAGATCGGGATCGAGAATCGCGATACGGCACGAGCATTTTTTGTCGCCGCAGGCCATCTTCACATGCGTCTCGGCGTCCGAAATCAAAGCGAACGACTGGGCTTCACTTCCCGTGCCGGCGGTCGTTGGCACGGCAATCATCGGGAGCATCGGCTTGAGCGCCTTGCCGACTCCCCAGTAGTCCTGCATTTTCCCTCCGTTGCTGAAGAGAAAGTTGACGCCCTTGGCGCAGTCCATCGAACTGCCGCCGCCGAGGCCGACAATCAACTCGGGATCGTACCGATGGGCGACCTTCAAGCCCGCTTCCACATCCAGAGTGGAAGGGTTCTCGTGGACGTCGAAAAACGTCACGACCTCAATTCCCGCTTTCTGTAAAGCGTCGAGGCCTTTCTGAGTGTGGCCGGCCTGCACCACGCCGCTATCGCTAACCAAGAGCACTCGCCTGGCACCGAGTTCGCCGGCTAGTTCACCCAGTCGATCGATCCCGCCCGCGCCGAACACGAACCGCGTCCGTGCTCGAAAATCAAAGCGCGTTGTTTCGGCATCTGACAACATAAACTCCTCGAACGTCGCGTAGACGTCACGTCTTCTCTGTCGGTCCGCTTCGCCGCTCACGAAGCCGTTCCCGTTTGCCTCCGCTGCGGCGCCTCTCAAAGCTCCGTAAGCAGTGTGAGCTCTGGCGAAAAATGACTCGCCCGCTGGCGTGCGTGAATCGCGTGTGTGGAGAGGCGTCAGCAAGCGAGCAGCGCAACTGGAATCGTAGTCGGCCAGCGGTGTTTAACTGAGCGCGTCAACTTTTTCTTGAGGCACCTGGTAAGCTCGAGATCGGAACAAGAAATCGATAATATTGCCCTCGTGCGGCTGGAGCCAATTCAGTTTGCTGGTAGGAATCGGTCCAATATTTAATCGATCGATGTGATTCGCGTCATTGGCGGCCTGAATCATCGCCTCATTTTCTGTGATGATTGTGCCGACAAGTGTCGGACCGATTTTGGCGAGCATCTCGTCCTGAGGACATTTGACAACCGTTGAGAAGGGGAACATGTACTCCTTCTTCGCGATTTCTTTTTCACTCGACTCGCAGTGCACGATCATTGGACGCAAGTAAGCACAAAGTTCTTTTTCGACCAATCGTTCACCGAATTTTTCGGTGCAGTGGGTGACGCCGTTTTCTTTCAGGTCGGCTTCGATCATGCCCCAGACGGCTTGCGCCATTCCAGGTACGGTAAACGCGGCGATACCGGCGTTGGGGTCCTCTGGCGGTAGTGCTTCCACAGGTCCAATTCGTTCGGCCAAGGCTTCGGCGATTTCTTTCGTATGACGCGACGCCCAGACGCCCGAGCAATTGATGCAGCCTCGTCCGCTATTGATGTAGATGCTCTCGGCGATCAGGTCGATATACTTTTCCCAATCGTCCACAACATCGTCACCGAGCAAAATTTTGGAGAAGCCTGGGCCGTGCGCTTGGACTCGCGGATTTCCTCTGTAGCGATCGACCGTTGGCGTGCCGCCGAAGATCATCGAACGAGGGCAAGATTCCAACACGGCCGCGCCGGCTTCTGCTTCGCCCGGATACATCGACCAGACTTCACTAGGGATGCCCGCTTCATTAAAAGCAGACATCATTCGATAGGGCGTCCACGGTTCTTGCGGACCTGGCTTGAGCACCAATCCGATTTGAAGCGGGATGGCGGGAAGCCACAACGTGTGCACGCCGGGACTGTTCGACGGAAGCACCGCGCCCAGAATGGGCGTTTGAGCTTGGTAGCTCACGACCACTCCGCGATCTTCCACTCCCCAACCTCGAGTCAACACGTCCAGCGGCAATCCTCGAGTCAAGCAATCGAGGATGGTCGTCATGTTCTTGAGCACGAACGAGTTCTTCGCCATGTTCGCCTTGCACATGTGCTCAGGCAGCCCGGTCGTTGAGGACTGTTGGTGGGCGAAGTCGTCGGGCGACTGATTGCCGTCACCGATCGGCAACGTGCCGCTCTCGTACAAATCGGCCGCCTTGCCGATACGCGCGATCAACTCATCGCAAGGGATCATACGGAGAATGTCGCGAGCCTTTTGAGCCGTTCGCAAGTCGCGTTTGATGATACCGCCATTGGCTTGGTGGACCTTCGCGATCGGTTCACCCGTGGCGAAATGCTTGACGTCGGTGACGTCCAATGATTCGTAAGGTTTTCCCCAGCGGATGACCGGAATCTCTAACACGATATTCTCTCCTCGTTATTTTGTCTTGCTTCGCGTTGAAGCTGATTTAGCTGGTAATCTGATTCACCGAACGAGCAAGTTCGTTGGGGTCTGGCTTATGTTTGCATGTTGCTTAGCTGGTAATCTCGTTCACCGAACGAGCAAGCTCGTTGGGGTCTGGCTTACGTTCTTATGTTGCCTAGCTGGTAATCTTGTTCACCCAACGAGCAAGCTCGTTGGGGTCTGGCTTACGTTCTTATGTTGCCTAGCTGGTAATCTTGTTCACCCAACGAGCAAGCTCGTTGGGGGTCTTGCTGTTCATTTTGCATTCTTCAATTTTCACTCTTCCACTGCGGCCGCATTCCCACAAACGCGCAGCCTCATCGTGCTCTCGTCGCGTTTGCGCAGATCGCTGCAAAATTCGTTAATAGACGCCGACCGTCGTGGCCGACGCGATCTCGTGAAACGGGCGCACTCCGCTGACTCCGTCCCAGGGATAGGTATCGAACGGCACCTCGCGTTCGCCTTCGTCCCGCTCCAGGAACCCGGGAACGAATAGCTCTTTGGTCAGCGTCGTCAACTTAACTCGGCCTGTCCCGTCGTAAGGTACGGTCGCGTTGTGGTCGTCGAAACTGACGACCTCGGTTACGGCTCGAGGTTGTGGTGCGTAGTAACTGATTTTGTAATTCTCAGCTGCGGTAACCGGCTTACTGCAAGCCAGTCCCATCAATGTGTTGCCGTACGTCGGCGTCATGAAGATCCCGCTCTCTTCCGGCGGTCCACCGAAAAACTCTTCCACGCAGAATCGAGTCCATTGGGGAGTGAATTCGGTGCCGCCGGAGAAGATGCCGGTGATGCCGGTATCGGCGAACGACTTGCCTTGCTCTTCCAAAGCATTGCACATCGACTCGAGCAGTTTCGGGGTGGCGAACATGCACTTGATGTTGTGATTAGCCGAGAGGATCGTAATCGCTTGATCGATACAATGCTTCTTGTATTCCTCGAGGTGCTCCATCCACCCCTTCTTGATCAGTTTGACGACCCATCGCGGATCGAGGTCGATGCAAAACGAGATTCCGCCTCGATGCTGCGCCAGGTGCTCGACCGCCAGACGAAGGCGACGCGGTCCCGATGGACCGAGCATCAGCCAGTTGGCGCCTTTGGGAAAGTACTTGTCGGGCAACGTATCACTGAACAATTCATAGTCAGTCCAGTGGTCTTCAATAACCATTCGGCTCTTCGGAATCCCCGTTGTGCCGCCGGTTTCGAAAACGTAGACCGGTTTACCTTCCAGACCTTTCGGCACCCAGCGAGTGACTGGGCCGCCGCGCAACCATTCGTCTTCGAACAGGGGAAACTTCTTCAAATCCTCGAAACATTTGACTTCGGTCAGCGGGTCAAAACTCAGCTCCGACTTCTTCTCCAACCAAAAGGGGCAGCCAGTTGAGTCGTGAAAATGCCATTGCACGGTTTCCACGGCATGGGCGTCAAGTCGTTCGCGCGCTGCCGTGACTGCGGTCTCCAATTCAACACATGATTCCGCATTGCTCATCGGGGGGCCTCGTGAGGGTGGTCAATGTTCGAGATATCAGTGACGCTAGTCGTCGGGCTGTCAGCCGATTTTCGGGAGGTGACTTCGCGTCAGGAAGGTGGGAACGCCAAGCAGGCGTGGGCAATTGAAAATAGCTGAGCCGAATGGCGGAAACAAGAGGCGAAATCGATCCCGCCTCGTTCGCTACCGCTCGATTTCGAACTGAGCGCCCATCCACTGAGCCACCGATTCGGCCGCTTTGTCCCGAACGCCGGTGTAGAAATGGTCGGCTTCGGCGAGTTCCGCGATCTCGATCGTCGCCGGTAAATCACCCAGACCTCGTATCACATCCGGAACACCCGCGAATGCCGGGCCTCCACTGGCCAATTCCAATTCCCCGAACATCAGCAAGGTTCGCGGAGCAACGGCGGCGATGTACCTGACAAAGTCATATCGATCTTTAGGTCCATATTTGTCGAGATAAGCCAAAGCGGACATCAACATCGGAAATGGAAACTTCGTTTGGAATAATTGCTCTCCGCGCCGGTCGGCGACCATTCGCTTTGCCTCTTCACTCGATTGGCTGAACGGCTCGCGACTCTCACTCGTCATAAAGAGCTCATACGAAAGTCGCGCGGGCGAATAGGCAATCACTGCCGCGATGCGGTCGTCAGGTTCACATGCTTGACTGTAAATTGCTTTCACCGACCCCAAACTGTGGCCGATCAAAGCAATCCGAATTGGCAATTCGGATTCCGTCGCGGCTCGTTGTCGTTTCTCGAGAAACCCAATCCAAGCGGCGATGTCGAGTCGGCACTCATCGACGATCTCGAAAGCAGCGCCCAATTGGCGCCGTCCCGTGGCCGTGCCGGCAACATAATGCCCATCGTGCCCGCGAGTGTTCACGCGCAGCACGTCGACGCCGCGAGCTCGAAGTCGATCGCTTAGTGGATCGAAAAGGCCGCCGCCGTAGAAGTTTCCGCCAACGCCATGAAGAAGAATGGCCGCATCAATGTCCCATTGACGCTCGCCGGTCGCCGCCCACATCGCCCCGTCGAGTCGGATTCCGTCGCGAGTGTTGGTCGCCACAAGTTCTGCTGAACTCATCAAAGTCCGCCTGGGGCTCGACTCAAATTCGAGACCGCTGATTGCTCATGTCCGCGAATTTCCTGCAAATCGCACAGCCGACGACATTTCGGACGACTACACGACAGCCGACGACAGTTAGGTTGTCGCCGGGGCTGCGCTCAGTTGCGAGAGAACTTGAAGCACGCCATTGAGATGGGCCAGTCGAGGGCCAAAGCGATCGACAAACTCATTCAGCATGAATTCGCCTTCAACCAAGTGCTCTTCACTATCGAGCACCTCTTCGGTCAACGTGCGAAGAAACTCAGCTTGCACGCGGCTCAGCGCTTCGGCCGAAACGCGACACGCTCGTGATAACTCGGGATTCGCTTCACGCCACTGATTCAACTCGATCGATCGCTGACGCTGTGCCGAGGAGAGTTGAGACGAGAGGTCTTCGAGTAACTCAACCTGTCTTTCCTGGGTTTCCAAAAGTCGCTGAAGTAACTCAACAACGATTCCGTTTGCTGAAACTGGTTCGTTGGAGCTCGAGTCGGTAGTGACATCAATGCGAAAGACAGGGGCTTGCTGCGAGTCTTGTGTCATATCTCTTGAAGTCTCCTCGACGATGGAACGAGTTCCAGTATAGACAATGCGCGACTCTTGTCGAGCATCCGCCCGCAGGGGCCAATAAACTTCGCGCGAAAGCAGGAATTCGGCTTGCATGTTCGTGCGACGTTAAGGTCGAGAAACAAATCCAACTGCACCTTCCCTATCTCTCTACGCGAGAATTCGATGCGCGACTCGCCTCCGTACGGTTAGAAACTTCAGTATTTCGAGCTAGGAAGGCGCGCTGCAAATCGCGACAGCCGCTAATCCCTGCCTAGCCCAAATCGCCCGGCTTGCCCGCACACTTTTTGTCGTTGTTAAAGTCAACCGGCGTTGTCACCCGATGCATCAATAGCGCCGTTACGTCTTCACTAGGAGGCGCGTCGCCCCGCGCAGCAACGTAAGGCCCCGCGCAGCAACGTAAGGCCCTGCGCAGCAACGTAAGGCCCTGCGCAGCAACGTCAGGCCCTGCGCGTAACGACCGGCCCAGCGAAAAATACATCGAGGACTTGTCGGTCAAAAACGAATGATTCCACCGGCTCAACCCACAACGAGTTTTACCAGCCTATGAGTGCTAGCGGATCCAAGTCATTGTCATCGATAGGGTTCTTGACGGTTGTCAGCGCCGCCGATCACGGTTTGGTCGGCGGATATTTGGTCCTCAACGCAGTCGGTCGACCTCTCGAATTTCACTGCACCGCGCCCGTCAAGCCTAATCGCGCCCAGCAGATCCTTTTCGGCCCAACACTTGAACCGTTCATGTACGGCGAGCAAATCGGGCAAACCCTGGTTAAGAAATCAAAACTCAAGCCGGCGTTCGTTTGCACGGATCACGATTCTGTCATGTCGGTCAGGCCGTTCATTCCGTGTCCCGTTGTCCTCGTCGATTCTGCGCCTGGGCGAGTTGAATCGAATGCTGATGAGGATGACGAGCAAGCTGGAGACACTCGCGAGGCGGACGATCGTCGCGACAGGCAGTACCGCGTCGATGCGGCCCACGATCATGCCGGGCTCTCCGGGGCCAGGCGATTCACGATCGGAGGCCAATCGGTTTCGGTTCAAGCTGACTATGCGAACGATGTCGGTTCGATTCAAGCCGCCTGGGAATCTTGTTGCTCGCTCGATCTTGCTGAGCCGTTCGGGCGGATTCGCGAAGCGGTGGACGAAGCTAAACGCGGGAAGCGATAACACCCGCTTCGTCGTTGGCATGACGGTTCGGTTGTTGCCGGCGCGCCGCTGGCTGTTCGGTGTGTTGCCATGAGCACCATTCATTGTGCGAAGAAACTTAAGAGCAATGAACTCTGAATCACCGCGAGAGACCAGCCCATCCGTTGACCCGCCTACGGTGGACGTGGAGACTTGGTCGCTCGAGTCGGACCCGCCAAAGCTCGCCCGAGCACGCTTGGATTTGCGAGTCAAGGTCTTCGCGACTGGTATGATTGGCGCGGCCAATCGGCGAGTCAAAGTGGATGTCGAATCGGAACGCTTTGGGGCAGCTTCATCGCTCAAATCCGTCTCGATGCAGATTAAGGCCCCACCGGTTCGAACCGTCGGCTTTACATTTCCTGAGACGGCTTCCCCGGCGCGCTTGACTGAACTGGTGAAGCAATCTGCGAAGAGGCCGCCGTCTCGTTCGCCGAAGCCAAATTCAAGCACGCGTCTGGCACCACCGGCCGATATTGTGAAGCTGGAGGATCGGCTGTTCTACGTTTTGCAGCCGCCTTTGGAGCACATCGTCTCGACGGGCGAGGTGCGTTTTCCGTTCGATCCGTTCCCGTATCAGTATGAGGGCATTGCCTTCCTCTACACTCGCTTCGCCGCCGTCATGGCCGACGAGATGGGCCTGGGGAAGACGATGCAAGCCATCACAACGATTCGCCTGTTGCTAATGGCCGGCGAACTGCGTCGCGTGCTTTTGGTTTGCCCAAAGCCGCTTGTCACGAATTGGATGCGAGAATTCAGTCTTTGGGCACCGGAGACGCCGGTCGGTGTGATTGAAGGTGATCGAAATCGTCGCGAGTTCCAATGGGCGCGGCAGGAGACGCCGGTCGTCATCGCGAATTATGAACTCTTGATGCGCGATCGAGATCTGGTGAACGACGAGTCTCGGCATTTCGATCTTGTCGTACTAGATGAAGCTCAACGCATCAAGAACAAGTCGAGCACGACGAGTCAAGTTGTCAAAGCGATTCCTAGATCCCGTAGTTGGGCGTTGACCGGAACTCCCGTTGAGAACAGCCCGGAAGATTTGGTTGGTATTTTTGATTTTGTCTCGCCGGGGCAATTGCGATCGGAGATGTCGCCGAGACGCATGGGAAAGGCTGTTGGCGATTTCATTGTGCGGCGAACGAAGAATATGGTCCTGAAAGATCTGCCGCCCAAAATGTATCGCGACGCTGAACTCACACTCACGCCCGAACAGTGGGCGACTTACCGGATTGCCGAAGACGAAGGTGTAGTTCGCCTGACCGAGTTGGGCGACGAACTCACGATTCAACACGTCTTTCAACTTGTGCTGCGTCTCAAACAGATTTGCAATTTTGACCCGACGACAAAAGCGAGCAGCAAGTTAGAACGGCTACAAGCAGATCTTGGCGAGGTCGCCGCGAGCGGGCACAAGGCGATTATTTTCAGCCAATGGGTGCAGTCGCTCTATCAAATCCGCGACGGGTTGCCTGACATGGGCGTGCTGGAATATCACGGCAAGATTCCCAGTCGTCAGCGAGACGCGATCATCGATCAATTTCGAAACGATCCGAGCAAGAACGTCTTGTTGATGAGTTACGGCGCCGGAAGTGTGGGGCTCAACCTGCAATTCTGTCAGTACGTATTCTTGTTCGATCGATGGTGGAATCCGGCCGTCGAGGATCAGGCGATCAACCGCGCCCATCGCATCGGCGCCGCCGGCCCGGTGACCGTGACTCGGATGATGATGACCGAGACCATTGAGGAGCGGATCCACCAAGTCCTCGAAGAGAAACGCGAGCTGTTTGAGATGATTCTCTCCAACACGGGCGACCCTCGCACAACGGGTCTTTCAAACAAAGAGATTTTTGGCCTCTTCAACCTCAAGTCAAATTCGACTAAAGATCAGGGCTCGGATAGTGACAGCGAAAACGCGAGTGGTGAGAATGAAGGCGAAGATGGAGAAAGCCGCGCGGCCTGATGAAGGTTCCGCCCGTCCGAGTTGTCGATTCGCTTCGTCTATCACATCGACGTCCACGTGCCTTTGAGTGGAACCCCAGCCACCGCGGATCCTATTATGTTGACAACATCGCTTGGCCAAACGGGCCTTGAAGTGACCCGACTCGGCTTCGGCAGCATGGGCATTCGCGGCCCAAATACTTGGGGCGTCCGAGTCGTTGACGAAGAAGCCGCGGACGAACTGCTCAACTCGGTCCTCGACGCGGGCGTCAACTTCATCGACACGTCGCCCGATTACGGCGTCAGCGAACATCGGATCGGCCGATACATCAGTGCGCGGCGCGACGAGTTTTATCTTGCGACCAAGTGTGGCTGCGCATATGTCCAACATGAAGATCACATTGAGATCAAACATGTCTGGTCGAAGGATGTGATCCGACGGAACATCGAGTCAAGCCTCAAGCGACTGCGAACCGACTACGTCGATCTGCTGCAGTTTCACGGTGGAGACGCGACGACCTTGCAGCGCGAAGGACTTATTGAACTGCTGATTGAGTTTCGCGATCAAGGTCTGATTCGATTCTTCGGCGCATCGAGCTCGCTGCCCCATTTGCCGGGCTTGATTGAGCTGAATCTGTTCGACACATTTCAGATTCCCTATTCATGCCTCGCGAACCAACATCACGAGCTGATTTCGCGAGCGGCGGAGTCGGGTGCCGGCGTCATCATTCGCGGCGGCATCGCCCATGGCGGACCGGACGCCGAAATTCAACGCCCCGCACTCAACGACGTTTGGGCGCGAGCCAAATTGGATGAAGTTCTTCCCGCCGACATGCGTCGCGCCGAGCTGATTCTTCGATACACGCTTACGAACCCGCATTGCGATACCATTATCGTCGGCACAAGCGACCTCGCTCACTTGGCCGACAATGTGACCGCGGCCGCAAAAGGACCGTTGAGCCGCGAACTCTATGACGCGGTTACGAACCGCGTTGCCAGCGGGAATGAGTGAGCTAAGCGGGTTCTCGCGGTCGCGACCGGTTGTCGCGTTTCAGCGTCGTCCAATAATGACGAGATCAACCGATCTTGGCCTCGTTAGGCCAACCTGAATTCAAGATTAGCGCGTCTCAGGAACGCACTTCGAAACAGAGGAGCTTGAAATTGAACTACGGCGGAATCACCACCAACTCAACTCGCAACGACGATGCTCTGCAGCGATTGCTCGACGAGTACGAGCGGCAGCAATTTGAAAACGACTCCGCGACTTAGAAAATCGAGGGCAGTTAGAGTGCTGAGATCTAGCCCGTGATCAATGGACAAAATGGTTTTTTGGACCATTGAACGAGTGAATCTACACGCAATTTTCCTTGCTGGTGCAAGCTTGTCGAGTTTGTATATCGCTCGCCAAGATGTGCGGATGCCGCGTTCGCTTGCTATCATGCTCTGGTGCCTGGGCTGAGGACGAGCCGTGATTTGGTACCGCGAATGTTGAGTTTGAGTACAATACAATGAAGGATCCAAAATGAATCGCATGCTGCTATGTGTCGCCAGTTGTCTCGTTGTGTTGTCGTTCACTTGCGTTGCCTCACAGGCCGATGACGACAAGGACAAGAAGTTTAAGTACTCGATTGAAGACGTGATGAAAAAGGGGTTTAAGGGCGACCTGTGCAAGAAAGTGGCGCGCGGCAAGGCCAAGAAGGAAGAGGTCAAGACGCTGATCGCGATGTTGACCGACATGTCAAAACAGAAGCCGCACAAAGGTGATGCGAAGAGCTGGAAAGCCAAATGCGATGCGCTGTTGGCCGCAGCCAAGGGCGTTCAGCAAGGCAAAGCGGGTGCCGGCGCCAAGCTGGGCAAAGCGGCTAACTGCAAAGCTTGCCACATGGTCCATAAGAAATAGCCGCGAGGATTTGATACGGCTTTGATGAACGTTGCACCCTCCTATCGCTACGACGTCATTGTCGTCGGCGCAGGCCATGCGGGCGTGGAAGCCGCGATGGCCTCGGCGCGGCTCGGCACCAAGACAGCGCTGCTCACCACCAACGTCGATACCGTGGCTCAAATGAGCTGCAATCCGGCAATCGGAGGTGTTGCGAAGGGGCAGATCGTTCGCGAAATCGACGCGCTCGGCGGAGTGATGGGAGAAGCCACGGACGCCACGGGCATTCAGTTCCGTCTGCTCAATCGGCGCAAGGGGCCTGCGATGCACAGTCCCCGTGCACAAGCCGATAAGCGGGCGTATCAACACGATGTCAAGTTGCGAGTGGAATCGCAGGAGAACCTGCACCTTCGACAAGAAGTGGTGCTCGACATTCTCGCCGATCAGCGGCCTGACGGAACTTGGAAGACGACGGGCGTGCAGGTCGCGGGCGGCGCTCTGTATACCGCCCAGCGAGTTGTGCTGACGACCGGCACGTTCTTGCAGGCGGTGATGCACACCGGTGAAGCTCAAACCAAAGGCGGCCGAGCCGGCGAAGGCACGACGGGCGGCATCAGCTCGGCGCTCAAACGGTTCGGCTTTCGGCTCGAACGCTTCAAGACCGGCACGCCGCCGAGACTGAACGGACGCACTATCGATTTTTCCAAGACCGAAGAGCAGCCCGGAGACGAGACGCCGCAGCCGTTTTCATTTCTCAATGATGCGATCACAACCGAGCAGCTCTCGTGTTGGATCACCTACACAAACGACCAAGTCCATTCGATCATACGCGACAACTTGCAGCGCGCGCCGATGTATAGCGGGCAAATTGATTCAAGCGGTCCGCGTTACTGTCCGTCGATTGAAGACAAAGTGGTTCGCTTCGCCGACCGCGACCACCATCAGTTGTTCCTTGAGCCAGAAGGGCGAGCGACTCACGAGGTTTATGTCAACGGGATCTCGACTAGCTTGCCGCGCGATGTCCAGGATCAAATGTTGCGGCTAGTGCCCGGCCTCGAAAACGCACAGATCATGCGGTACGGCTACGCCGTTGAATACGATTTTTGTCCACCCGATCAACTCAAGCCGACTCTAGAAACCAAGTCGGTCGCAGGACTCTATTTCGCCGGGCAAATCAACGGGACGACGGGCTACGAAGAAGCGGGCGCGCAAGGTTTGATTGCAGGTGCCAACGCCGCATTTGCCGAGCGTGATTCAAGCCCGCTCGTGCTCAGCCGAGACCAAGGCTATATCGGCGTGTTGATCGACGACCTGGTAACCTGCGGTGTGGATGAACCGTACCGAATGTTTACGAGCCGCGCTGAGCACCGGCTCCTGCTCCGCCAAGATAACGCCGATCGGCGATTGACTCCGCTCGCATACGATTCGGGGCTCGTCGGCAAAGCTCGCATGGACCGCCTGCAGGCCAAAGTCGACTCGGTCGAGCAATTTACGAAGATGATCGAACAGACCACATCGGAAGGCGTCACTCTCACCAAGTGGCTTCGTCGTCCTGAATCGGACTGGGAGTCGCTCGTGGCGCGCGAGCCCCGTTTAGCCGACGCGGCGCCTGACGTCGCTGAGCAAGTTGTGTTCGATGTGAAGTACGCTGGTTACGTCCAACGACAGCAGCAGCAAATCGATCGCCAGCGGCGCTTGGCCGAGAAGAGCATTCCGGAATCGTTCGATTACGAGCACGTTGCCTCATTGCGTAACGAAGCACGTGAGAAGCTCGGACGCATTCGCCCGGCAAGCCTCGATCAAGCGAGCCGCATTAGCGGTATCACTCCGGCCGACATCGCGCTCGTCTTGGCCTATCTCGAAAGCGGTCGTCGATAGGTTGGGATGAAAGGTTGTGGCGATTGATAGACTGAGTTTTTGCGACGCGCCAAGTTGGCGTCAAAGCGTCAGTTCACGCTAAGTTCTAACGCCCCGATCTTGCCCACATCACGCGGCCTAACTAGCTGACCGTGGGCGTCTGAATTACGGGAATTCGCACAACATTCAAGTCGCTATTCTGTCGTTAGCCGTAAGCTGTTTTGAGTGAATAGGTTACGTCGTTTTTATCGATCTTGACTCAGTTTCAGGCTCCGCTATAATTCCTGCGGTTGGCAAATTCGGTAATCTCGGGAGAACCGGAAGAGCTTACTAGATGGAACGAAACAGGAAGGTGTGTTAACTACGCACACCACGGAATCTGGGAGTACAGGACTAGCGCAAGACGCGGTCGTGCCTTGATTTCCCCGCGGGCAAGGGTGCCTGAACGGGACTAGTCCAGATGGCCAGGAAGGATGGTGACAACACCATGACCACGAAGACAGTCTTTACGACTGGTGAAGCAGCCAAGATTTGTAAGGTGAGTCAGCAGACGATCATTCGTTGCTTCGACAACGGGTCGCTGAAGGGATTTCGCGTGCCGGGTAGCCGCTTTCGCCGCATTCCGCGCGAACAGCTCTACGCATTCATGAGGGACAACAACATCCCGACGGACGCATTGGAGAGCGGCAAGCGTAAGGTTTTGGTGGTTGACGATGACGAAGATGTAGTGGAGATGCTCACCGACGCCTTCGCTGGCGATGGCCGATTCGATGTTCGCACCGCGAACAACGGCTTCGACGCCGGTATGTTGGTGAAGGAGTTTCGACCTGACCTCGTCGTCCTCGATGTCATGCTTCCCGATATCAACGGCAAGGAAGTTTGTCAGCGAGTTCGCAGCGATGAGACGCTTCAGAGGGTGAAGATCATTTGCATCTCAGGCATGGTCGAAGCGGACAAGATCGAAGATCTCAGGGTTGCCGGTGCGAACGACTTCATGCAGAAGCCGTTTCAAATCGACCAGTTGATGGAGCGATCCTGCGACCTGCTGGAAATCGAACGAGCAAAAACGGGCGCCTAGTGCGTTGTTGCTTCCGTTCGCTGATAAACGACGCGAGTAAACGAAACGTATTGTGGCCGGATTCGCCACGCCCCGGCGTCATTATGACGTCGAGTCGTTGGCGGTTCCGGCTACATTTTTATGCGGGTGCCTTTGGAGTCTTAAGGGTCGATACGGCCCAAGTGCGAGGTCGTTGTGCCGCTCTATCCAACATTGCGATTTGGTTCGACCCTTTCGACGCCGCTTCCGCCCACATCGATCACCTGGATTTCGCGGATGATGGCCGATGATCCATCATCAACTCCGCGCCTTCTGAGCCAGGTGATCCTGAATGAGCCATGGTTGCTGGGCCTGGCGATCTGCACGAACGAAGCTTGTCTTGCGGGTCCGCCGACGAGCGCAGCTGACCTGTCCAATTGGAACTGCGATTGGCTTGTTGACTGCCTCGATCAAGGCTTGCAAGTTTCTACCGTTTCGGACGAGTTGCTCGACAGCTGGCGCGTCGCCGCAGAACGAACTCGCTCCCTTGTCGCACACACTCAATCGCTCGGCGCCAACGAAACGGCATGTACTCCCTTTGATCGATTGGGAAGGCTCGCCTATTTCTCCGAGTGTCTCAGTTGGTTCCACGACTCGGATTCTTCGCGCGTCGTTGCGCACGATGGCGAAGACGAACGGGCGCTCGGCGACGTCGTACCCGCGTGGGTCTTCGGGCTGGTGGAGCAATTGCATGCGGCGAAACCGGACGACGACGAAATCGTGGCGAAGATGCAGCGTTGGCGTGCGAGGCTGTTGGAAAATGAATCAACGGCAGGCTGGCGAGGAGGTCGTCTGGCGCCGTTTGCGATTCAAACTGACGATCAAGTATTGGAGTTTGTCGAAACGGTTCGACGTATGGCGACTCGCTATCGCAAACGCTGTGACCTTGAACAGCGGTTTTCCGAGGCCGTTGAGCAGGAGAAGCTGCAGGCGATGAAAGAACTGGCCTACGGTGCGAGCCACGAGGTGAACAATCCGCTGGCCAATATAGCGACACGCGCCCAGACCTTGCTGCGAAACGAAACGAATGCCGACCGGCGACGTTCCTTGGCCACGATCAACGCTCAAGCCTTTCGCGCTCACGAAATGATTTCCGACATGATGCTCTTCGCCCGTCCGCCACGCCTCGAGAAACAGCAAAGCAACATCGGCGATCTCGCTCAAACTGTGCTCGACGAACTCCAGCGCGAAGCAGACGAACAGCAAACGGTCATGGAACTCGATTCCGAATCGGATGTCGTCTCCGCGATCGATCCCACTCATCTCGGCGCGGCCCTCCGCGCTATTTGCCTGAATTCGCTCGAAGCACTTCGCTCAGACGGCCATATTCGCGTTCGTGTTCGCAAGGCACCTCTTGACGGACTCACCGAAACGGTGGCCGTCGAGGTTGCCGACAATGGCCCAGGCATTCCCGACGAAGTCCGACCGCGGATATTCGAGCCCTATTTTTCGGGCCGTGAAGCCGGACGCGGACTCGGGCTGGGGCTCTCCAAGGCATGGGCCGTAGTCCGTGAGCACGGCGGCAGGGTGGAAGTGAGCAAGGTCTCGCCCCACGGTACGAAGATGACTATCCTATTGCCTCAAGGCGAAAGAGCCCAAAGCGACACCGCTTAGATCCCAGCCGCTTACTCGTTCGGTGAATGAGGCTCAACGCTAAAAAGACGACGCCGCGCACGAGATACCGACAACGCAGAGAAGTAGAGCCCATGAGTGAGCATCATTTCGGTTGGCTGAGTCTCACGCCGCCCTTGCTCGCTATCGCGTTCGCCATCGCCACCCGTCGCGTGATATTGTCTCTCTTGTTCGGCGTGCTGATCGGCAGCTTGCTTGTCGCCGCGTCTCCTCGTCCCGTCAGCGAAGAGACGATTCAGAATCTGGAAGTCGAATTGGCGAAAGCCGCCCTCGATCTGGACTACGAAAAAGCGGCTTCCATACAGCAAGAGATTGCCGCTCACCAAGAGCCGGTCGGCAGTATCGCCTCGCGTTTTTCCATCGATTTCTTTGAGACTCGTTTGTGGGCCAGTTTGGCTGACCAGAGTCACTTCCGAGTTTTTGTTTTTACCGCCTTGATGGGCGCAATGATCGGCGTCATACAGCGAGCGGGCGGGATGCAGGACGTTGTCAGCCGTTTGGCTCCGCTTTCGGGAAGCCGTCGCGGCGGTCAGCTTCTCACCTGGGCCTTGGGGCTGCTCGTGTTCATCGACGACTATGCCAACTCGTTGTTGCTTGGCAACACGATGCGCCCGCTGTGCGACCGCATGAGAATTTCGCGAGAAAAGCTCGCCTACATTGTCGATTCGACTGCGGCTCCCGTGTCTGGCTTGGCTTTGGTTTCGACTTGGGTTGCCGGAGAGATCGCCAACATCGACGAAGGGCTGCGACAGGTCGAGTTGGCGGGCGAGGGCGTTGAGGCGTTTGGGTTGTTCTTGCAGACGATTCCCTACCGCTTCTACGTGCTCTGGGCATTGCTGTTTGTGCCGTTGAACGCCTGGCTCAAACGCGACTTTGGTCCGATGCTCACCGCCGAGCGAAAAGCGCTCCGTGGCGGAGCCGACGAGCAATCGGACCGCGCGGTTTCGCCGACCGACGACTCGCGCAAGCCGGAGCCGTCCGGACACTGGTTCGATGCCGCGTCGCCGATTCTGCTCACGGTGGGGATTGTTGTCTGGTTGCTTTATATGACAGGCAAGGCTTCGGCTGGCGATGATGTAAGCGACGGGCTTCGCGGTTGGGGCGACATATTCGGCAACGGCGACTCGAACCTAGCTTTGGTCTACGGATCGATGGCAGGACTGATTGTCGCCGCCGTGTTGGCTTTGCGTCGCGGCATGTCGGCTCGTCGAGTCTCAACGGCCGCAATCCAAGGCGTCCGCTTTGTCGCTCCGGCACTCGCCATACTCTGGCTCGCCTGGGCGCTTTCCGACTTGACGGGCGATGACGCGTTGGGCACCGGCACCTACTTGGCGTCCGCCATCAAAGGGAAGATCGGCTTGTGGCTGCTCCCCACAGCCGTTTTCATGCTCTCCTTCTTCGTCGCGTTTTCGACGGGAACCAGTTGGGGCACGATGAGTATGTTGATGCCGCTCGTTATTCAAGCGACTTTCAAGTTGCTGCAGCAAGACGGGCCCGTGACGGGTTCGGAGACTGCGATGGTCGCATCTGTCGGCGGCGTGTTGGCCGGCGCGATTTTTGGCGATCACTGCTCGCCGATTTCCGACACCACCGTACTCTCGTCGAACGCCAGCGGCTGCAATCACATTGCCCACGTATGGACCCAAATGCCATACGCAATGGTCGTCGGCGCGATTGCCATTCTCTGCGGCACTTTACCGGTCGGCCTCGGTCTGTCCGTCTGGTTCACCACGCCGCTGGCCCTCGTCGCCATGGTCGTTTTCCTCTTGATCGTCGGTCGCAACCCGGAAGACGGCCAGACGGTTAGAGAGTGATGTAGCGAATGAAGTTTCGGATAGGCTGGCCCGGTACATAGACCTTTGGCTGCCCTAACGAACCTCGGCCAATGTAATACTGCTGCGGCATCGGCGCGAGTGGATAGATCGGCCGATACGCGTTCGCCGGCGCTGCGACAGGCGGGGCGCTGTCGTAGGAAGTTGTATAGCGAGTGGTGTAGGGAGTCGTGTAGCGAGTGGTGTACGGCGCATATGGACGACACGGATAGCTCGGCGCGCGAAACTCCAGAGGTTGAGACGAGAAGCCTTGCGACGAGCCCGTCGGCGGCGCATTCAAGCGCGGACGCAGATCGGCCGGCTCCTGACCTCGATAGACTCTAGTCGGCGCCGGCGGGAGATAGTTGGCCAGCGAACTGTAGACGCTTTTCTTCGGTGCCAAACGTGTCTGAGTTGGACGTGTTTGAGTTGGACGTGTTTGAGTTGGGCGCGTTTGGGTTGGGCGCGTCGATTGAGGTGGATACGTCGGGCGATAGCTCTGCCGGTTGCTCGGAGGCAGCAGCCGCGTATCGTAGCTCGCGTCGCTCGACCGAGTGGAGCGCATTGTCGACCAGCCTTCGTTTTGACGCGTCAACAATTGGGCTCGTGCATTGGCCGCCAAGCTCGCGATCGCCGCAATTCCCAAACTGAAGATGATTCCCGATTTGAGCCGTTTGAAGTTATTCATCGTGCGCTGCCTTTCTGCATTCGGAATACGAGACCAACGCGCCGCGTCGTTCCCCGTCGCAATCCCCCTCTCGCCGACTCCGTCTTTCCGCCAAGACGCTTCGTCGCCGGAATTCTTAGGCCAATCCGAATAACGTCAATCAATAGACACTTAGCCCCGCGCGGCTGCTGATCTCGCGCAGCGAAGCTAACTCGTTGCCCTCAATAAGAAAGACGCTGCCGCGAATAGGAGTCCGTCGTCCGAGTTTGTAAAATCTACAACGGCGAGGTCACTTTATTGCGGGTGACGTTTGGTGAATCGGTATCAACGTTGCCCGGAAGGGCGACGCTGTGAAGCACTTTTTTCAACGCGTGCTTCGGCCTCTCCCCGGCCCTCACGCGTCGGGGGGAGAGGCGGCTCGTTTCTTGTTCTGGCCTTTACAATTGTGGCCCAAAAAAACACGTATTGCTAAACGCTGAAACGGAGAATAGCTGTGGCAAGAATGCTTCACAGCGTTGCCTTTCAGGGCTGCGTTCATGGCAACGCCCAACCTGATTCACACGAGGCGGATCTTGTTGGGGCGTGCGAGGTGAATTGGCTGCGCACGTGCTTTACGCAGTTCGAGCCCAGCGAGCAAGATGGTTGGGCGGGAAAGAGGTCGTTCTAGCTGCTGCGGCGTTGCAGTTCGCTGACGACTTGTTTGACGATGCGATCGATTTGGCTGGTGGCGATGGGTTGTCCGGCAGCGCAGCCGCCGATCGGTTCGTCTGTGAAGCCTTCGGCTGCCAGCAGGCATTGCAATTGGTTGCTCAGCTTTCGCAACGACTCTTCTTGAGCGGCGGCTTGAGGTTGTCGGCCTTTGCCGGTTTTGATTCCGCGGAGTTGCAATGCGGCGCGAAAGCCTTCGGGGAATTCGGACGAGTAGAGCATCGCGTCGAACAGAGTGAGCAAGCTATACTGCAGATCGCGAGCCAGATCGATTTCGCGCGACATCGTCAGGTCGTATAGCTTGCGGGTGATCTCCGGCACAACGCCGCTCGTCGCATTCGTTCCGCCGTCGCATCCAAGCAGCAGCATGGGCATTAGGGCGGCATCCCAACCCGTCAGGAAAGCGAAGTTGGGCCGCAGCGGCCGCACAGCCGTGATCATCCGCATCATGTGGGGCAAGTCGCCCGACGAATCTTTGATGGCGACCACCCGCTCGCACTCCTCGGCGAGTCGTTGAACGGTGGGCACGTCGATGGGTGAGGCGAACATGGGAATGTTGTAAAGCGTCACGTCGATGGGCGAGTTATCGGCGATCTCTTTAAAGTACGCGTACACGCCGTCGGCGCTCAGCTTGTAGTAAAACGGCGAGACGATCGCTACCGCGCGAACTCCCAGCGAATGGTAGTGCTCGCACGCTCGGATCGTCTCCTTGGCGTTCGCTTCCGCGGCGCCGGCGAGAATCGGCACTCGGCCCGCCGTCTGATCGGCAATGATTTCGATAATCCGCCGCCGTTCTTCGACGGTGAATCGAGTGAACTCGCCCGTTGAACCATTCGGGTAGAGACCGTGGACGCCCCGCTCGATCAACCAATCGACATAGCGACGAGTTTCGGCCTCGTTGATGTCGCCGTTCGCATCGAGCGGGACGACGTTGGGCGTGAAAATGCCTTTAAGCGGGGCGTTGGCGCTCATGGGAATCTCGGTGTGGCGCGAGTTGAAATCGGGCGGCGAGTTCAAGTTGGTCGTGGGCCAGCTCGATGCTGCCTGCGAAACAACTCACGATTGTGTGTGGGGAGTGCAAAATCGGTGAAAAGCGGCTGCTTCTTGGCGGCTCGGCTTGGAGACGTTGTCCACTGAAGCTTGGGTTCTCTATCATAGCTAACGATTCGCAGCGACGTCGGGCTCGCTGTTCCGGCCGTTCTCAGTCGCCAGGCCGAATCCCCACTTATATCGATTGCACCGATCGTTAGCTGAGTACTGCATGAGTAAAGAGAAGCGGAAACGGGCGAAGAACGTTGACACGGTTGGCGAGCAGAGCCAATCGGCCGATGTCGAGGCAGGCGAAGGCGGTGAGGAGTCCTGGCAACAGTGGCTCGCTCTGGGCGGTTTTCTGGCGGTGTTCGGCTACCTGTTCGCGAGCCAGCCGCTTGAGGCGGACGACGCGGTGTCGCGCGGAATGTTGTATTTCCTGCTGCCGTTTGATCCGGGAGAATTGCTTTCGCAGTGGATGGGACGCGATCCGGGACGTGTCGGATTTTCGGGCCGAATTCCTGTACTCGCTTGCGCGGCGATTTGGTTGGGCGCCGCCTACCTGTGCGGAGCAGCGTTGCTGCGAGTGATTGGGCTGAGAAAATCGCGACCGCTGGAATGGGTGGCGTTCTCGACCGCGTTAGGTCTTCACCTGCTTTCGCTCTTCACACTAAGCATCGGTCTGTTCTCCGGCTTGATCGGCGGCCTTTCGACCCAGTCTCGCTGGCCCTATCTCGTGTTGTTCGGCGCTCTGGGGCTTCTCGCCGCGATCAAACGGCCATGGTTCTTTGCTTCATTTGCGACCGTCAAAGACGAAGTCACTTCGGCGTCGCCGGCTGAACGACCTTGGGTGCTTGTTCTGGCCGCGCCTTTCGTCGTCGCTCTGATTCTTGCCGCCGCGTTGCCACCGTGGGAGTTCGACGTTCGCGAGTATCACTTGCAAGCGCCGAAGGAGTGGTTCCGGTCGGGGCAAATCGATTTCATGCCGCACAACGTCTACGCCAACATGCCGCTTGGCGCGGAGATGCACGCGTTGGGCGCGATGGCATTGTACGGCGGCGATGACGCTTGGTGGCGCGGCGCTTTGGTTGGCAAGGTGATTATCGCGTCGATGAATCTGCTGACAGCCTTGGCTCTGTATTCCGTCGCGTCGAGATTGGCGTCGCGGCGAGCGGGAGCGATTGCGGCTGTGCTGTACGTCGGTTGGCCTTGGGCGTTTTATGTCGCTGCCGCAGGGTTGATCGACGGTGCGCTGAGCATGTATGTCGCGTTAGCGTTTCTGGCGCTGAGTGTTTACTTGCGTAAGTCGCCGGAAGCGGACCAATCTGGCGAGTATGATGGAGGCAATTACTGGCTGATCGTTGCCGCGGTCTGCGCAGGCGCAGCGGCGTCGTGCAAATACACCGGCGTCTTGTTCGCCATCGCGCCGGGAGCCGTTTGGTGTTTTACATCTCTTTACCGAACTCGGGGCACCTCGTTTGGCGGCAAGACTGCATTTCTCTTCGTGATCACAGCGACGATCGCCGCATCGCCATGGTACATCAAGAACACCGTGCTCACGGGAAACCCGACGTATCCCTTGCTGGCTTCTATGATGGGCAGCGAAACGCGAACCGAGGACAAGACGGCGCAATGGAATCGAGCCCACGAGATTCCTGGCGACGAACAAGGGCGAAGTTACACGCTCAGTCAAATCGGAAACGCAGTTGCGAATCTACTTTGGCGCTCACCTAGACATCACCCACTCGTCGTGCCGCTGGCCGCGCTATCTCTATTCGCTCTGCGCGATCGCCGCTGGGCGCTTGAAATACTCGCGGCGGTTTCCGTTATCGCACTGATTTGGTTTCTCGCGACACATCGAATCGATCGCTTTTGGCTGCCGATCGGTCCACTGATTTGTTTGGCAGCCGGGCTCGGCGCGACTGCCGGAAACAGTTTGACCTGGCGAAGAACGAACGATGGATTGATCGCATTCGTTTCCGTGTTGGTCTTCTGTGTCGTCACCTCGCGGTACGCCACTCCGGAAAACCGGATGCTGGTTTCGTACGAACAGCTGCGAACCGACGCGCCTCACCCGATGGATCCCGGTGCCTGGACGCTGACGCCCGCCCATGCTTTTCTCAACGGGTCAACTTCGCCCGGCGGAGCTGTGTTGTTGGTCGGCGATGCTCAGCCGTTCGACCTCGCGCCGTTCACGTACTACAACACGTGTTTCGACGACTCGATATTCGAACTTTGGACAAAAGACGCGACTCCGCAAGAGCAGTTGACCGCGCTGCAAAGTCGCTCGATTGAGTTTGTACTCGTCAATTGGGGCGAGGTGGCTCGATACAACGCAACGTACGGGTTTACGCCGTATGTGGTTCCGCGAGTGTTCGCGCAATTAGAACGAAATGGCGTTATGCGCCGTGTTGACTTCGAGGGCGAATCGGCGGGGGTCGCCATCTATCGCGTCGGTTCTGATCTTGCATCAAGTCCGCTAATTCCCTAACTTGCGTATCTTCGTCGGGCGTGCGGGCTTCTCCCAAACTTCGGGTGACTGTACGGGCGACTGCGAGTTGACGGGATGGAATTCGACGGCATCAACTGACACGGAATGGACGCGACGTGAGCTCGTTTGAGAAGGACGGCGAGTCGCATGCGATGCGCCCGCAAGGCGAATCGAAGCCGACCGACAAGGATGATTTTGAGCTGAGCATGGCCGCTTGCGACGCGGTCGATCTCACTTCGGAATGGCTGCTTTCACGGCAAGCCGACCAGGGCTATTGGTGCGGTGAGTTGGAAGGCGACTCGATTTTAGAGAGCGAGTACATCCTTCTCTTGGCTTGGTTGGGAAAAGAGCAAACGCCCAACGCCACTCAGGCCGCTCGTTACTTGCTGCGACTGCAACAGCCCGAAGGTGGTTGGAGTCTCTACCCGGGCGGGCCGATCGAAATCAGCGCCAGTGTGAAGGCGTATTTTGCGCTGAAATTGACAGGACACGACGCGAACGCTGACTACATGGTCCGGGCTCGTGATGCGATTCGAGAGGCTGGAGGCGCCGACGCCGTCAACAGCTTCACTCGCTTCTATCTGGCATTGCTAGGACAAATCGACTACCGGCACTGTCCCGCTGTGCCTCCGGAAATGATGTTGGCGCCGAGGTGGAGCCCGATCAACATCTACCGAATTAGCGCTTGGTCGCGGACGATTTTTGTTCCTCTGGCGATCATGTGGTCGTATCGGCCGGTGGTGAAAATCGACGAGGCTCGCGGCATATCGGAACTGTTCCTCAAAGCGCCGAACCAATGGGGAAGGCTGCGCCGGCCTGGTGCCTCTCAAGACAAATCAACTCAGTTCAGTTGGGCGAATTTCTTTCACGCCGCCGACTCGATATTGAAGCTAATCGAAAGATGCCGACTGATTCCGCTGCGCCGCTGGGCTCTGGCGAAAGCGGAAGCCTGGATGATTCAACGCTTTGCCTATAGCGACGGACTCGGCGCCATCTTCCCGCCGATCATTTGGAGCGTCATCGCGTTGCGCTGTCGTGGCTACGCGGAGTCGAGCACGGAAGTTGCGGAGTGCATGGAACAACTCGACGCCCTCATCATCCGCGACAAAGAGAGCGGCACCCATGGCGATAACGGGAAGAGTGGCGAAACCGGTACGGTTCGTCTTCAACCTTGCAAGTCGCCCGTTTGGGACACGGCGCTGGCGGTTCGCGCGCTTCAGGCGGCGGGCCCCAATGTCGATCCGCGGTCGCTCGCCAAAGCCACATCGTGGCTGCTGAGCAAGGAGGTTACCAAACCGGGCGACTGGGCCGTAAACGTGAACGCTCAGCCAGGCGGCTGGTACTTCGAGCATAACAATGAGTTCTATCCTGACATCGACGACACGATCATGGTCATGATGGCTCTTCGCGGTCAGGTCCCAGATCAGCAGGCGTTGATTCACGGCAACGTATTGGTCTCCGCCAGTCGAACCGAGTCGATCGCGGCCGCGCGGAATCAGGCGAATTCGGTCGAGCGAATCACCGCAGCATGCATGCGAGGCCGCCAGTGGTTGTTGGCGATGCAGAATCGAGATGGTGGATGGGGAGCGTTTGACCGCGACAACAATCAGACGTTCCTCTGCGAAGTTCCCTTCGCCGATCACAACGCGATGATAGATCCGAGCACGCCTGATATTACCGCCCGCGTGCTGGAATGCCTGGCTCGCTGGGGCTTGCATCAAGGCCACCCGGCCATCGACCGCGCGGTCGCCTACGTTCGCAAGACGCAAGAACCTGACGGTGCCTGGCCCGGACGCTGGGGTGTCAATTACACGTACGGCGTCTGGCAATGCCTGGTCGGCTTGCGGGCGATTGGCGTGTCGGTGGACGACCCAGCAGTGACTGCCGGCGTCGCATGGCTTCGCGGCGCGCAACAACCTTGCGGCGGATGGGGAGAATCGCCCCACACGTATGACGATCCGACGACTCGAGGGCAGGGGGCACCGACCGCCTCGCAGACCGCTTGGGCCGTACTCGGTTTGCTCGCCGCCTGTGGCCGCGAAGACGAGGCAGTTCGGCGCGGCGTTGCCTACTTGGTTCGAAATCAACGCGACGACGGAGGTTGGGACGAACCTCAATTCACGGGGACGGGATTCCCGCTCGTGTTCTACCTTCGATATCACCTCTACCCAATCTACTTCCCGCTGTTGGCGTTGGCCGAGTGGAACCGAAAGAGTCCAAGTCAGCGCGCCCTCTATGGCGACCGACCGAGTCGAGGGAGTTGATCGATGGGCGTGCCGATCTCGCAGATGGCGACGGTAGCTTCTTACGTTTTGAAGAAGAGACTTCAAGGCGTGCGAAGGTACCCTTTGGTGTTGATGCTCGAACCCTTGTTCCGATGCAACTTGGCCTGTGCGGGCTGCGGCAAGATTCAACATCCTCGGGCAACTTTGGCCGAGCACCTATCTCCGGAGAAGTGTTTTCACGCGGCCGACGAATGCGGCGCTCCGGTTGTTTCCATTCCCGGCGGCGAACCGCTCCTGCACCCCGAGATCGATCGCATCGTCGCTGGGCTCATCGAACGTAAACGGTTTATCTATTTGTGCACCAATGGGCTGACGCTGAAGGAGAGTCTCGCGTCGTTTCGGCCTTCCAAGTATCTGGCCTTTTCCGTTCACATGGATGGGCCTCGCGAAGAACACGATAAGGCCGTTTGTCGTGAAGGCGTATACGATCGAGCAGTCGAAGCCATTCAGGCCGCTCGTGAACGCGGTTTTCGAGTGACCACCAATACGACTCTCTTCGACGGTGCCAACCCACAGGCGATTCGACGGCACTTTGACGAGATGATGGATCTCGGCGTCGAGGGCATGATGATTTCGCCTGGCTACAGCTACGACAAGGCACCCGACCAAGATCATTTTCTCGCACGTCGCCAAACCGTCTCGTTGTTTCGTCGGATTCTCAACGGAGCGAAACGCCAATGGAAGTTCAATCAAACTCCGCTGTTCCTTGAATTCCTTCAAGGTCGCTGGGACTTGGATTGCACTCCGTGGGGAAGCCCGACCTACAACCAATTCGGCTGGCAGAAGCCGTGCTATCTGCTCGATGAAGGCTACTGCGAGACGTTTGCCGAGCTGATGGAGTCGACCGACTGGGATCGCTATGGGCACGCGAGCGGAAACGCCAAGTGCCGAAACTGCCTAGTCCACTGCGGCTTTGAACCCACCGCGGTCGCTCAAACTTTCGGTTCGCTCAGCGGCTTCGTGCGCACCGCTCAAATCAGTTTATTCGGTATGCCGGAACACAATGAGAGCTACATAGACGGCGCTGATGAGGCCGCAGAGCAAACGGCCGAGTCCGGCGACGATGCTGCCGAGGATGGCATGCAAGTCGAGCCTCGCGATCGACAGCGCGTTTCCCTGTAAGCAGAGTGAGTGGGAAAAAGTGACGAGTGCAAAAGGAGAGACCCCAACGAGCTTGCTCGTTCGGTGAATCAGATTAGGTGCTAACTCATATGACGCCGTGAGGTGAGTCCGTTGCCCCGAAGGTCCTGAAAGGGCGTAACACCTAGCGATGACGTCATCGGATCGTCGCGATCCACGGATGTTTCGCCCTTTCAGGCCCTTCGGGGCAACGTTCATGGCGACGACCAACCCAGGGCGGCGCTTGCGGCTTCGCCTCAAGACTTCCCCTGGGCTAGTATGTCGCGTCCCTTCGGGGCAACGCGCAGGCGCCCGTCAAGACTCACAAGCTAAAGCGCCGGGAATAAAGTGCTGGACGATCTCCTTTCCCCGTGCGGGTGAATCAGGTTCACGAGCTAACTCGTCTCTGCTTGCGGCCTAGCTGAGTTGAGGCAGCATGCTGACCAGGAATTTGGCGAGACGGTCGGTGGCTCGTAGCGCTTCTTCTTTGAGAGCCCACATGTCTTTGACGCTGGAAGGGCGGTTGAAGATGGCGCCGGCGGCGGCACCCAGTCTTGCGGCGAGCGAGTCTTGTGAGAGCAGCTTTTCGACTTCGGGCGGCAGTTGGTCGTTTACGCCGTCGGTGATGATGCGAACCGATAGCAGTCGCGTCTGCCCTTCGCGACAAGTTTGGGCGACAGCGAGCGATTCCATGTCGCAAGCCAGCGCGCCGGTTTGCTTGCCGAGTGCTTTCTTTTCCTCGGGAGTCGCGAGCAACTGGTCAACCGACGCCAAACTGCCGACGTGAAGGCCGGGTGAGGATGCGACGGCGGACGGTTCAATCTTGAGTCCGACCGATAGCTTTTCACTGGCATCCGAGTTGATGATTTCGTTGGCCATCAAAATATGACCTCGCCGAAGACTTGGGTCGAGTCCGCCAGCGAATCCGGCCGAGACGATCCAGTCTGGGTTGTGGATCGCGATCGCATCTTGCGTCGCTTTGCTTGCGCACTCCTGACCCACCCCCATTTCAAGAATCGCGACAGGTCGGCCATGCAACATCCCGAGGTGCTGAACGAACGCCGCGCATTGCAATGTCGTCTTGTCTTGAAGCTTGTCGACCAAACCGCCCGACTCAACCGACAAAGCGAATAAGAAAAGAACTTCAGGCTGGATCGGCTCGACCGCCTGCTCCGCGCGCTCGGGCTGATCTGCCTGTGCTTGATTGGCCACGCCGGCAGCAGCATTCTTGACAGCGTCCTGCAGCGATTGGGTAGCCGTGTTTCGAACGTATTGTGATACCAAGTAGCGTAGAAGCATGGGGGTTATTCCTGCAGCTAAAGGACGGCCCGCGATCATGTCCTCGCCGTCATCGGTCTGAAGTCGGTCGGCGACGCGAGAACCAACCGCAATCGCGATGCGTGTAGTCTACAAAAAAACGCGGCCGAATTGATCGGCCGCATTCTTATTGCTTGTTGATGGCTGGCCGTTACTTGGCCGGCTGGGCCGGAGGAGCTGGCTGAGTCAACTCGATCTGGTTGTTCTTCCACGAGTTGACTCGCGTCGGCAACGTGATCGCTCCAACCTGCATCATCACTTGGCCTTCGTCTTCGCCGAGTCCGTCTTGCGGGATCGTGATCGTTCCGCCAGCGGCCGCGGTCATCTCGATCGGGGCCAAGTCGGCGGCCGGTTCAGTGATCGGAGCAGGCGCCGGTTCGGCGATGGGAGCGGGCTCAATCACTACCGTTTCTTGCACGATCGGATGCTCGACGACGACGACGGGAGAGGCGCTGTAGTAGTTGTTCCAGTCACAGTTGTTGAGCCAAGGCTTCCAGTGGCCGTGGCGGCAGTGATTGCCGCATGAGGTGGCTACAGTTTCCCGGGCTCCAGAAGGAGACCGAGCGCGGCCTTCTTGTCATTCTTGGCCTGACCGTACGCGGCTTGCTTACCTTTGCCGCCAATTGCGTTAAGGCTCGGTTTGAACTGTGGAAAGCCCAGTAAATGTAGGTTTGGTTTACGCTGCGGTTGCAGGCTCGGCTTGAATTGAGGCTACTTGCCCGGCTTGAGTTGCGGTCTCGGTTGAGGCTTCTTGCCGGGAATCGGCTGAGGTTTGAAACGCGGTTTTGTTTGCAGGTTCTTGCCCAAAGACGACAGTCCGAGAGCGGCCGGTTTGAATTTGTTCTGTGACCCAACCTGGCCACGATTGAGCGACGGTCGCGGCTGTGGCTTGAATTGGCTTTTCATGCGAGCAGCCTGGCTCGATGAAACTCGGGCACGCGCCTCGACAGTGGCTCCGCCGAAGGCAACGATCAAGGTGAGGGCAAGGCAACTGGCGATTCGCGACTTCATCTGTAAACTCCCGTGTTGAAGTGATTTGCCTTGCTATCAACCTCAGCGAGAATTCGCGACATTTGTTGCAGACGATTTTCGAAGATCGTAAAGCGTTTTGGTGCATTGGCTTACAGTCGTCGGTCTAACGCTGGTCGCTTGCCAATGCACGGTCGCCTCTCTCGCTCCGCCGAAAGTGGCGCGAATGTCTTGGCAAGTGCGATTTCGCTCGCCCCGCTCACGCGACGCGTTAACGCTCTAGGCGGCCTAGTGCAGCGTCAACACTAAGAATTAGGATCCCAGTGTTTGTATCGTACGCCGCCAAGTCAAGTTACGACGAAGCCAACCCCCATTTTCAGAGTTGACGCGGCACTAGTGAGTCTTGCCTGACGACACGAGAAGTTCGGCTGCGGCGTTGCCGCTTCGAACAGCGCTCTCCATCGTTGAGGGCCACGCGGTCGCAGTCCAGTCGCCAGCCAGCGCAAGATTGTCGATACCGCTCGACTGGGACGGCCTGTTTGCGTCGAGTCCGGGGCGGTAGCTGAACACCGCGTTCTTTTGTGTCAGCACGCGTGATCTCACGAGAGCGGCTGACCTCGCGGCGGGCCAGATCGAAGCGAGCTCCTGTTGAACGTCGCCGACAATCTCTTCATGGCTTCGGCCTTCGAGGTCTCTCGAGGCGCTGATCACTACTTGATAGTAATGATGCCCCGTCTGAGTCGGTTGACTTGCCGGCTTGCGCCGAAAGATCCATTGCGAAAGTCGGTCGATCAGAACAGCGTGCTGGGGGCTTTCGAAGATGGGTCGATTAAACCAAAGATGAACGCTGGTAATCGGGGCTGAGCGAAGTTCGGCGGCCCAGAGGAGCATGGCGGCCAGCGGTTTGGGGACTGGAGCAAATAGGCGTTCGATGGCTCGCCACGGAACTGCGACCACCACGGCATCACAAGCGAACGTACTGCCATCAGCAAGCTCAATCAATTCAGCTTGAGGCTCGCCCGCATGCTCGTTGATGACAACCTTGGAAACCGAGGTCGATTTGCGAATCGAGACTCCACGACGAGCGAGATGTTTTTCGATTTGGTCGTAGATGGATTTGAGTGGCGCTGTCGGAATGAACAACGCATAACCGTCGCGAGTCTTCATGAATCCATCAACGAAGACTTTCTTGGCGGCGGCCACCGACGCGCGATCGAGCGATTCGCCGAGTGCGCTGACGAGCACAACAGCCCAGAAACGACGGATCGCGTTCGGCGACTGTTTCTTGCTGAGCAGCCATTCTTCGATGCTACTGACCTCGTCCGCTGGACCGGTCCTCGCCAGCTTCAACATTGCGCGTGATATCTGAAGACGTTCTCGGAACGAGAGGTAGCTCAGTTTGAGCAGCGACGGCGCCAGGTGCAGTGGGGGCGGGAGCCAAGCGGCGGCCTTCAAGTCGTGCCGACGCCCGTCAGGCCCGATGAATGGAAGCGTGTGATGCTTGCGGAAAAAGTCAGAGCAGCCAACGTCCTCAACAAATTCTAGATACTCTTCGCAACAGCCCATCGCGACGTGCTGGCAATGGTCGATAATTTCGTCGTTGGCTTCTTCTCGAAACGATCCCGCGCGGCCGCCGAGCTCGCGTTTGGCTTCGAACAGAGTCACCTGAAATCCGTGAGTCGCCAAACGGTGCGCGGCTGCGAGGCCAGCTAGCCCGCCGCCGACGATGGCAACCGATCGCAAATGGCTCCCGCTTGTCGCTCGCTCAACCGTATGACTCATGGAACTCTTTATGCAAGCGGCTTAGGGCGTGAACGAGCGCAAAGCGATGGCGAGCTTTTTGGGCAAGCTGAGTCGTATACGCCGGGAAAACACATCGCCATCGTTGCGTTCGATTTCGGCAAGTAAGGTACGGTACGTGGCTACCATCATGTCGAACATTCGTTTTCCGTCTCGATGAATATAAGGGCGAATTGTCAAAGCCTGTTGGAACAGCCCTTTGGCTCGCTCGACCTGAAATCGCATCAGTTGGCGGAATTCATCGGACATTTTAGCTTCTCGGATCATCGCTTCGTCGCAGCCGAACTTTTCGATCTCGTTTCTGGGCAAATAACACCGGCCTCGTTCCGCGTCTTCCTTAAGATCCCTCAAAATGTTGGTGAGCTGAAACGCGATGCCGCAAGCGTCCGCACCTTGTCGCACGAGTTCGCTGTCGTCGTTGAATCCCCAAATATGGAGGCAGGCGATGCCCACGGCGGAGGCGACAAGTCGGCAGTAGCCGCTGAGTTGCTCGAAGTCTTCGAAGCGAGGATTCTCGAGGTCCATTTCGACGCCAGCGATCACGTCGAGCAGCAATGATTGCGGGACGCGAAACCGGTTTACCGTGTCGCAAATGGCGGGAAGCAATGGGTCTCGCATATCGTCGCCAGCAAGTGCCGACTCGAAATTGCCGCGCCATTTGGCAAGTGCTTGGCGTCGTTCGCCAACATTGTGCAATTCATCGTCTGCGAGATCATCCGATTTGCGCGAAAATGCATACAGCGCGCACATCGACCGACGCTTGAGTTTAGGCAGCAGCCAAAAACTCCAGTAGAAACTCGACGCCGATCGCCGGGAAAGACGCTCGCAAAGTCGGTAGCTGTCGGCGGGGCTTGTCATGCGCGCTCGCCTCCGAACAATCGTCGCCGCCAATGCCGAGTTACCGCGGCGGACAAGAGCATCAGTTTTCGTCGCTTGCCAACCACGGGTCGTCTCGTCCAAACGTCGTGATCTTGCGCTCGAATTGCATCGATAACAGCCCGACCTCCCGCCACGAAGAGCTCCACATCGGTTCTCAACCAATTTGGCAAGTGAGTCGTGAGCAGCTCCCCCCCGTCGAACATCGATTCCGCCTGAGTGACAAGGGATTCGAGCATACGGCGAAATTGCGGAGTTGCCGAAGTCATTGGGAAACTTTCGATCGAAACGCCAAACTCCGCCATCGACTCACGAGGCAAGTAGATTCGGCCGATACGGAAATCGCGCGATATATCTTGCCAAAGGTTAACCAGTTGCAAAGCTGTGCAAATCTGATCGGAGTTGATTGCGTTTTGTTCCGTCCAGCAATCGCCAAGGTGCAGGATGATTTGGCCAACTGGGTTTGCCGAGTAGCGGCAGTACTCGAGCAGGTCGTCTACCGTCTCGTAACGGGTCGTTTGTTGATCTCGACGAAACGCGACCAGTAAGTCGTGAAATGGCGTTGTCGGCAGGTCGCGTCGACGGACGAGCTCTCCCAAGGCAATGAACACCGGGTGCTGCGGATCGCCAAGGCAGCCATCCAGTTCTTTTTCCCACCAGTCCAGTAGCCGCAGACTCTCGTCGCTCGATTCAAATTCATCCGCAAGGTCATCGGCCCAGCGGCAATAGGCGTAGATCGTGTGGATGTCTTGGCGAATCGCTTTGGGGAGGAGGAACGAGGCGACCAAGAAATTCTCATAGTGGCCGGTGCCCAGCTGTCGGCAGAACTTTTGGGCGGTTTCTAGGGTGAAGGGAGGCCAATGGCTCTCTGGGCCGAACGCGGCGAGTTGAGCGTCGAAATCGCGTGACATTCGGGAAACCGCCGACGTTTCTTTAATCGAGTGCTCTAACACATGCGGAATTGGAGTTGCGCTAATCGCTGCGACTCGCGGGGGGCGGCGTTCAGTGAACAGCACCGCGCTGGCGAGTCTCGTTCGGTCGAACGGCCTGTAGCTCCACAATGAGTTACATCGTCTCGCCGCATTTGAGTCGATGCCATAAGATAAGTCTAAGGAGACAGACCGATAATGAGAATCATGCTTGCCGCACCTCGCGGCTTTTGTGCCGGCGTCAATATGGCCATTGAGAGCCTTGAGTTGGCGATCGAGGCGTTCGGCACGCCGATCTACGTTTATCACGAAATCGTCCACAACAAATACGTTGTCGAGACATTTCGTGATCGGGGCGCCTGCTTTGTCAACGATGTCACCGACGTCCCAGTCGGATCGACATTGCTGTTTTCCGCCCATGGGATTTCGCCGGCGATTCGGGAAGCAGCGCGAAAACGCGATCTACGGACGATCGACGCGACCTGTCCACTGGTCACAAAAGTGCATTTGGAGGCGATCCGATTTGCTCGCGAGGGTCGCACGATTGTGTTGATCGGTCATCAGGGCCACGACGAAGTGATCGGCACCATGGGCGAAGCGCCGGAGGCGATCGTGCTGGTCGAGACACCGGAAGACGTCGAGCGGCTCGAGGTCGCGGACACTGACAAGATGGCCTATCTGACTCAGACAACATTGTCCGTGGACGATGCGAACTGCATCATCGATCATCTGAAACGGCGCTTTCCCGCCATCGAGGGACCCGCCAAGGACGACATTTGTTACGCCACGCAAAACCGGCAAGAAGCGGTGCGGATGCTTGCCCCCGAGGCCGACGTCGTGCTCGTTCTAGGCAGCCAGAATAGTTCGAATAGCCAACGGCTCAAAGAATTGGCGAACGACGGCGGTCCGCCGGCTTATTTGATTGACGGCGCCGCCGACATCGATGATCGCTGGTTCGACCAAGTCGATTCGGTCCTCATCACCGCTGGCGCCAGCGCGCCGGAGTCGGTCGTTCAAGAATGCGTCAATTATCTGCGAGAAAAATACGCCGCGACGTTGGAGCTCCGCACGATTCGCCGCGAGGAAGTGCACTTCGCGCTTCCCAAAGAGCTTCGTGGTTTCGTCAGCGAAACAAGTCTGCGAGCGACGAAGAGCTTCAACGGCACGTCGAAGTGAACGATTCGGACTTAAACCGCGAAGACAGTGGACTCGACGTCAGCTTGTCCGCTAGTCGGTTTCAGCAATCCGCAAGTTGCGAAATGACAAGTCTGTCGTCGGGTCGTGGCCTTGAATCATGATCGATCCAGGCTCAGTCCGCAGTCCGCGTCGAGGGTTTTCGTTGGGAGCTCGCGTGTCGGTCCAATCCGAAACTTGGTGTCCGTTGACCCAGACGGCCATGTGATCTCCGTCGGCGATAATTGTCTTGTGAAACCAGACCAGATCATCGGCGACAACCAGGCGAGCCTTCTGTCGACGGAAAATGCCGCCCGTGCCGTGATCGACGGATTCGCGTCGATCGCCATTCTTAAATCCATTGTGGATTTGACTTTCGTATCCGTCCATCATCGAACCGGGCACGCAGCGGAAGAAGATCCCTGAGTTGAGCCCGCTGGCGTGGCTGATGCATTCGAGCTGCAATACAAAATCGGCGTAGAGTTTTTCCGTTTCCAAATAGCCGCGACCGTTCTTTACGTTGAGCTCGCCCGCCTCGGTGACCGTGAAGACGCTCTCGGATTCCGGCGCCGTCCAGCCCTCGAGGTCCTTGCCGTTGAAAATCGACTTCGCGCCGAGCGGCTTCAAACGAATACTGCGAAAGGCAACTCGCCCTTGGTTGAGTTGAAGTCCAATGTGCCCGCTCTTCAGCGGTTTGAGATCGCGATAGTTCAGCACCTCGGCGCCGTCTAGTTTGACCACGACTCGATCGCCGTCGACCGCAACGTCGAATGTTTGCCACTCTTGCTTGTGATGATCGCCCTCAACCTTGTGTCGTCCGACCAAGCTTCCCGTCGGGAATGGATTGTCGGCGTCGGCAATGTTCAGTTCGTAACAATCGACATCGGGAGCCTTCGGCGCCTTGGGGGTGCGCAGGAAGACGCCGCTGTTTGCGCCCAATTCGCTTTTGAACTCAAGATGCAGTTCGTAATTGGCGAAACGAGTGGTGGTTGTCAGCAGACCGACGTCGCCTTCCGAGACGACGATGGCGCCATTCTCGACTTGCCAGTTGGCCCCGTTGTTATTTTTCCAGCCATAGAGCGTCGCGCCGTCGAACAGGCTGATCCACCCGTCCGCCAGTTGCTCATCGCTAAGCGGCCGCGGCGCCTCGGTAACCGGCGGGCCCTTCGGCGCCGGATCTGATTTCTCCGGCTTGACCTGCTTCTTCTCCGGCGATTTCAGTGCTTCTGGTTTGGCTGTGTTTGAGCTTACCGTCTCAGCGTTTTCCAACGGCGTGGGGGTCGGCTGGCCATCTCCACAGCCGACAAGCGTCAATAGGGCAAACAATACGAGGAAAATCTGAATCGGCTTCATCGATAGGCTCCGCGTTTCAGTGAAATCGCCGTCCATTCAGCGATCAGCCGAACATCTTAACATGCTTTGATCGCCCGACAGAAAGGGGCGTTCTTCGTTACTTGGACAACAAGAAAAAGAAGGCACGCGGAGGCGCGAAGTACGCGAAGACGACAACAAGCATGGCGCTTTCCGTCTTTTCTTTCCCTTCTTCATTCCTTGTTCAATATTCGATATTCGCGTCTTCCCGTCCGTCCGTCGTATCCTGTCAATCATGTTGATCCTGTCCTTTCTTGCGATTCGATTTCCAGACGCGCGCCGCCGATCAGGCCGCCCGCTGACAGGTCAGATTGAACCGGACGGGGTAGGGGAGCGCTATGTTCGTCAATCGCCGGGCGGTCGATGGTCAGGGCCAAGCGGTTCTGCGGCTGAAGCCGTCCGCTAATATCGACTCGCAAAGTCTGCTCGCCTTGGATGCTACCGAGCGGCTCCCCGTTCAGCTCGACATCCGCCATCGCGTCGACTCCTTCCACCACCAGCCACACCGTCTCTCCGTCGATTCCAGTGGGTCGGCGGAATGGGCGCACGTAGAGGACGCGTCCGCAGAAATCGCCCAGCAACGGTGCCCACGATCCAACAGGGTTGAGTTGCCCGCCTGGGGGAAGTTGTCCGCCATCCGGAGTCTCATCAGCGCTCTGGCTATCGAGCTCGACACTGACGCCTTCGGCTGTCCAGCGAGTGCGCGCGAGAGGCGAAACGGTCCATGGGCCGCGAAGATGAATCGTGTGAACTGCCAAGTTTCTAAGGCGGCTTGTTGCGCAGTTATTCTGGGATGAAGTCGACAGAAACGGTGCCTTGACGAACTTGTCGAGTCTTGCCGTCGTACACGCGAACTCGAACTTGAAGCCCACGCAATGGCCAAGCATAAGGCGGCGCGGTTTCTCGCTCGCCCGGATCATCGACGCCGTTGATGCCGTCGTCATCAATGCCGTTCTGACCTTCATCAATCAAGCGAAACGTCGCTTCCCCAGCGTCGTCGATAATTCCGTTGTCATTGTCATCGAGTCCGTTGGTCGACAAATCGACGATGGGGCCATTGTTTTGATCGATTCCGTCCTGTTCGTAGGAATACGACCAAGTGTCATACGTTGGCGGCATCGCCGCTGGGAACGTCGAGAATTGCGTCGGCGTGTAGACCGAAGCAGCCGGGGCAACGGTAAAACCAATCGTCAGGCCGGTTCGAATCGGACCTGCTGGTAGGTGCCTCGCATAGCCGAGATCGACGTAGGCACCAGTGCCGACAACAGGGAATGCTCCGTTCAACTGCGCCCAAGTTGCGGACGAGTTGACGCTTAACCATTTCTGAATCAACGGTGACTGGATCGTCAACGCCTCGGAGTCGTCTGAAGCCGGCGCGCCGGCTTCGAGAATGTTGTCAGGTGTTCCGTCGTCATTGTCGTCTAGCCCAGCTGTGCCCCAAGCAAGGTCGGGTCCGGGACTCGTGCGGACTTGAGCCAAGGCGTCAAACACTCGAATGTCAAAGCCCAGTACTTGAGACAACGCGATCGTCTCGCCCGCTTGGTCTCCGTAATGTTGATAATGGAGTTGCTCAACCGGGTCGGTGCTGTCGCGCTTGGGGAATGAAACTCGCTGATCGACCGACGTGATGCTGACTCGAGTTGGATCGTTGTAAAGCGGATCGACTTCCATCTGGTGAGGGAAGGCGCGGGAGATCGCCGGCGCCAAGGTGTAAGTGGCCGTCGAATACGTTCCGGCACGGCTTCGACGAATGACCGGATGGTGGGCATACCGATTTTCGCGATGGGTGAGATCCGCAAGCGAATTCGCGAACACGTGAACTTGGTAAGGCCCGGCGCCCGTCAGTCGCAACCGCACGGACATATCGGACATGGCGAGGAATCGCTTGATGTGTAGAGAAGCGTCGCGAAGATCGGGCGACGATGCCGACGGAAGTGTGAACGTGCCGATCAATTGACTCGCGTTTATCGCCAAGTCAGGTCGAACCAACAAAGCTCGCCGATGAAGGCTCATTTCGCCTTGACCCGGATCGGGGCGAGACAAAATCGGACCGCTGCCTTGATCAACCGCGTCCAAGACCGGATCGGACTCTTCGTAAAGTACGTTGTAAATCACCTCGGCCACATCGGATTCGATCGTCACCATATCGTCCGAGCCCGGCCAACCCGCTTCACTCAAGTCGCCTTGGATACCGTTGCCGTCATCATCCACGCCGGCAACGCCCCACTCGCCATCGGCTCCGAGCAATAAGACCTGACCCAAAAACGGCGTTCCAACTCGTCGAGTTGTGAAGGCCAAGCGGTCGTCGACGTCGCCAAACAGGGAACTGACCTCAATAAAGCCTGGCAGCGCCGCGGCGTCGTTTCCAATCCCCTCGAAGACTTCCGCGTAGCCATGCCCCGATCCTCGATTTGGCCAAGGCCTCATCGGCACTGTGATGCCCTGAAGGTCCTCTTCCAGTTGAATCATGATGCCACGGACTTGACCGGACATTTGCAGAATGGAGCGTCGATTTTCCATCCCCGTGCCGATCATGGCGAACGCTTGAGCCATGCCGAGAACGAGAAGCAAAGTGACCGTCGTGGCGACGAGCATCTCGACGAGCGTGAGGCCACGGCGGCGTCGAATTCGATTCGAGACTCTCTTATTTGCGCGCATGGGCAGACGCAATTGGGCTTGGCTGGGGTTCATCACACCTGTTCCTCGTTCCGCTAGCACCACATATCGCTAGCAATGGGGTAAATCGACTTGAAATGGCGGTGCAGGGCCAAGTCGCTGAAAACCTGGTCCGGATGTGACCCCAAAAGTGCGTTTTCCCATGAACTGAGCGCAAAAACGCCGATCCATGGGCTATGGTGTTTATCTTACTCGGTTCATTCGACAGGGCGTAGCTTTGTTTGTCAAGAAATACCGGATGTTCGGGCTGCCGATCCCCCTGAAAGGGGTGTCTTCTCGCCGTGCTGGCGTCGCGATCCGCGAGGTCGTCGTGGTGATCTTTGTGATCTTAATTGTGTTCATTCTCGGCGCACCCTTTTTGTTGCAGATGCGAAGCAAGTCGCGGCGGGCTGCCTGTGAGCGAAATCAGCGGCTTGTTGGCTTTGCTTTGTTTGAATATGAGCAGCAACACGGTAGTTTCCCTGGCTACCGAAACTGGCAATTGCCAGACGACTCGGATAGTCGAGTCGTCGGTTGGGTCTTCAGTACGCTGCCGTATCTTCGATCCAATTCCAAGCCAGAGTCGCCAGCCAGGTGGGCGAGTGTATTCGATGAGTTTGGCCCAGCTGGCAGCGAAGAGACGCGAGGCAAGGATTCGGCGACAAGGATCTCGATGCTTCTGTGCCCTGCGACGCCAGTCGCTGCCGATGCTCCCGACTCAGCCTGTCACTTTGTGGTCAACGGCGGCCTGCCCGATGCGATCGTGCTGGGGCGACCCGATCCCGCGCCGAAAAGCGGCGATGAAACGAAGCCGGCGATTCGGGCGCTACCAGACTGGCCGGCCAACGGTGTGTTCTTGGACGCCACACATGAGGGTTCGCTGCGTACCGGACTCTTGTATGTTCAAGAACGAGATGGTGCCGATTCGACTTTGTTACTGAGTGAAAATACGGCGGGCGGTCGTTGGTCTGAGGGGACGGAGTCCGAGCTGGTTTTCTTGTGGGACAACGCTCGCTGGGAAAGCGGCAAGGGGCGCGTCTTCGGCTTCAATAGGCGCTTCGACAACACGCCGAATTCGCTCGAGACCGCCAGGGCCAGCAGCTTTCACGCGGGGGGTGCCAATGTGGTCTTCGTCAGCGGCGCGACTCGCTTCCTGTCCGACTCGATCGATCAAAGTGTGTTCGTCGCACTAATGACTTCGGAGAACGCGGCGCTGCGAGTGCCCGGGCAACTAAAGCCGCTGCCGCCGCCCTTTGGAACTCCACCCTTTGGATCGCTGCCAGCCAAGCCAGGCACCGTTGAGCCGGAATAGTTGAGCCGGAATAGTTGTATGCGACTTGAGTGGTCATGCGGCCGGAAATGCGTTAACCGCGAGTCTTCTCGACGAGTTCGTTGATAATGGCATCGAGGTCGTATTTGGGCCGATGCTCGACGGTTGATCTCAGTCGGCTGACGTCGGGAATCCGCCGCCGAATGTCCTCAAAATCCTCATCGTACGCATCAGTGTATGACTGGAATTCGATTTCCGACTTCGAGTCGGCCGCCGCGATCACTCGCCGCGCCAATTCGAGAATATCGATTGGTTCGTCGCTGCCTATGTTGGTGACTCGGCCTAGCGCCTGATCGGTGTCCATTAGCTCGAGCACCCATTGGACAACGTCTTGGACGTGCGCGAAGCAGCGCACCTGTTTTCCGTCGTCGTGGACTCGGAGCGGTTGCCCACCGATTGCTGCTTCAACGAAACGGGGCACGACCATGCCGTAGGCGCCCGATTGGCGAGGCCCGACGACATTGAAGAATCGGCCGATGACGACGGGCAACTGGAACTGCCGCCAGTAGGCCAGCGCAAGAAACTCGTCGATTGCTTTGGAGGCACCGTAGGACCATCTCGCCCGCCTTGTCGAGCCGAAAACGAGATCATCATCCTCGGACCATTGAGCTTTCGGATTCTTGCCGTAGACCTCACTGGTGCTGGCGATAAACAGGCGGACATTTCGGCCTTTTTCCGCCTCTTTTTGAAGTTCGGCCAAAATCAGCTGCGTCGGATAGATATTGCGTTCGATCGTCTCGATCGGTTGTTTGGCGATCAGCGCCACGCCGACGGCCGCCGCAAGATGGTAAACCTGGTCGGATTCTTGGATGAGCTGCCGTATCAGCTGCTCGTCACCGGCTGATCCCTGGACAAATCGAAACCTGGATTCGGCTTCTACGTCTCTTAAGTTCTCGCGAGCGCCCGTCGATTGGTCGTCGAGCACAGTGACCTCAGCTCCCTGTTGGAGCAGCCGCTCGGTGAGATGTGAGCCAATAAATCCGGCTCCGCCCGTAACGAGAATGCGTTTTGCGTTCATATAAGAGTGCAAGCTGCGATGTGCGAGGTGTTGCGTGGGACCGGAACCGCGAACCAAGTGTCTAGCTGCCTGCGATTCCTAGTCTGTGACATGGCGTCTTCGGAGGGGCGTCCTCAAGGCGGTATCGTCGCCAACGATCACCCATCCGCGTGCGACGAACGGTAATGAAGTCGGATAATGCGGTGTTAGGGAAACTCGGCGTCTTGCAGGGGAAATTGCCGAGCCGACGTTGCTCAGTGGACTCCGATGCGGGCGACCGATTGGGCCAACTTAATCGGCCTGAGCGTGGCCGACAAGCTGATGCGACGGGTGGCGAAATGCTGCTGCCAGGCAAGTTGGGGAGTTTGAGACACAACAAAATGGAGAGAACAACCATCCAGGGGCCAAATCCGTAGCGGCGCTCGGTTTTCGCCGACAAGCAAGATGCGATAAACTCGAACATGCAAAGATCGGGGGAAAATCGCACCGATCACGGATCCTGTTTGTAGGTAACACTTTTGGCCAGTCGATCAGCGGCTGCGATTCAAAGGCGAGGACAGAAATGAAACGGATTGGAATCGGCTCAACGGGCACGGCAACTGCGCAATCTAGCGACAGCAGAATCGTCCACGGGCTTACAGGAATAGGGCCTCAATGTTCGCGTCTCGCCAAGGCAACTTGGCGGGTGGCTTGTGCGTGGCTCGTCATTGCCGCATGCACAGCGCCGCTGGCCACCGCCGCTGATTCGCCTGAAGAGGCGATCCGTAAGTTTGCCGACGCGGCGAACTTTCAGAACAACGGCGCGTACGACTTGGCGCTGGAAGAATGGGGGAAGTTTCTGGCCAAGTTCCCCAAAGATCCCTTGGTGCCGAAGGCCCAGCACCACCAGGGCGTTTGCTATTTGCAGTTGAAGAAGTACGACGAGGCTGCGACGGCGTTCGATGCCGTCATCAAGAAGCACCCTAAGTTCGAGTTGATCGACGATGCGTATATCAATCTCGGTTGGTGCCGGTATTCGATTGCCCAAGCCAAGCAAGATCCGAAGTCGTATCAGATCGCAGCCGAGACGTTCGCCAAACTGCTCAAGGCCAAGCCAAAATCGGCCCATGCCGCGGAGGCCCTATTCTTCCAGGGCGAATCGCTCTACTTGGCCGGGCAAGTCAAAGAGTGCATCAAGCCGTATCAGACTCTGCTGCAACAGCACAAAGCGAGCGAACTCGTGTGTGATGCGGCTTACGGCCTCGGCGTCGCATACGAAGAGCTCAAAGAATACGGGCAAGCGCAGAAGTACTACGATCAGTTTCTCGGCCAGTGCAAGCAAAATGAATTGGCTAACGAAGTGTTGATGCGGAAAGCCGAAATGGTGTTGCAAGGCGGTGACACGAAAACCGCTGAAACGCTATTCGCTCAAGTTGCCGCGATTGCCGATTTCGAGTCGGCTGACCACGCTCAGTTTCGACAGGGCTACTGTCTATCGGAGCAGAGTAAATTTAAAGAAGCGGGCGACCTCTACGCTTCTCTTGTTAGTCGCTTTCCGAAGTCGACCTACAAGGCGGACGCCACAATTTCAGCCGGACGAGCGTATTATCGAGCGGAGTCGGACGAGTCGGCTCTTCAGTGGTTCCAAAAAGTGATTGACGCCGGCGCGGCGAACGTCGTCGAGTCGGCTCACTGGATTTGCCGCTTGCACTTGCGAAACAATCGGCCAGCTCAGGCGATCGCGGTGGCCGACTCTGTGCTGCCTGGCGCGGGTGACGACAAGTACACCGCGAACTTGTTGATGGACAAGGCCGACGCGCTCTACATCGATCCGGCAAAGAAGGCGGAATCGCAGGCCATTTACATTTCGATCGCCGAGAAGTACCCCGAGCACGCAGCCGCCTCACAGGCGCTTTACAACGCGGCGTTCGGCGCGATGGAAGTCAAGAATCACGATCAAGCGATTCAGTTGGCGACCCAGTTCCTCGCCAAATTCGGCGAGAGTCACTTGGCTCCAGACACGCGATACGTTCGAGCGGAGAGTAATCTGCAACTGCGAAAATACGCCGAGGCGGAAAAGGAGCTGCGTGAGCTTGTTTCGCTGGCTGGCGATCATCCAGAGAAAGAGTCGTGGCGAGTTCGATTGGGGGCGTCGCTCTACTTGCAGAAGAAATACGTTGAGGCCGAGCAACAATTGACGAAAGATGTTCCTTCGCTCAAGTCCCCGGATCAACGGGCAGAGGCACTGTTCGTGATTGGCGCCTGCTGCTTCTATCAAGAAAAATATCCAGAGGCGATCAAGGCGCTGGCGGATTCGGAGAAGGCCGAGCCGAAATGGCGTCAGGCTGACGAAGCTCTGATTTTTGCCGCTCGCTCCCAAGGTAAGCTGGGCGAATACAAGGCGGCTCAAACATTGGCGAAACGCGTTCTCGACAGTTTTCCCAATAGTCCTGTTCGCGACCAGGCCCACTATCGTTTGGGCGAGTTTCATTATGCGGGAGACGAGTTTCCCGAAGCCATCAAGCAATACGGGCAGGTGGCGACAGCCAACCCGGAATCACTGTTCGTGCCGTTTGCACTATACGGT
Source organism: uncultured Pirellulaceae bacterium (assembly GCA_964567745.1). GTDB lineage: Bacteria > Planctomycetota > Planctomycetia > Pirellulales > Pirellulaceae > CAZMNY01. The sequence goes on along the minus strand of CAZMNY010000009.1, from coordinate 144,334 downwards.
GCCGGATGGAGCCACTTAAAGAGCGGCGCTTTTCCAGAGGCGACAAAATCGTTCACGCAGTTGCTGGCCAATTTCGGCAACCATAAATTGGCCGCGGACACTCGCTTTGCACGCGCGATGAGTCGCCGTCAACAAAACGAGTTCAAGGGCGTACTCGAAGATGTTACGGCCTTCCTGCTCTCCAATCCCGCGCCGGCAACTCGCAGCGACGCGTTGTACGAACGAGGTTTGGCGGAGGTTGGTCTGCAAGACTACAAGAGCGCCGTGCAAACCTTTACGAGCATTCTTAAAGACCACGCCGACTATACCAATGCGGACAAGGTGATGTACGAATTGGCCTGGGCTCACAAGTCTGGCGGTAATGCCGAAGCCGCCACGACTCAATTCGCGGCGTTGGGCGCCAAATACGCCGACAGCGACTTGGCTCCGGAGGCCGTGTTCCACGTTGCAGAGGATCAGTATCAAAAGAAGGCGTACGCTGAAGCAGCAGTGAATTACGCCAAGGCCAAGAAATCGACAAAGCAAGACGTGCTCCACGAGAAGTCGGTCTACAAGCTAGGTTGGGCGAGTTTTCAGCAAGAGAAATACAAAGAGGCGTTGGCCGAGTTCACTGAGCAAGCGGAACGGCACCCGCAAGGCGCATTACTTTCCGATGCCCTCTTCATGAAAGGCGAGTGCTCGTTCAAGTTGAAGGATTACGCCGCGGCTTCCGCTGCGTTTGCGTCGGCTCGGGAACACAAGCCTTCATCCGAGAACATCGCCGTGCTGACTCTTTTGCACGCAGGGCAATCGGCCAACCAATTGGAGAAATGGGCTGATAGCGACACGGCTTTGAGCGAGTTGATTACGAAATACCCCAAGTCGACTTTCTTGGCGGAAGCCCATTACGAACGAGGGCGAGCTCGCCAGAACCGGAAGCGAATGGACGACGCGAAGGCCGATTACACCGCATCAACCGACCAGTCGCGAGGAGAAGTCGGGGCTCGAGCTGGATTCATGTTGGGCGAATTGCTCTTCATCGAAAAGCAGTACGTGCTTGCTTCACGACGGTTTCAGCGGGTGATGTTCGGTTTCGGCGCGGACAAAGCGCCCGAACCGATTCGGAACTGGCAGGCCAAATCAGGGTTTGAAGCTGGTAGGTGCGCAGAGGTCTTGATCAATCAAACGGAGGGTCAAGCCAAGACCGCAGCGATCGCGGACGCGAAGAAATTCTACGAGTACGTCGTTCGCATACATCCTCGGCACGAGCTGGCGGCGGCTGCGAAAAAGCGTCTGGCCGTCTTGGTCAAATTATAATTGAGATTTACCTAAGCGGATTTAAAGCATGACGACGCGAATGGGATCGAGAAGACGGCAACCAAATGAGCGTTCCGCGATGTCCTGGTTAGCATTTACGGCGAAGCGTCGTGTTGCCGTCCTGTGTTGTATCGCCGTGTTCTTGATTTGCGCGGCGGCGCTGCATGCGCAAACGGAAGGCGGCCCCAGCGCGGCGCCTCCTCCAACCGTTGCTCCGGCGCCGGAAGTCGACTCGCCAGCGCCTACCGCCAGCGAACCCGAGGCGATCAATCTGCTTGGCCTGCTCGTCCGCGGCGGCTACCTCATGCTGCCGATCGTTTGTCTGTCCATTCTGGTTGTGACCGTATCGATTGAACGAGCGATTGCGCTTCGACGACAGCGAGTGCTTCCCGATTTGCTTGTCCAACGCATCGGCCAACTCGGCGGACCGCAAGCCGGATTCGATCCCCGGCAAGCCTATCGTATCTGCCAAGAGTTTCCCTCGACCGCGGCGAGCGTGATTCGAGTGATGCTGTTGAAGGTCGGTCGACCCCACGCGGAAGTTGAACGTGCCGTGACCGAGGCGAGTGAACGCGAGGCGGACCGGTTGTACGCCAACGTGCGTTGGTTAAATCTTTCCGCCGCCGTGGCACCACTGCTCGGTTTGCTAGGAACCGTGTGGGGCATGATTCAAGCGTTTCATGGATTCACGTTCCTCTCGTCGGATCAGAACAAAGCTGATTACTTGGCGGAAGGAATTTTTGTGGCGCTGGTAACCACATTGGCTGGATTGGCCGTCGCGATTCCAGCTGCCGTGCTCTCGCATTATTTCGAAAGCCGTATCCAGACGTTGTTTCACCAAATCAACGAGTTGCTATTCAATTTACTGCCGCAAGTTGAGCGGTTTGAGGGCCGTGTCCGTTTCGCTCAACCTCGCGCGTCCGCCACGGAATCGGCAGAGGATGTTGTCGACAACTCACCCGACTCAACTCAAGTTTCGCCGACACCGTCGTAGACCAACAACGGCTGCCATTTCCAGTCTTCACGGTCGTGAATGCTGAGCGCCGACACAAACTAGACACGCAGCACGCAATCAGTTTCAGGACCGGTTTTTTATGTCCGTTCGTATCAAGAAAAGCTCGGTTGTCGGCTTACTGAGCATGACGCCATTGATCGACGTGCTTTTCATGCTGCTCATTTTCTTCCTTGTGGCGACGAAGTTTGCCGACGAGGATTTCGAACTCGACGTCGTCTTGCCCGCCGCTACTGAGGCGCAGCCGCTCACCGTTCAGCCGCAGATCGTCATCATCAATATCGATGCCGAAGGCCGCTATATGGTCCACGACAAGTTCCTCGATATTGATGAGCTAAGCTTGTTATTGCAGCAAACTGTTGCGAATAACCCGGTTAATCAGACTGTGCATATCCGAGCGGACAAGAAAGTTCCGGTCGATTATCCCGTTCAAGCGATCAACGCCTGCATGAAAGCTGGGATCTACGATCATCGCCTGATGACGGAAGGACAATAGTCAGCGTCATGCCAACTCGTCGTGTGATTCGAAAAACCCGTTCTCGAGCCGCCATGGCGTTTGACGACCAGCTGTGGCCGGTCAATCTCGCGCTTGCGCTGTTGGGCGGATTTTCGATCGGCGTGACCGCAGCTTTCCTCCGCTTCGACGACCCTCGCCCGCTCCACAACGCGTGGTCGTCGATCATTGCAATTGCCGTTATCACCGGCGCAGTAATGGTCGGCATGAGGTGGGTCAGTAATCGCGTCGTGCGCCGCGGCATGCAACTGGCGATCGCCATCGCCGTTATGCTTCACCTCGCGTTTATCATCGCGGCTCACAGCGCTGACGTCTTGGGACGAGTCTGGACGGCGGAGGTTGCGCAGGAAGATTTGACGCGGCGACGCGAACCGGTCACGGTCCAAGACTTCATCCAGCCGACGCGCGAAGAAAACGAACCGATCGATTTCGAGAAGCCGGTGGAGACCGAGACGCCGTCGCCCGAACCGGAAGAAGTGGAGAAGGAAGAGCCCGAGCAGCAAGACGTTCGCCAGCCTCAGCCGACGCCGGTTCCCGAGACCGAGAGAACCAAAGAGCCTCAGCCGGTCGAGCGTAAGACACAAACGGAATCGGCGCCGCGGGCCAGCCCGACTTTGTCGAAACTCAGTCGACGCCAAAGCAACCAGCAGATCGCGGTGGCGATTCCATCGCCCACGGCCCAGTCGAGCCCTCAGCCGACGACGACGCCGCCCACAGAAGCTCAACCGACCGAAGTACAGCGAGTCGCGTCGAATCGAACGCCCGAGCGATCGATGAGCCGCCCGGATCCCGATCGTTCACAACCGACTCGCTCGGCAACGCGTCGAGCCGAAAGCGATTCGCCGAAAGTTGCCGAACAACCGAATCGGCCCACGCCGAGCCGCCGAACGACCGAGGCCAAGATCGCCGCCGCACCGGCCGAGACCCGTCCGCGAGTCTCCAAGAGCACCAATGAGCCGGCTTTGACAGCCTCGCCAACGCCGCCGGTGACGCGCCAGCAGACCACGTCGCCCGCGGCTCGACGCAATCCCACCGAGGTCGAACCGTCACAAGTCGCGTCGCGCGATGTTGAACGCCGACGTGTCGAAAGCCCCGAACAGACTCAAGTTGCCAATTCGCCTCAGCCAACTCCCACTCTGCGACCTCGAGTGACGACAAGGCCCGATGCGGCGGTTGCGGCCGAAGTCGATTCGCCAAACCCCAACTCAGCTTCGCCTACCGCCACGGCTCAAGTCCAGCCGCAAGCGACACAAATCGCATCGGCTCGTCGCCCCAATCGAACGACGCCGCCGCTTCGAAGCGTTGAGCCCATGGCCACTCCGCTTGAGCCGACATCGCGACCCACTCGACGAACCGCCACTCGCAACGCGCCAACCAATCAAACGGCCGTCCGTTCGACGCCGCGTCGAAACAACAGCGATCTAAGCCCGTCACCCGCAGTACAGACTGCCGCCAACCCTTCGGCTGTGACGAACCAAACGACTCGCTCCAATGTTTCAGCTCAAAGCGTGGCGGTGACCAAAACTGCGACGGAGAATGCGGAAGCGGCGCCGAGCGAATCGACGACTTCGGCAAACACCTCGGGAACTCGCCCCAACACCATTGCTTCGCATTCATCAATGCGGCGTCGCTCCGCCGAGAATTCGCCAGTGACCGACAGTCCCGCCGAGACAGTTCGAACTCGCGCGCGAGCAACGCGAAGCGCGGTGCAGATGACGTCGCCTACTCCCGCCGATTCCGATCGAGCGCCCAGTTTGGCTCAACAGTCGAGAATCCAAGCGGCTGAATCCGGTGTGACTCGGCAGACGGCCTCGGCGCCAGCGTCTCAGTCGAATGGATCGGCCGGTCCGTCAACCGCATCGGAAATCGCCTCGTCGAACCCCGCTTCCGTTTCGGCTCGCCGAGCATCGACGTCTCCGATTCCCAGCATGACCGCGACGTCCAATTCCGCCCAATCGCCTGCGAGAAACCAACGTTCGATTTCTGTCGCGTCGACCACAGCGTCGACAAGCACGCCGACCGCGTCGAGCGGCAGCGCGGATGCGCGACCCACCGTGGAGCCCTCGGCGATGGCGATCAATCGAGGGCAGAGCGGTGTTGCTGGGGCAGGCGGGTCGCCTAACCTCGATCGAGCTTCGCCCGCAGCCGATACGCCCTCCCAAGTTGCCTCGTCCGCAGCGCGTCGACGAGTTGCCACCCAAGATACGCCGCAAGGACCCGCTCTTCGGCCGCAGGCTCCCGCCCTGACGAGAAACTCTCGGGCGATGAGTGAACGAAGCACGTCGATGTTTACTCCGGAAGAAGTGACCGTCGCAAACGCAGCGGCGGGCAGCCGAGTTGATGAGATCGATTCATCGGCGTCGGCCGCTGTCGAGCAGTCGCTTTCTAACGCCGAGAGCGCAGCGATAACGGGAGCTGCCGGGACCACGGAAGTTGACCTCGGACCAACTCGCGTCGTTTCCGAGAGCGGAGCGGCTCGCAGCCGTTCGGCTGGCGGCGGCCAACCCGAAGTTCACAGCGAAGGCGAACCTCAGCCAACTCGGCGTCGTTCGCTTGGCTCGCCTGAATTGATCGTCAAAGCCGAGGGCGTAGGCAGTCCGGCTCAGGCGACCGAAGAGAGCGGGCAAGCTCAGCCGTTGGAGGCTTCGGTCGCCTCGAGTTTAGGCGAGCGATCGGAAGAGCCCGATGCGGCGGCGTCTCCCAGCGGCCAACCATCTTCAGCAGAAGCAGCCGCTCCGAGCGAAGCCAGCGAATTGGGCTCGCCCCAATTGGCGAGAGCCGAGTTGAGTGGCGATCTAGCTGAGCCGGCTGTGAGTTCGGGTGATGAGGAGGACGACGACGAAGAGGACGAAGAGAAGAAACGAGCGCGTCGATTGGCCGAGCGGATGCGTGGCGGCGCGCCTCGCTTGGCGATTGCGGGATCACGAGTATCGATCGAGCCGAATCCAGCTGAGTCAGTTGCTGGCAGCGCAACGGCGCCTCCCTCTACGATGGCGTCGGCAGCCACTGGTGAAATTGGCAGGCTGAGCAACAATGCCGCGCCGGCCCATTCGGCAAACGCGGATGCAGGCGGCGGAGAACCCTCATCAACGCGTCTCGGAAATGCTCAGGCGGCTCGAGCGGAAGTTGCCGATGGCTTGACAGCTGCTCCCAAGATTGGCGGCGGTTCGCCGAGGCTTGCGCGCCGCAGCGCAGGTCCCAGCTTCGTGGCATCGAGTGAAGCGGAGACGATTGCGGTCGCAGGTCGAATGAGTTCGGCAGGCGAACCATCCGGCTCGCCTATCGCGGCTTCTTCGGCCAGCGTCGGCAAGCAGAATTCACCTGCAACCGGCCCTTCGGCTTCGAGCACGTCTGGTGGCAGCCCGGGCGAATCGCCAAGCGGTGCCTTGGCCGACACGACGGCGCAGCGAGCTGAATCGGGAGGCGCGGGCGGAGGTCCCGAGGTAGCTCAGGCACCGAGCAATTCGGTGGCGAGGCGATCCAGTCGTCAGCTTTCACCATCCGTTGCCACAACCGTTGTCGGCGCGCCGTCTCCTGGCGACATTCCCGTTGCGCTGATGGTCGGCTCTTCTGCTCAATTCGGAGACCAGACGGCCAGCGTGAAACGGCAGGCAGCCGGATCGATCGCGGTTGAATCGGCCGCCAAAGAAGGGCCCGGCGGGTTGGGCGCCATCGCGGCCGCGAATGCTGGACTCAACTCGCGGCGAGCTCAACGAGAAAGCGTGCAAGTCCACACGCGTCCGGTGCGATACATGAAGAAAGATACTGGCGGCGCGCCAAGTCTGAATTCCAGCGTTGTGGTTGCCAAGGACGCCTTCGCGGGAAGAAACCCTGCTGGCCGCCGAAACCGACTTGGACCTCAAACCGAGAAAGCGATTGAGCTCGGGCTCGCCTTCCTCGCTCGAAACCAATTGGAAGACGGTCGGTGGGCGCTTCAAGGCTATGACGCTCGTGAAGCGCAAATGACGTCCGACACCGCGGCGACGGGACTTGCTCTACTCGCATTCCAAGGTGCCGGCTACCACCACATGGATTATGAATATAAAGCCAATTGTGCGGCGGCCGTTAAGTTATTGGTCTCGATTCAGAAGGAGAACGGCGACCTCTATTTGCCCGCGGATGAGTTTTCCAATTCGGCCGTCTGGCTCTACAGCCACGGAATCGCCGCCTTGGCTTTGACTGAGGCCTATGGCATGACGCAGGATCCGGCCCTCAAAGAGCCGGCTCAAAAAGCACTCGACTTTATTGTTTACGCCCAAGACCCCAAGTCCGGCGGCTGGCGGTATTCGCCGCAGGGTGCAGGCGACACGTCTGTTACCGGCTGGATGATGATGGCGCTCAAGAGCGGGCAATTGGCTGGGCTTGATGTGCCGCAAGAGACCTACGACCGAATCGACCAATGGCTCCGTCGAGCGGCGGCCGGTTCATCGGGCGAGAAGTTTCGCTATAACCCCGACGCGCCCGACACGCCGACGCAGCGCCACGGGCGAAATCCGACGACGACGATGACAGCCGTCGGACTGCTGATGAAATTCTACAATGGCCAAAATCGCGACTCGGTATCGATGAAAAAGGGCACCATGTATTTGCTCGATCGGCTGCCTGGAGTTGACGACGAGTCGGCCTACGACGCTCGACGCGACACGTACTATTGGTACTACGCCACCCAGGTGATGTTCCACATGAAAGGGCAGTATTGGGACAAGTGGAACGACTCGCTTCGCCCGAGACTCCTGAGGACGCAAGAACAAACAGGACCGCAAGCGGGAAGCTGGGACCCGATTCGCCCAGTACCCGATCGCTGGGGCGCGCAAGCCGGCCGCCTGTTCGTGACGACGCTCAACTTGCTCTCCTTGGAAGTCCGCTTCCGTCACATGCCGCTGAACGAATTCACCGGTCGCTGAACGTCTTCTGAAATTGAAAGAAGTTCACGCTTGTCGGCGGACATTTGTAATTCTTACACGGCGGTCTCTGACGGGCTCGTCTGTGAATCACGAACTGGGGCAATTCTTTGCGAAATCTCTAAAGTTTTGCTCAAGAACGCTGATTCTTTTGACGAGCGGCGCGCGGAGTGCTTTCTATTGGCCCTCACCTTTGCCTTGCGACCCAGTTGACTTCGGACACCCGCTTATCCGAGGTCAGGCAAACGGTTGACGCGAACCGTGATCTAAGGCGAGTCGTCGATGGGCGACAAACATCGCTGCCAAGCAAGCCACTTTCACGGTCACGAAAGGCCCGTTGGACACCCACTCCATCGGGCCTTTTTTTTGCGCGCCCAACAGCCGCGACATCGTTGCCGCTTACTCGCCTAAGAGACTGCGAACAAGCGATAGCGTGATAGCAGAGAAGACCGGCTGGAGCTCGCTGAAGTCGCGGTTTTCAGCCTGAAAGAGCAGAAGATAAGTCTCGCCTTCGGCCACGAACGAACGGATTTGAGCTTCGATAACGAGGTCCAGACAATAGAAATCGACTTCGTAGCCGAGCATCGCCAGCCCGCTGAATTCGTCCTGAATTGCCGTACTCTCGAGCTGATCGTATTCGGCCTCAATCGCTTCGAGAGCTTGGTCAGCAGCATGCTGCGGGTGCACCTCTGGACCCAAACACTGCAGCGACCAAAAACTGCCGTTAGGGCTCTCGACCGTGACTGCCAGCTGACGCAACTCAGCCGTCTGCTCCTGAACCGTCCAGTTCTCAGGAAACTGAAATCTGACATTCTCATGTTCGAATTGGCCGACCGACATAACTCATTCTCAATCGTGAGGATTTGCCTTCGCAGAGCCGTATCTTCCTGGTTGATCGAGCGTTTGTACACCGGTCGAACTGAAAATGCGCTCACGGCCGCAAATGGCTTGCCACAGGGCATAACACACGACAATACGCTCTAAACGACTTTGGTTTGCTGTTGCCGACAGCCCCGTCCTTTTGATAGCCTTCTGCACCCTCTCTTCCGCCTCGCTTGAATCAACGGATTGATTAATGCCGCAGCAAGGCTCCACTCAGTGCAAATCGGCAGCCGAGTCGACGATGTCGATGGGAGGAACTTGGGGCACCGCTGGCTTGCCAGTGCTGGAGAACCACGCCGGCAGAACTTCGTGTGCCACCGGCTTGCCAGTGCTGACGGCAGTAGCCATCGTCAGTTTTGCGATCACGTTGACGTCCGGTTGTGCTCTATCTGGTCGCAAGCCCGTTCCGGACCACGTGCTCTCCGCGAGACAGAAAGTGCTTCGCGGCGCCGACGCGATGCAACGATGCAAATGGCAGGAGGCCGAGATGCTTTTTGCCGAGGCCATCGAGTCGTCGCCGTTGGAGGAGCGAGCCCACGCGATGTATGCCGAGACGTTGTGGCGTCGTGGCGAACGCGAGGAGGCGATCAAGCATTTGGAGGAGAGCGTACGGCTGTCGGCCGGCGACCCAAATCGGCTCATCACGTTGGGCGAAATGCAACTGCAACAGAATCGATTGGAGGAGGCCGGCAAGGCCGCGGCGACTGCGATACAAACCGACCGAAATCTGGCTCGAGCCTACGCGCTCCGTGGCGACGTTCTTTCGGCTCGAGGTCGACTGGGCGACGCGATGGACCGCTACAACGAGGCCCTCAATATTCAGAGCCACTATCCTCAGGTTCAGATGGCGATTGCCGGCATCTACCAACGCCAAAGCCGTCCACATCGAGCGTTGGCGACGCTTTCGCTTCTCGAACAACAGCTCACGCCCGACCTGTCGCCGTATGACCTCTATCAGATGCGAGCCTTGGCGCATACTTCGCTGGGTCGGCATCGAGCCGCCGCAGTTTCCTATCGACGTTGTGCCGAGTTGCAGCCGAACAACCCCAACGTGTTGGTCCGGCTGGCCGAATCGCAACAAGCGGCTGGGGACGAATCGAGTGCGAAAATGGCTGTCGAAGCCGCCTTGCTGATCGCTCCCAATCACCCGCAGGCCAACCAATTCATTCGTCGTTTGGCCAGCCGCGATCGAACGAATGCTAGGCGATACTAGACGGCGTAGGTTGCAACTCCGATTTACGAACGTACGCTACAGCGTCGTTTGGGAGCTCGCGTCACAACGGACTGCGATAGGTAGCCGCACGGATTTGGCATACCGCAAGATGAGCCAGTCTCGGCCGCAGACTGCCTCAGGCCTAGCCGATTGAGCCGATTGTGGGGGTCGTTCTGCCCATCATTCAATGGACGTGAAAATAAATCGACTAGCCGCTGCGAAAAATGAACGAATGGCGAACTTTGATCGATTCGGTGAGCTACATATACGTGGCGGTCGTTATGGCTTTCGGCCGCAATCTGCGTTTCATCGAGCCAGGGAGTCTGTGCCATGTCGGTTTTTGCTGACAGTTCGTTTCAGGATCGTCGTTCAGGACAAGATCCATCGACTCCCGGCTGCGAACGCCGGCAGTTCGCCGACAGCCATGAAGGACTCACACCCGAGGCAGCCGAGCTGGCCCGAGCGATTGACGCATACAAATTGCGGCACCGACGCCGCTTCATTAGCTACGAAGAAATGTTGGCGGTCGTCAAAGAACTTGGTTACGCCAAGACGCCTGTCGAAGCTACGTCCTAGCTCGCCACCTGGTCCGTTGTTTTGTTGATATCGGGCGGGTGAGCGGAACGCAACAACGCGATGCCGATCCCCCGGCTATCTGAATGCGGGATCGCGAAAGCAATTCATCTACGCTCCCCGATTTCCTTCACGCGGCTTTCTGTTCGACGCTTCGATCCTCGTTCGACACCACAAAGTTTACGGCGAGCGGCGGCTACGAAGCTGATTCACTGACACGAGCCTCAGCGCACAAGGATCATGGCTAATTCGTCATTCCCTTGTGCCCAGTTCGCAGGCGCGAATTGAAGCAACGTTGCCATGGCCAACGCGCCTACTCGTCGTGAAAAAGCGGCTGGATCAGGCTCTCGGTAAACACGAGGCCGACCGGGTCGCCGTCGGGGCCGAGCACTTGGGCCATCTTTTCGCCCCGATCCTGAAGATGCATCAGCGTCTCCAAAAAACTCTCTTGGCTTAGCACTTGGGGCAAGGGGCGGATCGTGTTGATTGTCGGCGAATCGTCGAGGCAGAGATCAACGATGCGCACGTAGCCCAGCCAGCTCTCTCCGTCTTCCGGATCAATTATTGGCGCCGCCGTCAGCCCTCGTCGGGCGGCGATTTCCAGAATCTTTTCCTTCGACTCGCCAAGCATAGTGCCGAGCAACTTGTGGGACGGCGCGCAGAAGCCAACCACAGGGCGCGATGCGACTCGAAACAGATTGCGACTCAAGCGTTGTTGCGATGCGAGCAGCAGCCCCGCATCGTGACTCTCCTGAAACATCTGTTGCAGCTCGTGCCGGGCCACAGATTGGCGGAATTGTAGCGGCGTCTCGCCAAGCCACTTCTGTAGGGTTAGGCCGACTGCCCACAGCAATCCAGCGAGTGGTGAAAAGATGGCGACGCACAGAATCATCAACGGTCCGCCAAGTCGAATCAAGCGATTCGGCGCGCGAAAAAACGCGCTCTTGGGAAGTAGCTCGCCATAGACAAAAACGATCGGCGACATGGCGATCGTCGCGGCCAACTCGCCCCAACGCGAGTCCCAGTTCGACTGAGCGACCATGGCGACGACGGCGAAAGAGGTCAAGTAGTTGGCCAGGTTGTTCCCGATCAGCGTGGCACCGACCACCAGTGTCGGATGGTTGGTCAGCCACAACAGCATCCCGGCGATTCGATCTCCGCTGCGAGCATCGAAGATGAGGCGAATGCGATTGAGGCGATAGAACCCGGTTTCCGAACCGCTAAAAAATGCGCTTAGAAATAAGCCGAGTAGGAAGAGAACGGTGATGACAAGAGGCGTCATGGCGTCGCCTCGCGATCGAGCGTGATGCGGATCAACATGTGACCGCGCTGAGGCGTCTCGATGACTTGCAGTTCGAACGGCCCCCAGCGGCAACCATCACCCTCCACGGCAAGCTTCTGAAGCCTTTCCTGCACGACGCCAGCCACCGTGACACATTTGCTCGGCGGCAATGACATATTCAGATACTTGCTCAATCGCCGCAGGCTCGTGACGCCGGCGACAATCCAAACTCCATCCGCGATGTCGTGGATGGGCTTCTCGTTCATCAACATCTTGCTGCGGCTCGGGCTGAAATTGAAAATCGTATCGAGCACGTCTTCTCGCGTTAGCACTCCAATCGTGTCGCCGTATTCGTTGACGATCACCGCGACTTCGAGTTCGAGAGTCGACATGGATTCAAGGGCCTGGGCGACAGTGGCGCACCAGGGAAGCGTAACGACCGGCGCCGCCAAGGCCTCCAGATTTTCGTCAGGCAGTGACGAGAGCGCCGTCAAATTCAAGGCGGCGGAAATCTCCTCGGAGATGGGCTCGGTCACCAGTAGATATCCGCTCCGCGTAATTCGGCCCTGAAGGTCGGTTAACGAAACGGGCGGCCGGAACGATGTGAACTGTGTACGGGGCCGCATCCACTCGTCGATGCGAATGTCCGACAGCGAAACAATATTCTTGAGCACGATTCGCTCTTGGTCGGCAAGCGCCTGGTCTTCTCGAGACACAGTAATCGCTTGCTCGAGATCATCGAGTTCGAAGTGAGGTTCGGCGGGGAGTCCTGGCCAGACAATTCGCTGCGAGACGCGAGTCACCAGACGCAACGCCGGCATGATCGGGTCGACAATCGCGACCGCCACTTGGACAGGACGTCCGACGGCAAGTGAGAACTTCTTCGCTCCCAACACGCCGATCGTCTTCGGCAACATCTCGCAGACAATAATGATCGTCGCGAGCGACCCCGCCGCGAAAATCCAGGAAGCTCCCCTGGGGCCGATCGCCTCGAGCTTGAAACCGACAATCGAGACGACTGCGAAGTACGCCAGATTGAGCACGAGATTCCAAAACAGAATCGATGACAACAAACGGTCGGGGTCTCGCAACAGCGCCGCCGCAGCTCGTCCCGAAGCGTCTCGACTTAGGCTTCTTCGATCGGCTGCGCGAAGCGAAAAGAGGGCGGCTTCGCTCGCCGAAAAGAATGCGGAACACATCATCAAGGCTGTCATTGCGGCCAGCCAAGGCCAGCATTCCTGCCAAATGATCACGATTCTTGTCGAGCCCGTCTCCACTCCATCGTCTGCTCGAGTGGCGCCGGACTATTCCTCCTCGGCCGTTTTGGTTCGTCCCATAGCAATGTCGAATTCGCCAATCGCCGGCATCAACATTGCCGCAATCGTAAAGCCATACGTGCCGACTGTCACCAGGAAAACCGCCATCATGTGATCCAACAAGAAACTCGTGATCGAATAGAAGGTGGCGATCGGCAACGTCAGCGCCGCTAGTAGAATTGCTTGAGATGGATTTCGTGAACCGAGGGCGGCATAAAGGCCGACGCTGCCGCCGACGATAAACGCCAGGAAGGGAGTCAGCTGTGTTTGGAACGAGCCGCTAAATGAGATCATCATCGCCAACAATGTGACAACGCCGAGAAAAAGAAAGAACAGCGTTCCCAAACTGGTGCCGATTGATGTGCGGCTGTTGGCGTAAGTCATTCCGCAGTGCACGCCCAACATCGCAGCGAACCCGTTCATCGTGATCAACCCGCCCACCAGCAGAAGAAAATTCTCGCCGCTGATTCTGTCTTGCCACCAAAGAGCCGCGCACAACAAGATTGGCAAGATGATCATTTCCTTGGTTACCCAAAAAACGCCAAACAACTTGCCAAACACAAACTCGCGAGGTGAAAGGTCGGTGACCAGCAACAGATCCAAGGCCTGCCCATCGCGTTCATTCGTAATCGACGTCACAGCTAACGCATTGACGATAACTAAGCTGACCAAAAGGAATGGCGCCAAGGGTTGTGCCGATTGAGGAACGATCGAGCTCAAGCCGCTCGCCATGTCGGGATCCGATCCGGCGAACATCAGCGCGGCCGCAACCATCGCGAACAACAACAGGTAAACAAAGCGAATGATTAGAACTTTTCGCCCGTAAGCCCAAGTGCAGACTTCCCGCCAAAGTATCGGGTTGTCCCAAACTCGGCGACTGTCGCTTGAAGCCGTTCGGACTCGGGCGTCGACGTGCCCGGCTCGCTGGCCCTCGGAGTCGCCCCCGCTCGGCGCGCTCGCCGCTACGCCTGATTCCTGCTTGATCTCGGGCTCGATCTCTTGATTCTCGACACTCCAGATGCTCGATTCGCCATCCTCACTTGCCTGGCCGGGGCGGACTTCCCGCGAGGGATTCCAGACTCGAACGAACACGATCGAAACGACGTTCAGCGCGGCCGCACCCGCCAACGAACAGATGAGATACGTCAACGACGCCTGGCTGACGAGCCAGGTTGGATTGAGCTCCGGTCTTGCCGCAGCATGAATCGCTCGAATGGGACTAAACGCCGCGGCCAAAGTTTGACTCTTCACGCCAAGCAACTCGGCACCAAACAGATTCAGCTGAACCGCCTCCCAAATACCCAGCCACATCAACAGTACGACCGCGGTCAAAGCGAGTGTCTGAAACGTCTTCTCGCGCCAAAACGCAATGAGAACGCCCAGGCTGCCAGCCGCGACAACGGTGCTCAACGTCACTGCGAATACCGAGACAACTTGATTCGCGGAAACGCCGCCAAACAGCGTGATCGACAAAAACACGGGGAAGCTTGCCGCCAGCATCACGAGCACATTGAGCGAACTGGCAAACATCTTTCCCAAGACAAGTTCGTGGTTCCGCATGCGCGTCAGCAACAACAGCAACAGCGTGCGTTTGTCTTTCTCTTGAGAAACCCCGCTGGCAGCGCCAAAGGCCGCAAGGAAGGTGAAAAGAGCGAGTTGGATCGGAGCGAGTATTTGAAACAGGATCGCGCCAAACCTAGCCATGTCTCCCACGTTTCGGATCAGTTGGGCACCCGTCAGTAGTAGCCAAGCGGTGCACATCAGCACCAACACGGCCGTCAAATAGACGCCTCGCTGCATATAATGCCGTGGACGCCTCGGCGACGTGGCCGCTTCACGGGCAAAAACAGGCCCAAACATGCGAGATTCCATAATTGCGGAAGTGGAGCCGTAACGAGGACGCCGAGCCGAAGTCATCTTGCTGCCAAGCGGGAGCCAGTCTTCTACGCCACGAGCGGCGATTGGGATCAGAAGGGCTCTAGGCCAGAGGAGATTGGCCTACGAACGTCAATGTACACGGCATCTTCGATTATACACGGCAAGTCAATCGTGCCGACCGGCCCTGTTTCGGCTGGCCCAATCGAGGGGGTTGGGGCCCTGGTCGATTCTTCGGTCGCGACTTGCCGCCGCCACCTATCTTGCCCTAACATGCTGTACAGTAAAGGTTTGAGTGCGTTGGCCCTCAATTCACGCGATCTGCAGGAAAATGTCAATAACTCCGGCGGTTTGCGCATCTGTTTCTTGGCGACCTAAAGCGCCGTTTGTTCGGTGGGAGTGACCTGCATTGTCCGAGGAAGAGAAAATCGACCCGGACGTGGTCAGCCAGTTGTTTTCCGAACACGCCGAGGAGCTGGTTCGGTTCCTTCTCGGTGTTGCCGGCGACGTTCAACTGGCTCGAGACGCGGTGCAGGTCAGTTTTGCCAAGTTGGTTGAGCGAGGCGGACCGGAGAATCAGGAGTCTCGAAAGGCTTGGATTTTTCGCGTGGCCTACAACGAGGTCTTGGCGACGCGTCGCCGTCAAACGGTCGGCGACCGCGTGAAGCGGGACCTTCAATGGTTACAGGAACTATCGGCTGGCCCCTCAGACGAACCCTTGATTCGAAAAGAGTCGGTTGAGTTGGTGCGGGCGGCGATTGAGCAGCTATCGGATTCACAACGCGAAGTCGTTCGCTTGCGAATCTACAACGAGATGACTTTTGCGGAGATTTCCGAGCGACTGAATATTCCGTTGGGGACGGCGCTCTCTCGAATGCGGGCGGCCATGGGCTCACTGCGAAAGCGTCTTGACGGTGGAACAATGGCAGGCGGCGAGACTGGGGATTGAGATGAGTAAGCAACTTAATGATCACAGCTCGGGCGATTCTCAATTGTCCAGCGATGCCGAGGCATACGTCCTCGGATGTCTCGATAACGACGCGCGAGATGCGTTTGAATCTCAATTGGCAACAAACCAGCTCGCGAGAGAAGCACTTGCTGAAGCGGTTGAACATGTAGGCGCCGCGCGTGTCGCACTGCAAGATACGGCTGATGCTTCGGATTTAGTCGCGCGTTCTCAAGATTCTCGCCACTCCAATCTCAGCAGCCAGGCTCTAAGCGGAATCGCTGGGCTCTTGGTTTTAGCCGTCTTCTTTTGCTTGCGGCTGAATTGGCCGGTGGAAAGCTCGCCGGAGCCCGAATCGAACGATCGATTGGCGCTGATTTGGAGCGACATGATCAGCGAGGCGGAGGACTCGATCGCACCTTTGGCGACGAGCATGGAAGAGACGCAAGATGTCACCGAGGACAGTGAGTACTTGGTCGCCGATTCGCCCGATTGGATGCTGGCCGCGGTCGGTCAACTTTCGAAGCGGGACGACATGCTTCACGAACGCGACATGGAGAATCGCTAATGCACAATCAAATAGCCATTCTGATCGGTATCGCCATTTGCCTTTCCAGTTCGGTCAGTGCTGTGGCTCAAGTCGACAAACGGGGCACCAAGGCAGCGTCGTCGAAAAAGAAGTCGAAGAGCGACGACAGCCAGCGTGCGAAAGGGCGAGACGCCGCGAATGACCGGCAGGCCAAGAAGAACAACATGCGTTCGTCGGCTCGACGTCCCATCACAGGGGCGGACGTGAAGAAGGTCAACGTGTTCGTCGCCAAGCACTTGCCCGAGTTGAAGAGTCTGCTCGATGTGCTGGAAGCGGCCGAACCGAGACGTTATTCGGTTGCGATTCGCGAGTTGTTCACGGCAATGGATCGTTTACAGCGATTGGAACAACGCGATCCCGAAAGCTATACGCTGGCGCTGAAGAGTTGGCAGCTCGACAAACGGGCTCAACTGGTTGCCGCGCGTTTTCGCATGGACGGCGCCTCGACCGACGAAGAGAAGCTCCGCAACTTGTTGACGCAGCGATTCGAACTTGAGCTTCAGATCATGAAACGCAGTCGCGACCGCCAAGCTGCCCGGCTCGAAAAACTGGAGAGTGACATCGAGCACTTTCGAGCCAATCGAGAGCGAGCTGTCGAGTCGCAAGTAAAGAATTGGATGCGCGGCCCGTCGGCGAAATCAAAAGCGCTTGCCAAGAGCCGCTCCAAGAAGAAGCAGACGACCAAGACCTCGACTCCCGCAAGAGACGCGAAGAAGAAATAACGACCCGCAACGCCCGTGGCCGAAAGCCTTGGGCGTTTTTCAACGACTCAGTAATACGCAGCACACAGGAAGCCGTCGCTGAACGCCGAAGATCGTTCCTTCAGGATCGGTTCAGGGCAATGGATTTTCGGCTGCGAGCCAATTTGACGGAGGATGTAAATGCAAATCGCGATTCGATCCAGCAAGGCGCCGGCAGCCATTTTGATTCCCGCAGCGATTGCGGTTCTGGCGTTAGTGATTACGCCGTTGGCCAACTCGCTTTACGCCGAGGTGAATGCGGCCACGACGGTGCAGCCAGTGACAAAACGGTTTGCCAAAAAGGACGTGAAAGAGTCGCCGGATTTTCAGAAGCACGTTGTGCCACTGCTCGGCCGACTCGGTTGCAACGGCCGCAGTTGTCACGGTTCGTTTCAGGGACGCGGCGGACTTCAATTTTCGCTTTTCGGTTACGACTTCAAAGCGGATCACGAAGCTCTCTTTGCCGAGGATAGCCCTCGCGTCGACCGCGATGATCCTCAGGAAAGCCTGATCATTCAGAAGCCGACTTCCGACGACGAACACGAAGGCGGTCAGCGATATCAAAAGGGCGGCTGGGAACACCGACTCATAACGAATTGGATCGAGAACGGCGCGAAGTTTCAAGAAGATGTGCACAAGCTCGCCGATCTGCAAATCGAACCGTCACTGCTGCAGTTCGCCAAGGCGAATGAGAAGCAGCAATTGAAGGTTGTTGCGATTTGGGATGACGGGACGCGCGAAGACGTTACGCCGCTCTGCCGTTATCAGTCCAACAATTCCGAAAACGCCAAAATCGATGAGAATGGCCTCGTCACCTCGAATAAGCCAGGTGATACGCACGTGGTCGTGTTCTACGACAAGGCCGTTATTCCCGTGCCGGTTATCCGCCCGGTGAGTGATCGAGTTGGAAAGAAGTATCCGGCGATCGCGAGTCGCACGAAGGTCGATGAGTTGGTCGTTCAAAAACTCAGGCGCCTCGGCGTTGTTCCTTCCGACGTCTGCAGCGACGCCGAATTCCTCCGTCGCGTCCGACTCGACTTGACCGGAACATTGCCGCAAGCCGACGAAGTCAAAGCATTCCTTGAGGACAAGTCAAAAGACAAGCGAGCAAAGAAGATCGACTCGCTGCTCAAGACGCCAGAGTATGCGGCTTGGTGGACGACAAAACTCTGCGATTTTACCGGCAACAACGAACAGCAACTGAACAACCTGGCGCCCGGTAACAACCGTCGTCGCGCGGGATCGGATTGGTACAACTGGATTCAACGTCGAGTTGCCGACAACACGCCATACGACGAGTTGGCCGCCGGCATTATTACCTCGGTCAGTCGGCCGAAAGATAAGAGCTATCGCGAATACTGCGAGGAGATGAGCGAGGTCTATCGCGATGGATCGGGCAAAGAGTTTGCGGAACTCGATAACATGACGTTCTATTGGGCAAGACGCGACCTCAGGCAGCCGCCAGAGAGAGCCATCGCATTCGCCTATTCATTCATGGGCGTGCGGATTCAATGTGCCCAGTGCCACAAGCACCCGTTCGATCAGTGGTCAAAACAGGACTTTGCCGACTTCTCCAAGTTCTTCTCGACAGCCGTGTACGCGACAACAGGTCGAGATCGAACTGAGTACCGCAAGATGATTAAGGAGCTCGGTCTCGAAGGCGAACGCAACAATATTCTCCGTCGAAAACTCGGACCGATGCTTGAAGAAGGCAAGACGGTCCCCTTCGGCGAACTCTACTTGCGGCGTTCAAAAGACAAAGCGCGGCTATTGGGCGGCGATGAAGTCGATCTATCCGACGTCGAAGATCCGCGTGAACTCGTTATGGACTGGCTTCGCCGTCCCGACAACCGCTTCTTCGCAACCGCTTTTGTCAACCGTGTCTGGGCCAGCTATTTCAATGTGGGAATCGTGGAGCCGGCGGACGATTTGAGCTTGGCGAATCCGCCCAGCAACAAAGCGCTGCTCGACCACTTGGCGAAAGGGTTTGTGGAAAACAAGTACGACATGAAATGGGTCCATCGCGAGATCCTCAACAGCGATACGTACCAGAGAAGTTGGAAGCCCAACGAAACGAATGGTTCGGATACTCGTAACTTCAGCCGCACGGTGCCTCGGCGTCTTCCGGCGGAAGTCGTCTACGACGCCGTTCGGCAAGCGACGCTGGCCGACAATCGCGTCGACGCGTTACAGACGGATCTCGCCGACCGCGCGATTTGTCTCCCGTCGTCCGGACAACGAGGCCGCACTGGCCCGGCGTACGCCTTGACGATCTTTGGTCGTTCGACACGTGAAAGCAATTGCGATTGCGATCGATCGATGTCGCCGAGCCTGCTGCAAACGGTGTACTTGCAAAATGACAGTGAGATTCTCGGCATGCTCGATGGAGCTCGCGATGAAGGCTGGGTTGAGCAGGTCGAACAGCAATACCAGCTCACATCCGTCAGCAGCAAGGGCAAAGTCGATCGAGTCGAGGCGGCGAAGAAGCAACTTGAGGCGCTTCAGAAACGGCTTGCTTCGCTCAAGAAAAAAGGCGGCAAGAACAAGGAGCCGTATCAACGGCTAAAGCGAAATTATGCCGCCGCTCAGAAACGATACAAACAATTGGTCGGTAAGAAGTCGCCCAAGAAGACGACGTATGAGCCGAAGCCCTACGACGCGCAAGAGATCGTGCAAACGGCTTACTTGCGAACATTGAGTCGCTATCCAACGGAAAGCGAACTCGAACGATCGATTTCGTATATCGAAGATTCCGAGTCCAAGACAACGGGCGTTCGCGACCTGCTTTGGGCCTTGGTCAACACGAAAGAATTCATCGTCAATCACTAGATCATTCGAGCGAGTTTGCTTGATTTCTCTCGGATGGATGGCTCGAAACGAACAGCTTGTTCAAGACAAAAACGATCAAACCAATACAACGGAATAAGGATGACAAATGACGATTCACAAGACGTGTGACGGATTGGTGCGACGAGACTTTCTACGAGTTGGAGCGCTAGGTACGGGCCTCTCGCTCGCCGGCGCATTGAGAATTGCTGATGGGGGTGAAGCCGCCTCAAAGATGAAGTCAGCCATCTTTATCAACTTGCCTGGCGGTCCGTCGCACATGGACACGTTTGACCTCAAGCCCGATGCGCCTAGCGAGTACCGCGGCACGTTCAATCCGATCAAGACCAACGTGCCTGGCATCGAGATTTCCGAGCATCTGCCGAAGCTCGCCAAATGCGCCGACAAGTTTGCTATTCTTCGCGGAGTCAGCCACACCTTGGCCGCTCACCGCTTGGGCAGCGAATACGTCAACACGGGCAATCGGCCATTGGCGTCGCTCAGTTTCCCCGGTTATGGATCTGTGGTTGCCAAAGAGACGGAAAACGAGAACCCGGTCGACTTGCCGCCGGTGGTCTCGGTTCCTAACGCCAACAATCAATCGCCCGGTTTCTTGGGGATCAAGTACGCCCCGCTGAACACCGGCGCAACGCCTCAGCCAGGTCGCCCGTTTAGCGTTCGTGGGATCTCACTCGGCAACGGACTCACCGTGACGGACGTCGCCAAGCGGCAGAGTCTGCTCAGTGATCTCGATCAAACGTTTAAGGGTTATGAGCGGCAGGACCAATTGCTTGAGGGACTCGACAAGTTCGCTGAGCAAGCACACGCGATCATAAGTTCGCGGCGTTCTCGCGAGGCGTTTGATATTAGCAAAGAATCGCCGAATTTTTCGAAGCAGTTTCCCGAGGACGCTTTTGGTCAGAGTTGCTTGTTGGCGACGCGGCTAATTGAATCGGGAGTTCGTTTCATCACGCTTTCGCTCGGCGGATGGGATACCCATCGCGACAACTTCACGAGTTTGAAAGAGCGTCGCTTGCCGCCGCTCGACGGCGGACTCTCCTCGTTGTTGATCGGTCTCGAGGAGAAGGGGCTTTTGGATTCGACCGCCATTTTTGTGACGGGCGAATTCGGCCGCACGCCAAAGATTAACACGCGAACCGAAGAAGGTGGCCGCGATCACTATCCTCGTTGCATGTTCATGTTGATGGCTGGCGGGTCGGTGCAGGGCGGTCAAGTTGTGGGCGAGAGCGATGACAAGGCGACTGGCCCAAAGAACGATGCGATAACGCCCGATGACGCGGCGGCGACGTTCTATCGAAATATTGGAGTCGATTTTACCAAGGAGTATCACAGCGACACCGGACGACCGATTACCATCGTTCGTAATGGGCAGGCGGTTGAACAGCTGTTTTCGTAATGAAGTCGGCGCCGTTTGCCGGCTTCGGTGTTCAATCACTGCAGCGTTGACTGTGACTTAATGTTCAAGTTGACGGATCGCGTTTCGATCCACGTACGTTTATTTTCCGCACCAACATGGGATGGTTGGTGCCAAAGCGATGGAGTGCATCTTTGATTACTGGAGTCTTTGAAATGAATCGTTTGTGCAAATTGTCCACGATTGTCGCCCTGGCGTTGCTTGTCGCCTCGCCCGCTCTTGCTGATGATGACGCTAAAAAGAAAAAAGGAAAGAAGAAGGGCAAAGGCGCTTCGAGCCGCGTTGGCGGCCAACTGATGAAGCGATTGGAGAAAGCCGAAGTCAGTGAAGAGCAAAAAGGGAAGATCAAGGGCATCGTCGCTAAGTACACCGAGCAGCTGCAAGCATCGAACAAAGCACTCGTCGCCCTGCTCGGTCCCGATGGCCGCAAAAAGATGGCCGCCGCTGCAAAGAAAGCTCGAGAAGACGGCAAGAAGGGCAAGGAAATCCAAGCCGCTGCGACCGCATCGCTCGGTTTGAGTGAAGGCGATCTCGCCAAGCTCAAGGAAACTCAAGCCAGTGCCGGTAAGGTCCGCGGCGAGATGACCAAGGAAATCGTCGCCCTGCTAACTCCCGAACAACGTGAGAAGGCTGGCTTTCGCGGTGGAAAGAAAAAAGGTGCCAAGAAGGGCCGAGCTAAAAAGAAGAAAAAGGACGCGTAACTGCTGATTGCTTCTCTTGTGAAGATCTCGATCAGGCGAATCAGGACCAAATCCTGGTTCGCCTTTTTCGTTCTTGGCCCGACACCATCGCCAGGAAGCGACGGCAAGACCAGACAGGATCGACAGGGTTAACAGACTGGGTTAACAGACAGGGTTAACAGGATGGCATCGAGCTCTCTGGTCCTTCATCCTGTCAAGCAATGTCATCCTGTCAAAAACGAACCGTCAAACCAGCGGCCGGCCGCTACGGTTGTAGCAATTATTTTGCCGAACAGGAAAAACAGGGAAACATTGACGCCTGACGACGAATTACCTAAATGGTGCCCGATGTCTACATAGGCCGGGCCTTCCAATTGGTACGCGCAGGCGAGTTGGCGGATGCAATTCAAGCAGTGGACAAACCGACTCTCTCTTCTGCTGATGCTCGCGTTCCTGGGCTTCCTGATGGTCTACGTGCCGCCCTGGATATTGCAGCAATATGAGACGGTAAGGACATTCGGCGATTGGGCCGTCTACAGCTATTTCACCGTCGTCGGCCTTGGTGCGGCGCTGCTCGGCGGAACCGTGATTTGGGTGCTTGCGAATTTAATCCGAGCGAGTTGGAAGAAACGCACTGATCGCGCTCGCAAAGCGAAAAACCCAAGCGAGCTCTCCAGCGCCGACAAGCGGCGTGAAGTCGATGACAACCTGGATACGATAGACCGCCTAAGTTCGGATGAGGTCGTGGGTCCTGAGGTTCGTCGCGAGCTCGAGTCGCTATGCGATGACTTTCGAAAGAAGCAGGAGTATCAGACGCTCGAGATCGTCGCGTTCGGCACGATTTCGAGCGGCAAGTCGTCGCTACTCAATGCGCTTGCCGGCCGCGACGTCTTTGAGACGGACGCTAAAGGCGGAACGACCGTTCGTCGAGGGGAAGTCGTTTGGCCCGGTTCGGACCGAGTGCTGCTGGTTGACACGCCAGGCCTGGGTGAGGTCGATGGCGAACAGCACGTTCACCAGGCTGCTCGCGCCGCCAAAGACGCTGATCTGGTTCTGATGGTCGTCGACGGCCCTTTGCGCGACGCTGAGACTCTTTTGCTTGAACAGCTGGCGGCGATGGAGAAACGCATTCTCCTCTGCATTAACAAGAGTGATTGGTACGCTGAGCGAAAGCGGACATTGTTGGAGAGTCAGATCGCCGAGCAGACGGCGGATTGGATTGAGCGGGCGGACATCGTTCGCGTTTCGCCCAATCCAGCCCCGCGGCAAGTTGTGCGAGTCGGGTCGGATGGTTCCGAGGTGGAGGACACTGTGCCGGTCGACCCTGATATTTCAGCTCTGGCGAAGAGGATGTTGAGTGTCGTTCGCCGTGACGGTGCCGACTTGTTGTTGGCGAACTTGCTTCTGCAATCTCGAGGATTGATGAACGAAGCTCAAACCAAGGTTCGAGACGATTTGGAACGCCGGGCAAAATCGCTGGTCGACAAATACGCCTGGGGCGCGGGCGGCGCCGCGGCCGTCAGCCCCTTGCCGATGCTCGACCTTGCTGCTGGCGGTGCGATCACTACCAAGATGGTGGTCGACCTCGCACGTGTCTACAAACACGATATCGACAGCGAGACAGCCGTCAATCTGCTCGCCCAGCTGGGAAAGAACTTGATTGCGATTCTCGGCGTCAGCGCTGCGACGCCGCTTGTGACCAGCGCCTGCGCCAGCCTGCTCAAGACGGTTCCCGGCGCTGGCACGATTGCCGGCGGGCTGCTTCAAGGCGTCGTTCAAGCTCTCATCACTCGCTGGATTGGCGTTGTGTTCATCGAGTACTTCCAGAACGAGTCGGTGCGCGGGGCGGATAGCCTTGCCGCGATGGCTCGAAAAAAATGGGAGCATGTCACTAGCGTCGCGGAACTCGCTAAACTTGTGGCGGCAGCCCGAGGCGGCTGGTCGACGAAGGATCAGGACGACGATACGAGGGGCAAGGACGACGGCAAATGACAGTCGATGTACTTCAAGACCAGAACTACCGACACGCGCTTCAGTCGCTTCGTGATACGCTGGAGAAGCTCGACGGCTGCACAGACCAAGAGAAGACGCAGCTTCAAGCTGAAGTTGACCGTATCCACATGATGACCGAGAAGTTGACGAATGGTCGCGTGGAGATCGTCGTCTTCGGTGAAATCAGCACGGGCAAGTCAGCTCTGATCAACGCTCTCGTTGGCGACGCGATTACCGAAGTCGACGTCCGCGGCGGCTGGACTCGCGATATCTGGAAGGTCGATTGGGACGGCACCGGTTACTGCGTCCCCGGCATGGCGAACTCGCAGCTCGTCCTCGTCGACACGCCGGGCATCAATGAGGTGGGCGGCGCCGAGCGAGCCGACTCGGCTCGAGAAGCGGCGTCGGCCGCGGATCTATTGCTATTCATTACCGACTCCGACCTCAACGATGTCGAACACGCGGCCGTGTGCGAATTGGTCAAGCTGCACAAGCCGATCATCGTCGTGCTCAACAAGACTGACCTCTACTCTTCGAAGCAGTTGGAGACGCTACTCAGCACGCTTACCGATGACCGGCTGGCCGAGCTTATTCCCGCCGATCAGATCGTAACGACTGCCGCGGATCCGCGTGAAATTGAGTATGTGATCGAGGACGCGAAAGGCGCGACTCGAAGCGAATGGCGGAAACCAGACGCGGATGTCATTGAACTCAAGTCGCGGATTCTGGAAATGCTCGAGCAAGACGGTCTCGCCTTGCTGACGCTAAACGCAGCCATGTATGCGGCTGACAAGAATGATCGTATCGCTTCGCTCCGAGTTCAGTTGCGGGCGCGTAATGCGAACCAGACGATCATGAGTTATGCGGCCATCAAATCGCTTGTGGTCGCGCTGAATCCGGTCATTGCCGCGGACGTGATTGGCGGCAGCATCGTCGACGCGACTATGGTCGCTGTGCTCGCTCGCATTTATGGCCTGGAGATGACGACCGCCCACGCCAAGGATCTCGCCGCCGCCATCCTGAAAGCAGCGGGACTCGTCCTGCTTGGCGAAGTGGTTATCAGCTACTCGGCGTCGCTACTAAAGGGCGTTCTGTTTGGCTCATCGTCGTTGATCACGGCCGTGCCGCAGGGCGCCGCTGCGGGCTACGGTTCATACATCGTCGGGAAAGCCGCCAAGTATTACTTCGAGCACGGATCCTCTTGGGGTGCTGAGGGCCCGAAGTCGGTTGTGCGTAGGATTCTGGACGATACCGACAAGAAGTCGGTTCTGCGGCACTTGAAAGAGGAAATACGAGCCAAGATCTCGACGAACCGGCATGCCGACGCCAAATAGATCCGAACTTGCACGCCGAGCACAGGTACGGTCTGTCGCAATTTTGGGCTCGGCACGACATTCCTCGTTGTGCGTGACGTAAAGCGCAAACAAAAAAAGCCCGCGTCTGGGACGCGGGCTTTCGAATTCCGTTTAGGGAACTACTTGTTCTCTGTGCTCTCTTCAGGCGGTGCTTCGGTTGGTCCGCCATCCTTGAGGATTCCCTCTTTCCTCATCGCGGCTTTGTCCGCTTCCGAGACGTGTTCGAGCTCTTCAGCCGTGGGGCCGTCACCCTCCATGACCGGTTCGTCGACAGCGGGCAATTCGCTCACGCCAACACTGCAACCTACCGTGAATCCCAAGACGGCAGCCAGCGCCAACAATTGAAAACAACGCATGATTTTCTCCTCGATAAGACAAGTCCAAAGTTCAGGACACTAGAATCCCAATTGCCAGCCGACTTTTCAAGAGGCCGACAAGTTAGTTTCCTGTGAATCGTGAGGCAAACTCGGTTAGCCTCACACACTAGGTTTGATCCCGCAAATGCGCCATTTATTTCCCAAAAATAGGAAAACTCACGATAGAGCAAGTCCGGGGCATTGCTTCTTGCACCATTTCGCCCGTGCGTCACTTGTCGAATGGAAAGGTGACGGTGCGATTGTGGCGACTGTATAAAAAAACTGGCCACCGCCGTGTGGCGATGGCCAGTCAAAATTCTCAGAGAGTCATTGGGTTGGGGGGGAAGCCCCCGTCAACCACTAAGGAATCGGGCGATTTTCGTTACCGTTACGGGTTCCGAGAGCCCACCAAGCGAGGTCTTCAGTATTCTCGCTGACGAACTTAACCGAACCGTCGGCCAGTGCAACGTTGATACCCGAGGGGTGTTCGCTGGACGCGGCCATTTGGTTGTCGCCCAAGTGCTCGAGGCCCGCTTGATCTTGCATGTAGCAAGACTTTTCATTCGGGAGCATCGTGTGGGAGTAAGCCGATCCGAATGCAGCGCGACTCCAAGAGAAGGCGCGACCACGAATAACGGAGCGGACGTCATCCGGATTCCAAAGAACTTGTTGGTCTAAGCAAGCAATCCGATCTTCTTCGGTGAAGGAACCGAGCGACGACGAATCGTAAATCTGTTGTCGCCAGATCTTGGGATCAGGATTGTTCAGAATGGGAGTCATCGCATACTGGGCCGACTGGTAGATTTCGCTTTGAATCACGAATTCCGAGTAGGCAGCCGTGTTGCTCGTACCGTCTGTAATTCTTGCGATGGTGACAACGTCGTCCATCGTGTCGAACAAGTTATCCAAGTTGCCGTTGTACTTCTGGCTTTGGATGTTCATCGCCCAACCAGTCCAGCGGAAAGCCGTGACGCCGTTACCCTTGCGGGTCGCGGGGTTCAAAGCGTGCAGGACGGCGGGAGGCGCCGCAACTCCACCACCACTGGCCGTTGCCGGATTGCGGTGAGGCGGATAGTGGGTGGTTCCCGAGTTCATCGAATACGTGTGATTCGATTGACCCTTGACGAGTTCGTTTGGGTTCGAGGGGCAGTTGAACACAGGGAATCGGAGACTGTAGGAGGGAGCCGTAATGTTGGCGCGCCATCCACGGTGCTCGTACTTGTCCCAGGGAGCTTCTTGCGTGAAGTTCCATCGGCCATGGGCGCGGTCATATTCGTTTCCGCGTTCCATGTAGGGAAGGATGCCAACTTTGTTACTGAAGGCACCAACTCGGTCGCCGGACTCATTCGAGGGATCGCTAGTCGAGCGATATCGAGCGTAGTCCATTGGCAACTTTTCTTTGTACGTGTCAGCGTACAAGTGCATTGCCAAGACAATCTGCTTCAGATTGTTCGTGCACTGCATTCGCCGTGCTGCTTCGCGCGCCGCTTGGACGGCTGGGAGCAACAAGGCGACCAAGATGCCGATGATGGCGATAACCACCAACAACTCCACCAGCGTGAAGCCTTGCCTTCTTGAACGGGATTGAGACATGTGCGACCTCCGGAAAAATGAATAGAAAAGACACTTCTGTTCCAAAAGTGGGGGTTAGCGACGCGTATAGATAGGAAAAAGTCGCCAAACGACACTTTAGAACACCAAGCCATTCTTACCTGTGCATATCGGCGGTGTCAAGCAGTTTCAAGCAAAAAGACACCTAGTGCCGCGTCAACTCTAAAAATGGAGGGGGGTTGGCTTCGGCGTAACTTGACTTGGCGGCGTACGATAAAACACTGGGATCCTAATTCT
Source organism: uncultured Pirellulaceae bacterium (assembly GCA_964567745.1). Lineage (GTDB taxonomy): Bacteria > Planctomycetota > Planctomycetia > Pirellulales > Pirellulaceae > CAZMNY01. The sequence continues at coordinate 116,703 of CAZMNY010000009.1, read as the reverse complement.
TAGTGTTGACGCTGCACTAGGCATTTATTTCTTTCGAGGCAAGAAAATCTGCCTCGCATCCTGTTCCAGTTTGGCCGCCTGCTTAAAGCGGCCAAGTCGGCGCAGGAGGCTGGCGGCCAGCGCATAGGCCTGCGGATGCATAGGATTCAGCTCGATAGCCTTCTTGGCGGTTTGTAGGGCGTCGTCCGTCTTCCTGAGCTCGCCAAGAAGCCGAGCCTTGCGATAATGTGAGTCGGCCTGCCACGGTTCGACTTCAATCAGTCGATCGCAATACTTAAGAGCATCCTCGGCGTTATTCGTCATTTCAGCCGCAGCCTGCAGCGATGCGAGCGCCGATATATTCTCGGGGTGGCGTTCGAGAACCCGCCGCCAGACCTTCACCGCCTCATCCATCTTCTGCTGAACTGCCAGGGATTTGGCGAGGTGGTCGAGGGTGAGCACATCGTGCGGCGCCTCTGCTGCGACTTCCGTCAGTTGCTTCTCCGCCTGACTGGCCAGGTCTTTGTCCCGATTCATGACCGCCTTCTTTGTCAGAACAACCGCATCCGCACGTTGTTTGGCCAGTTTGGGCAGCGGAGCGTCGTCAAGATCGAAGATGACAAGTTTCCGATTGTCGCCCTGGGCTAATGCCGTTGGGAGCAACGAGGCCAACGCTACTCGCCGGAGGATCCGGTGATCCGTCTGCGAGGCGTGCGGAATGTCCATCGCCGAAAGCTTGACCATGTGGCAATGAATGCAGGAACCGTTCGCCGGCTCTTTCGCTCGCACTTCCGGCTCCTCGGCGCAGTCCTCGACGGCGTGGCATTTCTGACACGCGTTGTTGTAATGGACTTGCCTCTTTTCTCGCTCGTCATGGAAATGTGGGTCGTGGCAGGTGACGCATCCCAGCTTCCCTTTGGATTCTATGAAGCAAGTGCTCGAGTTCATCTGCTGAACATGCGACACGGCTGTTTCTTTGGAGTCTTTGTCGGGAGTCTTTTTGACGTACGTCGTCCAGATATCCCCCACGTTGTCCCCCGGGCGGAAATCAGAATTGCTGCGACCGAGCCGCAAAAACTGCTCATCGCCAAGGATGTGGCACTGGTTGCAGACGGCATCGCGTTTGGAGGGACTCAATTCGGAGAGGTCGGGCATCGCGTCTTCTTTGCGGTCGCCATTATGAAAATCGATGTGGTCTTTTCCCGGCCCGTGGCAACGCTCGCAGCCGATCGCGTGCTCAAGGAAAATCGGCTGCTTATAGGTGACGTGGTCCTCTCCGGAGTCTGGACCTCGGTTCAAGCGGCCGGAATGGCAGCCGGCGCAGCGATCGAGGACCGGGCGTTCGAACCTCGCGTGTTGGGCGTGTTGGTATCCAGGCGCCAGGTCCCATTTCGCCTTCTGCGTATACCAAGAAATCGGCGACGCGAAGAGACGGCCGTCCCGCTCGTGCATGAACGATTCACCGCGTGCCCCTGATCCCAAAATGTATTTGATCTCCACACTCTGCTCAAAAATCTCATTTCCCTCGCTGTCGACCACCTGCTCAATATGCCGTGTCTTCCCGTCCTTGGTTTCGACGCGATAGTTGAAGCCGGGCCCGCTGCTGAATTCGCCCGATGTTTCCGCGACGCATTCATCGGCGATCGGACGCGAGGCGACATACATCGGATGGGTCGCGTAGCGATCGGCAATCTCTTCATGGCATTCGCGGCAGGCCTGGCTGCCGACATAGCCAACACCGGATCGCGGAGTCCAGGGGTCGATCGTGGAAACCTCAACGCCCCTTTCGCCTCCCTCAGGGCCGTCGCCCCTCGGTTGAATCGCAATCCAAATACCGATGGCCAAGGCCGCGGCCCCGGCGAAAACGACGACAATCGGTAGGCTTTTCGAACGGCCTTCACGCGACGGCTCGTCAGGCATAACGTCTTCGCTTGCCTGCTCTTCGCCTGCCTGCTCTTCGCTTGAACGCTCGTCGCTAGGGCCGCTGTCGGTCGTTTGGTCACTCGTCATGGTCGCTTCACCTTGAAAACTTGGACAAGGTCCTCTGCTGTTGCCGGTTCAATCACAACGTATTCAGACCCGGCTTGAAGATTTTCGATTGTCGACGCCTGCTGGTTCGGCCAGCGGATAAGGATGTCGGCCGAGTCGTTGGCCGCTAGAACGAGCCGGGTGTCGCGAGCCGTCAAGTAACTGCCGCCCCCTTTGACCTGGTATCGCTGCCGACGACCGTCCGATTCGACGACCACGTCGGCCCCGATGACGTCGCGACTCGAGGACGTTCCGATCAGTTTGAGTTTAATCGAGGCGGCTGGAACGTCGTCCTCGATGCGGTTGTTCTTGAGGAGCTCCGGCTTGGCGTCCTGATTGCTAAAGACAATATCCTGATCCCCATCGTTATCGAAATCGCCCGTGAGCAATCCTCGACTTTGGTGCAGTGTCTTGAAAAAAGGACCAGCCTCGGGTCCGAGAAAACGAAATCGTCCCTTCGTATTGTTGACCCACGCCAACGGCGGTTGGTCGGTCGATCCAACGTCCGGGTCGATGTCGACGTGTCCATTCGTGACAACCAGGTCGGGCCAAGTGTCGAGATTGAAGTCGGTCAAGGAGACGCCCCAGCCAACAAACGGTCGGCTCTCGCTGGCTATTCCCCATCGTTCGCTCTGCTCGTTGTAAAACTCGTCGCCGCCATTGATATACAGCGAGTTGTATTCGCCCCAGAAGTTGGTAACGACCAAGTCCATTTGGCCATCCCCATCGACATCGGCCGCGTCGACACCCATGCCCGCCTGCGCCACGCCTCGGTTGTTGTAGGCAACGCCTGAGTCTTCCGTGATGTCTCGGAAACGCGTTCGCGGTTCGCCATTTTCGCCATCGACCGACTCATTCACAAAAAACGAGTTGGCGTTGAGATCGTTGCCTAGGTAGAAGTCGATCGGGCCGTCGTCGTTCATGTCCGCCACGATAATTCCCTGGCCGCGGCCGATCGGTTCGTCAATGCCAACCTGTTTCGTGACGTCAGTGAAGCCGCCTTGGCCATCGTTCTCGAGCAGGATGTCGGCAGCGGGTACGACCGTTTGAGGCGAACAATACGTCGGCTTCGCTTTCGTGCCGCAGGGATGGTTGAACAGAGGTTCGGGCAGCCACTTGCCATAGTTGCAAACGTAGATGTCGGGAAAGCCATCACCGTTGTAGTCGAACATGGCCGCGCTCGTGGGGAAACTGTTCTCCGCGCCGACCGTCATCGGATGCTCGGCGAACGTCCCATCGCCCATGTTCTCAAAGAAGACATTCTTGCCAACGCAGCTAACGTAAACGTCGGGAAAACCATCTTGGTTGTAATCGCCGACAGCCACGCCAGCGCTGTAAGCGCTCAAGTCCAATCGGCTCTCCGATGAAACGTCTTCGAATTCCCACGCGCCGAGGTTGCGGTACAGGTGGTTGCGAGGCGAATCGGCGCTCGGCTTGGCAGGCAGCGCCTGACCAGTCAGGAAATAGAGGTCGACGAGGCCGTCGAGGTCAAAATCAAGCCCGGCCAATCCACTTCCATTGGCTGCCGGAAACGGTCGCAGGGGCGAAATGCCCGACTCGTGAACGAAATCGATGCCGACTGCCTTCGCGTCCGAAAACCAAACCGGCCCTTCGTATTTCTTCTCGGGCGGCTTGACCGTCACCGTCGGGCCGGGAGTCGTGGGCGGTGTGGGCGGCGGCGTAGCTCCACCGCTGCAGCCCATCCATCCGCAAAGGCACAGCGCAAAGCAAATAAGCGAGAAAGCTCGCGACGCGTCAGATGACACAATCGATTCTGTCGAACACGATCGATTCGCCCCGAAAAACAGGCCCAACGATTGGGTGAATCTCATCAAACGGTTCCCAACACGGTTGTCGTAGCGAAGCAAGAATCGATCATTACGGGACGTCTTGCGATTTGGGTCGGTGCCTCGTCCTGAATCTTGGCTTTCCTGCTCCGTCATTTGCTGGGTTCTTCGTTCGCCTTGTCGTCGTCCGCCGCTTTGTCTTCCTCCGGCGACTTGTCGACCTCCGCTTCCCATTCTCGTAGATCGGGGATGGCCTCGAACGATTTATCCTTGATCGCCGCCTCTAACTTGGCCAAGAACTTGGAGTCGGGGTCGGTTGCACGTTGTCGCAATGCAATCATCACGACATTGGCCTGAGCCCAGTTGCCTCGTTTGGCGAGTTGCCAGGCATCGAAACAAATTGCGATCGTCGAATTGGGCGATTCAATACTGGCTTGCATTAATCCAGACATGAAGACCTGTTCGTCTCGTAGTTTCTTGCTGCGAGCGGCCCAGATTTCCGCCATTTCCTTATTCTTCAACGCGCGATAGCAACGTTCGATCAAGTACGCGTTATCAAACGTGATGTCGTCCCGCTTGCCAACTCGCTCCATCCAGATCAACGCGTCCTTCGGCTTCTTGTCGGCCAATTCCTGTTTGGCGAGCCGGTTTCGCGCTTCAACGTTTTCGACGTCCGCGCTGATGCATTCACGCCAGGCCAGCCGAGCTCTTTGAGAATCGCCAAGTTGCTCGAGCGCGTCGCCCAGGATCACAAACGCCCGCGCAGATCGCACGTAACTGATGCTTCTCTCCGCCATCTCTTTGGCGAGCTTTGGGTCGCCGCTTCTAAGCAGAGTGTCGGCGTACGCTTCAAACAATCGCTCCGGCGACGTGAGCAGATTTTCGCCGTTCGGTTCGTATTCCAGCACTTTCGCGAACGCCTCGCGAGCTTTAACCGAGTCGCCTTTCTTCTCCTCAATCAGCGCGATGAACGCGTAGCCGTTGGCCTCACGCCCCTCGACGCCCGAAAGACGTTGGGCCTCGCCATGCGCTCTTTCCAATTGGTTCATGCGAATGCGCATGATGATTAGCTGTTCCAATGCCGCCAGATTCTCGGGCGAATTCTGAACGACCTGCTCCAACAAAACGACGGCGGCGGACCATTGGCCGGTCATCGCGTACGCTCGCGCCCAGGCGTACATCTCGGCCGGGGTCGCCGCCCGAAACTTCTCGAATATGGCTAGCGCCTTTTCGGGCTGTTCGCCCTTGTTGACCAAGATCTGAGCGTACAGCGTCTGCGCGCGGCCGCTCTCAGGGTGACTATCCAGATACGCCTCAACATCGATCTTGGCGTTGTCGAGCTTGCCGTTTGCGAACGCTTTTTCCGCTCGCCTGAGGTCGGTGTCCTCAAAAGCAACCAGACCAAAGATGATCGAACCGACGCCCGCGATTACCGCAACGGCGAACCAGAAGACGCGAACTTTTGACCTGGGTGGTGGCGTCGTCGCAGGCGCGTCGCTGACTTCCGCTTTATCGATTGCGTTTCGTTTCGCCGTCGAAGTCGTTTTCGCTTTGGCCAAGACGATTCTCCATGGGATCGATTGATCCACCAGCCGGTGAAATCGCTGCTCTGGCGAATCGCTTGGCTGAGCTCGTCGATTCGCCAGTCGACGGGGCAGCAGAAAAGATGCCTGAGAAGCTCGAATTAGAAGAGTTAGGATACATCAACATGCGAAATATTCTAGTGATCCACAGGCCTCGTCAGGCCAATGATTGGAATTGAAACATCCGTTCACAGAGAGTGTAACGACTACCCGATTTGGCACGGTCAGACGGCAAATAGAGATCTGCCAGGTATTACGTTACCCGTTTCGCCAAAGGGACTTGCGTTCGCCTCTCGCCTTTTGCGCCAGTCGATTGGCACAGGGCTTGCATTTGTTTCGGCCGTCGCCGTGACACGATCGAGCCTACAACACTGTTTGGCGAGTCACGGTGAACTCATCAGAAACGCACGATCGTGCATACCATCGGAGAAAGGACGCTTCCATGACCGCCGCTATCTCACCCGCTCGACTGAACGACGAACTTCGCAGCAACATCCAAACCCGAGCCGCCGAAGCAGCCAACACGAACTCGGTCGTCGACGCAGTTATCTACGCCCTCATCGAAGCCGACATCGACCAATGGGATGTTAGTTTGGACGACTGGAAGGGCATTCTGTTCGAAGCCTTTCAGGCCGCGAAAGACTCACGCGAAGGTCGTTTGGCCGCATGACCTTGTCGCAAGAATATCGGACGCCGAGAGATTGGGCGCTCGGAGCAAAACGCTCCGTTGCCTACTGAAAATCGCCCTCGATTTTTGCTTTTGGCAACGCCTCTTGAAACGCCTGGAATCCCTCTTCCGAAACGTTCGGCAGAAACGTCATGATGATATGCGAGAGATTCTTGAGCCCGTACAGCTTGGCGAGGCCTTCGTCCGAAACCGCGTTGCAACTTTCGATTTGCAGATACTCCAAGTTTTCGAAACCAGCAATGATCTCCATCGACGCGTCTGTAATATACGTCTTGCCGATGTTGAGTCGTTTTAGGTTGGCCAAGCTCTTGAGGTGGGGAAGACCCGCGTCATCGACATTCGTCGTGTACAGGTTTAGATCCTCGAGCGAGGCCAGTTTTCCGAGCCCCTTCAACGACTCGTTCCCGACCAACGTGTTCTCGCTCAGGTCAAGCGATTTGAGTTTGGTCAACGGAGTGAGCTCGGCCACGGCATCGCCAACCGATGTCGCTCGCAAACGAAGATTGGTCAAGTTCACCAGCTTGGCAATGTGCTCAATCGCGGCGTCATCAACTTGCACCGCGCCGTAAAGTTTGAGATCGGTAAGCGTCGTCAAGCCAGATATTTGAGCCAAACCGGCGCTGGTCACGCCCGATTGATCCATACTCAACGACTTGAGTTTCTTCATGCCGACAAGGTGGCCCAACGAGACGTCGGTAATGCTCGACCCGTAGATCCTCAAGCTCTTCATGTTGGTCAGCCCAGACAAATGGGCGATGCCGGGATCGCCAACGGCTTTGCAGTCCTGAATGTCAAGCAGTTCTAGCCCCGAGCAGTCGGCCAAGTGGGCCAACGCGTCGTCGGTAATATGGGTTTGAACGACTCGCAATCGTTTGAGCCGAGGTAGCTTGGCTAGATGCTTCAGAGCGTCGTCGTGTATGTCGGACCGCTGAAGGTTGATATCCTCCAGATTCGGCATCCCGCAGATCATTTCAATGCCGGCGTCCGTGACGGCGCTTCGGTCCGAGAGATTGAGCGATTTAAGCGTCTTGATTCCGGAGACGATCTGCATCACTTCATCGTTGATATCCGAGCCGTTCATGGCCAGCGACTGCAGGCTGTGAAGGCGGCTCAACTGGGGCAGTTCGCTTGCGTAGTCGCGTGAGTTGCGGAGGTCGAGCGAAACTATGTTGCCCGCTGCGTCCTTGTTAATGGCAACTTCCTTGACCGCCGCAAATGCACTCGCCGCCTCGGCGTTATCGGGCGATGCGGCAACAGGCGGCTGCTCGACGCGAGCGTTCGCTTTGCCCGCGCCGTCGTTCTTCGGTGTTGGCGGTTTGTCCGAATTCGAACAACCGGCGGCCGCAATCGACAGCACGGCAATCAGACTCAAGAGCTGAAAAGCAAAGACAAGGCCTTGCCGCCCCGCAGCCAGACTGCCAGCGGCCTGCTTAATCATTGCCTGCTTACTCATCGCCTGCTTGCTCGCTCGAACCATCGTTACCGCCTTCATGATCTGAGGGACGCGAGAACCTATCGCCGTCGCGCGAGGCCCTGTTTTGACGCCAAACAAAACGTCTCGCCGAGCCGCGGAAGGCGCTTGGAACGCCTATCGTAAACCGGCGAAACCGTTGCTCTTTCACCGCATTTTCACGGCAACGCTCAGAGTATTCGAGCCGAACCGGTTTGGCAAAGGGGGAGAGACGCTCGAGTAAAACCGAATCAGACGGCGTCAGGCAAATTGCTGCGAACCAGCTGATCTCGACCTATTTGTGCAGGATCAACTTGTTATTCCGAGTCAGTCTGAGGCGATACGTCTCGCCTCCGTGTTCGATCACCGCCTCGCGTTTCCCCTGAAGAATGTCCTCAGATGTCCAGCTTGACGAACCGTCGACGTCAATTTCGTCCCCAGGGGCGCTGAACGGCCCGGTTTGAGGGTCTGCTATTGGCTTGTTCATCAGCCGAATTCCCTTTGAAATGGACATCAATACTCGAGCGACAATTCGCCTCCAGCTCGGGTCGAAAGAGCTCGCCAAATCCCCAACTGGATGTTCTCGGCGACGAATCGAGCTGAGCCGTCGGCGAGAACAATCTGAACTCCGCCATGGTGGTAACTTCGCGAAGTGATCGCCGCGTACGTCAGTCGACCGATTGCCTTGCCTTCGCGAGCGGATGTGAAGTCGACGTCATAGGTGCGGCCGCCGCTGCTGAAGAGAACCTGCGTGTTCGGCGCGAACGTGCCAGTGACGCCGGTCTGATGGGCGCGTCCATCGACCCACTCGGTGTGTCCCGAGTTGGTTTTGAAGTTGCCGCCCAAAGCGACGACGTCGGCCGGTGAGGCTGGGATCGGAGCATACGGCGCCGACGGATTGCCCCCGTCACGGAAATAGGGATTCCAAGCCTTCACCTCGGCGAACGCCAAAGTGTGGCTCGTCCCGTCGAGCAGCGCGGCGAAGTTTGTCTTGCCGTTTGGGTGGCTGATGCCGCCGCCGCCCTGTCCGGTGTTGGGATCGTAGATGAACCAAGTCCCGAGGTTCATGCCGTAGTTCAGGGGATAGTGAGTCAGCGCGCCGTCGGGCCGTTCTTTATCCCCAACTTCGCTCGGGCAAAGGTACGTTGCGACGCGGGTTCGAGTCACTTGGGGCTGCGACTTGTAACTGTAACTCCAGTTGATCAGTCCCTGCATCTGCTCCTGTTCGATGTAGGGGAGCAATCTCGCCTGCGGCGACCAACTGTCATAGGTCGCGTTGTGGGGAATGACGGCCGACGGCGGGAAGCGGCGATACGAGTCGTGGTAGTTGTGCAGCGCCAGGCCGATTTGTTTGAGGTTGTTGCCGCACGACATTCGGCGAGCGGAGGCGCGAGCTGACTGAACGGCGGGAAGCAGCAGCGCTACCAAGATGCCAATGATGGCGATCACCACCAGCAGTTCGACGAGCGTGAAGCCGAGCGAACGCGTGCCAAGTCGATCTTGGCGTGTCTGTTTGGAGTGGGGCAATGTTCGGTGGGACTTGTTTTGGTGTGACATGGGGCCAGCCTTCGGTATGGGGCGTAGATTTCTTTCCCGAACTTGGCTGGCTGGCGTTTTGGCTGGCAGCGCCCGGGATTAAATGCGACTGAGACGCAGTATCAATAAACACTCAGAGCCTGTCAAGCGGGCCTGTCAGTTTTTGAAGGCGAACGGGCCCATAGAAGAGCCGAGAGCACTTGATCGCCAATCCCAAAGTACCCTCTGTGATTGCACTTCGGCGCAACAAGTACATCGCCAGAAAAATCAAGATTCCGCTGCTCAGTCCCTTTTCATCCTGTCGGTCATGTCAATCCTGTCCATTCTTGACGTCCTTGTTTTGGACAGGATGATCGACAGGATAAGACGGACGGACGGGAAGACGCGAATATCGAATATCGAATATTGAACAAGGAATGAAGAAGGGAAAGAAAAGACGGAAGGCGCCATGCTTGTCGTCTTCTTCGCATGCTTCGCGCCTCCGCGTGCCTTCTTTTTCTTGTTGTCCAAGTAGGAAGAAAAGGGGATCACGCGAGGACGCGGAGATGGACACGATCGACAAGACGCGTCGAACGGAAAGACGACGGGCTACTTGGCCGGATCGGCATCCGATTTCTCGTCGCTCGTCGCCTCGTCGCTCGTCGCCTCGTCGCCGCTGGGTTCCTCGCCGCCTGAGCCGCTGTCTGATTGAGAACCGCTGCCAATGACGCCTTTGAACAGGGCTCGACCCAGCGATCCGACGGGCCCGGTCTTGAGCGCTTCTGGAACGGCGTCGGTAATGGATCCTGAACTAGGAGGTGCGATTGGGCCTTCGGCCGCCTGCCGAGCTCGTTCTTCGTCAGTCAATTCAAAGGTCAGTGGGGTGCCGGTGTCTTCGTCCGGATCGTTGCCGCCGACAACGGAATTGTTGCCGAGCGAGGAGCTGTCGCCACCATTCGTTCCGTCGGTCGCAGGGACGACCGGGGCGCTGCCGCCTGGCGCTGATGCGGCTGTCGATGCCGGTGGAGGCGGAGTCGCCGCGGGTTTGCAACCGAGATTGATGACAGCCAAAGCGAAAACTGCGATCGATACGACGTTTAACCTGACTGTCATCGATTTCACTCCGTTTCTTGTTGAACTAGGAATATGGCGTCCTGCCCGGCTCCTCCAACGGTCAATCGATTCTAACCTCTTCTTGTGTTTTCACCCAATCATCCGAAACGAATCTGCGAAGAAGGTTTCGAAACGCTCGCCACTGTTCGTCAGTAACCTCGTCGTCACCGGCCGGAAGACCGTCCGGACCGTAGAGTCCTCGCATTCGAAGGGTTTTCGAATCGCTTGATTGCTCCTCTTGATCTGTCGACGGCGAGTTGGCAAACGCGTTAAAACGCTCGGCAATTCGCAACGCCCAGAGACCCCCGAAGTGGTCGCGGTAGGCGAACCAAATGCGGTCGAACCGAGTTGCCGCTTGATGGTTTCGTCGGGGCTGGAGGAGGCAAGCGAGAAGACCCAAGCCGCAAATTGTCCGGCCCCAGTATGCCGCGTCGGGGAACTCGTAGCCGCCGAACGTGATCCAGGGAGCGATCAGGACCCATTGGCCGAAGACGACGGCCATGCCGGCCAGTCGAATCGGCGTGGGCACCAAGCAGACCGCGGTCACGCCCAGCAATGCGAGCATCAACAGGCCGCGGGCAGCGGCAGGATCGATCGCTTGTCCCGGTCGAGTGAGCCAGACTTGTAGGCCGGGGAGAGCCAGAATCAGCCAGAATGTAGCCACGACAAAGACCCAACCCTGGTCTTGCGGGCGCCTCGCTCCAAGCAGAGCCATCAACGGACAAAACGTTGCCATTGCCGTCAAATAGTTCAGTACCTCAGGCATGCCAGCCTTGCCAAGGATTGGTTCCGCCAAGCTGACGAGCACGATTGAGGCGGTGGTCGCCAGCAACCACCAGCTAGGCCCGACCAGAGTTGTTCCGCGAATCGATCGTCGTCTCGACCACAGCATCGCCAGGCAGACGAGGCCAATCGCCGCCGGCCCAAACCCGAGTATCGGTACATTCCACATTGCTGCTGGACCCTTCAACTCCTCTGGCGGCGCCGCATGTGGCGAAAAGGCAACGTCTGCGATCGTAGCCGCAAATCCTGGTAAGGCAAAGGGATCCGTCCAGTCGCTCTGCCTGGGGAAGCGGGTGGGGTTGGGAAATATTGCGGAATTTCAACGGTTGCGTTTGCTCAACATGGTTTTGCGGGGCATGTTTCCCTAGACGCACATCTCGACGGCCGCCGCGACAACGAGTGCCCGCGGCAGCGATGGGTCGGTGGATCCAAACGAACTGGGCGTCAGATCGAGATGTGTTTTTTTTGGAACGCAAGGAGAATGGGACGATGCATTGGCGAATCGCAATGGGATTGGGTTTGATTAGCGCCGCTGCCTCGATGGCTTCCGCGACGGAAGTGATTCGGCGAGCGCCAGTACAAGTTGAGGCAGTAGGTCGCGAATTCCAGCATGGCGCGTACGGCGCCGTTCAAGGCTCATCCGCATTCGCAGGCACCACTGGCTGCTGCGCTTCGCAACCAAGTTGCTGCGACAACGTTTGGGCCGGCTACTGCGGATCACGCAAGTCGTGGTGCAACCGATCGAGCTGCGGAAAGTCGGGCTGCGGCAAGTCGACCTGCCAAAAGTCGACCTGCCAAAAGTCGACCTGCGGAAAATCGACCTGCGGAAAGTCGGCTTGGCAGACTCCCTTCCGACATCACCAAGCCAGCTGCCATGGGTGCGGCGTCGCTCAAAAAGGCGGTAAGCACTGGCAACGCGGCACGACTCAAGAAGGCTTCCACGGCAAAGGCTTCCATAGCAAGGGCTTCCACAGCAAGGGGGCATGTAGCAAAGGGTCGTGTGGCAAAGGGCGTGGAGGCTGCGGCTACGCGTTTGGCCTTGTCGCACCGGCACCCTGCGGAGCGTCGTGCCGAGACTGCGGCCACGCCAAGGGTGGAAAGAGCCATCACGCGTTTGGGCATCGCGTCAGCGGTTGGAAGCACTCGCTTCAACGTTCTCACGGTGCCCACTGCGGTTGCTCAAGCTGTGGCAATCACTGGCGCCAGACCTACGCACCGGGCGCTTATCATGGCTACGGCAAGGGTGGATATCATGAAAGTGGTAGCGACGTGCACCACGGCAGCGTGATCGAACAACCGCAATCCGAACAACCGTCGCCCGCTTTGGCACCGACAGCCACCGGGTCGGACAACGAACTGGCGCCCGTCGAAACGCTCAATCACTCGGCCGTCAAGTTTCGCTTTGGCGCCGTGCGATAAGCGATGCCATTTGCCGGCATCGGAAAGATAATAACCGCGACGGAAGCGAATGATTCGCTTATCGTCGCCATTCTCGACCGCCTGTCGGTTGAGGATCGGTGAGTCGGCTTCTCGCCGGCCCACCAGGAACAGTCCCGCGGTAGCCAACTTGGCTTTGGCCACGAAGTGCATCAGGGCGGAAATGATCGCTCGGCCATTTTCGCGTTCGTCGCCTTTGGGGAGATCGGCGGCGTCGCCGTGGCGGGCAACCGATTAGCGGGTGGCTCAACTTTTTTGAGTCACCCGCTTTTTGCGATTCGGACGTGAAAGGTGACGGGGCAAGCGAGCACCCAATCAAACCGGATCAAACCCGATACAAATCGGCTCAAACTGGCTCCAAATCAGCGCCCATTCGAGGTACTCTGGTCACAGGCCTGAAAGAACCTCGTCTCGAAAGTTGGCGGCGCTTTCGCAAGCGGGCCATTCAGTGGGCCAGTCAGCGGGGAAAGAAACAACAGTGCTTACGAGGTGGCGTCTTGGCGACAATCCTGGTTGTGGACGATTCGGCCGTCGATCGCAAGCTAGCCGTCGAATTCCTGTCGGAAAACCGCCATTGGAGTCTATGCGAAGTTGACAACGGTGCCTCCGCTCTGGAACTGATGGACGATCACCCAGTCGATCTGGTCGTCACCGATCTGATCATGGCGCCGATGAACGGCCTGGGCCTGATCCAACAAGTTCTTCAGCATCATCCCACCGTTCCCGTCATCATCATGACCAGTCTTAGCAATGACACGCTGGCCGTGCAGGCTCTTCGGTTGGGCGCGGCGAGTTATGTCGCCAAACGACGACTCGCCGCCGACCTCAAGGAAACGGTCGAGCACGTATTGGCTCTGCGAACGTCGCGAGCTCGAGAATTCGACGCCAAGTCGCTAATCACACGAGCCGAAACGGTGTTTGTGCTGGACAACGACGTTGAGCAAATCCAAAGTCTCATCGGCCATCTGCAGGAATCGATCACTCGCCCTAGCACTGGCGGAAAACAGCGGATGGCCAGGATCTCGTTTTCGGAAGCAGAGCGGCTTCGCATCAACATGGCGCTGCACGAAGCGATGCTCAATGCTTATCGGCACGGAAACTTGGAGGTCAATTCGACGCTCGACAACGACGCGGCGATGGACGTCTGCAATGTCAGGCGGCACGAACCGCCCTACAAGTTTCGAAACATCGTTGTCGAGACTCGGCTCACCGCCACCGAGGCGACGTACGTGATTCGAGATGAGGGCCAAGGGTTTGACGCTTCCGCCCATCTTCTGTCCGAAGATGACTCGCTCGACGATCGACCCGGTCGTGGAATCGCGCTGATGCAGATGATCATGGACGAATTGCATTACAACAACAAAGGCAATGAGGTCACTCTGATCAAGCGTCTTTGTTGAGATGCGTGTTAGCACCTAATCTGATTCACCGAACGAGTAAGTTCGTCGGCCTTTGTGAAACTCACCGAAGTTTCTCTGGCGCAGAATTGGTTGCGGCTACGCCGCGGTGCGACGAGCGTTTCTCGGACCGGGATCGAAGCATGGCGCCTCCATGCGCCAAGATTCGAATCCGTTCGCGTGCGGCGTACTAGCCGGACGACGAATCGCCCGTTTCGCTCGTTTCGCCCGACGCCTCCGTTTTGGCGTCCGCCTTGGCCTTTGCTCGAGCTTCTCTGGCTGCTTTCGCATCCTCGCGAAGTTTGACAACCTGGCGACGCTGATCCGCCGTCAAGACCGCCTCAACTTCCTTGTCGCGAGTTTCCAAGAGCTTGGCCATCTCGGCTTTCAGGGCCGCGATCTTCGCCGTGAATTCGGCTTGCAATTTGTAAATGGCCTCGCGCTGTTTGGAACTGACCACTCGCCCGTAATGGGCTGGCAGACGGCCTCGAGGTTTCGCTCGCGGCGCCTTCTTTTCGGCGGCCGTCTCCGCCGCCGGCTTCTTTGGCTCGTCCTGGGCCTTTCCCGCAACGGGCAAAGCCAACAAGGCGGCGAAAGCCAAAACCAACATTCGCGAAACCAACCGACTTTCTCTAGCCGTATTCAACATCCTGACGTCCTCCATGGAAACTTAGAAACGAAACTCCATGGACTCGAATCTAGGCAGGTGTTTTGATTCGACCAATCGGTGCCAACCTCGCTTTTTCGCCACTTTGCCTAACTGTCGTCACCAGTTTTTTCTCCGTGTGTCAAACTGATGTCCTAGCTATCACTTTGAGCGGTGTAAAACGGCGAAACAAAATAGAAGTGAATCGTCTTTTTTTTGGTGCAGTCGCTCTGACCCGCAAGACGATGTTACTTGTGAACGAACCGGGAGGGCGGGAAGAACTCATGAGTTCTCCCGTTTCAGGATAGAGACCATGGTGTGGCGACGGAGCGACGCATCATGGTCTTTTTTTGCGCCCAACCACGCCGCATGCCGGTTCCGATGACTCCTGATGGACGAGGAAGAGACTCGAACGAGCTGTTAAGCCTCCCACATCATACGCGCCCCACGCACCTGCTTGGCCAACGGCCAACCTCAGCATGGCCTGGGGTAGCACGCTAGGTTTTCTGCCGGGCGTATTCAGCCGTGCTTAGCGTTGAATCTGAATCAACAAGCCGCAAGCGCGTTGGGGTCTTACCGTCTCGCGAGCCGGCAGTTAGCTGTGAACGCGATTCATAGAACATGAGGCAAGCTGGCGGTGTTTCGCTTGGGTTCTCTAGCACTGAAGGCGGCGGCAAGCCAGTGGCAAAGCAAGACTGCAAAAGCAAAGCGGGTGCTAGGCGCCGGCGATGTCTCGGCGTTGGTATCGAATCAGTCCCGCGGTCCAGAGTATGCCGCCGATTGCCAGCAGACTGGAGCAGGTCTGCCAATCGAGCTGACCGTCGCGCACGACGTCGGTGGGGCGGTAGTAATTCAAGATGCTGGTCCAAGCCAGATAGCTCATGAAATCCAAGAAGGGCTCGAGGAAGCCGATCAGGTAGGACAGCATCAGCACGCCGATACAAATGCCGACGGCGATGGAACGGCGATTGCAGAAGGAAGCGACGCACATAACGAATCCGCCGCAGGCGACTAATAGCGCGAACAAGTTAGTCAGGGCAAGGGCGAAATGACTCAGCTCGATCGGTTCGGGGATGTCGACGAAGACGCCCCCCAAGGCGACTCCTACCCACGACGCGACGCTCACGCAAAACGCAGTGCACAGCCAGCCGCCACAAATGCTGATGTAAATCTGACGACGCGGAATCGGCAACGCCAACAACAGATCCGCTGTGCCGTTCTCCATTTCGCCGCTGATCACTCGAGTGCAAGATGCAATGACGCTGCCCAAAGCAAGCGTTAGCAACAGCGGATGCGCCAGCCCGACCGAGAGCCACACGTTCATGCTGACTTCGCCGTCGAGGTCGACGCTGAATAGCGATTGAATCAGTTGTTTGAGGAATTCGAAACGTCGCCAGAACTCGAGCGCTTGCGGAGCCATTTCGGCCATCGCGGCGACGAAGACGGCTTGGAATGCGATCGCGGTTATCGTCGCTGCAATCAGCAGCACCAACTCGTCGCGCCATGTCTTCGCGACAACTGCCCAGCTAATCAACCTGCTCATCACGCGTCGCTCCTTCTCGCTCGGATCGCTCGTAGTACGTCATGAAGAGGTCCTCTAAGCGAGGCGGACCGATGACCACGTCGGAAAGCGATCGGGAAGCCAGCCAAGAGAGCAACGGACTCATTTCGCCCGACCAGACGCCGGACATTTCGCGGTCATTGGATTGGGCGACCGTAAACTGGTCCGGCACAGCCGACGGCGGCGTCTCATATCGGAGTTGCACGCTGCGTCCCGCTCGAACTCGCAACGCTTCGACCGTGGCTTGCTCCATCAGGCGGCCGTTGCGAAGAATCGCCACGTCGTCGCACAACTGCTCCACTTCCGCCAAGGTGTGACTCGAAAACAAGACCGTCCGCCCGGCCGTTTTCGCCTCCGCCAACTCCTCGAAAAGCGTCACCCGAACCAACGGATCCAACGCGTTCGTCGGCTCGTCGAGCACCAACAAGTCGGGGCGATGCATGAGTGCTTGGATCAAACCCAACTTCTGTTTCATACCACTGCTGTACTCGCGAACTCGGCGAGTCGTGTCGAGATCAAAACGATCGGTAAGCCGTTCGATTTCGTCGTCGCATTTGGCGCCTCGAGTCGCGGCCAGAAACTTCAATAGGCTGCGGCCCGTCATCCGAGGATAGAAGCGAGGTTCGCCCGGCAAGTAACCTAGTTCCTGACGTAGCTGAGGTCCCTCGCGCCAACAGTCCATGCCCTGAATCCGACATTCGCCCGACGTCGCTCGCAGCAATCCCAGCATGATCCGAATTGCGGTTGTCTTGCCGGCCCCGTTGGGTCCGAGGAAGCCGAGAATCCGCCCGCGTGCCGCCTGAAAGGTCACTCCATCCAGCGCCAAGTGATTGCCATAGCACTTTCTCAGATTGACCAATTCGATTGCATGCATGCTTGCAAATCCAGTCCCGCTGATTGTCAGGTTGGGCTATTTATAACGATTTCGGGTTTTTTTGAAGAAATGCTGATCGCGACGATTGTAGTGGTTCGATGGGATAACCGTGTGATTGTGTAGCCGGAGCTGCGCAAGTTTGGTTTCCGCCCGCTAGGTTCGCGAAGTTCGTCATGTGGTTTCTGCGACTGCTACTGAATCTCCGACAAACGATCCGGACTTCGGATACGCCAAAGCAATTGGCTTTTGGTCTCGTCCTCGGAGTCTGGCTGGGTCTCACGCCCAAGGATAACCTGTTTGCGGCTTCGCTCGGCGTGCTTCTGTTGGCGACGAACGTCAATTTGGGCATCGCCATGTTTGCCGCCTTCGCGGTCAGCATTCTCGGCGGATTTGCGGATTCAACGTCTCTCTGGATCGGCCGCTCCCTCCTGCTGTTCGCTCCGCTCGAACCATTCTGGCGAAGATTGGAGTCATGGGAAGTCGTCCGGGTTTGGGCCCAGTTCAACCGCCCGGCCGTGCTTGGCAGTTTCTCGCTCGGCGCTATCGCCGCCTATCCGCTCTACCGTCTTAGCCTACCGATGTTCGCCAACTATTGGCCGCGAGTCAACGAGAATGCCCAAGACGCCTCAGCCGACTCGACTGCCAGCCCGCCCGCCGAATCAGAATCCGGCACCGCAGATCCAAACGCCCACTCGCAATCCGGCACCGACTCGAAAGACCCTCACCTCGAGCAGCAGCAGGCGACCGAAGATCGACATCTTGCGGCCGAACCAGACAACACCGAAAAGATCGAAGCCGAGCGGATTGCAGCGGAGAAGATTGCAGCGGAGAAGATTGCAGCGGAGAAGATTGCAGCGGAGAAGATTCAAGCCGAACGAGTTGAGGCCGAGCGAGCGGAAGCGGAAAGGCTCGAGGCACTCGCTTTGCAAGCCGCGCGAGTCGTAGGGCAGCGATCGAGATTCGATCGAGCAAGAGCTGCGGACGCGGCGGCACCCCCAACACAACTGATACTTGGGATTCAAAACCCCTCGTCCGACGAGGATGGCGCTATCGATGATGGCCTTCGCGACGACGACGCGCCCGATGAAAGCGACCAGACGCTTCCGCTACGAATTGGCTCAGCGCATCGCTCACCATCTTCGAACGGTCAACTCAGCTCGACTGTCGTCAGCGCCGATCTTCTTTCATCTCGCGAACGCGAAGATGAGGTCGCCGAAGGCCGTTCTGAGCTCTCGATCTCCGCATCGAAGACGCAGGAAGAGGCGATCGACCAAACGGCAACGCAAGTCGATCCCGCGAGCGACTCTTCGGACGTCGAAAGCTCGGATGAGATCGAGCACGATGAGTCCGTCAGGTTTGAATTGCCGGTTGAGGCGTCGGAGGCGAGTACGACGTTCGAATCCGTCGAAGCGCCGCATCTGTTGAGCTTGGAAGAAGAGTCGCCTGAGACGTCGGAAGCCGAAGTCGATGTGTCGCACCTTGAACCACAGGACGCTGAAACACAGGACGCTGAAACACAGGACGCTGAAACACAGGACGCTGAATCGCAACGCACGGAATTCGAGAACCAAGACGACGAAACCAGTGAATTGGTTCCCTTCGAGACAGTTGTTGTCGAATCGGCGTTTTCATTGAGTGAAAAGGCGTTGCCGAGTGAACCTGAAACGTCACACGGCGAGGTTGATTCGGGACAGGTTGATTCGGGACAGGTTGATTCGGGACAGGCAGAGAGTGAATCGCAAGAGCCCGAAACGGAGGTCGAGTCGCTAGAAACTGAGTCACTAGAAACTGAGTCACTAGAAACTGAGTCACTAGAAACTGAGTCGCTAGAAACTGAGTCGCTAGAAACTGAGTCACTAGAAACTGAGTCTCTGGAAACTGAGTCGCTGCAGACGGAATCGGTCGAAACTCAATCGCCGCAAGCTGAGGTGGCTGAGACGATGGATCCCGAGACGTCTCAGGCTGAGGCCGATGAAGCAGACCGACCTCGAGAATACCAGCCGCTGGTGATTCCGTCGTTTCGGATTCGCTGGAACAAAGAACGCGACGACTCAGCGGCGTAGCGACCACAGAGATGGGATCCCAGCGTTGTCATGGCGCTGGTGCGGGCAGCGGAAACAGAAACGCGAAGCATTGAGATGTCCGGTGCGGGAGTAACGCCGGCTGTCGAACTTGTGGCAAGGGCAAGGAGCAAATCGAGATGATTCGTTGGAGCTACGTGCTGCCTCGCTTGCTATTGATCGCGGCCTTGCTTGGATTCGCGATGTTTGGACTTGATCCACTGCTTCGCTGGGGACTAGTGAAAACCGGCGAGCGACTGCTTGGTGCGAGCGTCGAACTCGATAGCGTGCGAACGTCTTTATCCGGTGCCAAAATCCAACTGACAAAATTGGCTGCAGCGGATCCAGCGTCTCCGATGCAGAATCTTTTTGAAGCCGACACAGTTGTGCTCGACTTGGACGCCGAGTCGTTGTTGTTGAGACGCCTCGTTGTCGATCGAGGACATGTTTCAGGTTTGCGCGTAAACGGAGGGCGGACCGAGAGCGGCCAACTCGATAGGACAAGTCAATCCGATCCGGTGGACGACGCTTCCGAACAAACTGGATTCGACGCGCAGTGGCTGGCTTCGCTGGGCGCCGGCGCGCTGGTCAACATCACGAGCGATTTTGAGTCGATTCAAATGATCGATTCGGCCAAGATCCAGTGGGAACAGCGTTTTCGCGACTGGGAGACGCGCATCGACCAGCTTCGCGAGCGTGCAAAAACGTTGAAGGCCAAGTACCGCAACATCGATCGGCGAGACCCGGTTCAGATCGCCAAGTCGTATCAGCAATTGCCGCGTGACATCGACGAGATCCGCAACGAGTTTGCGGCGCTGCAACGCGAGATCGAGGCGACTCAGTCCGCCGCCCAAATTCAGCTCGCCGATCTGTCGGGTGCCCACCAACGCGACTTAATGCGATGGCGAGAAAAAATCCGCGTCGACCAATTCAACGCGATCGAGTTGTCCAACTATATTCTCGGGCCCATGCTGAACGAGCGGATGGCGGAAGTGCTTGGATGGGTCGAACACTGTCAAACGATTGCTGATTCGGCGTCGCCCAAGCCTCGTGAGACTTCCTCCGAGGAAATTCGTTTCGGTCCGGTTGTGAAGCGACCCGACTATTTGATTCGCGAGCTGTTTGTCGACGGGCTAATCGATATCAATGGAGAGGAAACGCCCTTTGGCGTCGTCGCTTCGGACATCGCATTCCCGCCGTCGAGATACGCCAAACCGTCGCGATTCAGACTGGTGACTCAGGGAGACGTTAAGGTCTCGGTCGACGGCGTTTTGGACTATCGCGGCGAGAGCCCAATTCGACAATTCCATGTCGCTTGCCCCGAATTGGCCATACCTGCAACGACGTTTGGAAAACAAGGCGAATTCGTCGTGCATGTCGACCGCGGCCACGCGAGTGTGGAGTGTGACGCGACCTATCAGCAAGGCGGAGTTGTGGGGGAAATCAACTTCGTTCAGTCGGGCGTTTCGCTAAAATCAGAGGTGTCTCAATCGCTGGGGAATCGCATTCGCGAGAGCCTTCATCAGTCGCTTGCCTCCATCAGCGAGCTTTCTGCGACGATTCGTTTTCAAGGCGACCCGAGGTTGCCCTCATGGACGATTGAGTCGCAACTTGGCGACCAACTCAGTTCCGCTCTGCAAAGCGCAGTTGCGGCTGAAATCGACCATCAGCAAGCGAAGCTTCGCTACAAGCTCGATGCCGAACTCGCCAACCGCAAAGCGGAATTCGCGGCGACGCTCGAGAAGAAGAAGCAAGCTCTGCTCGCCGACCTGAATCTCAATGCCGAACAGCTCCAGCAGATCATGGATTTGCCGCAGCAGCTGAATGTCGGCCAATTAGGTCTACCCAAGGAAATTAGCCTCAACGGCCTGTTGCGACGCTAGCCGGCCAGCACAGGCCTACTCGTTATTCGTCGCTGAGATTGGCGACGCGCTTCTCAACGAATGCCCGCCAACGGTTTAGCCTTGCGGTGTGTCGTGTTACGTCGTGGTCGGTTAGAATCGTCATCTGCGGATGCCGATGACCGAAATTCAACACACGATGTTTGTGAGGTGCACCATGAGACCCGTCACTCTCTCCTTGTTTCTCGTTGCCATGACAATGGGCATTGCCCGCGCTGAAGATTCGACGGCGTTTCGCGGCAATGACGGCATGGGTGCGAGCAGCGAAAAGTCGGCGCCGACGTCGTGGAGCGAATCAAAGAACCTTCAATGGCGAACCAAGCTTCCAGGGCTTGGCGGATCGACGCCGACGTTGGTTGGCGATCGAATCTATCTGACTTGCTACAGCGGATACGGTATTGAACCGAGCGAAGGCGATCCCAAAAAACTGATGCGACATGTCGTCTGTTTGAATCGGGACTCGGGCAAGATCGAGTGGACGAAAGACTTTCAGCCCAAGTTACCCGAGTCGGCCTATAAGGGAGGCAATTCGTCTCGTCACGGTTACAGCACGAGCACGATCACGACGGATGACGAGCATCTCTTTGTGTTTTTCGGCAAGTCCGGCGTTTACTGTTTGGACATGAACGGCAACGAAGTCTGGAAGACTGAGGTCGGCAACGGCACGAACGGCTGGGGCTCCGGCGCCTCGCCCAGACTTTACAAGAATCTCGTGATCGTGAACGCCAGTGTTGAGAGCCGTCGGGTCGTGGCGCTCGACAAAGCATCCGGCAAGCAGGTTTGGGAAGTCGAGAATATTCGCGGCGCCTGGAATACGCCGATGGTTGTCGAAGGGTTGAGCGGCGACGAATTGGTGATTAGTCTTCCGGAAAGAGTGGTTAGCTTCGATCCGGCGACTGGCAAAGAGTTGTGGAGTTGCGATGGAATTCCAGATCGCGGCTATACCTGTCCCAGCGTGATCGCTCACAACGGCATTGTGTTTATCATCGGAGGTCGCAAGAACACGGCGATCGCGGTCAAGACGGGCGGTCGCGGCGACGTGACCGATTCCCATGTCTTGTGGCGGGAAAGTTACGGTTCGAATGTGACCTCGCCCGTTTACAACGATGGACACATCTATTGGGCTCACGAAAGCCGAGGCATCGCGTACTGTCTCGACGCTGAAACGGGCGAAGTGAAATATCAAGAACGATTGCAACCGCGGCCCGGCTTGATCTACGCATCGCCGCTGCTCGTGCAGGGCAAGGTCTACTATCAATCGCAGAACGCTGGCGTTTTTGTTGTCGAGGCGAAACCGGAATTCAAACTGCTTTCGCAGAACGAGACCGGTGATGATGCGCGAAGCAATGCCTGTCCGGTTGCCGACCGGGGCCGATTGCTGCTTCGTTCAGACGCCTATCTGCACTGCTACGACGATTGATCGATTTTATTTTGAGCGTAGAGCGTGAGGAATCGTCGTGCTGCGCAAAAGTTGCGCGCTCGACGGCAAGCTTTCCCTCTGGCTGACGAAAAACTAGAACGTACCCGTTGCCCCCATTCTCGTTGCCCTATTAACCGCGGCCGATCGAATAGCCGGTTTCCTATGTTCACCTCTTCCTCATTTGTTCTGCTGGTGGTGGCGATTGTGCTCGCCGCGCTCATGCTGGCGTTCTGGCTGACCAACCTGATTGGCATGCCGGGGAACTGGTTGATGTTGCTCACCGGATTGATTTACTGGCTGGTGATGTGGAACAGTGAATCAGTGATCGCCATAACCTGGGTGACCGTGCTTGTTCTCGGGTTACTCGCGATCGTCGGCGAACTCGCTGAGTTTCTGGCGAGCAGTTCCGCGACCAAAGGTGCCGGCGGCAGCAAGCGATCTGTCGTGTTGGCCTTGGCCGGATCCATCGTCGGCGGCATAGTCGGTCTGTTCATCGCCTTGCCCGTGCCGATCGTGGGACCGTTGATTGGAGCTTTGTTGTTCGGCGGACTAGGCGCATTCGGAGGCGCCGTGCTCGGCGAAAAATGGGCTGGCCGCGAGAATGAAGAGAGCATCAAAGTTGGCGCGGCGGCGTTCAAAGGACGCATATTCGGCACGCTTGGCAAGACCGCCATCGGCTTCCTGATGGTGATCTTCTTTCTCGTCTCGCTGGCCGTCTAAGCAGAAGCCAACACGTGGCTGGGGCTTCCAGTCGCAGTTGAAGTTTTTGGCTTCCGTTTGCCGCGCGAAATTTACTTGCGACGCGGAAATTCTGCCTACGACTCGTCGCCGTTATTGCCTTTGGCGCAGAAGTAGAGCAGGGCGGCGATCGAAAAGAAGGCGACGATAGAGAGTGCCTCCACGAACCACTCGCCAGTCAACGCAGCCAAAGTATTTCCAAACTCCGGCAGTTTTTCTCCCAGAAGTTTCGGGTACTTTCCTTTGGCGAACAGAATGAAACCGATGGCGACTCCGAGCAGCGATTCGCCGGCGATGATGCCCGAGGCGATAAGCACGCCGCGCTTCTCCGTCGCCTCGGCTCGCTTGCCGTTTCGTCGCTTGAGCCACCAGCTAAGTAGCCCGCCCAGCAGCATCGGCGGGGCGATTCCGAACGGGAGGTAGATGCCGACGGCAACCGGCATGACGTGCAGCCGGAAGGATGACTCTTTCTTGGCCAGAAACGCATCGATGATAAGCAACACGACGCCGATGGCGGCGCCAATTCCGACCATCGCGTGCGGGAGCGACTTCTCGCCAAAAAAACCTTCAGTTAGCGAAGCGAACAGCCCGGCCTGCGGAGCGGGGAATTCCTTGCTGCCGATCGTATATGCTTCGTTCAATGCGCCGAGCACCGGGGCCATCACAAAGGCGCCAGCGACGACGCCAATGACTTGCATGATCTGTTGAGTTCGGGGTGAAGCGCCGACAATGTGCCCGGTCTTGAGGTCGTTGCAGACATCGCCCGAAGTGCACGCGACACAGCAGACGACTCCCGCCACGACAAGCACCGCAATTTTCCCCGTCTGCCCTTGAAATCCAAGCAGCCAAATGATGGCGCCTGTCGCTAGCACGGCCATAATTGTCATTCCCGAAACCGGGCTGTTGGAATTGCCCACGAGCCCAACGATGTAGCTTGCCACGGCCGCCATGAAGAACGACAGAACAAACATCGCGATTGTGGTAAGCGCGGTGAGGGCGATCGAATTGAGGATGGAATAGTAGACCGATGCGATCAGCACGGTGCAGAGGGCGGTCCAGAAGACAATCGAGCCCATGCTCAAGTTGCGATCTTCCGGCGCGGCCTCGCCTCGTTTCTTGCCCGTCAAGATGAGCGACAGTTCGTTGATCGCAGCAGCCAGGCCGGTGCGCGTCTTCCATAGACTGGCAAGGCCGCCGACGACCATCGCGCCGACGCCGACGTAGCGAACTTTCGTTTTCCAAAGTTCCCAGGCGATGTCGACTGCTGCTTTTTTGTCTTCATGGCCGTCCGCCAACGCCAATTTTGCCAAAGTGTCCTCGTTGGCCACGAGCATCGGAATGGTAACCAACCAACCGATCGTGCCTCCAAGAAACACTTGAATGGCGATCGGAAGCCCGATGATGAAACCAACTCCGACAAGGGCGGGAGACATATCGCTGCCGAAATAGACAACGCGTTTGCCGGCCATGGCCGCGACTTCGACTGTCGAGCGCACGATCTGGAGCAGCGAGACGCAGACTTTGAATATCGCTCCGGCCAAAATGCCATAAATCACAAGCGCCAAACCCGAACTCGACTCGCCGTCATCGCCCGCTTGGAGCACTTCAGCGCAGGCGACGCCTTCGGGGTACTTGAGTTCATCGTTTTCAACCACAAAGACTCGCCGCATCGGAATCATCAACAGGACGCCGAGCAATCCACCGGCGAGCGCGATCAGCGAAGTGGTGAGAAAATCCACTTCTTTCCAGGCGCCGATGATGATCATTGCCGGCATCGTAAAAATGATACCGGCCGCAAGCGATTCGCCAGCTGACGCGGCGGTTTGTACAAGGTTGGCTTCCAGCACGGACTTGCGTTGCATCAACCCGCGGAGAATGCCGGTGGCGATCACGGCGGCGGGTATCGAAGCGGACACCGTCATGCCGACTTTGAGGCCGAGATAGACGTTCGCGGCACCCATCACGATCGAGAGAATGATACCTAAGATGATCGCAGTAGCAGTCATCTCCAGGTGTGGTCGCTTCGACTGTTTGGATCCGCTAGAATCAGTGCCGGCCATCGTCAACAACCCTTCTCAGCATGGCCCGCGCCAATCTTTCGCGTCTCACAATTTCGCTTTGGCGGGCGAGTTGAGAGGCGACAGGCGAAGCGCGAGATATCGGTCAAACGATCTAAACTGAAATCCGTTTTGCAAGTGCGAACGGCGGTAACACGTTAGGACATCATTCACGGGTGGTCAACGATGATTAACAATAGCGGAGTATTTTCGGTCAGCCGTTTCCTCTGTTCGGCGGTCCTCGTTGCCGCTGCCAGTTTCACCCTCGGGCCAGTCGGTCTCAATTCGGCTCAAGCCGATGAGGGTATGTGGCTGTTCAACGCGTTGCCCGAAGCCCATTTGAAAGCCAAGTATGGCTTTACGCCGACCAAAGAGTGGTCGAATCATGTGATGCTCTCGAGTGTCCGTTTCAATTCGGGCGGCTCGGCGTCCTTTGTCTCCTCGACAGGCCTCGTGCTGACGAATCACCACGTCGGCGCGGAAACGCTCCACAAACTTTCTTCGGCCGACCACGACTATTACCACGACGGTTTCTACGCCAAGAAACGAAGCGATGAATTGAAGGCTCCTGACTTGGAGCTCAATCAATTGGTATCGATCGAAGACGTCACTCAGCGAGTGGCCGACGCGGTTAAGCCGGGCATGTCGCCGACGAAAGCCGCAGCGGCTCGACGCGCTGTGATGGCCACGATCGAAAAGGACTCGACGGAAAAGACCGGCTTGCGAAGCGATATCGTGACCCTTTACGGCGGCGCCCGTTTCCACCTCTATCGCTACAAAAAATACACCGATGTTCGCCTTGTCTGGTCGCCCGAAGCGGGGATCGCATTCTTTGGCGGCGACGCGGACAATTTCGAGTACCCGCGATATTGCCTCGACGTTTGCATCTTTCGAGTTTATGAAGACGGCAAGCCGGCCAAGATCGACAACTTCTTTAAGATCTCGAAGAACGGTGCCGCGGAAGATGAAGTCGTATTCGTTTCCGGCAACCCCGGCCGCACTCGACGAATCTACACAACGGCGGCGCTCAAGTACCAACGCGATCACCGCATGCCATATGTGTTGGATTTTCTCCGCCGACGCGAAGTGCTCTTCCAACAGTTTGGGTTAGAGGGCGGCGAGCACGCTCGGCGCTCCAAAGACGAATTGTTTGGCTTGCAGAATTCACGCAAGGCTTACACCGGCATGCTCAAGGGTCTGCAGGATCCTACCTTCATCAATTCCAAGGCCGATGCCGAGACGAAGCTCCGCAAGCTTGTCGAAGCCGATCCCAAACTCAAGCCGCTCGCCGGCGCCTGGAAGGAAATCGAAGAGGTCCAGGCCGATCGGCTTGCCCTGCTTGGACAAA
Source organism: uncultured Pirellulaceae bacterium (assembly GCA_964567745.1). GTDB lineage: Bacteria > Planctomycetota > Planctomycetia > Pirellulales > Pirellulaceae > CAZMNY01. The sequence continues at coordinate 90,338 of CAZMNY010000009.1, read as the reverse complement.
CCGGCGGCTTTGCATCACGGTATTTCGAAATCGCCAGCACCTTGGTCATGATGGCGGAAGAAGATCAGAAACCGAACGCCGAACGACTGCGCGAGTTCCGCGATTCGGCGCGAGAATCCTTGATGGTCGGCTTGCTTTCAACCGCGCCGATTTACGACGACATCGACCGAGCCAAATTTGCCGACTCGATTTCGCTGCTTGTCGAGCGACGAGGCGGCGACTATCCGCTGGTTGTTAAAGTTCTCGACGGAAAGGGCCCCGAAACCGTCGCCGCTGATATCCTCGCTCGCACGACGCTTGGCGACATTGCTGTGCGAAAGAAACTTGCCGAAGGCGGCACGGCGGCCATCGATGCGTCGGCCGATCCCATGATCCGACTCGCCAAACTGATGGACGGCGAATCGCGGCGGCTGCGAAAACTCAATGACGCTCTCTCGGAACGAGAACAACAGGCGTACGCCAAGGTTGCCGACGCACTGTTCGCTGTCCAAGGCGACTCGACCTACCCCGACGCTACTTTCACGTTGCGACTCGCCTTCGGTCCCGTCAAGAATTACAAACTCAACGGCGAGACGATCCCGGCGATGACCAATCTCGGCGGCGCTTACCTCCACGCCTTGAATCACGGTAACAAGGGCGATTGGAAGTTGCCGAAACGTTGGCAGGAGCGAAAGGGCCAAATCAATCTATCGACGCCGTTCAATTTCGTTTGCACAGCCGACATTATCGGCGGCAACTCCGGCAGTCCCGTACTCAATCGAAACGCCGAATTGGTCGGTGTGATCTTTGACGGCAACATTCAATCGCTGACCGCAGATTATTTCTACTCTGATAAGGTCGGCCGAGCTGTTTCGGTTCACTCGAGTGCGGTCATCGAAGCGCTTCGTAAGGTTTACGACGCTGGAAAATTGGCCGACGAACTAGGCAAATAGGACCGCTCGCCACCGACAATTCGGACACTGGCTTGCTCGGCGATCCGGCGCTGACAGGCCAGCGCCGTCTTGGCACCCGACGAGAGAGCAGGACGAGGCCGGGATCGGAGGCGAAGCTCGATGCGATTCTTGGCGATCTGCCCTCGTCTGAAAAAAACGGGCGACTCTCTTCATATCATGACCGGTGTCGGCTTATTCGTACTCACGCTAGGACTGATGCAGCGGCAGGTTGTGATTGACCCCGTCCGTCGAGTCATCGTCGTGTCGTCTCGGTACGCTTGGTTTTTCACGCGTCATCGAGAGATGCCGTTTTCTGATGTGGAAGCCGTGACGTATGGGTACGAAGAGCTCTCGGCTGGCTCGTCCTTCTCTTGGAATTGGAACAGCCTAGACTCCTTCATCGTGGGCCTGCGACTGGTGGACGATTCAGAGTTTACGCTGTTTACTTTTTGGGGCGAGGGTCAGTTCAACAACGACGGGCCTTTTCCTGACTGGCTCTATTTTTGCGACTTCGCTCTGGACCTCGTGGGAAGCCAGGACAAAGAGTCGCGTTTGCTCGTCGACTTGCTTTCGAAAATCGTCGACGTCTCAGTCGTTCCGCCTCGTGGCTATTGAACTGTGTTGAGCCACTTAGAGAAGCGGCGCGACTTTCGTTTAGCGAGTACCTGATTCACCGCCACGAGGCGAGCTCGTGGGTGTCTCCATTGATGGTCTGGAGCATTTTGCGACTGGATGCCCTAGCCGCGGCCTCCTCACGTTCGTGTTGCATTATTTTTAAAAAACGCCCCTAATAGCGCCTCAACTGGATTTTCGACTCTTGGATTCCCATCTCGAGGCATATTCATCATGCGTGTTTCAGCGCTGCGCGTTCTGCTTGTCGTTTCGTTGACTGCCTGTTTGACTTGCCTTTCGTCTGGATCGGCGCTGGGGCAGCAACCGCCGCAACGTCCGCTGTTTGAATCACTCTTGCGGGGCGTTTTGGAGCAGCAAATCGAGAAAGCGAAGCGGAAGGATAACCCGGCCGCCTCAAATCGCCTGGCACCGACCGCGAGTACTCGCGAATGGGCCTCGGCCTTTCAGAGTTTCGAACGAGACATTGACCGCCTGGCGGCTTCGCTCGCCAGGGTCAGTCGTCAATCCAATCCGGCTGCCAAGCTGCACAACGACGCTGTTCGGTTGCGAGCCACCGCGTCGCGCGCCGTGCTCCTTGCCAATTCTCGAAACAACCTCGCGGCGCTACAAACGATTGCCGCCACGATCGACCGCGACTGGCGAGACCTGGAGTTTCGGCTGAAAGAGGCCTTTGTCGCCAACGCGTCGCTCCAAGGGCACATTGACGCCATTAACCGTTCGGAGAAGCAGGTATCGCAAATATTCTCCATTGCGCCGCAATTCTCTCAGCGCGACGCCATTCGGGAACTCGATGCTTTCTCGGACACGATTGGCCACCTTGTCGAGGACATTGAATACGAACTGCGCTATTCGCCCGATCGACCTGACTTGACGCTTTCCGCATGGCGAATCCGTCAAACCGCAAAGTACATTACCGGCTTGCTCGAGAATAACGCCAACAACGAGGGCGCGATTCGAGAGTTTGCGACTTTGGACAAAGATTGGCGAGCGCTGTCGATCAAGCTTCGAAAGTTACAGCATCGGCACATGGATCGTGACATTCATCGAGCGGAAGAGTCGCTCAACGAAGTTCGCCGGCTGCTCCGAGTTCCGCAGACACTCGATCGTGCGGAGCTCTCGCTGTTGGCCAGCAACTTGATGAATGATGTGGATGACCTGTTTCAGCATGTCACGCTCAATCGGCTAATCGAAATGAGATCGCCGCAAACGCTGCTGCCAGCCGCGAGCGAATTCTATGGGCTGTGCGAGCACTTCAAACTCACAGTCGACGACGATTTTCGTCGTGATAATCTGGTGAATCGACTCCACTCGATCGATACATCCTGGCGGAGCTTGAGTCGCCGGCTCAACGAGACGCGAGACCGTCAGTTGCTCGAGTCATTGGAGAGCGTCGACCACTCGCTTGGCACGATTCGACTCTTGCTCGGAGCGCCACAAGAACGCGACGGCCGTGGTTGGCAAGAGGCGACGAGTTCGCTCACGGTGCTCGGTCGACGATTGGAAATCGATGTGGTCAGGCGAGTTCGAGTGTCGAGCCAATACTCGACTTCGTTTCGCCGAAGCATCGAGCAGGAGATGGCTCAGTTCACCGCCGACGCGGCTCGGCTAAACGAAGCAACCGTGCGCGGCGCCAGCGTTTCGCAGTTGTCCCGCGACGTTCAGGCATTGGGCGAGCGATGGGGGAGACTGCAAATGTTGCTCACCAAACTCGAGCCGCGAGATCGTCCCGGCGTCAACCTTATCTCCTCACAGATTTCCGAGCAGCTACTCAAACTCGGCGTGCGATAGGGAACTTCGCTGCAAGGGTCGAGGCCTGAGCGCAAGAGAATAGGAACTGTCATGTCGCTGTTGATTCGCCTGTTCGGCGTGACTGCGTTCGCCGCAGTGGTTTGCGAACTTGTTCGCCAAGGCCCGGTTGTTTCGCTGTTCGATTTTCGAGCGATGGGGTGTATTTTCGGCGGTCTCGTCGGCACGTTGTTGGTTGGAACGACGCAGAAACAGTGGCAGTGCGCCTGGAGATTTCTGTTTGCGGAGGGCCGGCTCGAGGGAGACGAGGATCGGGCGGCCGCAGCCACTTGGTTTCAGATCGGCCGACGTGGCGCCTTGGCCTCGGGCGTGCTCACCTATGCGATCGGCGTGATTTTCATGCTCTCCGATATCTCCTCGCCTGCGATGCTCGGCGCTGGCCTGGCAACGTCGTTGCTCTCGGTGGTCTACGCCGTCGTACTATCGGAGTTCTTTTTCTTCCCGTTCGCTTCCGCAGCTTCGGCCGGCCTGCAAATCGATCCGCGAGATCGGTTTTCGCTGATTGCGACTTTCGCGACCGTCGCTTCCATCGCCATCCCCACTGCATTGCTCGCGACCGTGTTTTAAGCCCAGCGCAGACCCAACGTGCGAGTGGCTGGGGTATCCTGCCGTTTGGGCCTGAAGGGGCGTGACACGATAACGTCGCCAGCGATGACATCATCGGATTGGCGCGATGCACAATGGTTTCGCCTCTTGCGGGCAAAGCGAAGCCGTGAAGATTGGTATCAACTCGAAGCAGAACAGAATAGAATGTATTGCATTCCTTCCGCCATCTGATCCTCCAGTTCCCACGGAGCGATTCGAGAGATGCCACTGTCGATCAATACCCGTCGCGTTATCGCTTGTTGGGTCGTCGTTGGTTGGACTGGGTTCTTCCTCGCCACAAGCCGGCTATCGCGTGTCCGAGCCCAGGGTGCCGACGCTGCAGCGGCCGCCGACTTCGACGCAGACGCCGAAGCCGAGGCAATCAAGTCAATCCGCGGTTGGGCGTCCAACATCCAAAAGAACCGCAATGGTTCGGTGCGGTTTGTTCGTTTCAGCAAATCGAAGGTTGAGAACAAACACGTCGCATCGGTCTCCGCGTTCCGCCGTATAGACTACCTGGCCGTGGTCACGGAGTCGGTTGATGACGGCGGATTCGAAGCTTTGCAGACGCTAACGAACTTGGATACGCTCTGCCTCTCCAATTCGTCCATAACGGACAAGACAGTCGCCCGAGTCGAGCCGCTATCGCGTCTACAACGACTTTACTTGGATGGGACGCGCGTCACTGATCTCGGTTTAGCTCACCTAAGAGACAATTCGTCGCTTCAGGTTTTGGAAGTGGACGGAGAAGCGATCACGGATAAAGGCGTCGAGAGCATCGCAACGATTTCGAGCCTCGAGTTTCTTTCACTTTGCAATACAAGCGTCAGCAACGCCTCGCTTGAAAGACTGGCCGCATTGCCAAACCTGCAAGTCCTCATGATTCGCGATACGCAGGTAAGTGACCTGTCAGCCTTGAAAGCATTTCCGAAACTTCGCCTCGTCGACGCTTCCGGTTCCAAGGTCGACAAGCCGGGCTTGATGTCGCTGGCTGAAAGCGATTCGTTGCGGCAAGTCATCGTCCGAAACACCCACGTTGACGCCGCCGATTTGACTCAACTTGGTGTCGCAAGCAAGCGCCTATCGTTCGTCGTCTCACCGGAGCCAACTGAGTCGCTTGGGTTGCTACAGCGTTATTTGGAGGGGCGTCCGCTTCGGTCGGTCGCTGGCGACAAGGCTAGCGCCAACGAAACCAAGCCGGAGGCGAACGCGAGAGCGGAGGAGTTGTTTTCGAACGCGGCGAGCCCGCCGAGTTTTCAGCGGCACGTGGTTCCTCTGCTCGGCCGACTTGGTTGCAATGGTCGTTCATGCCATGGTTCGTTCCAAGGCAAGGGCGGATTCAGCCTCTCCATGTTCGGCTACGATTTTGACGCAGATCTGAAAGCGATTCATGGTCAAGAGGGCGAACGCATCGACCTCGAATCGCCCGACGAGAGTCTTATCATTCAGAAGCCGACGGAGATGGAGTCGCATGAAGGCGGTCAGCGGTTCGAGCCGAATGGTTGGGAGCACGATGTTCTCCGTCGTTGGATAGCGGCTGGCGCGAAGGGCCGCGAGGGTGAGCCCGCCAAGCTAATTCGGCTGGTTGTCGAGCCGAACGAGATCGTTTTCGCACGCAATCCAAGCGACAAGATTCAACTGTCTTGCGTCGCTGAGTGGTCGGACGGGACTCGTGAAGATGTCACGCGGCTGACGCGATTTCTTTCGAAGTCGGACGCCATAGTGGAGGTCTCGGCCGATGGCCTCGTCAGTAGTTTGGCGCCCGGCGACACGAACGTGATTGCATTTTACGATAGCGGCGTCGTTGCTGTTCCGGTCCTCCGCCCGCATTATCCGCAATACTCTCCGTCCCCAAAAAGCGATACCCACCCGATCGATCGATTCGTCGATACGAAGCTCGCCAAATTGGGCGTCAAGCCATCGGACACCTGCACGGACGCAGAATTCCTACGCCGAACCAGCCTCGACCTGATCGGCACGCTACCGACCGCGAACGAAATTCGCGAGTTTCTCGCCGACACAAGTAGCGACAAACGGCAGCGAAAGATTGACGAGTTGCTCGAGACTGACGCCTACGTCGAATGGTGGACCATGCGGCTCGCCGATCTCACCGGCAGTAATTCACAAAGCCTTGGTTCGACGGATATGAACTCGCCAGCCTCCTTGCAATGGAACGCCTGGTTGCGGCGTCGTGTGAAAGACAATGTCGGGTGGGACCGAATTGCGGCCGGTATTATTCTCGCCAGCAGTCGACGGCCGGGGCAGGACTATGACACGTATTCCGCCGAGCAGAGTCGGCACCTTGCCAGGGTCAAGCCGGACGACTTTACGGCGCTCGAAAAACCGATGCACTATTACTGGTTCCGTAGCAACAATCAGTCGCCATCGGACAGGGCGCTCGCTTTCAGTTTTGTTTTTCTCGGAGTTCGACTGGAATGCGCCCAATGCCATAAGCACCCTTTCGATCAATGGTCCAAGGAAGACTTTCAGGAGTTCACTCAGTTCTTCACGCGAATCAAGGCGGGAGTCGCCAGTGAGTCGAAAGATTCGCAGAACCATCTCAAGAACAAACTGGGCGTGCCGAAGAAGCTCGACACCGCGGCGCTGCGACGACAGATGTACCTGCGAGTTTCGGCCGAGGGGCTTTCGATTCCTTGGAACGAAATCTGGATTCAACCGCCGGGCGACAAACCTCAGATGGCTCGCCTACTCGGATCGGCTCAGTTCGACTTGAATGAGTTCGAAGATCCGCGCGAACCGCTCTTCCAATGGCTCGTCAGCAAGCAGAACCCCTACTTTGCGCGAGCGTTCGTGAATCGAATCTGGTTTCAGTATTTTGGCCGAGGCCTGGTCGATCCGTCCGATGACCTGAATCTCGCCAATCCGCCAAGCCATCCAGCCATGCTCGACTGGTTGTCGCGTGAGTTTGCTGCGAACAAGTTCGACATGAAGTGGTTGCATCGCACGATTCTCAACAGTCGAACGTATCAACGAAGCTCGCAGCCCAACGATACCAACTCGCATGACGAACGGAATTACAGTCGTTCGGTGATCCGCCGCTTGCCGGCCGAAGTTGCCATTGATTCTATTTTGCAGGCGACGGCGGCGGACGCCAAAGCGGCAAACTGGGCGAATGATGCGGCAAGTCGAAAGATCGCCCAACACCCTCGCTCGTTCCAAGCTCGAGGCATCGACTATTCGCTGCTCGTTTTTGGCAAGCCGCTACGAACGACAAACTGCGACTGCGAACGCCAATTGCAACCGACTTTGCTGCAGTCAATCTATCGCCGCAACGATTCGGACATGTTGAGTTGGCTTGAGAGGCCTGATGGCTGGATGATGCAAATATCCAAGGAGTTGAATGAACCGCTCAAGATCGAATCGAAGGCGGCGAATTCTCCCACGAAAAAATCGGCCGGGAAAACGCCGAGCAAGTCGAATGAGAAAAATGATTTGGCGAACAAGAGTGGCGACGAGGTCGACAAGCGATCGGCCGAGCTTATTGAGGCGGCTTACTTGCGAACACTCTGCCGACTACCAGATAAGAATGAAAAGCAAAGGGCGGCGCGGCATTTTGTCGAATCCGAAAACCGCGTCGAAGCGCTCCGCGATTTACTTTGGGCGCTGTTGAACACCAGCGAATTCATCACGAATCACTAAGTGTTGGTCAGGAATGCTTAGACCGCTCAACGAGGAATCCCATGCGACAAAGATTTTGTGATGGCGTCAGCCGACGAGATATGTTGCGAGTCGGTTTATTGGGACTGACCGGAATGTCGCTGGCGGATCACTTAGCGCTTGCCGACGATGCTCAACCAAGTTCCGGCAAGCCTCGCCAGACGCTCGCCGATTCGGTGATTTTTGTCAATTTGGCCGGTGGACCCGCCCATCTCGACACGCTTGATATGAAGGAAGGGTTGTCGTCGGAGACGAAGAGTGAGTTTAGTTCGATCGGATCGAAGATCGCGGGTCTCCAAGTTTGCGAGCATCTCCCCCGTATCGCAGGCATCATGGATCAGGTCACTCTGCTGCGAGGTATCAGCCATACGGCGGGCGACCATCCGCAAGGGCAAGCCTATTTGAGTTCGGGAAATCGACCCAATGCCGCGCTCGCCTACCCGTCCTATGGGTCGGTCATTATGAAGGAGCTTCCTTACGAGCAGGACTTGCCGCCGTACGTTGCGATTCCGGATACCGAGTGGAAAGCGGGTTACCTCGGCGACGCCTTCAATCCGTTTAAGACTAACGCCACGCCGGAGCCGGGCAAGCCGTTTTCCGTGCGAGGGCTCACGTTCGCGCCGGGCGTCTCCTTGGAGACCGTTGAGCGCCGAGTCAAATTGTTGGACGACTTGGATCGACGGTTTGCGACGCGGGCGTCACACAGTCAGCTGCTCGAAGCACTGGGAGTCTTTGGCCGACAAGCACACGAGATGATTACGTCGAAACGAACGAGAGCGGCGTTCGATGTCGACAGCGAGCCGGAGAGTATTCGCGAGTTGTTCGCCAAAGATCCGTTAGGGCAGGGGCTTCTTCTCGCCACTCGGCTGATCGAATCGGGCGTTCGATTTATCACGGTGACGAACAGCGGTTGGGATACCCACTTGGACAACTTCAGCGGGCATAAGCGTCTGCTTCCGCCGCTTGACAACGCAGTTCCTGCTCTGCTCGAGGCGCTACGAGCGAAGGGCCTGCTCGAACGGACTTTGGTCATTGTGATGGGCGAGTTCGGACGAACGCCAAAGATCAACCAGAATCGCGGTCGAGACCATTTTCCAAGAGCCAATTGGTCGATGCTTGCCGGCGGCGGCGTGATGCCGGGACAGCTGATTGGCGGGACTGACAAGAACGGCGCCGCGCCGGATGACGGCACCGATCTACATCCCGACGACATCGGCGCCTCCATCTTTCACGCACTCGGAATCGACCACCTCAAGGAGTATCACACTCGCACCGGTCGGCCCGTCAGCCTGGTTCCGAAAGGCCGTGTCATCGACGGGCTCTTCAGCGGCTAGGCAAGTCCAACGTGAGAAGGGGCGTGCAAGAATGAAAACGGGTTCGTTTAACCCGTCGCCGCAGGCAAGGCTGCTGAAACAAGCTTGCTCGCTCGGTGAATCAGATTCGCAACAATCGAGCGTCGCCCTCGTCACCCTTGCAGCCGGCGTTGGAGTAGCTTTCTCGATATTTAGCAAATTGCTTCGGATTGATCGGGTAGAGGATTACGTTTTCGCGAAACATCAACGCATGCACGAGCGCGCCTCGCGACTGCTCAAGTAGGATCGCTATCGGCCTGCCACCAGCTTGTTCGAGTTTCCTCGCTACCCATTGATCGATCGATTCAGCCGAGTGTTCAATTTGCTCATAGACGCCATTACCCTCGCGATCGATCGTGAACACATCATGCTTGGCATCTGCCCAATCGATTCCGATAAAGAGGCCCGGTTTCCTGTCTTCTGGATTGTTTTTCATAGCGACCCTTGCAAAACTAGTGCTGCGTTACGCCTTAGTTTTAGGGTGGCGCACCCGATTCGCCGTGGCGGGCGTTGACCAAACGAATTGTCGATCCCAATTCCAAGCTGTAACACAGCACTAGGAATAGAAAAGCAAGCCATCCTCGTCCGTGCGGAAACCTTATAGCGAGCGTTTGTCGTCGCAACATCTGAGTGATCCGTCGAGGACGAAGAAGGTGGAGCGTCCGGAAGTCTAGGAGAAGCCGTCAATGCGGCATGGGCAGCAATCCGTGACGCTCCACTGCTTGTTATCAAAGCAGCATGATTCGCGCCGCGGCTTTGTATTCCAGCCAGTCCCAGTTCAAGACCGATGAAAGACCACCACTGAGCCTGGCTGCACCAAGCCGAAGACGCAGGGGTAATCTATAAGGGCGTTGCCCGTAGGCTAGGTTGAGGTAGGCCGCCCGGCCAACAGGTGCGCGCGTCGGCGCGAATAGTCAGTAGAAAGGCGGTTTGCGGTCGGCGATTAAATCAAAGGCCGCAATCTTGTTGGGGGCTTTCGTTCTATTTTGCACCTTGCATTCCTCACTTTGCACTTAAAAGCTCGTTGGGTCTCTGTTGCGGATATACGCTTCAGATTCACCGAACGACACTCGTGGCTGGGCCTTCCAGCGCTTCCAGCGGCAGTGAAGTTTTCCCGGCAAGTCAGTAGCGTTCAAAAGTCGTTACTCGCGTTGTGTGCCACCAGCTTGCCACTGCCGACAGCCGAGTTCCAAGTCTGTTAGTGCGGTTGTGGCCAGGTGATTGATTTTGCGGTGCGCGATGAGGTAGAATCGCGGGCCACGCCAATCACGTTTCCTGCCTATTCTATCTCTAAAGGTTCGCCATGTACGCCAAGCGACCTAGCTCTGCGTTTGTCTCGTTGTTGTCGTTGATGCTCTTGGGAACGCTGCTCATTGCGTCGCCTGTGCGAGCGGCCGATTGGCCAACCTACATGCACGACAACAACCGTGCCGGGCAATCGAGCGAGATTCTGCCGAGCGAACTCCATTTGCAATGGACGAAGCATTCGGTCAAGCCGCCCAAGCGCGCCTGGGAAGGGCCGCGGGACGCGCCGATCGAAGGGCAGTCGATGAAACATCGCGTCTCCTTCGACGACGCTCAACATGTGGCGGTCGTCGGCGATCGAGTCTACTTCGGCTCCGTTGCCGATCATCAAATGCGGTGTGTTAATGCGGCGAATGGCGAAACGCTCTGGTCGTACTTTACCGAAGGAGCCATTCGTTTGGCGCCGACCGTTTGGAATAACCGTGTCTACTTCGGCAGCGACGACGGCAACGTCTACTGCCTGTCCGCCGATCAGGGCGAGCTTGTTTGGAAACTACGCGTTGGCCCCGAGGACGAACGTTTGCTCGCGCGTGGCTCGCTGATTTCACGTTGGCCAGTTCGTACGGGCGTCTTGATCGATGATGGAACCGCCTATTTCGGCGCCGGCATCTTTCCGCATGAGAAGGTTTTTCTCGCTGCCGCCGACGCGACCAGCGGCAAGTTGATCTGGCGAAATGACCACATCAGCCAGCGCGACGCGGGACGCGATGACTTGTCGCCTCAAGGCTACTTGCTGATCAACGATGAGTTCCTCTTTGTTCCTTCGGGCCGAACAATGCCAGCGGCCTTTAATCGCACGACAGGCGAGTACGAATACAAACGGAGTTTCTCATGGCGGACGTCTGGCGGCGGTCTCGTCGGCGGGGCGAAAGCCGTGCTTTCCGACAACGGCCAACTCTTCTCCTTCGGCGCTCAGCACATGCTCGCGCTCGATCAGAAATCGGGGTCGGCCGGTCATGCATACATCACCGGAAGGCAGATGACGTTCCGAGGGAAGATCGCCTACATCGCCAACGGCAAAGGCATCATCGCGGTCGATCGAGAAGCCCACGCCAAGGCGAGCGTCGAGAGACAAAAGCTATTCGTTAAGAAACGTAGTTTGCGAGGAAAGACGAAGGAACTGGCGGCGATCACAAAGAAGATGGCCGAGCTCGACACAGTCGGCATCATCTGGAAAGCCGAGTTCAATGGCGAGTCGTCGTTGATCCGATGCGGCAATTTGGTCATCGCTGGCGGCGAAGGCGAGGCCAGAGCGTATAACATCGAAACTGGCGAACAAGTCTGGTCGGCGAAAGTTGATGGCGAGGTGCGAGGACTGGCGGTCGCCAACGGGCACATCTACGTCAGCACGACTAACGGCACTCTCTACGCATTCGGCGGAACAAAACAGGACAAGCCGCAAGAGCACGCGGCGGTCGCCGCTTCCGATTCGTACGGCAAGGACGACTTGAGCGGTTTGTACGAATCAGCGGCAGAGCAAATTCTCGCCAACACCGACGTCACCCAAGGTTTTGGTTTGGTGCTTGGTGCCGAGGAAGGGCGGCTTGCCTACGAGTTGGCGAAGCGCTCGAAGTTGATGATTTACGCGGTTGAATCCGACGAGAAAAAGATTGCCGCCGGGCGGCGCAAACTCGATGCCGCGGGACTCTACGGACACCGCGTCACGTTTGTGAAAAGCGAAGCAGCCGATACGCCCTTGTCGAATTACTTCGCCAACCTCGTGGTGAGCGAGCAATTCCTGCTTTCCGGAAAGATGCCAGTCAGCGCGTCGTCACTCGGTCGCTACGTCAAACCATGTGGTGGCAAAGTCTGTATCGGCCAACCCAAGGAAGGCGATGCGGCTGCCGTCGTTAAGGAACTGCAAAGCACGTATCTGCGCGAGGACGCCGAGATTTCCAAGCACGACGGCTGGGCCGTTTTGACTCGAGGCAAATTGCCTGGAGCCGGCGACTGGTCGCACCAATACGGCAATGTCGGCAACACTTCGATGAGCAAAGATTTTCGTGTGAAGGGTTCGCTTGGCGTGCTCTGGTACGGCGATCCTGGCCCGAGCAAGACGATCAACCGTCACGAAGCCGCTTCGGCGCCACTATCGACTAACGGTCGGTTCTTCGTTCAAGGTTTGGACGACATTCGAGCGTACGATGCCTACAACGGTCTGTTCCTCTGGGAGTACAAGAACCCAGGCGCCATTCGTACCGGCGTTTTCAACAATCAAGAGACGAGCAACGTGGCGGCGAGCGATGATTCTCTGTTTGTCGCCGCCGGCCAAACCTGCACCCAGCTCGACGCGGCATCTGGCAAGATCATTCATGCCCACCGCGCTCCGCAAGCCGACGACGGTGTTCCTCGCGATTGGGGCTACCTGGCTCAACACGACGGCATGCTCTACGGCACCAGCACGATTCACTCCGAGTTGGCGAGTCAGCTTCGACGCCGCGGGCGTACGGTCGGTTCCGCGACGGATGCAATTTTTGCGGTCGATTTGAAGACCAACAAACAGAAGTGGACCTACCGATCTCCGAACATCATGCATGTCACAATCGCCATCGGCGAAGGTCGCATGTATTTTGTGGAGAGTACGATCAGCCAGGAAGAACGCGAGGTGATGCTTCGCGCAGACAAGACCGAACTGAAGAAGCTAACCGGAGAAGCGGCGAAGAAGAAGGAAGCGGAGCTGAAAAAGATCGACGCCCGCCGCGCCGTCTGCCTTGACGCAAAAACGGGCGAAAAGCTCTGGTCGTCGGTGATTGACGTCACCAACGTGAGCGGCGTGAGTGCGGGCGGCGGCAACATCTGTTTGATGCACGACGACGGTCATGTGATCATCGGCGGTGCCAACGCCAATGGCCACTATTGGCGTCAGTTCCTTTCGGGCGAATTCAGCAAGAGGCGAATTCTTGTACTCGATTCGAAGAAGGGCGAGAAGCTCTGGAGCCGCGACGCGAACCACATGAACCGTCCGGTGGTTGTCGACGGTTACGTGATCGCCGAGCCCTGGTCATTTGAATTGCACACGGGCGAAGAACGCAAACGCGTCCACCCGTTGACCGGTGAGCAAACGGCATGGCAGTTTAGCCGGCCCGGGCATCACTGCGGCATCATCACCGCCACTCCGAACATGATGCTCTTTCGATCCGGCTTTATCGGCTATTACGACCTCTATTCCGACAGCGGCACGAATCACTTCGCCGGCCAGCGACTGGGCTGTTGGGTCAACGCGATTCCGGGCAACGGCCTTGTTGTGATTCCAGAGGCCAGCGCCGGATGCGTCTGCTTGTTCTCGATCACATCGACCGTCGTCTTGGAGCCTCGCGAGGATCGTGATCCCGCTTGGGGGATCTACAGCGCGGCCGGTCCGATGACGCCGGTCAAGCGAATGGCGCTCAATCTCGGCGCCCCGGGCGATCGACGCGATCAGTTTCGTAATCTGTGGCTGAGCTATCCCCGACCGGCAAGTCGAGGTCGGATGGAGTTCGTGTTTGACATCAAACCCAAGTTGGCGAGCGGCGGCGGATACTATGCCGAAAACGCGGACTCAGCCAAGGTCAAAGCCGACACGCCTTGGGTCCTTTCATCCGGCGCGCGAGGCCTTTCGAAATGCGAAATCCCGTTGCTCGGCAAGAATGACGCTGAGGCCAAGTACAACATTCGTTTGCATTTCGCAGAACTCGACAGCGCTAAGCCGGGCGAACGAGTTTTTGATGTCAAGCTTCAGGGCAACGTGGAAGCGAGCGGTCTCGATGTGGCCAAAGAGGCTGGCGACAAAACGGGTTTGGTCCGTGAATTCAAGGACATTAGCGTCACCGATAACCTTGTCGTCGAGCTTGTTTCGAAGTCGAAAAAGCCGGCGATCATTAGCGGTATCGAGATCCAAGTGGTCGAGTAAACTTCGGACGAGGCATCTACGTTCGCCAGAGCCTAGTGGAACTGCCGCTTGGCTGGGCGAAACCGGACTCACTCAGCTCGCTTGAACTCGGGAAACTCGCTCTGCAACTTGGGCGTCAGTCGCTTTGCCATGATTTTGGCGACGACTTTAGCGCCAGCGTTGCTGAAGTGGAGGAAGTCGTAGTAGAGGTCCGAGTTCTTGGGCATCTCGGCCGCGAGGTCGATGACCAGCACGTCTTGCTCACGACCCACGCTACGAGTGACGTCGTTGTATTGTTCAAGGATTGCCCATTGCGTTTCGCCGTTGACGGCGCCGACAGCGATCTCGCCCAGGTCGACTTCGGTCGGTTCATCCTTGCCGAACCCGTACAGCGCCGGTTGAGTGATCAACACTGGCATCGCGCCGCTCTTCCTTGTTGTCTCGATGAGCTCGAGCACACGTCGCTGATACCCGCCGAGGTACTTTGACTTGTGCTCGTCGAGCAGTGAATTTCGTTCGGCCTTGCTGAATTCCACTTTGTCCTCTGCGAGCAGTTTGAGCTGCGCATGACTCATGTCAGCGTGGACCAGTCCCTTCTGCTTGGCCTGGATGCCTCGGCGAATTGTGTCAAAGTATTGCGCAGTGACGTAGGTGTCGGTGAGAAAGACGCCGATGTTCTGAAGTGTCGTCCGCTTGGGCAGGACGTGTGGCATACCGTCGTAAACCGTCAGTGATTCATTGCCGACGTCGTTGATGCCAATCAGGAACAGCACGACCTTAGGTCGCATTGGTTTAACGTAGGATTCGAGCAACATCATATGACCGTAAGTCGAATGCCCATCGAGTCCGGCGTTGTTCAACCACATCGGCTCGAAGTTGTTCTCCAGATTGGCCGCTAACTGCTCCGGCCATGTTGCTCCGTCCGTTAAGTAGTAGCACTCAGTTGTGCTGCCGCCGACCGCGATGATTGTAAGCTCGTTATCGAATCCGGCAGGCGGGTCGGGGCCTCGAAATCCGATACTGTTTCGGGTTACCGTAATCGTCTTGTCGACTTTATCGATCTTGTCATTTTGAATGACCGAAACTTCATTGGTTGGCAACGAAATGCGGTTGCCATGCACTCGCAATGTGAACGGGTCGAGTACGCGCAAGCTGACTTCGAGAATGGCGAATGCCGCTAGCGTGCCCAGTCCGCAGGCCAGAAGTCGCATCAGCCAGAGCCGCGCGCCGCGAGGTCTCGGCGATCGATTGGTCTCGTTGGACGTTTCACTCGCGGCCATCACAAATCCTGTTTACGTTCTCATTCAGTTCCGTCAGCTTGGTTTGCAGAAAGCATGTCGGTTCGCCGATGCAAAGAAATCGGTATCCCTGTTTGGCCAGATCGAGTCCGTCGCCGATCATCCACATCGGTTTGTCCGCGTTCCTGCCGGCATCGCGAATCCGCTGCAAGGCTACGCGGAACACCTCCGCCTCTGGATTCCAGCATACGCCAAGATCGGCCGAGAGGTCATACGGTCCGACGGCAATCGCTGTCGTCAAAGGATGCCGTGCGATCTCGTCTACGTGCGCAAGCCCCTCTTGGGTTTCGATTTGGGGCAAAATGATCAAATCGTCTTCGACCGATTTCCGCCAAGTCTGATAGTTGACATCGTCGACCCAATGGTTCCCGTGACCACCGGGCCTGCGGCGGCCTCGAGGCGGCAGATAGACCGCGTCTTGAATCGCCTTCATCGTCGATTCGTTCGACACAGCCGGAACGAGGAGACCGCAAGGACCGAGGTCCATCGCCAGCCTCAGCGGCGTAGACTCGGCGGCCGGCGGCCGGATCAAAATCGCAAAGTCTTGCCTGCGGCCGATCGCACAGGCCTCGGCGACCATCGCCGCGTCAAACGAGAAATGCTCCATGTCGATGATTAAGTAGTCGAGCCCTGATCGAATGGCTAGTTCAACCATCCCTGGCCAGAAGTGAAACGTGCAGAGTACGCCCGTCGTCACCCTGTCGTCGCGATTAATCTTATCGCGGAGAATCTGGGCTGCCTTCATGTTGGTTACCTGTTTGCTGCGGCGTCTTGATGCTGTTCGACACGTGTTCCGATGCAAAGCTGCGTCGGCGCCCAACGTAACTGGCCACGGCCCAAGACAACAAGCCCTATCGCACTACGTGGCTGGGGCATCCTGCCGTAGTGATTAGTTTGGTGGTTTTATCCCGTCGTTTTCTTTGTCTGCAAGATCGCCACTCGCGTGGCGGAACGTTGTTGCGATGAAGAAGTCATTGGCGCATTGAAATGCGACCCAAAACGATATGCACTCAGCTTACTTCAAGTCTTGGAACTCAAACGTACTCTTCAGCCCGTCCCGGCTTTTCCCGGCATGAAACCGGTCGAAGTCACTGCTAGACGAATGGAGCGAATTATGAAACTCGGACAATGACGTCACCAAGTTACGCCGCGCTGGTGTTGGGCTTTCATGCTCGTGCTATCCGCAGCAGCACTATCGGACGCCGCGTTTGTCGCAGCCGACGACGACACGCCAACTCCGACGCTCGAACGCGCCTTTAACTCGGGCGCGATTAAGGATGAGCCAAAGGATCTGGGAACGAATTCGCATTTGGAATGGCAGAGTCTTCGTCGCCGCGACGGAGGAAGAGCACAAGCGACTGTCCGCGATGGTCAAGCAGTTCGCCGCATTCGGACACTCGATTGTTCGAGTTGACGCCAAGATTGCTGAAGTCCGAAGCCGAGTTGTGGATGCAGGGATTCAGGATTGGCAGTTGAGTCCGGCGGAAATTGAAGCGAGTCAGTTCCTTCAGACGCAGTCCAAGGCGCCCAAACTCGTGCTGCCGAAGAGGAAATCCAAGCAATCCGCTAAGGCAGCGTTGACGGTGACAAGCGAGTTGCCGGCGATCTACAAAGTCTTGCCGGCGGCCAAAGCGAAAAAAGTCATCGCGGAGATACAGGCCGACAAGCACACCACACCACTCTCTCATCACCCGCAGTGCCAGTTCTGAGCGGCCGAATGGCCTCGATCCAGGTCGGCACGCGGCGCCCGTTTGTGGTCGGAGTCATACCGGTTGGCCGCGCCGCCCAGCCTCAGATTCGCGTCGTCGATTGTGGGCTTCAGCTTAATCTGCGGCCCGTTGTTCGGCCCGGCAATAAGCTATGGCTCGAATGCGCCGTCAAACAGTCTCGCATTGAGGACGTATTCACCAGGACCGTCAAGGCGGCTGGGTTCGACGAGCCGGTCACGCTTCAAGTACCGAAGGTGCAAGAGGTGAAATTCGAATCGACCGTCGAATTGGAATTCGGTAAGACAGTCGCTATCGGCGCCTGAGAGCGGATGAAGCATCGGGACATAAACGCCAACTGCTCGTCGTGCTCACCGCAACTCGAAGTATTCCCACCTGAATCAACGGCCTCAAGATTAAGGAAGCGTCTGACAAACCGAAATTTGGCATCAGCGTGCGATACGTGGGCAATCAAGTGTTAGTTGGCGCGGACGGCGACGGCTCGCGCGGACCTGAATCAGGGGCGGCCTACTTGTTCTATTTTGATGGCGTCAAGTGGCGGCAACATCAAAAAATCACTTCCCCAACGGCGGAATACAAACAACACTTTGGTCGTTACGTGACGATGAGTGAGGACTCTATTCTCGTCGGTGCCACCGGCGAGCATCACGGCGCTGGCGCTGTGTACCGTTTCAAGCCTCGCAAAAGCGATCCGCCGAAGTGAACATAAGCTGCCGTATTTCGATCTAGTCAACCGTTGTCGAAAGCCGGCGAATATGGGCTCCCGGGTCGAATGCTGACCCAGTCTTGCCTTTGCCGACGGCAGACCTTACGCTCGGACAATCAAGGAATCGATTCTCCTTGGCCAGCGGTTCGAAGTTGAGACTTGCAGACGCGGGCGATCGAAGGGATGCCCGCAATCGTAGTGCATGTATTCGAATGGCCGCTTGGCAGGACGCTACTTCATTGCGCACAGATCGCATCATCGCCCTGCGTTAGCCGCATCTGCGAACGCGGATAGAAAACTCCTTACCTCTTGGCCAGTCGCATGACAACACAGCAATTTATCGTCTTTGCCTTAAGCATCACCTGTGGCCTGGGCACGGCCAATGCGCAGTCGTTCTACAGAAATGCTCACGGCGTCTTTTCGACGCGTCCAGACGAAACCAAGTCGCTGACGAACATCAAACGCCTTGGCCCGGTCGGTATGGGCATCGATCTGATTCAGCCGGCGTTCACGATGCGCATCAGCCACATCGAAGAGGGCTCCCCGGCGGCCGCGACCGGAAAACTCAAGAAGGACCAGGTCATCGAGTCGATCAATGGCCGGAAACTGGCGGACATCGATCCTCGAATCCAGCTCGGCCAAATTCTGGCCAACGCTGAGGCGAGCGACGGAGTTCTTCGGTTTGCGATTAAGGGCGAGTCCGACGATGTCATCGTGCGCGTGCCGATACTCGGTGCCTACAGCGAAACATGGCCGCTCGATTGTCCGAAGTCCGACAAGATTGTGCGCTGCTTTGCGGACTACCTTGCTGGGCCCGGCGCTAATCCGGGCTTTGGCGGAATCGGCATGCTGTTCCTGCTATCGACGGGCGAAGAAAAAGATCTCGAGACGGTCAGCAAATGGGCGCGAAGTGTTGCGAATCGGCCGAGCACGTATGCATGGTATCTCGGCTACGGCGGCATTCCATTGTGTGAGTATTATCTGCGCACCGGCGACGAAGCGGTGCTGCCGGGAATTCAGAAGTGGGTCGACAATGCGGTCAAGGGACAGTACCTCGACGCCTGGGCCGGTCGAGGCGGCGTGCCTAGCGTCACTTATGGCAACGGTCATCTCAACGCGGGTGGCACCGCGGTCGTCACATTCTTGATGTTGGCGAAGGAGTGCGGCGCGGACGTTCCCGATCATGCTTTGCTAGGCGCACTCGTTCACTTCTACCGCTACTCCGGGCGAGGCCACAATCCGTACGGCGACAACCGACCGGAAGTTGGCTTCGTCGACAACGGCAAGAACGGCAACCTCGCCTTCGCTATGGCCGCCGCCGCGGCCCTGACGCCCGATGGCGAAAAATCGGTGTACGCTGCGGCTCGCGATGCGTGCGCGATGACAAGCTTCTACACAACCAGCTTCATGTTGCACGGTCACACCGGCGGCGGCATTGGAGAATCTTGGCGAAGTCCGGCGATGGGCTTGTTGTATGAGAAGAGGCCGAAGCAGTACCGCGAGTTTATGGACAATCGCCAGTGGCACTACGACTTGTCGCGCCGCTTTGACGGATCGTTCGGGATCCTCGGCGGAGCTGGGTATGACGGACCAAAGTGGAATGGCGGTTGGGGAACGGCTTATGCATTGACGTACACGATCCCTCGCAAAACGTTGCGAATCACGGGAGCTCCGCCGACCAAGTTTTCACAACAGTACCAGTTGCCCAAGCAACCTTGGGGCGTCGAGGCGGACAATGTTTTTCTTTCGCTGCAAGCGGTGCCGAATGCCGACGGCAAGAGGCAGGATCTTACGGACGAAACGTTGGCCAAGGACGCCAGTATGCCCTTGCTGCGTCGGCTCCACGGCTCGGGCAATGTAAGCGACGACATGCTGAGTCGCTATGTTCGCCACCAGGATCACAACATTCGATTCGTGGCGGCAAACAAGGTGCTCGGAATCAACAGCGAATACATCGGCTGGCGTTCACCTGGCGGCAAGGTGAGGATGGAATTGGCGATGGAGTTGCTGCGATCCGACGACGCTCGCGTTCGCAGCGCGATGTTCGCCGCAATTTACGAAACGTTGCGACGTGAACAACGTAAATCGATCCTCACACGAGGCGTCTTTGACCTCGCGATAAGCGCCGTGCAATCCGCCGAAGAATCCTGGTGGGTCAAGGACGCTGCGCTGCGAGTCATCGGGCATGCTCCGGCCGATTGGGTCGAGCCTCACGTCGACCTGCTACTCCCATACTTGAGCCACAGTGATTGGTGGCTGCAGAACGCAACGCTCATCGCTCTGACGCCTGTCGTTGCGGACGAGCGGTGCTATCGACGCGTGCTTCCCCCCATCGGAGAATTGGTCAGGACGAATCAACGGTCGGCGCTCACGCTAGGGTTGCTCGGCAGCATCCGCGCTCAGATTCAGCGGGGGAGTCCTGAAGTGCACAAGCTTGCCGCGGCCACACTTCGAGAAACTTACACACGCTATGCCGGCGTGAGAACCGCGCGCGGCGGGCAGGACATTTCGTCGACTTACGATTCTCATCTTGAGTTCATCGCTTCGACGTTGGCCGATGTCCCGGGCGGCCTGGACGTGCTCTACGAGATCTCGCGCGAACGCTTTCCGCAAGAGATCTTGCCTTACAAAGAGTTCTTCTTGAACGCGGACCCGGCGAAGTTTGGACCCAAACTGAAGCAGGCGATTCGGCCCATCATTGAAGAAGAATTGATACCGGAGTTCGTCGGCCGGAATCGGGGCACGCTACGTAAACTAGCGGACGCTGAAATTCAGTCGGGCTATCCCGGCGGATCGAGAGATGCGGTCGACCGTATCGCGGCGCTCTACGAACGCGCCGGGCACGATGAATTCAGCTGGCGGATGTTCGCCGACTTGCGAAACGCCGAGTGGGCGTACCATTCGTTCGACCCAATCCCGGCCGAACGCGTTCCTTGGGACCAGCTTGTTACGCGTTACCGAGACGTGACGCCGCCCGTTGGGCATGAACGATGGATGGAGCTCAGTTTTGACCCGAGCAAGTTCGGCTGGAAGAAAGGACAGAGTCCGTTCGGCCAGTATATGGGCCAGCTCCCCACACGTCCGACCCACAAATGCAACGCCGGCTGCACAGGTCCCGGCTGCTTTGGCGCGACGAAAGTCATCACGTTGTGGGAGAAGGAAGTCCTGCTTATGCGCGGGACATTTAAGATTCCCGCGCTGCGCGAAGGCCATCGATACCGCTTGCGTGTCAATGACGGCAATCACGTCGGCTCCGGCGGCGGCCACATTATCTACATCAATGGAAGGCCACTCATTGAATCCAAGACTTGCAATGGTCGGGGCTCGGGCGGACTGCCCAAAGGCGCCTTTATCACGAAGGAATTCTTCGACGACTTTTCCGGTGACGAGGTTACGATCGCCGTCAAGACGTTTCTTCGATTTAACGACAAGTACAAAGTGAAACCGAGCGATCGCGTTCCGCAAGGCAAGATCAGCCTTCACATCGAGCAGCAGAAGCTACCGCCGATGGGCGATGACTTGGTTCGGAAGTCATCATCCGTCGTCGCGATGTTGTCGTCCGAGTGGCAAACGGCTCAAGATCCTGACGACCGCGAACGACAAGCAAGCGCCGTCAAATATGTCTACGACGGTAAGTTCGTCCCCAATTCAAGACTGCTTGGCCGGTGGAGGACGGTTGGCGTCGTCCCGGCGGTCGACGAATTCTCGACGGACAAACGGATGAACGCCCGCGGAGCTCGCTTTCAGTCCATGACGTTTCTCGATGGCGGGCGCACCGACAGTCCAGTCCATGTGTGGTCAGGAAATACGCTGATGGACTTGAGTCGCTACGAAGCATTGCGAATTGAAGCGAGAACAATCGATGGCGAGACGATTCTTTTCGTCGAAGTCGGCGGGTTCAACGCACGTCACAAAGTCGACTGGCGTTCGGCATGGCATGTATTGAGACGCTAAGTAGCCGCCAGTACGAATGGCGCGTTGTGCTACATTTGCTGTCGTCGGCAAAGGGAATTGCTTAGCTTGCGAAACAAATCAATCGAATCAAATCGAGAATCAATATGAAGACCATGGCTCAATCGCTCGCTTTTCTGATGGTTTTGGTTGCTGCCTCTGTTCACGCTGCCGACGTTCCGGCTCGGCTGCCCGACCCTGACGGCAAACCGGGAAATAGCTCCAAGCCGGTCAAGGTCTATATTCTCGCCGGACAGTCCAACATGGTTGGGATGGGCGACTTGACTGGGGCGAAGAACATGTACTCGGGAATCTTTCTCAGTTCTGACCCGGCCGTTCCTGAAGGCCCGTTGTCGATCTACAAAGTTGGCAATCACAAGATTTCAAGATTGAAAGTACTGTCCCCTCAAGGCATACCAACTCAGAAACCGATTGCCGAGGGCTTACTTGAGACGCCGCGATCGGGCGTCTACCGCTTTCATGCCGGGTTCGGTCAAGACTCGTACAACGTCATGCAAGTCGCTGGCAAAGAGGTCTATCGCTGTGAGGCGGGCGGCCGGCCAACCAAGCAGGATGTGACGCTGGTTGGCGGCAAGAGGTATCCATTCAAGATTTCTGGTCACGACGAGGCACCACCCCGGTTCTGGGCGGAGAAGACAGATCTGTTGGGTAGCGGTGATCTGGAAGCCGTGGCCAAGCGGGACGGTAAGTTTCCTTGGCTGCTCGATGGCGATGGCAATTGGTCGGTCCGCAACGATGTCTATTTTGATGAGGCGCGGCTTGGCAAAGCGGGTTCGCCGTTGAGCGCCACGTCAAACGGCAAATCGATCGGACCCGAGCTCGGATTTGGCCACGTGCTGGGCACGTTTCACGACGAGCAAGTTTTGTTGATCAAAACAGCTCAAGGCAATCGTTCGCTCGGATTCGATTTTCGTCCGCCGTCGAGCGGCCGAACCGATCCCGCCAATCAGTTCGAATCCGCCGAATACAAATTGATGGTCGAAGGTGTACGAAAGACCTTGGACAATATCGGCAACGTTGTTCCGGCGTACAAAGATCAGGGCTATGAGATCGCTGGCTTTGTTTGGTTTCAGGGCCATAAAGACAGTTTCAGTGAAGAACAGATATCGGACTACGAAAAAAATCTTGTCAATCTAATCAACGATGTCCGCAAGGAGTTCAAAAGCCCGAAACTTCCCGCAGTTGTCGCCACGATCGGATTCGGCGGTCACAACATGCAGGACAAGTTTCTACGGATCCTCAAAGCGCAAATGGCGGTAGGCGACGCGAAACAGCATCCGGAATACGCTGGAACGGTGGCATCCGTCGACACTCGCGACTACTGGCGCGAAGTCGATGAATCGCCCAGAAGCCAAGACTATCATTACAATCGCAACGCCGAGACTTACATGTTGATCGGCGACGCTCTCGGGCGAGCGATGGTCAAACTGCAAGGAGGGAAAGCGGAGCCGCTGCCGCTAGCTGACCGGCCAGATCGAATCGTTCAGCGACAGGAGGGCGAGCCTTCGGAAGCGGAGAAATCCGCTGCGCAGAAATCGTTGCAGCCAATCATTCTCGACGGCATCGCGACGTCGTACGCCGCCAATCCGCGATACAACGCATCCCTTATTCAGGAGGCTGCAAGCGAACGACCGCAGCGAGCGAACCAGTTCTTGCGCGGCTCGATGTACGGGCTGGTGAACTGCTACCGCGCTGCGGGAATCGACGAGTATGACTGGCGGCCGTTCGGTCCTGATCTTGACCTGGCGAAGTGGGAATACCACAGCTTCGATCCGCAAGAAACACTCTCCATCGAGAAGGGAAACCGTTACCGCAAGGTGACCTATCCCGCCGGGATGGCGACCTGGTTCCTGCCAGATTTCGCCGCGGCCCAATCTGGCTGGAAGATAGGGCTGCAACCGTTCGGTCAGTTGGATGGCGAACTAGCGCCATTGTCTGAGTCCTGTAAGTCGCTGTTCTGCCGTTGCGGTGAGAAGCCGAAATCGCTGTGGGAAAAGGAAGTCCTTCTTGTTCGGGGCGTTTTTGAGTTTCCGCCATTGAAGGAAGGCCATCGATATCGCATCGTGTTGGGCGGCGCCGCCCACGTCAACTCGGGCGAGGGTTTTGCTCTCTACGTCAATGGAAAACAACTCGCCGAATCGAACCGCGGCGTCGCTGTGCGCCAGGGCGGTCAGCCTCGAGGGGCGCACATCTACAGAGAATTTCACGATGAGTTCAAAGGCGGCAAGGTCACGATCGCGGCGACGAGTTTTCTGCGATTCAATCATCCGCGTCGTGGCGTACAGCCACCCCGGGGCCACTTCAGCGTGCGAGTCGAAGAGATGAAAATTCCGCCGGTTGTCACCGCCTCGGACTAAGCACAACTTTCATCATCACACGGGCGCGCCAATCTATCGAGTCAACATAACGATTCAACCTACGATCAAGTGGATAAGCACCATGTCGCATTTCAACCGACGGCGATTTCTAAAATCAACATCCACGCTCGCTGCGGTCAGCGGACTTGGCGTGTTTTCCAGCCGTTCTGTGGGCCAAGCGAGAACTCCGAACGAACGACCTAAAGTCGCTATCATCGGCTGCGGCGGTCAAGGCACCGGTGATGGTCGCCGAGCTCAAAACTATGGAGACATCGTCGCGGTTTGCGATGTCGACACGTCACATTCGGCATACGCGAAAGCGGCTTATACTCGGCGGATGGCGGCGAAAGGCAAAGAAGCTCATATCGAAGTTTATGACGACTACCGCGCGGTCATCGATCGCAAAGATATCGATGCGGTTATCTGCGGAACGGTGGATCACTGGCACGTCAAGATTTCCGCCGAAGCGTTGAGGTCGGGCAAGGATGTCTATTGCGAAAAACCGCTCACGCTGACCGTCGATGAAGGACGCATTATTTCGAAAGTTGTCGAAGAGACGAACCAGATTCTACAGGTCGGCACACAACAACGATCCGATGCTCGATTCCTGCAGGCCATCGCTGTCGCGCATTCCGGGCGGCTAGGAAAAATCAAGAAGGTGACCGTTGGTCTCAATCACAATCCATTCAGTAAGCCGCTTCCCAAAGTTGTTCAACCCAAGACGCTGAATTGGGATCGTTGGAAGGGACCGACCGAAGATGTTCCATACCGCTTCTTGAAAGACGGCAAAGCGGGGCAGAAACTTGTGCGGACTTTGGGCGATGGAAGCATCAACGCGTCCAATTGCCACAAGGAGTTTCGTTGGTGGCTACAGTACAGCGGCGGCAAGATGACCGATTGGGGCGCCCATCACGTCGACATCGCACAGTGGATCATCAACCAATGCGGACCGGGCCAGGGCCCTACCTCGATTAAGTCTGTCATGTTGGACGTCAAGGTTCCGTTCGACGAAAACGGAAACCCAACTCTGGACGATCGCTACAACGCGCCTCATCGATTCACCGTCCACGTCAATTTCCCTAACGATGTCCTTATGGAAATTACGAGCGAGGGCCGCAACGGGATTCTTGTCGAGGGAGACAAGGGGCGGATCTTCGTCAATCGCGGCACGATCGCGGGCAAGCCGATCGAAGAGCTCGCGGACAACCCACTTCCAGGCGGCTGGCTGGAAGACATCTACCGAGGACCGGTTGTTGAACATGTCAACAACTTCTTCGACTGCATCGCCAGCCGCAAGAAGCCCGCCTCGGACGTTTGGACTCACGTCGCCTCGATCAACACTTGCCATTTGAGCAACATCGCGATTCGGTTGAATCGTCAAATCCAGTGGGACTCTGCGACCCAAACGATCAAGGGCGACGCCAAAGCGAACGCGATGCTCGCAAGAGATTCCCGCAAGGGATACGAAATTGAGCTGTGAGCGATTCGCAACGCCTCTCGAAAAGACCAACCCAAACGAGTCGAGGTCGAGCGCATTGTTTGAAGCAAAGAAAACTCCAGCCGTGGTCGTCTTTGGGGCGCTGATGGCGACGTCCGCGTTTGCCGCTGAGCGGCCGAATGTGGTTCTGATGATGGCCGATGATCTCGGCTATCACGATTTGTCGTGCTATGGCAGCGAATCGATGCGGACGCCGCATCTCGACAAGCTTGCCAGTGAGGGCGTTCGTCTAACCAGTTTTTACGCTGGCGCCACGGTCTGCACGCCGTCGCGGATGGCGCTGCTGACTGGCTCGTATCCGCCACGATTCGGTTGGCGCGGCGGAGTCGTAGGCTACAAGATTCCCGGCAGGAATGGTCTCGATCCGAGAGCGGTCACAATCGCCGAAGTCTTCAAGGGTGCCGGCTACGCAACTGGCCTTTGCGGTAAATGGCACCTAGGCGACACCGCGGAATTGCAACCGACAAGGCAGGGCTTCGATACGGCGTTCTACATCAAGCGGAGCAACAACCAAACGAAGAAGCTATGGCGCGATGAAAATCTTGTTGCCGACCCATTCGACAATCGTCGCTTGACCGAGCAGTTCACGGTTGAAGCGATCAAGTTTATTCGAGCGAATCGAGCTAAACCGTTCTTTTTATACCTTCCGTTTTCGGCACCCCACTTTCCGGCACAGGCACATCCCGATTGGAAGGGTAAGTCGGCGAACGAGGCATACGGTGATGTCGTTGAAGAACTTGATAGTCGTATTGGCAAGATTGTTGAGACTCTGAAGGAAGAGCAGATTGAGAAAAAAACGATTGTCGTTTTTCTGTCGGACAACGGCCCTGAACCAGGGCAACGCAAATGGGCATCGGCCAAGCCGTATCGTGGTTTGAAATGGTCGTCTCTCGAAGGTGGCACGCGCGTTCCTTGCATTGTGCGTTGGCCCGGAGTAATCCCTCCCGCGCAGAAATGCGATGAGCTGACCGCTGCGATTGACGTATTGCCGACGCTCGCACACGCTTGCGGAATCGACTTGAAGCCTAGAGACCAAAATTCGCTTCCCAAGATGGACGGTGTCAACGTTTGGCCGTCGCTATTCGGCAACAAGAACGCCTCGCATGCTCGCACCAGTCTTTTGTATTGGAACGGTTGGGCAAAACTCGAAGCGATTCGAGTCGGCGAGTGGAAGCTTTACTTGCGCGAGGTAAAAGGAGTCGAGCATTCCGATCGTGGCCGTGTGCTCTTCCATCTAGGAAATGATCCCTCGGAAAAAGCCAACTTGGCGAAAGAGCAACTCGAAAGGGTCGAGACGATGACAAGGCTGGCGGAGAAGTTGGCAGCTGACATCGAAGCTAACTCGATTCCTTTGAGCGGCGAGGAAGATGAACGCAAATGACATCGCTTGCCCGTCATGTGCGGCCTGCTGAAGGCGGCCGTCGCGCCTGCTCTATCCAGTAAACAGTTTGTCGATCGGCGCGCCGTCGCGGACCAGTGTGATCGGACGCCCTACATTGGACTGAAATTCCATTTTCGAGCGAATGCCGATGTTGGCGTAGAACGACGCGGCAAGTTGATCGGGTGTGTAACCGACGCTGGCCGGCTCCGCAGCCGTCTCGTCTGTTTCGCCTACGACTTGCCCACCTCGGACGTCTCCTCCGGCCATCACCGCGCACATCGCGCGGGCCCAATGGTCTCGCCCGCCGGCTTGGTTGATCTTGGGAGTTCTGCCGAATTCGCCGGCGGCCATAATCGCTGTCGAAGACAATAGCCCGCGTTCTTCGAGACGGTCTAGTAACGCGGCAAGACCTTTGTCAAACGGCGGCAGCAGCCTTCGCAGCCGAGAGAAGTTTTCCGAGTGGGTATCGAAATCGAAATCGGCGGGACGCAGCCGCACGGTCACAAAATGCACTCCCGCCTCGATGAGTCGAGCGGCGAGCAGCAGCGATTGTCCAAACTCATGCTTCCCAAAGCGGTCGCTCTCCGACGGCTTCTCTTTCGACAAGTCAAAGGCGGCTCGAGTTCGCGGCGCGCTGATAATCGAATAAGCCTGTTGTGAAAACCTGTCCATGCCGCGGACTTGATCGTCGAGGTCTTCATATCCTCGAAAGGCGTTATCAAGATCGTCCAACAGCTTCTTCTGCGACCTGTACTTGGACACAGTTAAACCGTCGTCAAGCGACACGCCGCGCACCGAATACGGAACGCCGTGTTGCGGCTTGTCGGCGGTCAATGGGCTGTAACGCGAGCCCAAGTGCCCCGGCCCCACGAACGACTCATCGATCGACACGTAAGTAGGGAGCTCCGGCCGCGACGGGAATTGATGACTGACGACACTCCCATATTCGGGGTAACTGATCGTCTGCGACGCCTTGTTTCCCGTTAGCAGATATTTCTTGGCCAGGCCGTGATCCGCGATGTTGTGCGTAATGCCTCGAAGCACGGCAAATTTGTCGGCACGCAAGGCAAGTTGAGGCAGGTGTTCACAGATCTTGACGCCGGCCGCATTGGTATCGACAGCCGCAAATTCACCGCGGACTTCCAGTGGCGCGTTGGGTTTTAAGTCGAATGTGTCTTGATGCGACGGCGCGCCTTCCATGAAGACAAAGATCGCCGAACGCTTTGAGGACGCTGGCGTTTCCACGCCGCGAAGACGCAGATAATCGGCGAGTGTCAAACCTGCGCCGATGGCGCCGACTCTCAAAAACTGGCGGCGTTCGATTCGTCTCATAGCAGTTTAGTGATTCAGCAGGAATTCTTTTGTATTCATCATCGCCCACATTAAATCGGCGATGCCTTCGGATGTGGACTTGCTGGCAGCCAAGTGTTGTCTCGCTCGCTCGATTTCTTCAGCGTTTGGTGCCCGGTTGACGGTCCGCAGCCATACTTGCCGGATCAGCTCGGTCTGCGACGTCAACCTCCCGTCCGCCTCCGCATCTTCAATCTCAATAATCCAGCCGCTATCGGCGACGCGCATTCGAACGAGCGGATCGTTCTGCATAAAGATTGCCTGCAGCAACGTCGGCTCGTTAACACGTTCACAATCGCAGTTGATCGACCGATCGGGTTTTCCAAAGACCTTCATCGCATGGGTGCCCGCCATTCTCATGGAGAGATGGCCCGACGCGCGGCGGCGAAGATTCGTTCGCACCGTCGCCTGCTGCTCGGTCGCGGCGGTGGCCTGTTTCATGGCGTCGTAAACGACTTCAGCCGGAATCCGCCGCGGGATCGCTCGGCTGAAATTACGTCGGTCGTGACGATTCGTATCGTTCGGTTTCCAACTTCGCTGATAAGCATCGCTTGTCGTGATCTGTCGATGCAGCCACTTCATGTCGTAACCGTTTTCGATGAAGCCCAGTGTGAGCCAGTCGAGCAATTGCGGGTTGCTCGGCGGATTCGCGGGGGTGAATTGATCCGGCGGATCGACTATTCCCACGTTGAAGTATCCCGCCCAAACTCGGTTTACGAAGACGCGCGCGAACCACGGGTTCTTCCGGTCGCGCATCCAATCCATGATCGGCCGTCGCGGGTCGTCGCCGAGCTCAAGCGTCACGACCTGACTTCGGAGCAAACGGAGGTCTTGCTTCTTCTGGGCTTCCGGCCGTCGTTTCGTTCGCGTCACCGAATCAAAGAACCGAGAGAAGTCGCCGAAGTCAGCTTGAGTCCAAACGTCGAATGGGTGCTTGTGGCATTCCGCGCATTGCAGTTGGATCCCCAGGAACGCATGAGCGACGGACATCGCTGTATCCTTCGGCTCCTTGAGACTCTGCCGAGTCCAGAAGTGGGGCATCCCGTTTTTTCGGCCGGTGAGGTCTGAAAGCATGATTCCCGCGACCAGACGATCGTACGGTTCGTTCTTTTCAACTCGCTGATAGATCCAGTCGTACCACTCGGAAGCTTTGACATACCCGTCCTCCCTCGCGACCTCTAACAGGCTGCTGATCGACTTGGGATTGCAACCCGTGAAGTCGCACAGTTTGTTCGCCCACCAGGCGGCGTAGGTCGAACGCTCGAGCAGTTCGTCAACCTTCCGATCGCGTTTGTCAGTCGATTTGTCGTCGAGAAATGCGGTGACTTCTTCCGGTGCCGGAAGCGTTCCTGTCATGTCGATGCTGACTCGCCTCAGAAATTCGGCGTCGCTGCAAAGCAACGATGGAACGAGGCCCAATTTGTCGAGCTTCGCGTTGACCAATCTATCGACTGCGCCGTGGCTATCGTTGTCGGGCCCGGTAGTCGGTTGGGCGATCGCCGCGTTTTGTGTCGAGCTAACCGGTCCATAGCGACGGATCACAGGAATCGCGGCGACTCCGTTGTCGTAATACGCAATGATGTGGGTGTCGCCCTGGCCAACGGAGGTTGCCATTCCGTCATGGTTCACGCGAACGACAGCTTCGTCATTTGTTTGAAAGCGAGCGAGACACGTGACATCCTCCCGCGAGCCGTCGGCCCATTCCGCAATGACTTTGAGTTGCTGAGTCTGGTTTGGCTGTTGGAAGAGCATCTCATCGGGCTCGCAGCGCAGTCCGAGCAAAACTTGATTGGTGTCTTCTGGCGAGGCGTTATCCCCATCGGACCACGGCGCGCCGAGCTGCACCCAATTTTCCAGCGCGGCAATCTTGTCTAGCTCGAGTTTTCCGCTTGGCGGCATCTGCAGTTTATCGTTCGAATGCCGTACCACTGTGATGAGCAAGCTTTGGTCCGGTTTGCCGGGCGCCAGGGCAGGTCCCGAGGCGCCGCCGGACAGCAGGCCTTCTCGTGAGGCCAACGACAGTTTCCCTTTGCGGGAGCTGAATCCGTGACACTCGTAGCAATGGTCTTCCAATATCGGACGGATTGTCTTTTCGAAGAACTCGGCATGTTCGCTTTTTGACTTTCGCTCCGAGATCTTTGCGACGAGCCCAGGCGTAGCGCCCTTGGCGCCGGACTCGATCCATCGAAGCAGCAGGTTGTGCTCCCACGATCCCGTCTCGAATCGTTCGCCGCCTTGGTGGTCGGCTTGGCCAGTCGGCTTTCGCAAAAGCAGGCTTGTATGTGGAGCGGTAACCGAGAGTCGCGTTCCGTCGTCGGTCGCGTCCGACTGAAGCGCCGCGTGATCGGAGCGAAAGTCGAATCCGAACAGCGAGAGCCGCAAGCCGCCTTGTCCCTGAAACGATCCGTGGCACTTCGCTGAATTGCAACCCAAGCGGCCGAGCAGCGGGACAACATGCCTTTGGAAATCAGGGACCGCTCGCGAATTCGGCTTAGAGAATCGCAACGATGCGGGCGGAGCAATTTCGTCGGCCGCCATGACGCCCGTTGCCGACAGCAAGATGATTGTGAATACAATTCGCTTCATACGAATGACGGTCCTAATTCTCGACTTTCACAAGCGCATTGGTCACGTTGAGCTCATCGTGATCCGAGTTGGCGTGGTTGACGCTAAGTCGAATCGTGTCGCCTTCGTGCAGGTCTGCAAAGAGTTTGCGGTGTTGGTTGAAAAACCCGACAACTCGAACTCGCTTGCCTTTGATCACGCCAGGCTTAGCCGCTTTGCTGTCGTTTGACGGTTTGAATTGGCTGACGCTGAGCAGAACTTCGTACCCCGCGGCTTCGACAATCTTTCCTGTGAGTTCGCCGCTGAATCCACGGAATTCTTTGGGAGGCACGCCAAAGTCGGAAGGCTTGAACGCCGTAGTTCGCTCTAGAACATGGAATTTCGCCCCGAATGTCAACGTCTTCGCCGCCGCCAGGTACTTGCCAGAGCGGACTTTTAGCGTCTGGCCGCGTTTGATTTGCAGCAGCTTGTCGACAAATGGTCCCGACACGCCGGTCACTTTGATTGTCTTCCCGACGATTTCATCTTTAACCCAGCGGTTACCGTACATCGACGAAACGTGGTCGACATCGAAAGTGAATTCGCCGAGTTCGATGTCCTTGGTCTTCAATCGGCCGATCACGACCGCATAGAAGTTCGCGACGCCGTCCTTGTTCTTCCCTTTCGCCGCCGGCTTCGTCCGTCCTAAGAATTTCTTCTTCATCCACGCGATGACTTGTTCTTTGGTCGCGCCGCCGCTGGCAACCTTCTTGCGAATTCCTGGTTCCTTCTTCAGCAGTTTCTCATAGGCATCGTCCCAGTCGATATCGCGTCCCGGTTTCTTGCCTTTGGCCGTGACCGTGTTTTTCGCCACCGCCTTTTCCTGAGCAAGTTCCGCCGCGCTTCGCTCGTACCCTTCTGACAGACAATAGAGATGGCTCGTCGATCGAAGAATGATTGAGGAGCCGGCGACGGCCGGTGAGGCGATAAAGCTGCCGTTCAGTTCGTTTCGTGAAAAAACCTTGGGGTCTTCTTTGGATGCTTCCAATACGGTGACTTCACCTTGTTTGCTGCTGAAGTAGAGCTTACCGCTCGCGTACAACGGCGACGCCCAGTGGTCGCCACCGAGTCGTTTCTTCCAATGCTCTTCACCTGTCTTGGCGTCCAAGCATCGAGCGATCCCTCCTTTGTCGGTCACCATATAAAGCAAACCGTCGATAACGACAGGCGAGGGAATGCTCGGAGTGCTTCGCGTGGTCGACCAGGCGACATGGGTGTCCGTCACGTTTCCTTTCCCATCAGCTCGAATTCCCATCAAGTAATGACTCAACCCGCTCGTGAAGACATAGACCAAGCCGTTCGCGTGAATCGGCCGCGCCGCCACATTGAATCCGCCTGGATGCAACACTCGCCAGAGCTCTTGCCCGGTATTGGGGTCGTAGGAGATCGTCGCCTCCGCCGCGGGAGCAATCAACTGCCGTTGCCCGTCCGCCTCGATCAATGTGGCCGTGGCAAACGACTTTTTGTTGTCGTTGGGTTTTCCGCCTTTCTTTGGCGTGAGTCCTTTCGAACGCAATGTCGCCTTCCAATCGGTTGCGACGTCCCGGTCTGTTTTCCAACGGGTTTCGCCAGTCCTCTTGTCGAGTGCAATAAAGAACTGTTGGTCCGTTCCATCGAAGGCCACGTACAGATTCTTGTCATCCACGATGGGCGACGACCCCTGGCGAACGGGCTGATAGATGCGCAGGTCACGGCGCTCCCAAATCTTGTCGCCTGTTTCTCGATTCAAACACGCGATGCCCTGCGAGCCAAAGCTGACGAATACGCGAGTCGCTTCGACAACGGGCGTCGGCGTCGCAGGGCTGTTTAAGTGCGGCGAGTCATAGATGTAGGCGGGGTCGACTTTGCGTTCGATCATCTCAAAAACCTTGAGGTTCTTGACGATCTTTCCGCCCTGAGCGTCGACGCAAATCGCGCGCAGTTCGCGCTTTTCGTCGCTTCCAGCGGTCAACCAGATTTCGTTGCCCCACACCACGGGCGAAGACCAGCCGGAATCGGGAATCGCGATCTTCCAGCGAACGTTCTTGGCCTCATCGAATACGACCGGCAGTTGCCGCTTCGACGACACTCCATTTCCCTGCGGGCCGCGAAACTGGTTCCAGTTTTCCTCAGCGTTGACCGAAGCGCACGCGAACACAAGCAGCAACGTTATCGAAACGTAGAACTTCATGTCGAATCCCGTTTAGAGTTTTTCATTCCATTCGCCCCGCCGACGTCCATTTTTGCCGATGGCGCGTTCAACGCGCTGAATCGGCACCACAATTCTACCCAAATATCGAAGCGATCGTGGATATGTTATGGACGCTGAGGCCAGATAAAATGCATGATATCGCGCTGGACGACGCAGGGTAATTGGCGTAGGGCAAACGTGGCGCCTACGCTCGCCACAGTGAGGGGCCCCGCCAGTCCGCTGCGCGTCCAAGGGAAACGTTATGAGCCAAATCCATTGTCACTTCCCCTTCGGGCTGGCGACCGTAGCTACCTGGAAGGCTGATTCATCGGTTCTTTACATTCTTGAGCACCAAATCGACCGAGTGCACGTCGACGATGCGACGGCCTTGCATGTCACTCGCGCCGAGTGTGAGAGTCTCTCTTCCCTTTCGCATGCTCAGCGTTCCCAACCGCAGCGGCTTGAAGTCTTTCACAAAATAGTGAGACTTCGAGACTCGCTCTTTCGACTTGTCGTACAGCGGCGGGTCGAAGGGTTCCTTGATGACTGTATGAGCCGAACCGCCATTGGTCGTTGAAAGCCGAAGCGTCGCACCTTCGTCGCCTCGTGCACAGGTGTAGTGCACGATCGCCTCGTACTCGCCTGATTTTCCGACTTCGATATCCCATGTGATGTAGTCGTCGGTCCGCGTCCACGCTGTGAAGAACGAGTTGTTCGGTGCCTTGGAGCTTCGCTGAATCTCGCCGTGACCGATGCCGTCTCGAGCAGGCAACGTTGTCGACTGGCCGTAGCCGACGGTAAACGGACGATTCGAATTCGCCTGGAAAAGTGTTCGCATCTCCTCGCTGTGCTTTTTGGCTCGCCGTAGTATCTTGGCAGTCAAATCTGGATGGCGCTTTGCCACGTTAATACGCTGCCCGCGGTCAGCGTCGATGTCGTAGAGGTGTCCTTTTGCATCGAGGCGGAATCGTTGAGTTCGCACGCTGACTTGATTTCCCTTGGCTCGAACCGAATACAGCTCGCGAGGCTTCCAATTTCCGGATTCGGCCAGCAGCAGCGGACGCAGACTTCGGCCGTCGAGTGGTTTTGCTTTATCGAAACTAGCCTTCACACCCGCAAGATCGATCAGCGTGGGCAGCAAGTCGATGGCGCCTGTGATTTGGCGGATCGTCTCGCCTTGCTTGATCTTTCTCGGCCAGCGAACAAAAAACGGCGAACGGACTCCGCCTTCGTCGAGCGAACCCTTGCGTCCTTTCATGCCACCATTCCACCGGTATGAATTCGGCCCATTATCGGAGAAATAGATCACGATCGTGTCTTCGCGAAGCTGCAAATCGTCAAGCTTCCTGAGCACACGGCCCACATTCCAGTCAATATTTTCGCACATCGCGAGCGCTGCTCGAGTCATCATCACGTCCTCTCTCTGAGGATCGCGATGTTGCATTTTGGGGTCCTCGCCGTCGAACTTAGTGTAAAACCGATCCGGGATCATCATTGGTGAATGAGGCGTGTTGTACGGCAGATAGCAAAAGAACGGACGCTCGCGATTCGCTTCGATAAACGCCAGCGCGTAATTGGTGAAATCGTCGACGACAAACCCCTTGCCGCGGACTCGCTTGCCGTTGTGATCAAGCGGAGGGCTAAAGTAGTGACCCCAGTGGCCCGACGTGAATCCGTAGAACTCGTCGAATCCGCGGTTGTTTGGATGATAGGGAGGTTGCGTCCCGTTGTGCCATTTGCCAAAGCAACCGGTGGCGTAGCCGCCCGCGCTGAAAAAATCGGCGACGGTCGTCTCGTCGTAGTTCAGACGACCCTCGCCTCGACTAACTCCGCTCACTCCAGTGCGTGGGTAATAACGACCTGTCAAAAACTCGGCTCGTGTTGGAGCACAAACGGGGCAGACGTAGAAGTTCTCGAGCGTGACGCCATCGCGAGCCAGTGAATCGAGATTGGGAGTCGCAAGATTCGTGTTGCCGGAGTTGCTGAGGTCGCCCCAGCCCTGGTCGTCCGTCAGAATCACGACCACATTGGGCTGTCTGGCTCGTGTCCAACCGGTTGCGCCAACCAGGCAAACGAACAACGTCGTTCTTAGTAACGATGCTTTGTTGAATTTCGTCATAGCTCACAAGATAACGTACATCGCATCGCGTACTGAACTGCTGCGTGCATAATTCGTCGAATCTTCAAGGTAGCTACGACATTTCGCTTGGGCAGCGCGTTGGCGGGGCTCAACGCTCTTGCGAGCGTAGCAGACGCTAGATTGGCACTCCGACTCGAAACGACTTGGCGAGTCTCGTTTGGGTTATGATGGTCCATCGTATGAGATAGACCTCATCGCGGCACCGCTTTCGTTGCGAACAGAAAACGGACACGTAGACTCACTCACGAAATGATGCCGGAAGATCGGGCGACACGCCGATGCTAAGAATAAGACTCGCGGCTCAAGTTTTCGTTGTTCTCGGGCTCTTGTCCTGTAATACAAGTGTTTTCGCTGACTGGCCACAAGCGGCTGGCCCGAACCACGACTATCAGGTTGACGGTCGCGCTCCAACGAGTTTCAGCGTCGCACGAAATCAGCGAGTGCTTTGGCGAACCGCCTTACCGAATACGGGCGAGGGCGCCCCGGTGGTTTCGAACGGGCGAGTTTTCGTTGCCAGCCATATGCCATCCAAGGCCGACGCGCAACCGGGTCGTGCTATTTTCGGGATGTGTTTTGACGCTGGGACCGGCAAGGAGCTTTGGCACCGTGAGCTCCCCGGCACACGATCCACCGATATGGCTAGCGGATTCAGCGACAACACCGCGGCCTCGCCCGTCACTGACGGCAACCACGTCTGCTTCATCAACGTGGGCGGATCGATTCGAACATTTGATTTCGACGGGCGTCTTGTTTGGGAATACGAGTGGGTTCCGTTCGGTCGACATCATGCGCGCCAGCAAGAACCGATATTGCACGACGGCAATGTCATCTTTCTCAAGACTGTGGCAAAGGATCTTCCCGAGTCGGCAACGACCAAGGCCGGCGCCAAGCCGTTGGGCCGAGACGAAAAGTATTGGACTCGTCTGCACTCGTTTGACTTGGCGACGGGTAAACTGCAGTGGGTTGCGGAATCGGCGACGTCGGTCCATTCCGCCTCGATGTTGAATCGGACAAGCGACGGAGCGCCCGCGGTCTTGACCGGGCGAGGCGGAGGCCATGCGCCTCCGGAAGAGCCGTACGGAATGTCGCTGATTAATGCGGATTCCGGAAAGACCATTTGGGATCTGCCGATCAAAGGCTACGCAGCGCACCAGAATGCCGTCTTTCGTGGTGAACGAGGAGCGGCCTTTGTTGGGATGAATCATCATGCCATCGACGTGCGTCGCGGCGCGCTAACGTCAGCCGTCTCGCTTGTTGAGGACGTGCATGTTCGGCGATTCGAGAATGGCGATTATGTCGATGAGCCAAACGCCAAGCTGAAGTCGCGCAGGAAGCAAAAGCCGATTACCTACCACACAAACTGCTTGATCGGCGACTTCCACTATTTTCGCACTCACAGTGATTTTCTCTTGGGGCGCGTCAATGTTGCGACAGGCAAGGTCGAGTACTTGCAGGTCCCCGTCCAAGTCATCCGTGAAGGTGCTGAGGAAACCGTTTTGTGGCAGAAAGCGATCAAGAATGATGTCAAGAACAACGACGGTTTTGTCGTCTGCCAGGACAAACGCGCGAGCTTGAGTGGTTGGGGGCACGTGTCTGCGGCGAGCCCCATCGTTGTGGGCGAATACTTGTATATGCCAACGATGGTCGGCATCGTTTACGTGATCCGCTGGAATGCTCCGAAGCTCGACGAATCAGCGTTGGTGTCGATCAGTGATCTGGGACACGCCGGAAAAACCTGGACGCTTTCAAGTCTCGCCTACGACGATCACAAACTCTACGCCCGCACTCTCAAAGAGCTAATTTGCATCGGTGAGTAGGAAGGGACGTTCTGCGAGGAATGTGCTTCAGGGTTCGAATCCGTAACGACCGACGATGTTACTTGGCCGAGCTTTTTTGTAGCAGATTGGCAATCTTGGGACGTTGCAGTTTGATCTGATCGAGGTCAATTTTCATGCCCGTCGATTCGCCGATGCCGGTGTAGAAGCCTGCCAGTTCATCGTTCCACCGGCGCGAAAGAATTTCAATGACCGTTTCGTCCCGCTTGTTCTTGTGACTCGTCGAAGCGCCATTGTCGAGCAAGTATTGTACGACCTCGGTGTGACACATGAACGCCGCCGCAATAAGCGGAGTGTTACCATCCCGATTTGTCGCGTCGATTCTTGCTCCGCGATCGAGCAGCAGTTTGACTATTTCCAGATTTCCGCGAAACGCTGCATCGCTAAGTGGCGTCGAGCCGGTCGCGGGGCGCCGCTCGTTAATTCGCCGAGCTCGCCGCCCGAGTCGGCGTTTCAATTCTTCGATGTTGCCTTTGGCGATTGCGTTAGCAAGTGCGTCGCGCGTATCGACGTGAGGCCCGTTGAGGCGACTCGTCAAGTCGCGCGCGGCATCTTCAGATTTTGCTACATGAAAGATGAAGTCGTTGCTGAATTGACCGCGCTCAGCTTGAACCTGTAGCATGTGCATGCCGGTAGCCGGCAGGGAGTCGAGTTCAATGACCAGCTGTTCCTGCTCGTCCTCGGTCACCACGATGTCGCCGCCAGCTCGCCGACCATCAACGTAAATCGTTGCGCGGTCATCGAAGTTACGGCCGCTCAGGATCATGCTGGTCTTGCCAGGGTGAAGTATGGGGAATTGCTGCCGACCGCGTTGTTCGTGAATCGAGCCGAGGGTCCAGAGGGCCGGTTGCGGCGATTCAACGTCGGCGTTTTCGCCGTGGCGTCCGGTGAACGTGCCGACGAATTTATTGTCGGCGGCGAGGGCTGCAAGTTGTTGTCGGCTGAATGCCTTGCGGTCTCGGGCCTTGCTGACGTAGGTGCCGCCTTGGAAATCGGGATTGAATTGAAGTTCAACGAAGCTCGGTTCGCCGTCCTCTATGAAAACGCCTTCGCCTTCGAGCACGACGCCGCCTTCCGAAGCAGCAACTTCCAACGCACTGAGAAGGTCGCCCGTCAATTCGGTGTTTGCCGATGTCGCGTTGAGCGTAACTTGGCGAGCAAATGAGCCGGAGAAGCCGGTACTCCCTTCCAACACCATATTCCAGACTGGATTAAAGCGACGTCGACCGCCCCACGAGAACCGCCAGATCGCCTCTTCCGATTGGCCGCGTTCCGCAACGCTGCGATAGAACGGAAACTCAATGATGTTGAGGCGGCCTTGGGGCAGAATTAGGAACCGATCATAGGCGCCGCGCCACGTGGGCGCTTCCATTCCCGTGCCCGGTGTGTTGGTACTCACGAGAAACGGCATGCGATGACAGTTGCCGCAGACGTTGGGCCTGGTTCGTCCTGGATCGTTGTCCCCGTCGATGTGGAACAGTTTGTAACCTTGCTGCGCGTTCTTCGTCAGCACGTTGTCGTACGCTCGGCGTTGTGCTGGTGGAAAAGAAACGCTGAGTAGGAACATCGCTAGGTCGTCGCGTTCGGCTGCCGTGAATGCGCCTGGCTTGCCTTCGTCGTTGACCTTGTCGTCTCCATGCGCGTTGAGCACGCCAGCCAGGCTCGCGTCGACCAGGTGTCGCGTGCTGGTGGCCTGGTCGTCTGCGTCCGCAGTGGGCTCGACCGACGTGAAAATGTTCGCGCTGTTGTTGCCGCCATAGGGATCGCCAAGCACGCCGTCCCAATGAAACGGGGCGGTGTCGCGCAAGCCTCGCACCGGCATCGTTGAACGAGGCATGATTTGATTACCACGGCTCACGATGGGCGTCTTCAGCACCCACAACAGTTGATCCGTATTACTGTCGGGGTGACAGCTCTCGCAGGAAAATGTGCCTGTTGTCGAGGCATCGGCGTCGTTAAACCAGGTGCGCCCGAGTTTGACCTGCCGATGCGTGGGGTCTTGCAGTTTGACGAAACCCGCAATCTTGGGGGCGGCCGTGTTGGACACGTCGACTAACGAAACTGTGTTCGCCACCACGTTATAAACCCACGCCCGCGCTGGCTTGCCGTCTTCCCTGTTTTCCAGAGCAATCCCGCGCGGTACGGCGCCGACGGGAACTCGACCAAGCACCTTGCCAGTGACCGCATCGACAGTGAACAGTTTGTCCGATCCTGCAGCCGAGGCGACCAATGTCGAATCGTCCTTGCTGATTTGAATTGCGTAGGGCGTCGCCAGAGCCATGCCTTTTTCCGGATGTTTCGGCGGCATCGGTTCGAGGTTGAGAAACTCGGGCTTCTGTGCAGCGCCGTCTCGAAAACTGACCTTCGTAATTTGGTTCAGAAACGCACGATTCTCCATTTCCTTCATGCCATGCTTCTTGGTTCCAGCTCGGCCGTTGGCGTCGTTTCGCGCATCGGTCTGAGCAATGAAGACGCGACCCTGTGAATCAACGGCCAGCCCGTACAGCAACGTTCCCAGCGTATCGACGGTTTCTACGAGCTCGTCTGTCTTGGTGTCAAACACAAAGAGATCGCGGTCGGGCACGTCCGGATGTTTGATGATATCGGTTACGTGCCCCAGTGAGAGGACATTGTTGACTCGAATCGAATGCTCCCAGGCGTCGAACGTAACCAAGTCGCCGTCGATGTCGTCCTTCGAGCCGCCGGAGAGCTGAGTCTTGTTGTTCGATTCGAACGGCACGACAAACAACCGGTCGCCATGAACCGCAATGGCTCGCGGATCCTGAGCCGGAATTTTGATTCGCTTAACGACTTTGCGAGTCGCCACGTCGACGACGGCGATCTGATTTTCGGAAGACAACGCGACGTACGCTTTGCTGTTACCGGCAAACGCGATCCCAATCGGCTCATCAAATGTGGTGGCCTTGGTCTCTTTGTCGAATTGCTGAATCGTCGAGACGACTTGTAGGTATGTCGGGCTGTCCGCGACGTTGTCGATGACGTTGACCGAGTCCGAGACATGATTCGACACCCAAACTTCCTTGCCATCAGGCCGGACGGCCAGACTCACTGGATCAACGCCGACATGAATGCGACTGCGTACTTTGCGAGTCTTCGCGTCGATCACGTCAACTGTGTCCGCCGGTGTATTCACAACAAAGACATCGCCTCCGTGGGCGATAATCGGCGAGGCATGAGGACTCGCGAATGTTGGATGGCCACTACGTAGCAGCTTTCGCGGCGAGTCGGACCGACGCTGGTCTCGAGTTGGGCGTTGTGCTTCTGACTTGCCCTGTGTGATACAGTACCCGATCGATGTTGTCAGCAAGATTGCGATTACAACTCGTTTCATTTGATTCACTCTCCAATTGCGAAACACTGTAGGCTCGCGCAACGGCGAACCTCACGATGTCACTATTCGTTCGTCGAGTCGTCTGCGTCTGGTCGAGGCTTTTTGACAGGCGGTATCAACTCGACTTCGACGACCTCAAGTCCCGAAGGACCTCCAGTGTGTGTAAACGCCCACGAGCCATCAAGGATCAGCCCATCGGGCTTGGCTGCCAATTCATCTTTGCGGTTACGCACGGCAGGATCAATTGTGAAATTACGAAGGTCGTAGACTTCCTCAAAACGACCGTCACTGTCCACAACCGCCACGGGCTGTTTGCCGTGAAGGTCGCCTCGGAACATGCCCGCGAATTCGCCGTTGGAGTATGTCACGCGAATTCCGAAGTGCACGCGAGCCTCCGATCGAAGACGTCCTCGGACGACAAACTTCGAGTCGGAAAGCACGACAACGGGCGAACCGTCAGCCTGTTCGACAGACAAGCCTGCCAAATAGAGAGTGATGTCTGGGAACTCTGGTGGAATCAGAGGTATGGCCTTGAGAGACGCTCGCTGCTGGTCGGTGGCTGGCTGCCATTTCCCGTAGTGCTTCTGCTTGAGATGAAGACGGCTCTTCCACGCGTGAACCGATTCGGGTACGAGAACCGGCAACAGGTCGTCATCCGTGTCCGTGGTGATGTGGTGTCGAGCCGGAACGTCGACTTCGCTACCGTCGCTGAGGCGTTTGAGGCGAACTTTGCCTTCACTGACGCTTAACACCGTCGTGGCAAGATCGGCCTCGACGTCGAATTGCGTACCTAGCACTCTAAGTACGGCTGACCTCGTATGGATCAACATCGGTTTGCCGGGCGGTTGTGTCGCGACGTTGGCTGAAAGGCGTCCCTCGCGCAGGCGCAACTGCTTTTGTCCAAGGTCTGCAAATGTCAAAACAGACGCGCCTGAAATCGTCACGGTTGACCCGTCGCGAAATTCCAGCTCGAACCACGAGTCGGGCGCCAATCCTTCGATCGTCCCACCAGCAAGTTCGGTTCCGATCGTGATGTCGCGAATGATTTGTCCTCGATCGCCCGTCCAAATCAACGCACCGCTTAATCCAGAAATCTTCGCGATGGACAGGTTGGAGATGCGAGGTTGTGTTTCCCTATTTTCGGATTCAGCGATTCGGCTATTGGTTTGAGCCAACTGATAGATCAACCCAGCTGAAAGCGCCACGATAACGATTGCGGCGGCGGCGAGCAGAAGCTGCAAGAACACGGGCTTCGACCACCGCTGACCTCCGCTTGTCGATTGGCTTGCGATCAAGCTGTTTTCGTCGCGCAGTGAATGCTGACTTTCTCTCAGAGCTTCCGCCATCTCGGCTTCCCATCTGACATGTTCGACAAACTCCTGCCTCGCGCCGGCTTCGCCGTCGAGCATTTCCGCAAGGCGTTCTTTCTCAGAGTCGTCCAACTCGCCACGCAAATGACGGTCGATCAGCTCTTCCCATTCATTCTTATCGTTCATTGTGCCGCCCTCAGGCTGGTTTCTACGCACGAACGTACTTGCCGCTTCAGTCGGAATAATGCTTTCCGCACCGCTTCGATAGTCATGCCGATCCGTTCGCCAATTTGCTGATAACTCAGCTCGTCCTCGAACCTCGCTCTCAACAAGCCTTGCCCGCGCTCAGGCACTCGGGCCAAACAGCTTCTTAACGCCTTGCGCCATGACTCCGCTTCATCGTGTCGCCGTGTCGCTTGGAATTCATCGAAGGCGGAATCGATTGTGTCGTCCAACAGGCGTTCCGCCAGAGTGCGCTCGCGACAGTGTCGCTGTTTCGCGCGCAGTACTTCGATTCGCACGATGGAACGACACCAGGCGAGGATCGACGTCCCCTCCTGAAACTGATCGAACTTCTTGACGACGACAAGCATCGCCTCTTGCAAGGCATCATCCGCCGCAGCGTGGTTGCCTAGCAGCGAGAGGGCGTACGCCATCA
This sequence comes from uncultured Pirellulaceae bacterium, assembly GCA_964567745.1. Taxonomy (GTDB): domain Bacteria; phylum Planctomycetota; class Planctomycetia; order Pirellulales; family Pirellulaceae; genus CAZMNY01. Next base: position 47,821 of record CAZMNY010000009.1, on the reverse strand, counting down.
ATTCTGTGCGGCAATCGAGCGCCGCTTTTAAGACGCGATCTCGTTTTTCGTCTGATCTGTCCATTCAACTGTCGACCAATTGCTTGCGGGGGTTCGTGGGGAATTCACTGTCGATAGAGCGAAGCTTCCCAGACATGTCACAGCCGCCAGTGCATTCGAGATATTGATGCATTCCGCGTCGATTTGACCGATCGTGGGGAACAGTGCAGAGAAATCGCAGCAAACCGTCCGTCATATTTACCCGAATCTGGCCCCGATCGTGGACAATTTTAAAGGGAATGACGACATCCCATTGGAGGATGTCAAGTTTGAGCGAATGCGGTGGCTCGATTGGGTTGCCGCCCATCCCGGCACGCTTTTGTTCGACGGGCCGGCGCCAACGGGTCGAGCCCGAGATTGACGCCACGTGCGTTCACCGCCTCGGGGCCTTTCGCAACAGTTGCTCATCTTGGATTCTCACCGTCGTTGCTCGATGCAGTAGAGAAACTTGCCTCCTCGAAGGAACAACTGGCTTCCCGCGAGCGCAGGTGATGCATCGATCGTGTCGTCCAGCTTGTTCCTCGCGATAACTTCGACCTTCTTTGTTCGTTTGAGCACGAGCGTCGTCCCGTTGCGGCCCGTGAGGTAGACTCGCCCTTGCGCGCCGACAGGCGATGCGTAGATGTTGGAGAGTCCATTCAAGCGAACACGGTCCAGGATCGGGTCGCCCGTTTTCGAATCGAGGCAAGACAGGATCGCGCTATTGGACTGATTGAAATAAAGCAATCCGTCATAGAGAAGCGGCGAGGGGATATACGGCGTACCGCGGTTCTTCGACCAAGCGATCTTTTTGGATTTTGAGATGTCACCTGTCTCGGTCAAGGGCAGGGCGACAGCGGCATAGCCTTTGTAGCCGCTCATGCAGATAACCTGGTCGCCGTCTACAACGGGACAGGGAATGACATTGCCGGTCAATCCGCTGAACTGCCAGATGATGTCGCCGCTGTGGAGGTCGTAACTGCGGACATAATTGGAAGCGGCGGTGATCACCTGTGTCTTCCCGCTGTGCTCAACCACCAAAGGCGTCGCCCAAGCGTTATTCTCATCGCGTTCTTTTCGCCAAGTGGTCTTGCCTGTCTTGGCGTCGAGCACTTCGATGGAACTTGGGCCGCTGTGATCACGAATGATGACTAGCTTGTCACCGTAGAGTACAGGCGAGCAACCTTCGCCGAGACTCGATCCGATACGGACTTCGCCGAGTTCCCTCTGCCAGAGTTTTTGACCATTCACGTCATAGCAGAACAAGCCTGCCGAGCCGAACCAACAATAAAGCCGCTCACCATCGGTAATTGGCGACGCGGAGGCAAAGTTGTTGTCGTTGTGTGCGCCCTCGTGAGGGATTTTGGTGATTGCGGTGGAGCGCCAAAGTTCCTTGCCGGAGTCTCGGTTAAGACAGATCACCACAAACGCTCGGCTTTCATTGGGCCGTTTGATATCAAAGAAATTCGTTTTCGGTTGATCTTTGGGGTCGGGTATCGACGAATCCTTCTTGCCCGTCTTGATCGCCGTCAGGAGAAACACCTTGCTGCCCCAGATGATTGGCGTAGACGTACCTTTACCGTCGATCGCCATTTTCCATTTGATGTTCTCGCTTTCGCTCCATGAGACAGGCGGATCCGCTGACGGCGAGACGCCGTTGGCATTCGGGCCGCGCCACTGATGCCAGTTGTCTTCGATGGTTTCGCCATGCGACTGGGAATACAACAAGAGCGAGAATAGGCAAACGTATGCGGCGATTCTGATCTTCATGAGTGCTACCGTTGGGGCTTCAATTTGGTATTTGTCGATGATGCAACAATTCAGACTGTGAGTTCGCCCGTGCTTGAGCCGAATCGTTTCGTTTCGACTCCGACGCGGTTCAGTAGGTTGACGAACAGGTTACACAGCGGCGTATTGTTTCGTTTGTCATAGGCCACATATCGGCCGTGATCGTATCCGCCCCCGGCAAGGATGATAGGCAAATTGCTTGGATCGTGCGCGTTCGCGTTGCCAAGATTACTTCCGAACACGACGGAAGTTTGATCGAGCAATCTATGACTCGCCTCCCCTGACTTCGCCATGCGCCCCAGGAATTCGGCGAAGCACTTCAAGATTTCAGTCTCGATGATCTTGAGCTGCGCAATTTTTTCGGGATCCTGTCCATGGTGCGATAGATTGTGATGTTCTGCGCTGACGCCCTGGATCTTCGGAACAACAAGGTGGTCCTGAATCACGATTGTGACGATTCTTGTCGAGTCGGTTTGCAGAATCAACGGCGTCAGTCGCATCAGTGAACGCGTCCGACCAATCAAGTCTGCGCGATCGGCAATGTCTTGCGGCGGTTCTACTTCGACGTGTGGCTTTGGCCGGTCCAGCCAAGCTTCAGTCTCGAGCAGTTCCGTTTCGGCCGCACGTATTGCGGCAAAATATTCGTCGAGTTGCCGATTGTCGTTTGAGCTTGTACGACGCTTGAGTGCTCGCGTCTGGTTTGCGACGGAATCGAGAATGCTTCGCCCGTCCTCCAATTGCTGCCGCTGTCGTTTCCGTGCTTGAGCGCCGTCGACAAGAAACATCTTGGCGAAAACGGACGACGGTTTGTCTTCCGCCGGCAACATCACGCCGTTGCTCGTATACGATTGGCTCTTTTGCGTATTGCTGCTGAGTGCGATCGAAGGGAAGCGAGTCTTATTGCGGAAATGCATGGCGGCAAGCTGGTCGATTGAAATGGTGTTCTTAAATCCGCCAAAGCCAGGATTGCGGGCGGCAGTCAGCCAAGTCATTTCTGTATCGTGAGGTTGCTTGCCATTTTGATCCGGATGAGAGAGACCCGAGAACAAGGTAAGGTCATCGCGGTGCTTGCCGATCAAATCGAGATACTCAGTGCCCTCGTACTTGCGGCCCGGCGTCTTGGGAAACAACGAAGTCGGATGGAGTCCTAAGGTGTTGCAAATCATCACGAGACGCCTCGGCGGCGCAACACGCTCGCGACCCGCCACGGGATTCATCGATTCAAGAAGCGGCAACGCGATGGCCACGCCACTCGCCCTGAGCGCCGCTCGCCGTGAAATGGATTTGTGCATCAGCGGTTCCTAAATAGGCGACTTGCGACGACATGGTGAATCAAGGTTCGCAACGGATACTCTTCACTTTTCGTTTCCCGCAGAATCGTCTCGACGACTTCACGGTCAGAAAACTGAGTCTCGGCACCCGTCGAAAATGCGATCAACTTCATCACAATGTTGCGAGCGATTTGCTCTTTCGATTCGTCACGCAAGTTTTTCTTGTATTCTCCAATTCCGGCAAACTCGAAGCCATCCGTCGTCACCCCGGAAGTATCGACAGGAAGTCCCAGCGTGTAGTCCTTGTGTAGGAAACGCAGCCCTAGATTGGTCTCTCGTTTGACACCCTTACTGTTGCGGTAGCGCTTACGATAATTGCCAACCGGGTCAAAACACTCCAAGGCAAATCCTGGCGGATCAATCGTGCGGTGGCAAGCGGCGCACGTTTCCACGGTCTGGTGTTTTAGCAACGTCTCGGGAATGGTCGTCGCACCCCGCGTATCGGGTTCGATGGCCCCCACACTAGGCGGCGGCGTTTTCGGCGGCTGGCCAAGCAGGTTTGTCAGGACGAAACTGCCTCGCTTGACGGGGGTCGTCACAGTTCCATTCGCAGTTACCTTGGCGATCGACGCGTGGGCAAGGATTCCACCTCGAACACTCGACTTCGCCAGCTTGACTTTTCGGATCGCTTCGCCATCAACACCCGCAATGTTGTAGTGCTCTGCGAGCCGGCGGTTGAGGAATGTGAAGTCCGAGTCGGCAAGGTTGCCGACGCTTAGGTCCTTCTCGATCAAGTGCGAAAAGAACTCGCGAGTCTCTCCCAACATCGCCATTCGCAGTACGTCGTCGTATTCGGGATACAAGAACGAATCGGGAGTCGTAGCGTCGATCCTGTCGAGATCCAGCCATTGCCCAAGGAACTCGTGCACAAATCGTTTGCTCTTCGGGTTTTCCAACATTCGATCGACTTGTGAGGCCAAAGTCTTGGGATCGGATAGCCGATTTGCGGCGGCAAGTCGACTCAGTTCATCGTCTGGAATGCTCCGCCACAAAAAATAAGAGAGCCGCCGAGCAAGAGCTTCATCACTAAGCGAACCGGCCTCACCGATTTGAAACAGCAAATCAGGCGCGACCAAGACAGCGCGAAGCGAGATTCGCACTGACTCAATGAAGTCCCCGCTGGCTTTGAGGCTAGGCTTGGCTAATGCGACGAGCGAGTTGACTTCGTTCTCGCTCAGCGGTCGCCGCCAAGCTCGCTCGGCAAACGTTGAGACGATGGTGCGCAAGTGTTCGGCGGGTGACTTCGTTAGCGCGGGCTCGTAAACTCGGCCGCGCCGTCTGGTCTTGCTCGCTTTCCATTCGATTCCGGGAAATAGCTTGCGAGTCCGCTCTGGCGGCCAAGTCGACTCCAACGGACCTTCGACTGTCACGCGGCGAATTCTGACGCCCTCGCCGCCAAACTTGCTGGCTGGCTGCGAGTTGTAAATCACTCGACCATCGAGGGCGGGCTCCAATTCGTCAGCACTGACGTAAATGTAATCATTGGGGCGAAGGTAGGCGGTCGTCGAAACATCACGGTAGTCCGAACCAGCCAGATCCCACGCTGCGATCAACTCGCTCTGACCTTGCTGATCATTCTGCCGTTTCAGGCTAACTGTGATCGATGACCGGGGCTGATACGCCGCCGCTTTGATGTCGATGCGATATCGTCCAGCGACCGGAGGCCGAAACCCATTCGCATCGGAGCGGAACACATAGTTCTCACCTCGAAACGTGACAACGTCGCGGTCCGTCTTGAATATCGTGCCGCCGCCACGCCGAACAGTACGCTCTACCCACATCCGAATGTAAGGCGAATTGAAGTAGTCGATTTCACGCTTGCCCATCCTCGGCTTGACGCCCAACTGAATCGCTTCATCCAAAGCCTGATCGGCCGCCATCAGTAGGCCGCGAACGTGAACGCTCGACATCTCCTGTGTCGTCGCGACCACGTCAAACTCACCCGACTCGCTTTCCGGCGGCAGATGCCGCGCCAGCTCGCCCCCAATCCCGAGCAGATCATGCAACGTGTGTTCATATTCTGTTCGCGTGAGTCGCCGACTCGGAACGCGACCCTTCTTCGCTTGCGACGAGCGATTGGCGTGGTTGAGTTTGGATTTGAGTACCTTCAAGGCCGCTGACCGAGTTGCTTCGTTGGGGCGAGCTTCAGTTGAAGGCGGCATCTCGCCGCTCTGGACGCGATCGAACACCTGCACCCAATTTCGAAAGCTCTTTGCGTCTCCGAAGTTCATTTCGAGCGACGTGAGGTCGAGCTTCGTTTCCGTGCCGGCACCGTGGCAGTCGATACAAGCAGACTCAATCAACTGATCCAGGTCCGCCGCGGCTGCCGGAACGCATATCAAATGCGCAGCGATAGCCGCCACGAGAGTTCTTGAAATCGCTGCGATCATTTCTCGCACTGCGCCTTCTCGTGAATTGGTCATTGCGCGGGCGTGCCTGTCGCAGGACCCGCAGCTTGGATGAACGCGAGTAGGTCGAGGATTTCTTCGATCGAAAAGGTGTCAAGCAGACCTGTCGGCATGGTCGAGACATCCGCCGTCTTACGTTCTTCGATTGCGGACTTGTCGATTGTTTCGATCTTGTCCGGCTTGAGGAGGTTCGGCACCAAGAGAATCTGCTTGTCCGTTTCTTCGACGACCAATCCGGTCAGCAGGCGGCCGTCATTCACTAAGATCATCTGCGTTTGAAATTCCTTGTGAATTTCGGCGGATGGCTTGACGATCTGTTGCAGAAGTTTCGAGCCTTTGAACCGCTTGGTGACTTCGCTCAGGTCGGGGCCGTATTTGGGACCTTTGCCGGCAATCGGGTGACAACGGCTACAGGTAGCTTGTTCGAAATGGAGTTTGCCGCGTTCGAGCGACCGTCCCTCTAGCCTATTAGGCGCCGATCCAAAGTTGTGATGTTGCCATTTCTTGATGAACCGGCGCTTCTGCGAAGATGGATTGGCGGCAATGTGTTCGAGTATTCGGATGAACATGGCGCCATCACGCTTACGACTCGGATTCGCTCGAGTAAACTCATTCCAAAGCTGCCCCACGCGGCCTCGACTTTGCGGCGGCAGGCCTGCTATTCGCTTGTCGACATACTCTTGATGGTTCCGCGGAACGTAGGCGGTCGGCATTTTTGACTTGTCAATTCTCGCGAACAATGCCGTGTTGTTGGATTTTCGCTTGGGAGCGTTGGCCAAGTTACCAATACTATGAGTCCCGTCGTAGTGCTTGGCGGCCAAGCGAACTCCTCCCTTCTGAGGCAAGCTCTTGGGGAGCGAAATCTTGATGACAGCGCCGACGCCGCGCTCCATGTGTCTCGCAGGACCCGACGTGCTCGTCCAAATATTTCCTTCGTCGTCAAATTCAATCTCTCGCGTGTAAGAGACCCGCGTCGGCAAGCGGAACTCAACTATCTCTTCCGTCACCGGATCGAATCGGTTGATTGTGTCGTTCCCCGTTCCGCAGATCCAGACAGTGCCTTTTGAGTCAACGTTGAGCGCGTAAGGGATCTGATTCTCCGCGTCCGGCAGTTCATAGACTGTCCACGCTTCGGACTTCGGATTGAATTTTCCGAAGACGCCGGAGCCGAACCCGGGCACCCAGACCATTCCGTCGGGGGCAACATGCAAACGCCTCGGACCGCGGAACGGCGGGTTCCATTCTTTGATGTCGCCATCGTCCGCGTTGGGGTCGATTCGGCCGATACGATTACCGTTCAGTTTGGAATACCAGATCATGCCGTCGACCGGTGAATAGTCCAAGCCGTATGGCGTGATACCACGCGACTCGCCACGTCCTGCTCCAATCGCCTGGCCAGCGCTAAGCAGTTTGTACTCCTTGACCACATGGGTCTCGGGGTGCAACGAGAAACAAGAGTTGGTTCCGGCGTCCGTGTACCAGATCAGGCCTTCCGGGTCCTTGGGATTGATTCGCAGAGTATGAGGGTAGTTGCCTCGACGTTTCGGCGCTTCGGCGCTACTGTAGACCTCAAACTTTCTCGTCTTGATATCGAAGCGAGCCATCTGGCCGCTAGCGCACATCGTTGTCCAGAGGCTGCCGTCATTCGCGGTTTCGATGGAGTGAGGCGCGTAGCTTCGAGCCGGAAACTTGATGACTTGCTGATCTCCAGTGACAGGGTCCAGGGCAATCATGCGATGCTTGCTGATGTTAACCGCGTAGACCTTTCCGTCTCGGCCGATTTCCAAGTCGTGAAACGAGCCTTGAAGGGGTTTGTCCAATTCCCACATCGTGATCGTCGCGGCAGTCGCTTTGCCAGTCGGCGCAGGAGGTGGGACAAACGTGGGCCACTTGTCGACCGCGTCGTCTTTGTAGGTATCCATCAACCGTTCAATAATCGTCTCCTGGGTGTGCCGGTACAAACCGCCAAACCCATCCATCCGACGAAGCATGGTCTCCCAGTCGACTGGCTTCTCGGGCGTTCGAAACCCGAGCGTCCCGGTCTGGTGGCAGTATGCGCACATCATCTTGAAATTGAGCTTGTCTCGAGGATTGTCGAAAGCGAGCATGCTGAATGCGCTGTTTGCCGGACGCTGCACTTCCAGTTCGGCGCCCACAGCCGGACGAGTTTGAATGACCATGTCGCTGGCGCCCGCTGAGACTCCGCTCTTCCATTCATCGGCGAGGCCTATCAAACGCGTGCGAATGTTGTGGTCAACGTTCCTCAACCCAAGTATCTCGAACGAGCCATCTTTCTGAGTAAACACGGACGTCCATTTCCGCTGTTGCGTATCGATGGCGGACACCATGACGCCTTCGACGCCCTTGTCGGTTGAATCGACCACCATGCCACGGATCGAATGATCTGCGCCGCTCGACGACGGCAAGTTGGCGCCAACGGCCATCAGCAACACAAACGACAGAGGTATCAAGCGAATCATTTGGGGGCTCCTGATGTGTCTAACACCTTTGACTTGAGAATCAGTTCACGAAATTTCTTATCCGAGACCTCGTCGAGCGTTTGCAGAAGGGCGTGCAAATGACTGATGTCTTTCGCATCGAGCCGAATGTTGCGATGCGCTTCGTGCGCGAGCGTTGCACTAAGTTCTTTGTTCGACCGTGAGTAATGGCGTAGCGATGGAATGGCTTTCTTTTTCGGCTGCCCGAAATGGGGCAAGTGATGGCAGGTAAAGCAATTTCCTGCATGTCGTTCTTCGCCGCCTTCCAATGCAACTTTGAATCCTTCATAGGCTTGGTGATTCATGCCCGGCGGCAGTTTCACAAGCACTCGTCCTTCTTGATTGGCGAGCCGTCCGAGAATGCGCCCGGCAAGGTCGTCGTGAGTTTCGTCTTGCTCAGGTGTTGAGGGAATGCGGTTGATATAGAGGAATGCGTCGAAGGGCGATCGGTACGTTTCCTTTAATCGATGCACACGGGTGCCGGACGACGATGACTGTTGCTTCGGAGCCGGAGCATCGGAGGACCAGTCGAATGCTTCGTTGAAAACATCCTTGGCGATCCGAGTCAACTCGGCCTTGAGTCGGGCGTGAACTTGCGGCTGTTGACTCGACAATTCCCGAGTTTGCGACGGGTCGGCGACCAGGTCGTAGAGTTCGAAACGTATGAAATTCGAATTCTTGAGGGAGGGTATCCAGGACTCGTGAAACTGATTCAATCGAATGAATTTTCCTCGAAGCCGTTCCGCGTCTCGATCGGAGAATCCTTCGAAGAGTTGTTTCGCAAAAGTGCTGCCGCGAGTCTCCTTTTCGTAGATGCCCTTTGCCTTGAGCGTCTCTTCGATCTGTTTCTTGATGTTCCGGATGCCTTCCTGGTCTTTAGGCACGGCCGCGTTTCGAAAGGCAACCATAGAGTAACGCCCATCGCGCATCGCGATCGCCGGGCCGGAAAGCGGCAGGCACCAGAATAACGGCTGCTCGCGGCTGACCCTGTTTGACGTTCCAGTCAAAAGCTTCGATAGATCTGAGCCGTCCAGGTGCGCGGCAGGCGAACGGATTCCAGCTATCCCACAAACCGTCGGGACGATGTCGACCAATCCGGCTGGTTCCCGAGAGACGACGCCTGGGGAAATGTGTTTAGGCCAATAGAAAATGCCGGGAACGCGGATTCCACCCTCGTAGTTCGAACCCTTAGTTGCCCGCAAGTAGCCGACGCGGTCGCTTCGATAACTGCCGTTGTCCGACGCGTAAATTATCAAAGTGTTCTCTGGAGCGTCGATCTCGTGCAACTTGGCTATCAGGCGTTTGATGGCTTGATCGGTGTTGGCGATCGTGCCTGAGTAAACTGCGCCAGGATCCATGCGATCCCCGTATTGCTCCACAGAGTCAGCAGGCGCCGCAAGCGGCGCGTGAGGTTCATGCAACCAAACGTTGAGAAAGAACGGCTTATCGACCGTCGCCTGCGCGTCTAGCCAATCGCGGGCTTCGTCCACGACCAAGTCGCACGAGTAGCCTTCTTGAGGTCCAACGTTCTTGCCGTTGCGAACAAAATTGCGAGGATTCCGATGGCTTGGCTGAGCATTGTTTGCCGTGGCGAACCAGTAGTCGAATCCGTGATCCGCCGGCGTTGGCTTGTTTGGGAAATTTCGTGACGGCATGCCCAAATGCCATTTCCCAAAATGGCCCGTCACATAACCAGCTGATTTCAACAACTCTGCCAACGTCACTTCGCTCGTCGGCAAATGCGACCTTTGATCGTGATCGTTAATCCAACTGTAGATGCTACATCTCACATTCGTGCGGCCCGTAAGCATCACGGCTCGAGATGGTGAGCAGACTGCCGCGCCCGAGTAGAAGTCGGTGAAACGCATTCCGCCGTTAGCCAGCCTGTCAAGCGTCGGCGTGCGAACGGGTCCGTCGTAGCAACCAATGTCCTTCCAGCCGAGATCGTCCGATAAAAGCATGACGATGTTGGGTGTTGCGGCCTTTGCTTGCAGGGCATTGGCGTTCTGCGATTGAGCCTGAACGGCGTGCGCAAAAATAACGCACGCGATGAACGCTGCGAGACGCCATAGAGTTGCCTGCACGAATTTGGAGCTCATTGTGACTTTTGGGACGATGCAACCAATGTGAGTGTCATGCTAGTTTGGACGAGTGTGGCCAGTCGCCGCGATTGCCGCCTCGTTTTGGAGGAACCAAGCAACAACTCTTGCGGCAAACTGACCACGCCTATTTACCTGGGACATCATCTAAACGTGGACATTTTTTCAAGGGGCTGGCAGGCCGTTGCACGATGGATCGTACATGATACATAGGCAGAATTCGAGCCAAACTATTTGTTTGGGATGGGGCATGTGAATGTGGCGATAACCGTGTTGTTCCTAGGGCGTTGCCCGTAGGCTACGTTGAGGTAGGCCGTTGGCCAACGTTAGGGTGGGCATGTGAACATGGCGCTAACCGTGTTGGGAGCTGTTCCCTTGAGGCATGCGTTGGGCGATCCTAGGACCAATATGGCTAACAAGCAATAGGCACAGACATGAGCCGCTTTGTGTTGCATTTCCGAGTTCTGCTCGTCCTACTTGGGTCGCTCGCATCAGGCGAGCTGCGCGCGGATGAGTCGATGAGCAAGCAGCCGAATGTGCTCTTCATCATGTCGGATGACCACACGACGCAGGCGATCGGTGAGTACGGCAGCCGCTTGGCGAATCTGAATCCGACGCCCAACATCGATTTGCTCGCCAAGAACGGTATGCGTTTTGACCGCGTCTTCTGCAACAACTCGATCTGCACGCCGAGCCGAGCCAGTATCATCACCGGGCAGTATTCGCAAACAAACGGCGTGCTCGATTTGACCGGCAACATTCCGCCTGCTCGCCAGTACCTGCCGATCGAAATGGGCAAGGCCGGGTATCAAACGGCCATGATTGGCAAGTGGCATCTGAAGCAAGAGCCGGCCGCATTCGATTACTACTGTGTGCTTCCCGGGCAAGGCAAGTACTTCAATCCGATTTTTCGAGTGCGCGGCAACCGGCCTTGGCCACGCAACACCGTTGGCAAGATGGGACAGCATTCTAGCGACGCCATCACGGATATCAGTCTGGAGTGGCTTGAGAACAAATGGGATCGCAATCGGCCATTCTTCTTGATGCACCATTTCAAAGCGCCGCATGACATGTTTCAGAATGCGCCTCGCTACGACGATTACTTGAAAGACGCAACCATTCCGGAGCCAGACAACCTTCACGCTCAGCCGGCCGAGGGATTTGGCAGCGTCGCCAGTCGTAACTTCGGTTCCGGATTGGCGAAGGGACACGAGAGTTGGCGGTTGGGGAGAAGGCTCGGCGTCGACCAAAGTCTCAGCGATCCACAATACACCAAGGCCGTTTATCAGAAATATCTCAAGCGATATTTGCGGTGTGTGAAAGGCGTGGATGACAACGTGAAGCGGCTGATGGACTTTCTCCGCGACGCTGGGGAGATCGATAACACCGTCATCATCTACACAGGCGATCAAGGCTTCTTCCTGGGCGAACACGACCTGATGGACAAACGCTGGATGTACGATGAGTCGATGCGGATGCCTTTTATTGTGCACTGGCCAAATAGTGTAAAAGCCGGCTCGGTCAATGGCTGGCTGATTAACAACACCGATTTCGCGCCGACGATTCTCGCGCTAGCAGGCGTCAAAACGCCAGGACGCATGCAGGGCCGAAGTTTCGAGGCGGCGATGCGGGGCGAGCCGCGACCGGCCGATTGGCGAACGGCCACCTACTATCGCTACTGGATGCACATGGCGCACAGTCTCCGAGTTCCCGCGCACTTTGGCATTCGCACTGAGCGATACAAGCTCATTTTTTTCTACGGATGCACGTCCAAGGGCGAACAGAAGACGCCTGTTGCCTGGGAGCTTTACGACTTAGACAACGACCCATTCGAGATGCAGAATTTGTACTCGAATCCAGCATACGCCGAGATTGTCGCGGACTTGAAGCAGCAGCTCTGGAAGACACGGGCTTCACTCAACGAAACCGATCGAGGTTTTCCAGCGATCCAGTCGATTATTGACTCGCACCGACCGTCTCGGCAAACTACCATTCCACGCTAACCAATTCGCAGATTAGGCGACGGGCTAGCCAACGTGCTAGGCACGAAGTGAATTGCCCGTCAATTCATTTGAAGGATATACATCCGATGAAGCACTCGACGACACGATTCCTCATTTCACTTGTCTCATGTCTTCTCGCACCGCACGCCCAGTTACATGCGGACGATGCCGTCGCGACGAGCAAGAATGCGACTCGATCCGCAAAGGGTTGGACTGGCTGGCTTGGGCCGGATCGGAATGGTTGGGCGCCCGACTTCCAGCCGCCAGCGGTGTGGCCCAAGTCGCTTAAGAAGGTCTGGTCTGTCGAAGTTGGCACGGGCTACAGTTCGCCGCTTGTGGTTGGCAATCGTGTCTTTCAGCACGCGCGACAGGGCACCGAGGAAGTCGTCCTCTGCTTCGATCGGGCCAGTGGGAGGACCGTCGGGCGTTCGGCGTTTCGGTTGCCGTTCAAGGCGGCCGGCGGGGGCGAGTACCACGGCAACGGTCCGAAGTCGTGTCCGGTCTACGCAGGCGGTCGCCTGTTTACGATGAGTATTAACGGGACGCTGTCAGCTTGGGATGCATCGTCGGGCAAGGGGCTTTGGCGGCGCAACTATGACGAAGATTTTGGAAAGAGCCACCCTAACTGGGGCGCATCGACTTCGCCCATCGTCGATGGCCAGCGCGTCATCGTGCATTTCGGAACCGACCAAAAAGGTGCTCTCGTCGCGCTGGATGTAGCAACTGGCAAGCAGATCTGGAAGCACGGCAAAGACGGGCCATCCTACTCATCGCCGCTGCTTGCGGAATTCGACGGTGTTAAGCAAGTCGTCGAGTGGAATCATCGGGCGCTTGTAGGAGTCGAGAGTAAGACGGGCAAGTTTCTGTGGGAGTTCCCGTTTCCTCACGTGGGATCCGATCAGAACATGCCGACGCCGACGATTCACAATGGCCGTATCCTGCTCGGCGGCGAAAATCGAGGAATCTATAGTATTCGTCCGCGGCTCAAAGGCGAAACGTGGACAGCCACCGACCAATGGCATCAGAAAAAAGTGGCGCTCGACATGAGCTCCGCCGTGATTAACGGCGATTACCTTTACGGCTTCTCGCACTATGACAGCGGTCGACTGTTCTGCCTCGATCCGAAGACAGGCGACGTTCTCTGGACCGGTCCGCCTCGCACGGGAAGAAACGTCATGTTTCTATCTTCTCCCGGAATTGTTACCGCGTTGATCAATAAAGGGGAGCTGCGTTTCCTCAGCGCATCATCGAAGCAGTACAAGACAATCGCAACGTATCGAGTCGCCGAAGATCACACTTGGGCGCCACCCGTATTGCTGAGAGACAGCCTGCTGATCAAGGACCGAAATCATCTGACGATGTGGTCGCTGACCGCCGAGTAGGTCTGGTGAGTCGGCCTGAGAATTTCGCTTGCCGGAAGACCGCCGCGTGACTGCTTCAGCGCGAGACAGGGGCGAAAGGAATGGCAGCCTTGCTCATCTCCGCTTCCCACGCATTAGGTAGGCCGCTCAGCGCTGTGAGTTTTTCAACATGTGATTTTGCAAGATCCTGTTCTTCCGCGATATCGTCGCGTAGGTTTTAGAGGGCAGCGCTGAACTTGTCATTGTCGCGGATGTTGTAGGTTCGTAGATACTTCCAGTCGCCCTGGCGAAAGGCCGATTGCCGGATAACATTCTGGTTCTGACGAACGCGGATTTGGCGACGTCGAAAGAAGAGCGGCCGGTTCGCATCGAGCTTGGACGTACCGCTAACTGCCGGCAAGATGTTGTTCCCATCGAATGCCGCGTCCGCGCGCGGTTTGGCACCGGCAACGGCAGCAATGGTCGCGGTAAGATCCATGGCGCTTAACGACGTTGTGAACTCTTTGCCGTTCGGTACCACATTGGGCCAATGTAGAATCAATGGCACGCGGATGCCCCCTCTTGCAACATTTGCTTCGCGCCGCTGAGCGGGAGATTCCGCGCGACGCCTTGAGCGCCGCCGTTGTCGCTGGTCATGATGACAAGCGTATTGTCCGCGATTCCGAGATCGACGAGCGTCTTGATGACTCGCCCAATTTCCAGGTCGAGACGCTCAATCATCTTGATCAACGATGCGCGAGTTTTCTTTCTAGGAGGATCGAGTTGCGCATTTGGATCTTGATAGGGGCTATGGCCCGCGTCCAACTGTATTCGGTATTGGCGTTGTCGGTGGGCCCAAGGCGCCAGATAACTGGCCTTTGGACCAGGCCCGTACCAATGAGGAACATCGACCTCGAATCCGAGTTGCAAAGGTGAGTGAGGCTCTCGCCCGAGATGCCACTTGCCGAAATGGGCTGTCGCGTAGCCTGCGTTCTTTAAGATCTTTCCGATCGTCGGCAATGTGCGATCGAGACGCGTCGTCGATCTCACATTCGTACTCTTCTGATGCGGCGGCCCGTTTTGGTTTGCAATTGCCTCGAATCGCTCGACCGCAAGATGCGCTGCCGGCGCTGTCATCCCAAGCCGAGCAGGATTTTGGCCAGTCATGATGCTGGCTCGCGTCGGCGAACAAATCGGACTTGCATATGCACGTGAGAACGTCATGCCACGAGCGGCGAGCCGTTCGATATTCGGCGTTTCGTAGAGTGACGTCTTGCCATAGAGTGTTGTGTCCGCCCAACCGAGGTCATCCGCCAAAATCAGCATGATGTTCTTGGGGGATTTTGCTGAAGCAGCGGACGTTGCTATCACAAACAAGAACACGCTTACGATACTTTTCATATTGTTTCTCATGGCGAGCATGACGCCTCAAGTTTCCTAGTGCCAGAGACTATGCGTCGCTGGTTTGTTTCCGGCGGAACTGATGTGCTACGAGTCCCTGGCGAGTGGAAAGAAGTTGATCCTTAAGACGAGAGATCTGAGGAACGTTTGCGGGTGCCGGGGGCGGCGAATCGTTTAACAAATGGCGGAGGACCCAGGCGCCTCGCTCGACAGAAATGCTCTTCACGCCGTCGCTCCCGATCGCGTGAATAGAGGCGATGCCAAGCAGACCGCCTCGAGGCGAATCGGCGGAATCCAATAGACTCCAACGCGGGAAGCGCAAGCAACGTTCCCGTTCCGCGCAGAAAATGACGACGATCGAGTCGTGGTTTCATGACGACGGCTTTCGGCAGCAAAAGGCTCTGCTTTTGATCGGGGAATCCTCGCAGCGAGGCGAATCGTCAGCGAGGTAGGCTCGCGGCAATTCGATTCGGTCCATTATCGCAGAAGCCGCCCGGTTACACGACCGCTTCCGCATCTCGTAAGGTTTAAGCACCTATATTCTGGCACTTTTCGCCGCGCATTGTCTGTGCGGCGATATCCGCGACGTCTCGTCGCGTTTTCGGGCGGTCTGTTCAACAGCCTTCAGGTGAGTTCGCGACTTGTTTGTCGGCACCAAGACTTATACAAAACATCAATGCAGTTCTGCATTACTCGCCGTGATCAGATGCAATGGAGGTCGTCCGATGAACAATAGTTTGCCGAGAATCGTCACTTTCGTACTGCTCGCGTGTTTGGCCGCTCCGCAACTAATGGCCGACGGGCTCGTCTTTCGTCCGGTTGCCTATGAGGGGTCGCTCAATGAGCGCTCGCAGGAGGCGATTATCGTCTTTCACAACGGCGCCAAGCCGGGCGAGGCGACTCAAGATCTGATTCTCAAGATCAGCGTCCAAGGAGACGTCGACCAATTCGGCTGGGTCGTGCCCCTGCCTTCGGTGCCTCAGACCGGCAAAGCGGACGCGAAACTGTTTCAGGAACTGCACAAGTATGTGCAAGCTCGACTGGTGGCTCGTTCCCCCAAGACGAAATCGGACGGTAGCGAAAATCGAGGCGGATTGGCGGCGCCAGAGGCGACCAAAGACGTCGAAGTCATCTCGCGCGAAACGGTCGGCAGCTTTGACGTGTCGATTGTAAAGGAGAGACAGGCGGGCTCGCTCAACCAGTGGCTCACCGATAACAAGTATCAGCCCGTGGCTGGCGGCGACAAGGTGATCGAGTGGTATCGCAAGAAGGGGTACGTCTTCGCGTGCATGCGTGTCAGCGACGCTGCGTTTTCCAAGGATCAAGCGGTCGATCTGCATCCGCTGCGGCTTTCTTTCAAGACGGGCGGGCGGGATGGCATCTTCTTCCCGATGCGGCTGACTGGCCTGCAGGAGGAACGATTCGACATCAACCTCTACATCTTCTACGACAAGTGGCTCAATGACCGCTTGTCCCCATACGGGTACGTCCACAAGGACTTTCGATTGCGCTGGCGCGATTACGACAGCCGCGAGTGCATCGCCAACGCCGGCAAACTTTGGTCGACGCCAAAGAAAGATCCCTATCTGCGCGGCTATGCCCACTTGGCCCCCACTGTCACGAAGATGTTCCAAGAGCTGCATCCAGGCAAACGGTATTACCTGACAAACCTTTATGCGCGCCGAGTCAAGCCGGCAGAGGTGCTCTCATGGAAGGACGACCTGTGGATGTTCCCCTACTACACGAACCGCAATTTTGTCCCCTACGACGCACGCCAAGGCGGCGTCGCTGCGCTCGGCTATGAATAAGTTGCTCACGCGCGAGACTCCCAGGATGATCAGACAGAACATTTTTCAGTACGTCACAAATGTGACGGATTTACTGCGCGCGTTTGGAGCGTTCTCGATCGTCGTTGTTGCGTTCATGGTGACTTGCTGCTCCGTCGTTGCAGCCGATGGGCCGATTGATTTTGAGCGGCAGATTGCTCCGATATTCGAGACGCATTGCGTTCGATGTCATTCGCCGGGAAACAGCAAGGGCGAGGTGTCACTGACGACGTACGACGATTTGCGATCGAATGAGTATGTTATCGCTGGGGATCCCGACGGAAGTCACCTGATCGAGCTGGTGACGTCGCAAGATGACGAGCCGGCGGCTATGCCGTTCGAGTCGAAACCGCTTGCGGATGCTGAGGTGAACTTGCTTCGGCGATGGATCGAGCAAGGAGCGAAGTGGCCAAATGGCGTCGTTGTTAAGGTGAAGGCGAAAGCTGACGCATCGTGGTGGGCATACCAACCGATTAGCCCGAGACGCGACTCCACAGAGATCGGCATCGACGACTTCATTCGCGCGAAACTCGCGAATCACAAATTGAACATGAGTCCGCGAGCCGATCGTCGAACGCTCATACGACGCTTGTCATTTGATCTGCATGGACTGCCTCCAACGCCGGAATCCGTCAGGGCATTCGTCGAAGACGAGGATCCCAAGGCGTACGGGAAGCTTGTCGACAACATGCTGGCGTCTCCGTACTACGGTGAACGGTTCGCGCGACACTGGCTAGATATTGCCCACTATGCGGACACCCACGGTTTTGAGCGTGACAAGCGGCGAGACAATGCTTGGCGTTATCGCGACTATGTGATCCGCGCGTTAAATGAAGACAAACCGTACAACCGGTTCTTGCAGGAACAGATTGCTGGCGACGAACTCTGGCCTGATAACGAACAGTCCGTGATTGCAACTGGCTTTCTTGCGGCTGGCCCGTGGGACTTTGTGGGGCAAGTTGAGACAAAGAGTCCCGTGTTGCGAAGGTCTGCGAGATCGCTCGATCTGGATGACATGGCGACTCAAGTCATGACTGCCACGATGGCGATGACGGTCAACTGCGCGAGGTGCCACGACCACAAGCTCGATCCGATTTCACAGCGCGAGTATTACCAATTGCGAGCTGTATTTGCTGGAGTCAGGCGCGAAGATCGAGTGGTCAGCGATGCCGCCCTCAAACAGTACGAGGTGAAGAAAAGAGAGTTGCTCGCACGACGCAACCAGCTTGACTTTGAAAAAGGAAGGCTTGAAGGCGAGGGGCTGAATCTGGCGGACATCGTGGGCGGCGGAAACGGTCTTGGCGGCGGCGCGTTTCGCAATGCCATCGACCCGCGCAATGCAAAAGTGCAGACTCGCGACTTTGGGAATCTTGGCAATGTGGTGACGAACAAGTTCGCAGCGTCGGCCTTTGAGTTCGTCGACGGCGTTTTCATTCCGGACGGAGACGATGGCAAGGCAGAGATCCAGGTCAGTTCCAGCGGCATCACGATCACTGGCTTGCCGTCGACATCAGGCAATGCGTGGGACATGATCCGCAACGGCCCAGTCGCCAGTCAGCATTCGCGGGAGTTGGATGGAATTGACTTCACACAAGACGGCCATAGTTTGCTGGGGCTGCACGCGAACGCCGGCATTACGTTTGATATCGCCGCGATGCGCAAAGCTGCGTTGGCTACCCGCCGCCACGAGAACGACGAGAGGGTCGAGCAAACGCCGCCACTACGATTCACCGCCAAACTTGGCTACTTCGGCGCACTTGGAAACAACTTTGCTGACGCCTGGGTGTTCGTCGATGGCCGCAAGGTTGCCGAGTTTCGCAAGTTGCGCCGCAGTGATGGTATTCAAGAGATCGACGTTGAACTCCCTAAGTCAGCGCGCTTTCTCACCCTGGTTTCGACGGATGGCGGCAATGGGTATAGCATGGATCAGATCGGCTTCGGCGACCCACGGGTGAGACTGTCTAAGCCGCCGATGCTGACGGAAAAGTCACGCGCGCGACTTGCGGACATCAACGCTCAACGCGAGCAGGTCGACAGCGATCTTGAGTCGCTCGGCCCCCCGCCTCGTTTTTACGGCGTCGTTGCCGAAAAGGCCCAAGCTGATGTGCGATTGCTAACGCGCGGTAATCCAGATTCTCCTGTTGGCGACAGCTTGGCGCCCGCCGCGTTTTCAACACTCGCCATGCTCGATCCTCAACTTGGGACGACCAAGACGAGCGAAGGCGAACGCCGAGCGGCGCTGGCTCGCTGGGTGACCCACAGGGACAACCCGTTGGTCCGTCGAGTCATCGTCAATCGGCTATGGCATTGGCACTTCGGCGCGGGGCTGGTCGATACGCCCAGCGACTTCGGATACGGCGGCAGTCGGCCGTCGCATCCCGATTTATTGGATTGGCTCGCCAATGAACTGAAGAAGCAGAATTGGTCGCTCAAAGCGATGCACCGACTGATTGTAAATAGCGACGCGTACAAGCAATCGAGCAGGCGGAACGCTCCCTCTTCGAGCAGTGGACGCGCGGCAAGGGTTGATGCCGACAATCGCCTGCTTTGGCGACAGAATCCACGACGCATCGAAGCCGAGGCGATTCGCGATTCGGTGCTGTTTGTTAGCGGCAAGCTGAATCCAAAACGCCACGGTCCCGGATTCGAAGACTTCAAGTATCAGGACGCCTACGCGCCGATTTACACCTATGTTACGGCCGATGAACCGGCACTTTGGCGACGCAGCATCTACCGCTACATCGTTCGCACGACACCCAATCGATTTCTCACAACGCTCGACTGTCCCGATCCGGCAAACCTAACTCCCAAGCGGCTGACGACAACCACGCCGCTGCAGTCACTCGCACTCTACAACAACGAATTCATGCTCCGACAATCCCGCTATTTTGCCGAACGGCTAAAGAACGAAGCCGGAAACAAAGCGGCCGCACAGGTCGCACGCGCCTTTGAATTGGCTTTCGGGCGTCAGCCGTCCGCTCAGGAAGCGTCCCTCGCGACGGATCTCGTGAACAAGCAGGGGGTGTTTGCCTTGTGCCGTTCACTCCTTAATTCCAACGAGTTTGTCTATGTCGATTGAATTAGCCTACTCCCGACGACAGTTTCTACGAGCGGCCGGCGGCGGACTGGGCGGGCTCGCGCTGACGTCGCTTCTGAGCGAACAGAGCTTTGCGCAACTGCATCATGTTGCGAAGTCCAAACGAGTCATTCAGATTTTTTGTCCCGGCGGCATGAGTCAGGTCGACACGTTTGACTACAAGCCGGAACTCGAAAAACGAAACGGAACGCCCTTCGATCCTGACGGCCAACTGCAGTTCTTCGCATCCAAGCCCGGCAACTGCCGCGGCAGTCATTGGAAATTTCGTCAACACGGCCAGTCCGGTTTGTGGATGAGTAACCTATTTCCGAAACTCGCGACATGCGTCGACGACATGGCGTTCATCTACTCGATGCACAGCAAGACGGCGCTGCACGGTCCGGCGTGCTTCATGATGAACACCGGGTTCACCTCTCCGGGGTTCCCCAGCATGGGATCGTGGGTGACATATGGGCTCGGCAGCGAAGCCGAGGACCTGCCTGCCTTCGTGGTGTTGCCCGACCCGCGAGGCCTTCCGCCGGGCGGCATGATCAACTGGGGCGCCGGCTTCCTGCCCGCTGAGCATCAAGCTACGACACTTGATACAACGAACACGAAACAACCGATTGCCGACTTGTTTCCACCGGATGACATTTCGGGAGTTACCGCGAAAACGGATAAGGCGAGTCGCGTTTTTCTGCAAAAACTAAACCGTCTACATCAGAAATTCCGCAGCGGCAACAGCGAACTCGACGCACGCATCAAAGCGTATGAGATGGCCGCTCGACTGCAACTAAGCGCTCCGGAAGTCACCGATTTGAGTAAAGAAAGTGAGTCGACGAAGAAGCTATATGGCGTTGACCATCCAGAGATCGGTCCCTTTGGCCGACAGTGTTTGTTGGCACGACGACTTGCTCAGCGTGGAGTCCGTTTCGTGCAAATCTACTGTGGCGCCGAGAACACGACAGCCAGAAAGATTCGTCCGAATTGGGACAGCCACGAAGATCTGACTCGCGATCACGGCTATTGGGGCGCTGTCCTCGATAGCGGTGCGTCGGCACTGCTCAAAGACTTGAAGCAGCAGGGAATGCTCGACGACACCCTCGTCATCTGCACGACGGAATTCGGTCGACAACCCGCCTCGCAGGGCGGCGCCGGAAAAGGCCGCGACCACAATGCTGGCGCCTTCACCGCATGGCTTGCCGGCGGAGGCGTCAAGGGCGGAGTCGGTTATGGGGCGACGGATGAGCTCGGTTTCAAGGCCGTCGAGAATCCAACCTACAGCTACGATATGCACGCAACCGCTCTGCACTTGTTAGGCGTCGATCACACGCGGCTGACCTATTATCACAACGGCATCGAACGTCGTCTCACCGACGTGCACGGCCATGTGATAAGAGAATTGCTGGCGTAGGATGTTGCCCGAGTTCATTTCTCGTTCGATTGTTCAGAATGCGAATTGCGTGCAGGAATCGTACTCGTTTAACCCGTTGCCGTAGGCGAGGCCGCCTAGCAAAAACATCTAATCCCTCTGCCAATGCTGCTCGCAATTTGGCGGCGCCACATCGACCAGGTGCCCAACGAGTTTGTGTTCATGAGGAATCGATATCGCAACGCGTCGAGCGCATCACGGATACTGGTTCTGGTCGGCTGATCATGGAAGTGTGATGAAATAGGTTTTTCCGTCCGCGCAAGGGATGGCGGCGCGTTTTTCCACTGGGGAGACGGCGGCTGAGTAGGCTACGCCAGGGGCCTTGAGGGCGGCGACTTGGGCGGCATTGACCGGGTTCCAAATCGTAATGTTGCCGGCGTGCCCAGCGGCCAGAATCTGATTGCTGGGCAGGAAGGCGATGCGGTAGGCTGGGTCCGGTCCAGCGGGGATCGGCTTGGCGGGTTGCCCGTTGGAGAGATTCCAGATCCGAATCACCCCGTCCTGGCCGGCGGCGGCGATGGATTGATTGTTCCCGCTAATCGCCGCATCAAACAGAGCCGGAGGCGCCACGCCTTCTTCCGTGGTCACCGTCATTTGCCGTACCGCGGCGCCATTGGCCGCGTTCCACAAGCGGACGGTTCCGTCGGCTCCGCACGAGACGAGTTGTTTCCCGTCACTCGTAAAACGGCTCGCATACACGGCACCAGCGTGCCCGGCGTGAACGCGGATCGCGGCCTTGGTTTCCAGATTCCAGGTGCGAACCGATGCATCGGCGCTGGCGGTGGCCAGGGTCTTTCCATCGGCGGAGTAAGCCACATGCAGGACGGCTCCGGTATGCCCCGCCAAATCCGCGATGGGAGTTGGGGACGCATAGGCCCAGAGGCTAACAGCGTTGTCCGCGCTACCGGTAAGCAACTCGGCACCGGTTGACGTGAACGCTGCGGCGAGCAATGGTGCCGCAGCCGTTTGATCTTGGAGCGGCAGCCCATCGCTGGTTTGGAAGACTCGCAGGTGGTTGTCGGCGCCCGCGACGGCGATTCGAGTATGATCCGGACTGAACGCCAAGTCGTGGATGGCAGCTCCCGTTTCAATGGTGTGCTGGAGCGCTCCGTCCGCGGTGTTCCAAAGCATGAGTCGGCCATCTGCATCAGCGCTTGCGATCTGCACGCCGTCGTTACGAACGGCGATCTGGGCAAGTTCGGCTTTGGCACCGACGAGTTGGCGGAGGGGTTTTCCAAGGGCATCCCATAGTTTGATTTGTTGATCGACTCCGCTCGTCGCGATTGCGGATCCGTCAGCAAGAAACTCGGCATCCGCAACGCGAGTGTCGGCCGCGACGATCAGTTGCTGAACAGCGACCGTTTCGTAGAGTGCGGTCTTATCGGCACCGCTGGAAACCAATGACTTGCCATCCGCCGCAATCGTGGCCGCCAGAGCGGCACCCTTATGGTTCGTGAATCGCTGGAGTTCACGCCCAGTGGCAGTGTCCCAAACGCGGACGACGCCGTCGTCGCAGGCCGTCGCGGCCCGGGATCCCTCGGCGCTAAGGCTCACGTCGCGAACCGGCGCGGCGTGCTCGATGTTTTGCGCCGCGGTCACGCTTGCCGGCCCGGCAACGGTCGGCCATGTCCGCATGAACTTGTCTGCTCCGCAAGCAGCGAGCGTCATGCCGTCGCCACTGAGGGCCAGTCCGGTGATCGCGTCAGTGGCCCCCGTGAAAGTGCGCGTTGCCTTGCCGTCAGCCAACGTCCATTGTCGAACCGTTTTGTCCGCACCGCCGCTGAATACTGAGGCGCCATCCGCGCTGAAAGTGGCAGCGGTTACCGCCCCTTCGTGCCCGAGCAGCTGGTGCGTCGCGGAGAGAGGTTGCAGTAGCGCCGCGTTGCCGCCCGCCGCCGCCAGAGCCATGGCGTCCGGCGTGAAGGCCAAGGCGATCGGAGCATCGGTGGTTGGTATCGACTCGAGAAGGGCGCCATCGGTAGCGTTGTAAACGCGGAGTTGCTTGTCGGCGCAGGCGGCCGCAAGTTTGTTTCCGTCATCGCTGAATTGCAATCTTGCGACCGCTGCAGGAAGGTCCGTCGTGACTGCTGCGCCGGCGCGCTGCGCCGTAAGCGGCCAGAGGTAGAGTTTGTTATCCGAGCCCGCAGCGGCCAATTGCAACTTGTCGCCTCGAAGCGCTACCGTCACCGGCGCAACAGCGCCCATGCCAACCTCAAACAGCTTTGCCCCGGTGGCCGCATTCCAAACGTTGACTTTCTTGTCTTCGCCGCACGTCGCGAATTGCGTGCCGTCGGTGGAAAGCGAGAGATTGAACAGTTTGCCAACGGCGGCGACGTTTACGCGTTGTGCGGAGAGTGTCCGCAGCACGATCGTCTTGTCGGCACTGCCAGTCGCTACGGTTGCGTTGTCGGCAAGAAAGGCCACGTCGGCAACGTCGGCGGCATGCCCGGCCAAACGCTGAAGCGGTTGACCGACTGCCTGGTCCCAGACCGTGACGATTGAGGTCGTTGGCGCTGCGGCGGCCGCCGTGTTCGAGGGCAGGGCGTGGGCTACGGCAAGGCGAGCGCCGTCGGGGCTGAAGGTGAGCGACGTGATCGCAGTGGCGTGTGTAAACTCGCTTTGAGGCACCGCCGGTGTCGCCGCGGCTTGTGCGGGCAATGGCCAGATGCGCGCGATTTTGTCGGCTCCCCCGGCCGCGAGTAATTTGCCATCGGTCGAGATCGCGAGGTCGGCGACCACGTCCGTCGAACCGGCGAATGTCGCGCGAGGTTTGCCATCCGCGACATTCCAGAGTCGAACCGTCTTGTCGGCGCCGCCAGTAGCCAGGGCGGCTCCATTGGGCGTGAACGCGATCGCGCCAACGGCACCGACGTGTCCTTCGATGCGGCGGACCAGCGACGGCGTTGCGATATGCAAAACATGCTTGCCATCGATCGACGCGACCACTCCCGCCGCTCCAAACGCTGCTCCGCGCAGGGTTCCGTCGCCAAGCGGGAAACGCTGGAGCAATTGACCGGCGCTGTTCCATGTGCGGATTCCGTCGCCGCCCACAGAGACCACTTGCGCGCCATCGGCACTCAACGACACTTGGCGAACTGCGTCCGCATGTCCCGTCAACACCGGCAGTGCTGCGCCGTTGGCTGCGTTCCAGAGTTTGACCAACTTGTCGGTCCCAGCAGAAGCGATCGTGCTTCCATTGCCGCTGATAGTGACGCTGGTTACTGGAGCCGCGTGACTGATGGAGCGAATCGCGGCGCCATTGGCGAGGTTCCATTGCCGTACGGTCTTGTCAACGGAACCGGAAATCAGTGATGCGCCGTGCAGTTGCAGCGAGGTAACGGCTCCGGTGTGACCCACGAGTGCCCGTGTTTCTTCGCCATCGGCCGTCTTCCATTGTTTTAGGACGCCGTTGGCGGCACCACAAAACGCTTGCTGGCCGTTCGCGTCCAACGCGACCGCCGAGACTGCGGCGTCCATGGCGAACTGCCCTAGTTCCGCGCCTTGCGCCGCGGCAATATTCCAGACTCGAGCGGTCTTGTCCGCCGATCCCGAAATCAGCTTGGTCTTGTCGACGCTAAATGCCAAGCTGGACACAGCCGCCGTATGCCCGGTCATCGTCGATTTGACGGCACCCGTCGCCGCGTCACGCACGATGATCGTGGCCTTGCCGGCAACAATTCCTGCCGATGCGACAAGTGTCCCGTCGGCGCTAAACGCAGCGACTGCGACAGGCATTGCGCTTCCAGCCAGCGTCTTCGTCGCGATCGGCATCTTCCAAAGCTTGATCACACCGTCCTCGGTGGAAGTCGCGATCTGCGTGCCTTGCGCATTGACGGCGAGCGCGGTGAGCGGACCATCGTGTCCCGAAATCGTGGGGAGCGAGGCTGCGGTTGACAGCGTCCAGATACGAATGTCTCCTTTTTCGTCTCCGCTGGCGACCACGGGCCCGCCCGTATCCAGCGCGGCGACGGGTCCGACGTGTCCCGGCAGCGCGCGTGCTAACGCGCCGGTGGCTGCGGTAAAGACGCGAACGGCGCCATCAACGCTGGCGGCGACGAGTTCGGATCCAGCGGTTGACCTGACGATATGCGATACCGCGCCGCCGGCTGGCGGCAATGGCTTCGCCGGTGTCGGCGGCAGAGCCCACCAGCGAACCGCGCCGTCGTCGCCGCCCGTCAAAAGCGTCTTGCCATCGGGTAGGTATGAGATTGAATTGGCAGGGCCGATGTGTCCCGAGAGCACATCTTGTGAAGCGGCCTGGGCTGGGTCAAAAAGACGTACGTCGCCGGAATCATCCACGGAGGCGAGCTGCCCCTGATCAGCGCGGATGGCGACGCCGAGAACTGGCGCGGCGGCCCCCGAGAAAGTGCGAACGGCGGCACCATCTGCGGTGTTGTAAAGTCGAAGCGACTTATCTGTCGATCCGGTAACCACCCATTTTCCGTCGCGGCTGGCCGCGACCGAAAGCACGGGCCCCGTACTTCCGGCGAGTACCTGGGACGCCCTCGGCAGACGCCATACGCGGAGTGTGCCGTCGTCGCCGGCGGAGAGCAGCATATTGCCCTTCGCATTGATCCCAACATCGCGAATGGCGCCTTGGTGTCCGAAAAGGGAGCCGCGGTCCGCGCCGTCGGCCGCATTCCACAGTTTGACAATTCCGGTCGTGCTGCCGCTGATCACCATACCAGTGGCGTCATGAAATCCGACGGAAGTGACCGGACCCGGTTGGTCTGGCAACGCCCGCACCAAAGCGCCGTCGTCACTCTTAAAGATCTTCACCGACGCGTCGCTTCCGCCTGTGATCAATTGTTTTGCATCAGCGGAGATTGCCGTCGCGGTCACCGCGTCGGTGTGTCCAGCGAGCGTCCTTTCCGGGACGATCGGCAGCGACCAAAGCTTGACCGACCCGTTTTCGGCGGCGGTGAGTAAGGTTGCAGTCGTTGGATGAAATGCAAGTCCGCTGACGGGCGCTGTATCGGCGCCCAATATCCCCAGCGACGCGCCATCCAGCGGGTTCCAAATGCGAACGAAGCCCTTCGCGTCGCCGCTGGCGATTTGGCTTCCATCCTTAGTGGCGGCAAGCCGAAGAATCGCTTCGTCGTGTCCTTTCAAGTCGCGAACGACTTTGCCTTCCGCGTCCCAGAGTTTGATCAACTTATCCGCGCCGGCCGTCGCGGACCAAGCTGGCTCGCTATTGACGAGCACCGCCTGCACTTGGCCTGTGTGCCCGGCCAATTGCTGCAATGGCGTAGGAATGTAGAGATCCCAAAGTTTGATCGTGTTGTCGCGCGACCCGCTTGCCAATTGTCGCCCATTGGGGGAGATCGCCACGGCCAGGACTTGGCCTTGATGACCGACCAAAGACCGCAATTCCGCTCCGGTCGCCGCGTTCCAGATTTTGAGCGTGCGGTCGAGACTACCACTGACGATGATCTTTCCATCCGGCGCGTAGGCCACGGAGGCGACTCCGCCTTGATGCCCTTCCAGAGCTGTGGGCGGGGCTTGGGCGTAGAGCGGAGCGGCGCAGAGTGCGGCTGCCAGGCAGACCAGGTCTCGAAGGGTCATCGCTTCACCAGGACGTAAGGGAACGGCGGGTCAGCCCGCCGGTAAATGGCACGCCTCCTTGCCTTCGGCTTCACCGTCCGTGGCACCGTCCAATGGACGGAGACTTCTCATGTATTGTTCATCGTCGATGTTGTCTTCGTCCGGGCGGCGTTACCGAGTGGCTACCGCCCCTGCCGCTTACTCGCCTTCGGTGGCTTCCGCTAGAGCATCGTCGCCCGGTGCGGGAGGCGGTCCGATCTTCTGCAACGCGGGCCCGTTGGCTCGCCAGATGTGTAGTTGACCATCGTATCCGCCAGAGACAACGACGCCCGTATTCGGATCGGCCGTGGCGTCAATAGCGAACATGAATTCTGTGGTTCCTGGATAGTTCGTTTGCACGCCGCCGTTGTCGGTGTTGTATTTTCGCACAAGACCCTGACCCGTCGCCACGACGGCGAACTGAGTTTCCCCTATGAATCGCACGGCGCTAACCTGTTTTGTGAAGCCTTGAATTACTCGAATGCGGTCGCCTGTCTCGGCATTCCAGATTCGAATCGTCCCGTCAGCTCCTGAACTCGCCAGGATCTTGCCGCCTCCGCGCCAACTTACGCCCTCCACGTAATTGGTATGGCCTTCGAACTGACCGACCTGCTTGCCGGTCGCGACCGAATACGTCTTAACGTATTTGTCTGCGGCGGCGGAGGCGAGAAACCCGTCATCAGGAGAAAAGGCCACTGCCGTGGCTGCGTCGGTGTGAGCATCGATGATCGCGTGCACCAGGGCACCGTCCGCCACGTTCCAGATTTTCACATCGCCATTTCGCGAGGGGACGCCGCTGGCGGTGGCCAACAGCTTTCCATCGTTGCTGAAGTCGACTGCCGTGACTCGATCAATAAGTTTCGACGGATCGCCAATATCGCCGATTACTCGTTCCAATCGCCAGCTTGGATTGAGATTCCAGACAATGGCCTTCTTGTCGGCGGCCGTCGAGAGGACGGACTTCTCGTCCACAAAGGCAATTTGGGCCAATGGAGCTTCGTGTCCGACAAAGCTGGCGACAGCGGTTCCCGTCTCGGCATCCCACGTGTGCACGATCCCGAGATCACCGCCGGTGGCGAGCGTGCGGTTGTCGGGCGAGAACGCCACCGCGTGGACCGGTTTTTGCGCAGCCTTCTCGGCCTCGATGGCGGCCGTGAGATCCGCGTCTACTTTCTTGAGCCGGGTTTCTAATGCCGCGAGGCCCGTCTTCGCCGCGGGTACTGCGTCATTCGCGAACTTTAAGTCGCGGGTGGAGACCTCGTGCGTCTGCTTCGCAGCTCGTTGCGCGTTTTGCGATTGCCTCAGGGCGTTGTCGGCGTCGCTAAATGGTTTGTTGAGCGCCAGCGCCGCAGTCGCGGCTGCCGCAGCGGCTTGCGAGGCTTTTGTGGCTTCCGCGGTTGGAGCGGCTTTGGCCGCCACCGCTGCTTTGGCTGCGCTGTCCGCAGCTGTCGCTTGCGCCATGGCATCCGTCGTAAGCTTGGCTAGCGTCTGATTCTCAACGGCGCTTGTCGCGGCGGCTTTTGCTCGCGCTGCTTTGGAGGCCAGTTCGGTTGCCACCAGCGTTAGCTTGGCCGCCAGTGCGTCTGTATCCGCCATTTTTCGAGCGGCGGCCTGAGCCTTGGCCGCCGCTTCAATGGCGAGACGTTCGGCATTCGACTTCTTGGTCGACGCGACGGTCAATACGGCAGCCTTCGCCTCAACGTCTTTGGTCGCGGCGCCTAGCGCAGTCGCAGCCGTCTTCTCCGCGGTGACCTTTCCGGGAACGGCCTTCTCCGCTGTGTCGAGCGCGGATTTCGCGGCGGTGACCTTCGCGGTCACGTCCGTCTTCTGACGCGTCAGCTTGGCGACCAAGGTTTTCGCTCGCAGGTCGCCAGTCATTTGGGCTACCTGAGCGTTGTTGGCGGCGTTCCAGAGTCGGATGGTGTTATTCGAACTTGCCGACGCCCATCTTTGCGCGTCGCCACGCGCCGCGACGCTTGTCACCGGTGCGCCATGATTGAGCTGGGCGAGCACCTGTCCGGTTTGCAGATTCCAGCGGCGAACAGTTCCATCTAAACTGCCGCTCAATAACTGAAGCGGCTGTCCCATTTGCGGCGGAACCGCGGCAAGCGAGGTCACCGGTTGCGTGTGACCTGTGAGATTCTTTGCGGCCAACAGCTCCCAAGTCAGCACGATCCCGTCACTCGACAGCGAGAGGCCTCGCTCTCCCTTGAAGGTTGCCAGGCAGGCGATTACGCCTTCGGCGTGTCCCACGACGCTGTGCTCCGCCGCGCCAGTTGGCGTCGCAACGTCAAAGACGACTAACTGTCCTCGTTGGCCCTCAATCGACCCAGCGACCAAGCGACGTCCATCCGCCGTAAAATCGACTCCTCGAACTGGACCCGCCAGAGCCAATTGCGCCGGTTGCAACGGGGCTCCGTTCGCCGGGTTCCAGAGTTTGACGATCTTGTTTTCTCCGCCGCTAGCCATTTTGGCTCCGTCTTCGCTTATCGCGAATGCGTGCACCGGAGCGCCATGATTGGCTGAGAAGGCCTGAACAAAATTTGAAACAGTGAATCCACGAACCGTCCCGTCCTGACAACCAGCCAACACGGTCTGGCCGTTCGGGTGCCAGGCCGCCGCGATGACCGGCTTCGTCATCCCTCGTCCCGCACCGACAAACTGCATCGCCTGCAATGTCACGCGTTGCTTACGATCCGCCAGCAACACTTGCGACGCGGTCTCGCCGTAAGCAACGCAACTGAGTTGCTTTTCCGCCGAGGGGAACATTTCCAGCAACCGTCCATCCGTTGCATCCCAAACGATGGCTGCAGGATCGGCACCGGAGACGAGACGCTTGCTGTCAGCTGAGAATGCGAGCGAATGCACGGGGGCCGCGTGACCGGCGAGCGTCAATTGAGCGGCACCGCCGGCAGCGGCGTAAACCTTCAGACTCTTGTCGGCGCCAGCGACGGCAAATCGGCTCCCGTCCCGGGCGACGCACATGGCGCTCGTGGCTGAAGTTTCCGTTTGGCTGCGGGCGGCTTTCCCGTTGGCCGGATTCCAGACTCGCACCGTCTTATCGGCGGAAGCGGAGATCGGCTGATTGTTTGCCAAGAATCCGACGCCGCTGATCGGCCCGGCGTGACCGGGAAAATCGATTGCGAGTTCGGAGGTTTCCGCACTCCAAAGTTTCACAGAATTGTCAAACGAACCGGAAAGCACTTGCGTCGAATCGCTGTTGAAAGCGACGGCCGTGACTGGGCCTTCGTGCTTGCTAAACCTGGCGATCTCAGCGAATTTAGCCGAGTTGAGATTCCAAACTCGAGCTGTCTTATCGTCGGAGCCAGTGGCGATTTTTCGGCTGTCGCTGCTGAACGCCATCGACGTAATTGGCCCCGCGTGTCCTAGCAGCGATTGCACCAAGTTTCCGGTAGCGATATCTCGCACCAGAACGGCGTGATGGCCGTTGACTGTGGCGGTGACCGCCAACAGCTTGTTGTCCGGGCTGCTTACCGCCAGGGGGCGCGAGGCGCTCTTGGGGTCCAACGCTTCCGCGACGATCAACGGTTCAAGCGTGCGAGTCGCCTGGTTGGGGGCGGCGGGCGACTCCAGGCTCCAGACCGTCAACGTTCCATCTTCGGCGCCGGCGACGAGCTGTTTGCCGTCTTTGCGAAATCCGACGCTTCGGACCGGGGTGAGCGTTCCTCGTAAGGCAAACAACTGTGCGGGTTCGGCGTCTTCGGGCTTGGCGAGAGGTACGGCCGTTTTAGCTTCTGGTCTTGCTTCAGCTTTTACTTCCGTTCCGAGACGGCCCAAAGACCAGACTCGGACCACGCCGTCGCTTCCCGCCGTCGCGAAACGTCGTTCGGCGGGAATGGCCGTCTCCGGTGCGGTGCCGGCGGGAGGAGCCGGAGTTTGTCCGAACGCCAGCGAGTGAATCGCCGCTGGGTGCGCCTTCCAGCGGAATCGAACTTCGCCAGTCTTGGCATCTTGAATCCGAACTTCGCCTTCGCCGTTGGCCGTGGCGAGCAAGGTGCCGTCCTGGCTTACGGCGAGCACGGCGGGCTTGGTGGTTTCGATGGCCACTGGTTGCGGAAGTCGCGTCGGCGTTTTCCAAATGCGGATCAATTTGTCCGTTCCAGCGGTCGCGATGTGTTCGACCGGCGCCGCATCTGCGACTGTCGAATCGCCAGGCAACAGAACGCTGGCGACGCTGTGGATTTCCCCCGCTGCGTCGATACGTCCCGCGAGTGAACCATCGTTTGCATTCCAGACCCGGACGGTCTTGTCGGCAGAAGCGGAGATCAATCGGGAGCCGTCGGCGGAAAAGCAAAGGCCGCGAATCTCGCCAGCGTGTCCTTCGAGGATCCGGACTTCGGGTGTTTCACTCTGCTTGTTGAGAGGCCAGAGCCGGATTTTTCCGTCCGCTGCTCCCACGGCCGCAAACGTGTGATCGTTGTTGACGGCCACCGCGCGAATCTCCGCCTCGGCGGTAACGCTGAACGCCTGCACGTCTCTTGGGTATCGCCAGAGCTTGGCCGTGCGGAATCCTCCAGAAGCCAACATGTCGCCCTGACTGTTGAAACTCAGCGATTGCACAACATCCAGATGAGCCGCGCCGGGTTTCTTGTCGGCGCTGGCCTCTTGGAGCGAGGGATCATTCAGCCGTGTTACGACCTGTCCCGTGGCGACGTGGTAAATGAAGATCTGGTTCGCGCGGCCGCACGCAGCAAATTGTCCGTCCGGAGAAACGGCCACGGCGAAGATCGGATGCTTGCCAGGGGGAAGCGGCTTCCAACTCGCGGGAGAAAGAATGCCATCGGTGCCCGTCCCTTTGGCTCCCTGGTCAATCCACAACTTGAGCAGGCCGAGTTCCTGTGAGTTGAGATTCTTTGCCGAGACGTCGTTGTCTTCGGGCGGCATGAGGGGCTCGTCTTGATGGGCGGCGACCTTTAGCAGCAGGCTTTCGCCGCTCTTTCCGGGAACGATCGCAGGGCCCGAGTCTCCGCCCTTGATCATCGCTTGCGGCGTTTCCAGATTGAGTTCGCCATTTGCATCGCTCGCGCTATGACAGGCAAGGCAGCTGCGTTGCAGGATCGGCACGATGTCCTTCTTGAAGTCGACCGGTTCGCTTCGATTGACCTTGGCGATCGCAATGGGTTGCTCGGCGGCCTTGCCGACGAGCGGCGCGAGCATTGCGAGCACCGCCAGGCAAAATATCCGTTTTACTTGGGTCATGGTCTCTGTTGCTTTCGTTGCCGAGCGGGGTTGCGGCTCGAAAGTGCTCTGTGGAGGAATGGTGGGGAACGGTGGGAGTGTCAGCTAAGCGGTACGTGCATCGAGTGCCGGGTCTTTGGCATGTACCCTCGAGCCGGTGCTAATTGGCCTTCGGGGCGGCTTTTTGAACGATCAGTTTCAAGGGTTGTTCGACAGTTAGGTTTTGGCCGTTGTAATTCATGGTGCCGCGCAAAGTCAGTTGGTGTTCGCCCTCCGTCGCCGTGGCGGCGGCAGTGATCGTGAGCTTGCCTTGCGTTTGGTTGGCGGGTACGGAAATATTTGGAATCGATAGGCCAGCCACGCCTTGGGGAATCGCGGTCGTGAAATTCACTTGACCCGGGTATTTGAATAGACGGGTGATCACGATGGCGGCTTCCGCTTTTTCACCTTGCTTCAGGGATGCGGGTTTAGGTTCAGTCAGCGTCACGGGAGCGGGTGCGATCTTGAGCGTGATGGGCGTCGAGACGACTGGGACGTTAATCTTCTTCGGCTTGGCGGCGTTCGTCAGCGCGGTCGCTTGCTGATCCGCTTGGGTCTTAAGCTGGGCTGCGGCCTGGGCCAACGAGGTAGCTTCGGCCGCTTTGGCGTCGGACAGGGTCTTTGCTTCCTGGGCGGCCTTTGCCTTCGCGGTTGCATCCGCAAGCGCCTTGACGGCGACGACCTGTTGAGTCGTCGCGGTGGCGACTTTGGCGGCGGCGTCATCGGCGGCTTTTTTTGCCGCTGATGCGGCCGTCGCGAGATTCTTGTCTTCCTTTTTGACGGCCGCGCTGGCGGCTGCCTTCGCAGAGTTGTCAGCGGCGGCTGCGGCGGTGGTCGTTGCGTCGGCATGCGCCTTATCCGCAGCGTTCTTTGCGTTTGTGGCGGCCGTCGCTGCGGCAGTTGTTTCCGTTGCTAATTTGTCAGCGGCGGCTTTGGCGGTCGCGGCCGTCTTGGCGTCCGCATCGGCCTTCGTCTTGATTGCATCCACTTCCTTCTTTCGCTCCGCTGCCGCCGCCGCCGCCTCGGGATTACGGGCGTAGTTGACCTGCTGGGCAATCGCGTCCAGATAGAATGTGTAGGTGCCTGGCGGAATCGTCCTGGTCAGGTTCACGGCGACTTGTCCGTCCGCCTTGTTTGCGGGGACATTGGCCACCGGGAAATTGACGCCGGGTAGTCCGCGACCGATGAAATTAATTTGGCCCTTGAAGTCCCCGCTTCGCTTGACGGGAATCTGCAACTTGCCGGCGCGGGACGTCTCCCAGATTTTGCCATCCCCCGCCTGCAAGGCGACCAGCGCCTTCTCACCGGCCGAGACGGAAACAGTAAGATTTTGCGTCAAGCGACCGTCGACCGCTGCGATATTCTGATTGGGATTCGTTCGCGCTGCGGTCGGTCTCTTTGCGGCGCCGTACCGAGCTTGCCGCGTGAGTTCCGCGCCGCCCACTTTCGATTTGCCGACAACCTGAATCGCCGCCGTGGCCACAGCGGCATTCGCGGCCGCATTGAGGACCAGCATGCCTTGGCTACTGCCTGGTCCAATGACCGCGTCGCTGCACGTGACGCCGGCGGGTAAGCCCGTTGCCGTGCAGCGAATTTCACCATCAAATCCATTTCGGCGGAAAGCCACGACCCGAATTCCAGCCTGGCCGCCCTTGCGAATCAACACTCCGGAATACGACTGCTCGGGCACTGCGGCCAATCGGAAATCTTCCTGGCCTTTGTAGATTGCCAACCGGTAAGTCCGCCTCGGATCGGGGCTCACGTCGGCGTAGGCGTCGCGCACCATGACGCGATACAGGCCATCGACGGGCACTGCAAATTCGTACGTTGCGTCGCGATGGCGAGTATCGAATTCGGGGCCGCCGCTTAGTGCCGTCGACTCATAGACATAGGCAAGTTGCCGCACAGCTTCCGGTTTGTCCCCTTCGGCGGGCGTCACCGCTTGTACAACTAAGCTGGGATTCGTGGGCATTCCGAATCGCTGCGAGATCACTTCGATCGCGATCGCATCGCCCTTCTTCGCTTCGAACTGAAACCAATCGCGGTCGCGTTGCGGAAAGAACTTGCCCATCACCTCACACGGCGTCTTGAGCGTCTGGGCTTTGGATGGCGTATTGTTATCCGCGGCTTCAAGCACCGGAGTTGCGGCGGCGAGGCCGACAGCCACCGGTTGCGACGAGCCTCGCGGGCCCTTGATGCGATACGCGATCGCATCAAGCGACGCGCTTGCTGGCGGCAGGCCCGGGTGCACGGCCAACGCCTGTGCAGCACCAACTCCGGGCAAGGGAATGTTCACGTTGACCGAATCCAGCGAACTGCCATGGAGCAGCAGTCCGGAGGGCTTCCCGCCAGGAAGGTTGCGGCCGAAAATTGTGAATGGCCGATTCCCGCCCGCCAGCCCCGCGGGAGGAAAAACGAAATCGATGTGAGGCAGCGCGCCGACGGACAGTCGATAGACATGCTCGGCGCCGCCTTGGAAAGTCGAGTCGTGGATTTTGATGACGTACTCGCCTGCCGCGGTGGTCACGAAATCGACGAGCGCTGCCTGCCCGTCGGCCGAGGCCGCGCTGCCAACGACCCTTCCCGATGCATCGTAAACAGAAATGGTGCAGTCGATCGGTGTGTCGACGCTGTGCGTCAAACTGGCGACGATAAGCCTTTGCCGCGCCGAAACTGTGAACTTGTAGAAGTCGACGTCGGTCGCTTGGTTACTTTGTCCATGAACGATCGCGGGGATCGTAAACTCCATGGCGTTTTTAATATCGTTGTTCGGCTCTGTCTCCACCGCATCGGGGATGTCGTCGATCGCAAAGGCGCGCGGGTTAGAGGCTCCGTATTTGCCGACAGCCCGAACCTCGTAGTTCCCAATGGGCACGTTACCCGCCACGTTGACGACGAATTGGTTCGCAACGGGCTGAGGGCCCTTATCAAACGGGCCTGGCTCCGCCATCTTCTGCTTGGCAGTGATGCCGGGGTGGGAGAACATGAGACGATCGACGTCGTCCAAGTCGGCTCCGCTGATCGTTACTTCCAGTGAGCGGTTGGGACCCGAACCGGAAGGGAAAACGCCTCCCAATCGCGTGGCGGGCAATTGAGCCTGCAGGGCTGTGGCGGCAAGACCGCTAAGCACGCAAAACGTCAAGGCGGAAAGCAGACGCGGGGCCAAAATGCACATGAGTAGCTCCTTGCATCGCTTCTGCGATCCACGGCGTTATCGAACGAACAAGAACTCCTTGGTGTTAAATAACGCCCAGAGGATGTCTTCAAACGCCTTGCGTTTATCCGTCTTCCGATTGAGGTACTCGGTCAACGCCGCCATCTCCGTTTCCGAAGGCGGTCGAGCCATCGCCCAGTAGTATAACTCGGTGATCTTTTCGGCGTCGCTCTTTTCGGACTCCGAAAGCAGTTGGCAACGTCCGGCCGACGCAGTTAGCTTGCTTTGGATGTCCGTCGAATTGAGTAGATGAAGAGACTGCGCGAGATTCGCCTCGCTACTCCGTTCGCACTCGCAGGCGCTCTCTGCTTGCGGCTTGCCGAATACGAGCAAGAAGTAATCATTGAATCCGCTGTCAGGCAACTGCACTGCTCGCGTTCCGACCGGCATGCCGTTAAAGCGAATCTGTGAGGCCGCGACCTGGTTGATCGCATCATAAAGCGGTTCGGCATTCATACGCCGCGGGTAGAAACTGGAGAAGTTCTGCTTGTCGGTTTGGTTGTATTCGTTCGGTTCGCTACTCAACTGGTAGGCATTGCTGTTGCAGATGGTCCGAACCAGCTGTTTAAGGTCGAATTTCGAGTCGATGAAGTGCTTTGCCAATGCGTCAAGCAGTTCGGGGTTCGACGGTGGATTGGTCACTCGCATGTCGTCTTCCGGATCCACGATGCCTCGGCCGAAGAAGTGTTTCCAGTAGCGGTTGACCAATGCCTTGGCGAAAAACGGGTTGTCGGTCGCGGTCATCCAGTCGACAAGTGCGTGTCGAGGATCTTCATAGTTCGGCACTTCCAGCGGCTCGCCGCCCAGTCCCGTCGGCTTGAGTGCGATTTTGGAGCGAGGGTTGGTGGCCGTTGCGGCTCCGCCACGATGAAACACCTCCGAGTTGGCCATGTTGTTGCGATTCGCTTTGAGGCCTACCTGAGAGAAGAAGGCCTGAAAACCGTAGTAGTCGTTTTGGCTCCATCGTTCGAATGGATGGTGGTGGCATCGCGCGCACTGAATTCGCAAGCCGAGGAAGAGTTGCGCCGTGTCTTCCACTTGGGAGGTGGCGCTGTTCACGTTGGTGTACCAGGCGACTGCGGGATTAGTCGTGACATCGCCCGAGGCGGCGAGGATGCTTCGCACAAATTGGTCATAGGGGACATTGTTTTGAAGCGAGCGGCGAATGAAATCGTGGAAGCGGAAGGAAACGCCCAGGCTCTGGCGAGCCCGCTTGTTACGAAGCACCATCGCCCACTTGTTGCCGAAGTAGTCGCCGTAACCGGGGCTATCTAGCAAGCGATCGATTAACTTGCTCCGTTTCGTGGGGTCGGTCGATTCAACAAACGAACGCGCTTCTTCGGCCGTCGGTAATCGGCCGGTGATATCCAGATGAACGCGGCGTACAAATGTGGAATCGTCGCTGAGCGGTGAAGGTGGGATGCCCAGTTTTTTCAGCTTGCCAAATACCTGGTTGTCGACAAAGTTCTTTGGCGTCGGTAGATTTTTGACCGGCACGCCCAGAGGAATGCTCGCTCGAAAAACCGTCACCTGGCCCTGGAATCGAACCATGACGGCAACTTCGCCGGGGCGATCGAAGACCGTCACGCGACCTGCCGTGGTCGCATCCGCCATCTCCGTGTCATTCGATTCGTAGGTCGCCATTTGGCTGACATCACGGCTCGAACCATCACTGTAGAAGGCAATCGCCTGCAACTGCTGCCGCGCTCCCTGATTCATGTCGCGATGTTTGGGAAACACCTCGATCCGCTCGACCACTGGATCGTCCTCTTCCCCAAAGGGCATCCCTTGCCCGATCCAGCGAACGAGAAGCGAATGCTCATACGAGCCCTCGTCGATGCGTCGTCCTCCGCCGTGAGGGGTTTGATTGAGCGGCTTGGTGAGCAGCAAACTGAATTCGGGAGCGGCCTGAAAAACACGGCGCCCTCGATTCTCCTTGACGATCCATTCGTAGTCCTCGTCGGGGTAGAAACCCAATAGCGACAAACGAAAGCCGTTCTGTCCGCCGGACTTGCCGTGACAGCCGCCGGCGTTGCAACCAGCCTTGGTCAAGATCGGCACAACTTCGTCAGAAAAGTTGATCGGTTGTTGCGACGCGAAGTTTTCGACGCGGCACGCGAGAATCGTCGTCTTCCCGTTGGCGGTCGCCGTTAGTTTGGTCTCGCCGTCGGCCAATGGGATGATGAAACCCTCGGCGTTTACGGAGACGATTCCCGCAGCTTCCGTCTTGTATGTCGCTTCATGTGTGAGGTCATGCTCTTGTCCGCTGGCATACTTGCCAGCGATGACCACCTGAGCGCGGTCGTTAGGTCCCCGCAACGTCAAATCGCCCGGCCGTTCGAAAGCGATCGACTGCAATGCGCCGGCGGGGCCTAAGCCCGGGAAGTCAGCAGCGTCGACGTTCGCCGCGAACGTAAGAGTTACAAGCAGAGCAAACGAAAGAGCGGGACGTTTCGTTAGCATGGCGTATCCTGTCAGCGGGATGACGAACGTGCGAGCAAGCTCGGACCAGAGGGGCGAGTCCGTGCGGCGACGCCAGCGGGTCGTCGCCGCAGAAAAAGAGCGGGCCGCTCGGCCCGCGCCGAATCGGCCTAGACGAGCGCCTCGATTGGCTTGCCCGCCTCAATCATATATGTTGGCCGGCCCGACTGATTGACGAATTGCGCGCGACGATCGATACCCAGGACTTCGAAAATGGTGGCCATTAAGTCCTGCGGCTTGATCGGAGTGGTCTTGGGTACGTCGACTTTCGCCGCCGATTCGCCAACCGCTTGCCCCATCTTCAGTCCACCGCCAGCGAGCGCCAGCGTGCTCAGCGGCGCCCAGTGATCTCGTCCAGCGTTCCTGTTCACTTTGGGCGTGCGGCCGAACTCTCCACTGATCACCAGCAGAATGTTCTTCTCCTGACCCCGTTGGCTGATGTCCTCTACCAATGCCGAAACGGCTTGATCGAGTTGCGGCGAACGCGACTTCATCGCATTCTGGATCTGGCTATGCATGTCCCATCCGCCGTAGTTCACTGTAACGTAACCACAGCCCGCTTCGCACAAGCGACGCGCCATCAGCAGTTGCTGGCCCAGACCCGGTCCGTAACGGTCCGCCACACGGCGGTTTTCATATTTCAAATCGAACGCTTGTTGCGAACGGCTCAAAACCAGGTTGAACGCCTGTTGCTCGAACGCATCAAGGCCTTCCATTGACCTGCTGCGATCCGCGCTGCGATTCGCGTTGTCCAGGATTCTTAGCAAGCCGCGACGATCGTCCAAGCGGTCTTTTTTAACCACCAGCGACATGTTGTTGCGCGCTTGTCCATTAGGATCGAACGGACTGTACGCCGCGCCCAAAAAGGCGGGCCCGTCCGAACCGATGCCGTTGAGTCGAACGTACGTCGGCATTCCTGTCGCAAGATTGTTCGGTCCCCGTACGCGCGACAGGATTGAACCCAGCGACGGCCGACTCGGCAGCCCGCCGTTGTCGATGGATCGGTTGTCATATCCGGTCATCACGTAATGCGTACCGCCGCCGTGTCCACTGTTGCTGTGTGCGAAGGAACGCACGAACGCCATCTTGTCGCCGACAGAGGCGATCTTGGGCAGCGTCCCGCCGATGGTCAAACCAGGAACCGGCGTCGCGGCCTCTCCTGTGACACTTCGGTACTCGCTTGGAGCGGTCATCTTTGGGTCAAATGTTTCGACGTGCGTCGGACCGCCAGAGAGCCAGAGCCAGATCACCGATGTGTCCTTGACCTCTTTCCCAGCAGCGGCCGCCGCCGCCCGAGCTCGCAGCAAGTCGGGCAATGCTAATGCGCCCAAGCCAAGCGAACCTATTCTGATAAAATCGCGACGCGTTGCGCCTTCACAATTTGTATTGCGACCGCCCGTAAACAGGTTCAACATCTGTGCTCTCCGTTGACCAGATGAAAGTGAAATGTGCTGGTTTGGGTCTGCTAGAATTACATCGGCGTACTTTGATGTAATGAGAAGTCTATTAGAATTCGTTGTCAGAACAAACAAATCTTCACGATTTTTCCCCGTTTTATTGAGGCCGTTTGCGGGCGGACGGATTCGTGCGAACGGGAAGAAACAGCATGCTGTTTCAGGGCTTCAAGCTCGACTCGGCCGCCTTAAGAAAATCCCTCACCTGTGTGCGCGAAAGTTGCGAGGCTGGGTAAGCACGGTTCACTGTGATGCGCCGCTCCTGCCAAACCAGAGCGGTGACGGCGGCGTCCGGGTTGATGCGGTAAAGGTCCGCCAACTTCTGCGGGCTTTCTCGATAGATCGTCAAGGGCGTATTACGCAGACGTTGGCGCTTCGCCAAGCGTTTCAATTGCGCCTCCGCCTCAGGCGTGTCTTTGCCAACGAACACGACAAAGGCGGCGAGCCGTTCTTTTTCGTGACTCGAAACCGCGCGATCAATTCTGCCCACGAGGTTCGCGATGTCGTCACTGATCTCGCGAACGAAAAGCGCGATGACAGGGCGGTCGGCGTATCGGCAGTAATAGCAAAGCGTCTTGCCCGCCGCAGGGCCAGTGCAGTCCTTGACCAGGAACTGATTGGCATGTTGTCCCACGCGCAAGCCCGAAGCAAGCTCTTCCGCCAGGCCCGGGATCGGTAGCAGAAAAAGCATCGCGGTAATCCCCGCGACGGTGTTTTTGATGACGGTGCGATTGACCGACGAATAGTTCGATTCGCTCATTGGACGGTGAGTCTACCTTGCATTGGCCGGGACGTCGACAAAATAGGCCTTGCCGTCGTCCGACGCGACGACAATGCGTTGGCCGTCGGGAGCGAAATCGGCAAAGTTGGCGACGCTGCCGACATTCGCTTCAAACAAGAGTTGGTTGTTCGCGGTATTCCAGAGCAGAATATTGCCGCCGTAGCCGCAGGAGAGCATTCGCGAGCCGTTTTGGTTAATGGCGACTCGGTAAAGATAATCGTCATGCTTGTTGATGGTGGTCTGCAGTTCCCCGGTCAGGACGTTGACGATGTAGATCTTGCGTTCGAGTCCCGCCGCGGCAATCCGTTTCCCGTCGGAAAGAAAGGTCACGGAATAGAGGCTATCGTCGCCAATCGCGATCTGTTTGAGTTGGCGTCCCCCTAGGACGTCCCAAACTCGCAAGCCCTTCTCGGCCCCGCACGAAACTAGCAGCGATTCATCGGGACTGAATGCGATGGCGTACGCAGCGCTCTGATGTCCCGTGAGACTCTTCGATTGAGCGCCGGTATTGGCGTCCCAGATTCGAACTGTCTGGTCCGCGCTGGCGGAGGCGATCCAACGTCCGGAGGGGCTGTAGGCGACCCCAAGGACTGGTCCGCCATGACCCGTTAGCGTCCGAACTGCGGTCGGGGATGCATAACGCCATTCCCGCAACGCCTCGCCGCCGGTCAGCACCGTGCGGCTGTCCGCAGAAAAAGCGATACCCCTTAGCGGCTTGTCCGATGTCAACTCGTAGGTGAGTTCCGCGTCGGCCGGGTTGTAGAAACGTAACCGATCATCCTCGCCAACCGCGACGAGTTTCTGATTATCGCGGCTATACGCCAACCGTTTGACCGGAGTGGGCAATTTGTTGTTCGCGATCACTTGGCCGTTGGCGGGATTCCAAATCAGCAAGTTGTTCTTGTGGTCGACGGCGGCGAGCTGCGCGTTGTCGGCGCGAGTCGCGACGGCGACGTACGGCGTCGGAGGTTTCGGTTCCTGCACGGCTGGAACGACCGCCTCGTCGCTCGAGGAGGGCGGTTGGGGTTGTTCGAACATGCGGACGAGAGCCCCTGTCGCCAGTGTCCATTGTTTGACGCCTTCACCTGCTGCGGTCACAACCTGCGCCCCGGCGCTGGCGAGCGTCATGTCTTGAATCGGCGTCTCGCTAGCGCGGAACGCTTTCACGAGCGAGAGTCCGTCAACGCGAGCCGCTTTCTCGCTCACCGAAAGCAATGTCTTGTTGTCGCTGGAGAAAGAGACTGAGGTTGCTGGCGTCTCATGCCTCGCAAACCGCTCCAGCTCGTACCCTTCGGCGAGGTCGAGAACGCGAAGGATCTTATCGTCGGAAGCGATGGCCAGTTTCAAGTTATCGGGGCTGATGCTCAGACTTCGAACCGGGGCAGGGGATGCAAACACCGCCGTCGGCTCGATAGGATCGGATGGTTTGCTGCCTTCCTCAGTTGGCGGAGTCCGGGGCCACACGCGAATCGCCTTGTCCGCGCCTGCAGCTACGACTCGAGCTCCGTCGCGCGAGATCGCAACACTGGCGACAACATCTTGGCTCCCCGCATAATTGAACAGTAGTGTTCCTTCCACTGTGTTCCAAAGTCGAACCGCCTTGTCGGCTCCGCCGCTGAGAAGTGCGGCACCGTCGGCTGAGAATGCGACGCTCCGCACGGCCCCCTGATGGGCGTCGATCAGACGCTCCAATGAAAAGGTTCTCAAGTCGACATTGTTCACCTCTCCCAAACGACCCACGACCAAACGCGACGCATCGGGCGTGGCGGCGACGGCGGTGACGGCAGCGTCCTCGCGCCATTGCTGCAGCATTCGACCAGATTCCGCATCGTGAAGACGCACCGTGACTCCGTGCGCCACAACAAGTTTCGATTGATCCGCCGAAAACGCCAAATCGCCGTTTGGCTCAGGCGGTTTCTCGGCAGCCGCCGCCGCTGCGGGTGTTGCCGGCGCAGCGAGCGAGTAAAGGAGTTTACCGTCGGCGAGGTTCCAAACATTCGTTCGCCCCGCCGCGTCGAGTGACGCTGCAATGTCGCCCTCGCCGCGTATCGACACGCTCGCTTGTCGGGCAGCGGTCCAGCCCGGCGATGTCGCAGGATTGGCGGGGAGCGAGCTCGCCTTGGTCATCGCGCCGTCTTCGCCGATCTTCCAGAGGTCCAGTGTATTGCCGGTTCCGACCACCGCGAGTCGTTGCCCGTCGGGATGGAACGCGACGTCGATGGCCGTCTCTGCGGTTTCCGCGAGTGACTGAATGTGCGTAATCGCGGACGCGTGAAGGTCGGCGGAGTTATCGGCTCCGCCAACAACGATCTGGTCCGCATTGCGACTGACCAGCGCCGTGATATCCGCGGCGCGAACCGTCAGACGCTCGCGTTCTTTGCCCAACGCCAGATCCCAAACGCGAATGATCTTGTCGTCCGTCGCGATAACGACATCTTCATTGGTGTCGGTAATGTCGATCATCTTGATCGGCGAGGCCCATTCCCATTGTTCGGTCGGGGGCGTTGGTTGAGCGGATGGGGCTGCAGGCGCTTGCCAGATTCGCAGGATCTTGTCCGCACCGCCGGCGATTACTTGTTTCCCATCGGACGACATCGACACGGCATGAATGAGGTCGGCCGAGCCGGCGAAAGTCGTCAGCAGTTTTCCATCCCTCAGGTTCCAGAGCTTGAGCGTCTTGTCGGCCCCGGAAGTGGCGATGCCCTTTCCATCCGCGGGAAACG
Source organism: uncultured Pirellulaceae bacterium (assembly GCA_964567745.1). Taxonomy (GTDB): domain Bacteria; phylum Planctomycetota; class Planctomycetia; order Pirellulales; family Pirellulaceae; genus CAZMNY01. Next base: position 5,127 of record CAZMNY010000009.1, on the reverse strand, counting down.
CAGCGGCTAACACGCCGCCTTCGTGAGCCTCGACCAACAGCTGCAGATTCGTCGTGTGCGACTGGACCGTTCCGTCGTCGGCGCCAACGAATACCTTGGTGCCCGAGAATCCCAATCCCTTGGCCTTGGCGAGAGCAAGAGAGGTTGTCTCCAGACGGCGCACGGACCCGGTATCCCAGAACCATAGGCCGTCTCCTCCTACGCTTGCGACTCGAGAACCATCGGGGCTGAACCTTGCCGCCACGATCGGACTAGCGTGCCCCGTCAACGCACCCGCAGCAGCGCCGCCAGCGGCGGTCCAGAGCTTAATGACGTTGTCGGCGCCGCAGGATGCGATCTGCTTTCCATCGGGGCTGATGGCAATGTCGACAACGGCGGCGCCATGATTCATTTGACCAGCGGCGGCGCCGGTGGTGATCGTCCATCCGCGGACAGTGTTGTCCGCGGCGCCCGAAAACAGAATCGGTCCCGCGACCGCAAGCGAAGACACTGCTCCCCCATGCCCGGTGAGTACGCGGGACTCCTTCCCGTCCGCGACCTGATGGTGGTGGATGGAATTGCCAACGGCTGCAAAGAGTTCTTTCCCGTCGTCGCTGAGCGCGACGGCCGAGACGGAGGCCGATAGTTTCACGTTTTGAACCAAAGGAAACTTGCTTTCCTTCAAGTTCCAAACGGCGCATTCGCCCTGGGCGGTGCCGGATATCAATTGAGATCCGTCTTTTTGAAATGCGAGCGATGTAACCGATGCCTGATGCCCCAGCAGGCGTTTTAGGATTTGCCCATCGGCTTCGAGATCACGGATGAGCACCGCGGGTTTACCTTCGAAGACGGCCGCTGTCGCCGATCGTTTTCCATCGGCGCTGACAACAAACTTTGAGGCGGCCCCGGCATTATCAGCAATTCGCTGCGGAGCTTCCGGGACTCGCCAAACACGAACCGTTCCGTCGGCTCCAGCTGAGACGATGCGTCTGGATTCCGTGTCCAGCCAAAGCGAGACCACTTTCCCCTCGTGGCCGATGAGTGTTGAGGGCGTCGGCAACTCTCCCTCGACGGGCGGCGTGAAACCCATGAACGGCGACCCGTCCGCGGTCTTCCAGAGCTTGATCACGCCGTTGACTGCGCCGGCGGCGACGAATTTGTCGTCCGAACTGAGCGCAAGGCTCGCGACCGCTTCCGGAACGTCGGCTAGCGACCTGGCTTGTTGTCCGTTTGCTGCGTCAAAAACACGAATCGACTTGTCCGCGCTCCCGGTGATGACGAATTTCTTGTCGGACGTAACAGCGATCGAGGTGACGGCCTGGGCGTTGCCGGCAAACGCTACTGGCGCTGGCAGGGGCAGTTTCCAGACTTTCAGCAAGCCGTCCTGTCCCACCGATGCAAGGCGTTCGCCTTTGGGTCCGTAAGCAAGTGAGTAAAGCGATCGGCCGTGGGCGCCAATCACGCCTTGCGGCGCGCCGTCAGCGAGGTTCCAAAGTCGAATCTCGCCAGACGCGTCGCCACTAGCGACTTGGGCGCTATCCCCTCGAATTGCGACGTCGCTCACCGCGAACGCATGTCCGCTGAGTGTCCGCAGTGGTTGTCCGTTGGCGGCATTCCAAAGGCGAACGCTCTTGTCGCCCGATGCCGTAACCGCAGTCGCACCATTGCGGCTGACGTCCGTTGCGACGACATCGACTGTATGCCCCGCGAGCGCCACAGGTGGGGCAGGGAGTCGCCAGATACGAATTGTGCCGTCTGCTCCGGCCGTTGCCAAACGTCCGTTATCTGGATGGAAAGCGATGGCGTGGATCGGCTGGTCATGCCCCCTGAGCCGAAACCGGTCTGCACCGTCGGCCAGATTCCAAAACTGCACAACGCCCTTCTTGCCAGCGGCGGCGGCGATGGCGTTGTTCAAGCTGACCGCAAGCGCTTCGGTGGAGCCGTCCGCTCCGCTCAATTCTCGCACCTGCACGCCGTCAGCCAAACGGTGCACCAAGATTGCCTCATCGCCGCCGGTGATCGCCAATTGGCCGTTGTTGGTGACGACCGCGCTGTGAATGGGAGATTTGTGTCCGTCCAGGTTACGTGGCCTTGTTAAGGGAAGTTGCCAAGCCTTGACGATGCCATCGTCGCCGGCAGAGACGAGTTGCTGGTTGTTGGGATGAAACAAGAGCGCGCGAACGCCTCCAACATGCGCTTCGACGCGACCGTCGAGGCCGCCTTCGAGCGTTTCCCAACTCCAGATCGCACCGGATTCGTCACCGCTTGCGATTTGATTTCCGTCGCCGCGCGCCGCAACAGCCAAAGGAAGCTCCGTCATGCCCTTGAGCAACATCGCGACCTTGCCGTCCTTGAGGCTCCAGACACGACACTCTTTGTCCTCGGAGACCGAGACCGCCCACTGACCATTGGCGCTGATCGTCACGTCCCGGACGATTGACGAGGGAGTCCCGAAAACTCGCAACGGATCGGCCCGCGGCACATCCCAAATCCGCAGGGCGTTGTCGCCCGCTCCGGAGACAAGCGACAGACTGTCCGGGCTGCTGGCAACACTGAGTACGGGGCCGGTGTGTCCCAACAGAGCGCGAAGCTCTTCGCCAGTGCCGGATTTCCAAATGCGAATCGTCTGATCGGCCGCAACCGTGATCACATGCCGCTGGTCCGGCGTGTAGACCGCGGCGTTTACAGCGCCTGTGTGTCCGGCAAGCGGCCGTGGCGCTGCGACCTGCGCGTGCGTCGAGCTTCCGATGAGTAGGGCAAGAATTGGGAAGATGGTGCAGCGGGCGTGGGTCGTACGCATAGGTGCGACTTCCGTGGGAGAGAGAGTAGAAGGTGGGGTCGATATTCTAAGCCCGTCCCGCGACAAGTGTCCAGTTCTTGATTCGGAGAACGGTCTTCACCAGTTGGAAGCACTCGCGAAATGGCTTGAACCGTCGAGATTCCTCTCGGATAACGACGCGGCAAGGACCGGTGGTGGCCGCGCTCGTCTCTTGCGGCATCAATTGGCTGGCCCCAGAAGTTGCCAATTTAGAAGTGTGAACGACTCGCTCAAGGTCACTCTCAGTTTTCACATCGCTCGTCAACGCGGTTGCAGGCAACTTCGCGAGCGGCTGAATCAGACCAAGACGGTCAAGCCGCGGACTTCGGTTTTACAGCTCCTCGCGACGCGCCATCGAGCATCATTCTGCCACGAACTGTTGTTCGATATCATCAGCACGGCCTACGAGCGCCAGGGCATGATCATCACCACGAATCTTCCCTTCGAGAACTGGACCGAAGTCTTGGGAAGCGAACGACTCACCGCCGCCGCACTCGACCGACTGACTCATCGGTGCCACATCCTTGAAACCAGGGCGAAAGTCATCGGCTCAAGGACGCCCAACAACGACGACGAAAGAAAGACAATCACTAGTCGTTAGGCCAAACCGGGAAGGCCTGTTATCATTCCCGCAACCAACCTAGCGCTGCACTATTCAGGTGCCAGGTGCCGCACTTTTAGAATGCCATTCACAGATGCTCAAAATGTACGTGTTGCTTGCCTCTCAGAGTGCACTCGACCGCTGCAACGGAGCCCCAAAGATGACCCTCGTTGCTACCTGCTCATGCGGCTCAGCGTTTAAGGCGATACAAGAACTTGCGGGCAAAAGTGTGAATTGCCCGTCGTGCGGCCAAACTCTAAAAGTGCCTGATCTGAAGCCTGCCGCAGACCCGATTCGGGTTGTCTGCCAATGCGGCAGGGCATTCAAAGCGAAACCGGAACTTGCCGGTAAGCGAGTCAAGAGCCCTTGTTGTAGCCAACCCTTGACCATCCCAAATCCGCAGGTCGATAGGGTAGAATACACGGATCGATCCGCTACGATCCCATCGAGCGACCCTTCTGAGGATGACATTCGACTAGCGCCAGTGACTGCCGCACCGCTACCCGTGACTCAGATCGCGCCGACGGAAAAGGAACATAAGCCGACGTCGAACAAAGTTCAGATGCAAATGGATGGCAAGATGATCGCCATCATCAGCTATTTCACGCTTGTTGGTTGGATCGTTGCGTTTGTGTTGCACCAGCAGAGTTCCCCCAAGTCGTCGCTCGCTGCGTTTCATCTACGGCAATAGTTAGGGCTGTTTGTCTTTGGCGTTGTCTTCTCCGTTATTCTAGTACCGGTCATCTTCGTCCCGTTTCTCAGTACGGTCGTCGGTATCCTTAACATGTGCTTGTCGCTGGCGATGTTCGCTCACTGGATCTATGGATTGGTGTCTGCGGCGAAAGGGGAACAAGACTACCTGATTTCTTTTCTTGGTGACTTGTTTGACGGAGCCTTTGAAAGAATCTGCTAAACAGATCCTTCGCCTACTTGGCTAAAGGGTCCGCGGCCAGGCGGAAGCCGCTGCCAGACCGGCGGTACGAACAACTTGGTCCACCTCATACCGACGCTGAAGGCAAAATGAGAACCGAGCATGAGACTCACCAAGCAGCAATGCGAGGACGGGATCGGTGCCGAGCTACTGAGCTTGTGCACACGGATCTCTGAAGACGGTGCCATTTCCGGCGACGAAGTTGAGCAGCTCCTGCGTTGGCTCCGCAGCAATCAAAACGCGGGACTGCCAGCGATTGCACACCTGACGACGACGATGTCCCCGTAGGGTCAAAAAACTGAACCGAACGCGAAGCTCTTTGACAATCAGGTTTTAGAAATAGAAATCGTTCGCGATTTCGGCCGTGCGTCGGCCAGAGATAGCGGCCGCTGAACGAGGAATTGGCGTCGTTTCGCGGTGAGCGCGTACCGTCATCGCAGATCGTGCATGTTCCAGTCGTTGAGAAGTAACCTCAGGCAGCTCGCCGGTGGTAGTACTTCAGCATGCCACCGAGTCGTTCGCGGCACTCGATGCTGCCAGCAACAGAACCAGTATCATCCACTGGCTCAATCAACTCATTGCCCAGTCCCTGTTGGTTCCGTTCTGCGTGGTAATGCTCGACGTATTCGCGAACGGCGTTCTCCAGTGACTTTCGTCCGAAGAAGACCATCCGGTCGAGGCACTCGGATTTAAGACTGCGAAACCATCGCTCCATGTAGGCGTTCATGTTGGGACTCTTCGGTGGCAGCAGGACGACTTCGGTATCGCTGTTCTGATCGAGAAAGTCGCGCATGGCGA